>NZ_CP056123.1:1200000-2400000 GCF_018219155.1 Moritella sp. 24 | reverse complement strand
CTAATACGATGTTGGTTTGTTATCAGGCTAATTCGATTAATAATGGCCGTATAAAAGAAACAGGCAGCCTACGTAGTTCAATTTGGTGTTTTTACAACCACCAGTGGCGACTTCAATTTCATCAAGCAACAAAAAACTAACAAAAATCTCTACTACCTACCTAGTACTATTTCTCTTGTTTCCTCCTCTTTAGGGGGATAAAGCTTCCGATATTAAGTTCTTACATCAATCCTAATTGTTTGACATAGTTCGCATAAAATATAGCATTGGCCTCGATTGACAATAATTTGGCGCGTTTAGCCTATACCTGACACTGTGTGACAAAAGTATTATGTGAATATAATACTTAGAACCTAATTGTTAACGGAATGAAAACAAATTAAAGGTGTAGCATGGATACTATAATGAAAAATATAACTCAGAAGAAATTCTTTAAGACAACACCAATTGCTCTTGCGCTCATTGTCTCTGGCTATACAGCCGCGCCTCACGCAGTTGAATTTAATTGGGGTGATGTAGAAGGGTCATTTAACTCTCAAATTACAGCTGGCTCAAGCTGGCGTGTCGAAGCACAGGATGCCAAAAATGTAGGTGTTGGTAACGGTGGTTTACCGGGTAATACACCGACAGGTGATGATGGTAATTTAAATTACGATAAAGGTGATGCGTTTACCCAAACTATTAAAGGTATTCATGATCTTGGTTTAACCTATGAAACCGAGGAGGGTACAACCTTTGGTGCGTTTGTACGTGGTAAATATTGGTATGACTACGCGCTTGATCAAAATGATGTGCACCATGGCAGTGGTACAAATGGTTATGTCGCTAACGAACCAATTAATGATGATGACTTTAATGATTTAACTAAATCAAAAGGTGTCGCATTACTGGATGCTTATATTTTCACAGGCTTTTATGTTGGTGAAATGGCTGTTGATTTACGTATTGGTAAACAAGTGGTTAACTGGGGGGAGAGTTCATTCATTCAAGGTGGTATCAATGCGGTTAACCCTGTTGATGCAGCTGCTTTCCGTCGTCCGGGTGCGGAAGTAAAAGAAGGTTTATTACCGGTAAACATGATTTTTGCCAATATAGGTTTAACGGATAACTTAAGCGTTGAAGCATTTTACCAATTAGAGTTTGAACCAACAGTGATTGACAGCTGTGGCACATACTTCTCGACAGCAGATTACTTAGCTGAAGGTTGTGATGTCTTAGTTGTTGATCCAGGTCTAGGATGGGTAGATAAAGGGTTATATGATACTGGTTTCTATGCCACTCGTGGAACAGATGAAATGGCATCAGATGATGGTCAATTTGGTGTGGCATTTAAATATTATGCTGAAAGTTTAAATGCAACAGAGTTTGGTTTGTACTATATGAACTACCATTCTCGCTTACCGTACGCGAGTGCAGAAGCTGGCTTAGCAAATACACTTGTACCTGGTCAAGGCTATACTTATGGGCAGGCAATTGGTAGTCCATTTGTTCCGGTTGGAACTGATTTAAGTGGACTGGGTATAACTGCAGAACAATATAACTCCAACTATCACACGGTTTATCCTGAAGATATCCAGCTATTTGGCTTAAGCTTTAATACAACAGTATCCGAGTGGGCTGTATCAGGTGAGGTGAGTCATCGATTAGATTTGCCACTTCAGATTAATGGTGCGGATTTATTAGCATCTGCTTTGACTTCAGATCCGCGTTCTCCGTTAACACCTGAATATACGCAGGCTGCAGCTGGTTCTACGGTGGATGGTTTCGATCGCTTCGACTATACCCAGTCGCAATTAACGTTTATCAAATTCTTCGATAAAGCTCTTGGTACAGACCGTATTACAACGGTTGCAGAACTTGGCTATGGTCACGTATGGGATTTACCTGAAGGCGACAATGATATTAAATATGGTCGTGCAACGGTGTATGGCACAAGTTTTACTACTGAAGATGATGGCTTTACTACATCAGACAGTGCTGGTTATCGTTTAGCTGTGAAAGCTGATTACCGTAATGTGTTCGCCGGTGTTGATTTAGCCCCTTCAGTTGCTTGGTCGCACGATGTTTATGGTTACAGCCCTGAACCACAAGGTACGTTCCAAGAAGGCCGTACTGGTGTGAATTTAGCACTTAAAGCAAATTACTTGAATATGTATTCTATGTCAGTGAGCTACACACAATTTGGTGGTGATTTTAATCCACTATCTGATCGTGATTATGTGTCTGCTGCTGTTGGTGTATCGTTCTAATATGTAATGAACAATTACATGGTTAATACGGATAGAACGAATAGAAGTTTAGAAAAGGATTTTAATGATGAAAGTTTTCAATAAAGCGTATAGCGTAGCAGCCCTTTCAGTGGCAATGGCATTCTCGGCATCAGCACTTGCAAAAGTAAGTGAAGCAGATGCGGCCAAATTAGGCAAAGAATTAACACCTGTAGGTGCTGTCACAGCAGGTAATGCCGATGGTTCTATTCCAGCGTGGACTGGCGGTATTACTAATGCCATTTTAGGTACAAATATTGGTAAAAATGATCGAGTAAGCAATCCATTTGCTGCCGATAAACCAGAGTTTATCATCACAGCGGCTAACGTGGATAAGTACAAAGATAACTTAACCCCTGGTCAATTGGCCATGTTCAAGAAATATCCTGATACTTATACGATGCCTGTATATGAAACTCGACGCAGCTTCGCACAGTCTGACGATATCTATGAAACAATTAAAGGCAATGCGTTAAATGCATCTTTGGCTGCTGGTGGTAATGGTCTGAATGGATTTAAAATTGCGATTCCATTTCCAATTCCAGAAAATGGTTTAGAAGTTATTTGGAACCATATCACACGTTATCGTGGTGGTCATGCGGAGCGTGTTATCACAACGATTCCGGTACAGCGTAACGGTGCTTACACAGCGGTGAAGGTGCAAGATAAGTTCTATATTCCAGAAGCGCTTAAAGGTGGCCGTGATGCGAAGAAAGATGACAATATCTTGTTCTATTACATGCAACGTATTATTGCGCCTGCACGTCTAACGGGGACGATTGCATTGGTACATGAAACAGTGGATCAGGTAAAAGAACCACGTAAGGCATGGATTTATAACTCAGGGCAGCGTCGTGTTCGTCGTGCTCCTAACGTATCGTATGATGGTGAAGGTATTGGCGTAGAGGGTTCTCGTACATCAGATAACTACGATATGTACAATGGTGCGCCCGACCGTTATGAGTGGACATTGATTGGTAAAAAAGAGCTGTATATTCCATATAACTCTTACAATCTTTCTTCAACGGATCTTGAATATAAAGATATTGTAAAACCGGGTCATATTAATCAAGAATACACGCGTTATGAAAAGCACCGTGTGTGGGAAGTACAAGCAAAAGTGAAAGATGGTCAACGCCATGTATACGCTCAACGTAACTTCTTTATTGATGAAGATAGCTGGCAGGCTGGTGTGATCGATCATTATGATGCACGTGGTAATCTGTGGCGTGTCGCTGAAGCGCATTCAGTTCAATACTACAATGCGGATGTTAACTGGTTTGCTGCTGAAACGCTTTACGATATTATTGCGGGTCGTTACCTCGTTACAGGACTAAATAACGAAGAGCGCAAAGGCATTCAATTTGATGTTAAAGCAAAACGTAAAGACTTCTCGACTTCAGCGTTAAAACGTATGGGCCGTTAATTTTATAGTTTACGATGATAGCGGGATATTGTGTACTGATTAAGTATTCAATATCTCGCTTTTTTATTGCCTGGCATGGAGTGTTAAAGGGTTTTTCTGCACACATCAAACGCAGTGTTAAACTTTGTTGTCATGTTTTGAAATACAATGATGGTGGTTAATTCAATGATCTCATCGTCATTATAGTACTGACGTAGTTGATCCATATGCCTATCTGTCACATGCAATGCCGTGTTTGTAATTGCATCTGTATAAGCCAACACCGCACACTCTTGTGGTTTGAAGTCTTCACAGTTTTGCCAATCTAATAACTTTTCTTTGTTTAGTCTCTCTTTTAGATTCTTTAATATTTTGGAGTCGTGTTCGATAGTAAACGCACACTGATTGAGTTGTGCAACACGCACACTTAATAGAGCATGAATATAAGGTTGAATAGGGGAGCTTTTTCTATTAATAGTTCGGTATAATAGAAAAATAGCAGTAAATAATTTAGGCCTACGTCCGAGTATTTGTGCTGGCTTTAAGGTTGTATTTTGATTTCTCGCGAGCAGCCATAAAAATGGGCGTATAAACCACGAGTATTGATTTGATTGTAGTTTGGGTATTCTCATCACTAACCTCAATGCATTGCAGTGTTTAGTTCGCATTACATAAGCTTTGCAACACTAATTATGGTTTAAATTAAGCAATAGGGTTAATTTGTGATAGATTATTCGTTGCAGAGTAAAACATAGTAATTAATAAGGGTTTAACTAAATGACGACGTATTATACCGCGGCTGATCTTTCCGAAGAGTTTTCGATCACGCGACGCGCTATCCGCTTTTATGAGACGAAAGGGTTATTGCAATCTGAACGTCGAGGACGGTTTATGTACTATGACTACCGTCAACGAGCGCGCTTAATTATTATTTTACGGAGTAAACGTTTAGGTATTAGTTTGGAATCTGCGAAGCATTATTTAGCTTTATATGATGATAAACCGGATAGTGCAACGCGTATGTTATACATGTTGCATCAGAGTCGAAGCCGTTTAAGCGAACTGCGTGAACAGCAGGTCGCATTACAAGAAAATATAGCTGAGCTTGAAAATCTTGAAAAAATAGCCATGACGGATTTAATGGCATGTGACTTAAATGTAGAGTCTAGTTATGAAGAGTATCTTAACGAGTTAACTGAGGTAGTGGCAGAAGAGCCAATTAAATAATCTGGCTCTGTTTGTTCGTTTAAGTAGTTTATATCACTGACTTAAGTAAGTATTTGTTGGCTGTATCGCACCACGAAATCACTTATTTCATCAATATTATTCATATCTAAATACGTTAATGTTTTATTTTTTAACGCTGTTTTATCAATCGCTGCATCCGTGGCGATTGCGATAATATGTTCGTCATTAGTTGCTAATACTGGTTTGCCTAAGCTAGGGCGGTGAAGCTCTATCTTGGTAAACGCCTCATGACGAAACCCTTCTACAAGTACCAAATCTAATTCATCGATATTTAACCAATTAAGCTGTGTAATTAATTGCGGCTCTTCAGGCTCATCTTGCTCTGCGAATAAAATGGTGCGGTGCGGCGATGCTAATACCATCTGACAAGCACCTGCTTTTCGTAGTTTATAGCTGTCTTTATTCGGGTTGTCCATTTCAATATCATGATGGCTGTGTTTTACCATGCCGACACGTAAGCCACGTTCAATCAATTTTGGTAGCAGCTGGGTTATTAATGTTGTTTTACCTGTGCCGCTGAAAGCAGCAAAGCCAAGTAATGGAATAGGGAGCTTATCTAAAGTGGGCATAATGAATACTCTGTAACAGAGTGAGAAGCATAAAATGAATATCACGTCTGACTTTAAAATGATGGCTAAAAAAAGAGGCCGCATAAGCGACCTCTTTAAATGAATATCTAATTATAATTGATTAGGACATGTTATTTTAGCCCTAATCAATGCACTAGCTTGCTGGTTTTTCTTCACAAGCTGCTGCTTTAGCACATTCAATCGCATGTTGTTTATCACTTTCTTCTAGCTCTTCGTCTTCAACGAAAATCGGTAATGGTTTGTGTTCAGTCGCAAGGAATGAATAAATTACCGGTAAGATGAATAGTGTAAACAGTGTACCAATAGCAAGACCAGATACAATTACTAGACCAATACTAAAGCGCTGTTCAGCACCTGCACCAGTAGCATACATTAACGGGATAAGACCCGCAATCATTGCCGCTGTTGTCATTAGAATTGGACGTAAACGTACTTTAGCTGCTTCAATTACCGCTTCTGTACGGCTCTTACCGTGATGTAACTGTTCTTCTTTTGCTACTTCACAAATCAAGATACCATGCTTAGTAATCAAACCGACGAGGGTAATCAAACCTACCTGAGAATAAATATTCATGGTTGATAAACCCCAAGCCAGTGATATTAACGCACCAGATACAGCAAGTGGTACAGATACCATAATAACTAAAGGATCACGCGCTGATTCAAACTGAATAGCCAGTACAAGGTAAATGATTGCCAATGCAAGCGCAAAGGTCATATACAAGGCACTACCTTCTGTTACAAACTGACGAGATTCACCCATAAAGTCATAACGATAACCTTTTGGAAGCATCGATGATGCAGTGTTTTCAAACCATGAGATCGCATCACCCATTGCAACACCCGGACTTGGTACAGCACCAATAGTTGCTGAGTTAAGTTGGTTGAAGTGAGGAAGTGAACGTGGTTCTGCTACAACATCAATCGTGATTAAGCTGCCTAGTGGTACTGCGCGGCCATCAGCTGCACGTACGTAGTAGCTATTCATTGATTCAGGATTCAAACGGTATTTACGTTCAACTTGAGGAATTACCTCGTAAGAACGGCCATTTAAATCAATACGGTTAACGTAACCGTCAGACATCATCGTACTCAGTGTAATACCAATGTCTTGCATGGTAATACCGTAAGCACCGGCTTTATCTTTATCAATGTTAATCTTCATTGTTGCAGAGTCGTAGTTAAGATCTAAATCCGAATACACAAATAATGAGTTAGATTGTACTTCTGTTAATACGTCACTCGCTACTTGGAATAGACTTTCAAAACTATTCGGTGTCGTAATCACAAATTGTACAGGTAAGCCAGAACCAGCACCTGGTAATTCAGGCATTTGGAAAGCAATAACTGACATCCCTGGTACATCTTTAACAAGTCCAGTAATACGATCAACAACTTCGCCTTGGCTTGCTTCACGTTCACTCCAAGGAACCATAGACGCAATACCAAATGCTTGGTTTGAGCTAGGTACACCAGAGAAGATCTGAGCGTAGGCAATTTCAGGCTGTTCGTTTAGCTTAGCGTTAACTTCACTCATTGAGTTTTGAATGTAATCCAAGTTAGCATTTGATGGTGCAGTACCCATCATCATCAATACACCTTTGTCTTCTGACGGTGCAAGTTCGCTTGGAATAAATTTGAACAGGAATGGCATAGCTGCAAATACGATAATAGCGAATGCAATCATAACCGGACGTTTGTGCATTACTGCACTGATCATTCTTTCATAACCGTTAGTCATACGATCAAGGAAAGCATGAACAATTTGTTCAAATTTGCTTGGCTTCGCATTGGCTAATAAGATTTTAGAACACATCATCGGAGACAATGTAAGTGCTAAAATACCAGAAATGAATACCGCACCAGCAAGGGTAAGTGCGAATTCTTTAAATAACGCACCCGTGATACCACCCATTAACGCAATCGGTGCATATACCGCACCCAGTGTTAATGTCATCGCGATAACAGGTACAGCAATTTCACGCGTACCAATCACAGCAGCTCGGAAAGGGGACTCTCCGAGTTTGATGTGCCGGTCAATATTTTCTAATACAACAATCGCGTCATCTACTACCAGACCAATCGCCAGTACCATCGCTAGCAGTGTCATTAAGTTCCATGAGAAACCAAACATCTGCATAACCATTGCAACACCGATCAAAGACAGTGGGATTGTCACGATTGGAATGATAACGGCACGCAGTGAACCAAGGAATAAGGTAATTACCACGATTACAATAAGTGCTGCTTCAATAATCGTTTTAATTACTTCTTTGATTGATTCATTGATCGCAACTGTTGAGTCATACATCACGTTCATGTTGATGTTAGTCGGTAAGTTACGCTCAAGTTCAGGTAATAGCTTTAATACATCAGCAGCAATGTTAATAGGGTTTGCTGTTGGTGCGGCGTTAACGGCAGCAACAACGGCTTCTTTACCATTTGCAGATGCGCGATAAACGTCATGGCTCTTCTCTAAAGACACTTTTGCAATGTCACTTAAGCGAATCACTTGACCTTTATCTGCTGATACAACAAGACGTTCTAGATCTTCAACACTACCTACTTGGGTATCGGCATTACCATTGTAAAGCACGAATTCACCAATAGCTTGACCCGTTGCAGACTGATAGTTATTACTATTCAGCACACCCATAATTTCGGTTGCGGTAAGGTCATACGCGGCCATTTTTAATGGGTCTAACCAAACACGTAGTGCGTATTTAATACCACCATACATGTCTACTTTAGAAACACCATTAATGGTGAACAGTTGCGGGTTGATTACACGATCAAGATAATCGGTTACCTGACTAGAAGAGAGTTCATCACTGCTAAAGGCAATATACATTACCGCCGTTGTTGAACCCGTAGACATTGTCACGGTTGGATCTTCAGATTCTTTTGGCAATTGTGAACGAACAGAGTTCGTTTTAGCCAAAATATCAGATAGTGCCGCATTCGGATCGGTATTTAGCTTCATCGTAATGGTAATTGTTGAACTACCTAATACACTTGATGAGGTCATAAAGTCGATATTATCGGCTTGGGCGACCGCTTGCTCTAAGGGCTGAGTAATAAAGCCTTGAATCAAATCGGCGCTGGCACCGTAGTAGCCAGTTGTTACGGTAACAACCGTATTGGTCATGTCAGGGTATTCTCGCACCTGCATTTTGAAAATTGCTTGAACACCAAGCAACGCAATCAAAAAGCTGATAGATACCGCTAGAACAGGACGCTTGATAAAAATATCAGTAAAGCGCATGTATCCTCCGATTAAAGCATTGGTGTTTCAGCTGGCACTGTCAATGTATCGTTTTCAATAATACGCACTTTCGCGTGATTACTTAAACGTACTTGACCTGATGTGACAATTTTGTCACCGGCTTTAACGCCTTCCAATACATGAGCAATTGCACCAATACGTTCACCCACTTTAACAACAGATTGTGTTACACGTAGATCACCATTTTCGTCTTCGTTAACAAGATAAACATTGTCACCGTAAAGCGTAAATGTGATTGCTGTTTGTGGTACCGTAATTTGATCTTCAACCGTTGGCAAAATTACATTCGCACGTGCAAACATACCTGAACGAAGTTGTGATTCGTTATTTGGAATATCAGCTTGGATTTGAATTAAACCACTTTGGAAGTTAACAGCAGGTTCAATCGCACTGATTTTACCGCTGAATGCCGTTTCTGGGTAAGAATCAACGAAAATTTCAACTGTTTGACCTATGTATACTTTTGAAATTTGAGTTTGCGGCACCGTAAAACGAAGACGCATAACGCTTGTATCTTCTAAACGAACGATTGATGAACCCGCAGATAAAAACTCACCTAAGAAAACGTTACGTAAACCAATTTCACCATCGAATGGTGCTGTGATTTGACGACGTTCAATTGTTGCTTTTTGGCTTTCGATATCAGCAAGTAATGAAGAGTAAGACGCTTCTGATTCATCTAATGCTTCTTTTGATACAGCGTTCTTTTTATAAAGCGCTTCATAACGTAAGAATTTAGATTTAGCTGCATTTAGTTTTGCTTGCGAGCTTTTCAGATTTGCTTTTTCTACTTCAGCATCAAGACTAACTAAAAGTTGGCCTTCTTTAACTTTTGTACCAGAATCAAATGAGATGCTATCGATTTTACCAGCAACTTCATTGGCAATATCGACACCTTGATTAGGTTCGATGAAACCAATTGCTTGAATTGTAGGAATCCAATCTGATGTCTTAGTGTCGACAACAGTAACAGGAAACTCAGGTTCTGGTCTGTTGGCCATAAATTCTGCAATCTTTTTTTGTTTGAAAAGATTAAAGCCAATCACACTGCCAAATAAGGCCAGCGCAATTAGTAACATGACGACGGTCCACTTTTTCATGATTTAATAAACTCCGAGATTTATATACGCGATATAAAAATGATGTAAGTTCTGAGGTGAGACTGAGCCGGTCTTATAAAAAACTACCATAGCTCGTTCAGATGATGTATTTGTTCTACTCATTCTAGATGTTAAATAAGCTCAATCAAGTCTTTTATAAATATTACAGCATTATTTACGTATATTTACCAAATAGGTAGTTTTACTAGTTTTTTGTGTTGACAACATTCGTAAAAGAGTGACAGCCGACTGTGTTAATTTTGGTCGTTAGCGCCTATTTTTAACTCGACATGACCATTAACGATTTTATTGCTGGTTAGCTTTACGATAATTCCCTTTATAATCGAAAATGCGATGTTCTATTTTCCAAAAGTACTTTTCCTTTTTTGCGATTACAAAATCGGGCGCTACAAACTGTTGAATATTAGATACAATCTGTTCTGCTGTTGTGGCTGTAACAGCTGAACCTGTGACCGTTCTAGAAAAAATACTTAAAAATCGCTGACGTTGTTTAGTATTACTAAAGTAGAAGGTTTCTTTGACTGTGTCTCCATCTTCATCGTGGTAGTGTACTTTGATTTTATCACCATCCGATTGAGCTGAAATACCCGAACAGCGTAGTACTTTTCGATCCTTTAATTGCAGTGCTTTTTTCAATTGATTATCGGGGTCAATCAGGTCTACGTGACATTGTTGACACTCTCTCGCGGCAATATCATTTTCGGCATTACACTGTGGGCATTGCTTGTATTTAAAACGATAGTTACATTGTTCTTCGCTGCCATTATTCGCTTCAATTAGCCCTTGGCAACGACGACCATAATGTTCAATGATGTCACC
Organism: Moritella sp. 24; assembly: GCF_018219155.1. Taxonomy (NCBI): domain Bacteria; kingdom Pseudomonadati; phylum Pseudomonadota; class Gammaproteobacteria; order Alteromonadales; family Moritellaceae; genus Moritella; species Moritella sp. 24. Next base: position 2,389,264 of record NZ_CP056123.1, on the reverse strand, counting down.
ATCGGCATCTGTTATTCCCCAAAATAGATTGGCAAATTCACAACTCGGGCAAGGTACTTGTACTAGGTCACTATTGCTGTTCGGTTTAGTTGAACCGATTTCAGGTTGGTATAAGTCAAACCCATTACCTGCGTAATCAATAATTAGGCAATCAGTTTTGCCTTCAGCAAGGCGTAAACCGCGTCCTGCAATTTGTTGGTATAAACTCACTGAATCTGTTCGACGTAAAATGGCAATTACATCTACGTGTGGGGCATCAAAGCCGGTTGTTAATACTGATACATTAACGAGATACTTTACTTCTTTAGCTTTAAATTGGCGGATCAACTCATCACGTTCTTTAATTGTCGTTTTACCTGTGACAATTGCGGCTTGTCCATCTGGTAATTGTTTGAAGATCTCTTGTGCATGCTTAATGCTGGCAGCAAAAATCATAATGCCTTCACGGTTTGCAGCTAGTTCTATGAGTTGTTTACAAATTGCCTGTGTGACTCGTGGGGCCTTAGCTAAAAACTGATCGAGTTGTACTTCATTATATTCTTGTGGTAAATCATCAAACTGGTAACGTGCAACAGGTGCATCAATAACAGTTGGTGTTGTTAAGAAGCCTTTTTGCACCAAATAACGTAGTGGTAACTCAAAGATGCAACTCTCGAATGGCGTTTCATCTTCAGTTCTGACATATCCTTGATAATGTTTCTTATATATCCACCCTTTATCTAATCGATAGGGGGTCGCGGTTAAGCCAAGTACTTTCAGTTTTGGGTTGGTCTTTTTTAAATGGGCGATGACTTTTTGGTATTGGCTATCTTCACTTAAACTGACGCGATGGCATTCATCGATAATGAGCAATGAAAAGAAGCCATCAAATTTATCGAGGTTTCGACTAAGTGATTGAACACTAGCAAAGGTGGTTTTAAACCCGTCTTGCTTCTTACCGAGTCCCGCAGCAAAAATGCCTGCTTGAAAACCGTCATGTTCAAATTTACTGTGATTTTGCTCAACCAACTCTTTTACATGGGCAAGAATCAAAACGGGGTGTCGAGCAAGACGCGCCAGTTCGGCCAATACATGGCTTTTACCAGCCCCTGTTGGCAGCGTAATAACCGCGGGTTGATCTGATTTTCTAAAATGAGCTAAAGCGGCATCTACAGCAGCTTGTTGGTAATCGCGAAGAGGCATAGTTAATTTGTTTTGAGTATTTATTAGTGGGAGGATTATCAGTACTTAAGCGATAAAAGTCCAGTTTGATATTCATTTACATTGTCTATCACATTGATAGGGAGTGTCTCTTAGTTATTGTTTTAGATAGATTTTACCTTTTAATCGGTAAGGTTATAACGTATTAACAACGGAAGGTAATAACACTAGACTGCTCGCTTCAATAATATATATTATAAGTGTGAGTGAGTTATAAAATGAACTTTAATAAAAAGTATTTAGTGATTGCCTTAAGTATGGGCCTTGCCTTCAATGTCGCTGCAGAAACACTTACTCGAGATAATGGTGCTCCGGTAGGTGATAACCAAAACTCTATTACCGCTGGTTCAAACGGTAGTGTGTTATTAGAAGACGTGCAATTAATTCAAAAGCTACAACGTTTTGCTCGTGAACGTATTCCTGAGCGCGTAGTGCATCCCCGTGGTGCTGGCGCGCACGGTGTATTCGTGGCGACGACTGATTTTAGTGGTATTACTGCTGCGGCACCGTTTGCAGATAAAGGTAAAGAAACACCGGTATTTGTGCGATTTTCTTCAGTGATTCACAGTAAAGGTAGTCCTGAGACAGTTCGCGACCCAAGAGGTTTTGCCACTAAGTTCTACACAGATGAAGGAAATTGGGATCTGGTTGGTAATAATCTACCTGTGTTCTTTATTAGAGATGCAATTAAATTTCCAGATATGGTTCACTCGTTAAAACCATCACCAGTGACCAATATTCAAGACGCTAATCGTGTGTTTGACTTCTTTTCAAATGAGCCTGGTGCGATCCATATGTTGACGTGGGTATATAGTGACAATGGTACGCCTGCAAGCTACCGTAAAATGGATGGTTTTGGTGTTCATGCGTATAAGATGATTAATGAATCTGGTGACGTTAGTTATGTGAAATTCCACTGGAAGAGCTTACAAGGTATTGATAATTTAGATGCTGACGAAGTTGCTAAAGTACAGTCGAAGGATTTTCAACACTTAACACGCGACTTATACGATAGCATTGCTGCAGAGCAATATCCGCAATGGGACTTGTATATCAAGGTCATGAGCCCATCGGATCTAAATAATTTTGATTATAATCCGCTCGATGCAACGAAAGTGTGGGCCAATATTGCTGAAACGAAAGTTGGTACGATGACATTAAACAGAATGCCAACTAATTTCTTCCAAGAAACTGAGCAAGTAGCAATGGCCCCTGCGAACCTTATCCCAGGTATTGAACCGTCGGAAGATAGGTTGTTACAAGGCCGCGTATTTTCTTATTCTGATACGCAAATGTATCGTTTAGGTGCTAATCACCAGCAACTACCGATTAACCGTCCTGTGGTAAATGTGGTTAATTATAACCAAGATGGCGCGCTTAATACGGGGTCGACAATGTCTAATGTTAACTATCAGCCGAGTAGTGAAGGTGTTGTTGGAGATGAATCAGCACGTCACTCTACGCCATCGTTAACTGGTAATGTGCAGCAACGTGCTATTTATAAGCAATTAAACTTTACACAGGCGGGTGATCTATATCGTAGTTTCACTGAGCAAGAGCAGCGTAATTTAATCCGTAATTTATCGGGTGATCTTGGCTCTGTTCAAAATAGCGATGTTAAACATAAAATGCTGAGCTTTTTCTATAAAGCTGATACTGAATACGGTACTGAATTAAGCAAAGCGGTAAACGGTGATCTTGCTAAAGTTAAAAAGATGGCAATGAGTTTATAAGTGAACTAATACGATGCGAAAGGGAGTTCTTTAAAGGGGTCCTTTCGCATTTATCAAAATGAATTGAGTGCTAAAATATGCTAAACCCTAAAAACCTAATCCCACTATTATTTATTACTCCTATTTTATCTTTACTTGTCATCGTAAATTTACATGCCAGTGAATTACCTTTGCAACATGGTTATGAAGATCTAACCCCATATTACTATGCAGCAGCGAGAACAGGTGATAATGAGGTTGTAACTGAATTCTTGAATGCTGGTTTACCGATTGATATTAAAAATAATAAAGGGTATACCGCATTAATGCTTGCGACATATCATGGTCAAAAATCAGTTGTTAATACGCTGATTCAACGGGGAACGAATGTGTGTGCGAAGGACAATAAAGGTAATACAGCCTTAATGGCTGCTATTTTTAGGGCTGAGTTCACTATTGCAAAGACATTAATGAAAAGTGATTGTGATGCGAATCAGAAAAATAATGCAGGGCAGACTGCTGTTATGTATGCGACATTATTTGGTCGTAAAGAGCTTCGATTATTACTCATTGAACGTGGTGCTGATGTCGCGCTGGAAGATAACAGTGGTAACTCAGCGAGCAGTATTCAATTATATTGATAAGTACATGGGTTAAAGGTTCGTCAGTTGTTGTGCTATTGTTGTAGTAATGTATAACTTTTTGTTTGCATTAAGATACTCGTGTAACCAGTAGTAATAATTCACTTGATGACGCACTCTTTTATTTCTATCTAGGAGATAGTGATGATCCCGCAAGCATTCATTTATGACGCAATTCGAACCCCTCGTGGCCTTGGTAAAATCTCAGGTGCTTTACACGAAGTGAAGCCCGTTAATTTACTCGCTGATTTACTTAATCATCTATATGCCCGAAATGGATTTGATACTGATGCTGTTGACGACATTGTATTAGGTTGTGTCACGCCGATTGCTGATCAAGGGGCTGATATTGCTAAAACGGCTGCTCTGGTCGCTGGTTGGAAAGATAACGTTGCAGGTGTGAGTCTAAACCGATTTTGTGCATCAGGGCTTGAATCAGTGAATATGGCGGCAATGAAAATACGATCTGGTTGGGAACATCTGGTGATAGCTGGTGGCATTGAGTCTATGTCTCGAGTGCCGATGGGCAGTGATGGTGGTGCTTGGTCGATGGATCCTGAAACTAGTCTCGCTACAGATTATATGCCGCAAGGGATTGGCGCTGACCTGATCGCAACGCTTGACGGTTATAACCGTGAAGATGTAGATGCATTTGCTGCACGCTCTCACCAACGAGCTACAGCAGCTTGGGAACGTGGTGCATTTAATCAATCTGTCGTTCCTGTACATGATCGCAATGGCACGTTGTTACTGGATAAAGATGAGCTTGTTCGTCCAGATTGTACCGTCACTTCGTTAGCAAAACTTAATCCCGCTTTTGAACATCTTGGTCGAACTATTTTTGATAGTGTCGCTAAACGCCATTATCCACAAGTGGGACAGATTCAACATGTGCATACACCAGGTAATGCCTCTGGGATCGTAGATGGTGCCGCGTTAGTGCTCCTTGGTAGTGAAGAGGCTGGTAGACGATGGGGATTGAAAGCCAGAGCAAGAGTTGTTGCCACCGCAGTTGTCGGTTCTGATCCTACGATGATGTTGGCTGGTCCCGTTCCCGCAGCGAAAAAAGTATTGGCTGTTGCTGGGTTATCTATTACTGATATTGACCTGTTTGAAGTGAATGAAGCGTTTGCGGCGGTTGTTATGCGCTTCATGACTGAGCTTGATATATCTGCTGATATTGTCAATGTTAACGGCGGTTCTATTGCGATGGGTCACCCATTAGGGGCGACAGGTGCCATTATTTTAGGCACGTTATTAGATGAACTCGAAGCTCGTCATTTACAGCGTGGGCTTGTGACGTTATGTGTCGGTGGCGGCATGGGTATTGCGACAATTATTGAACGAGTAGAGGGGTAAACTATGTCATCAATCAGTTTAAAGCAAGACGATGCAGGCATTGTACATTTAATCTTGAATAAGGAAGATGCGAGGGTTAACTTACTTGATCGTGCCTTTATTCGTGATTATATAGAAATGATTAGCACCCTAAAAGAGATGAGCTTTACTGGTGTTATTCTGCGTTCAGATAAAGCGAGTTTTTTTGCTGGGGGTGACATATCGGAATTGAGCCAAAGCGTGGAGGCAAGTACTGAGGAAAGTTTTGCGCTATTGTCTTCATTAAAGGCGGCGATGAGATGGTTAGAAACATGTGGTAAACCTGTCGTAGCCTGTATAAATGGTGCAGCACTTGGTAGTGGTTGGGAGTTTGCACTGGCCTGTCATCATCGTATTGCATTATCAAAAAAAGTAGTGCTTGGTTTACCAGAGGTGACGTTAGGTTTAATCCCCGGTGTTGGTGGTGTTGTCAGAATGACACGATTACTTGGTTTACAAGCAAGCGTGCCTTATTTACTTAAAGGAAAGCAATTTGACTGCCAAGAAGGCTTAGCGTTGGGGCTAATAGATCAAATTGCGTCATCAAATGTGGAAATGATGGCCCAAGCAACGAATTGGATATTGACGCAATCATTACCGACATACCAGTGTTTTGAATCCGCTGATTATCAACTTCCAGGCGGTAATGTCAGTGACCCTAAATTAGCGAGCTTTATCACTACTGCGTCAGCTCTATTAAAGCAAAAAACACAAGGTAACTTACCCGCGCCAGAAGCGATATTAGCTGTGATGCTGGAGTCAGCAGAAGTCGATATAGAAACCGCTTTACGGATAGAAACGCGGTATTTTATTCATGTTATTCGAGGGCAAGTCGCTAGAAACATGATTAACACGTTCTGGTATCAACATAACGAAATTAAAGCGGGTGCATCTCGCCCTGAAGGTCATGCATTAAGGAAATTCAACAAAGTCGGTGTGCTAGGTGCTGGAATGATGGGCGCGGGGATTGCTTATGCATTAGCGAGTCATGGTATTACTGTGGTGTTAAAGGACATTAGTATTGAAAAAGCCGTATTTGCAAAGTCATACACAGCTTCTATTCTCGCTAATTGCAAGTTACCTGATGAAGAAAAAGGTGCAATATTGCAACGTATTATTCCTTCAAAAAATGCAGCGGACTTGGTGGAATGTGAGATGGTGATTGAAGCGGTATTTGAAGATCGTAGCGTTAAATCACAAGCAACGACTGAAATATTATTGGCAACTGGTGATGATATTATCATGGCATCAAATACGTCAACGTTACCTATTACTGGTTTAGCGAACGCATCAACGAAACCTGAAAACTTTATTGGACTGCACTTCTTTTCTCCGGTTGATAAAATGCCGCTGGTTGAGATCATCAAAGGTGAGAGAACATCGTCTACAACATTAGCTGCGGCTTATGATTTGGTATTGCAAATAGGGAAGGTGCCTATTGTCGTTAACGATTGTCGAGGCTTCTTTACCTCACGCGTATTTTTCACTTATGTTTCTGAAGGGATGAGAATGCTAAGTGAGGGGATACCAGCCGAAGTTATAGAAAATGCAGCGCTTCAGGCGGGATTACCCGTTGGACCGTTAGCGATTATTGATGAGGTGAGTTTGTCACTGATTGATAATGTACGTAATCAAGCTCGATTAGATTTAAAAGCCGAAGGCAAGGAGCGCCTTAATAACCCCGCTGATGATGTGTTAGATAAATTACTTGCATTAAAACGTGTAGGAAAATCGGTTGGGAGAGGCTTTTATGATTATAACAGGCAAGGCAAAAAACAATTATGGTCCGGCCTCGTCGACTTATTTCCAACAAATGATAACTGGGATATTGATACAACGAAAGATCGTTTGTTGTTCGTGCAATCACTTGAAGCGCTTCGAGCCTATGAGGAAGGTGTTGTCACCAGTAGTCGAGACGCCAATATCGGTTCTATCATGGGATTAGGCTTTCCCGCATGGACAGGTGGTGTTTTACAGTTTGTAAATCATTATGGCGCGGATGTATTTAAAGATCGTGCGCAAGTACTTTGTGATCAATTTGGTTCACAATTTACACCTGTTGCAGTGTTATCGCGTTGGTAAACGGGTTTCTGTAGCTGTTCATGTTTCATTCATATTAAGAACATTAGTATTGTGGTTAAGAATAACAACGAATAAATAGGACTCCACATGAAAAATTCATTAACTAATTTTCTCGCACTCTTAATTGGCTTTATCAGTTTTATTTTTATTACAGGACTTGGTTTTGTGCTTACGACAACCTTATTGGTTATCGGATTAATTGCCAAACCGTTTTTGTTAAAGAATTTAAAGCAAAAATTAAATCGAGCTAACACTGAGAATGGAGTTGGTGCAACGAGCGGTACTGTCTATGAAGGTAAATTTGAGCGCGTAAACGATTAAAGAGCAGGACTGTTGCTCATAAATTAGACAGGACTCTTTTAAATCAAATTCACTTAATGTTATTATTGTAGCTTCATGTAACGGTTAACTAGGGGATAACAACTAGTGAAAGTGCCTCAAAGAATACAACCTCTTGTTGATGATGGACTTGTTGACGAAGTTTTACGTCAGTTGATGAGTGGTAAAGAAGCAACGGTGTATGTTGTGCGTTGTGGTCAAGAGATCCGTTGCGCCAAAGTTTATAAAGAAGTGGATAAGCGTAGCTTTAAGCAAGCTGTGCAATACCGTGAAGGGCGTAAAGTACGTAATAGTCGTCGTGCCCGAGCGATGGAAAAAGGTTCTAACTTTGGCCGTAATGAACAAGAAAAAGTATGGCAAAATGCCGAAGTTGACGCATTATATCGTTTAGACAGTGCAGGTGTTCGCGTACCTGAACCTTATGGTTGTTTTGATGGCGTGTTGCTTATGGAACTCGTTACAGATGTTGACGGCTTTGCCGCTCCACGTCTCGCTGATGTCTCATTTACTGAAGAACAAGCGCTGATTGATCACGCAAAAGTAATTCACTATACACGATTAATGCTTTGCGCTGGCCTTATTCATGGTGACTTATCAGAGTTTAATGTACTTGTTGATGAACATGGTCCTGTGATTATTGATTTGCCACAAGCGGTCGATGCATCAGCAAATAACAACGCGAAGTGGATGCTTGAACGTGATGTTGAAAATATGAGACTGTATTATGGTCAATATGCACCAGCATTACTTGAAACAAGCTACGCGAAAGAAATGTGGGCATTATATGAAGTCGGTGAATTGACTGCTGAAGTTGAATTGACTGGTGAGTTTGTTGAAAGTACTGAGTCTGCAAATGTCGAAGGCATTTTAGATGAGATTAATGCAGCCCGAGAGGAAGAACTTGAGCGCTTAGCACGTATCCAATCAGCGGAAGAAGTTGAATAGTTACTATTAGTTAGGATTGGGATAATAGTAAAGGTATAACGGAATAGTAAAAAACCCTTAGTGATATAACGCTAAGGGTTTTTTTATAATTCTGGAACTTTAATTTGATTATGCTGCATACGTATTAGCCGCCTATGGCATTTTAGGGGCTAACGCGATGTAACGATATCTTGCTCCATGTCTGTTATATTTTCTTCTGAAACTAATCGATTTGGACGTAAACCAACGCAATGTTCAGGTAGGTCTTGTTCGCGCTCTAAATATAATGCACAGGCATATAAATTTTTACGTAACTCAATATTCGTCTGTAATCTCTCTTCTTCCCAATAGTGTAATTCAAAAATAAGGAACCAAAATATTTGTTCCTTTTGTCCAGAGACTTTTTCGTCAATGACATCCAGAGATTGCCAACTCTGTAAAACATCCCATACCAAGTTACTTAATTCATCGTAACTAATTTTATGCATGAGAAAGTTATTTACGCTATCTGTTAATAACAGTGATTTCTCATTTATAAATGATACTGCTTGCATTGGTCTATCTCCACTTGTTTAAACTAATTTAAGTCTAGCCTCAAACTCTAAATTAGAGAGGTTTCGACCTTACAATTAATGCCCAAAAAGTAATAGTTCGATCTTGGTCACACAAATTTAGCTAAATGATTGAAATGTTCCCTTAAGAAACCCAATAACACCCTATGTTTTTTCGAACCCGCGCTTCCTGGAGGAAAAACACCATAAAGATCAATGTTCGACAATTCATAATCAGACAACAGTTGTTCAAGTTTGTGTGCTGCTATTTTTGGTGCTGCATCATAAAGGGGTATACGAGCAATGCCATGCCCCCCTTCTACAAATGCTGTTCTTGCTGCTGCATTATTCGTACTAATGTTCCCTTTTGGTTTTACACTATAGGCTCGTGTCCCTTTCGTGAGTGTCAACGTACTCGAGCTTAATTTATAAAGCACCCAATTATGGTCGACAAGTTCCGTTGGCGTATTAGGCCGACCGTGCTTGTTTAAGTAATCAGGTGATGCGCATAAACAGGTTTCCATCGATATTAATTTTCGAGCTTGTAAGCCAGAATCAGTCAGTGGTGCTCCTCGAATTGCTAAATCAATTCCTTCCTGCATGATGTTAACGATATCATCGGTAAGCATTATGTCCAATTCAATCTTAGGAAATTGGATCTTGAACACGTTTAATGCCGGAACTATTATCTGTAATCCAACATTGACCGGACATGTTATCTTTAATAGTCCTTCTGGTTCGTGCTTTAAATTTTCAATTTGTTGATTTGCTGCTTCTGCTTGATGCGCGATTTCTTGGCAGTGTTGATAGTACTGTTGGCCTGCTTCCGTCAGTGTAAAACTACGTGTAGTTCGATTTAGTAGCTTAAGTCCTAGCTGTGTTTCAAGCTTTTTGAGGTGGTAGCTAACAACTGCTCGTGACAAGCTCAGATGTTTTGCGGCCGCTGTGAGTGTGCCTTGTTCGACAATCTGGGCGTAAACAACCATGCTTTTCAATTGTTCAAAAGAAATATTCATCAATATAGTCCGTGATCAGTCGTGCGTTAATAGTAATGATGTCTTTTATTGTATCAAAAAATTGAACAGTGTAATCGATTTACTCTGCATTGTTAGATTTTAGGTTCAGGTATAGACTGTTTCCATTCGCTGTTAACAAATACGAGTCTAAATAACAGCAGTAATATAAATTGATGACGAAAATTTAAAACTAGAGGGATTATTATGAGTAAGCACATTTTAGTGGTATTAACATCACATTCAGAGTTAGGAAATACAGGCGAAAAAACGGGCTTTTGGGTTGAAGAACTTGCCGCACCTTATTATGTATTTCTTGATGCTGGCATGAGCGTTACTCTCGCATCACCTGCTGGTGGACAACCACCGATTGATCCTAAAAGTGCAGATGAAAGCATGCAAACAGATGCAACCCGTCGTTTTGATGCCGATCAAGTCGCTCAAAAAGCACTTGCAACGACGCTTAAACTTGCTGATGTTAAAGAATCTGATTTTGATGCGGTCTTTTATCCTGGTGGTCACGGCCCACTTTGGGACTTAACGGATAACGTGACATCAATTGATCTACTCGCTGCGTTTATTGCCAATAATAAACCTGTGTCAGCAGTCTGCCATGCTAGTGCTGCGTTACTAAACGTTAAAACTGCTGATGGAGAGTATTTAATTAAGGGTAAAGCAGTAACTGGATTTTCAAATACAGAAGAAGATGCTGTACAATTAACTGATATTGTCCCTTTTTTATTAGAAGACGAACTTGTAAAGCGCGGTGGAGATTATCAGAAAGTGGCTGATTGGACTCCGTTTGCTATTCAGGATGGTTTAATCATTACAGGTCAGAATCCCGCGTCTTCAGCTCTCGTCGCTGAAAAACTAATTGCACACGCTTAATATTAGGAAACACACATGTTGAATTTTACTTTTCAAAACCCTACACGTATTCATTTTGGTAACGACCAGATTAAAGCGATAAGCAAAGAGATCCCACTAGACGCTAAAGTACTCGTTACTTATGGTGGCGGTTCAATTAAGTCAAACGGTGTATACGATCAAGTTGTTGCTGCATTATCGGAGCACAATTGGGTAGAATTTTCAGGTATTGAACCTAACCCAACATATGACACATTAATTAAAGCTCTTGATGTGATTACAGAGCATGATGTTGATTATATTCTTGCTGTTGGTGGTGGTTCTGTTGTTGATGGAACCAAATTTATTGCCGCTGCAGCAGTGTTTGAAGGTGATGATCCTTGGGATATCTTAAGCAAATATGCACCGATTACAAAAGCGATACCAATGGGTGCAGTTTTAACATTACCTGCAACAGGTTCGGAATCAAATGGTGGGGCAGTTATCACTCGTGATGGCAGCAAGCTATCATTTGGTAGTCCATTAGTACGTCCGACATTTGCTGTGTTAGATCCTGCTGTAAGCTTGAGCCTATCAGATCGTCAAATCAGTAATGGTGTTGTTGACGCATTTGTTCATATCATGGAACAGTACATGACTTATGATATTAATGCGAAAGTTCAAGATCGTTTTTCAGAAGGCTTGTTATTAACGCTAATCGAAGAAGGACCGAAAGCATTAAAACCAGAAACGAAAGATGATCTCGATATTCGCGGCAACATCATGTGGTCTGCAACAATGGCTTTAAATGGTCTTATTGGTGCGGGTGTTCCTCACGATTGGGCGACACATATGATAGGGCATGAGCTAACAGCTGCGCATGGCGTAGATCACGCACGTAGTTTATCTATTGTATTACCAGCAGTAATGAAAGTATTGCGTGAAGATAAGCGCAGTAAATTATTACAATATGCAGAACGTGTGTGGAATATTACGGTTACAGATGAAGATGAAAAAATCAATCAAGCGATTGCTAAAACAGAAGCTTTCTTTACCGCAATGGAAGTGCCTGTAACGCTGACTGAAGCAGGTATTAAAGCATCTGATATCGATTACCTGATTGAGAAGCTAGATAAACATGGCATGAAGGCGCTGGGCGAACGTCAAAATATCACCTTGGAAGTAAGCCGTAAAATTTTAGAGACTGCATTGTAAATATGTTGTTCAATGACTTTGTTCACATAACTGAGTAGTTATAAAAACCAAATTAAACAATAGGACTGGAATGATTGATCATTTCAGTCCTTTTTTTTATTACAAAGTATTGATTAGTAAATTATTAGTCCTCACTTCATACTTTTTTAATTCAATGATGCTATAACTCAATGATATTGTTATTTAATATATATTATGGTTTGTTGTTATTGATACTTAAGGAAGAGTCATGGCTGAATTCGAGTGGATGTTGGGTACAATTATGCTGTCTGGATTTTTATTTGCAGTAATAGCTCGGTTTAATTTACATCGCTATTTACAACAAAAAAGAATATCGACAAGTGTACAGACACAACAATCTAACATGCAATTTGAGAATACATCTCCGGAAGATATTTTAGATGATGGTTTGCATCAACTTGCTAAATATTTTGTCGCAGGGATGGTTATTTTTGTTTGTGGTAGTGCCACACTGGTCGATAGTGGTGCGCTGAACGCACTTGTTGAACTGTTTATTCACAAGGCTCATGAGACTTAATAGTAGGGCTTGTCGAATGAGGCTAACCCTCGCTACTTTTATTTCATGTATCCATCTAGCCAGCAAAATAACTCGTTGTACACACGTGTTCGAATATTGTCACGTGATAACACTAAATCATGCAGGCCATCTTCGACACGAATTTCGGTCACTACATCCCCTAAGTTATCGGCATATTTATTAATCGCGTTGACACTTAATACCGTATCAGTAAGTGATGCTTCTACAGTGTACTTACTGATGTCTTTCATCATGTTTGGATGTTGATTCGGTAATATTTAGCGTCAGTATTTGCGTTTGCCATAATAACTGTTATTGAGTTATCACTGTTGTTACGTACTGAAATATAAGAACATTGATACTCATGGTTATCGATAATACGTGTCTTCTGGGAGCATTTCGTCTAATGCGCGTTGTTGTGCTTTATCTTGTTTTTTGTGTAATGCAGCGATGAGTTCAAGATCTAATTTAGCAAAAAACGTATCTTCTTCTGCTTGGCCTTTCTGGCGCATAGTTTCATTAAATACAGACATGATATTCACCTCTAAATAATCGCATATCTATAATTTTAGTTTATTTTCGATATAAGCGTTATTAGAGGCGATCTATAATTATCTGGATAATTATATTATGCGGCGTACTTTCGTTGTTTTAACTCGGCTAAAACATGCGACAAAGAGTCGCTGACTGTATGACCTAATGTTAAAATTTCAGTACTTGGTTGTACAAGATCTGGGATTTGAAATGTTTGCATTTTTGCGCTGACAGCAGAGAGTACACCGTTATTAGAATCTTCGAACGCTAAGCACTGTTGAGGATTAATGTTTAATCGGTTGGCAGCAAGCAGGTAAATTTCTGGATCGGGTTTACCATTTTTAACTTCGCAGCCAGTGGTCAAATTATCAAAAAAGTGACTTAAACCAGCAAGGTCTAGTTTGATTTTGGCGACATCTTGCTGTGTCGATGTTGCAACAGCAGTTGGAATATTATGATCTTTTAACCACGTTAATAACTCGACAACGCCTTCTTTCACCGGTATTGCTTGATGTTTTACGACTGCGTTGTAACGAATACGCCATGCTTCATGCAGCACTGGATAATCGAGGTCACTTCCGTATCCTGCGCGAATAACTTGTTCAATACCTTGGGCATTGCGACCGATAATGTCTAAATAAATATCTTCTAAAAAAGGAATCGATAATGAAGCACATGCTTCTTCGAATACACCTTTACATACGCGTTCAGTATCAAGAAGTAGTCCGTCCATATCAAAAATAGCAGCTTGGTAATTCACGTTTGTTTATCCTATATACACGATAACGAAATTAAGTCATTCATTCTAACAAATCTAAAAAACTAATTTAAGATCACATTTGTTTGTATCAGCTGCTCGCAGTTTGTAAGAGCGTGTAATAGTCATTAATCTTCAATAATATTTGGTATAAGGTATTAACCATGAAAGGTGGGGAGTAACGCCACTGTAAATAATAAGGATAGGGAATTTATGAAAGGTTTAATTAGTGGTTTATGTTTTGCATTACTTGCAGCAGGTAATGTATCTGCTAACGACTCAAAACCAGTCACCGTGGATGTATTGGCTAAGTCGACAGTAAGTTGGGATGGATCTGAGCTACCAAGTTACCCAGCAGGTAAACCTGAGATCACCATATTAAAAATTGATATTGCACCGGGTGTTAAATTACCTTTGCATGAACATCCGGTTATTAATGCAGGCTATTTAGTCAGTGGTGAACTGACGGTTATTACAGAAGACAATAAAACATTAGAAATGAAAGCGGGTGATACCCTTGTTGAAGTGGTTAATAAATGGCATTACGGTGTAAATAATGGTGATGTACCTGCCGAAATCGTTGTTTTTTATGCTGGTATTAAAGACAAGCCATTAACGATTAAACATAAATAGTCACAAAAAAGGCTAGGAACATTGTCCTAGCCTTAACGGTTAATTTATATCAGCAATTGAATATGCTTATTACATCCAAATATTGCTACTAAGCATACATAGGTACAAGAACCATAGTACCGCCGATAACAGTAATCAAACCTGCTAACACAGGTACTGAAGTACGTTTAACGACTTCAAATGGACTTATTTTACCCATGCCACTTGTTGCCACAATAACACCAGCAACGGGTGATACAGTTCGACCAAGATTTGATGCTTGTAACATCGGGATGATTAAGAACGCAGGGTTTAGACCCATTTTACCAGCAAGAGCAGGGGCTAGTTCAACAAATGCATAGAATGGGGCATTACCTGAACCTGTTGCGATTGCTGCGGCCACGGTTAGACCTGTTAGAATCAACATTAATGCAAACCCGCCTGCGCCAGCAGCTTCGGCTAGGCCAATCAAATTATCAATCGCACCAAGAGACATTAAGCCTTGTGCAAATACACCTGCAGCGACTAATAGCATTACCACGCCTTTAAATGCATCGCCCATGCCTTCGTAGCAAGATTCTAAATCTTCTAAGGTTGCGCGTCCATTTAAGCGTTTAGTTATAAAGTCGACAATCGCACTAATGAAGATAGAGAAGACAACGATAGTGTAGATATCAAGTGACAAGCCCTTAATTGTAGAGCCGTTAAATAGAAATACACCGATAATTGGTAGGAACGGTAGGACTGCATAATATCCCGGTGCCGTTACAACGATCTCTGAGATATCTGTTTTTACCATCGGCGTGTTTTCTTTTTTGTCTAAATGACGATTCCAGAAAAATGCAGCGGCAGCCATAACGAGGATTGCGCAAATTGATACAGGTAATACAGTCTCTACAGCAAATACATGCAAAGGTAATCCTGATTTTTCGGCTGCAACGACAACATCACCAGATGTTGGAGATAAGATAATAGCAGCAGGAGAAGCACAAACTGCAACAGCAGCAGGGCGAGAGATACCCATTGCGGTCATCATTGGGAATAAGGTCGCCATTAATAACACACCAAGACCTGTTGCAGAGCTTACTGCAAGCGACATCAAGCAAGCAACGATATAAGCAGCGACAAGTAGGGTATAAGGGGATTTTATAAATGACAGTGGTCTTGAGAATTGTTTAACAACGACGTTGTTGGCATCAATTTTAGTCATGTAAGCAGCAAAACCACATAACAACATAATTTGCATACCAAGACCGCCACCGCGATATTTCAGCATGTATTTAACAAACTCTAATGAGTCTGTAAGTATATTACCTGTACTTTCTATACTTGATGGTAGAATTTGTTTACCAAGCAATCCGGTGATGATTAGTAGCGTAATACCAGCGGTAAGCAATACACCCGCTGCTTTATACTCTTTGACGATGAAATAGCCGACTGCAACCGTCACAATCAAACCAATGAATAACTCTAACATTGAAACCTCTTTACTGTATCCTAATACACAATTAACATTATTTTAACGTTTAAACTAATGTTTCCATTACTGGTTGAATGTACCCACAAAGAGGTTGTTTTACGATGGTTAACACTACTATTGATGATCTAAATCAGCATTTAATAAACTCAGGATAAATAGTTTGAGGTAGATCAACCTCTTGATTTTACACTCCCGATTGCTTCCGTTAAAATTAGGCCATTAAATAAATGAGCTATATGGAATAAACAATGACTAAAGCTAAAATCGGTATTGTGACAGTAAGTGATAGAGCCAGTGCTGGCATTTATGAAGATCTTTCTGGTAAGGCTATTATCGCTGTATTAAACGAGTACCTGACTTCTGAGTGGGAACCTGTTTATGAAGTTATTCCTGATGAGCAAGATGTAATTGAAGCTACGCTGATCAAAATGGCGGATGAACAGAATTGTAGTTTGATCGTAACAACGGGCGGAACTGGTCCAGCTAAGCGTGATGTAACACCTGAAGCCACTGAAGCGGTATGTGATCGTATGATGCCGGGCTTTGGTGAGTTAATGCGTACAGAATCACTTAAATTTGTACCAACAGCGATCCTTTCTCGTCAAACTGCGGGCTTACGTGCTGACTCATTAATCGTGAACTTACCGGGTAAACCTAAATCAATTCGTGAATGTTTAGATGCCGTATTCCCTGCAATCCCTTATTGCATTGACTTAATGGATGGTCCTTTCTTAGTATGTGATGAATCTGTCATTAAGCCGTTCAGACCAAAAGCAAAATAATATATTATTTATTTTATAGGTTAGTATCAATATAGTAGCCATGTATTTTCATGTTCGCGTTGAAATACATGGCTTGTTTATCATTCGTTATACACAGTCTAATATCGAACAGTCATAGATTACGCATTACTTTGTGAATGACATCATCTACGTTAATATCAATATACTGTGCTGCATCTTGCGCATAGATATTAATATTTTTGTATAGCTCGCCAATCATGGTTATCCCGCCACACTGAATAGTGAGTACTATGTTGGCCGTGATGATATTTATCACTGCTTGTTCGTCAGAGTTTAATTCAAGCGCATTAATCTCTTGTTGCCAATCAGACTGACCTTTTATTTTAGCTAATGTACTTTCTGAACTTGTTAATAATTGACTGCTAATCCTCATGATTTAAAGTTCCTCTACTAGTGAATAGACATGCTTAGTCTGTCGTTAATGCCTTAATTTACCTTGCCTAACATGTTCATGGTGATAACCACTTCCGGCCTTATGAAAGCCACAGCTAATAATTGTTGGTTGTACTAAGCTGATCAAATCCTCTGCTTTCATTCTGATTGTTTCGCAATGATCTCCAGCGTTAAAACTGATCTCTTTTTGCTGCACTAATGCTTCTGAAATATACACAGGGATGTTAAATAAGTGACCAAATGGCGGCATTGCGCCAACCTCACAATCTGGAAATAGTCCACTGAACTGATGTTCGTAAGCTAAATTAACGTAACGAGCTCCAATTGAATAAGCAATATTATCAAAATCAATGGTGTAAGGCGCTGGCATTACAATCATAACAAGTCTTGTATCAGCAGTAATGATGACGGTTTTAGCGAAACACATACCACTGGTTTTACTTAATTCAGCTACATGTTGTGCAGTATAGCCGGGTGGATGATGATCACTTTGGTAGGTAATATAAGCTTGATCTAAATAATGGGTGATTTTTTGCATGAGCATAATCAACCTCCCGTAACGGCTAAATGTAACCAATACATTTATCAAGGGTGTTTTGGAGTTTTAATTATAGTTGCTAATTAGTTTAAAGAGGTACGTGATAAGGAATTAAAATAAATGGATAGATGCTAAAAAGGGTAAAATGAATGACCATTTTACCCTTTAATTTAGTGTGGAAAGCTAAGGTTTAGCGTTTATTACTACGTTTCGCTTGCTGGCCTTGACCACCTTTATTTGCTGACTTGTTTGCGCCGCCAGGTCGACTTCCTGCTGGTTTTTTAAATCCACCATTCTTGACGCTGCCGTTTGCATTTTGATTACCGTTTTTACTACCCGCTGCGCTTCCGCCTACAGCAGGTTTTTTACGGTTAGGTTTATTACCCGCTTTATTACCTTTTTCGTTAATACCAACACCTTCTTGTGGTGCAAGACCGGTATGTTTGGTTAACGCTTTGGTAAATTGTTTTGTACCCGGTTCTGCACGTTGCAGTTTCGCGCCCTTATTACTGCTGTTTGGTCTGTTTTTGCTGTTAGCGCCACCTTTACCCAGCTGCGGTTTCGCATTACTGCGTTGTGCTTGTTTTTCCGCTAAGCTTTCTGGTGGTACTAGGTGTTTAGGACCACGGCCAATTAAATGACGATTACCTGTTTTAACTAGGTATTCGCGAATTAGTGGCCAGTTAGCTGGATCGTGGTAACGCAGTAAAGCTTTATGTAAGCGACGTTGACGAGCGCCTTTTGGCACAACTACTTTTTCATCTGTTTCACGAACTTTATGTAGTGAATTCAGTTCTGTGTGATATACAGCTGTCGCATTAGCAAGCGGTGAAGGGTAGAAGTTTTGAACTTGATCAAGCTTGAACTTGTACTGTTTCAACCATAACGCTAATGTCAGCATGTCTTTATCATTCGTACCAGGATGCGCAGAGATAAAGTATGGGATCAAGTACTGTTTTTTACCTGCTTCAGCAGAATAGCGATCGAACATTTCTTTAAAGCGATCGTAAGTACCCATACCCGGTTTCATCATGATATCAAGTGGAGACTTTTCTGTATGCTCAGGAGCAATCTTCAAGTAACCACCAACATGATGCTCTACTAATTCTTTAACGTAGCGTGGATCTTCAATTGCTAAATCATAACGCACACCTGATGCAATTAAGATCTTCTTGATGCCCGGTACTTTACGTGCGCGACGGTATAGATCAATAGTTGGCGTATGGTCGGTATCCATATGCGTACAAATTGTAGGGAAGATACAAGACAGGCGGCGACATGTCGCTTCTGCTTTTGCACTCATACAACCGAGCTTGTACATGTTAGCCGTTGGGCCACCAAGATCGGAAATTACACCAGTAAATCCAGGTACTTTATCGCGAATTGCTTCCATCTCTTTTACGATAGAATCTTCAGAACGACTTTGAATTACACGTCCTTCATGCTCTGTAATTGAACAGAAAGAACAACCACCAAAACAACCACGCATAATATTAATCGATGTTTTGATCATATCGTATGCAGGGATCTTCTGATCGCCATAACTCGGGTGTGGAATACGTGCATATGCTAAGTCGAATACGCCATCCATTTCACCTTCTGCAAGTGGTGTTGCTGGTGGGTTCAGCCATACTTCACGTGCACCGTGTTTTTGGATTAATGCGCGTGATGATACTGGGTTTGTTTCTTGATGAAATACGCGAGATGTATGTGCGTATAACATTTTATCTTTTTTCACCGTTTCCATGTCTGGCAGGCGAATATAAGTTTCGTGCCAAGGCATTTGTTTAGGTGCTTGCATTACGATAGGTTTTGCAACATCAGCATCTGAATTATCGATCACTTGTTCTTTATCTTGTTTAGAGCAAGTCTCATCAATTTCAGTATAAGGACTGATAATTGGTTCGATTTTTCCTGGGGTATCAAGTGTACGAGAATCAATACCTTTCCAAGTTGGTAATGGCTCTTTAAGCATAACGCCTGTACCACGAACATCTTGGATGTCTTTAATTGACTCGCCATTAGCAAGGCGGTGCGCAACTTGGATAAGTGGTCGTTCGGCATTACCGTAGATAAGCATATCTGCTTTTGAATCAGGTAATACTGAACCACGTACTTTATCTGACCAGTAATCATAGTGAGCAATACGGCGCAGGCTGGCTTCAATGCCACCAATTACAACTGGCACATCTTTAAATGCTTGCTTACAACGCTGGGTATACACTAATACTGCACGGTCGGGACGTTTGCCACCAATATCACCAGGCGTATACGCATCATCATGGCGTAATTTTAGATCCGATGTATAACGGTTGATCATCGAGTCCATGTTGCCCGATGTTACACCGAAGAATAAATTTGGTCGGCCTAATTCTTTAAACGGGTCGACACTTTCCCAGTCTGGCTGAGAAATGATACCTACGCGAAAACCTTGTGCTTCTAAGGTTCTGCCAATAATAGCCATACCAAAACTTGGGTGATCAACATACGCATCGCCTGTTACAACGATAACATCGCAGCTATCCCAGCCGAGTTTGTTCATTTCTGCGCGTGTCATTGGCAAAAATGGGGCGGGTTTTGTTACCCGATTCTGAAATTTTGGGTATGAAAAAAGATCTTTGGCAGTTTGCATAAAGTACTCTTGGGTATTAATTTTTAGTGCGCAAAGTTAATTGCGAAGGCTATTTTCACGGCGGGAATATAATACAACAAAGAGAAAGCCTGCCGTTACTGAGGGCGGATTATAGCCACTTACAACGCCTTTTGCGATTAAAAGCGGCAATAAATATTTAGCTTGCTTGTAACAAGTTGAAAAACTGAGTTAAATTATTAGCTTCGTAATCGGGTTTATAGTCAATATTTGTGACAACTTGCTCTGAACCTGATAGCCAGACCGTAGTCATACCAAGGGCTTTAGCGGGTTTAAGGTTACGTAATTGGTCATCAAAGAATACCGTTTCATGGCTATTAATTGCATGGGTTTTACAAAGTTGTTCATAGCTTGAATTGTGTGGTTTTAGCTCATAATTTGCATCTTCTAATGAGAAAATATCATCAAAACTATCGATTAAGGCTAATTCAGTCAGAATTTTAGTCGCATAATGTTTCGGTGAGTTTGTATAAATTATTTTACGGCCAGACAATTGGTCAATTCTATGTCCTAAATTTGGCTGTGTTTTAAGGCTATCCATATTAATGTCGTGGCAGTAATGAATAAAATCATCGCGATTAATACGGTGGTGTTTTACTAAGCCTTTCACTGTACCGCCATATTGTTTGTAATAGTGATTCGACAATACAGTTGCTGCGGGTAGGGGTAATGATAATGCATCCGAAATGAATTTATGCATTCTCGATTCAACTTGTTTTAAAATCCCAAGTTTAGGGCAATAAAGTGTGTCATCAAGATCGAACAGGTAAGTATTCGCGTTATTAATTTTTTGCATATTATTCTTCTCTTCTTATTGCTCTGTTTCACTGATTTATCACCTACCTTGCTTAGGTATGATGATAAATCGAAGCGTTCAAGCCAACATTATTAGAGGTGCATAGTAGTGTAAAAGTATAATAATGCAAATTTATCCTTTTACTTTGATTAAGTAGCATCTTGTTTTTGTCGTTAGAACTCCAACCAGATGAAAAACGTTAAAAAGTAGGTGCTTAATTTTACAGAAACTTTTATCCTATCTACTGTGTCTCAACATTGTGAAGATAATATGATTATTAAACCAAAAACTCGCGGTTTCATCTGTACAACCACTCATCCTGTTGGTTGTGATTTAAATGTTAAAGAACAGATACTGTATAATAAAGAACAAGGCGTTATTGAAAATGCACCAAAACGTGTTCTTGT
The DNA here is from genome assembly GCF_018219155.1 of Moritella sp. 24. Taxonomy (NCBI): domain Bacteria; kingdom Pseudomonadati; phylum Pseudomonadota; class Gammaproteobacteria; order Alteromonadales; family Moritellaceae; genus Moritella; species Moritella sp. 24. The sequence continues at coordinate 2,367,856 of NZ_CP056123.1, read as the reverse complement.
TGTTGGCTCATCAAGTGGTTACGGTCTTTCGTCTCGTATTACCGCTGCATTCGGTGGTGGCGCTGCAACAATTGGTGTATTTTTCGAAAAACCAGCAACAGAAAGAAAGCCGGGTACGGCAGGTTGGTATAATAGTGCAGCATTTGAAAAGTATGCTGCAGAAGAAGGCCTATATGCAAAGAGCATTAATGGCGATGCATTTTCTGATCAAGCAAAAAATACAGCGATTAACTTAATTAAAGAAGACCTTGGCCAAATTGATCTTGTTGTTTATTCACTGGCGTCTCCAGTGCGTAAATTACCAAGCACAGGCGAAGTAGTTCGTTCTTGTTTAAAACCTATTGGTGAAACGTATACAGCGAAAGCGGTTGATACCAATAAAAACACATTATTTGAAGCAAGTGTAGAACCTGCTACAGAACAAGAGATCCAAGATACCGTGACTGTAATGGGCGGTGAAGATTGGGAACTATGGATGTCTGCATTATCTGATGCTGGCGTATTAGCTGAAGGTTGTAAAACAGTTGCTTATAGCTACATCGGTACTGAAATTACATGGCCGATCTATTGGGATGGCGCATTAGGTAAAGCGAAGCAAGATCTTGATCGTGCTGCACATGCAATTGATGCAGACCTGAAAGTGACAGGTGGCAGTGCGAATGTAGCTGTGCTTAAGAGTGTTGTGACTCAAGCAAGTGCTGCAATTCCTGTTATGCCACTATACATTGCAATGGCATTCCGCGTAATGAAAGAACATGGTTTACATGAAGGTTGCTTAGAGCAAATTTCACGTTTATTCCGCGATTCACTGTACCCGCAAGGTGTTAGCAGCGTTAAGCTTGATGACAAAAATCGTCTGCGTATGGATGATTGGGAACTGCGTGATGATGTTCAAGCGACGTGTGTGAAGCTATGGGATGAAGTAACAGACGACAACTTATTTGAAACGACTGATTACCAATTCTATAAAGATGAGTTCTTAGCCTTGTTTGGTTTTGGCATTGAAGGCGTTGACTATGATGCAGATGTGAACCCGATTGTTGATTTCGAACCAATCACACTAGCGTAATCTATAGTCTATTTTGAACGGTTAAGTTTAATTTTTCTAGCCATTCATCAGGCACTAATATCAACCGCTCAGCTTCTTTTTGATTTTCATATCGAAGTAGCTGCAGTGGTTTTTTTTCGTCTGATTTTTGGTTGTGATACTTATCAAGTTCGACCATAGAACGTGTTGCAAGGTAATCAGGCTTAGCGAGTTGATACCAGTCGTGGTGGCTACAGTGTGCTTGAAAATGATGCTGTGTAATCCATTGCCAATTACAACTATTTGGTAATATCTCGTCTGTCAGATTAAGTGCGGGATGCGCTTGATATAAACGTCCTTTCAAAATTATTTTTTCATGGTCAATCTGTATATTATGTTCATCGAGGATTGGTTTCGCTGCAGCTTCTTTACCTAATTTTATCTGATGCTTACACATATGATTGAATTTTATATCGAAACGATCTCTTATGTTTGCACCGTACCATAATGGTGGTTCAGCCTGCTTGCAGGGGTAGCTGAGGTAAAACTTTACTGCTACTTCATAGTGTGTCACTTGCTTTGTATGATTGTCTTTGACGATGAAATCAAATTCGCCATAGGTCACGTGGTCGTCTCGTACCTGTTTATTCGCGAGTAGCACATCAAAGTTAGGGTTGTCAGTAAAGAAAAAATACCAGAGTTGCTCGAAATACAGACCCAGTCTTGTGGTCGAATGTATAAATTTGAGTAGGGGCGCTGGATCGTTATCTAAAGCAAAGAGACGAGGTAGGTAATTTGTATATTGCTGCGCTAACCATTCCGTTGAAATAAGATCTGCATGATCTAGGTTAACCATTGGCGGACTTGCAATCGTCCATGCTAGATCTCGTACGACAGGATTCTTAAAATTATAGTTATAGGTGTCTAAACTACTTTCTAACTGCATGTTATTTGCTTCAAGCTTCAACTTAACGTATACATATAATCTTAGATTAGAATTCAACAAAAAACGAGGAGCGGGCATGGCCTCACTCAATAATAAAAAACTTGAAAATATTTTAACTGAATTTATGCAACCACACCGTGTGCGTGATTTTACGGTCAACGGGCTACAGGTTCAGGGCAAAGACACTGTGACGAAAGTGATCACTGGTGTAACGGCGTCTCAAGCTCTTATTGACGCTGCTGTCGAACAACAAGCAGATGCAATTTTAGTTCATCACGGTTATTTCTGGAAAAATGAATCGCCTGCGATAACGGGTATTAAATATAACCGTATTAAAACGCTAATCAAAAATGACATTAATTTGTATGCTTATCATTTACCGTTAGATGTTCATCCTGAACTCGGTAATAACGTTGAATTAGCTAAATTATTGGGTATTACTGTTCGCCGAGGGTTAGAACCTTGGGATAAAGCAAGCGTTGCTTTGGTTGGTAAATTTGAAGAGCCAATTACAACGACTGAGCTAACATCACGTATTGAAAGTCAGCTTAACCGTGCGCCACTTGTTGTTGATGCTGGTAAGCCGATTAAATCTGTTGCTTGGTGTACTGGTGGTGGCCAAAGTTATATTGAGCTTGCTATTGAGCAAGGCATTGATGCATTTATCAGTGGTGAAGCGTCAGAGCAAACGATTCATTTAGCGCGTGAAGCGGGAATAAGCTTTTTTGCAGCGGGTCATCATGCAACAGAACGCTACGGTGTGAAAGCATTGGGTGAATGGTTAGCTGAAGAGAAAGGGCTTGATGTTACTTTCATTGATATAGATAATCCAGTTTAACGATATGACTGGCTCATAGGTGTCACAGAGTTCGTGATTTACAATATTGGCTGACGCCTATGAGGATCTATTTTCCACATCACATATTCATACCATTGTCATATTCACTCATATGCATACTGAGTTTTAAGTCTGTTAAAATATTCTTAAAACGGCGTGATGCGGGCTGTTCACATAATGCTTTGATGTCACATGCTAACGCTTGAGCTGGACGTGCTACTTGTCTGTAGTATTCTGCATAAGATTCAGATAAGTGTGCATGAGCTGAGCGGACTGCGTAGGGATCAATTGTTTTTATTTTATTTTCATAACGTTTGATTACTTGCTCGGTCGCTTTCAATTGTTTAACTTGATGACTCATGATTGTTTTTTTACGCAGGCAAGCCGCCAATGGTTTTTTAATGCAACCAACTGCGGTATGTAATGCAATCTTTAGCCATAGGTCCCAATCGGATGCTAATTTTATATTATGGTCAAACCCATCAAGTGCTAAATATAAATCCCGTCTAACGAGTACTGTCGATGTACCTATGATGTTTTGCGAGAATATTGCCGCTGCACCTTTAGGAACAATAAAGGCATCCTGATTGTGCCTTTTAGCTTGCTGCTTGAAATAATCACTATTCGTAAAGCTATCATGAGTCACTTCACACTTATCATTCATCAGTTCACAATTCGTGAAGCTAATACCGACCTGTGGATTTTCTTCCATAAATTTAATTTGTTGCTGTAGCTTATGCTCATACCAGAATTTATCAGCATCGAGAAAGGCGATGTATGTGCCACTTGAAACTCTCACTGCATGGTTACGGGCTGTTGATGTGCCCTCATTATTTAGTTTCAATGCAATCAGGTTATTGTGTTTTCGGCAGAGCTGACAGATCCACTCCCAGCTGCCATCTGTTGATCCATCGTCAACGATGATGACTTCAATGTTAGCGATATTTTGTTGCCAAATACTATCAATTGCTCGTGGTAGAGAAGAAAGACAATTTTTGCTTGGAATAATGACACTCACTGTTGGTTTCATATTCGCCCCTATTTTTGTAACCATTACAAATCCTTTGTAGTAATAATTAGCTTAGTCGATTTAACGAATAACGGTGGTGATGTTTTTGAAATTTAATTGCTTTTAATATGGATTATTTTTGGATCACTTTTAACCCATTGTTTTTATATAGTCTAGTCTTGTTACATAGATAATCGATTACAGGGAAAAGTAATTATATGGATATGCTTGGTTCATTTAAGTTATGGCTAAAACATGACAGTAGTACACTAGCCAAAACATGTCACAACTGCATTCGTAAGCTGATGCAATTTTCTTTTCCGGTCATTCCTTTCGTCCATGCTTTTATGCTTAAATTTCATTTGTTTATTACACATCTATTTGCGAGTTTCTTACGTATCGTATATTGGACGCCTTTATTTAAAAGTCGTTTGATAACAAAAACAAATAACTTATATCTCTATTCTGGAATGCCATTAGTGTTAGGGCACCTAACTATTGAGATGGGTGATAATTGCCGTGTATCTGGAATATCGACATTAAGTGGCCGAAGTATGAATGGCCAGCCTTCGCGTCTTGTCATTGGTAATAATGTTGATATTAATTGGCAAAATAATATTGCAGTTGGTGGCAGCGTTATCATTGAAGACAATGTGAGGTTAGCTGGACGTGTTTTTCTTGCGGGGTATCCAGGGCACCCTATTGATGCACAAGAGCGAGCCGCAGGTTTACCTGACCATGCATCACAAGTTGGTGACATTATCCTCAAGCGAGATGTTTGGCTGGCAACAGGAGTCAGTGTCATGGCTGGAGTCACTATCGGAGAGGGCACTATTGTCGCAGCCGGGAGTATTGTGACAACGGATCTACCTTCTGGTGTACTTGCTGGTGGTACGCCAGCTAAGGTGATCAAATCATTATGAAAAACTGGCAATGGATTGTATTCGGTGAAGATTGGGGTCGTCACCCTAGTAGCACTCAGCATTTAATGAAATGTATGATAAACGAACACCAGGTGTATTGGGTTAACTCAATTGGCTTAAGGCGTCCAAAATTGACTGATGCTAAACGTGTTATTGAAAAGTTTAAGCAGTTCAATAATGCGACAGCAAACGATTTTAATCAGCACAATGGGCACTTGGCTGAAGATTGTAAACCGTTAGAAATTCTAGCGCCACTCGCGGTACCTTGGCCCGGCAGTAATATCGCTTATATGATTAATCGCTTGTTACTGACTTATCAGGCAAGGGCACTGCTCGCTAAATATCCTGAAAACAAAAGTAATCCACGCGTTTTATGGCTATCGTTACCGACAGGTCGATGTGTGATTGACGCGCTAGAAGAGGATCTTGTTGTTTATTATGCTGGAGATGATTTTAATGCGTTACAGGGTGTGGATCACAAACAAGTCAGTATTGAAGAAACTAAGTTGGTAAAACGCGCTGATATTATTTTTGCAGCGAGTGAGAATATAGCCCGTCAGTTTCCTAAAGATAAAACACATGTTTTACCGCATGGAGTCGACTTAAAGCATTTTTCAAGTATATGCGAACGACCTGCTGATTATCCTGATTCAGACTTAGTGGTTGGTTATTACGGTAGTATCACGAGTTGGTTAGACTTTGAACTAATTACTTTTCTTGCTGAAGCTAGACCTGATGTTACCTTTTTATTCATTGGGAAGATTGATATCGATACATGCCCAATTTTTGAATATGACAATATTACCCATTTACCTGACATGGCGCATGCAGAATTGATTCAATATGCAGCTAATTGGCAAGTATCATTAATTCCGTTTGTTGATAACGAACAAATTAGAGCGTGTAATCCATTGAAATTAAGAGAATATCTTGCCATCGGCCAGCCTGTTGTTAGCACTAAATATCCAGCTGTGATGGCATTTTCTGAAAGTATTTATATTGCAGATAATCAACAACAAATGCTCGAAAAATTAAATTCAGCACTCACATTAACGAATACGGAGTTAACACAGCTAAAAGATAAATCACGAAAAATGGTGGAGAATTCAACTTGGGAAGCTCGGTGTCATAGCATTACTACGCTATTAGCAAAAAGCTGTCGATGAAAGGCAGTATTGAAATTAATAATGGTGTTGGGAGAATAATATGAAGGGATTTATTCACTTAAAGCTTACTCGAATTCAACTATTGTGCATGCCGTTAGTTTTATTGTATGGGTGTGCAAGCTCGCCGACGGTTATACCTATGGCAATGGCTGGAATAACATTAGCCTCAGTACCAGAGACATCTGTATTGATTGAACCGAGAAAACTAAATTTTGTTTTTGAATATAAACAAGTAGCGCTCTCTCGTGAGCAACGTAATAAATTGCTTTATCTTTACGATTGGCAGTCGGGAGCGATAATAACCTACGGAAAAGCAAAAGCTGAAAACGATTATTCAGGCTTATCTATTGGGCATCAACGCGCACAAGCTGTTATTAAAGCTCTCAGTAAGAATCAAGAGATCATTCAAATAAAGTATGACCCTAAGCTAATTGCTGATTCCGTAGTGATAGAAGAGAAGGTTATTCAAGATACGCATATAACAACTAGCAAGTCAGCAGGCTTACTTGAAAGCACAAGGTTGTAGGTATGGGTACTATAATATGGGGTAATATTTATCGATTTATCGAGATCATGTGGCGCAGACGTTATTATCTCGGTGTTTCTATTATATTAACGGTTTTGATTACGACGTTAGTGAGCGTAATGACCCCTAAGCGCTATGATGCGCATACATCTGTTTTGGTTCAGGAAAGTGCGCTATTGAACCCATTTTTAGAAGATCTTTCGGTATCTTTTAATCTTGAGTATCGGATGGTTGCTTTACGGGTATTGGTACATAGTAGGCATATTCTTTCTACTGTTGCAGAGCAAAATCAGTTGATAGACAGTAACAGTAGTTATCGAGAAAAAGATTTGATCGTTGAGCAACTTTCAGATGCAATCACATTAACTTTATCTGGTACTGATTTGGTGGTTATATCTTTGAGTTGGGATGATCCAACCCAAATGGAATCTATTCTGACCTCAGTGAGTGAATTATTTATTGAGAGTTTAATGGCGCCGAGTAGAGCGTCAATTGTCTCATCAGAGAAGTTCTTGCTTGCTCAATTAGAGTTGAGACGTGAAAAGCTCGAGACAGCGGAAGAGAAAATGGCGGATTTTCGTCGTAAACATCTCGGTGTGCTACCCGAATTATTTATTCAAAACAACCAAACATTATTTTCAATATTTAGTGAGATCAGAAATAAAGATATCGAACTATCGGGTGCTTATGGGCAGTTAAATAGTTTAAAACTTAAATTAGCGCAAACAAACCCTGTCATAGGTGTTGTTGAGGAACAAATCGTTTCAGCTGAGGCTAAATTATCATTACTAAAAGCAAGCTACACGAGTAATCATTCAAAGGTACAGTCTGTTGAATTACAGCTAAATAATTTAAAAAACGAACAAAAAAAATTACTGAGTAAAAATGTAGCGTTAACAGAGGCGCAATTAAAGCAATTGTGGAACCTAGCATCCGTTGTCGACAGTAATGATAGTGAAGGTAAAGTACCCTCATTACTATTGTCTCAATTAGAGAATCTTCAATCGTCTCAGTCGCGTGTGATTCAATTAGAAAACGAAATCGCGATGTTACGCCAACAGTCAAAACGTTTAACAAACAATGTCGCAATGGAAGCGGATGTAGCTAAAGAGTTGAGTGCGCTGCAGCGGGATCTAACCGTGAATACTAAGTTATATCATGACCTTTTAAATCGACATGAAATGGCGAAAGTGACAGGGGAGTTAGGTCGACATGAAGAGCCTGAAAAAATTAAAGTCATTGATAGACCCTTTACGCCGGGGTACCCATCTAATTTAGCGCTCTCTATTTATATCGTTATTGGTATATTCGCTGGTATCGCTGGCGGTATTGGTTTGGCTGTGATTGTAGAGTTGTTAGACGATACGTTATGGCATATAAAAAAGGTAAAAGTGTTTGATGATATTGATATTATCGCGCGATTGCCTTCGATTGGTTATGAAAAGGATGTCGAAGATGAAAGTCATGGTTGAAATAATCCAGCATTTAAAGCCGGGTGGAATCGAAAAATTAGTACTTGATATCATGCGATTACAAGACGCTGATATTAAAGTATATATCGTTGCATTAGAAGGGGACGAAGCGACATGTTTAGCGCATTGGCCTGCATTAAAACGTTATCATGATAGGCTTATTTTTCTAGATAAAAAACCGGGGTTTAAATTAGCGACAGTCAGACGTTTGCGTAAAATATTAAGAACGTTAGAAGTTGATATTATACATACGCATCATATTGGCCCTTTGCTTTATGGCGGGATGGCAGTACTCAAATCGACAAATATACAACATATTCACACGGAACATGACGCATGGCATTTACTCGATAATAAACAACTACAGATGACCAAGTTAATGCTCAGATTGAATCGTATTACCTTAGTTGCAGATGCCTCTACAGTCGGGCTACAGCTGTCTGAAATGCTAGGGTGTACCACAGAGCCTGTTACTATTTTAAATGGTATTGATACCGATAAGTTTTCTCCGAGCTTAAGCCATAAAATATACAAACATAATGCACGCGTATTCAAGGTTGGCTGTGCAGCAAGGCTGGTCACTGAAAAATCGTTAGATATATTGATTCAAGCTGTCGCTAATATACCGAATGTCGAATTATTCATTGCAGGTGACGGTCCAGAGAAAGCTAATCTCCTCAATCTAGTGCAGGAGTTAGACCTGTCTACTAAAGTTAAATTTATAGGTTACACAGATGATATGGTTAGTTTTTATCATCAGCTAGATCTATTTGTACTTACTTCCTCAAATGAGGGACTGCCTTTATCCATATTAGAAGCACAATCTTGCAACGTACCCGTGGTATGTAGTGATGTTGGCGGGGTACATGAGGGCGTATGTAAGGAAACTGGACGATTAATCAAACGACATACGATTAATGAATTTCATATCGCGATTAAAGCGCAGATGAAACGTTGTAGTGAATATCATCCACGTGATTTTATCACTAAAAACTTTGATATTAAGACGATGATCAAAGCTTATAACAAGCTTATTGAGGGGTAGCTATGGACTGGCTTCTGTTTTGTTCGATATTATCGATTAACTTATTTGTATATCATCATTGGGTTTACCCCAAGTTTTTACAATTCTATGCTCGGCGTAGGGTTGTTGAAAATCAACCTGACACATTTAAATCACGTAATTATGTATCGAATGATGTGGATAGTGAGCTTCCTAATATAACCATTGTTATGCCTGTTTATAACGAAGCTAAATTATTAGGTGATAAGCTGACAAACTTGCTGATGCTTGATTATCCAGCGGACAAACTGCGTGTTGTAGTTGGGTTTGATGGGTGCTCGGATGATTCGGTTAAAGTTGCAGAGCAATACAAGTCGCAGTATATGCAGCACGGTATAGACCTTGATTTAGCTGTTGATGAACAAAATCACGGTAAAGTTCATGTCATTAACAAATTACTGATGCGTAATAAATCGACATCAGACATTTTGGTGTTAAGTGATGTTAGTGCGTTAATCTCGATTGATGCGATGCAGATTTTTGCGCACCGCATGGCTGAAGAAGGCGTTGGCGTTGTCACTGGTGATTATCAGTTATATGAACATGGCTCTAAAGGTGAGGCCCACTATTGGAATTACCAGCGTAATATTCGTAAGGCTGAAAGTGCTACAGGCTCTATCATCGGCCCCCCAGGTGCATTATATGCGATTAAAGCGTCATTATTTGAAGAGATTCCCATTGATACGATAAATGATGATTTTGTTTTCCCTATGCTATTAGTGAGTCGTGGTTATCGTGCCGTATTAGATGAGAGAATTTCGATCATTGAAATGGAGGCTACAAGTGAGTCTGATGATTTTTCACGGCGTACACGTATTGGTGCTGGTAATGTACAGCAGGTGTTAAGACTTCGAAGTCTGCTGTCATCGCGTTATGGCTTAACGGGGTTTAATTTTTTTAGTGGTAAATTCTTGAGAACATTAATGCCATTTAATTTACTGGCTTTATTTGTATTCACATCTTTTTTAACAAATAGTGAAACCGCTATTATTGCAAACACTGCTTGGTTTTTATGGTTGAGTCAATGTTGTTTGTATGGTGGTTCGGCGTTAGGGTTATTGTTTGATTTTGTACCAGTACGACAACCTTGGGCTTCACTTTATTATATCGCGGTAGGGTATATGGCAAGTTTCTATGGTGGCGTTCGTTATCTTTTTGGTTTAGACCGTGGCGCGTGGATAAAAATAAACTCGGATCAAGCGACTGCCGATTTTCAGAAAAAAAGCGTCGTGATTCCGAAACGACTATCCGATATTATCATATCAATCGTGGCATTATTTATTATTGCTCCTTTTGTTCCATTCATAGCACTCGCGATTAAATTGAATTCTAAAGGCCCTGTTTTTTATCGACAATTACGCGTAGGTGAAATACGGAATGAGTATGTTGAAGTCTTTATGCTCATTAAATTCAGAACTATGGGTGTTGAATGTGAAACAAAATCAGGTCCTGTTTGGGCTCAAAAACAGGATTCGAGGGTGACGTCAGTTGGCCGATTCTTACGTAAAACGAGAATCGATGAGTTACCTCAACTTGTTAATGTGTTATTAGGTGATATGGCGATTGTCGGCCCAAGACCTGAACGCCCTGTATTTTGTGGTAAGTTAGAAGAGAAGATCCCTTATTATCTAGAGCGTACGCATGGTGTTAGACCCGGTATTACAGGGTTAGCACAAATATCTCAAGGCGCAGATACTTGTTTAGAGGATGTGCAGAATAAACTATATTGGGATCATACATATGCTTTAAACCTAACCAGTTTTGGTAGTTGGATTAAAGCAGATGTAATCATTATATTACGCACCTTTTTAACGATGGTTTCATTTAAAGGTAACTAATATCGAACCCTATTGAGTCGCCTCTTCCTCTGTTACTTCTGGCATTGGCGGTTCATATTTTCTTATTTGAATTAACATGCCAAACATAGGGTGGTCGAGGTAGTGGATCTCTCCACTACGAATTACACGCAATTGCTGCATTGGATAGCTATTTAAGAAAGGTATTTTTTTACCTTGTGGTAACGCGTTATCGTCTGCTAGTACTAAGCCATCTTCAGTGAGAACTTGCTCAGGAACGACTTCATCAATAACAAAATTCTCAGCTTCAGCTTGTGCGTTCGCTAATAGAATATCTTGATGATTAGCTTGTTTAGGCTCTAAATGAATGCCCAATAACTCAAGTAAGTCCACTTTCTCAATATTCGTCGCGACTTCTTTATTCATTGACTTACTTGTGATCATTTCAGGCGCAGTAAGTGTTTTAGTACCTTCTTTGCGAACAAATAAGTCTGTCTTTGCATAAAGATAATGTTCGAGATAAATAGTTAACTCACCATCTATCTTCCAAACCGGAGTTGCTGCTTCTGCTGGAACGTTGTCTACTACAACTGTCTCTACTACAGTTTCAGCATTCGTTGTTTTTATCACGATACCGTCATTGATAGTTGCTGCATTATCAAGGTCAATCACATTGTTGGCACTATCAACGTTGTTAATACTTGCTAAGTCTTCCGTGATTACAGACGCTTCAACAGGCAATACTTTTTTGATGATGGCATCACCATTTTGCTTGTAAGATTGTTGGTAATTTTGGCCAGCAAACAGGCGAATTGGTATTGCAGCGTTACGTGCTTTAGGCTGCATACGCCATGCAGTGTGCAAAACAACATTGTAGTTGGCGTGATCGTTTAATGCTGTAAATTGTTCTGCAAGTTGTAATTCATTTGCAGGCACGATCTGTAGAGCAGGATCTTTTATGTTATCTTTTAAGTTAGCGCCATCAATTACAACGTTGGTTGCTGTAATTAAATTAGCATCTTTATTTTGATCATGTGAAACAAGGTTATCTTGGTCAGAACCAAAGACTGGGAGCGTATCACTACCGTCAATAAGCGTCGGCTGTACACCATTTACATTGCTGGTTAAAGCTTGTTCATAACTGTTGTCGGTACCATTTGGCGTAATTAAATTATCATTGTTAATGAATAATGCCATCGGGTCTTTATTCTTTTTAGAATACGTCGGGTATAAAGACTGATCCCAATGTTCGATCACTTTAGCTGGATCCAGATTACGCTCGAATAAAATGACTTCGACTTCAAACCAACGTTCTTCTTCTGCAGCACTTACTGCAAAAGAACTGCCAACAGATAAGCCGACTAATAAACTGATTAACGATTTTTTCAACGTTTAACTCCTGCAATCTTATTTTTTGCAAATTCAACTAGCATTGCTTCTACTAATTTTACACGATCTTTTGCATCCGGTGATTTGATTGCAAACTTCAATTTTGATGGTCCATCCATGCTATATACACGTGGTTGTTGCTGGATAAGACGAATGAGATAACCCACATCAACCTGATTATCTTCTCCAAAGCTAATATATCCACCAGCGGGACCGATTTCAAGTCGTTTAATACCTAAAGGCTCAGCTTGTAGTTTTAACTCGGTTTGACGAATCAAATTTTTAGCATTGTCGGGTAATAAACCAAAACGATCAATTAGTTCTACTTGAACTTCACGTAGTTGTAATTCATCTTGGCAACTTGCGATGCGCTTATACAATGATAATCGTGTATTGACGTCATGGATGTAATCATCGGGTAATAGTGCTGGTATACGTAGCTCTATTTCAGTCTGATTTTTGAGTGCTTCTTCAAGAGAAACCGATTTACCTTCTTTAATACTTTTCACTGCTTGGTCTAACATTTCCATATACAGCGAGAAGCCAACAGATGATATTTGGCCGCTTTGTTCATCACCCAGTAATTCACCGGCACCACGGATCTCAAGATCGTGTGTTGCGAGCGTAAAACCAGCACCGAGATCTTCAAGAGAAGCAATTGCTTCAAGACGTTTTTTCGCATCACTGGTGATACGTTTCGGGTGTGGTGTTAATAAATAGGCATAAGCTTGATGATGCGAACGACCCACACGTCCTCGTAATTGGTGAAGCTGTGCTAAACCGAGGTTGTCTGCGCGGTCCATAATAATCGTGTTAGCAGTGGGAATGTCGATACCGGTTTCAATAATAGTAGTACACACTAATACATTAAAACGCTGATGGTAAAAATCTGACATCACGGATTCTAATTCGCGTTCTGCCATTTGACCATGAGCGCTAACAACACGCGCTTCAGGAATAAGCTGTGAAAGCGCTTCGGCCGTTTTATCGATAGAATCTACATTGTTATGTAAGAAGTAAACTTGGCCACCACGCATAATCTCACGCATGATCGCTTCTTTAACAACATTATCCTCATACTGGCGGACAAAGGTTTTAACGGCTAAACGTTTTGCTGGTGGTGTGGCAATGATAGATAAATCACGCATGCCATTCATCGCCATGTTTAAGGTTCTTGGAATTGGCGTTGCGGTTAACGTTAGAATATCAATGTCGGCACGCAGGGCTTTTACTTTTTCTTTTTGGCGAACACCAAAGCGGTGCTCTTCATCAATAATAAGCAAACCAAGATCGTTAAATTCAATTTTATTACTGAGAAGTTTATGTGTACCGATCAGTAGGTCAACTTTACCCGCTTGGACATCGGCTAAAATAAGCTTTTGTTCTTTTGCTGTTTTAAAGCGAGAGATAACCTCAACACGCACAGGCCAGTTAGCAAAACGGTCTTTGAAATTTTCAAAGTGTTGCTGAGCAAGTAGAGTAGTCGGAACGAGAACGGCAACTTGTTTGTCATTCATGATCGACATGAATGCAGCACGCATTGCGACTTCTGTTTTACCAAAGCCTACGTCACCACACACCAAACGGTCCATGGTCTTGTCTTGACGCATATCGTCCATAACGGCTTGAATGGCTGTTTTCTGATCATCGGTTTCTTCATATGGGAAGCCGTCAGCAAAAGCAGCGTAAGACTCTTTATCACATTTGTATTGGAAACCACTTTTTGCAGCTCGTTGTGCGTAAATATCCAATAGCTCTGCAGCAACATCACGAACGCGCTCCATTGCTTTTGTCTTGGATTTTTCCCAACTATCACTACCAAGCTTATGTAAAGGCGCTGATGCTTCACCGGCACCGCTATAACGGCTGATAAGGTGTAAGGCTGACACGGGCACATAGAGTTTTGCGGAGTTCGCGTATTCTAGCGTTAAGAACTCCGTCGCCATACCTGCATTTTCGATGATCTGTAGGCCTAAATAGCGACCAACACCATGTTCTATATGAACAACGGGCTGGCCAATACTGAGTTCTGTTAAGTTTCTAACCAGCGCATCGTTATTCGCTTGTACTTTTTTGTCGGTACGGCGACGTTGAATGATCTTGTGACCAAGCAATTCATTTTCACAAATTATCGCGACATTAAGATCGTCAATAATGAAGCTATTTTCACATTGGCTAACCCAAATACCGATAGCAGGTTTCGTTTTCAGAAATTTAGCGATACCTGTGATTGTTTTTGGCTTTAATTTGGTTTTTTCAAGTAACTCTAATAATGTTTCGCGTCGACCTTCAGATTCAACACTAAAAATAATTTTGCCGTCGAACGCTTCAATAAATTCAAGCAGTGGGGCAAGGGGGGCTTTTTTCTGATGATTGACCGCAATGTCTGGTAACGTGCTAAAGCTAAGGTTGGTATGACCGGCTTTGTCGTTCAGTGATTCTGTACTTAAACTGACTTTACTGTACTGCCCCAGAGATTGAAAGAGCTCGTCAACTGGTAGATACAGCGCTTTTGGTTCGAGTAATGGCCGCTGAATATCATGACGGCGATCTTCGTAGCGATTTTCAACATCTTGGAAAAATACAAGCGATGCTTGGTGTAACTCGCCAACTTGCGCGATCGTTAACTGCTTCGGCAAGTAATCAAATAGCGTTGCTGTTTCAGTTAAGAAAAGCGGGTGGTAATACTCGATACCGGTAGGTAAGAAACCTTTGCTTACTTGCTGATAAATTGATTCAGCTTCACGAGAAGGGGTGAATAACTCTCTGAATTGCTGACGGAATAATTCAATTGCTTTACCGTCTGTTGGAAATTCATGTGCAGGTAGTAGATTAATCGCTTTAAGCGTGTCTTCTGAACGCTGTGTTTCGGTATTAAAACCGCGGATTTCTTCCACTTCATCATCAAAAAAATCGATTCTAAAAGGTGATGGGCTGCCCATCGGATATAAATCAAGAATTGACCCACGGGCAGAGAATTCACCATGCTCTAATACTTGTTCTACCGCATTATAGCCGCTAGCCTCTAAGCGTTGACGCATTGCATGCATATCAATCTTATCGCCAGTTTTGACAATCAAGCTATGTTGAGCCAAAAAGCTTACGGGCGCAATACGCTGCATCAATGTACTTACTGAGACAATAATCAGGCCGCTGGTGGTTTGTTGAAAACGGTGTAGGGCATGAATACGTTGCGAGATAATATCTTGATGAGGAGAGAAATTATCATAAGGCAATGTTTCCCAGTCAGGGAAGGTGATCAGAGGTTTGTCATCGGGTAAAAAATGACGCACCTCTTGTTCTAACTTTAATGCGCTTGGCGTGTCGGCGACAACCGCAAGAATAGGCGTTTTAGTTTGTGAACACAGCTCTGCAAGTGTGAATGCGAGGCTACTGCCAACAAGGTTACCATAGGCGATCTTATCGCCTTGTTTTTTTGGTAACGGTAGAGAAAGAATAGCTGTTGATTTCATAGTTTTCAGTAATCTAATCGTAATTATTGAGGATTGATTTGTTGGTCGTCTTGTTGACCATTCTGCTGGCGTAATTCAGCGCGTTGCTTTAGCTGTAACTGTTGAATACGCAATGTCGCACGGATTAATATTTCTCGGTCTATGTCGCGAATTCGTGTATACGACGCGGTATACTCAATGAGGTTTTCATCGCCTTCTTGTGTTTCACGTGCCGAGATAGTGCCGTAACAATAGATAGCCGCTGAGTCGCTAGGTAAAAAGATTTTTATACGGACGGCTTGCTCTAATGTTAAGTTGTCATGGGCGATAAATTTGATTTCGCCGGCACCAAATAAGGTGGTATTAAAACGTGATTCAGGGTTATCTTGTTGTGCTAATACATAACCCATGATCAAGTTTATTTTGTTATTTTGCATCTGTAAAAAATCAGCCAGCGCGTCAGCTTGTTCTCCGATATTTCGAATTGAACGTAAAGCATTACTATCGATTTCAGCGACATCATTGGCCATTTTAAATGGAATTGGCATTTCGTTTTCAAGTGCCAGTCTAGATGTGGGGACGTGATCAATAGAAACAGGTTCAATATTGACAGATAAACTGTGTTGTATAGAAAAATATTGTTGAGTCACTTGTTGTCATCCTTTTCTAGATTGCTAACCTGCTATTGTGGCATATTAATTTGCATTTATCTTGTTTAGTTTATTGGTTGACTCTTTTAAGGCGCTGTTTTAAACCAGAATAACTAATCGATCACAAGTTGATGTGAAGGCGTGATTTTACTTGCTCATTAGTAGCCATGTCTCTAGAATGAATACCAGTTTTTAGCAAGGTCTTCTTAATTATATTTATGTATTACCCTCTAAGTTTATTCATAGGTTTGCGTTATACCCGCTCTAAGCGCAATAACCGGTTTGTTTCATTCATTACCTTATTCTCGACAGCTGGCATTACCATTGGTGTATTGGCGTTGATTACAGTGCTTTCGGTAATGAATGGTTTTGAGCAAGATCTTAAAACCCGTATTCTGGGTGCAGTTCCTCATGTGATTGTCACACCAAAAGTCGGTGAGATAGATACCGATAAAAGTTTGGTTGAATTAGCCAAAGATCCGTTAGTCGCCGCCGTGACCCCCTTCTTGCAAGCCGATGCGATGGTGCAAAGTAAGAGTCAGATCCAAGGTGCACAGTTGCAAGGTATTGACCCCGCATCTTACCCTGAGTGGGATGTCATACGCCAGAACATGCTTATCGGTGATATTTCATTATTACAACGGGGTAAATACAACATCATTATAGGTCGTAGTATGGCAAAGTCGCTGAGTGTTAAGTTAGGTGATAAAGTCAGACTTATTTCGACGAAGGGCAGCGTCTTTACGCCAATGGGCCGAGTGCCTAGCCAGCGTAAGTTTACTGTTATTGGGATATATTCGGTTGGTTCTAATGTTGAAGCTACACAAGTATTGGTGAATATTACCGATGCGGGTCGATTAGCGCGTATAAAAGCGGGCAGTCCAATGCAACATCGTGTGTTTGTACATGATCCGTTTTCGGTTAACGAACTATCGTCGCGTGATTTCTTCTCCAGTTTTGATTCGGTAGATTGGCAAACCGCACGTGGCGAATTGTTCCAAGCAGTGAAAATGGAAAAGAACATGATTGGCTTGTTATTGTTCTTAATTATCACGGTTGCCGTATTTAATATTCTGTCGTCTTTAGTCATGTTAGTGACAGAGAAAGAAACAGATGTCGCAATCATGAAAACACTCGGTATGAACAGACCTACGATTGTTCAAATATTTATGATCCAAGGCGCTTGGACAGGTGTGTTAGGGGCGATTGCTGGTGGCATTATGGGCATTGCACTTGCAGCGAACCTTAACGAGTTCATGTCACTGATTGGTCTAAACTTGCTAGCCCAAGCATCGGGTGGCGCTCGACTATTACCTGTTTTATTTGATTGGTCGCAGATCGCGGCAATTATCTTCGGTGCGATTGCATTAAGTCTACTCGCAACACTTTATCCTGCATTTAGAGCGGCAAATGTTAAACCTGCCGAGGCATTACGTTATGAATAATTCTTTATTAGTTTGCAACAATCTCGAAAAAGTTTATCAAGAAGGTAACCTTGATACCCACGTATTAAAAAATGTGTCATTGACGGTCGAAAAAGGGGAGTTGATTGCGATTGTTGGTCGCTCTGGCTCAGGTAAAAGCACGCTATTACATTTGATGGGGGCGTTAGATACGCCAACCGCAGGGGCTGTACATCTTAACGGTGTTAATATACATAGTATGTCTGAAAAGCAACAAGCGGCTATGCGTAACCAAAACATGGGGTTTGTGTATCAATTTCATCACCTGCTTAATGAGTTTACGGCATTAGAAAATGTATGTATGCCGTTATTGATCGCAGGAATGAAAGTGACGCTTGCAAAGGAAAAAGCCTTAACCATGTTGGAGCGTGTCGGTCTATCGCATCGCGTTGAGCATAAGCCAAGTGAATTGTCTGGTGGTGAACGTCAACGTGTTGCTATTGCACGTGCACTCATTAATGAACCAAACCTTGTTTTAGCGGATGAACCAACGGGTAATTTAGATCAAAGCAGTGCTGAGACCATATTTAATTTGATTAAAGAATTGAATGAAACTTGTGATACAGCATTTATCATCGTGACACATGATGAACAATTAGCGAATAGACTTGGTCGTACGTTACACATGGTTGATGGTGTATTAGCGAATGATGACATTAAGCAGAATAATACTGTTGTGGAGGGTGTGTAATGTTTCGTCCGTTAGCGGCTTATATCGGATTAAGATATACATCGTCTAAGCGTCGTAATGGCTTTATTGCATTCATATCTGCATCATCTACGGTTGGTATCGCATTAGGTGTGATGGTACTTATTATTGGTCTTTCTGCGATGAATGGATTTGAGTATGAGCTTAAAAATCGAATCCTAGCGGTTGTTCCTAATGGCGAGCTAGAAGGTGTTAGTAAGCCTTTTGATGACTGGGAAGAAGCACAAACGACATTACTTGAACATCCAGAAGTTGTTGGCGTTGCACCGTTTATCAAATTGAATGGCTTATTACAAAAAGGTAACGCGTTAAAAGCGGTGCAAATGCGTGCGGTTAACAGCGATGCTGAAAAACAAGTATCTGAAGTATATCGTTATGTAGCAGAAGGCTCTTGGGGCAGTCTGAATGATCCAAGTAATAATCGTCAGGTGGTTATTGGCCGCGGTATTGCGAAAGAGTTGAATTTAAGCTTAGGCGATGCGGTTACGGTATTGTTATCTCAGCAATCAGATAAGTCTTTTAAAGCGCCACGTCGTTTTCGCTTTACTGTTTCTGGTATTATTCACCTCAGTGGTCAATTAGACAACAACCTTGCTTACGTTCCTTTAAGTGCAGCGCAAGATATTCAAGGTAAAGCCTTTAAAGCTGATGGTTTGAGTATTAAGGTATCGGATATTTTTGCCGCGAATCGTATTGTCCGTGAAGCAGGTAATAAATTAGGTCATTACGTTTATATACGCAGTTGGATGACGAGTCAGGGCTTTTTATATCAAGATATTCAAATGGTGAAAAGCTTGATGTATGTGATCTTAATACTCGTTATCGCAGTTGCTTGCTTCAATATTGTCACGACCTTGGTGATGGCTGTTAATGATAAACGCGCAGATATTGCGATTTTAAAAACTATGGGTGCATCGAATGCACTACTGCGTTTGATCTTTATTGTGCACGGTGGCATTAACGGTATTCTTGGTGTTGTGTCGGGTACTGTTCTGGGTATTCTTATTTCAGAAAACCTAACTGCGATTATTAAGTTTATTGAAAAATTAATAGGGCATGAGTTCTTATCGGGTGATATCTACTTTATTGATTTCTTACCGTCACAGCTAGCGTTGAATGATGTGCTAATTGTGGGTGGGGTAGCAATGGCAATGAGTGTAATTGCTACGATATATCCTGCGAATAAAGCGTGTTCTGTACAACCTGCGCGTGAATTAGGTAATAAGTAATAACCGATAGCTTGTTGCTTTAAACGTCTAATTTTATATATAAAAAAGGCCACATCACTGATTAAGTGATGTGGCCTTCTCATTTTTACACGTTATTTTGTGCGTGACCCTTTACGTTTCTTCCAAGCATTAATAATTTTCCAACGCCATAACCAGCGAATACTAAAATAACCAAGAATAGAAAAGAATGTACCGGATACAAAACAGCCAAGTAAAAAGGCTGGGCCATATAATGAGATGGCTTGCATTAACCAGTCCATTGTTAACTCAAACGAAAATGGATGAACAGGCACCTGTAATAACCATGCACCTAAAACATAAGTAGCGTAAAACATAGGGGGCATTGTCACAGGGTTTGATAACCACACAAGTGCGACAGATAAAGGCAAGTTAACTCGAAACAGAATAGCAAAACCAGCGGCTAACAACATTTGAAAAGGCACAGGTACAAACGCCATAAAAAGACCTACAGCAAAAGCACCGGCGGCTGAGCGACGATTTAAATGCCAAAGATTTGCGTTGTGTAATAGATCACCAAAGATCTTAAGGTGCTTATGTTCTTTGATAGATTCAGGGTCTGGGAGATATTTTTTAATAAAATTCTTAGGCATAATTCTAATCAATTCTCTGGGGTAAGGAATGACCGTAAAGGGCATACTACTTTCCATTTCCATATTAATAAGTATGTTCTTTGTCGATATTGAGCGCATTCAATATATTACGATAATGACTGTTACTGCCTTTATCTTTTATTACATTAAACTGCCACCTACATTCGTGCTTATATTCGTTGTATTAAGTTGGTCAATTTTATATAAAAATAGCGTAATAAATGAAGCCAATACGTTATTTCAGGGTACGCCATCTCAATACAAGCAAGCACCGATTAAAGTAGCACATGACAATATCATAACAGCTAAGGTAATAACATTAGTAAATAAAAAAAACCTACTTTCGTTTGATGTAAAGGTTATTAAGATCGGTGATGAAGTCTTATCGGCTCTACAACCTACACTCGCATTAAGCTGGCCGTCGGCGGACTATAACTACCCTGGGGAGGTAGGTATAGGTCAAATATGGCGATTTAAAATACGATTGACTAACTCAAATGCCTATTTTGATGAAAATAACATCTCTTCATTTAAATCTCGCTTGTTATCACGACACATTCAATATTCGGGAATGATTAAAAAGGGAGAAATACTTAACTCTAATTTAACTTTTCGAGGGGATTTATACCAAGTGTTTAGGTCTTTATTACCTAGCAAACCGAATCCATTATTATATGCGCTCACATTTGGTGACCGCAGTTATATTACTGACGAACTCTGGTATCAATTTAAGTTATTAGGTATTGGCCATCTCGTTGCTATATCAGGTTTACATATTGGACTTATTTTTGGATTTAGTTTTATTTGTGTACAGGGGTTATTAAGATTATGTCGATGCCAATATTATTTATTCATTAGTTTGTCGTTTGGATTAATGTCTGCGCTGTTTTATGCGTGGATAGCAGGGTTCTCATTACCTGCGTTAAGGGCGATAGTGTTACTGAGTCTTCACTGCTTATATCGGTTTCAACATTATAAAATAACGTTATTGCAAATGTTCTCGACCATGCTAGTCGTTACTTTGTTGTTCGATCCTTTAACGGTTTTTTCAATTAGTTTTTGGTTGTCTTTCTCTGCAATAGCATCTGTGTTTGTGCTGATTTGGCTTATTCAAAAAGAACATATTAATTTATCTGAAAATAACCGTGTTAAATACGTGCTAACACATTGTTATAATAAGTGTAAGCGGGTTTTCTATAGCCAGGTATTATTAACGTTGTTTATATTACCGCTTCAAGCAACTGTGTTTTCAGGGTTTAGTTGGATATCAGTGGTCGTTAACTTGATATTTATACCTGTTTTTAGCGTATTAGTATTACCTGTATTACTCACCGCAGTCATGCTCTTTACTATTGCACCAAGGCTTAGTCAAATTCTAATTCATGTAGTTAATGAACTTTTAAATTTAATTTTACTTGCATGGGAGAAGTTGACTGTTGATGACGTGATTTGGTTTGATTTAGAGGTGTTATCAAGTACCGCGAGCTATCACTACTGTTTAATGATATTTATATTATTGCTTGCCGGATTCATATTTAAACCGTTACGGGTAGCATTTCATTCTTTATCCTTGTTATTATTACCATTATATTTTTATAGTGCGATGAGTTAGGACGGGAACAATCATGAATAAAATCGTTAAGGCAGGGTTATTAGCTGCATTTGTATTTCCCGGTGCCGCACATTGGTGGCTAAAGAAGTATATCATGGCGGCTGTGTTTGCTATTGCTGCCGCATTGCCGCTTTATTACATCATCGACATTACCATGACACAAACGCAGTTAATCGTGGACAAAGTGATGCGCTCTGGTGGCAGCCTTGATTTATATAGTATTAACAACGTGGTGTCACAGCAAATGGCAAGCATTGATACTCAAGATATGCACCTTGCAACACTCGTATTAATTTGTATATGGCTTGTTAATATTTTGGATGCAATGAGACTAGCAAGAAAGGCGGATGCTGAAAGTTAGCATGAACGTGAGCATTTAAACCCCGTCTAATTGCCCATAATATACAGTAAACTAATCATAGATAGCTGCGAATGCTTGCTCTAATGTATCGAAGTGAAAAGTAAAACCGGATTCAAGTAATCGGGTTGGTAATACGCGTTGTCCATAAATAATGAGATCCGATCGTTCACCAAGTAGTAAGCGTAAAATAAGGGTGGGGGTTGTCAAACGTGCTTTTTTCCCAAAACTGGCGGCGAGCTTATGGGAGAATTCGGTGTTGGTCACTGGTGTTGGTGCGGTTAAGTTAAACGTGCCATGCGCTGACTGTTCCTGAAGTAAATAATTGATTGCGGCAACCATATCGTCAATGTGTATCCATGACATGTATTGATCTCCTTTCCCTATCGGCCCTCCAAGTCCTAATTTGAAAGGAAACTCCATTTTTTTTAGTGCACCTTTTTCTTTATCCAGCACAATACCAGTACGTAAGATTATCGTTCTGACTGATGCGCAGGTTGTACGTGCAATTTCCTCCCAGTGTTCACATAGATAACTCGCGTATTCAGGGTAATGTTTTATATGCTTTTCATCAATGGGCGTGTCATCTTGACGACCGTAGGCGCCAATCGCGGAGCCACTAATAAAGACGCTTGGTGTGATTGTTTTTGTGGATATTAAATCTACGAGGTGTTGAGTTGTTTCCCAGCGGCTAGATTCTAGAATATGCTTGTGTTTCGCTGTCCACATTTTATCCATAATGGGAGAGCCTGCTAAATTGATAACAGCGTCAATATGGACCGCGCTGGGTAATTCATGTAGCTGAGAGATAAATTTGATATTGTTACTGGATATATGCGGGAAGATTTTTTTGGCATTACTAATGTCACGGGTTAATACCGTAAAGTCATAATCGGCTTGAAAAGTATTGATGAACGCTTGGCCGATGAAACCTGTGCCGCCCGTTATTAGTATATGCATGATTGTTTCTTCGTTAGTGATACTCCTTTCATTGTAGGTTATTTTAGCTTCTTTTATTACTTTGTTTCAGTGTTCTTTAATAAAAAGCAAGCTAGACGATAAGACTAGCTTGCTTTTTATGTCAATAATACTTAACTGACGCTAACATCGTTATTCTAATATCAATAATGTTAGTTAGCATTACAGAGTACAAGCATGCGTTTCTTTGCTTTTTCAATGATATTACACTGCGGTAAACTGGTTATCAGTAGCGCTGTTTCATTTGATCGTCGAGTGACAAAATAGGTGTCTTTGGTAATTGTTTGTACTGCGACTTCTAATTTCACCTTACGCTCAACGGCTACACCTTTAGAATAAAACTGAGCAGAGAAGGGGCGTTTATCAATATAAATTAATTCTTTATTTTGCGCCTGCTTTGACCATGTTTGCATAAGTCTTTTTTCAGATTGTTTTCCTGTCATTTCAGTTCGTAATAAAATAGCAACAATTAAGATTAATATAGGAGTAATAAGGCCTGTTTTATACACCTTGCTTGAAAGCGGATTATTACGTTGGTATGTCACCATAAGTAACGCGAACGCAGGTAAGCAAGGCATCACATAGCTAGATAGAATATTACCGCTGAATGTGAATAATAATAATGGTGCGAGTAACCAAGCCCATAAGAAGCTCGTGTAATTCAGCTCTGTTGTATCATCGTCTTGCTGTATTTTTGTATCAAGTTTGGTTTTCTTCGTGATTTGTAAACTCTTGATCCATTGATATATGAATATCGGTGTCCAAGGCAGTGCTGAAACAAATGCAAATACCCAAATCGTTCCTTTTATTTCTTTGTGCGCAGTGCCGTATAAATCACCCTGCCAACCGCTGACTAAGAAGCGTTTAACGTGTTCGCCAATAATAAAGTAATTAAGGAAACCTGGAGAAGAGTACTCTGCAATGATGTACCAAGGTAAGCTTGTTGCAAGGAAAAGTGGAATACCTGTAACCCAAGGTAAACTACGGAACATACTCATCCAAGTTTTATTGAACAGTGCCCAAATAAATAAGCTCATGCCAATAAGTACTAATGCTAACGGACCTTTAGCCAGCATGCCTATTGTCAGGCCAATGAAGAATAGATGTCCCCATAATGTCGACTTGTTTTTATAGTTTAGCCAGAATGCAGTCATGCTTAAGGTAATGCCCAGCGTCAATGCTGTATCTGTCATTACAGCACCAGAGACAACAATGAATGTCGCTGTCGTAGCGAGAATACCTGCTGCTAACCATGCCTCTTGTTTACGTTCATCCACATTGCGTGAAGGTATGATACGGTAAGCAAGTAGGGCAACGATGAACAATATTAATCCACCAGCCAATAAATGCGGTAATCTAACGGCAAACTCATTTAAGCCGAATAAATTGATTCCTCCTGCGCTCATCCAAGTGAATAATGGCGGTTTACCCCAAAATGGCACATTGTAGTCGAACATCGGTGTGATCCAATTGCCGGTTTCGGCCATGATCCTTGCCATTTCACCATAGCGTGCTTCGGTTGTATCCATAAGTGGAAAGAAACCGAGGGTGAATAGGCGTATTGCCATCGCGACAACAACGAGTGTTATTGCTATTTGGGTCAGGGATAAACGGTTTAGTGCTTTAAACATGTTACTACTAGCCTTGTTTGAAATTAGAGTTGTGTGCGTGATGACTCGTCTTGTTAAATGCCGAATTAGGTTCTGTTGTTTGCTCATTCATGACAATAAAATTTGGACGTTGTTTTGATTCGATAAATAATCGGCCGACATATTCACCCATTAGTCCTATGGATAATAATTGTATGCCGCCAAGTAATAGCATTACTGTCATCATAGATGGGTATCCTGCCACCGGGTCACCGAAAAATAGCGTTTTACTGACAAGTATGATTGCCATGAGTACCGAGATGATGGATGTAACGAGCCCTGCCGCTGTTGCGATACGCAGTGGCCTAATACTAAAAGAGGTGATTCCCTCGAAAGCAAGATGAACGAGTTTAGAGTAGTTCCACTTTGTAATACCCGCTTGTCGTGCATCACGATCAAACTGGAGGGTACAAGTGTTGAATCCAGGCCAAGATAACAGCCCTTTCATAAAGCGATTACGTTCCGGTAGATTATTAATGACATCAACAACTTTACGGTCGAGTAAACGAAAATCGCCTACATTTTGGGGCATTTCAATATCCGCTAGACGATTAATGACCTTATAAAAGAGGTGTGCCGTAGACCGTTTTAGCCAGTTTTCACCATGGCGTTCTTTACGTTGCATATTGACAACGTCGTAGCCCTTTTCCCATTCATAAATCATTTGTGGGATTAACTCTGGTGGATCTTGTAGATCTGCATCTAAAATGATGACTGCTTTACCTGTTGTGTTCGCCATTCCAGCCGTCATTGCTGCTTCTTTGCCGAAGTTACGGCTTAACTTAATGCTGCGAATTGTGTGGTTAGTTGCGCTGAATGTTATTACTTGTGACCATGATTTATCTGAACTGCCGTCATCCACATATATTACTTCACAAGGGGCTGATAAGTTATCAAGTACCGCTATGACACGTTGATGGCATTCGGTAAGGACTTCATCTTCATTAAAAAATGGGACCACAATTGACAATAATGGGGTCGATGAGTGTTTCGGCCCGTCTTTGTGTTCTGTAATAGAGGTGATACTGGCTGGCATATCAAATTTCCAAACTGGATAACAATAGCGGCAGTCTAGCTAGGACAGTGTAGAATTAATGTTTTCGACATCTTTTTGACATTTTTACATTATTTCGACATGGTTTTTGTCATACTGTGGTTGTATCAATTTAATTGGATTTAGTTTTTATGAAAATATTATTAGTGGAAGATCATCAAGATATCGCGGGCATCATTTTTGATTTTTTCGAGATCAAAGGCTACACAATGGATTATGCGCAAGATGGTGTGCATGGTTATGAACTCGCTAGTAACAATTACTATGATTTAATCATTTTAGATATACAGATGCCGCGTATGGATGGGTTGACGGTTTGCCAAAAATTGCGAGAGCAAGGACTCGATACACCGATCCTTATGTTAACTGCGAGGGATACACGAGAAGATACCTTAGCTGGCTTTGATTGTGGTGCTGATGATTATCTTATCAAACCCTTCGACTTAGACATTTTGGCTGCACGTGTTAACGCGTTACACCGCCGTCGTAGTGGTAAACACACGTCTAAAGTATTAACCTTTAACGAATTATCTCTGGATTTAAAGACACATGTAGCCTCACGTAACGGCTGCAACTTTGAGTTAAACCCGACACAATTCACTATTTTGAAACTACTCATGATGCGCACACCTGAAATTGTGACTAAAGGTGAAATCATTAATGCTATCTGGGGAGAAGATGAGCCTGAAGGTGATATTCTGCGAAGTCATATTTATCAATTACGTAATCAAGTAGATAAACCTTTTAAACATAATTATATAAAAACATTATCTAAGATTGGCTATCAATTGGTTTCGGGCTCATAAGTTAGGTCAATAAGGTTAAGGCAATGGCAAAAGTACGTTCAGCGAAACAACTTACATTCATCTACTTTTCAATTGTTGCATTTGCGATCATCATGATCCACGCAACGGTACTTGATTCAACACTCGAAAGTATTGAAAAATTAAGTATTCAAAATAGATTGTTACTCCAGAAAGAATCGATTATTGAAAAATCGAAAGCGCAATTTCAGGGCCGTGAATTCAAAATTGATGAATTTACGATAGGCTATCTTGATCGTAAAATATTACCTGATCTTGTCGATGATAATATTTATCTTCCTATTGATGAAGCGGTTGAAATTCAGCAGAACAACTCATTGGGAACAGAGTTCTTTTTGATGAAGTTAGCGACATCTGATAACAATGATAAATTCATCTATGTTGTCCATAATGATCCTGCGTTTGAACTTGGTGAAGAAGAGATCATGTGGACGCAATCATGGCAATCACTGATCTCGTTGTTACTATTGCTCGTGACGTTACTGGTTGTTATGCGGATCTCTGAACGACTAACTGCGCCTATTTCATTATTCGCGAAGCAACTGGCTGAACGTTCACCTGATGATACCAGCGATATTGAACTGCCCGAGGGATTAGCGACGAAAGAGTTGTTACAACTTGTTAGTAGCTATAATAAAAATCAGCAACAAAAGAATGCATTAATTGAACGAGAACGCGCTTTCAATCGTATGGCAAGCCATGAATTACGTACACCATTAATGGTTATGAAAGGTGCGACTAATTTATTAGGCTACAGTAATGAACCTGAGTTTATTAAAAAGCAGCAACTTCGTTTACACACAGCAACGAACGAAATGAATGACTTCATTAATGCGCTTTTATCATTAACAAAATCAGAGAAGGATCTGGAGGTATCACAAAGGCAGTTGGATAAAGCCGAGGTTCAGGTAATTGTTGATGCACACAGTGCATTGCTAAATACCAAACCTGTTGTTGTTAATATTGATATTAAGCAAACACCAATAGTCACCATGCCTGAGGTTGCATTAAAACTGTTACTGGGTAATTTATTGAAAAATGCTTTTGTTTGCACAGATAGCGGTGAAGTGGATATTGTTGTTGATAATAATTCGATTGCCGTTGTTGATACTGGGATTGGTCTTTATAAAAAGCAACGTAATGATGGTGGGCACGGGTTAGGTCTATTAATTACCAGAGATATTTGTCGTAAATATCACTGGCAACTCGAACTAAAAAATAATGATGCTGGTGGATGCAGTGCGATTATTTCGTTTTAATCATCCATTTATGATCGATTAAAGACCCAACGGTCAGCAAGTAAGTAGTTAATTAACATACCAAACACGATCCCAGGGATGATGGCGATAACCGCTAGATTCCCTGTGAGTGAAAACCCTGAAACCAATAACCAATAACAAAGTAGGTTAGGGATAGCGCCAAAGCAGGAAGAGCACAAAAATTTACTCCACTCTTGAAATAAACTTGATTCACGTTCTGCTTGTTTTGCCTTAAAGGTAAAGTTCCGATTTAATAACCAGTTGCTGTTTACCGCAAGAAAGAATGCGAGTAGTCGAGCGATGAATAATGGAAATAATGTTGAGAACAAAATCATCGCGGTTAAATCGACGACAAAACCGATGCCACCGACGCAAGCAAATTTAATATATTTGTTATTCATGTTTGATATTCTGTCATCATCGAGAGTGAGTAAATCGAAAAATTATCACTGTCGATGTCGAAAAAACGTGAATAATGAGGTGACCTTAATTTTGTATTACCGCTTCACCGACTATCTTGACGTCTGTATTTACAATAAGAAATCTTCATAAATAGGGTTAAAGACGGACGCACTGTTTATTAATGCATTCGCAGTGAGCGCGGGAACACCATAGACCTCCGCTCTTACTTGATGACGATCCTTGATTGTATCAAGCAGTATAGAGAAATCACCATCACCAGAGAGTAATACAACGGTATCGACTGACTCTGCGACTTCTAGCACATCAATGGTGATACCAACATCCCAATCACCTTTTGCAGTACCATCACTGCGTTGTATAAAGGGTTTTAACTTTACATCAAAGCCAATATGTTTCAACGCATCTTGAAATTTACGCTGCTGATCATCTCCACGATCAATCGCATAAGCATAAGCTGTCACAACATCACCTTGTAATAGTAGGTGTTGCCAGAGTTTACGATAATTAAACTGTCGGCCATAGCTTTGACGAGTCGTATAATAAATATTTTGTACATCAACAAACACCGCAATTTTTTGCACGGGCTATTCCTAAGGTTTGATATTAATGATTATGATGGCTTGTTCGCGTATTTAGCAAGATATTGATCAAGCGCATTACCAAACGCTTGTTTATCCTTTGCGCCTAAAGCTGCTGGTCCACCCGACATTTCACCACTTGCACGCATGGTATCCATAAAGTCACGCATATTTAAGCGTTGGCGAATGTTGCTTAAGGTATATTTTTCGCCACGAGAAGTGATCACATGTGCGCCTTTTTCGATAACTTCTGCAGCCAGCGGAATATCAGAGGTAATAACAAGATCGTCTTTTGCTACTTTTAGGACGATATGGTCATCTGCCACGTCAAAGCCTGCAGGTACTTGCGTCATCGAAATATACGGAGACGCAGGCACGCGGATCCAATGGTTTGCGACTAACACTAAAGGGGCTTTGACACGCACTGCTGCACGAAAGAGTATCTCTTTCATTGGTGTAGGGCACGCATCTGCGTCAACCCAAATAGTAATGTTGTTTTGCATATAATCTTCACGTCGATTTAAAAGTGATATGTTAGCCTAAAAATAGGTAAATATGTTGGTCAGTTGATATTTTATTTACCATACTTAATGAATATTCACTGGAGGGATTGCCATGTTTAATAGGTGCCCCCCTGGGGTATTAAAATGTGTAACGCAAAATACGACTGGAAATAATAAACTAATGCCATCATTATTAACGATGGTGTTGTTTTATTGCCACAGCGCTTCTGCTTTACCGTTACATCAAGTTTCAATTGTTGGTTCAACGATTGATGAGTCACAAAGTGCAAGCGAGATCATAGACGATCACTACACGTATGTAAGTCATGATGATTTACAGCCTGATAGTTTACTCCCCACCGAAAATTACAATACGACTGTGCCTATATCCGAAAGTGAGCTGCAATTTTCGAGTCGTGCAAGCTATCTGAATTGGCTCTCATCTCAATATAGTTGGGATGAAATAAAGTTACCTCGATTGTTACATGTCGGTGATCGAAATCCAGTCATTCATGATATCCACTCTCGATTAATATTGCTCGGTGACAGTGATGCCCCAATACAATTGTCTAATGTGTATACGAATGAAATAGCAAGTGCGGTGCGTCGCTTCCAACGCCGTCATGGCTTAACCCCTGATGCTGTTATTGGTGTTGATACATTAAGATGGTTGAATATTAATCCAAATCGCCGATCTGAATTACTTGTCCAAAATATGTCTCAAAAAATGGATTTTATGGCGAATATTGGTGCACGTTATCTGTTGATCAATATTCCTGCATATGAACTATTACTCACTGATCATGGTGAGGTTACACTTCGTTCTCGCGTTATTGTTGGTAAGCCCAAAAAACCAACCCCCATCTTAACGAGTGAAATAAAAAGTATGGTCATCAATCCTAGCTGGCGTGTGCCTCGCAGTATTTTAGAGGATGATTTACTGCCTAAGGTAAAACGTAATGGTGATTTTTTTGAACAGCGAAACTTTAATGTGTTTAATTATAAAAATCAAAAGATTGAAAAGTCACCTGAAGAATGGCAACAACTTGCAAGTGGACAATTTCCCTATCGTCTAGAGCAAATGCCTGGAACGAACAATGCACTTGGCCGATATAAATTCTATTTTCCTAATAACTTTAGTGTCTACTTACACGATACGACGAATCCCAAATTATTTAACAATGCGAATAGAGCATTATCTTCGGGGTGTATCCGAGTCGAAAAAGTAAATGAGTTGGCCAGTTGGATTGCGGATAGCATGGTGGATAATAAAAAGTTATGGTCGAGATTACAGTTTACGCGTAAAACAACGAAATGGTTCCCATTAAATGATGTTTTACCTGTGCATTTGGTCTACTGGACAGCATGGATCGATGATAGTGGATTAAGTCAATTCCGTGATGATATTTACGCTTTGCAGAGATAAAACTTGATTTAATACGTATTGGCATATACATTCTACTGCTTCTGTATGATAAGTGAACAGCGGTGGTATAGTGTCAATAGTATGTCCAACACGTAGAAAAGTGTTATTAGGTCTTGGTGGGTTAGCTGCATGCTCAGTAGCATCAGTGAAAGTTCAAGCAAGTCAAAGTGTGTTAGGCGTAAAGGAGCTCGGCTTTTATAATATTCACACACAAGAGCGTGATCAAGGACGTTTTTGGATTGATGGTTTATATCAAGAGGATACGCTTGATAGTTTTAGTCAGTTATTACGAGATCACCGACAAAATCTATCAGCACCAATGGATAGACGTCTGTACGAGTTACTCTATCAATTAAATAAGACGCTCAACATATCAGAAGAGTTTCATGTTATTTCTGGATATCGTTCCCCTAAAACCAATCAAATGTTAGCAAGTAAGAGTAATGCTGTTGCTACGAAGAGTTATCATATGCGAGGAATGGCTATTGATATCGCGATTCCTGATGTGAAACTTTCTCATTTACGTGAAGCTGCGATCTCACTTAAGCTGGGCGGGGTAGGTTATTATCCAAAATCTGGCTTTATACATGTTGATACTGGGCCTGTTCGAATTTGGTAGAAAGGCGATGTAAGGCATTTCAAATAATAAGGTTGTCTTGATAGCCTTATTATTTAACAGTGATGACTGCTTTTGCCTTATCTTTCGTTCCTCCGGTGCAATTAGCGGAAAATGGAATACCACTACCGATAAGCATATTATGCTCTAATGTGACTTTATTCAGTTTTGGATTTAAGAACGTTGTAAATAGACATATCGCGACCAGATTCTTTGTTTCATCAACAATGACATTGTCTTTAATGATGGTATCACCATGACCAACTGCAATTGCGATAGGGCGATATCCTGAGCGATTTACTATGTTGGTAATGACGTTCTTTTCGACAGTGTAGCCCCCCTGTGGCGCGAAGGATGACTCCGTCGCAATTGTTATTGCTGCGTTGAATTTCAAATTAATATCATTAATTGTATTTTCAAATATTTTAACATTATACGCATTTGCTTTGACGTCAATGGCTTCATTTCTCGTGTGGTGTATGATGTTATTTTCTATCATCACGTCACTCACTGTATATTGTATTTTCAACCTCGATTTGTCTTTAGTATACGAACCATCACCAATATATAAACCTTCACCATAACGAGGATTGAGCATTCCTGTGTTAAATATGATGTTGTCTTTAATGAGGTAGTTGCTACCGCCATGATGGCGAGGTTTAACTGAAATTGCTTGGTTACCGGTATTAAAAACACGATTGGATAGCAGTGATATGTCAGAAGAATCCTGTATTAATATGGCACTTAAACCGCCAGTAACAATTAAACCTTCAACAATAATCCCTCTCGAATTTCTTATTGTGATACCCGTGCCAACATAATGTCTGCTTTTGATGATACTACCAAGATAATGTAGTGGGCGGATTGTTAATGGTTTTGCGCCACTGTCGAAGTTGTCAATTGTGATAGCAGGCTGATATTTATCAGCAAGGCAAATAATATCACCTTCAATATACTTTTTTAACGCGTGTTTAAGCGTGGTAAACGTAGAGTCTAGATGCGATTTATTATTCTTAGATATAATCTTAGTACAGCTACTTATAGGATTTATTGTGCCGGCTATAAGGGATGTGGTGCTAAATGTTGAAATGATGAGTGTAGTAATAATGACTAACAATTTACGTTTATATTTATCATCTTTATTTATCATATCGACGTTGCTCATGAGCAATATAACTAGATTAATGATAGAGCATCTCACTGACATTGGCATATCAATTAATGGCAGAACTGTAGCTGACGTCTAATATCATATTTATAATGAATTAATCGAAATGACGACGAGATATAATTGTTATTTATGGCACTTTATAATCATTTAATTGGATTCATATGAATATTATTATTTGGATTGAAAAATACGGTCTATTCTTCATATTACTGTTTTGTCTTGGCATATTCACACCTGATTTTTCGAATAAAATTAGTATGATGGACCACGAACTTGATGCTGTTACGGACGGTTTGGCTGGCAGTAATATGTTTAAACAATTATTTTGGATATTTTTATTTCTGTTCTTTTCATTCCGATTCTTAGTAAACCAAGGGATAAATAGATTCAAACCTGTAGTGATTAATAAAATGATGATTTTGCTGGTGGTTTGTATCATCGCCTTGTTAAGTGCGAGTTGGTCGAACTATCCTTCAATTGCAATGAAAAGGTCTATATTTCAGGTGTTGTTCTGTATATCTGTATCACTTTCGTTGTGTTTTGCTATCTACCATAAAAGCATTGAGATTAACCTTAAAGCGACGATAGTTATATGCATTGTGATGGTGTTATTCGCCATTATTTCAGGGGCAGGATTTAATGAAAGTTATAATTTAGCGGGTTATTTAAAATCTAAAAATACGATGGGTATTAACCTAGCCGTTCTTATTGTCATCAGTCATATGTGGATTAAATCGTTTGAAATTGAAAGCCAGTCATTAACTTTATCACTGGGTTTTCTATTTGTATTGCTGCTATTAACACAAAGTAAAACAAGTATCGTGCTGTGTATCAGCTATTTTTTAATTATACAGCTTAGTGTGTTTAAAATTAAAACGTTAATGTGTATTTTATCCGTTGCTTTCTTTAGTGTGTTTGTCTTTATACCAGGAATAAGTCATCTCACTAATGATTACCAGCATGTTGCATTATATGTAGATGCTGATTTTTTTACCGGGCGAGGTATTATCTGGGATGCTTTATATTATGATTTGGGTTTTTTTGATAAAATAACATTGGGATATGGTTATGGTAGTTACTTTGAAGTCGGTGTTATACCGTTTGTATTAGATAATAAATACAGTTTTCTTCAATATATATCCTCCGCTCATAATGGTTACTTGCAGTTATTATTACAGTTTGGTTATGTTGGTTCGTTATTTATATTTTTGTTCCTTATTATTTCGATGTGGAACGCTAACAATAAATATTTCTGTGCAGCACTCATTCTTCCTATTTTACAAAATGTCACTGAATCAAGTATATTCAGGGACGCGAACATGGCCTGGTTTTTAATGGTGGCAATTATTATATCATCAGGTGTGTACCTCGTTAGAGAACGTACGCTAGATAAAATATAAACAAGTTATTTTATTAACTATTAAAGTAACTGTCTATTATAAATAGGTCATCGTTATTATGAGTAAAATAGAGAAAGAGTTAAATAAAAGTATTTTTCATAGTTTAATCGGAAAATACTCACTTTATGTTTTACAAATAATATCACTCGCAATTTTAGCTAGGCTATTTACGCCTGCAGATTTTGGTACGTTAGCGGCGCTACAAGTACTTATTCTTTTCTTCCAGTTATTAGCAACATCAGGATTAGGTCCTGCGATTATACATCAAGATGTAATTTCGCCGGAACAGCGTAATGGTATTTTTACCGCCACATTAATTATTGGTATTACGTTATCTTTACTGTTTTCTTATCTCACGCCTTTATTAGCGAGTTGGCTCGATTTAAATAATGTTAACCTATTAACGTATGTGTTGGCGCTTAGCGTATTTTTTTCAGCGATCGCAATGCTACCTCTCGCGTCATTACAAAAAGACACGCAATTTATTGTGATTGGTAAAGCCGAAATATTTGCTGAAATAATAGCATTAATAACGTGCGTCACTTTGTACTTATTTGACTTAGGCGTGATAGCACTAGCAATAAAATTGTTAATTACGCCGATAGCACGCTTTGTTTTTTACTTTTATTATTCCTCTAAAACTGAGATCGGACAGGCTAAAGTAGGTGCTAAAATATCGAGTATATTGCCATTGCTAGCGATTGCTAAGTTCCAACTTGGTTTCAATATACTTAATTTTTTCTCGAGGAATTTAGATACGATATTGGTAGCTAAATATTTTGGCGTTGTGAGTGTTGGCTTTTATGAGAAAATATATCAAATTATGCGTTATCCACTTCAGCTTTTTACCTTTGCAATCACACCGGCCTTACAGCCAGTATTGACTCGATACAAGCATGAACCTGGGGTGATCTTTACGACTTACTATCAGCTTGCCTATAAGTTGGCTGTACTCGGATTATTGACGGCGACGATTATGTTTTGGTATGCGGATGATATTATTTTTATTCTATTTGGGTCACAGTGGCTGCCTGTTAGTAGCTTATTAAAAATACTCGCTATTTCTATTCCTGTTCAAATGGTATTGAGTTCAACGGGTGGCCTATATCAAGCGATGGGAGCCACAAAAGAGATGTTTTATTGTGGTATTTTCTCATCGATAGTGAATGTTTCTGCAATCATATTTGGCATCTATATGGGAGATATGCAGATATTATGTTTTAGTCTTGTTGTTGCTTTTAGTATTAATTATTTTCAATGTTTTTATGTTTTGCACTATTACGTATTTAAAATTAGAAGCATAAAGTCATTTATGGTGTTGTCATGCTTGGTTTTAATTAGCAGTGTAAATATGCTATTTATTTCAGATGAACAGCCACCAACAAGTGCGTTTAACTATATAGATAGTTTTATTAATGTGATTAACCCTGTATTGTTTTTAATGTGTATTTTGGTGTTTGTTTTCATTTTAAATAAAAAGTTTTTAAAGTGAACATTGTTTGCTAATCAACTTCCGATGACGTAACGGCTTTTATTTCCGAGTACTTTAATTATTATGACTGATAACATGGAACTGATAATAACGACTAATGTGTATTTTATTAATGTCGCAGTGACATCACTTAACCCATGATTTAATAAAATACTGTTAATTGATATCTTCGATAGAAGTACTAATACGTATCCATGAATGAAATATAGCGAGAAAGAAATATTAGCAAAGAATGACAATGGTTTTGCGTTGATGTGTTCCAAGTGGGGCAGAGAGGTGATAATAAAGAGCAGTAATGACATTTTTTGTATATACATGACATCTACACCGGAAAAGGTAAACAGGTCTTTATGGCTACTACCGACAATACCCATAATACTTGATTGAAAATAAGCAAGTAATAGTGCTATTAATAAAAACAATAAATTAAATCTACCGATTGTTTTTATTAATTTTTTGTTTACTACAGAATAAATACCAAATAAGTAGAAAGGAATGTAATAAATAAATGAATGGAATGGATTTAACCCCCCGATAGGTCTGTGAGCGAATATCGCTAAGACTGACAGTGCTGACAATATCAGTAATTGTTTTTTGCTATTTAGTTGTGAAAAAATAACAATGATTGGTGCGCTTATAAAAAGTAAAAAAGCAAATGGTATATACCAGTATGCAGTCACATGCCTCCCTGTTAATATATTTAACATGCTGCCTTCTAAAACACCTACGTCACCAAATAAAGGGTGGAAATTACCCGAAATAGCGATGTCAATAATTGCAGGTGTTGAACATATTAAATAAGGAAGAATGACGTATTTAAACTTACGATTTAAATACAAAGGATAATTGAATTTATTTTTTTGTAAATGTTGAAACAAGTAACCACTAATAAATACAAATAATGCGGTTGAACCTGACACTAAATTGGTAAATATGGGGTTGTCACTCTCTATACTACCAACATGAACATGAGCTGAAATAATAATTAATATAGCAAAGCCACGAAAATGATGAAAAGATGTGATGAACATATAGACCCTTTAACTAGCTCTAACATTTTAACATTATAGTTTAAGATTAATAATATTTGGTGTTAATCAATAGTATTTGTTTTTATCAATTGTAACATATTATTTTATATAAACTTCTCACTAAAAACCCCCTGTATTCCGGCCATAAAATAAATCACTGCTATATTTAGTAAGTGTTTTATATTTCACGTTAATAGTAATTATTTATGTGGAGTACTTAATGGATTATCAATGACATATTCATTGGATGAGCAGATTTTATTTAGCTCTGTAGTTCATTTTTTTATAAAATGAGTCTACTTTAAATTTGTTAAGGAATCGTATTTTGAAACCTGTTAATACGTTTAAGGTAAGTTCTTCGGATTATTCTTTTGTCTATCGTTTTTTAGATTTAAGTTGTGTGACATTTTCTTTAATGATTGTTATTCATAGCTATAACCTTAGAATGACACAGGATTATATTATTATTGCACTAACGACCTTGATTGTTATTTTGTATATTGCTGAAGCGTTAAATTTATATCAATCATGGCGAGTAGGACGATTTATTACGGTTCTAATGACAGTTACAGCTGTTTTTATATCGTCATTTTTAGTATTAACCGCGATTGGAATATGGTTAAAGTCATCTTTTGCATTTCCAAGCGATATTTTAAACGTCTGGTTCTTAGCCTCGTTTTTATCTTGTTTTACATGGAGAATCCTTAAGTATCAATGGTCTGTATTACGTTGTAAATTAGGTATTAATCTACAAAAAATGGCCATTTTAGGCGCAACATCAACAGGCGCTAATTTGTATAATGAAATTAGTAGCTGTGATGAGTTAGGGTTTGATTTTGTTGGTTTTTTTGATGACCGTGACGCGGATCGTTTACCTGATAATTTAACTATAACTAGCAATATTTCGGACGCGATCCTTGAAGCTAAAAATGGCGGCATCGATGTATTGTTTATTACATTACCCATATCTGCTGAAAAACGCATTGCTGAGATTATTAATTTATTGTCAGACACCACTGTTGATGTTTATGTCGTGCCTGTATTCATGTTATCAGAGGTAATGCACGGGCGTGTTACTCATGTCGGCAAAATTGATGCGCTGAGTATTTTTGAATCTCCTTATTTAGGCTCTAAAATATGGTTGAAACGATTTGAAGATATTGTTGTAAGCCTTTTAGCAATCACGTTACTTTCTCCTGTTTACATTCTTATTGCTATCATACTTAAGCTTACATCAGCAGGTCCAGTACTGTTTAAGCAAAGTCGTTATGGATTACACGGTGAAAAAATTTCGGTCTTTAAATTTAGAAGTATGACGGTGATGGAATCCGATGGGGAAGTAACGCAGACCACACGAGACGATAAGCGTGTGACCCCCTTTGGTGCATTTTTACGTCGAACCTCTCTTGATGAACTTCCTCAGTTTTTTAATGTATTACTGGGTGATATGTCTGTTGTTGGACCCCGTCCTCATGCTGTATCGCACAACGAAGAATACCGAAAATTGATTCAGTTTTATATGTTACGACATCATGTAAAACCAGGTATAACAGGCTGGGCGCAAGTCAGTGGTTGGAGAGGTGAAACGGATACATTAGATAAAATGCAAAAACGTGTTGAGTTTGATCTTTATTATATTTTGCAATGGTCAATTTGGTTCGACTTGAAAATTCTGATGCTAACCGTAACAACCTGCTTAAAAAGTGAAGATACGTATTAGTAATTGGAGAGGTAGACATGACAGAAAATAGGACTAATAAAGACATGGACCAAACCACTGTTAACGCATTTAATCCGCGTGTTGTTTGGTTTAGCTTAGTGTTAGTGAGTAATAGCGCATTCGCCTTAACGCAAGACGCGTATATTACAGAAAATGGATTATTTGTTAAGCCTTCCTTAGAAGTGGGCGTTGTACATGATGACAACATTCATAATGAAGAAAGCAATACAACGAGCAGTTCGATTATTACCGTGATACCCGCTGTTAACTTTACAAAAGATGATGGAATCAATAGTTATAGCCTTGCTCTTGAAGCTGAAAAAGGAATTTATGAAGCATCATCAAAGGATAGTTATACCGATGGTCTTTTAGGGTTTAAGGTTCATTTAGAGCCAAATGATACCCATCGTTTTGATTTACTATTGAAGGGCCAATGGTTAACTGAGCAGCGAGGTACTGGCATCACAGAGCAAAACTTTGAATTGACTGATGAGCCTATCACATACAACAAAAATACATTTTCTGTAGGTTATGAGTATGGTGCGATGCAAACGAAAGGTCGTATTGCTTTTGAACTTGCATTTTATGAAAAAGAATACAGTAATTTCGAAACGATAACACGAAGAAGTAACTATGATTCATTGTCTCTCGGATCTACATTTTTTTATTCAACGAGAGCGCATACCGATGCATTTTTTGAGGTAAGTGCAGAAACGATTGCTTACGATTATAATCAACCTGGTGAGTTTAATCGTGATTCTGACGTTTATAGTGCATTTGTCGGTATGCAATGGAAAGCGTCTTCTATCGTCAGCGGTTTTATTAAACTGGGCGCACAGGCTAAAGAGTTTGATGATGCTCGTCGTGACGACTTTACCGGTTTTAGTTGGAAGGTGGGTGGTGAATGGCGTCCGCTAACATACTCAAAAATGTCATTTTCAACATCGCAAGCAACAAAGGACCCAGATATGGATGGTGACTATATACTTGAAACAAAATATAAAATTAATTTCAAGCATAACTGGACATCGTATTTTTATACCAAGTTAGGGGTTTATAAATATCAAGAAGATTACAGTGGTATAGCCCGTGTTGATGATGTGTATGGTTATAACCTCAAATTTAATTATGACATGACTGAGAATATTGCTATTGCACTGTTTGGGTTATGGGATCGAAATACCTCAACAGATTTAATATATGAATATGATAAAAATGTTGTTGGCGCTAGTTTTACATTAACGCTTTAAGGATTAGATGATGAAAAGTATCATAATTGGTTTGTTATTTGTTTTTGTCCAAGTATCTGCATTTGCGAGTGGCTCTTATTTATTAGGCCCTGGAGATAAAGTTGAAATTAAAGTCTTCGGACAAAAAGATTTGAC
The DNA here is from genome assembly GCF_018219155.1 of Moritella sp. 24. NCBI lineage: Bacteria > Pseudomonadati > Pseudomonadota > Gammaproteobacteria > Alteromonadales > Moritellaceae > Moritella > Moritella sp. 24. The sequence goes on along the minus strand of NZ_CP056123.1, from coordinate 2,328,108 downwards.
GGTAGAAACATTACTGAGTAATAGCGGACAAATTAATTACCCTTTCTTTGGTGAGATTAAACTGACTGGTTTAACGGTTAAGCAAGTCGAAAAACTGATATATAGAGGCTTAAAAGGTGATTATCTCGTTAATCCTAATGTTTATGTACATGTTGTCGAGTACCGTCCTTTTTATATCCATGGTGAAGTAAAGCAACCGGGAGGCTACCCTTATCAACCGGGTTTAACGATTAATCAAGCCATTGCGTTAGCTGGCGGGTTAACTGAGCGAGCTTCGAAAGACAAAATCTATCTATTCAAAGAGAAAAAGAAGAATACGAAAATTAACGTAAGCTTAACCTTTAAAGTTAATGCTGGTGATACAATTTTGATTAAGCAAAGGTTTTTCTAATGGATAAACTTGAACAGAATCTCAATAAATCGTCGTTCACTAAAGAGATTGATTTGCCTTCCCCCCATTGGCATGTGATCCAACGGTATAAATGGCGAATTCTTATTGTTGCTGTCATCGTCTCTATGTGTGCAGGGCTGTATTTATCAAAAAAAGCACCGATATACCGAGCGTCGGCAACTTTACTCATTGAAGCCGATCAAGCAAAGGCTGTTGCATTTGACTCCGTACAAGGATCAGATTCAAATAGGAAAGAGTATTATCTTACCCAGTTTGAAATTTTGAAATCCAACTCAATTGCGGAAACTGTATTTGAACGATTAAGCTTACAACAGCAGCCTTCGTTTCAAAAAAGTGAAAGTACACGTGATAAATTGATTAATTATATTTTAGACTCGGTGCCATCACTCAAATCGTTCATTGTTAATAACTTTGATAGTGAATTCACTGAAAATATTGGCGTCGGTTATATTCACGGTATTTCTCAAATAGAAAATGGCAGTGGTGAAGAGCTTGAAAGTCAAAAGGAGAAAACAGCACGATTAAGACAGTTTTCAAAAAACTTAATTGTCACGCCAATCAGAAAAACGCAACTTGTTAAGCTGTCGTTTGATAGTGAAGACCCTGTTCTTTCTGCCATGATCGCGAATGCAGTTGGTGAAGCTTATATCGCGCAAGATCTTGATGTTAAATCATCTATAAACCAAAATGCCGCGCACTGGTTAACGAAAAGGCTCGAAGGCTTACGACAAAGCTTAGATGCTTCAGAAAGTCGATTGCAAGCATACCGGAAAGACGAGAACATCATCGATTTACAAGAGCGTGGTGGTCGAGGGTTAACTGGATTAGTGAGTAATGAACTTGAGCAAACGTCGTTTCAATTAATTGAAGCTAAAAACGAAGTGAATCAATTACGTAGTATTGTCAGGGCAGTTAATGAATTTGGTGTTAAGAATCTAGAAAAATTAGAATCAATACCTGAAATAACATCTCACCCTGTGATTCAAAATATTAAAACACTTAAGGTAAAAGCTAAATTAAAAGTATCAGAACTATCACAAGTATATGGCCGTAAACATCCAGAACTGATCGCTGCGAGGTCGGAGCTATATACGGTGAATAAACACCTTACAACGCAAATTTCTAAACTGGTCACGGGGCTAGATCGCGACCTTAAAACAAAGCAAAACAACGTAACGGAACTAGAGAGAGAATACAAAAATATCCAAATGGAGTTTCAGGATATTCTTGGTAAAGATAACGAATACCAGAAATTAGTGAGAGACGTAGAAACTAATCGTAAACTTTACAATACCTTTTTAGAACGTTCAAAAGAAACGGCGTTAACCAGTGATTTTAATGCTGCAGTTGCCCGTTTTACAGACCGAGCAACAGCGCCCAATAAACCCATTACGATTAGTACTAAAGTTGTTGTTATTGTGGTGTTTGTATTAACCATGATGATGCACATTACTTACTTATTGATAAAAGACTACTTTACCGACAGTTTTAATTCGGTGGGTGATATAGAATCAAAATTAGATTTACCTGTTTTAGGTGTGTTACCTAAGATCGCCAGAAAACGACATCACGATCTCGATCTACATTATTTTTTCAATGAGGAGGGGCGTCAGTTCTCTGAATCAGTGCGAACCTTACGTACCAGCTTTCTGTTAGCACAGGGAACACGGGTTAATCAGATTATTGGCATTATTTCGTCACAACCGAATGAAGGTAAATCAACAACATCGACAAATATTGCCTTTTCTTTAGGTCAGATTGAAAAGACGATACTGATTGATGCTGATATGCGTAAACCGAGTTTAGCGAACAACTTCAATATACCAAAAGAGAAACCTGGTTTAGCGCAAGTCATTACGGGTGAAGCCAATTTAGCTGATTGTATAACGGTCGATAATGAATCCGGTATACATGTGATGGCGTGTGGTCCTACACCTAAAAATGCACAAGAATTGTTATCTTCAAAACGTTTTAAACAGCTATTAGAGAGTTTACGACAGTCATATAACCGCATCATCATTGATACGCCACCGATACAGGCCGTTAGTGATTCATTGATTATTTCGTTACATACCGACGCTATTATTTACGTTATTAAAAGCGAGGCAACGCGTGTTCGGTTGGTCCAAAATGGTATTCGCCGACTGACTAAAGTCGATGCGAATGTCGTTGGTATTGTGATGAACCATGTTAATACAAGCGGTGTCGCAGATTCTGATTATTACTATGGGTATTACAGTGATGATGAATATGCTGAAAAATCAGCGAAGTCATAATATTATAAAGAATATAATAGCAGGTGCTTAGCGTTAGATAAGTACTTGCTGTTTCGCTAATTTATGGTTAAATTACGTCAATAGATACTAGCTTAAAGGATTAAAATGCTTACATCTCGTGTATTTACCCGTTCTACATTCATACTCACTTGTGGCCTAGTGTTAACAGCATGTACAGGTGCTCGTCCTAATAACATAGGTGTTGTTAATTCAAAATTAGCGCCTTGCCCAGATTCGGCCAACTGTGTATCTAGTGATAGTTTAGATGAGCGTCATTATGTACCTGCATTTAAATTAGAAGCGAATTCAGAAGTAGTTTGGGCTGAAATCAAACTGTATTTAGAATCGAAAAGCAACATGGTGATTGTGAGAGAGTTGAAAGACTATCTGTATGTTGAAAGTACGAGTACTTTTATGCGTTTCGTTGATGATTTTGAACTGCACCTGCGTGAACAAAATGGCATTATTGCTGTAAGATCTGCTTCTCGATATGGAAAGTCAGATTTTGGTGTGAATAAAGAACGTGTTGATGATTTATATTTATACTTGAGTGATAAAGGATTAGTGAGTGAAGCCCCAAAGGCTAATTAGATTTAACTCACAGACGTTGCTTTGTCATCTTAGTAAAAAATGACATATAAAAATGGGTAGCACATATAAATGTACTACCCATTTTTTACAATTGAATTATGCGGTTAATATCTTGAATGTTAACGACTTAGAAATAATTCAGTAATTTACGATAGTAGTCATTCGTTTCCATTAAATTATCATGATCACCTTGGGCAATGATGCGCCCTTCATCCATGACGATGATCTTATCCATTTTTTGTAACATCAATGGCTTATGCGTAATTAAAATTAAACTTTGTTGAGACTCTTCAAGTAGTTGGAATAGATTCGTGATGATTGTTTTTTCACTCTTCCTATCTAGCCCTTTCGTTGGTTCATCTAACGTAATTACTTTCGCATTTCGTAATAATGCTTGTGCCAAACTTAAGCGCTGCTTTTGACCGCCCGATAAACCAGAACCCGTTTCACCTAACCAAGTGCTAAAACCATTTTCCAGTTCATCAATAAAGCTAATTAATCCAACAGTCGTACAAACCTCTCGCATTTGTTCTTCTGTGACGTCTGGATTTGCTAACCGCAGGTTGTCACCAATGGTGGCATGGAACAAATGGCTGTTCTGACTCATCAACGTGATGTGTTCACGTAATGACTCTGTATTTAGCGCATTTAGATCAAGATTGTTGATTGTAATCGCTGGTACTGAGCTGACGTTTGAAATAGGCCAAAATCCCATTAACAGATTCACTAATGTTGTCTTTCCTGCGCCACTAGCACCAATAATCGCGACTTTCTCTCCCGGTTCGACCGTAAGGTTGATGTCGTGTAATACATTTTGCGAACCATCTGGATAAGCGAAATTTAAGTTATTGAATTTAATAGGGCCGGTTGTAACCATATGTTCACCACCCACATCAGGAATTGGCTTGTCTATGATTTCAAATAATCTTGCGGCGCTGTCATGTACTTTTGGTAATATTTGACAGGCGAGTGGCATATTTACTACTGTTTCAAAGCAAACTAAGATAAGTAACGCAGAGCTGGCTACAAATTCAGCTTGTAACTCGCCGGTTTGAACCAGAGGAACAAGTATGTAAAAGCTCGCAAACACAGTAACATTAATGGTTAAAAAGGTGAGGGCAGTTGCTAAGGCATGTATGCGATGCAAATGTAACTCAGCTTGATGGTAACCCTCTGATAAACGATTGACGGATTGTTGATATTTTTGCGCGATTTGGTAAACAAGTAATTCACGCATTGACGACATACCATCAACTAATTCAATTTTGAGTTCACTCGACAGGCGGGCTTGTTGCTGCGCACGCTGCTTACTTAAAAACAAAATAAAAATAGGCAGAACAAAACCGACAATAATGAGCGCCGCCACAATGACGAGTGAAAGCTGTAATGAAATAAAGCTAACAGCCCAGCCAACAATTGGAATACTACAAACTGCGAGTAATACAGGTAGTAATACTCTGAGATAAAAGTTATCAAGTTCGTCAATATCTTGCTGTAATCGCGCTAAGATATCCGCAGATTTAAAGTTAACACGATAGTAAGGTAATAATGGCTCTAGTCGTGTATAGAAATAGTAACGTAATGCCGCAAGCGTATTGAATGTTGCTTTATGCGTTAATAAGCGCTCAGCGTATCTACCTGCTGTACGTACAATCGCGAGGAATCGGATGATTGCAGCTGGCGTGAAATAATTTGCTGTAACACCTGCAAGTCCAGCCATTGCCATAATTGTAATAAACCAACCTGAAATAGCTAATAAGCCAATGTTTGCTAGTACAGTTATGATCGAGAGAAATGTACCGAGTAGCATCAAAGGTAACTGTGGCTTAAGCAGTTTTATTAATCGAATGAGTGGGATCATGCGTTAACCTCCTTATCAATATTTATGGTGTCGGCATAACTGCCATTCAGCGCTAATAACTCCCCATGTGTACCTTGTTCAACAATTTGACCTTGTTCTAATACAATAATTTGTTTTGCATCGATGACCGTATGTAGGCGATGAGCAATCACGATGACTAAATGATCTTTGGCGTATTCGGCGATCGCATCACTGACAATTTGTTCGGTATCTTTGTCTAGGTGACTGCTTGGTTCGTCAAGAATCAACACATCTGGTTGGTGATAGAAAGCGCGAGCAAGTGCAAGACGTTGTGATTGACCACCTGAAATACCGACACCGCCTTCTCCAACGTGTGTCTTTAAACCTTCTTTAAGTTGAGATACAAAATCCGATAATCCAACACTGGTTAATACTTGCTGTATTTTGTCTTGATCGTAATCTTCTGTTAATGCGATATTAAAACCAAGGCTGCCATAGAATACGTGTCCTTGCTGTGCAATCCAGCCACAGTTACTTAACCATGAATCACGTTCTGCCGGAGTATGTTTAAGACCATTAATTGTCATATCACCAGTATCGGGGGTGACAAAACCGAGTAGGGTGTCAATCAATGTTGATTTACCTGCACCACTTTCACCGATCAGGGCGTAAAGTCCATGATCTGACAGTGTAAGGTTAATATTATCGAGGGTATTTTTTCGACCAGGGTAAGTAAAGTTCACATTACTCAGTTCAATATTAAAAGGTGCGTTGAACTGGGTATCTTGTTGATCTGTTTTAATGGGTGTATGCAATATTTCTATCATGTCTTGGGCTGCGGTAACACCAGCCATTTTTGCGTGATATTGTGTGCCTAATTGTCTAAAGGGCAAATAGAATTCGGGTGCAAGCAGTAATACCCAAAGTGCTAATAGATAATCAACGCCCCCATAGTAAAGTCTAAACCCTAAAATCACCGCCACAAGTGCAATGGCGATAGAGGCTAAAAACTCCAACATAAATGAAGATAGAAAAGCCACTTTAAGGATGTTCATGGTTTGATTACCATAATCTTCACTGATGGTTTTCACTGCGGCCATCTCTTGGCGTGACGCATTGAATATTTTTAGTTGTGTTAGACCTTGAATAATATCAAGAAAATGGCTACTCATTCGTAACAGCTTGGTCCAATGTTTCTGGTTTAAGTCATGGGCTTTATGGCCAATGATGATCATAAACATAGGCACCATAGGCGCAGTTAACATCAGTACTAAACCGGAGCGCCAATCCATCGGGAATACGGCGAATAGGATTGCACTCGGGATCACTGAGCAATAAGCGACAATAGGTAGGTATCCTGAAAAGTAATCTTCTAGTGAATCAACGCCTTGATGAAGTAAATGGGCTATTTTGGCACTGCCAATAGTATTCGTTTTTGCTGGACCCATTGCAAATAAGTGTTGCAATAATTGTTGTCTAATTGACACTTTGATCAGCATGGCTGCATGTCGACTGTATCGTTCACTGATGTAACCAAGTACAGTACGAAAAATAATGATGGCACCTAAGCCAAATAAGAGCGGGGTTATTTCTGCTAGTGCTTTGTTTGAGAATATGATTTCGTTGATGATGCCAGCCAATACGGCCATTTGAACTATCATCAATATGCCATTTAAGGAGCCCAATGCGATGGCTTTACTCAATCGACCTTGAGCGTGTGTTCGTTGGCTTTTAAGCCATGTTAAACGTTCTTTTTGTGTGTAATCGGTCTTAACTGATTCTGTCATTTGATCGCCTGAAATTGGAGGAGTATTTAATGAATAAACCCTGAAATTGGAGGTTATAGAAACAGACGCCCATCCTTGGGCGCAGAGCTTAGTCCTTATTTTTTATTGTTTTGGTTATCTTGATCATCTTGATCTTTTGCCACGTTATCCGTGTGCTGTTCCATTTCGTACCACATTACATTAATGATACCGAGTGAAACTGCCAGCAAAACACCTAGAATCCAACTGAAATACCACATGGTTTACTCCTTAATAAGATGAATGATTGTTATTTTCAATTTCTGAGCGTGTTACCGTTCTCCACATCTTGCTATAACACCAAATGGTGTAACAAAGAATAAGAGGCAAGAACACGGCAACAACCATCAACATTAGGTTTAACGTGCCTTCACTTGATACCGTATCCCATAGCGTTAGGCTGTGGTTAGGCACACTGCTTGATGGCATAACAAATGGGAACATAGATACACCCATAGTTAAAATTACGCCAGCAATTGACAATGCACTTGCAGTAAACGCGAAACCACCTGGCTTAAAGCGTGCAAGCAGACCAGCAATAATCGCCATAACAATACCCGTAGCAGGTAATAACCAAAGTACTGGCATGCTGTTAAAGTTATTTAACCAAGCACCAGTTTCTGTCGTTACAATTTTTGTTGTTGGCTGTGCAAGTGCCATTGGGTCAATTGTGCTTTGAATGATAAAGCCATCAATTGACGTTGCGATCATAAGACCTGCAAGGCTAAAGCTAACAACGAGTACCGCTGCAAATATTTGCGCTGCTTTTGCTGAACGCGCAGCAACATCTTCATCAGTACGCATTGATAACCAAGTCGCACCATGCATTAGCACCATAGATACGCTCACTACACCGCTCAATAATGCAAACGGGTTGAATAATGCAAAGAATGAACCTGTATATGTTACACGCATGAACTCATCAAAGCTAAATGGAACACCTTGAAGTAGGTTACCAAACGCAACACCAAATACTAATGTTGGTACCATGCTGCCAACAAATAAGGCTTTATCCCAGTTGTAGCGCCATTTTGGTGAATCAATCTTACTACGGTAATCAAAACCAAGTGGACGTAAGAACAAGCAGAACAGCGTTAGCATCATGGCAAAGTAGAAACCACTAAATGCTGTAGCGTAAACCATAGGCCAAGCAGCAAATAAAGATGCACCTGCTGTGATCAACCAAACTTGGTTACCGTCCCAGTGCGCTGCAATCGTATTGATTACAACTCGGCGCTCAGTATCATCTTTAGCAACGAATGGCAGTAAACCACCAACGCCCATATCCATCCCATCGGTAACTGCAAAACCGATAAGCAATATTCCGATGATTAACCACCAGATAAGTTTTAAGCTTTCATAATCAAACATAATCTAAGCCCTTAGTATTTGTCTTGACGTAATTGTGGTGATGCTTGCTGTTCTTCTTGCTCAAAATGGTAGCGACCAGTATGGAGCGAGCTTGGACCAATTTTCGCAAACTTAACCATTAACCACATTTCGATACAGAATAAGATGGCATAAACAACAATGAATGCGATCATAGTAAACAGTACAGAGCTTGCTTCTAGGCTAGATGTCGCCATAAATGTCGGTAAGATTTCACTAATAGCCCAAGGTTGACGACCAACTTCTGCTACAAACCAGCCAGTTTCGATTGCAATCCAAGGTAGAGGTAGGGCGAATAAAATTGCTTTTAATAACCAACGCTTTTGTTCAATTTGACGACGCGCATTAAAGTAGAAGGCTAAGATAAATAAGCCAAACATCACAATACCGCTACCAACCATGATTCGGAATGCCCAGAACATAGGTGCTACAGGTGGAATTGAATCTTCAACAGCCATCTGGATCTGTTCTTCAGTGGCATCAATAACATTATCGGTATAGCGTTTTAATAGTAAACCATAGCCTAAGTCATCTTTATATTCGTTGAAACTAGCAATGTTTTCAGGGGTTTCTTCACCACCACGTAGTTTCTGTAAGTAGTCATAAGCGATCATACCTTCACGAATACGTGCTTCATGTTCTTTCTTAAGATCACTAATACCAGTTACTTGACCGTCTAACGAACGAGTCGCGATAAGACCAAGTGCATAAGGGATTTTGATTGCATAATCAGTTTCCATAGTTTCTTCATTTGGTAAACCAACTAAAGTAAACGCTGCTGGAGCAGGCTCGGTATGGAACTCAGCTTCAATTGCGGCAAGTTTAACACGCTGTACTTCACCTACTTCATAACCAGATTCATCACCCAGTAATAAAACAGAACAGATAGCAGCAACACCAAAACCTGATGCAACAGAGAATGAACGTTTAGCAAATGCAACATCACGACCTTTTAGTAGGTAGTAACTACTGATACTCATTACAAACATCGCACCAGCAACATAACCTGCGGCTACTGTATGAATGAATTTAACTTGTGCAACAGGGTTGAAAACGAGTTCAGCAAAGCTCACCATTTCCATACGCATTGTTGCATAGTTAAATTCACTACCGACAGGATTTTGCATCCAGCCGTTTGCTACTAAGATCCACATTGCAGATAAGTTAGTACCAAGTGCCATTAAGAAAGTTGCGGCTAAATGCTGTCGCTTACTTAATCTATCCCAACCGAGTAAGAACATACCAACGAAGGTTGATTCGAGGAAGAATGCCATCAAACCTTCAATCGCGAGTGGTGCACCGAAAACATCACCAACATAATGAGAGTAATATGACCAGTTGGTCCCGAACTCAAATTCCATGGTTAAACCTGTTGCAACACCAATCGCGAAGTTAATCGCAAAGAGCTTACCCCAGAATTTAGTCATATCACGGTAGATAATACGTCCTGTCATCACGTATACCGCTTCCATGATAAACAGGATCCAAGTCATACCGATTGTTAATGGTACAAATAGGAAGTGAAATAGAGCTGTGATGGCGAATTGCCAGCGGGATAGCTCAACTAAGGTTTCATTAATCATTTTTAGAATACTCCTCTAGATTAATTTGAATCAGAATTTTTTTTATTAGGAAATAGTTGATCTTTAACAGACAACATTTTGGAAACGCCAGCGCCTAGCTTCATTAATTTACTCAGCTGCTCTGGATTAAGACGTTGTAACTCTGCAGCCCATTCAGTCACCATTTCAAGTAGGTCATGAATTTCTTGCATTTTACTTTGTGCATACTCGTCACTTGCATCAGTCGGTTTTTCTAGCAATGAAGTACGTAGTAAGGAAAGCGTGGGATCAATTTCGCGCTTGCGACGTTCTTTGAATACAGTATTAGCCATATCCCAGATACTACCAATTGCGCTGTAGTATTCTTTACGATCACCTGGAATGTGACTTACTTGAATTAGTTGCCATGATTGTAGTTCTTTAATGCCCATACTGACATTGCCGCGCGAGATATTTAAGCCACTCGCAAGGTCGTTTGCGCAGACAGGTTCTTCTGTGATTACAAGAAGCGCGTACATTTGACCTACTGTACGATTGAAGCCCCATCGACTGCCCATTTCACCGAAGTGATAAACAAATGATTGGTTTTGTGCTGAGATATTCACATGCCACCTTACGAACTTTCAGAAATTTCTGAAAGTTTAAATCAATGATTGTAATTGATCAAGGTCAAATTAGAATGAATTACCTTGTGAAGTGTAAAGATTCGTTGATATATATCAAAACGCTATAAAGCATGTTTGATTTGTCAAAGGGTTGTTATAAAAACCATTTAATGACACCCTGTAGCGGTGCTCGTGGCGATTGTGATTAAGGTTAACTCAATTAAACAATAAAGCATTTTAAATTAAGTTAATTTACATAAGGTTAAAAGTTATATGTTTGATTGAAAAACGAACATATATTATGTGTATCAATCGCCTGTTTAAAAATTATGCGTAAAGGATTAATAATGACAGTTGAAAAAGAGACTGCGACATCAGGAATTGGTGAGCATGGTAATAAAGTACACAGTAAAGATAGCTCTCAAAATGAATTTTTTAGTGCTTGCGCGAACAAGATTTTAGATTGGACGGGTTGGTATTGTGAGCCTATTCCACATAAATACAGTAAAGCTGTTATCGCTTATGCACCACATACATCGAATTGGGATTTCCCATTATTAATTGGCGCTCGTTTTGCCAATAAAGTGAATGTGCAATGGGCTGGTAAATCTGAAATGTTCCGCTGGCCATTTAAAAGTGCCTTAACGTTTTTAGGTGGAGTACCGATTGAGCGCTCTAAATCGACGAATATGGTTCAGACAGTCGTAAACATTTTTAATAGCCAAGAGCGTTTTCTTTATGCAATGTCGCCAGAAGGCACAAGAAAGTATCAAGATTTTTGGCGTTCAGGTTTTTACTATATTGCATTAGAAGCCAACGTGCCAATTATCTTATACCGCTTGGATTATAAAAATAAGCGAGTCACCATTGGTGATGTGATTACAGTAACGGGCGATATTGAAAAAGATTTAGCTGCAATTGATATGGTGTTTAAAAATGTTGAGCCGAAATTTAAAGAGAAATATTGTTTAGCGAAGTTTAAAAATCCGATGAAATAGGGCCATTTGGTTAGCTTTTTACGGGGTTACTAAAAACACTGTGTTTATATACAGTTAAAACTCAGGGTCCATATAATCCTGAGTTTTAACTTGTTTAAGTCTGGTTTAGCTTTATTTAAACGCTATTTGTGACGATTTTCTAAGCACTGTACAACCACTGTCAGTGGTACATCTTCTTTTTGTAATAGAACAAGCAAGTGATAAAGCAGATCAGAGCTTTCATTTACTAACTCATCACGATCTTTAGCCACAGCAGCTAATGCGACTTCTACACCTTCTTCACCCACTTTTTGAGCGCAGCGTTTTGTACCACGCGCAAACAAGCTGGCTGTGTAACTTTCTTCTGGGTCGGCTGTTTTACGTTCTTCTAATACTTTATCTAGTTTTGCAATAAACGTTAGTGCTGGTTTGTTGTCAGTAACAAAGCAGCTCTCGGTTCCAAGGTGGCAAGTTGGACCACATGGTTTAGCAGTGATAAGTAATGAATCATTGTCACAGTCTTTTGTGATTTCTTGAACGAGTAGGTAGTTCTCTGAAGATTCACCTTTGGTCCATAGACGCTGTTTAGTTCGGCTAAAGAAAGTCACTTTACCGATTTCTAATGTTGTTTTTAATGCTTCTTCATTCATGTAACCTAGCATCAGTACTTCACCTGATACTGAATCTTGAATAATCGCTGGCATTAAACCATCTACTTTTTCCCAATCAAGTTGGTTAATTTGTTCGTTTGTTATCATTGTCTGATCTCCACATCTTGATCTCGTAGATATTCTTTTAATTCACCAATATTGATGACTTGTTTGTGAAATACGCTTGCGGCTAATGCGCCATCAACATCTGCATCTTTAAATACACTATTGAAATGAACCATTTCGCCAGCACCGCCTGATGCGATTAATGGGATATTGCAGATTTTGCGTGCTTTCGATAGTTGTACCGTATCATAACCGCCACGAACGCCATCTTGGTTCATGACGTTTAATACGATTTCACCAGCGCCACGTTTTTGAACTTCTTTAATCCATTCAAACGTTGTCCACTTAGTTACTTGTGTACGGGTTTCGTCACCAGTAAATTGATACACTTTGTATTCTTGCGTATCTTCGTCAAAGTAACTGTCGATACCGATCACAATACATTGCACGCCAAATTTTTCTGCTAGGCGGTTAATTAAACTCGGGTCTGCCAGTGCAGGGGAGTTAATTGATACCTTGTCAGCACCAAACTCTAAAATTCGGGCTGCGTCTTCTTCACTTTTAATGCCACCAGCGACACAGAAAGGAATATCGATTACTTCAGCAACACGACTTACCCAGCTTTTATCGACAACACGCTCGTCAGCACTGGCGGTAATATCATAAAAGACTAATTCGTCAGCGCCTTCTTCAGCGTAACGTTTTGCTAATGGTACGATGTCACCAATCAATTCATGATTGCGGAACTTAACCCCTTTGACTACCTTTCCATCTTTTACATCTAAACAAGGTATTATGCGTTTTGCTAACATATTACATCTCCAGGAAATTCTTGATTAATTGCGCACCCACTTTACTTGAACGTTCTGGGTGGAATTGTACGCCGTAGAAATTATCTCTATTCACCGCAGCGGTAAATGCTTTACCGTGGATACATGTTGCAATCGTGTCATCGCCAACAGCGATGGCATAACTATGTACAAAGTAGAAATAACTGCCACTTGGAATATCCTTGAATAACGGATGATCTTGTTGCGGTTCTATTTGGTTCCAACCCATGTGGGGTAAACGAACACCTTCACTTGGCATCGGATCAATACTGCCACTAATGAGGCCAAGCGTCGCGACATTTCCTTCAGCAGAAAACTCGGCAAGCAACTGCATACCAAGGCAAATACCTAATACAGGTTGAGTCAGGCTTTTCACTAATGTAATCAGCTCTCTATCAGCCAAGTTCTTCATTGCTTCTTGTGCAGTACCAACACCAGGTAAGAATAATTTTGACGCATTGCGTAGTACATCGGGTTCGCGGCTGACTGTAACTGCGTACCCTAGGCGTTCAATGGCAAATCTTACTGATGATAGATTGGCACAGCCGGTATCAATAATGACAACATTGGTTTTATCTTGACCTTGATCCATTAAAGCACTCCTTTTGAGCTTGGTAGCATGTCACCTTCAACTTTAATGCATTGACGTAGTGTACGACCAAAGCTTTTAAATAAGCTTTCAACTAAGTGGTGCGTGTTTTTACCTTCAGCTTTCAGGTGCAGTGTTGCAGCCATACCGTCACTTAGTGAACGGAAAAAGTGTGGCACCATTTCTGTTGCGAATTCGCCAATGTGATCACGGGGAAAATCAGCATTAAATTGCAGGTAAGCACGGCCAGATAGATCCAGTGAGCATGACGCTTCACATTCATCCATTGGTAATACAAAACCAAAACGACCAATACCGCGTTTATCACCCAGCGCTTGATTAATAGCATTGCCTAATGCAAGGGCGGTGTCTTCAACAGTGTGGTGATCATCAATGTGTAAATCACCAGCAACGCTAAGATTTAATCTAAACCCACCGTGTGTCGCAATCTGATCAAGCATGTGATCAAAGAATCCCATACCTGTATCAATGCTGCTGCCACCTTGGCTATCGAGATCGATATCAACTTTAATGTCAGTTTCTTTTGTTGTACGAGTAACGCTAGCGATACGGTTACCTTTGGCCAAAATTTTCTCTTCAATCATTGGCCAGTTTAAATCAGTACGGTTATAAAAGATCCCTTCAATACCCATATTTTCGGCAAGTTGAATGTCAGTAATGCGATCACCAATCACATACGAGTTAGCAAAATCAATGCGGCCTGACTGTAGGTATTCTTTTACCATACCTAAGTGTGGTTTACGGCAACTGCAGTTGTCTTCGGTAAAGTGAGGGCAAAGTAACACTGATTCAAACTTGACGCCTTGAGAAGCAAATAGCTCCATCATTGCGTTTTGTGGAATATCAAAGTCACTTTGTGGGTAGCTGTCAGTACCGAGTCCGTCTTGATTAGAAACAATGACCAGTGTAAAACCCGCATTTTGTAGCTTCAGTAATGCTGGAATCACTAATGGTTCAAATTTCAATTTTTCTAAACTGTCGACTTGTTTATCGCTAATCGGTTCATCAATTAATGTACCATCACGATCAATAAATAAGAATTTTTCCTTGCTCACATCGGGCTCCTGCTTGTTTATTTTTATTCTTTTATGGTGTCTATCACTTAAGAAAGTACAGACTTTAACGCGTTTAATGTGATGTTCATTTCAGTCGCGTTGCCTAAGGTGATTCGAATACAGTTTTCTAATCTTTCTTTCGAACTAAAGTCTCTTAATACAATACCTTGTTCGCCTAATAAGCTAAACACTTTTTGGCTATCATTAAATTGTGCTAGCACATAGTTACCGGTTGCTGGGAATACTTTTTCTACGCCCTGTAACTGATTTAGTTCATCTATAAAGGCGCTACGCATGCCATTCAGTTGTGTTACGCGCCCTTGCATTACGGCAATACCGGCTTCAGTAAGTGCCTGACTTGCAATTTGTGCGACTGGATCGGGCACTGGATATGGCGCAATCACTTTAGATAATAAGCCTATAACTGTTTCACTTGCCAGTGCAAAGCCACAGCGTAATGATGCCAATGCAAATGCTTTTGATAAGGTTCTTAAAATAACGAAATTATCAAAGTCTTGTAATAATGAGACTTGTGATGCTTCTGGACAAAACTCGATATAGGCTTCATCGCATACGATGATCGCTTTATCTTTGGCTGCAATTAATAAATCAGTTAACTTATCGGTATCGATTAAATTACCAGTCGGGTTATTCGGAGCGCATAAGAACACAAGTTTAACTGTGTCTAACCTTGCTTTTATCGCATCAAAGTCAGGGTCAAAATTGGCATCTAATGCTTGTTTAATCGTATTCACACCACATGTTTCAGCACTGATTTCGTACATACCATAAGTGGGTGGGTTAATCAGAATACTATCAACGCCCGGCTCGCAGAAAGTTCGAATGAGTAATTCTATTGCTTCATCTGCACCGCGCGTTGTGATCACTTGTTCTGGTTTTACGCCAGCATAGTTAGCGTAACCATTAATGACCGCTTCTGGTTGGAATTCTGGGTAGCGATTTAAGCGACTGCAATCTAATGAATAGTGCCCAGAGTCAGGCGCTTCATTAGCATTAAGCCAAACATCACCAGTACCGCCAATCCTACGCGCTGATTGATAGGGGGTGAGCTCTTGTACGCTCTTTCTTGCTAGCTGTGTGAGTTTGTTGCTCATAGAGTTTCTCCCAAACGATCGGTTCTGATTGTGACTGCACGTTTGTGCGCGTCGAGTCCTTCTGCATCAGCCAGACAAGTGACCGTCTTCGCCAAGCTCTTGAGACCATCTTGGGTTAACTCCTGAACAGTAAAGCGTTTTGTAAAATCAGCAAGTCCTAAACTTGAGTAAGTTTTAGTATAACCATACGTTGGTAATACATGATTGGTCCCGCTTGCATAGTCGCCCACAGACTCAGGTGACCAAGCACCTAAGAAAATTGAGCCAGCATGCTTTAATTTTGGCAGTAAACTGCGCGCATTGTTAGTTTGAACAATTAAGTGTTCTGGCGCATAGTGATTACTGATTTCAATTGAAGTATCAATATCGTCAGTAACAATAATTAAACTGGATGCTATTGACTGCACTGCTATTTCTTGGCGAGATAAACAGGCTAGTTGTTGCTCAACTTGATCTGATACTTCTGCTGCTAGCTTACTTGATGAAACAACTAAGATAGACTGTGAATCAGGACCATGTTCTGCTTGAGAGAGCAAGTCTGCTGCAATAAAGCTGGCATCCGCTTCTGCATCGGCAATAACGAGTACTTCAGATGGCCCAGCAGGCATATCAATTGCTGCGCCTTTAATATCCATACTTACTTGGCGTTTTGCTTCGGTAACAAATGCGTTACCCGGGCCAAAGATCTTATCAACTTTCGCAATAGACTCTGAACCATAAGCAAGTGCTGCGATGGCTTGCGCGCCACCAAGTGTATAAATTTCTGTTACGCCACATAAGTTCGCGGCAAAGAATATCTCATCTGCAATCGGAGGCGGTGTCGTTAATACGATACGGCCACAATTAGTAATGTTAGCGGGTGTTGCAAGCATAAGTACAGTTGATGGAAGCGGGGCACTGCCGCCTGGGATATACAAACCAACAGCATCAATCGCAACAGTGTGCATTTCACAAACGACACCTGGCATTGTTTCTACGCGAACAGTATCTTGTACCTGTGCTTGATGGAAACAATGAATGTGTTGCTGTGCTTGTTTGATTGCTTGTTTCGTATCACTGTCTACGCGTGAACAAGCTGCTTCAATTTCCGCTGCTGTAACACGTAAACAATCTGTTTCCACTTTATCAAACTTTGCTGTCAGTGCTTTTAATGCGTTGTCGCCTTCATTTCTCACTTGCGCAATAATATCGGTAACAATGTCACCTATTTTTGCTGAGTTTGATATTGCAGGGCGCATTAATAATGCTGATTGTTCTACCTGACTTAGTTGATCCCATACTACTGTTTTCATGCTTGATCCTCCCTTAACATTGCTGATGCATGTTTGCTACTAACCTAGCATTTTCTCAATTGGTAATACTAAAATTGAACTTGCGCCTAACTGTTTTAGTTGTTCCATTGTTTCCCAGAACATTTTTTCAGTACTTACTAGGTGTACAGCCACGGTATCGTCTGTTGATGCAAGTGGTAATACTGTTGGGTTCTCTGCACCCGGCAGTAACGCGATAACAGCATCAAGTTGCGACTTAGGCGCGTGTAGCATGATGTATTTACTTTCTTTTGCTTGCATCACACCTTGAGCACGAACCATCAAGCGATCAACGAGTGCTTGCTTCTCTTCAGATAAAGCGGCTTTAGCTTGGATTAATACAGCTTTTGAGTGGAAGATATCTTGTACTTCTTTCAGGCCGTTTGCTTCTAGTGTTGCGCCTGTTGATACAAGATCACAGATTGCATCAGCAATACCTGCGCGTGGTGCAACTTCAACAGAACCATTAAGCATCACTGATTTGAAGTTTACGCCTTGCTCGTCTAAATAACGTTTGAGCAGTTCTGGGTATGATGTTGCAATACGTAGACCTTCTAGTGAGTGAGGGCCTTGGTAATCAAACTCTTCTGTTGCAGCGATAGATAAGCGGCAACCACCGAATGTCATGCGTTTAAGCAGTTTGTATTCAGCTGCTTCTCCCAGACGTTGGCGTTCTAATTCTTTTTCTTCTAATTCATTTTCACCAATGAAACCAAGGTCAGCAACACCGTCCATGATTAAACCGGGGATATCGTCATCACGTACACGAAGCAGGTCGATTGGCATATTTTCACAGTGCGCGATTAAACGTTGTTCACGCATGTTGATTTTAAGACCCATTGCTTTAAGCAGGTTTTGAGATTCAGTGCTAAGACGGCCTGATTTTTGAATTGCGATTCTTAGTCTTGGTTGGTCATTTTTAATCTCTAACATAGTCATCCTTTAACCTTGTCAAAATAATTGTCTATAAACGAAAAAACCCCCGAAAGTTCAATCTTCCGAGGGTTTTCTTATAAGTTCCGGAAGCTTGCATGCATACGCCTCCAGTTAACAGCCTGAAAGCTAATCAAATATGATGATGGTGATGCACGTTTACTTTCAGGTTGTTATTCATATGATTTATCCAGTTAGTATATTGTTACTAATAAGTGTGGTTGAGTTCACAATAGCAATCTAGGATAAAATTGCAATGCTTTTTAACTGTTTTTCTATAAATTATTCTTAATAACGATTATTTCACCGTAAAGCTATTGTTTTAGCTTGTTATCAGAAGAAACCATGTTGATGTTTTGGCTTAACTCTAGTTTCACATTTTCTAAATTGACATTGGCTTTTACAAAATAGCGGGGAGAGAGGTCGATTGCTTGCTCTAAAAAGTATTCGGCTTCGCTATATCGTCCGTCTAGCATGAGAAAATAACCGATGTCATTGTAAGCATGTTCAATTGGCATGACTTGTTTTAAGGTTTGCAATGCTTTGGTATACATCCCTTTGCGTGTATAAACTAAACCAAGGTTTAACCATGCTCGTCTAAACTCAGGATCGATGTCAATCGCTTTCCTGTAGTTAACTTCCGCCTCTACTAAATTACCAGAAAGGTAATTGGAGTAACCGATGTTCGTGTAAACGTATGGGTCTTGTTCTGCTAAAGGCTGGACAAGATTTAGTGTTTCAATTGCTTTGGCGTGGTGACCCTCTAGATCTTGTATGACTGAAAACGCAATGTAGGCCGATAAAGGTGACATTGTATCTAATGACGTAAATACATAGTCGTCATTGATGTTATTCCCTAAGCGTAATTGGTCTGTTGTAATTGCTTTAGTGAGTAAATCAGTGGCTTGTTTTTTAAGTTTTTTTTCTAAATATAATATACCAAGCTGGGTTTGTGCTAAGACATGATTGGGTTCATATTGCAGTAGATGCTTAAAGGCTGTTAAAGCAAGTTCTGAGTGGCCTTGTTTTATTTCGAGTACGCCAATATTATAGAATATTTGTGTATTTGATAATTTATTTTTTTCCTCTGTGCTATCGTCATATTCCTGCTCTAGCGCTTTCACATAAAAAACAATAGCCTTATCAAACTTTTGATTTTGTTCAGCTTTATATGCATTGTCTAATAGTGTCGCCCGTGATTCTGGAGGGATATCAGCCAGTGATGGAAGCTCTGCTTGTCCATTCGTCGTTGTGCTACAGCCTGATAATAAAACGACAGTTATCAAAATCCATTTAATCATATTGTTGACCTTATATTTAGAACGCATCGCCCCAAACCTTCATCACATTAATTACAGCGGGACCAATTGCAACAATAAAGAAAGAAGGCCAGATACAACACATCATAGGGAATATCATTTTAACCCCCAACTTAGCGGCTTGCTCTTCTGCACGTTGTAAACGCTTCTCTCTGTATTCATCAGAATATAATCTGATTGTTGCAGCGACCCCGGTGCCTAATCTTAAGCTTTGTACAATCACGGAGTTAAGTCCTCTGATATCCTCAAGCCCAGTTCTATCGCTAAACTCTTGAAGGGCTTGCTGTAATGATAGTCCATATCGCACTTTGCTACAGACTAACCCGAGCTCATAAGCAAGATTAGGATGAGAAAGTTGTAACTCTTTACTGACTCTTTGGAATGATTCTAATAACCCAAGTCCTGCTTCACTGCAAACAACAAGTAAATCGAGCGCGTCAGGAAAGTGTTTGCGTAAATCGTTCATGCGATGTTCTGCAATTTTTGACAAAATAATGCCGGGTAACAGGTAAGCAATACCGACAATGAGCAGAATGATATAAAGCTCCACAGTATTTGAAAATGTCGACGTTTGTTTTACTATGAAGGTTGCAGCGGCTGCGCTAATTAATAACGATAATAATTTAATTGCGTTATATATTTTTAATGCGTCTTGAGAATGAAAACCGGCATGAATGAGTAAGAGTTTAGCCGAAGAATCTCCTTGGTAGCGTTTATTTAGAAGTGGTATAGATCTTATTTTTCCTATTGTGTGTTCAAGTGACGTTTCATATTCTTTCGTTAAATTTTTTGTTTGTATTGGTTTTTTAGATAATTTATTGACTTGCGCTTTTACTGGTGAATAAAGACCTGAAAATAAGTAGGATAGAGCGACTGCTAAGGTAATACCTGCAAGCGCTGCGACTAAATATATACCCCATGTCATCATATCTGGGTTTGTCATTATATCGGACAATATGGCTTTGATTTGTTCCATGCTCTAGACCTCTATTTTGACGAGTTGACTGATCCACCATATGCCTAACAGCATGCCTATTGCTCCCCACTTTAAGAGGTTTAATCCTTCTGGCGTACTAATTAACATATCAGTGTAATTTGGTGAGGAAATATATAAGATGGCAAACAAAATAAAGGGGGTGAGTGTTAGAACCCAGCCAGATAGTCGACCTTCTGCAGATAATGTTTTCACGCGTCTTTTGAACGCGAATCGTTGACGAATAATTTTGGACAGTTTGTCTACATTCTCAGCTAAATTACCGCCTGTTTCTTTTTGTATTGATACGGCACTGCAAAATGCCATTGCGGAAGTTGTTGGCACTCGTTTGACAAAAGACAGCAGAGCTGTATGAACATCATTACCATAGTTTATCCGGTTAAACATGATTTTAAATTCATCCGAGAGTTCTCCGTCCATCTCTTCAAAAACGAGTTTGATTGAATCACTAAATGCATAACCTGCTTGTAATCCACGCTTTAACACATCAAGTGCTTCTGGAAATTGTTGCTCAATATTTTCCATACGTTTGTTTATATTGCGGTTTACGACCATATGCATAATAAGCAGTGTAATAGCTGTCGCAAAGAGTGTGATAACAATATCAACGCTCACAAACCATGATGCTGTGGCGACCATCAAGCAAGATGCGGACGTGATTAATAAGTACTGATAACCGAATAAGTTTGATCCTGATAATTCCATCTTGTAGCTATAGTTATAAATCCAAGGTTGAGATTCGAACCACTGCCAAAAGGGGTGTAGAGATTCGATTTTTTTATTGAGCAAAATCTCTGTGGCAATGTCATTACTTTCGTCTGCAAGTGAGGCTAAGTGCTTTCTAATATTTTTGGCACTTGCTCTTTGTGGATTATATACAGAGATGAAAAGACCTTGAAATAATAAAACAACCGCCCCAAATACAAGTAGTAGAAATAAGAATTGATTGCTCATATTTACCTCACTTAAAAGCTATGATTTAACATATCAGATGTGAATATGTTGTGTGATATGTCTATACCTTTGGCTTTGAAGTCTCGAACAAAAGTGGGCACTACACCTGTAGCAATAAATTTACCTTGGATTAATCCATCGGCTGTTTTACCTTCACGTTTAAATGTGAATATTTCTGACATGGTGATCATTTCGCCTTCCATACCAGTAACTTCTTGAATACTTGTCACACGGCGTTTTCCATCTTCTTGCCGTTGTAATTGGATAACAATGTCAATAGCTGACGATATTTGTGTTCTAATATTCTGTACTGGCATATCAAATCCAGCCATGCACACCATATTTTCCAATCTTCCTAAGCCATCACGAGGCGTGTTTGCATGTAAGGTGGTCATTGACCCTTCATGGCCTGTATTCATCGCTGCTAACATGTCAACAGCTTCACCACCACGAACCTCACCAATCACGATGCGATCGGGGCGCATACGCAAACAGTTTTTCACTAGATCTCTTTGGGTGACTTCTCCTGAACCTTCGATATTAGATGGTCTGGTCTCTAACCTTACAGTATGTGGTTGTTGTAGCTGTAATTCTGCGGAATCTTCTATTGTAATAATACGTTCATTATCGGGAATGAATCCGGATAAAATATTGAGCAGCGTTGTTTTGCCGCTGCCTGTACCACCAGAAATTAATATATTGAGTTTACCTTCTACCGTTGCTCTAATTAAATCGGCCATACTTTGACTGATGGAATTGAAATCGATCAATTGTTCGACTTGAAGCTTGTCTACTGTAAATCGACGAATGGATAAGGCTGGACCATCTAATGCGAGCGGTGGAATGATGGCATTGATACGGCTACCGTCTTTAAGTCTTGCATCTACCATAGGCGAGGATTCATCGATTCTTCGTCCGACACCAGATACAATACGATCAATGATGCTTAATAAATGTTTGTCGTCATGAAATTGAACCGCTACTTGCTCTAACTTGCCATTACGTTCAACAAAGATACGATCGTAACTGTTAACCAAAATATCGGCAATGCTCGGATCTTCGAGTAGTGTTTCGAGTGGACCTAAACCAAGGATCTCGTCTGTAATTAATTTGATTAAAATTTTTCTAACATTTAAGTTAATCGGTCTGTTTTGTTTGTTTAATAGATGGTAACAAGACTCTTCAATTTTTTCTTTCGCGACGTCTTCGGGTAATGTTTCTAGTACAGATAAATCAAGTTGTGTTAATAATTTTCCAAAGATATCCTGTTTTGTTTCCATATCAAGGCTCGTTAGCATCGAGAAGGGATCATTCTTTTGATTGCTGACATATTCCATTATTTTCTCCTGAATATTTTGGTAAAGAGCGACGGTTTTATATCTGGGATATCAAGAGGAAATATTTCTCTGATTATATGTGAAATTTCATCTTGTATTATTTTATGATTTGCCACTTTCAATATCGGAGAGCCTGAATTGATACCTGCATTAGCGAGTTCATAATTATTACTCACAATAAATATGCTCTCGACATCGAGAACATTTTTGATGTCTTTGATTGAAATGTTATTACCTTTATGGGAATGACGGTTCACGATGATATGTAACTTTTCGGCTGGAATGCCGACATTAGTTGTAAGTTGTTGTATCAATACCTTTGCTTCGCGTAGACTGATAATATTTTGCTGAACAACTACGATGACTTTATCTGATAAACTGATTAATGAGTTTGAATGGGTTTCAAGCCCTCGTGATAAATCGATTAAAACTAAGTCGTGATTTAATTTTACTTTCCAAATCAGTTGGGGAAGCCGCTCTAATAAATGTGGATTGGCATTAAGCAAGGTATAAGGTTTGCTGGCCAGAAAACTCAGGTTGTTACGCTTCAGCATCATCGATCTTATAGCTGTGTTGTCCAGTTGGTCTAAATCTTCTAACGCATCTGTAATAAAATAGTTAGGTTCAAAATTAAACGTATCTGTCAGAGTGCCATAGTTGAGATCCGCATCGAGAATAGCAATTTCTTCAGTTGTTAAATTTGCACTTATTTCTCCCAGACAACTGGTGATAAAACTCGCCCCTGAACCTGATTTACCGTTAATAATAGTAAATACGGGCGCTATTTTACTCGAATTAATTAAATCATTCGCAGCCGTTAGTAAGGATAAATATAACTCTTTTTCTATGTCGGCAATAGAAATAATATCTTTGACGTTGTGATGTATTGCAAGCCTAATCAGTTCACTTTTAATATTATCCCCTAGTAGTAAAAAGTGTTTTTCTTGTTTAGAGAATTTTTCGATTGTGTGTTTAGCTGTGTCAATATTGTCATCGAGTACTAATAACACTAAACTAAAGTTACTTAAACTACTTGGTAATAGCGTGCAATACTCCACTTGTATATTTGAAATAGTAGCGAAGTAAGCTGTTAATCCCTGTTCAATGCTATTGTTATTGCAAATGATGAGTACATTTAAAGGATAGGGAAGTATCATGGGTTGTGATACCACATCACAACATGTCGTTGATGCGCTATCAAATCCAAGAATATTATTTGAACTTGAGTCGTTCATATCTGATTCCTTTTAAAATATTCACAATAAATTTTTAACTGGATTACATTGAGTATACTTGTTACGCCGAGACTTTCTTTTGGTAATGTCGTTGAAAATGTAAGCGGGTTAATGTTAAGAATAGTCTCGGAATTAATAATTGATGTTGATAATTAATAATATTTTCTCTCACATAACGAATCCAGTTATATTCCGTCGCTGCTAAACAGTTAATACCAAGATACAGAATCTCTGGATCCACTTTATTACTGGACTCTATTGAAGATGAACCTGCAATAATACTTATTCCATTTTCTCAACGTTACGTGCAGATTTTGCATCGTAGGCACTTTGTTTATAGTTTCGTATGATACTTTCACCGTAATTACCATCTAGCTCATTTATGATGCCGTCATTTGTTTCTGGAGCATGTGGATCCAGTATTTGAATTTCTTTAATGTGCAACGTCGATGAAGCTAAGTGATAATCTGGTGCTTGGTTACAAGCAAAAAGCATAGGTAACACAAATACTATTAAGTTAATGTTTTTCATGTTATTTCCTAGTTTATAGTATGACCATATTGTTGTTCTGTACCGCCCGTTGTTGGCGTGATTGTAGAAGATGAGTGTTCTATTTCGTTCGGAGACGTGTTTATTGATGAACTGTCTTTTTCAGTCATTTTTCCAAGTAAATAGAATTCCATATCAGATACTGGCACAAAACCATCGGTAGGTAACGGGATGCCTTTTTTATTAAAAGGTCTGACTAATCGAGGGGTGACCATAATCACTAATTCGGTTTGCCCACTAATATATTCGTGGCTGCTAAATAACTGACCTAGTACTGGAATATCACCTAATCCGGGAACTCTTGATACAGAGTCTCGAAGATTGTCGCTGAGTAATCCCCCAATCGCGATTGATTGACCATCTGCAAGTTCAATCGTCGTTTCTGCTGAGCGCTTAACTAAAGAGGGAACGACAATCGAAGAGGTTGATCCTATTGGTGACACACCAACGCTGTTGATGTTACTTACTTCACTGACCAATACTTTCAAGCTTAGATTTATTTTACCTGAGTCAAGTATGGTGGGTACAAAACTTACACCGACACCAAAATCCCTGTACTCAATTGTTGTACCATCATCACTCGGTACAGGCACGGGAAACTCCCCACCTGATAGAAACTCAGCTTTTTGACCGCTTAACGCCGTGATGTTGGGTTCTGCTAGAATTTTGGCTAAACCATTACTGCGAGCAATATCTAGCGTAAAGTTAAAAAGTACATCACTTGTTAAATAACTGGCAAATATACCCGAGTCGATAGATGGGAATATACTTGAATTACCGGCAATGGCACCTGCGGTGAAGTCGCTTCCCGTAAATGCTAATAGCGTATTAGCATCTAAATTACGTGCGACCTCTGTGCTCACTTCAGCAACAGTAACTTCTAGCATGACTTGCTGACCTCCGCCAATTGAGATCATGTTAAGTACTACACTTTTTGTTTTACCTACTGTTGCTGCGGTTGCGTAACCCTCTGCTAATTGAATGGCTGTATTCATTTTAGCGAGAGAGGATGACTGCCCGCTAACAAGTAGCTGACCCTGTGATGTCTCAACCCCTATATCTTCGTTGGGTAAGTATTGGTGTAATCGTTTTCTTAAACTGTTTAAATCATGCGTCACTTCTAAGTTAAATACATCGACTAAGCTATCGTCTTTATCCCAAACCATCATGTTAGTTGTACCTAATTTTTTTCCCACAATGTAAAGCTCTCGACTACGAAGTATTAATATGTCTGCAATTGAAGGATTACCTACGGATACACGATGAATAGGTTGTTTCATGTTTAAATTCTTAGATTTGAAAATAGGTATTTTTATACTATCGTCATCTAATGCGGTAGGACCTCCTGCCAAAGATATGTTTGTTGTTAAACAGAATATTGTCATTATTGAAAGTAATTTTAAACGCTTAAAAGAGACGTTTAAAAAATGGAAAAATAGCATCATGTTAATCACCTATCTATAGCTTGCCATTAGATCTTAAGTTGTACTGATTCTAGAGTCGTGCCTCGAATTATTTCGACTTTACGATTGTTATTTTGTCTAGTATGAGACGTCGGTTTACGTATACTTTTTTTTGTATTTTGAGCGTTATGGCTGATGG
Source organism: Moritella sp. 24 (assembly GCF_018219155.1). NCBI lineage: Bacteria > Pseudomonadati > Pseudomonadota > Gammaproteobacteria > Alteromonadales > Moritellaceae > Moritella > Moritella sp. 24. Next base: position 2,302,110 of record NZ_CP056123.1, on the reverse strand, counting down.
GTTTGTTAATAATGTCAGGGACCGTTGTGTTCGGTAAAGCGTAATTATCAATAGGGTTACGTAGGGCAAGTTGTAAACTACCTTTACTCTTTGCTGTTAATAGCGCTTCTGCTTGCTTTAAATTAACTTCAACAGTGACAGCTCTTACAAGTTGTGGTGTATTTTCATTTTGGGCCGCACGTTGATCAATGGCGAGTATTTTAATGTTAGCGAGGACCACTTCCGTTGTAACTTTATTTTTATGCTGTGATGTATTTAGTATATCAACCCTGTTCCCTGGTAGTAGGAAGCCAGCTACACCAACTACATCGTTCACTCGAATGGTAATCGCACGCATATTTTCAGATATTAAGCTCGCGAGTGTGCTCCCTTCACCTTTAATGAATAACCGTTCTTTTCGTATAATATCACCAGCATATATAGGCTCTTTAGCTATTTTTCCGTAAGCATCCTCTAGATTCTGTATTGTCGTTTCTACAGATAGGGATGTTGGTAATACTTTTAATACCACATGTTTAGCATCGACTTCAGTGCCAGTTGGTATGTTCATCGTTGCAATTGCAACATATACCTGATTTTCAGCTGCCTCAGGTTTGTTTATTTCTAACCAGTTACGTGCGATTAGAATGGCACCAATACCAAACATGATTGATAGCATGATTGATAGTACTGTTTTTTTATTCATTGTATACCTACCTATCTGATAGATTAATGGTGTTGACTAACAAAGTAATGCTTCCAAGCGATGTCTATTAATCCGTTATTTACGTTATTATTAAGCTGATTAAATTTTATTTGATCACTGATAATACTTAACAAGTCTCGTGGGAAGCAGGGTAGAAATGGTTTTTTTGTTTGATGGTGATAGGTATTAATTAAGTATTCGAATGTATCTATCGTACAACTTAGGTTGAAGTCGTCGCAGACGTTAAACCAGAGTTTTTGATAGCTGTTTAATTCAAGGGGGTTAAATTCTATTTTATAACCAAGTCGACGTAAAAACGCTTCGTCAACTAAATCTGCCGGATCTAAATTTGTAGAGAAGAGTAATATAAGCTCGAATGGCATTTCAAAATGGACGCCATTAGGTAGAAACAAGAAGTCTCTACGTTCCTCTAAAGGAATAATCCAGCGATTAAATAATTGCACCGGCGTTATTTTTTGTCTACCAAGATCATCCAGTAGTAAAATACCATTATTTGCTTTTAACTGTAGGGGTGCCTTGTATGTTCTGCTGACGGGATCGAAATTAATTTCTAACATTGATTCTGTGAGCTCTCCGCCTGTCACAATTAAAGGGCGCTGACATAAGTGCCAACGTGGATCATGTCCCAACTCTAAGCGAAATAAGGAGTTAGCGGGATCTTCATCTTTGTTTTCGGCTACAAGTATATGTACTTGAGGGTCATAGACTTGAATAATATGATTATTGATCTCAATAGCTGATGGGATTAATACATCATCATTAAATAGCTTATTCAGGTTTCTACAGAGGTAACTCTTTCCGACACCAGGTTGACCATATATTAAAATTGGCTTTGTTGAATTGAGTGCGGGCCCTATCGCATTCGTTAGGGCTTCAGAAAACATCAGGCTTTGAAAGGTTTCCTGCATACGCTGCTTGGTTATCTGCGTATTTCTACTCGTCTGTTGAATGACAATATTAACGTATTGCGTTAGCGGAACAGGCGCTGGGCCAATATAACCACTGTGAGCAAACGCCAATTCTGCTTCTTCAGAGCCAGTTCCAGATAATGCATACCGCATTTGACCATTCTTGGCACTTTGCCTATTCTCTATCCAAGCAGAGTCTTTTGCCGAATTGATGAGTAATTGAATAATGCCGCCGCTTAAAGCTAATGTTACTGATAGCTCTCTTATTGTGGCCACATTTAAAACCTGGATGTGTTTTATTAATAATTGAATGAGCAATTGTTCTGATAGCCCTGTCTCTGTAATAGTGGTAGGACGTTTAGCTAACTGTTCAGGGGGAATAGAAGGTGCGTTATCTAAAGTTATCGGTGTTGTGTCGTCATTATCCATTGATATGGCAGTCATAATAATGCCTATATGATTTATACAAAGATGATAAGCGTTTTATGTAAACGATATTTTATGCAAAAGATAGTAGTAAGGCGTGAATATCTGGGTCTAAGTAACAAGCAAGTACCCAACCTAACGCTAACGCTGGGGCATAGGGTACTTTTACTGCGCCCATGTCACCAGTCTCAGGCTTGAAATATTTTCCGGTATACAGAGAATCGGTATATCGTGAAAAGGTTAATTTTAGACCGTTTAAGCCAACAGATTTCATCGCAATTAATACACTGGTGAAAGCACCGAATATGATTGCATAAGCAATTGACCATGCGATTAGAATGGGCCCTATAATCGCGCCGATAGCGACCATTATTTTTACATCTCCACCACCGATAAGACGAAACTTATAAGCTGGAAGCAAAATTGCTAGCGCTAATGCAGCGCCAGACAATGCTTGCCCTAATCCGATAAGGGAGTAGAACGAGATGTTAATAATTAAACCCATAAGTAACGTGAGTTGGCATAATCGATTAGGAATACGCTGATAACGCATATCAAAATACAGCGCAGAACAGAGCGAGCAAAATGTTACTGTTACTGATATTAACAACGCATATTGAGTCATATTAAAATCCTAAAAGATAAATATCCAACTTTAGTTTACTATCTTTTAATCATCTTTAAGTACAAGTAGCACCACTTGCACCGACAGCAGTACATAAGGCTTCAATTTGACCTGTTGCAGCTGTTCCTAAATTTGTAAAGGCTGTTACCATACCAGCGACCACTAAACCACCAGCTACGGCATACTCAACAGCAGTTAGGCCACTTTCGTCTTCTAAGAAATCTTTGAAAAATGTTGTTAATTCGTTCATGATAATTACTCCAGTAATTAATTTTACAACGGTAGATTAAATTCAAGTTCATGATTTAAATGCCAATTATTAGGACTTATGCTCATGCCTAACAAGCATATAAATAAAACTAGAGTACAATCTTGTTATTCGCTAACATTTGTTGATTTAATTTATCTTTTTTGTTAGAAAATTGTGCTTTCTGTCTTTTTGATACAGGTCATTTCGCCAATGTATTTGACTTTTTATATCCACAAATGCGGTTTGATAGGTAATGAAAACTGGGACTGACTCAGGTAATCTGATGCTACGTGTCTTTCCATCTATTTGTTTTAACTGTGATTTCAGACTTTTGTTTTCTTCAATCAAGGTGTGGAGTAACTTATCGGCATTTCCGAGTCGAATACAGCCGTGACTAAGCGCACGCTGTTTTCTGTTAAATAACGATTTTGTGGGAGTATCGTGTAGGTAAATAGCATTGTTGTTGATAATGTTAAAGCGTACTGTCCCTAATGCGTTATTCAGCCCTGGTATTTGCACTAATCGGTAGGTCTTCAACATAGCGTTGAGATTATAAGGAATGTCTGTGTAGGACGTACTAGCACCATATCCTTGAGCAAGATAAAAGTTACTCTGTTTTAATGCGTTTCTATTACGATGGTGAAGGGGAAGTAAATCGTTGTTGATAATATTTTGTGTCGGTGTCCACGTTGGGTTCACTGTCACTGAACTCACGGCGGTGACCATGATTGGCGTCTGATTCTCTGGCTTACCGACAATCACCTTCATATTAAGCGTTTGTTTGCCTTTATCTATGACTTTCAAACGATATGAGGGGATATTGACGATAATGTATTTACTTGGCGGTGTACGGGGTAAGGATAACCACCGCCATAGATTAATTTGTAGCTTCTCTATACGTGTATCTATCGTTGTATTTAACGCGTTACGTGTCTCTGTATCGATTGTCCCTGAAGGCGTTAAACCATGGCGCTGCTGAAACTGCTTTAATGAATTCCTCATAGCAGTATCAAAGATGTGTGTTCTAAATTTAGATGTACTCGTGTCGGACATGTCTCCAAGAATAACGAGCTTATGCCTTAGGTTTTTAACTTGTTGGTGACCTTGCCCTAACTTAGGGTTAAATGAGGGGGGTAATGTCGGCCAATATACCTGCCTTATATGTTTAAACTTGTTAATAGACTCCCTAAGACGGACTACGGCATTAAATTGCGGCATTGCTGAATCTATGTATAACGCTAAGGTATTATTATGCAGCGCATCTTTAAAATAAGAAAACTTGTTAGTTGCGATTGTTAACTGATTGCCGTGAGAAAGAGACGATATATGATAAAGCGCTAACGTCAGCTTCTCATCAGTCTCATCTATGTGAGCTCTTTCATTATTGGATAAGGTCGATTGCTTCCTTATGCCTAAGTCAGCTAACAAACTAAGCAACGTTATGCCTGATAAATTGAGCTTATTATGGTTAAAGAACAAAGGCTGCTGATTGTTAATCGCTTTTAACTCGTTATAAATAGCTTTAGTATTAATTGCATAGGCTTTGGTAATTGGCATAAACACTAATAGCGTCATTAAAATGATGTGATAGGTAACTCTCATTTTAGGCATTATCGGATCCTTGATTTACGCGACAAAATTACGAACAATACTTTTGGTCATGATCAAGTTTAGATGGGAATGTGTTTAACGAGTAATAGGGAAAGGGAAATAAGGGAACATAACGTGCTGTTCAGGAGGTCATTTTGTAAGAATCTATGAAAGATTAACTGAGAAAAGAGAATGAAGAATAAAGTGAGCGTTCATTTGTTGGTAATAAACGTCCCACTTATTGAAGATTAGATATCTTGAGCAGATGTTCTTATTAGCGTTCTAATAGTGCTAATTTATTTTCAACACCATCCCATTCGCTTGCATCTGCTGGTGGCTCACATTTATCTGTGATTACTGGCCATACTTCAGAGAGCTCTTCATTGATTTCAATAAACACGTGTTGATCTTCAGGTACTTCATCTTCTTGGAAAATAGCATTTACCGGACACTCTGGTTCACAAAGTCCACAATCAATACATTCTATTGGATTAATAACTAAGAAGTTTGGTCCTTCATGAAAAGCGTCTGCTGGGCATACTGGAACACAATCACCATGTTTACATTTAATACAATTTTCGGTTACGACAAAAGCCATGATGCTTGATCCTCACATTTCAAAGTGGAGGCATTATACGTAAGCACGCTTTAAAAGCAATTAACATCCTATTTTGAACTCAAAACAGGCATGAAAAACAACCTAGTTTCAAATAATAAAATGCATATCTCTTCATAATAACGTAAAATACCCGCCCTAAGATTTTAGTTTACTGGCTAGTGCGCCAACTGCGTGATGCCTTTTCATATTTGGATAATTTTCTATGTTACGTTTAACCGATGTAAAACTTCCGTTAGATCATAATGATCAAGCAATTAATGAATATATTTTAGAGAGATTGTCACTTAAACCTGAACAATTAATTGAATATACTGTTTTCCGTCGTGGTTATGATGCACGTAAACGTAATGTAATTATCCTAATGTATACATTAGACGTTACATTAGCTGATAGCGTAAATGAAGAAGAATTACTTGCTACATTCGAAAAAGATCAACATGTTCGTGCTACGCCTGATATGGCATACAAATTTGTTGCTGAGAAGACTGAAGAGATAGAACAACGTCCTGTTGTGATTGGCTTTGGTCCTTGTGGTCTATTTACAGCATTAATTTTAGCGCAAATGGGATTACGTCCAATTGTACTTGAACGTGGTAAAGAAGTACGTGAAAGAACAAAGGATACATTTGGCTTTTGGCGTAAGCGTCAATTAAACCCTGAATCAAATGTTCAATTTGGTGAAGGCGGCGCGGGTACATTCTCAGACGGTAAACTTTATAGCCAAGTTAAAGATCCAAAATTCCATGCACGTAAAATTTTAACTGAATTTGTTAAAGCCGGTGCACCTGAAGAGATCATGTACTTAAGTAAACCACATATTGGTACATTTAAGCTTGTTACTATGATCGAAACAATGCGTAAAGAGATCATTGAACTTGGCGGTGAAATTCGTTTTAGTGCACGTGTTGATGATATTCTTATCGAAAATGATCAAGTAACGGGTGTAGAACTTGCTGGTGGCGAAATTATTGAAACAAATCATGTTTCTTTAGCGATTGGTCATAGTGCGCGTGATACATTTGAAATGCTTCAAAAACGTGGTGTTTACCTAGAAGCGAAACCTTTCTCAATTGGTTTCCGTATTGAACATAAACAAGCTGCAATTGATGATGCTCGTTTTGGTAAGAATGCGGGTAACCCATTACTTGGCGCTGCGGATTACAAATTAGTTCACCATTGTAAGAATGGTCGTTCTGTATATAGCTTCTGTATGTGTCCTGGCGGTACTGTTGTTGCGGCAACATCTGAAGAAGGTCACCTTGTTACTAATGGCATGAGCCAATATTCACGTAACGAAATGAATGCAAACAGCGCTATTGTTGTTGGTATTACACCTGAAGATTATCCAGGTAACCCATTAGCAGGTATCGATCTGCAACGTAAATGGGAGAAAAACGCGTTCGTTATCGGTGGCAGTAACTATGATGCACCGGGACAAACAGTTGGTGACTTCCTTTCTGGTAAAGGTGAAGGCGAATTTGGTGATGTTGTTCCATCATACAAACCAGGTCTTAAATTTACTGACTTAAGTAAAACGCTTCCTCCATTTGCAATTGCGGCAATCCGTGAAGCAATTCCTGCTTTTGAAAAGAAAATTAAAGGTTTCTCTGCAAAAGATGCAACATTAACTGGTGTTGAAACTCGTACATCATCGCCTGTAAGCATTAAGCGTGGCCGAGATCTACAAAGTATTAGCACAAAAGGTTTATTCCCTGCCGGTGAAGGTGCTGGTTATGCTGGTGGCATTTTATCAGCGGGTATTGACGGTATTAAAGTTGCTGAAGCGATAGCTCTTTCTATGTTAGTGAAAGACGCATAATTGTTACATCTAACATTGCTGCGTTTAGTGGGCTAATAAAGACGCGACATACGCTATAAAGTAATGTTTAGAAGAGAAAAGGGTGGTTAGCTTGAGCTAGTCACCCTTTTTTATAGGCTAGATTTTCTTATTTAACCTAAAGATTATTTATGTGTCTCAAAAATAGATTTAATTTTCTTGAATGGTTTATTTACGGCCACACGTACTTTACGTTTCAACGCATGTTTGATGACTGTTGATTTTAAATCTTTAAACTCAACCGCGTCAGCATCATACGTTCGCGTTAACGATATCGCATCAAACTTACACTTCGTTGTACAAGCACCACAGCCAATACACGTATATTCATCAGCAATGACCACGCCGCAGCCTAAGCAACGTTCCGATTCTATCTTAACTTGTTCTTCTGTGAATGTTTCACGTAGATCTTTGAAGGTTGTTTTTGATTTTCGACCATCGACATGCGTTGTTTTTTGTCGTGGTGTATTATCAAAGCCACTCAGATCCACATTTGCTTTATCAAATGCACGATAATCACGTTTTAAACGACCGAGTACTAAGCTTTGACCTCGTTGAACAAAGCGGTGAATAGAGATAGAACCTTCTTTACCTTGTGCAATCGCATCGATAGCAAAACGAGGACCAGTTAGGGCGTCGCCACCAGTAAAAATATCAGGTTCACCTGTTTGGTACGTATCTGCATCGGCTTGGATAGTTTGGTTCGGGTTCAATTCAACTTTGCTGTCTGTCAGGATATTTCCCCAATCAATCGCTTGACCCACTGAAAGTAATACATGGTCTGCAGTTACTATTTGAGTATTATTCTCGTCATAGATTGGATTGAATCGACCATTTTTATCTAACACGGTTATACATTTTCTGAATTCAACGCCGATGACACGATTGTTTGCAACAACGACGCGAGTTGGCCCCCAAGCATTGTTGATATTGATATCTTCTTCTAACGCTTCGTCAACTTCATCTCCGTGTGCAGGCATGCTGTTTCTATCTTCGAGGCAGAACATATCAACTTGCGTTGCACCAGCACGTGTAGCTGTTCTTGCTACGTCAATTGCGACATTACCACCACCAATGACAATTACCTTACCTGTCAGCGGTGCATTTTCACCAAGGTTTACCTTACGTAAAAATTCGACGCCAGACATTACACCTTGTGCATTTTCACCTTCAAGTCCAAGTGAGCGACCCGCTTGTGCGCCAATCGCCATGTAAAATGCTTTGAAATCTTGTGCTCTAAGTTCATTAAGGCTAATGTCCTTACCGATTTCAATCCCTGTTTTAAATACAATACCCATGTCTTTTAGTACGTCAATCTCTGCATTTATCACTTCTTTTTCTAATCGATAAGAAGGGATGCCGAGTGTTAACATACCGCCAAGTGCTTTTTGTTTTTCAAACACAGTTACTTTATAGCCTTGAATTGCGAGGTAATAAGCACAAGATAATCCTGCAGGACCTGCACCTATGATGGCAATTTTCTTGTCATAGTCATTTTTAATCTTTGGTACATAACGAGTATCTGCATTCATATCTTGTTGGGCAATGAACTTTTTAATGTCATCAACAGCAACAGCGCCGTCTATATCGCAACGCGTACAATCATCTTCACAGAATTTTGGACAAATGCGCCCACATACGGCTGGAAATGGGTTTTCTAATTTAATCAGTTTTAGCGCTTCAGTATATTTACCTTGAGATGCTAACTTGATATAACCTTGAACACCGATATGAGAAGGGCAACCCGCTTTACAAGGTGCAGAGCCGGTATCTACTACAACTTCTCTGTTGGTGCGGTAATCGTTATTCCATCTATCTTCAGTCCATTCGGTGTTGTATGGAAGGTCGCGTTTAACTTTTGGAATGGGCGTATTGGTACATAACTTTTGACCAAGTTTTAATGCGTTAGTCGGGCAAACTTCGACACATTCACCACAAGCAACGCATTTATCTTCATCTACTTTGACGGTAAAATTAGAGCGTACGAAGTCATGGTTCGTCCACATGTTTGCGTTTCTTAATGCAAGGCAACCACAACCGCAGCAGTTACAAATGGCGTGTGTGTGTCCCGGACCATCCACATTTGGCATGTTATGCATTAATCCGTTGTCTTCTGCTTTTTGAATAATTTCAAATGCTTCAGCACGATCAATCTCACGTCCACGGCCTGTTCGGATATAATATTCAGCGGCGTGACCTAATTGAATACACATATCTTCCTTAAGGTGACCGCAACCTTCATTTAGTGCTTCACGCGCAGTACGGCAAGAGCAATCTGATACAGAGAATCGGTCGTTATCGTTTAAATACTTTGAAATTTCATCATTCGATACACGTCTCGATTCACCCGATATAGAAGACTCAATAGGAATGGTGCGCATCGGTCCTGTACCAACAGGGAAGTTACCGACGGCTAGTGGGGCTCTTTTTCTGCCGAAATCATCAAATGCTTTACCGAGTTGCGGGTATTTAATCGCGTTCTCTTTATGGTTGACGATCATCTCCATGTGGCCTGGTACCCAGATCTCGTACCAGAATCTATCGACACCTTCTTGTTCGCCTACAACTGTGGCTCCGGCAATAGCGAGTTCCCACAGCAGTGCTTTGGTTTGTTCTGGCGATTTTCCACATAGTGGGGCAACTTCTTCTACAGTCATCCCTTCTCGGAATTTAAGGCAGAGTGCGACTTCTGCCATTTCATCGGTGACAACTGGCTCGAGTACTAAATATTCAGGGTGTTCAGGCTTGACTTCATCCTTTGCTCCGCGTTTTGTTTTACTGATCATGTTCGCCAGATCTAATACTTTTTCTTTTACCATCACATATACTCCAAAGTTAAAATATTTATTTTATTTTTATTATCGTTACGGAATCGTAGAGCTACGATTTTATTCTGGTCAAGGCTGTGTCTTTGAGCGCTGAACAATTCCATTTGGATTACAATATGATGCTCGGTATTTGAAGACTGATTATTAGTTTTAGACGCAGCGATGAAAATTAGGGACGGATCATATTTGCAAGTAAACTTACAATTAAGATCCGACTTTTAACGTTTTAAGTTGCTGAATTAAAGAATAATTCCGTGGTGTTTTTAACAGGCAATAATCTCTTTGATTGCAAATTCTTTACCGGTTAATAATCCCCATTCTTTGCTCTCGCATTTAGGGCATTCAGCGTGGTGTCTAATGATATTAAAAACATAATTACAGCCATTACAAATCCCCTTGGCTGGCAATATCTCGATTTTCAATTTTGTGTCTTCAAACGGTGTACCGTCGACGGCAGCAGGGAAGCAAGCTTCGATATATTTTGGGATCATGGATGAAAGCTCACCAATTTGCAGTACGATCGTATCGACCTTTGTAACCCCATTACTTTCCGCTGCCCTTTTAACTGTTTTGACGACCTCAAAAACAACGCCTAATTCATGCAAAATAACCTCCAGTGGTTGTTTGTTAAACGCGGGGGAGGGTTATTCCTCCGCGCTTGTTCTATTGGAAATAGAGACTAACGAATCAATGCTTTGATTTTTTTGATCGGTTTGTTTATCGCCACTCGAACCTTACGTTTTAATGCGTGTTTGATAATAATTTTCTTCGCATCTTTAAGATCAACACCTTCTGCATCATTTGTTCTGACGAGAGAGATTGCATCAAATCTGCATTTGGTTGTGCATGCACCACACCCGACACACATAAATTCATCTGCGACTGCCAAACCACAACCAAGACAACGCTCTGTTTCTAACTTAACTTGCTCTTCGGTGAATGTTTCACGTAGATCATGGAAGGTATTTTTTGATTTTTGACCGTCCACATGGGCTACGTTCTGTCTTGGCGATGCATCAAATCCATCTAAATTAAGGTTTGTTTTATCAAACGCACGATAATCACGTCTAATGCGACCGAGTACTAGACTTTGACCGTTTTGAACGTAACGATGAATGGAGATCGCACCCTCTTTACCATGTGCAATCGCATCAATTGCAAAGCGGGGACCTGTCACTACATCACCGCCAGCAAAAACATCGGGTTCGTCAGTTTGGTAAGTCGTCGCATCTGCGGGAATTGTTTGATTCGGGTTTAATGCGATATTACTGTTTTCAAGAATGTTACCCCAATCCATCGCTTGGCCGACTGAAAGCAGTACGTGGTCAGCATTAACTATTTTCGTGTTGTTTTCGTCATAGCGTGGATTAAATCGACCATTTTCGTCTAAAACAGAAATACATTTTCTGAACTCGACGCCAACAACTCGATTATTTAGCGTTACAATACGTTTCGGCCCCCAAGCGTTGTTAACGTTAATGTCTTCATCTAAGGCTTCTTGTACTTCTTCAGCGTGAGCTGGCATGTTTTCACGGCTTTCAAGGCAGAACATATCTACTTGTGTTGCGCCTACACGAGTTGCAGTTCTGGCAACATCGATCGCAACATTACCGCCACCAATGACAATCACATTCCCTTTGACGTCTGTACTTTCACCTAAGTTAACGTGGCGTAAGAATTCAACGCCTGTCACAACGCCTTGTGCATTTTCGCCGTCAAGACCAAGTGAGCGACCTGCTTGGGCGCCTATGGCAATGTAGAATGCTTTGTAGTCTTGCTTTCTTAAGTCAGCAAGTGAGATGTCTTTACCTATCTCTACGCCAGTTTTAAACTCAACCCCCATTTCTTTTAGCACATCAATTTCGGCATTGATCACGTCTTTTTCTAAACGGTAAGAGGGGATGCCCAGTGTTAACATGCCACCTAATGCAGGCTGTTTTTCAAATACGGTGACCTTGTAGCCTTCAATTGCGAGGTAATAGGCACAAGATAGTCCTGCTGGACCGCCACCGATAACCGCAATTTTTTTATCGTAATCATTTTTACTTTCAGGGATATAGCGGACTTCTGCATCCATGTCCTGTTGTGCGATAAATTTCTTAATATCATCAACAGCAACGGCACCATCAATATCACAACGTGTACAATCGTCTTCGCAGAATTTAGGACAAATTCGCCCACAGACCGCGGGAAATGGGTTTTCCATCTTAATTAATTTTAGCGCTTCGGTGTATTGGCCCTGTGACGCGAGTTTTATATAGCCTTGAACACCAATGTGCGCTGGACAGCCTGCTTTACATGGTGCTGTGCCGCCTTCCTCGACCATTTGCTTATTTTCGCGGTAATCGGGATTGAATTTATCTTCACCCCATTCGGTGTTGTGTGGTAGCTCTCGTTCTTTTTCTGGAGTAGGGTTGAGTGAACATAGTTTTTGGCCAAGTTTGACTGCATTTGTTGGGCAGACTTCAACACACTCACCACAAGCCACACATTTGTCTTTATCAATTTTCACCGTATAGTTAGAGCGAACCATATCTGGATTTTGCCACTGCTCGGCAAGTCTCATTGCAAAACAACCGCAACCACAACAGTTACAGATGGCATGTGTTTTACCCGAGCCATCTAAATTGGGAATGCTGTGCATCAAGCCATTGTCTTCAGCTTTTTTTATAACTTCGATTGCATCATCACGAGAGATTTCACGCCCGCGACCTGTACGGATGTAATATTCCGCAGCATGACCCATCTGAATACAGATATCTTCTTTAAGGTGACCACAGCCTTCGTTCATTGCTTCTCTAGACGTACGGCATGCACAATCAGAAAGTGAGAATACGTCATTGTCGTTCAAGTATTTAGACACTTCTTCGTAAGACGCGTTTCTGGTCTCACCGTCAATTGAGGTTTCGATTGGGATTACACGCATTGGGCCTGAACCTACGGGGATATTTCCCGCCGCTAAAGGACCTTTTTTCTTGCCAAACGCGTCAAAAGCTTCACCGAGTTCAGGGTATTTTTGGATAAGTTCTTTGTTGTTAACAACCATTTCCATGTGGCCCGGCACCCAGATATCAACCCAGTACATGTCCACGCCATCAATATTATTTACAAATGCAGCACCACCCACCGCTGATTCCCATAGCAGTTGAGTAACTTCTTCTTCTGGTTTACCACAAATTGACGCAACTTCAGCCGCACTCATTTTTTCACGTAATTTTAAGCAAAGAGTTACTTCTGCTACATCTTCAGACATCCAAGGGCTATAAATTTTATATTCAGGATCGTCAAACGTAATACCTGCTCTTGAACCACGTTTAACGCGACTGATCTTGTTGGCAAGATCTAAAACTTTGTCTTTTCCCATCACATTGTCTCCAAAGCTAAAATATTATTATTATTTTATTTTTTCCAATCGCTTACTTCATTGCGTAGCCAGCTAGTCCAGTCTTCAATACCGTCGCCTGTTTTAGCTGAGATTGGGAATACTTTAATATTTGGATTCAATTTTTTCACACGTTCTATCGCCGCTTCTAAGTCAAAATCAAAGAAACCCATCGCATCTATTTTATTAATAAGGAGTACGTCGCAGATAGAAAACATGAGTGGATATTTAAGTGGTTTATCGTCACCTTCAGGCACACTAAGAATCATAACGTTTCTAGCTGCACCCGTATCAAATTCTGCTGGGCAGACTAAATTACCGACATTTTCTAAAATCGTTAAATCAAGACCTTCTGCATCAAGTCCTTGTAGCCCTTGCATTGTCATGTCTGCATCGAGGTGGCACATCCCCCCTGTGTGTAGCTGGATAACTTTCGCACCGGTTTTTGCTATCGTCTTCGCATCAACATCGGAATCAATATCAGCTTCCATCACACCAATGTTCATTTCATCTTTCAATTTGTTAATCGTCGCAACGAGAGTTGTCGTTTTACCTGCGCCTGGTGATGACATCAAATTGATTAATAAGTTTTTTTTCTGTTTTAATTCAATTCTTAATGCATCAGCTTGTTTAGCATTGTTAGCAAATATACCTTCTTTTATTTCTATAATTTTAAAATTATCCATCATCTCACCTATATGTCGCGTGGGTTAAGCAGAAGCATTTACCCAACAATAATTAAATTAGTTGGTATTATTCTACGCTTATCACTGGGTACCTACTAGTGGGTATTTATTGATTTAAGAGTAATAACTCTAATATTAGATGTGGATCATATTTAATAGATAATGAAATACAGATTCGAAAGTTTAATGCTTGAAAGTTCGATACTAGGGAGAGGGATCATTGAGTAATGATGAAAGAAAGGTAATAAAAAAGCCGCGCACTTTGAGTGAACGGCTTTAACATGCTTTTACGTTTAATATTAGTGCATTTTTCTATGCGGTAATATTAGTCGATAAGATTATAATCGTTACGTAAAATATCAATGATTTCAGCTTTAGGGTTCTCAGATAAAACAATCTTTTTACCTGTGATCTTTTCAGCAATATTCAAGTATGTTTCTGAAATAGACATTAATACAGAAGTTGGTAGCGCGTTGTGTTCAGCCAATGCTAAACGCTCATCCATTCTGTTTTTATTGAGTAGAATGTCTGGTTCTGGGAAGTAGTTAAGCAATAGCTGGCGGAACCCTTCTTTAGAATTCTCAACAACACTGCCTTCACGGAACGCTGGACCATCCCAAATACGAGATGAATCAGGTGTGCCGACTTCATCCATATAGATAAGCTTATCTTGACCTTTGCTGTCTGTTACATAACCAAACTCGAATTTAGTATCAACAAACATCTGATCTACACCTGCTAGCGCATCACTAATTACATCAAAACCTTCTTTTAACAGTTTTTCGTAGTAAGTGATATCGTCAAGTGACTTGAAGTTAAACGCTTCATAGTTATCAGAAATGTTTTCGCGAGTAATGTTTACATCATCAACAGCGGGAACACCTGGAATGCCTTCTAAAATACCTTTAGTAGACGGTGTGATTAGCAGTTCAGGTAATTTTTGATCTTTAGTTAGGCCTTCTGGTAGTTCGATACCACAGAAGTTACGTTCGCCTTGACTGTAAGCGCGCCACATTGAACCCGTGATGTATTGGCGACAAATCGCTTCAATCATTACCGGTTTCGCTTTTTGTACGATCCAAATGAATGGGTGAGGGATATCAAGGATATGGCTGTCCGCTAAACCGTTTTCACGGAAAGATTTAAACCAATGGTTTGAAATCGCGTTTAACGCAGCACCTTTCCCAGGTACACCACGCATGCCGCCTTCACCGTGCCAGATACAATCAAATGCTGAAATACGGTCACTAATAACCATAATTGCAAGTGGTGCATCTGCTGCAACGTCATAGCCTTTTTCTTCGATTAAGCGACGACTGTCAGCTTCAGTTAACCAGTAAACAGAACGTACCTTACCGCTATGAACCGGCTTATCTGTACGAATTGGTAAATCATTGTTTACAGCTAATACTTTATCAGCAAGACTCATTGTTAACTATCCTTATTGAGTTTAATCGTTTAAATAAAACTTATACCTAAGTAACTTGGAAGAGTTTCTTTCAATTTCCCTGAAAGCTCTTCCAAGTTACTCTGGACTAATTTAGCTAGATTCGAGATTGTTGCTGTCGATTTGAGGCGATTTTAGCAGATGTGGGGAGTGATTCCACCCCTACTGATAAATTTTGTTAAAAAGAACAATCTATAAATGTAATGTTTTCTTTAATAGGGTCGAAAAACAACCATAAATTATCTTTTGTAAGACGTGAGTTTGATTATTTTTACCAGTGATGGTATTAAATGCGGTCTTATAAATCTATTTGGAACTTGTTTGTGATAGAGAAATACTTTTTATCTGGGGGCGCCTTAGCCAAGGTCATCGATGGCTACACAGCTCGCCAACCACAAATTGATATGGCAAAAGCCATCAATTCGGTGATCGCAAACAAGGGTAACTTAATTGTTGAAGCTGAAACAGGAACAGGTAAAACATTTGCCTATCTTATTCCTGCGTTAGTTAATGATAAAACAACAATTATCAGTACAGGTAGTAAAAACCTACAAGAACAATTATTTAATCGTGATTTACCTTTTATCATTGATGCGTTAAATAGCAAAGCTAAAACGGCGCTGCTTAAAGGGCGTAATAACTACTTATGTACTGACCGTTTAGCGCGTTTAGGTCGAGAAACTCAATATCAAAGCCAAGCGATATTAAGTGATTACGTCAAAGTGAAGGGCTGGTCAAATATTACTATTAGTGGTGATATGAGTTCTGTACCGGGTTTAAAAGATGACTCGGAAGTGTTGCCTTTGGTGACATCAACTAACGATAATTGTTTAGGTCGGGATTGTCCTGACTATGAAGATTGCTTTTTAGTTAAAGCACGACGAAAAGCACTCGAGGCGGATATTGTCGTCGTCAACCATCACTTATACTTCGCTGACTTAAATGTAAAAGACTCTGGCTTTGGCCGATTATTACCGGATGCAGACGTTATCGTGTTTGATGAGGCTCATCAAGTGCCTGATATAGCATCGGAATATTTTGGTAAAAGCATCGCCAGCAAACAAATTCAAGCATTGTGTAAAGATGTGCAGTATTTAGGACGTACCGACCTTAAAGACTCAATTCAAGTGACGAAAGCGGCGAATGGATTAGCAAACGCGACACAAGATTTAAGATTGAGCTTTTCGATGGAATCAGGGCGTGGTAATTGGCGCCATCTATTCAATCAACAAGCAGTAATGAAAACCATTATCCGCTTTCAAGACCAACTCGACTTTATTTATGAAGTACTGAAGCTAAATCTTGGCCGAACAGAGCTTGTTGATCAATGCTTTGAGCGGGTAGTCGAAATTAAAGCAACATTTAAGCAAATTATGGCGGTAAATAGTACCGGTGAAAGTTACTGGTATGAATGTACATCACGTAACTTCACCTTAAACATTACACCACTTAATATTGCGGAACGATTTAGTGCGGAACAAGAAAAAACCAAATCAGCATGGGTGTTTACGTCTGCAACTTTGGCTGTTGACCATTGCTTTTCACACTACCGTCAGCAGATGGGACTAGCGGATGCAGAAGAACTGATTCTTGCAAGTCCATTTGATTATCAAAATCAAGCCATGTTATGTGTACCACGTAATATACCAGAGCCTAACGACCCTAATATCGCACGTATACTTGTCGAAAAGTTAGCACCAGTGATTATTGCGAATAAAGGTCGTTGTTTCTTCTTATGCACAAGCCATTATATGATCAGACAGGTATCAGCATTACTGCAACAACAACTGGCTATGCCTATTTTTGTTCAAGGGCAAGATAACAAGCAAGTATTGCTGGATCAATTTGTTCAACATGGTAACGCGCTCCTTATTGGTACTTACTCATTTTGGGAAGGTATTGATGTACGAGGGCAGACGCTAAGCTGTGTTATTATTGATAAATTACCTTTTGCATCACCGGATGATCCACTTTTACAAGCACGTATTGAAGATTGTCAGCGTAAAGGTGAAGATCCTTTTGCTGCATTGCAAATACCCAAAGCGGTGATCAATCTGAAGCAAGGGGTGGGGCGTTTAATCCGTGATGTCAAAGACACGGGTTGTGTTATTATCTGTGATACTCGTATTGTGTCTCGTGGATACGGCGCTACATTTATCAATAGTTTACCCAATATGCCAAGAACGAGAGATTTAAACGGCGTATTGTCTTTTATTAAAAAAACTAACAACTAGAAAGTGAATTTTATGAGTACTATTTTAGCACTAGATACATCAACAGAAAATTGTTCAGCGGCATTAAGCATTAACGGTAAAGTATTCGTTAGAGAACTGGAAAGTCCACGTGAGCATACGAAGCGTATTCTTCCTATGGTAGATAGTTTATTGGCTGAAGCTGGCATTAAATTGAAAGATGTAGACGCGTTAGCCTTTGGTCGTGGTCCAGGTAGCTTTACTGGCGTTCGTATTGGTACTGGCATCGCGCAAGGTTTAGCATTTGGCGCTGATTTACCTATGCTGCCTATTTCAACATTGGCTGCTATGGCACAAGGTGCACACCGTTTGCACAATGTGACAGACGTTTTACCTGCAATTGATGCTCGCATGGGTGAAATTTACTTCGCTCAATACAAACTGAATGAATCTGGTGTAATGACACTGGTTGATAACGAGATCGTTGTTACACCAGATGACTTAATTGCCAATTTTAATCATCCAGAAAAAGCATTCCATACATTAGGCACTGGCTGGGCTACCTATACAGAAAAACTAGCAGGCTTAAACGTTGAAGAATTGACGGCATGCGAAGGGATACAGTTCCCATGTGCACAAGATATGTTGGTTATTGCTGCTGCTGAATTTGAAAAAGGTAATGCTGTCGCACCAGAAGATGCAATGCCAGTTTATGTACGCGACACGGTAACGTGGAAGAAACTACCAGGTAGAGAGTAATTTCTAATGGAAAACTTTAGTATAGAGGTCAATGGTAAAATTATTGCGGGTTTGCGCTATGGAGAACGGTCTAAACCTGTTTTACTTGCTGTTCACGGTTGGTTAGATAATGCTGCAAGCTTTATCCCTCTTGCTGAAGAATTAAAACGTAGTTTAGATGACGGTTCACTACCATATCAACTTATTGCGATTGATTTACCCGGCCATGGTCACTCAGATCATAAAGGAAATCATTACAATTTCATTGAATGGGTAGAGGACCTTTATCAAATTATTCAAACGCAGCATTGGGGTGTCGTGAGTATTGTCGGGCACTCTATGGGCGCAATGATCAGCTCCATTTTTGCAGCGACATTTCCAGAGCTTGTTAATCGTTTGGTATTAATCGAAGGGTTGGGCGCAATTTCAGCAGAAGCTGAACAAACAGTAAGCCAATTGCGTAAAGGGATAGAAAGTCGTTATAATTACAACCAAAGTGGTAGTGTCAAGGCTAATACCTTGACATTGGAAAAGGTTGTTAAAGCACGTTGTTTTGTTTCTGACTTGACTGAGCAAAATGCGTTGTTGATATGTAGACGAAATTTAAATATACGAGCTAATGACATAATTTGGCGATCAGATCCTAAATTAAAAGCGCGTTCTTTAGTTCGATTCAGTGAATTACAAGTTTTAGATGTTTTATCTTCAATATCAACAAGTTGCCTTGTTATTATTGGCGATAAAGGTTTTCCTTTAATCGCAAAAACACTAAAGTTAGATATTTTCAGTAATGATATATTTGATATTTTGACACTTATCGGTGGTCATCACGTACACATGGATAATGCAGCTGAAACGGCAAGGGCAGTAGTTAAATTTTTTAATAATTCAAAGTAATGGTTTATTAAACACACAATTATTAGTTTTATATTATCTAATTCTAAATTATTAAGATTTAAATAAACCTAATATATAAATATTTCATTTGTTAATTGAGTGTTAATCAATTAAGATTTGTTCACAATAAATAATTTCATCAATAGCAATTAATTATTATTAAAGGATTAATAGTAAATTTGTTGTTTTTTAAATTAAAAGAAAGCTAATAAAAAGGAGAGGTAAGGTGGAAAAGGTTTGGTTAAAGAGATACCCGGAAAATGTTCCCGCAGAAATTGACTTTGGTTCATTTCGTTCTTTAAACGATATATTCGATCAAACAGTTCAAAACTATGCAGATAACCCTGCATATGTAAATATGGGTTGTTCATTAACTTATGGTGAAATCGATGAGAAATCTCGTGCTTTCGCTGCTTACCTTCAAAACGAGCTTAAATTAAACAAAGGCGATCGTGTTGCGTTAATGATGCCTAACTTGCTTCAGTACCCAATTGCGCTATTTGGTGCATTACGTGCGGGTATGGTAATTGTTAATGTAAACCCACTCTATACACCTCGTGAGCTAAAACATCAGTTAAATGATTCTGGTGCTAAAGCGATTGTGATTATTTCAAATTTCGCAAGTGTGTTAGAAAAGGTAGTTAAAGATACGCCGGTTGAACATATTATTTTGACGCAATTAGGTGATCTTTTCTCTCCTGTAAAAGGTGCTATTACTAACTTAGTTGTTAAGTATGTGAAGAAAATGGTGCCTAAATTCAATTTACCGACAGCGGTTTCATTCAATCGTGTATTGAGTAAAGGACGTTCTCAGAAGTTTACTAAAGTTGAAACCGGTTTCGATGATATCGCTTTCCTTCAGTATACGGGCGGTACAACTGGCGTATCAAAAGGTGCAGTACTAACGCACAAAAATATGCTGGCTAATGTATTACAAGCAGAAGGCGCTTACGGTAGTATTATTGACCGTGGTACTGAAACTGTGATCACAGCATTACCGCTGTATCATGTATTTGCATTAACGGTGAATGGCCTATTGTTCTTCTTGGGTGGTGGTAAGAATATTCTTATTACAAACCCACGTGATCTACCTGCTTTAATTAAAGAGATTGATGATCACAAACCAACTGCGATTACAGGTGTAAATACACTGTTTAATGCGCTTGTGAATGATGAATCATTCGCAAAGATTGACTTCTCTGCATTGAAGCTATCTGTTGGCGGTGGTATGGCTGTTCAACGCTCTGTCGCTGAAAAGTGGAAGAAGATAACAGGAAACCACTTACTTGAAGGTTATGGTTTAACAGAGTGTTCACCACTTGTTACTGTAAATCCTTATGATCTGCATGAATATAACGGCTCAATCGGTTTACCTGTTTCATCAACAGATGTACGTATTATTGATGAAGATGGTGGTGTATTAACTAAACCAGGTGCTGTAGGTGAAATGCAGGTTAGTGGTCCTCAGGTTATGCAGGGTTACTGGCAGCGTCCACAAGATACTGCTGAGGTGATTACTGATGGTTGGTTAAACACTGGTGATATCGCTCGCATGGACGAAGATGGTTTCTTCTACATCGTTGATCGTAAGAAAGATATGATCCTTGTTTCTGGATTTAATGTTTTCCCTAACGAAATTGAAGACGTATTAACCTTAAATGACAATATTTTAGAGGCTGCAGCAATTGGTGTACCTCATGAGTCATCAGGTGAAACGGTTAAAATCTTTGTTGTTAAGAAGGGTGAAATTTCTAAAGAAGAGATCGTAGCGCATTGTCGTGAACATCTAACTGCTTATAAAATTCCACGCATTATTGAGTTCCGCGATGAATTACCTAAGAGTAACGTAGGTAAAATTTTACGCCGTGAATTACGTGATTAGCAATAGATCTAATTTTAAGTCATAAAACACTTATCATTAGTTAGATATTTCGCTAAAATTAAGCCACTTTCTAAATTGTAAGAAAGTGGCTTTTTTTTGAGGTTATAAGTGGAATATATTTTAGTTGAAGATCAAATAACATTGCAGACAATGATAGATCAATGTGCGGAAGTTGAAATTTTAGCTATCGACACTGAATTTATTAGACAGCGTACTTATTACCCAATTCTTGGATTGTTTCAGTTATACAATGGCATTGATACTTATTTAGTTGATCCCCTGGCTATTGATGACTTAAGTTCACTTTGGCAACTACTCGATCGTCATCCCTCAGTGCTTCACGCTTGCTCTGAAGATCTCGATGTTTTCATGACGGTTGCTAATAAAATCCCCGATTTCTTCCACGATACACAAATAGCGGCAGCATTCTGTGGGCTAGGCTCTTCTCTTGGCTTTGGTGGCCTTGTTTCTGAATACCAAAATATCACGCTAGATAAAGGCGAATCACGCTCTAACTGGTTAGCTAGACCACTAACGACTAAACAGCTTAGCTACGCAGCTGCTGACGTTTATCATTTATTACCTTGCTGGCATGAGCTAAAAAGTAAACTTGATGAGCTCGGTTATTATGATTTCTACTTACAAGAGTTAGATAATTTACGTCGACGTAAGTTAGTAAAGAAAAATCCTAAAACAGTTTATAAGCAATTTAAGAATGCATCATTCTTATCACCTCGCCAGCTTGCAACATTGCAAATACTAGGTGAGTGGCGTGAAAACAACGCAGTTAATCGCGACATGGCTGTTAATTTTGTTGTTAAAGAAGCGCATTTACTTGAAGTTGCAAAACAGCAGCCTAAATCATTACGTGATTTAAATAAGCTTGAGCTATTGCCTGTAGAGATTAAGCGCCACGGCAAACAAATCATTGAGATGGTAAAAGAAGCTGCAGAATTATCTGATGACGCGTTGCCAGAACCATTAACACGTATTTCTGATTACCCTGGATACAAAAAAATAGTACAAGGTATTCGAAATAAGATAGCAAATGTTGCTGAGCAAACGAATATTCCTGCAGAACTGATTGGTTCAAAGAAAATTATCAATGAATTATTAAGTTGGGTATGGAAATTGACTGAATCAGAGCGTGAAGTTAATGATAAGCCTGTGCTGTTGAGTAATTGGCGTGCAGAACTGATTGGTAATAGCTTGTTTGAAGGCCTAATGGCTAATAAATAAGTAATAGCAAGTGTACATACTATGTATGTACACTTGCTAAATTTTTATGATTCTTCAGAAAGGGTTACGTTCAGTTCTAAAACAGAGAGATTGTTATCTCTTTGGTCAAGTTGAACATTAACTTGATCTGATGTTACTGCAACATACTTTTTGATAACTTCAAGTATATCGAGTTTCAACTGTGGTAAATAATCGGGTGTGTTATCACGTAAGTTACGCTCATGAGCCACAATTATTTGTAAGCGATCTTTCGCTAAACTAGCCGATTTAACATCAGGTTTTGATGTGCGAAAATAATCAAGTAACGACATTTAACCTCCAAAGATTCTGCTTAAAAAGCCTTTCTTTTCTACTTCAAGAAAACGAAATTCGCGTTCTTCACCAAGAATTCGTGCAACAGTATCAGCATATGCTTGTCCTGCATCACTTTCAGTATCTAGGATAACAGGTTGACCACAGTTTGATGCTTTAAGTACAGCACTTGACTCTGGGATCACGCCTGCAAGTGGAACCGCTAAGATCTCTGTGATGTTTTCAACACTTAACATGTCACCGCGTTCAACACGCTCTGGCACGTAACGTGTAATCAATAGGTGCTCTTTAATTGGTTCAAGACCTTGTTCTGCACGACGAGAACGACTTTGTAGCATACCAATAATGCGGTCTGAATCGCGCACAGAGGATACTTCAGGGTTCGTTGTGATAACGGCAACATCAGCGAAGTATAATGCCATCATAGCACCGGCTTCGATACCTGCTGGTGAATCACAGATGATGTAGTCATGGTTTTCTGCAAGTTGATCTAAAACTTTACCAACACCTTCTTTCGTTAGTGCATCTTTATCTCGAGTTTGTGACGCAGGTAAGATATGTAATTTATCAACGCGTTTATCTTTGATTAATGCTTGTGATAAATTTGCTTCGCCGTTGATAACATTTACGAAGTCATATACTACTCGACGTTCACAACCCATGATTAAGTCTAAGTTACGTAAACCTATATCGAAATCGATAACGACAGTTCTTTTCCCTTGCATTGCTAAACCCGTAGCAATTGCGGCACTTGTTGTAGTTTTACCTACACCACCTTTACCGGATGTAACGACAATAATTTCAGCCATTTTAATTCCTTGAATTTAATCGAACTTGTTGATTTCTAATTTATTATTAACACAATTTATTTGTGCTTGTGTATTTAAATATTCTTCTTCGACTGCATCACTTAAAATATACGTACCATTTATTGATAGCAGTTCAGGATCTAGTTTGTTACAAAAAATCTGCGCGGTATTGTCACCTTTTGCTCCAGCAATTGCGCGCCCACGCAATGCACCATAAATATGAATCGAACCATCTGCGATAACTTCAGCGCCTGCGCTAATATTACCTAGCACAGTTAATGACGCATCTTGAGCATAAACTTGTTGCCCAGAACGTATCTGTCCTTTATGAACTATGGTCTTTGTTATGGATTTTTCAACAATAACAGTTTGAATTTCTGGCTTTATGTCTGCAGCTGGTACTAACTTAGTCGCTGTATTTTTGGCTGAGTTAGATATAACGGACAGACCAGACTCACGAACAGTTAACTTTTGCTCTGCAGTTTGACAGCCCTCAATCCCAACAAGATTCATTCCATTTTGGGTAATCACATCTTGAAGAGTTTTAAAGTCGATGTCGTCGGCTAAGTTGGCAACATTCACAACAACGGGAGCAGATTTAAAGAATGCGGGTGCTTGGCTTACCTTGTCGGCAATAAAAGAGTGGAGGTTTGTCATCGCAGCATCATTTTCTATATGAATAACTGAGAGTGTAAAACTTGTTCCTTTAAATTTTATAGACTGATCTGCCATCTTTTTTTCCTGGTTGCTTAGTTTTTATGCCTGCTTTAAGCATTTATTGTTATAGCACTTAGATTAATCATTATGCCATGTTATATTTTACTCGTAAATATAGGTCAGTTCATAACTAAAGAGAAAAACAATGCTTTGTTCAATTTATAAAACAAATAAAAAAGAAGGGATGTATTTATTTATATCTCGCCGTGAAGATTTTAGCCAAGTTCCTGAAACTTTATTGAGTATGTTTGGTCAACCTAAGTTAGTGGTTACCATGAATTTAACGGAAGCTCGTACATTGGCATTTGCGGATTCAAAAAAAGTATTGGAAAATTTAACGACTGCAGGTTATTACCTACAAATGCCGCCACCACCAGTCGATCATTTAGTTGAATATAAAAAATGGCGTGACGAAAACAAATAGCACGCTGTAAATAGATATAAGGAAATGCAATGAAAATAGCAGGATTAGTATTGTTCGCTTTAAGTTCAGGTGCCGTGTCTGCTAAACCGACATTTGATGAGTATTTATCTACTTTACGTACCGAATCGGAAACATTGGGATTCACTGAACAAACTATTGACGATGCATTTAACAGTATTACATACAGAAAAAAAACCATCGTACATGATAAAGCACAGCCAGAGCGACAAAAAATTACGCTTGATTCGTACATTCCTAGAGCTGTTCCAGATTGGAAAATAAAGAAAGCAAGAAAATTGTTTGATGAAAACAAGGAACTGCTGGAACGAATCGGAAAGGATTTTGGTGTTCAGCCTCGTTTTATCGTCGCTTTGTGGGGTGTTGAAACAAATTTTGGTAGTTATACCGGGAATTTTTCAACATTATCAGCATTGGCGACACTTGCCTATGATGGTAGACGCGAGACTTTTTTCAAAAAAGAATTCTTCGCAGCATTAAAAATCATTGATGAAGGTCATATTACAACCGCTGATATGAAAGGTTCGTGGGCTGGGGCTATGGGGCAGGTTCAATTCATGCCGTCTTCTTTTAATGCTTACGCTGTTGATTATAATAACGATGGCAAGAAAGACATTTGGAATAGCACTGAAGATGCCTTAGCATCCGCAGCTAATTACCTTAAACAAGCTAAATGGGATGATACTTATACATGGGGTAGGCAAGTTCTACTTCCTGACAACTATGATGCGACAGTATCAGGCCTTAAGCTCACTAAAAAGCTTGCTGACTGGCAAGAATTAGGTATTCGAACGTTTGAAGGGAAGGCATTACCAAACGTTGACCTTGATGCGTCTCTTATTATGCCCGACGGTGAAAATGGGCGTATATATTTAGTCTATAACAACTATAAAAGTATCATGCGCTGGAACCGTTCAGATTATTTTGCAACATCGGTTTCGCACTTATCAGATACGATCAAATTCAGGGATTGAAAATGACTTACTCTCTTTATCAACATCAAGACATACATAATAATACGATAACGTTTCCAGCTGGAAAAGTGGTTTGTATCGGACGTAACTATCTCGATCACATTCGTGAGCTTGGTAATGAAATTCCAGAGCAATCGCTGCTATTTATGAAGCCCTCGACAGCATTAGTAGGGATTGATACCCCGTTATCAATCCCTAAGGACTTAGGCGAGTGCCATAACGAACTTGAAATAGCCTTGCTAATTAAATCGCCAATAACAAAGGGCGATACAATTAACTTGGCTGAGATGATTTGGGGAGTAGGGCTAGGCCTTGATTTAACTTTACGGGACCTACAGGCCAACCTTAAAAGCAAAGGACAGCCTTGGGAACGCGCTAAAGCATTTGATGATTCATGTCCGGTGACGCCTTTTGTCCCATTAAGTGAATTTGATAATTTAAATCAGCTTGAATTTAAATTATCGGTAAATGACAAAGTGAGACAAGAAGGTGATACATCAAAAATGATGCGTTCGATAGAAGCATTATTAACAGAAATCACGCTCTGTTTTACATTATTACCAGGTGATATCGTACTCACAGGCACACCTGCAGGCGTCGGCGTACTTAATTCGGGTGATAAACTTGCATTAACGCTAGCAAACCGTTATAAGTTCGGCTGCGAGATTATTTAGAGATTAATGAAAATGGTAGAAAAATTTTGGCAGACTAAAACACTAGCTAAAATGTCAGATGCAGAGTGGGAATCACTTTGCGATGGTTGTGGAAAATGTTGTTTACATAAAATCATTGAAGATGAATCGGAAGAAATTCATTTTACCAATGTAGCTTGTGAGCTGTTAAATACAAAATCGTGCCGCTGTAAGAAGTATGAGAAACGTTTTAAGTATGTTTCTGATTGCTTTAAAGTGACATTAGATGATATCGACGCATTTCATTGGTTACCAGAGACATGTGCTTATAAGCGTTTACTGGAAGGTAATGATATTCCAGAATGGCACCCATTAATCACTGGAAGCCAGTCAGAAATGCATAAGCTTGGGTATTCGATTCGAGGTAAAGCTGTTGCAGAGTCTGCAGCGGGGGATCTAGAAGATCACATCATCACATTTAAATTATAATTAATGAGGGCGACATGTCAGAATCAGTACACGGTAGAGAAATAGTAGCATTATTAGCAGCACAGCCAGAAGGGTTGAAAGAAGCTGACTTACTAAGTCTTATAGAACAACAGTTCCCAAATGGTTTATTTCATACCTGTAAAGTTAAAGATATGAATAAAGCACAGATTCTTGCAAGTATGATCTCAAAAGGTCGTATTATTGAGCAAGACGGTATTTTAGTTTCTAAAGTTGGTTGCGGCTGTAAGCAGTAATTACATTATAGGGGGTATTCACGCCCCTATAATTCTTCATACCTCTTCATTATTCCCAATAAAACATATCGAAAAATTCAGTTTAACCTCCAAACCTTAGACCATCATGCAAACTGTTTTTTACTTTGGGAAACGCCTTATAGATTTGTTATTAACAATATTCTACAAGGCTAGAGCAACTAAAAATTAATCTACTGAAGGGCTTCCAAGAGGTCTCCAATTTTTTCAATTTGAATAATCTTCGCGCCACTATTCTCCATCGATTTATGGTAATTTGCTTTTGGGATATATACCACATCAAAACCATGCTTAATGGCTTCGTTTACACGCGGTACGCCACCGTTGATAGGTCTAACTTCACCACTGAGCGAAATCTCGCCCATGAAACAGTGTTTACGCGACATAGGTTTATCATTTAACGAACTAATAAGTGATGCAGCAATCGCTAAATCGGCACTTGTATCTGTTTCAGGTAATTTCAAACCACCCACAAGATTCACATATACATCATGAAACAATTTAATGCGGCCGTGTTTACGTAATACAGCAGTGATCATCTTTAAACGATTAAAACTAAGGCCAATACTCACGCGCTGTTGGTTTTCTGCTTCACATTCTGACACTAAACATTGTACTTCAAGCAGTAAATTACGATTACCATCGCGAATACAGGTAATTGCAGAGCCCGCTACGTGCTCGTCGGCACCAGATAGGAACAATTTACTTGGATTATCCACAGACAGCATGCCTTTACTGTGCATTTGGAAGATACCAACTTGGTCTACATCACCAAAACGGTTCTTACTTGCTCGAATGGTACGAATAATACTGTCGTTAACTTCAATGTGGAGTAGGGTATCAACGATATGCTCAAGGGTTTTTGGACCGGCTAAATCACTGCCTTTCGTTACATGACCAATAATGATAAGTGTAATACCGTGCTGTTTTGCAAAACGACTGAGCTCTTGCGCGCAGCCTTTTACTTGGCTAACAGAACCTGCACTACCATTGCAATGTTCACTTTCTAATGCTTGAATTGAGTCAATAATCAAAAACTTAACTTTTGCTTCTAATGCACGTTCCATAATGTTTGAAACGATATACTCAGACATTAAGAGTAAGTTTTCTTCTACAAAATCAATTTTAAGACGACTAATCGCACGACTTTTGAATTGTTCAAGGCTTTCTTCGGCAGTACAGTACATCGACACCATTTGCTTACTTAAGTTTGCCGATAGCTGTGTCAGTATTGTTGTTTTACCTGCGCCAGGGTCACCAGATATTAATACAATTGAGCCGACGGTAAGCCCGTCACCAAGTACACGATCTAATTCACCTATTTGTGTATCAATCTTGTTTAATTCAACGTGTGATACTTCTGACATCTTTTTAACGGTATTACCGATAGTGCCAGCATAACCACCTTGAGAAGCAATCGTACGTTGTTGACTTGGTAACGTCGCTTCTTTGAATTCAGCGAGTGTATTCCAAGCTTTACAGGCATTACATTGACCTTGCCAGCGAGGGAAGTTAGCACCGCATTCGGAGCAAAGAAAACTTATTTTTGTTTTAGGAGTTTTGGCCATGATTTTACTGTCAATTTAACTATCAAAAAATACTCATGCCACAATAATAGCATGAGTATCTGGATGTTTATACAGTTGTTCTGTGAGTTGCTGAAATTACAGACTCTTTTTAGCAGGTAATACAGCGTTAGCTAAGATCATACCTGCAAGGATCGCAACAAAGATCATAAATACAAAACCACTGTCATTAATGTTGTTCAATATTTCGTGTCCAGAAATGTATGTGTTCAGATCCATGTACGTTCGACTACCTGGTACAAGTAATACAATACCTTGGATTAATACAATAGATGCAGGTCTATTTTTAATAATGGCATATACATTACTGAACAGACCAACAGTGAAAGAACCAACGAACGTGCCTAACGTGAAGCCAAGATACTGCGCTGCAAACGTACTCATCACATAAGCAATAAGACCAGCTGAAATACCCCAAATCATATCTGATTTATGTACATTAAAAGCAACAACTAGGCCAGTCGATAGTGCAACCACTGCAATATAGTTTTTCCAACCCGGTAAAGAGTAGCTCATATCAAGCATAAGTGGATCAATAGTCCAGATTAGATTACCTAACGTGATACCAAGTAGGGCACCAAAATACAATTTAAACAACAACATAGTGGCATCAACGAGCTTTGATGTACCAGAAACAAGATCTTTATTAACAATTTCGCTTAACGCGACTGTAATGGCCAAACCGGGGATAAAGATAATGACCGATGATAATATGACAAAGGGTACATTTAGATGCACATCTAAGCTGGCGACAAAACAAGCAATCAATGCAGAGATAAAAGGAGCAAAGAACTCAACAATCGACGCTAAGCGTGGTGAGTGTGCAGATAGCTTATATAAGATAAACACAAGAAATGATAATAAGAACGAACTGATAATATCCAGACTTGAATCTGATAGTAGCATTGCAAAGGCACCACCAGTCACACACCAACCAAGCGCTTCGGTTTTAACACCGTAAAAACTAGGTTGTTGTTTCGCTTCAATTAATAGCTCAATTGCTTCATCCAAACATACTTGCGAGTCTACGACCTTTTCTACAATCTCATCAATTCTAGCTAACTTGCCTAAATCATTGCCTGCAGGTTTAACGCGAACAATGTGCGTATGCTGTTCGTCAGGATTACTTGAAAATATAAAGGTAAATGCAGTCGGCGTTACAAGAAAGCTAGCTTCAATATTCCAGAATTTAGCTAAATTAGTTAAATGATTTTCAATGCGATAGCTTGTTGCACCACAACGATGTAAAGCAAGGCCGAGTTTGATAATAAAATTTATTTGAAGTTTATATGTCTGACTATGCATAATTATATTCTGGAAGAGACAAAAAGTGGTTTATTTTAGTTCTATTTAAGTTAATTTGTTAGCTAAAATGTTGGTTAATTTCAATTAAATTGAAATTTGTTAATTAAATGGTTAGGTGTACGTTAATTTAAGTATGAGAGCTGGGCTAAGTAACTGAAACTTTGGAATGTAACTTCTAATTTCCCTCGATAAAATATAAATCATCAAATATCGATTGTATTTAGTAGCTTCAAGAAGGGTTCCTTATGTCTAAAGTAATTACAGCAGCAAAACAAGTATGGTCTGCTAAAGATCAAATCACACGTAACATCTGGTTAGCAGGTTTAGGAGCTTATGATAAAGGTTATCAATCTGCATCAAATACAGTAAATAAAAGCCAATCTATTTTTGACGAGTTGGTTGAACGTGGTCGTAAATTAGAGTCGGACACAACACTGACTATCACTACGAATAAAGATAAATTAGCGTCTGTAGGTAAATCGACAACAGGTGCAATTCAAGAAAAAGTACAAAGTGCAGTAACATCTTTTACTCATATCGATGCGAATACATTTGATAACATCATTGATAAAATTGAGCAAATTGAAAAAGCACTTGAAGATGCTAAATTAGATCAGAGTAAACCAGCGGCAGAAGTTGAAGTAATTCAAGAAATCGTAGATAAAGTAGAAGCAACTGTTACTGAAAAAGTTGCTACTGTTGCTGCAGAAGTAACGACTACGGTTGAAACTGTTGCTGAAGTAATTACAGAAGTTGCTGCAAAAGTTGCTCCAGTAGTTAAAGAAGTAGTTGCTCCAGTGACTGCTAGCGCAGCAGAACTTGTTAAAGAAGAAGTTCAAAGCATTGAATCAGTAAAACAAAATGCAAAAAAAGTAACAAAACGTGTAAAAAAAGCGGCTGCTAAAAAAAAGCAATAAGCTAGTAACCGAATAAAGTGTGGCGCATTTATGCGCCACACTTATTATTAATACTCACTTCAATACAATCAATTAGTATTTTTCCGCTTTTAATTCCCGAGAAAAAAACCACCTCTATATTAGTGATTCTATTGATGTTTAAAATATCGAAGTATTGCTCTAAATACGAATCACATCACACAAAAATATCTTGAATAGGTATTTAAAAATGATATGGTTAATTAAGGCTTATTATAAAGAGAAGTTAAATGTTTGACACCTATGACAACATAGTCATTCTCACTGGTTCTGGTATTTCTGCTGAATCAGGTATTGAAACATTCCGTGCAAGTGATGGTTTATGGGCTCAGCATCATATTGATGATATCGCGACCCTAGATGGTTATCGAAAAGACCCGGATTTAGTTTATAGCTTTTATAATCAAAGGTTTAATCAGTTATCTGCACCTAGCATCCAACCTAACGATGCACATATTGCTTTAGCTGAGTTACAAAGAGATTTTTCTGGTAGTGTCACGATTGTGACGCAGAATATTGATAACTTGCATGAACGCGGCGGTGCCAACAATATTATTCACATGCATGGCGAATTAGTGAAAGCACGCTGTGAGAAAACGCTGAAGTTATTTCCATACAAAGAATTAAGTAAATCTTTAAAATGCCCATGTTGTAAGAAAGCAGGGAACCTTAGACCACACATTGTTTGGTTTAATGAAATGCCATTGTTCATGAATGATATTTATAAAGCACTGAGCAATGCAGATTTGTTTATTGCGATCGGAACATCAGGTTCAGTATATCCTGCTGCAGATTTTGTAAATGAAGCAAACAGAGCATGTGCGCATACTATTGAGATAAACCTTGATTCGACACACATATCTGAAAACTTTAGAGAACATCGAATAGGTCAGGCGACCGAAGAGGTAAGAGAATTGGTTGATGAGCTACTTTCTAGAGATAGACAGTTCTTTTAATTGATTACTCGTTAAAAACAAAAAGGTGCATAAAGCACCTTTTTCATATCAGATTAATCACATCTCACTACAGGTTTTGAGCTTTTAACTTCTCGTAATAACGCTCGTAGATAATATTCGCATCACCAACATCTGAGTGGAATTCACCATTCGCAATTGTTTCTGCATCTGGGAATACAATCTTATTTTCTGTAAACGATTTAGGTAGAAGCTTTTTAGCTTCTTTGTTAGGAGTCGGGTAACCAATCTCTAACGCAACTTCAGCAGCAACTTCTGGGCGTAATAAGAAATCAATTAACTTATGAACAGCATCTACATTCTTCGCATTTTTCGGAATTGCTAGGCTATCCATCCAGAACACAGCACCTTCTTTTGGATATACCATTGTAATATCGCTGTCTTCTTGTTGCGCCATGTACGTACTACCATTCCAAATCATACCAAACTCAACTTCACCGGCAATATAAGGGTTAGCAGGCGTATCAGAGTTAAACACAAGTACGTTCGGCATCAATTTCTTTAGTAGCTCATAAGCTTGTGCTAATTCTGCTTCATCTTGAGTATTTGCTGAGTGACCTTGAATTTTTAACGCCATGTGGAATATTTCACGTGCGTCATCAGTTAATAATAACTGACCTTCCCATTTAGGATCCCATAAGTCTGTCCAGCTTGTAACTGATGACAATTCAATATCTGCAGTGTTAACACCGATACCAGTTGCGCCCCAAATGTATGGGATGCTGTAACGGTTGCCTAAATCGTATTCTTTATTTAACAATGAAGGATCTAAGTTTGCGTAGTTAGTTAATTTCTTATGATCAATTTCTTGTAACATACCTTCTTTTGTCATTTTACTGATGAAGTAAGTTGAAGGAACAACAAGATCATAACCATTTTTGTCATATGTTTTTAATTTCGCATACATAGATTCATTTGATTCGTATGTTGAATAAACAACTTTAATACCTGTTTCTTCAGTGAAACGGGATAACAAACCTGGTGGGATATATTCAGACCAGTTGTAGAAATTAATTGTTGTAGCATAAGCTGAGCTACTAAAAAGTAACGCAGTTGCGATACACTTCATTGTTGATTTAAACATAGTAATTTTACTTCTTCTTTTTATTTAATATAAATAACAGCAGTCGAAACTGCACAACCATTAGCGATAAAGTCCGGAGAACTATTTATCGTTTTTATTAATAAGGGCCGCAGCTATAACAAACGAGATAGATATCAAAATCATCATCGTTGCTAATGCATTAACCTCTGGTGAAACACCTACTTTAACCATTGAGTATATTTTCAATGGTAATACTTCAAAACTAGGGCCAGTTACAAATGAACTAACGATTACATCATCTAGTGAAAGCGTAAACGATAATAACCAACTTGCTATAATGGCAGGTTTTGCAATCGGTAAAATAATGCGTTTAAAGATAGTAGCTTCATTAGCACCTAAATCTTTTCCGGCTTCTAATATCGAGTTATCAAAATTACTTAAGCGACTGTAAACCGTGATCACAACAAATGGAATACAGAATGTAATATGTGCGATTAGCAAGGTAACAAAACCAAGATCTAAGCCAAGTATAATAAATAACGACAATAATGAAATGGCCATTACAATATCAGGTGACATCATCACAACAAAGAGTAGCCCAGATATAAACTTTTTACCTTTAAATTGATGCTTGAATAAGGCTACAGCGCCTAATGTACCAATAACAACGGCAATCGATGATGCAAAAACAGCAATCGTAAGAGAATTAAACGCAGCTTGTAATAGCGTGTCGTTATTCCAGAGTAGCTCATACCATTTTGAGGTAAAACCTTTCCATTTAAGACCGTATTTTGACGCATTAAATGAATTTGCGATCAAAATAAATATTGGTGTATACAAATAAATATAAACCAATAATAACAATACTTTAGATATATGACGTTTAAGCATTGTTACCTCTATTCTTAATTGACGTGCCGACTTTATAATAGAAGTATAATAATCCAGCCATAAATACTGTTAAGGTAATACTTGCAGCAGAACCAAATGGCCAATCTCGAATATTCAAAAATTGTGTTTTAATCGTATTACCAATTAATAAGTTTTTAGCACCACCAACAAGATCTGCAATATAGAACATGCCCATCGCAGGTAAAAACACTAATAGCATACCCGCAATAATACCTGACATTGTTAAAGGTAATTCGATTTTTAAAAATGTGGTGAATTTAGATGCACCAAGATCTTTTGCTGCTTCAATTAAACTCTTATCAATTTTTTCAATACTTGAATACAAAGGCAAAATCATAAACGGTAACAAGATATAAACGAGTGCAAAAATAACGGCAAACTCTGTATACATAAGCTTAAGCGGTTTATCAATGATGTGTAAATTGAGTAAAAAAGCGTTTAGTAGTCCTTTTTTAGCTAATAAGATCTTGATACCGTAGGTTCTAATTAATGAGTTTGTCCAGAAGGGGACAATAATCAAAAATAAGAGAACGGGTCTTACTTTTTTTGGTAACTGAGCAATCGTATAGGCAAAAGGATAACCAATAATTAAGCAAATTAAAGTCGCAATACTTGCCATGTACACCGAATGTTTTAATACTTTGAAATATAAAGGATCAAACAATCGAATGTAATTATCTAACGTGAACGTTAAACTGATTAAGTTCGCATCATCACGCGTTAAAAAACTAGTGATAATGATCATTATATTTGGAAGTAAAACGAATACACTCAACCAGACCAATAAAAGTCCGATAGAGAAACGCTTAAAAAGCGACGAATTAATCATTTTTTAGGATAACCTCCCAGCTTTCAACCCAAGATACCGCAACCTTTTGGCCTAAGCTATGATCAAAGTCAGGGTCGTCTTCATCAAAAAATTCACTAATTTGTACTCTTTCACCAGAATCTAAGCGAATAACTGAATCTAATGTCATTCCTTTATAGTTTCGCTCAATAATATGCCCAGTGATTTGTGCCGACGTCGCCTTATCATCAATTTCTTTAATTCTAAGATCTTCAGGACGAAGTAATATATTAATTTCTTGGCTCTGCGTTAATGGTAACTCAGTGGTAATCGTATACTGGCAACTATGTACATTCGCGATGTATTTGTTGTCGTCTAAACAAGATTCGATAACAGCAGGGAAAATATTGATCTCACCAATGAACTTTGCCACGAATAAGTTTATCGGCGTTTCGTAAATTTCACGAGGAGTACCGATTTGTTCTACATTACCGTTATTCATAACGATGATGCGATCAGACATCGTTAACGCTTCTTCTTGATCATGCGTTACAAATATAAACGTAATATTCAATTTACGCTGCAGCATTTTAAGCTCGTTCTGCATCTCTTTACGTAATTTATAATCTAACGCACTGAGAGATTCATCTAACAGTAATACTTTTGGTCGATTCACAACTGCACGGGCAATGGCTACTCGCTGTTGCTGACCGCCTGAAAGTTGTGCCGGTTGACGATCTTTAAAATCAGTCAACTTTACAATATTCAGTATTTCATCTACGCGTTGTTTGATATCTGATTCCGCAATTTTTTTCATACGTAAACCAAACGCGATATTTTCAAACACGGTCATGTGTGGGAATAGTGCATAACCTTGAAACACTGTGTTTGTATTTCGCTTTTCTGCGGGGACATTTGTGATACATTTATCTTCAAGATAAACATCTCCGCTATCGAGCGTTTCTAACCCAGCAAGAACACGTAATGCCGTTGTTTTTCCGCAACCAGAAGGCCCTAAAATAGTGACGAACTCGCCATCGTAAATATCTAACGTTAAATCATTAATAATAAGTTTGTTATCAAATGACTTTTTTGCGTTAGCAAGTCTAATGATTGAGTTTTGATTTTTGTTAAGCATCAATAAACCTAAATAATAAGAGGTTCATCTAATCTAATAAGATGAACGATTTGCGTGAATTCTAATGCTATAGCTCACAGAAATGAAGCATAAATTTGCACTTCAATAAAAATAATGCGTTAAAAACATATTCAGGTCATTTTTAAAACTTCAAAAATAATAAAGATGGATTATGTGCTCTAATTTATGACTTATTTTAGGTATAATAGCCGGAATAAAACTTTTCGTTTTAGTTAGCCCTTTACTCAGATATCAAGGATCAGATCATGCTCAATAACCATTTCATTAAAGTGGTGCTTCTTTCTAGTCTTCTTGTTCCTTCTTTAAGCGCCCAAGAATTAGTCGTTGGTTATGATGGTTTTTATAACAGAATTAAAAATAGTAAAAAAGAACAATATGTTAATACTAAAATAGGTGTGTTTCTTAATAATAGCCAGACAGGTAAGCATTGCCAGATTGAAAACGCGTTTATTAATTTCGAAGGCGAGATTACAGATGTAGAAGTCGGCGCAGACTCTGAACTTATGCTACCTTTTAACAAACAATTACGCGATGACAAAGCAAAACTGCACGTTAATGTGACAGACACTGCGTCATGTGACCTCGCGTTTCAAATTATGGCAGCAGAAAATGACAGTGTGGAATTCTCTACACTATCGTTAGTGAAGCAAATTGAAGAGTTTGATTTATTTTTGGGTAACATGGCTGGCTATTTTGGTCGTATGAATTTACCAATGACAGTGGGTGTTCAGTTTATTTTTGATGAACCTGTTGATGCTTACACCACCAGCGGTACTTTATTTAAAAGTGGTAAACAAATTTCGTTGTCGCAAGATGAAATTATTCGCGATAAAATTGCGGGCATTAAATTCAGTAAGCAACCATTACGCATTGTTCCTTTAACTGAAATATAATTAGCTCAGTTTGAATCAAAAAAAAAGCACTGCATAAACGCAGTGCTTTTTTATTTCTATTTCAAATTATATTTTTATTCTTAACGTCTATCGTTTTTATAATTCAATCACAGTGATAGCTTCACTTGGATCAAATTTTTCAACGCCAGCCTTAGCATCTTCAACAGGAATCATTTCAATTTCATTATCGAAGGCAGTATCAAACTCAGTAAGTTCATCTGCACGTTCTAAATCCATGTTTACAAAATCAAATGCATTTGTATCTGCTAAGTGACTTGGCACAACGTTACGAATTGCGTTGAAACAATTATTTACACGGCCAGGATTTGCTTCATCCCATTGTGAAAGCATTGCTTTAACAGCTTGGCGTTGTAAGTTCTCTTGAGAACCACACAGGTTACAAGGAATAATAGGGAATTGTTTAAACGCTGAATATGCTTTGATATCTGTTTCACGGCAATACGCAAGTGGGCGAATAACGATGTTACGTTTATCATCAGAGATAAGTTTTGGTGGCATCGTTTTCATTTTGCCGCCGTGGAACATATTTAAGAATAATGTTTCAACAATATCGTCAGCGTGATGACCCAGTGCAAGTTTTGTAGCACCTAAATCAACAGCTGCATTATAAAGAATACCGCGACGTAAACGAGAGCAAAGGCTACAAGTCGTTTTACCTTCTGGAATTTTATCTTTTACAATACTGTAAGTATCTTTTTGAACAATCTTGTATTCAATACCAAGATTTTCTAAATAATTAGGAAGAATATCTTCAGGAAAGCCAGGTTGTTTTTGATCTAGGTTTACTGCGATGATATCAAAGCTAATTGGTGCAGCAGCTTGTAATTGAAGTAAAATATCAAGCATTGTAAAACTATCAGCGCCACCAGATAAACAAACCATGACTCTGTCACCATCTTCAATCATATTATAATCTACGATTGCTTTACCTGTTTCATGGCGCAGTTTTTTTTGCAGTTTAGCAAATTGCTTTTTTTCTAAAGCAGTAAAATTTTCAGGATTCATTGGGACACTCAGGATAAATAATGCTGTAAGCAGCGCAGTATACCCAAGCAGACCGGAAAAGCAAGTTCCGGTACAAGCGTGTACAGCAAGCTTAGCTATACATATAAGTGTCTGTTAATTATTTTAATGCAAGAAGGTCGCAATTAATTGAATCAATCACCATTTCCGCTGTATTACCGATAAGAAAAGCAGAAAATCCATTACGAGTAGGGGCGCCTAAGATAACTAATTCAGCATCAACTTCTTGTACCACGTCTGCAATAACATCTTCCGGAGCACCAGATTCGATGTGTACATTTTCTTTTGCCACATTAAACTTTTCAGCATGATTGTACATAGACGTTTTATGGTGTTCTTCGATTTCTTGATTGTAGGCAACCGCATCGAAATTGGGGATTTCAATGGATATATGTTCTGGTGTACTTGGGTAAGCATTCGCTAAATGAATATTCGCATTTAATAGTTCTTTTAACTGAAGCGCTTCTTGAGTAATGCGTTCGTTAATTGAATTATCATCGTCACTACTTAGGCTAGTAGTTTCAAGCACTTGAATTGCTGCGACAATATTTCCACCAACAGGCCACTCATGATCTTTAACCAATAAAACCGGACACTCACTTTTACGTAATAAATGCCAATCAGTAGGGGTAAACATAACAGCGCTGAGTTTATTATGGTCGTGCGTGCTTTTAACAATTAAATCATGATTATTAAGCTTTGCTTCTTCTAATATCGATTCGAATGGACGCTTATGCCAAACCAGTTTTACCTTTATGTTTGCACCAGGATAGTCTTGCGATAATTGCGCCATAAATGACTTTTTTTCTTCGGCAACAATGGCGTCTTGCATTGATTGTCGTTCGTCACTTGAAAAAAGGGAAGTTAATTCATAAGAAAGGTCATAAATAACAAGGAGAAGAGAAATTGAAACGTTATCTTGTTGAGAGGCTAGATACAATGCACGAGATAATGCTATCTGCGGTGTATTAACTTGATCTGCAACCACTAGAATATTTTTGTATTTATTCATAAGGCACCTTTATCACGAATTGAATATAGATTAAGTATATGTTTCTTCTATTGATTATACATAACCAATAATTTTACTTACCTAACTATATCTCAATTTGTGATAGATGCCATAAATGTACTAACTTATTGTAAATAAATAGCAATAAGCTTAATTTTTGCTATACGTCTTTCTTACCAGCAAGTGTTGCTAAACTTTCACGGTCTATAATGCTGATATATTTCCCTTTTACTTCAATCATTTCACTTGTTTGGAAACGGCCAAGTAAGCGACTAATAGTTTCAACAGTCAGACCTAAGTAGTTACCGATATCACCACGAGTCATGGTTAAACGGAATTCTTTAGGTGAAAAACCACGCTCAGAAAAACGAACTGATAAATTATTTAAGAAGGCTGCAAGACGTTGCTCGGCATTCTTTTTACTTAATAATAAAATCATTTCTTGATCAGCAGCAATTTCACCACTCATTAAACGCATCACTTGACGGCGTAACATTGGCATTTTACCAATTAAGTCATCCAGTGTGTCGTATGGGATTTCACAAACCATTGAAGTTTCTAATGCTTGAGAAAAACTAGGGTGAACACCTGAGCTTAAACCATCGAAACCGATTAAATCACCAGCAAGGTGGAAACCTGTGATTTGTTCATCACCTTGTTCAGTGATTGTGTATGATTTAACAGAACCTGAACGAATTGCGTAAAGTGATTTAACTTTGTCACCAGCTTTGAAGATTTCATCATGCTTTTGAAACGGTTTTTTACGTTCAATAATTTGATCGAGTGAATCTAACTCTGAATCATTTAAAGAATATGGTATGCAAAGCTGACTAATACTGCAATTCTGGCAGTGAATTTCACATTTTGAAGGCGTCGTTCGTGTTGCTATCTTTTTATCTAAGGCCATAATCCCACTAAACTCTTTTGATATATGTCAATATTGTAACAGCTTTATAGGCTATTAGCACTCAATTGTACTATAGCAATATAAATAACATGTGAACCAAATACAACAAGTAATAAACCACTACATTTTTTAAACTTTGAATTCTGTATTAAACGATTGAATTGGTTTGATAAGCTCCCGACTAAAAACATAATAGGGAATGTCCCCAAGCCGAATGCAAACATCGTTAGCCCAGATTCTAACGCAGAACCCGTTGATAGTGCGAGTGTTAATGCTGAATACACTAAACCGCAAGGTAGCCACCCCCACAAAAAGCCAAGTGGAAATGCATGATAGGGCGTTTTTAACGGTAAAAACTGGCGGGCAACGGGTTGAATATAACGCCATAATAAACGTCCTACCTTTTCAAGTTGCAAGATCGTCGAATTAAGTTGAGCAATATACAAACCAATAAGGATAAGTGTTATGCCCGAAATAAAACGTAAAATGACGAGTAAGTCGTAACCTGCACCAAAATTCAATCCAATTTGCGCCGTGTAACCAACAAGAGTACCAATTAAAGTATAGCTGCTGATACGACCTAAATTATAGAAAAGAGGCGTTAGGGGCATTGACTGAGAAGATGACTTACTACTTGCATGTGCAATCGCACCCGAAATACCACCGCACATTGCAATACAGTGACCAGCGCCTAACACACCGATCATGAATGCCGCGATAAGACTAGTTATCATGTTTTTCTACAGGTGAGTCGTTATTATCATTGTCATCAAACAAGATATTACTCCCTTCGCGTTCTAAATCTTCAAATTGATCTGATTTAACGGCCCAAAAAAAGACACCTACAGCAATTGCGACAAAAATAATCGCAATTGGGATCAACATAAATATAATTTCCATTACTTCAACAGCCTTAATGAATTACCAATAACAAGTAGGGAGCTAAGTGACATACCTACAACAGCGATATATGGCGGTACACTACCTGACATCGCCAGCGGCAAAATTAATGAGTTATAACCAAGTGCCCACATTAAGTTTTGTTTGATTATTTTATAGGTTTTGGTCGCAGTAGCCAGCATATATTTCATTGCAATAAAATCAGTGCTTAATAACACCACATCGGCGCTATTTTTCGCTAAATCAGAACCTTCACCCATAGCAACAGATACCGTAGCAGCACTCAATACCGGCGCATCATTGACACCATCACCGACCATTAGTACTAATTTATTGTTCGCTTGTTGCTGATTAATATAAGCAAGTTTACTTTCTGGTGACTGACTCGTCTTCCTATTTGTAATTGCCAAGCCTTCAGTAACTTTGTTTGTATTATCTTTGGTATCGCCAGTAAGCAGAGTAATGTCTACACCTGTAGCAGCAATGTAGTCTAATGTGGTTGATACATTATCACGCATTTCATCTTGAATATAAAAGCGGGCGATGAGCAGATCATTTTTTATGAGATAGACAAGGATCTCTTTACCGTCTGATTCTAAACTGACCTGATTTGTAAACGATGCTGAACCAATTTTATAAACATCAGAACCGATAGTCCCTGAAATACCAAGACCAATGTGGTTTTCTGTTTTATCAAATTCCATCAAGGCCATGTCTGTTTTGAAGGCTGTCGCGATAGGGTGTGTTGAATGTTTTTCTAAAGATGTAGCGAGACGCAGCAACTCTTCATTTTGCATATCACATTCAGCTTTAATACTGGTCAGCGTGAAAGCACCCTTGGTTAATGTACCTGTTTTATCAAATGCGACTTCATTAATATTCGTTAATGATTCAAGTACATGCTCTTTACGTATTAGAATACCGCGCTGTGATAAGAAACTCGTCGCACAAGTCAATGCCGTTGGTGTTGCAAGTGATAATGCGCAGGGGCAAGTTGCCACTAATACTGATAAAGTAATCCAAAATGCTTTGTCAGGATCGTGCCCTAACCAAAATAGATAAGTACCAGCAGAAATAATAAGTAAGGCAAGTACGAAGTAACGTGAAATCTTGTCTGCTAACACTGAAATTTGAGGTTTTGAAGACTGCGCTGTATTTTGTAGGCGAATAATTTCCGAAATCAAATTGTGTTTATGTGTTTTAGTCACACACACTGTAATGGTTTGCTCTACATTAAGACTACCAGTGTACACACCGCTATCTATCGATTTAACGATCGGTAAAAACTCACCTGTTAGCATTGATTCATCAACACTTGTTTCACCATTAATAATGGTACCGTCACAAGGAATGACTTCACCACTTTTAACAATAACGTAATCACCAATGTCGAGTTGCTTAGTTGGAATTAACTTTTCTGTTTTATCGGCATTGAGGCGTAATGCCATGTTTGGAATCAACTTTGCCATATTCGCACTGAGTTCAGATGTTTTCTTTCTGGCTCTTAGCTCTAAGTAACGACCGAATAATAGAAAGAAGGTAAACATAGAAATGGATTCAAAATATACTTCACCAGTACCAGTCATGGTTGCATAGGCGGAGGCGGTATAAGCGCCTAACAATGCGATTGAAACGGGAACGTCCATTCCTAAGGTTCGGGTTCGTAAATTACGCAGCGCGTTTGAATAGAAAGGCTGTGCTGAATAAAGTAGTACAGGGGTGGCTAC
This sequence comes from Moritella sp. 24, assembly GCF_018219155.1. NCBI lineage: Bacteria > Pseudomonadati > Pseudomonadota > Gammaproteobacteria > Alteromonadales > Moritellaceae > Moritella > Moritella sp. 24. The sequence continues at coordinate 2,260,025 of NZ_CP056123.1, read as the reverse complement.
AATTAAACTAACCCAGCGGAATAGTTGACGATACATCTCTTCCATATCGCCAAACCACGTAGAATAAAGCGCAACCGCAAACATCATCACTTGCATTGTTGCTAAGCCAGCTAAACCTAAGCGTCTAAAGTAAGACTTAAGTTGCTTGTTATACATCAACTCATGTTGATCAGCTTGAAAAGGGGAGGCGCTGTAACCTAAGTTATTGATACGTTTTAGGATGTCACTTAACTTAATGTGCTCATCAATCCATTTAATCGAAATACGGTTACTTGTCGCATTCACATTAATAAAATGGATACCTTTGGTATTACGTAAACTCTTTTCAATTAACCATGCACACGCAGCGCACGTTAACCCTTCGACAGTCAGTGTTATTTCTTTAATCTCACCATCTTGATAAACAAATTCATCTTGAATTTCATTATCATCATAAATTTCTAATCGTAATAATTCATCCGGTACTAATTGCTTTGCCGTGGGTGATAAATCGGTCCTGTGTTCATAATAAGAACTTAATCCTGAACCAACAATCATTTCTGCGACAGATTGGCAGCCTGGACAACACATTTCGCGTTCTTCAGGTGCTATATAGACTTTATATTTATTTTTATCTGCAGCTAATACAACTTCACCGCAGTGATAACAATCAGTACCGTTTGACATTAATCTTGCTCGCCGTCTAACTTAATAACAGAAGTATTTGGATATTGAACGTATTCTTGTACACGCCATTTACTGTCGAATGATTCAATACGCACACGCCATTTACCTTCGAGCATGTCTTCCGGAATATCGATACGGTAACTGCCATCACCAGATGCTGTCGCGAGTACAGAAATATCGTGTTTTGCTAGCGTAACGTGGAAAAATGATACTTGTAATGCTTGATTCGCAACAAGATCGCCGCTTGCTTTAGAAAATACTGCGCTGTTATTTTCGAATTTAAGATCAAACGTAATATTACGCGCTAATGCTTCATGATATTTCGTTAAATCTTGGTTAATTTTTTTACCATCTTTATAGTAATCTTCAGAAACCATGTCTGGTTGATTGTTTTGAAAGATAACAAAAGTAGAAGTACCAGCGACAACAGCGAGTGTAGGGAAGAAGATGACGAACCAAAACCAAGGTTCTTTGTACCAATAAGATTTCATTGTGAACTCCATGAAGGAAAAAGGGAAACTTAACAAAGTTACAGCCAAAAAAAAAGCTCCATTTAGTAAATGGAGCTTTAAATAACCACTATTACGTTACTTTACACTTAAGCTGTAAACATAACCACTTAGTAGCATTACTTTGTCTTCGCCAAGGATATCACCCCATGCTGGCATCACACCGTTACGACCATAACTAACAGTTTGTTTGATCGCTTTTTTAGAGCCACCATACAACCAAGTTTTGTCAGTAAGGTTTGGAGCACCAAGCATAGTCATGCCTTTCGCATCTGCACCGTGACAAGCTGAACAAGTTTGAAGGAATACTTCTTTACCTGCTGCAGACTCACGAGCATTTACTTTACGGCCAGATAAACCAACAACATACGTTGTTACTTGATCTACTTTATCATCACCTAATACAGCTAACCAGCCAGGCATGACACCCGCACGGCCATGCATGATAGTTGTTTTGATATCAGCAGTAGTACCGCCGTATAACCAATCACCATCAGTTAGGTTAGGGAAGCCTTTAGCACCACGCGCATCAGAACCATGACACTGAGAACAGTTTTGTAAGAATAGGCGTTGACCTACTTTTACTGCTTCAGGGTCTTTAGCAATGTCAGCAATTTCACGGTATTCAGTGAAGTTACTTTCTTCTGTTTTAACTAGCTTGTTAAATACAGCTGCATATTTTTCATCTGCAGATGACACTTCGCGTTGGTATTCGTTAGCACTAGTCCAACCTAATAGGCCTTTATATGCACCTAGACCTGGGTAAAGTGCGAAATAAATAAAGCCACCAATACAAGTGAAAATAAATAGATATTTCCACCATGTTGGTAATGGGTTATTTAACTCTTCGATACCATCGAAAGAGTGACCCATTGATTCGCCTTCTTTAACACCTGTATCGTTTTTGTTACACATCCAAAGAAGACCTAGGCAAGCAAAAATGCTACCTAGTGTGATCACTGTGATCCAAATACTCCAAAAAGTACTCATAATCATAAACTCCTAAATACGAGCAGAAGTATTCTTCTGCTCTCCATTAAGTGAATCACTGTGGACTGCTTCATCAGCGAATACTAAGTTAGCGGCTTCGTTAAACGAACGTTTTTGACGTTTGCTGTAAGCCCAAACAATAATACTGATAAAAATGGCCATTAGTATTAGGGTATAAACCCCTTGAAATGTACCGTAATCCATAAGTTACACCCTTATTTTAATGCATGACCTAATGATTGCAGATATGCAACCAATGCGTCTAGTTCAGTTTTACCTTTTACTGCTTCTTCTGCACCAGCAATATCGGCATCTGTGTAAGGAACGTCAAAGTAGTCTTTAAAGATACTTAATTTCTTAGCAGATTCTGAACCGTCTAACACATTTTCAGCTAACCAAGGGAAAGCAGGCATGTTTGACTCAGGTACAACACTACGCGGATCAAGTAAATGCGCACGTTGCCAGTCATCAGAGTAACGACCACCAACACGAGCTAGATCTGGACCTGTACGCTTAGAACCCCATAGGAATGGATGTTCCCAAACAGATTCACCAGCAACAGAGTATGCGCCGTAACGCTCTGTTTCTGCACGGAAAGGACGGATCATTTGACTATGACAAACTGCACAGTTCTCACGGATGTAGATATCACGACCTTCCATCTCTAGTGCCGTATAAGGGCGTAGAGTGTCTAGAGGCTCAGTAGTATCTTTTTGCCAGAACAGTGGTGTAATCTCAACCATAGCACCAAAGCTGATCGCAATGACGATGAAGATCGCTAATAAACCAACGTTCTTTTCAATTAATTCATGTTTCATAAGATATCTCCTTTCTATGCCGCTTCAGCGTCAGCTTTGATTGAGTGATCTGTAGCAGAAATTGTCTTAAAGACGTTGTATGCCATTAATAGCATACCTGCAACAAAGAACACACCACCAAGGAAGCGCACGAAGTAGAATGGGTATGAAGCTTGAAGTGACTCAACGAAACTGTACGTTAATGTACCGTCTGCGTTAACCGCTCTCCACATCAGACCTTGCATAACACCAGAGATCCACATTGAAACAATGTAAAGAACCGTACCAATAGTTGCTAACCAGAAGTGAACGTTGATTAGCTTAACGCTGTACATACGACCTTGGTTAAATAATACTGGAATTAAGTGGTAGATAGCACCGATAGATACCATCGCAACCCAACCTAGCGCACCTGAGTGTACGTGACCAACAGTCCAGTCAGTGTAATGCGATAGTGCATTTACACTCTTAATTGCCATCATTGGACCTTCGAACGTAGACATACCGTAGAAAGATAGAGATACAATTAAGAAACGTAGGATAGGGTCATAACGTAGTTTATGCCATGCGCCAGAAAGCGTCATGATACCGTTGATCATACCACCCCATGAAGGAGCGAATAAGATTAACGACATTACCATGCCTACAGATTGAGTCCAATCTGGTAGTGCAGTGTAATGTAAATGGTGAGGACCAGCCCAGATGTATAACGATACTAATGCCCAGAAGTGAACAATAGATAAACGGTATGAGTAAACAGGACGGTTAGCTTGTTTAGGAACGAAGTAGTACATCATACCTAAGAAACCAGCAGTTAGGAGGAAGCCTACTGCATTATGGCCATACCACCACTGAACCATTGCATCAATCGCACCACCGTAAATAGAATAAGATTTCATTCCATTTAGTGGGATTGCTGCACTGTTTACAATGTGTAAAACAGCAACGGTTAAGATGAATGCACCAAAGAACCAGTTCGCAACATAAATGTGCGACGTACGGCGTTTGATAATGGTGCCAAAGAATACAACCGCATAAACAACCCAAACTAGCGTGATTAAGATATCAATCGGCCATTCAAGTTCTGCGTATTCTTTTGACGTGTTATAACCAAGTGGTAATGATATAACGGCAGAAAGAATAACAAGTTGCCAACCCCAAAATACAATCGCAGGTAAAACGCCACCGAATAGGCGTGTTTGACATGTACGTTGGACAACATAAAAAGATGTTGCCATTAGGGCCGAAGTACCAAATGCAAAAATTACTGCATTGGTGTGTAGGGGACGAAGACGGCTATAAGTTAACCAAGGAGTATCGAAGTTTAGTGCAGGCCAAATTAGCTGTGCTGCGATTAGCACACCCACTGACATACCAACAATACCCCAGATAACAGCCATCACAGTAAACTGTCGTACAACTTTATAGTTATAGTCAGTTTTTATAGGTGAATGAGAGCTCATATTATGCTTCCGGTGCTACGAATAATTAAACATCTGTTGATGCGTGAATACCCAAAATAAGTACATGTAAATTTAAGTAATCTAAATTGACAGTCGTACTCAGATGGGGATATTACGCGATTTCTCATAACATTAACAGCGCTATTTGTTTGTTATATTGTTAAAAACACGCTGAAAATAGAGGGTTTACTCTTCGTTGATCTAAATCAATTATTTGAGGCCTAAAAATATATTTTTTACCTCCGAGTTGATAAGGATCAATCAAAAATAGCAATGAAAGCGACGTTGAATACATGACACTCTGTGTGCACATCTATAAAAATATCTAATAGTGTATAGCGGTGGTTAATGCCTTGTTAATAAAAAAGGCTAATTACCCTTTAAAATTCAAAGAGTGAATCAGCCTTTTCGTATTAATTGTTATTTAACTTAGCGAGCGAAGTCTCTACGCTTTAAGCGCAGCAGACACAATTTCTTGTGCTTCACTTAAAATAAGAGCCAGATGTGCTTCATCTTTAAAGCTTTCTGCGTAAATTTTGTAGATAGCTTCTGTACCTGAAGGGCGTGCAGCAAACCAACCATTTTCAGTTGTTACTTTCAAACCACCAATTTTGCCATCATTACCCGGTGCATTGGTTAATTTAGCCGTGATTTTTTCGCCTGCAAGTGTTTCAGCTTGAACAAGTTCAGGAGATAAGTTTGAAAGAATTGCTTTTTCTTCAAATGACGCTGGCGCATCAATACGGTTATATACCGGAGAACCAAATTCTTCTGTTAGGTCTGCATAAAGTTGTGCAGGATCTTTACCCGTAACAGCAAGAATCTCGGCAGACAATAACGCAAGAATAATACCGTCTTTATCCGTTGTCCAAACAGTACCATTTTTACGTAAGAAAGATGCACCGGCACTTTCTTCACCGCCAAAACCAAAATCGGCAGTGTGTAAACCATCAACAAACCATTTAAAGCCAACTGGTACTTCACACATTGGACGTTCAATTTTTGCCGCTACGCGATCAATCATCGAACTTGAAACCAGTGTTTTACCCACTTTTGCATTTACTGGCCAATCTTTACGGTTGTTAAACAGGTATTGAATTGCAACAGCAAGGTAATGGTTTGGGTTCATTAAACCACTTTTAGTAACAATACCGTGACGGTCATAATCAGGATCGTTACCAATCGCGATGTCAAAATCATCTTTTAGACCAATCAAGCTAGCCATCGCGTATGGCGATGAGCAATCCATGCGGATCTTGCCATCTTTATCTAGGCACATAAATGAGAAGCTTGGGTCAACACGATCGTTTACCACTTCAATGTTTAAATTATACTTGGCTGCAATCACATCCCAATATGCAAAACCAGAGCCACCTAGTGTATCAACACCGATTTTGATACCAGCGTCTGCAATTGCTTTAAGGTTTAATACGTTTTCTAGATCTGCAACATAACCTTCTACATAATCAATTTCTTGGTAGTGAGAAGACTGGATAGCAACTGCATAGCTAATACGCTTAACTGCAGTTAATCCTTCAGCAATGATGTCGTTAGCACGGTTTTCGATAATTTTAGTTACATCACCGTCAGCTGGACCACCATGCGGCGGATTATATTTAATACCACCATCTTGCGGGGGATTGTGAGAAGGTGTGATAACAATACCATCAGCTTGTGCAGTATTATTACTGTTATGAGTCAAAATAGCATGCGAGATCACCGGTGTTGGTGTAAAACCAGCATCAGACTGAACACGTACATCAACACCGTTAGCTACAAGCACTTCGATAGCAGAAATATTTGCTGGTTCAGATAAAGCATGCGTATCTTTACCGATAAATAGTGGACCAGTAATGCCTTGTTCATGGCGATATTCAGCGATTGCTTGAGAAATAGCTAAGATATGATCTTCATTAAAAGATGAAGCAAATGCATTACCACGGTGACCAGATGTACCAAATGCTACACGTTCAGCAATTTTCGTTACATCAGGCTTGTTAATGTAATAATTAGAAACAAGTGCAGGGATATTACAAAGATCTGAGTTTAGTGCCTTTTGTCCGGCTCTTGGATGAACTGCCATGTGTGATTTTATCCTTAATAAAATGAAAGCGGTGATGAATTAAATTGTTACCAGTATACCTCTTATAAGATAACTTTGGCACATCCTTTCATTTGAAAGAATAATTTTTTACAAATAACTGGTCTAAACAGTTATTTTTGCGCTTTCTATAACCAGTAGGATTCACTTACTGATTAAGAGTGTAGTCAGTAGACGATTTGTTATGGTAAAATGGTGGATTATAAATTTTTATTTAGAGTCGAGTTAGTCATGGCGAGAACAGCTGCAGCATTGCATATTTTAGTTAAACACCAAGATAAAGCATACGAAATTTTAGAACAACTAGGAAAAGGTGCCAACTTCCAAAAGCTTGCTAAGTCACATTCCCTTTGCCCATCAGGCAAAAAGGATGGTGGTAACTTAGGTGAGTTCAGAAAAGGAGCGATGGTTCCTGCTTTCGATAAGGTTTGTTTCAATGCAGAAATTCTGACTCCACATCTTGTGAAGACTAAACATGGTTGGCACATTGTAAAGATTTTATACCGCACTTAATTTGTCTCTCATATTTTAATACAAATTATTTACAGCGTTAAGCTTATACAAAAAAGCCCTCAATCAAGTTGAGGGCTTTTTTTATACTTCGTTATTAAGCAATTATTCTGAATATGCTTTTTTTACTTCACTTGCAATAAGTGCTTTTAATGGCGCATCACCAAAAGTTTTCAGTGCAACACCGTTAACATAGAACGTCGGTGTCTTTAATACTTTAAGCGTTTTAGCATCTTGTGTATCTTGAGCTAAGTTTTCAGCGATTATGGCTTTCTTCATATCAATCTTAAGCTTTTCAATGTCAATGCCTGCGTCCTGCAGATATGGATACAATAGCTCTACATTAGCAGTATGATTTATTGCCCAACGACTTTGATTATATAGTGTCGTACTCAGCGCATCCCAGTATTTACCTTGCATTTTAGTCGCTTCTAATGCGGTAACAACTGGTCCTACGTTTTTATGAAATGCAACAGGTCGAACAATTAAGTTAACCTTGCCTTCATATTTCTTGATTTGGCTTTTAACGAGAGGGTAAAACGCACGGCAAGATTCACAAGCAGGATCAAAGAACTCAACGATAGTGACTTTCGCATTTTCATTACCAAAAATAAGCGCATGCTCACTATAGAGATACTGATCTATATTTTCATTTGAATCTGTAGGAGTAAGGAGAAGTGCACCTGTCACAATAGCAACACATAATATAGCGATTGTGATGATTTTATTTTGCTTTTTTGCAGCTAAACTTTTTTTTGTCGTTAATTTTTTCATAAATAGAACCTAAGTATAAAAGACGATGATGACTTGATCTAACATCAATATAGTACCTTAAGTACTTAATTGTATAAAGGTATTAACGTTTAGAGATCACATACCTTATCATTTCATACATTCCCCTGAAAACAAGTTAATTCACGCTAAAGATTAAGCTATTTGTAATTACATTAAACAATAGTTAAAGCTTCCATATGTATCTTTATTCATTCATTAACAATGACTTTAATCACATCGTTTTCACAAAAAACATTATAAAGGTGATTATCATCACAATGATTATAACTTTGGCTGGTAAATAAGTTGAGTTATTTTATATTGCGAAATAAGTTTATGAATTAAAACAGATTTGTCTCAAAGGAAGGTACGGATATGAATAAAACAGCAATTGCACTTGGATTAAGTATTGCTCTGGCTGGTTGTAGTACCACATCAGAAACGTCATCAACACAAGATACTGTCGATGCAATCGCCTCATCTATTCAAGTCACATACCAAGTAAATCAAAAGCTTGAAGGTGATAAATCTGCCACGTGTAAAGCGCTAGGTGCTGAGTGGGCGGCTTGTCAAGACTCAACAATTCAATTAACAAACAATGGTGTAGCGATTGATTCTGCTGATTGGGAAATCTACTTCCATAGTATCCGTCGAATCTTAGATGTAAAATCACCGGAATTTACCATTGAGCACATTAATGGTGATTTACATAAAATAACCCCGACAGCTGAATTCAAAGGATTCGCAGCAAACTCTACTATTGATGTTAATTTTATCGCTGAATACTGGTCACTATTTGAAACAGATGTCATCCCACGTTATTACGTGACTGCCGAAAATGCAGAAGCGAAAGTGATCGCAAATACCGATACAGAAAATATGTCAGATATTGTTAAGCCATTAATAGGTGAAAACCTGAAACGTCATGCTGGCGATAACAATATAGTCATGAATGCGAACACACGCTTTGATAAAAATGAAGCAACCTCACAACTGTCAATATCTACAATTGCTAACAAGATCCTACCGACACCTGTTTGGCAAGATGACATGGTGACGGGCAGTGCAGATCTAAGTGAAGGCATTCAAATCCATGCACCAGCGATGAATACAGCTTCACTTACTGCTATTACAAACCGACTTGAAAACTTTGGTGTCAATGTATCAGGTAAATATCCTGTCAATGTAACCATTGCGCCACTGAAACTTGAAAGTGAATATGCTAAATCAGGCGGTTACAGCCTCGATATTTCAGATAGCAGCGCGGAAATTACGGCCTTTGATAATGCTGGGGCACTTTACGCATTACAATCAATAGCATCGCTTATTCCATCTGATTTTTCATCAAATAAAACAATTTCCCAAGTCAGTGTGAAAGATGCTCCGAACTTTGAATATCGTGGCATGGAAGTTGATATTGCACGTAACTTCCACAGTAAAGAATCACTTTTACGCTTACTCGATCAAATGAGTGCGTACAAATTGAATAAATTTCATATACACCTAACAGATGATGAAGGCTGGCGATTAGCTATTCCTGATTTACCTGAACTAACCGATGTAGGTGCGCAACGTTGCCATGATTTAGCGGAGACAACGTGCTTATTACCACAGCTAGGATCTGGCCCAACAACAGATAACCGTGGATCAGGTTTTTTATCAAAAACAGATTATATAGAACTAATCAAATATGCAAACGCACGTAATATAGAAGTCATTCCAGAAATTGATATGCCAGCCCATGCACGAGCAGGTGTTGTTGCAATGGAAGCGCGTTATAACAAATACAAAGACTCTGATTTAGTAAAAGCTGAAGAGTATCGATTAGCAGATCCTGATGATAAATCGGTTTACACGACGATTCAATTCTACAATGACGGTATCTTAAATCCTTGTATAGATTCAACATATAACTTTATTAGTAAAGTTATATCAGAAGTTCAGTCTATGCACCAAGAAGCAGGCCAACCATTAAAGACCTGGCATATGGGTGGGGATGAAGCAAAAAATATTCACCTCGGAAATGGCTATGAGCAAACAGGCGGAACAACGGGTTGGAAAGGCGATATGGACCTAACCAAGCAGACTATGCCTTGGGCTAAGTCACCGCAATGTGTTGCTCAAATTGCCGCAGACGATAGTTTAGAAACAACACACGACCTCGGTCCACTCTTTGTGAAGAAGGTGGCAAATATAATCGCCGCTGCTGGAATTGAAAAAACTCAACTTTGGCAAGATGGACTGAAAGATGTCGATGCTAAAAATTTACCATTAACGGCAGTTGCAAATGTTTGGGAAACCTTATACTGGGGAGGTGCTAATACATCTAACCATATGACAGAAAAAGGTTTTGAGGTTGTTCAATCTCACCCAGATTACTTATATTTTGATTTCCCACATGAAGTGAATGCGAAAGAGCGTGGCTTCTATTGGGCAACGCGTTATACCGATACTAAAAAGGTATTCAAGTTTTCACCAAACAACTTACCTCAGAATGCTGAAACATCAAAAGACCGCGATGGTAATAACTTTAGTGTAAAAGGCGATACAGAAAACCGTGGCTACAATGGTATTTCAGGCCAGCTTTGGAGTGAAGTTGTACGTACTGATTCACAATTCGAATATATGGTTTTCCCACGTATTCTACCATTAGCTGAACGCGCATGGCATAAAGCATCCTGGGAACTTGATTATGTAAAAGATCGAGAGTTTAAAGGAGGTGAAACATCATTTGTTGATACTAAACTGCAACAGGCCGAATGGGTTCAATTTGCAAACATCCTTGGTCAACGTGAACTCGCTAAGATTGATCAAACAGGTATTCAATACCGTCTACCAGTACCCGGTGGTAAAATAGAAGCAGGTAAGCTGATCGCTAACGTGGAATTCCCTGGTTTAGAAGTGCAATACAGCACTGACTCTGGCGCATCGTGGGCAACATGGACAAAACCTATTGCCGCTACATCTGCAGAGTTAAGAACGGTATCACCTGATGGAAAACGCTTTAGTCGCGTGACAAGTGTGAATAATTAACACTTAATTTAAAATCGATAAAAATGAAAAGTAAGGAGGTACATACAGTCTTTTAAATTGACGGTATGCACCTCCTTTGTCATTTTAAGTAATGGCACTTTCGAACTGAAGTTCACAAAGGCGTTTGTATAACCTAGACTCGTTAAGTAGCTGGGCATGCGTACCTTGTGCAATGATTTGTCCTTTATCCATTAACAAAATAAGGTCTGCATTCACCACGGTTGATAATCGGTGAGCAATAATAAGTGTGGTTCTGTTTTGCATTAGTTTCTCAAGTGCCGCTTGGACATGATGCTCGCTTTCAGCATCCAATGCGCTAGTTGCTTCATCAAGTAATAACACTTCAGGGTCTTTCAAAATGGCACGGGCGAGGGCAACGCGTTGTTTCTGTCCACCTGAAAGTCGCACACCTTGTTCCCCTAAAAAGCTGTTATAACCTTCGGGAAGCTGTTCAATAAATTCATGTGCATGTGCTAATTTAGCCGCGTTAATAACCTCTTCATCAGTGGCACTTGGATTACCATAGCGGATATTATGCCAAACATCAGAACTAAATAAGACCGGGTGTTGTGGCACCATGCCCATACGCTGACGAACTTCATCAAGGTCAAGTTCGTTAATATTGATATTATTAAACAGTACATGACCTGATTGTGGATCATAGAAGCGTTGCAATAGCTCAAACAATGTTGTTTTACCAGCACCCGATGGACCAACTAACGCAATCACTTTACCCATTGGTATTTTTAGGTTTATTGATTGCAGGGCTGCAATACTAGGACGTGAAGGATAATAAAAATCGAGGTCTTTAAATTCAATAATAGTGCTATGTGATTTTTCAATTATCTTTGGATCTTCCGGTGTTTCAATTTCACTTGTTATATTAAGTAGCTCTAACAAGCGTGTTGCAGAACCCGCTGCGCGTTGTAGTTCACCGTAAACCTCTGATATTGTCGCTACAGACATTGCGACCATAATTGCATAGAAGACAAACGCACCTAACTCACCTCCGGTCATATTTCCTTCAAGTACGTCAGTACCACCAACCCATAACATGACACTAATTGCACTGAAAGTGAGAAAGATAACTATCGCAATTAAAAGTGAGCGTTGTTTAATTCTATTTTTTGCGACAGAGAATGCATTTTCAACCTCATTAGCAAAAGATGCTTTTTCTTGTTCTTCATGGGTATAGCTTTGAACAACCTTGATATTTTGAATTATTTCGCCGGCGTATGTACCAATATCAGCAATCGCATTTTGACTACTCGCAGCCAATACTCTCACTTTACGCCCATACACAAGAATAGGGATAAGAATAAACGGGACACATGCTACGACCCATAACGTAAGACCTAGGTTAGTGACTAACAGCATGATTAAACCACCAATTAACATGAGTACACTACGTAGTGCCATCGAGAATGATGAACCAATGATTGATTGCAGTAATGATGTATCCGTTGTTAATCGTGACATTATTTCGCCACTTCTATTTTCCTCAAAATAGCTAGGGTGTAGTTTAATTACCTGATTAAAAACGGCCTTCCTGATATCAGCACTTACACGTTCGCCTAACCAAGACATGAGATAAAAGCGACTGAATGTGCCAACCGCAAGCAATGTGATAAGTACAATCAATGCTAAAATTGCCGTTTTCAATTGAGACTCAGAACCTGCAATAAAACCATTATTAATGACAAACTTAACCCCTTGGCCAAGAGATAGGTTAACGCCAGCAGTCACTAACAATGCGAGTAGGGCGTAAAACACCATCAGCTTGTATGGTTTAATAAATGCAAAAATAGGTAATAAACTGGTAAATGCTTGCGTGTCATTTACCTTGTTAGAGAATATGTTCGACATTAACTAATCCTTGATCATTAAATTTCTCACAAATGGATTGTTCCACTTTATTTTTTGTTGTCTTTTTTGCTCTATACAGCGCGTTGTCAGCATCGTAAATTGTATTATCAACGCTAGAGCGTAACGCAGAAAATCCAATACTGACTGTTAACTGACAGCTTTTATGTTCTGATGTGATAACAGATGTTTCAATGCTACGTCTAAATTCGTCAAGGCGCTGCAGAGCCTGCTGTTCACAATCGGCATGAAATAAAACAGCAAACTCCTCACCACCATAGCGGGACGTAACAGCTTGATGATTAAAAAAGTGCTTCAGCATATTTGCAGTTTTAATAATGACGCGATCACCAAATAGGTGTCCATAGGTATCATTTATCACTTTGAAATCATCAATATCAATCATTGCAAGGTAGGTGTTTTCAGTTTTACGACGGATCTGGCAAGCCATTTGCTGACGTAAATACGCCTTATTCATTAGCTGTGTCATTGAATCTTCGCTCCGTATTTTTTGAGTCAGTAGCATATTAATCAATGCACTCTGTGCGTAGTTACGGAATATACGCATAAAGTGAAGATACCTTAAACTTGTGTTGGTCAGGTAAATAACTCCTAATATTTCGCCTTTATTATAAAGCGGGATCCGCGCGCAGCGTTCGTCGGGAAGAATGTCTGAAATGAGTGGGTTATTAATTTTTAATACTTGTACCTTATTACTCTTAATCTCTTGATATACAATGTCTTCATCTAAAGATATATCATAAATTGGTTCTTCAAATTTTTTATTGTAAGGGTTATAAACAAACAAGAAGAGTTTATCAAAGCTGAACAACTCTGCGACCATATGCGACAGCGACAGGTAAATATCTTCAAGCCTTGTTGATTCAGACAATACTTGTCCTTTACTGTGAATACGGTTAGATATAAACACCATTAATATAATAGTAATAAGAATCGACAATAAGGCGAGTGACACTGCGCCAATGCTAAATACTTTATATTTGATATCGGCATTACTGGCATTTGAAAGCAAGATCCAACCAAGTTGATTATCCTTGCTATATATACTCAATTTTTTCTGATTGTTATACGTATAGTTAATCGTTTTATCGGTATCTGTACCATTGTTGATATCCTGAAGAATAAGTGGCGTGACACTAATCGATTTTGTACTGATACGACTTGGATCTGGATGCATAACTATGTCGCCAGTTTTACGGTCAACCGCATAAACGTATCCATTCATTAATGTTTTAAGTAAAGATAATTTGTCATATAAACCCAGAATATCAAGCTCGAGAATCACGCGTGCCGTTTCGCCATTATCCAACTTGAGCAAACACACAATAGCAACTGTCCACCTTTGAGTCTGTTCGCTCTGATAAAGTGTTGAGATGAAGGGTTTCTCATCACTTATACCATTACTAAACCAAGGTCTGGATTTGATAGCCGTTAGATCAGAATTGTAGACATAGTTTGTCGCAAAGTATTCATTTGTTGATGTCAGAATACCGATTTCTAAGTATTTGTTTTCACTATCTAATAAATACTGAGCACTGTCTAAAAAGTCACTTATATCATAATTATATTTATACGTTTCACCCAGAAGGAATAATTGGTTTTTAACCGCTTTGACGTGCTGATTCAGGTATTCATTAGAAATATCCAGATTATTTTTAGCTTGTTGATATGTACTTTCTTTAATAAATTTATAGTCGGAATAGCCTATGTAGCTCAAACTAATTAAGATAAGAGCGATGAGTGGATAAAGCATCGAAATGAATAGTTTTGGCTGTAATTTTAAATACAAGATATTCACCTAAGTAAACGTATACGCGAGTGATGAGTTAAGAGTCCGATAAAATAGACTTATAATGTCATTAAGTAAGAAACCACTTATTATGTATTGATAATAACAAACATTATGCCTTATTTATTAATTAGATATAAAAAACAACTGTTTAGTCTCACAATTAATGCTTTATCATTAATGCGACAACACATATTTTAATGTGTAGATTGTCAATAAGGAGGAATACGAGTAGGGTGTCTATAACAACTTTTTATATTTAGTGTTGTCTATGTATAATATTCAAAATAATTATTTGTCATTTAAAAAGAGCGACCAATTTTATGTTCAATAAATTACAAGATCTATTTCAGCAACTGACAGATGGAACATCAGCGACAAGCGCATTTACAACAAAAGAATTTGAGCTATCCATGGCCGCGTTATTATGCGAAGTTGCGAATGCTGACAATATTAAAAGTGAATCAGAGAGCATCACAAAATCAAATCAACTTTCTTTATTGCTCAATGTGAATATTGAAAGAGCCAATGAGTTACTCGAAATAGCAGAAAAGGACAGTGAAGAAGCAGTATCTATTTATGAGTTCACATCCAAATTACGAAAAGCTGAATACAAGCATAAATTAGATCTGGTTGAATCCATGTGGCATGTTGCTTATGCAGATGGTGTACTTGATCCTTATGAAGAAGCGTTAATTAGGCAAGTGTCAGAGCTTATTTACATTACGCATACTGACTTTATTAAAGCTAAGTTAGCTGCATACCCAGAACCATTGTAATGAAAATTTAAAAACCATTCGTCAGTCGACGTTTGGTTTTATATGGAAAGCCCACCTTAATTTATCTTATTTTATCTAACGCTTGTAAATTCAACCATAGAACATCATATTTTATACAAGCAGCCAGCGAGCTGAATATTAAAAGCTACATTAGTATGAATTGTTGAATTATAACTTCACTTAGTTATCTTAAAGTAGTCGCAAATCCCAATATTCATCAACAGCATAACTCATTGTTATATATGCAATATGTATATCTATAAAATGCTCCGACCACTGACTGATCCGACCTTGTTTGTGATGATAGTTCACGCACAAATTTTGATAGCCCAATCGTTGACATGATATTTAGTTATGATAATTATGCATCATCCTGAAAATATGGCGTTGATTATTTAGCTTAATTTAAATAATTATATATTTTCTGGAATGGGATTTTTGGTTTTTATAAGGAACCGAAAGATGATGGATATATGCCTAGGATTGGCATTCTTTAAGGATAAATAATGTTTAAACGTACATTCCTATCTACTTTGATAGGCTATGCTGTTGTACTCAACAGCCATGCAATGAGCCCACAAGAAGACCCACTTAACCCAACCGGATTTATTGTTTCTCAATCAGAAATTCAAGCTGCAGAAGATGCTAAAACATTGGACCCTATGTATGATATTTGGGCTCAAGCTTTACGCACACAAACTAATACTGTGGTCGACGCTATTGAACCTGGTTTAGCTTCAAATCCAGATAATGTTAAACGCTTAGAACGTGTTTTCCCACAAGATGAATGGGACTTCTTAACGCAGATGGCAACGCCTGAATATACCTACACACGTTTACTACGCGCTGTTGGTAAATTCCCTGCATTTTGTGGTGAGTACACAGATGGCCGTAACTCAGATGCCATTTGTAAAAAATCAATCATTACTGCATTCGCTCACTTTTCACAAGAAACGGGCGGGCATATTGCTAAAGATAATATCTCAGACAACCCGCAAGCATTAGAAGAATGGCAACAAGCGCTTGTGCATGTTCGTGAAATGGGTTGGTCTGAAGGCCAAGAAGGCTATACAACAGGTTGTGGCCAAAATGATTGGCAAAATGCCCGCTGGCCATGTTCTGCAGGACAGGGTTATTTTGGTCGTGGTGCAAAACAACTTTCTTACCACTTTAACTACGGTATGTTCTCTGAAGTCATGTACGACGGTGATGCAACGGTACTGTTAGATAACCCTGGTTTAGTTGCTGATTCTTGGTTAAACCTTGCATCTGCTATTTGGTTCTTTTTAACCCCACAAGCACCAAAACCAGCAATGTTGCATGTTATTGACCGTACATGGTCTCCATCACAGCGCGAAGCGGATGCGGGGATTACCTATGGTTTCGGCACAACGATTAACGTGATTAATGGCGGCATTGAGTGTGGAGAGCAAAACAAAACTAAAGGTCAGCCAGTAAACCGAATTCGTTACTGGGAAGGGTTATCAGCACATTACCAAATACCTCTGGAGTCTGATGAGAAAAATACCTGTTACCAACAAACACCCTACAGCAGTATTAACCTGAATGGCGCAACCGATGTGCTGTATACAAACTGGGATGGTAACTGGAAGTATTACGCAGATCGTCCAGGTGGCGCTTCGTTTGAATGTGAGTTAGTTGGTTTTCAAACCGCTTATTCGGCTCTAGTACCAGGTGATTATGGAAAATGTGTAACAAACTTCTATGGTTCTCACGCTGGCTGGCCTGAAGTACGCATCGTACCTGACAGTGAAATACCTACAATACCAACTGAACCGACAGATCCCGGAGCAGGCGGTGTCACAGCTTGGGATGCTACTAAAGTTTATGCTTCGGCTGGTGAGCAAGTAAGTTATAAAGGGTCTATCTATGAAAGTAAGTGGTGGACACAAGGTGATTTACCAGACGCAGGTGGTCCATGGTTATTCATTAAGGCAGTAGCAACGACGCCAGCGAGTGTTATGTCTGCTGACACATCACCAACTAATTTCATCATTTGGGAACCGGGTGTATCTCAAGTCGCGAACGGTGACAAGGTAACAAATACAGGTAAGTGTTTCATTGCTAAAAATGGCCCAGGTGTTTGGGATACGCCAAAAATTTCTAACAGTTTATGGGACGAAATATCCTGTCGATAAGTTAGCATCTTTTATCTAAAGCAAAATGCCTCGTCAATTAACGGGGCATTTTTTATATTCCTAAAATAAGACCCGTGGATTGTGGTTCAATAGTTCAGACTTTAGGTTAATCAATGCAGCTAACGAACCAGAACCAGAAACAACAATATGATTGGGTCGTCATTATCTTTATATGTTTGGATATATTTGATTACATCATATTTTGGATAAAATATGATGTAATCATTTAGATGCATATCATATACTTTATGGTAAATAACCCATGTGTTAAATTGACAACATCCAAGCCAACAATCTCCATCATTATATGATCGTTCATTAGAATAGGGACTCCAATATATACTTACTACAAACTCTATTTAACATAATATACATTATGCGCAGTGTTGTATAAACCCAGATAGAAGCGTCTGGGTTGAAATTATCAGCATTAATATCAAAATCTAGTCACTGATGCTTCAACTTACTATCAAAAACTCGTGCGCTACGTAAAATCTGAAAAGTTTTACCAGTATTGTTACCGCAGATTTTACACAGCGCGTGTCATCTTTAGTCCTTTAATAACTAAAGCTTTATCTTATTTTTATTATTCAGCTATTTTAATCATGCCTGTATTTTTACATGGCCCAAATAAATATCTATCAGGATTACAATTATATTTTTTCAACGGTCATTACATTGAATCTGAGTTAGCTTTCCGTGTCATGTGGATGCACCATTGTTTACACAAAGATTTAAATCACGAACTTATCATTTTAAATTAAGAAAACTCACTCTATTAATTTTCATTTACAGCACTCAACTTAACCTAAACTGAACTGGCTATTCGATATGATCCTACTTGATATGCTTGATTGGCTTCAATTAACATCGGACTCATATTCAATTTCATATTGGCCAATCAATCAAAACTAAAATAGATTTGTTACTTATTGATGAATTAAATTCGCAGATAATTTATTGCAGTGACTAAACCAAACACCACATTAAATATATCTTTAGTTAACCTGAATCGATCCTACGCAAAATAAACGAGCTAGTTATTCTGATTACGAACTCAGATTTCACGTATCATCACATAAAAATGAAGTTTTAATTGAGTTAACTATCAATAAGTCTCTAAAAGTGCTGATTTTACGACCCTCTAATTTTAACTGTATATATATACAGTTATTTTTATTACCCCGTAAAATAGAGACTTTTAATGAGGATTCATAAAAACTAGGGCTGAATCCCCTATTCTATTTAGGCTTTTTACAGCTAAGACGATATAGCTAGAATGGAAGGTCAAAACATACAGAGCGTATGAGTGATAAAAGAATGAATTTTGATGATGTATTCATTAACTCAATTTCAAATTAATAGTGATAACGACAAGAAATAATCGTTAAATGTGTGTCATTAACAGCATAAACTAACCTATTGGTATCGTCGATTCTACGTGACCAAAAACCAGCTAGATTTTCTTTCAAAGGCTCAGGTTTGCCAATCCCTTCGAATGCCGAACGCTTAGTATCTGTGATTAACCTATTAATTCGTTTAAGTGTTTTCTTGTCTTGACCCTGCCAATACAAGTAATCACTCCATGCTTCGTCAGTCCAAGCTAACATTCGGCTCATTCAAGCAAGCCTCTTTCTGTCGTTTGACCAGCATTGTATTGAGCGATTGATTTATTTAGATGCGCAGCATTAGCTGGAGAACGAGATAAATAGATCGTTTCCATTAAACTATTGTAATAGTCCATAGACATTACTACAGCATCTTCAGAATCTCGACGAGTGATAACAGTGCAGTCAGCATCATTAACCACGCCATCAAGAACAGATTTAAGGCCATTTCGGGCTTCAGTAAAAGAAACTATACGCATAATTACCTCTTTGTTGAGTTGTACTTAATATTGAACAAGTTTAACTCATACAGACTAAATGTACAATATGTTGTACATGTAATTAAAGGGCAGTCATCATTAGATATCCCGTCTAGTATTCTTGATCTCAGCTACTTCAACTTAAAATAACTAATCGAACTTAATAACTCCTTGCTAAGATCTGATAAAGAAGACGCTGAAGACATGGATACTTGAGCGCGGTTTGTATTTTCTCCAGATACTTGATTAACATCGTTAACATTAGCCTGTATCTCATCAAGTGTATTCGTCTGAAGAAAAGACGCTGCCGATGTGTCCTTAGCAATATCCTTGATTTGATTAACGGATATATTAATTTCATCAATGGCATTACCTGCATTCGATACATGCTTCACACTTTCCAGTGATTTGGTATGACTGCTATTGATTGTAGATACTGCGACTAACGTACTTTTCTTAAGTGTTTCAATCGTTAATTGAATTTCTGCCGTCGAGTCTTGAGTTCGCTTCGCTAAATTTCTAACCTCATCTGCAACAACTGCAAACCCTCGACCTTGTTCGCCAGCACGTGCAGCTTCAATGGCGGCATTCAATGCAAGTAGATTAGTTTGCTCGGCTATACTCTTAATAACCTCAAGAATACTTGTTATATTGTCAGCTTCAGTATCCAATTTTTGAATAGCAGATACTGAGTTTTCAATTTCGCTGGCTAAACTTTCAATCGACTCAATTGTTTCATTAACGATAACTTTCCCTTTCACTGCCGATTCAATCGCATTATCTGATTTATTCAGTGCGCCATCAGCATGTTCAGACACTTGCGTTGAAACCGAATAAAGTGCTTCTACAGAGTTAGACAGCTTGGTCATTTGTGAATGTTGAAACTCGGCATCATCAATTCTTTGTTTATTATCACTAAGCAATCCATCAGTTGATTCGTTTAGATTATTAGCCAGTGAAGTAACAGATCTAAAAATACTGTTTAAGTTATTATTCATGCTGAATACTGACCTTTTGATTTCGCTTATTTCATCACGGTTTTCTCCAACAGCAATGGTTCGACTCAAATCACCTTTAGCGAGGCAGTGCGTCACAGATACTATCGACTGTAAATCTGTCTTTAGTTTTCGAAGCATGAACAAAGAAATTATAATAACGATGAAGAAAATACTAATAGCTACAATCATCGATTGAATGGCGATTTTGTTTTGAGCTGCGATAATTCTATCCGATCGTATGCTAACCAACTCATCATGCATCTTGTTGATGGTATCAATAGACTCAGTAACAGGTGAAAACGCAAGGTTAGCGGCCTTCTCTGCTTTTTTTCTAACGACAAAAGTTGCTTTAGTTAACCAAACATTGGTTAATGTTGATAACGATGAATTAAGGTGTTCAGCTCGTGTTATCAACTGATCTCTGGTATCAAATACGCCATTTTCTTGGCTGAGGTTCAGTACAGAATTCCACTCATTTTCCAGTGCGTTACTTGCCGTCAATAAAGTAGTAACGTAATCCTTGAGCAGTGTTTCAACATGAGCAGTCGCGGCCTCTAGCTCTTCTTGTTCTACAGCCCTCGCTGAAAACTTCATCCCTATTTCTTCAGAAAACTTATAAGCTTTAAGAATATCTTTCCACTTATTATTGGTATTCGCATAAAACTGTCTGATTTCAGAATCCAAGACAATATTCTCAACAACGGTTCGGCTATTTACGATGAGGTTTACAGAAATGAATAGCAATGAACACAGTAACACTATGACAAGGCTTGAAATTTTAAATGAGAGCGTTAAGTTTTTAAGTGAGTTCAAGCTAAATCCCTGCTGTCTAATTAATAATGTAGAAAAGATGATTTATAGATCAATATTTGACAACCATCTCAGTTTATATATTTTTATAAACCCTACATCACGTATAGAAATAATAGAAGTGATTTCAACCAAAAATGCTTTGTTGAATGTGATTTACGCAGCTTTATACTCACAAATAAATAACAAAATAGATACATCAACAGAAATGTCGATAACTAGTAGTATTAACAAATGGTTTCATGTAAAAAGGGCTAACACAATGCTAGCCCTTTAAAAATGATTTAACAAATAGCCAACATTAACGGTTAAGCAAGGATCGTCAACATCGCATCTGAATACTCAACTAATTCCTTACCATCTCGAACACGCTCGACATAGTCAGGGTTAGCAATAAATGGTCTACCTATCGCCAGAAGATCAAATTTACCTTCCGCAATCGCTTTGCTGCCGGCTTCAGCAGTAAAGCTACCTACTCCAACTAATGTCTTGTTATAAATGCTGCGGACATAACTTGAAGCACGACCACCTAAATAATCAAACTCCATCGCATCATCGAAAACACCTATATGTAAGAAGGCTAAATCGCGTTTCTCAATCTCGGGAACAAGATAATCGAATACATCGCGGTCACGACTGTCACCAGCCATATTAAAGTATGCACCGGGTGATACACGCAGTGCTGTTCTGTCATTGCCGATTCGAGCAACGATAGCATCAACAACGTCGAGTGCGAAACGCGACATGTTTTCAGGTGTCTCACCATATTCATCGCTACGACGGTTGCTATCATGATGTAAGAATTGGTCAATTAAATAGCCGTTAGCACCGTGTATTTCAACACCATCAAATCCGGCATCGATAGCGTTTGCAGCTGCCTGAGAATAATCACTCACCAACTGAGTGATTTCTTCAATCGATAGAGCCTTTGGTATTTTATAAGTAAGCTCTCGCATTCTTGGCACCGTACCTTCAACTCCTACAGCAGAGGGAGCCATTACATAGGTACTACCAGTAGCTTGATAAAAGTGAGGATGCGCTACACGGCCCGTATGCCAAAGTTGCGCAAAAATTTTACCATCATTTTTATGAACTGCATCTGTGACAGTTCTCCAGCCATCAATTTGTGCAGGAGTAAAAATGCCTGGAGTGTTTGGATAGCCTTGACCATCAGGACGAATGATCACAGCTTCTGAAATAATTAAACCTGCTTCACTACGACGACCATAATAATCGGCCATATCTTGAGTTGGCACTAATTCATCATCAGCCATACAACGCGTCAGAGGTGCCATTAAAATGCGGTTTTTTAAAGATAAGGTCTTATTAAGTACGTACGTTTCAAATAGGTTATCAGTCATAGCAGCCTCTGTTTATTAATATTAAACGTTAATGATCTTTATTGAATGAGCGTTCAAGATATGCTTTATTGAATGATCATTCAAGAACTATTTTTGAATAAACGTTCAAATTTGATTATAATAAGGTCCATTTCATAATATGACTCAGATACAAAGAGTCCAAAAGAGCTGTAGATTAGCCATGCGAGTAGCTGAATTTGATAGAGAGAAAGTACTTAGATCTGCGATGACATCCTTTATGGATAAAGGTTATAGCAAGACAAGTATGCAAGATTTGAAAAAGGCCACTGGTTTACACCCCGGCTCTATCTATTGCGCATTTGAAAATAAGCGTGGTCTTCTTCTTGCCGCATTAGAGCAATACCGTCTAGATAGAAATACGGAGTTCACCGAGATTTTTACGGGTGAAAAGCCAGTATTGATTGAGCTTAAAGCCTATCTGGATCATATTGTTTTAGAATGTCAAAGCTGTGATGTGTCACGAGCCTGCTTATTGACGAAAGCATTGAATGAAGTCGCAGAACAAGATGAAGAAGTACGTGACATTATTACACTTCATTTAGCTAACTGGCAGCAAGCGATTACCCAAGTTTTACAAAAGGCAATTGATCAAAAAGAGATGATGGATGACCGAAACGCTGATTCACGTGCTCATTATCTGATGATGGGAATATATGGTTTAAGAACATTCGCCCACACACACCCTAAAGGCAATGTAATAAAGCAATTAGCTGAACAGCTTTATCAAGATGTATGTCGGTAATGCTTAGTAATTCAATATAGTATTACCAAGCATAGCTAAGGCTAGCAATTACATTCCTGAGATTACCGTAAACAGCCTCCATAGTCACAAAATCGCTATAAATATGCCCCATATATAGCAGGTTTGATACAAGTACCCTACCCTAATTAATTAGTGTTCTAACATTTAAGGGGATAATAATCCCACCGTAGCCTCCCATAAAAGCAGTAAATACAGTGTAATTGAATGATTTAGTTAGAGCTGTTATCATTTCAACTCTAACTATTGTAAGCAAGCTGTTGTGAGTGCGATTATTTGTCGCACTATACTGCTTACCAATAGTTTTTAGCAGTCGATTACAATGAGTCTGTTTTTAAAGGAATGCTTGCAGTTTAAATACGAGTTCAAGCGATTATAAAGGATGATTAACATGTCTCTCGTTTCAATGGAAACTTCAGGTGCAGAATTACGTCAACGCATTGCAGAGTTTGATCACGAGTTAAATCAAAAGTTTTATACTGACTCTATCCAATCATTAATGGAAAAAAGATCCGAGTTCTTTGATCAACTACTAACTGCACTTTGGTGTTCGTTTGAATTAAATCAGTCAGTTTTATCCATTAATGCAGTTGGAGGTTACGGCAGAAAAAGACTTCACCCTCAGTCAGATATAGACTTGGCAATTATTAGCGATGATGATTTATCCAAAGATGTCGAAGAGAAACTATCTTGTTTTGTCACTAAACTTTGGGATTTAGGGACAGATATAGGCCTGTCAGTTAGAACATTCCAAGAATCAATCCAATTGGCCGCAGAAGATATTACCATCGCGACAAACTTACTTGATATTCGCCCCTTACTGGGAAAATCCTCTCACGCTACAATGATTAAAGATGCACTTTTCCAAGATAACATTTGGACAAGTAAAGCGTTTTTCCATGCTAAGTTAGTCGAACAAGAAACTCGCCATGAACATGCCAAAAATACTGCGTTGTACTTAGAACCTAATTTAAAAAATAACCCTGGTGGCATGAGAGATGTGCAAACCATACATTGGATCGCACAAAAACACTTCTTAATTGATAATCCGAATACTATCGAATCGACTGGCTTTTTAACCTCGGATGAAACCTCTGAACTACTAGAATCTTACGACTTTGTTTGTCGAGTACGCTGGGCGCTACACTCAGTTGTTAAAAAACCACAAGAAATACTCTTATTTGATTATCAATTCGCGGTAGCTGAGTTTATGCGTTTCGGTGGCGATGACAATACCCAGCATGCGATTGAAAGTATGATGGGTTATTTATTTACAGCAATGACACGTATACGTGAATTGAATCAGATGCTTAGTGATTCTTTCCAATTCGATATTCTAAAACATCAGCCCAAGAAACCTGAACGTATTATTGATGAATACTTTATGGTTCGAAATAATTTAATTGAAGCAAGGTATAAAGAAGTTTTCATCGATAAACGCCAAGTATTAAGGGTGTTTTTATTGATTGCTAAACATAAAGATATTAATGGTATCGCACCAGAAACGCTCCGACTACTGAGGCAAACTAGGCGAATATTATTGGGTGAACTTAGCTGCTATCAAGGATGTAGAGAAGAGTTTGTTGCTCTATTACAGCAATCAAACGGGTTAAAAACATCACTCAGTTTAATGCACCGATATGGTATTTTAGCGTCTTATTTTTCGCATTGGCGACAGATAGAGGGCCAGATGCAATACGATATGCATAACGCCTACACAATTGATGAACATGCTTGTAAAGCCGTGCAAGCAATTGATAGTTTTAGTAGTGACTTTAATAAACAAAGCTTTATTTATAATGTAAACCAACAGGTTAAAGATCGAATGCCACTTATATTAGCAACACTTTGTCATCATATATCAGGTAAGCAAGCTGTTGAAAACAGTCAACTGAGTGCCATTATTGCCAAAGAGTTTGCTGACTTACATCAGTTAAAGAACTCAAGTGTTAAACTAGTTCATTGGTTAGTTGCAAATCAAGACCTTCTCATCGGAACCATCCAAGCTCAAGACATTACCGACCCAGATGTTATCAAGCAACTTGCTAAGCGTGTTGGTTCTTTGGAAAAATTGAACGCGCTTTACGTGTTTACTGTTGCAGATATGATCGCCACTAACGAGCAATATTGGAATGAGTGGCATGAATGCCAACTAAAACAGCTATATTTATCAGTCCGAGATGCGCTAAGGGAAGGCATAGAGAATATATTCGAAGTACGTACGCTTATCAGAGAAAACAAAAATGACGCGACAAGTAAGCTAACCGCTATGGGTTGGAGCACACAAGACATCGCATCGTTATGGTCCACTTTACCAAATCATTTTTTTAGTAGTAACAGTGTCGATGAAATTAATTGTATTACGGAGCAGATTTTAAAGGGCTCGGTGAAACAAGACATGATTTTCATTTCCGATAGTTTATCACCTAGTTCAACTTGCCTAATCGTTTATACAAAAGACAGACCTAAGCTTTTTGTAGATATATTCAATACCCTAGCAACTGCAAAACTAAAGATCAAAGATGCGCAAATTATGCAAACAAAAGACGGCATGGTATTAGAAGTGATCAAATTACTCGATAGCAAAAATGAACCGATAACGGAACAGTTTAGACTTGATAAGATTGTCACTCGTGTTAAAAAATCAATTAACAGTGAAATTTCATACAACAACTTATCGGCTCCAAGATTTGTGAAAAACTTTGAAAATACAACCGTTGTAGAGTTTTTGAAATCAAGTAAAAAGAATAAATCGCTACTAAAAATCAATACGTTAGATGATCCTAGCTATATGGAGGAAATCTGTTCTGTATTTTCACAAAGCGATTTAACCATTCATTCAGCTAAGATCAGTTCTCTTGGTGAGTCGACAGAGAACGTTTTTTTAATTTCCAAGAATAGCGGGGAACAAATCACCAATGCAGAACAAACACATTTAAATGAATTATTAGTATGTAGAATTGCGTAACACTCGCTCGCGTTTGTCTGAATACATAAGCAGACAAACGCAAGCCTATGTATTCAGTCAATATGAACTAGCTCCTTGTGATCGTATTAGCTTGATCGTAAAGGCTTATCGCAGAGCGAGCTTTAGTTCGGACTATCTTTTAATCGCGAGCTAGGGTTATTTAAAAATCTCGATTGTTCAATTCAATAAGTTGTAAAATTAAATCTCGCTTACCTTGAACGAAATCCATTCCTACTGCACCCGCAACATACTGAGTCATCTTCTCTCCGTGACTTTCCCTCGCGATCGGATTGTTTTCATCGTCCTCAAGGGAATACCAAGAATTAACCAAGTCAGTAAGTTTATTTACAAACCCTAAGTTTATATCTTTAACTACTTCAAGTTGTTCTATTGAACTAACCGCTTTATAAAAGCCAAGCCAGCGATTATGTGTCTTCACTCTTATAATTCTTTGCCCGCCTCTGTATAGCAAACTTGGGACACCAGCGAGTACAGTATTCATCGCGCCGCCAGCGATCTGAGAACCGCTTGTAGGAATACAAGGTATATTCAACGACATCACTTTGAGTCTTTCTTCGTCTAGGCTATAACCTTGAGTTGTTAATTTTTCAAGATACCCTGCGTGCGATTTCATATTATGCTTATTTGAAAACCCGCCAGCCTTATGCTTAGAGTAGTCGCCAAACATATCAACAACATCTCCTAACTTCGCTTTATGCTTAGATTTTATTTTGTGGAATAAACACAATACCTTGCCTTGACGAATACATTCACCGACACTTGATTTCCAGTACTCTGAAGTTGGCATAATATTCCCAGAAAACATGTTAGCCAATCTGCTAACGATGGGAAACGCATTGCCTTTATAATCAAATTTGATAACGATAGGTTCTTTCTTCTGCACTGCGATTCTAAAAAGATTCGCGATCGCAGCTTCTATATCGACACCTGTTAAGTTGAACATACCATGGAAACCAATGAGCTCACCATTCTTCTCCTTGACTCGGATATCAAAGTATCTAATTCCTAAATTAAATTGAGAAGTAAGATCCAAGACTTGAGTAACCGTACCTCCTTTCGCCCCTCTTCTGTGCCACCCTTTAAACGCATAGGTCAAGGCATCGTGCGCCCCTGGTAGTGTATAAGTTGCCAAAGGTCTGTCAGCGAGTTCGCCACCTCTATCAGATAGGCATTTTATCCAGTTATCTAATTTACCTACATCGACCCCATTCGTTCGATTTAGAATTCTTGGTCCGCGAAATCCGGTATTCATGTTACAGACCGTCTGAATCTGGTCGAGATTATCCCCATAAGTTAATTGAGCAGTTTCTAAATTGCTAAGGTTTTGATAGTTCATCGACGCTCCCTTATTTTTTGATCATTTGTATCTGTTATAAAAATATATTTATATTTTGGCTCCACCATTGAAGAAGTTTCATATTTTTAAATGGTGTTAAAATTATTATTCGTGAATAAAATTCAGCTTAATATGCTGCATATCACTTGATTGTTAATAAATTACACAGTTAAATGTTGCACATCAACACAATTAGTGTAAGAGATGTAAGGGATGTAATAAACGTAAGGGGAGCGGGATACGGGGCTTCTGCTAAAAGGTATGCGCTTAGAACTGATTTTTGATTCTGAGATAATACCGAGGTGTGTAACAAAAAAGCCCTCACTTCACTCTTATACACTTCTAACTAGAAAGAGTGCCTGAAGCTAGGGCTTTTTATAACATTCAATAAACTAAATTATACTTTTAGAAAGTCGCAAAGCTATTGTAACGCTTGCTAAACATATAGTAATTACCGTTATAAGCCTTCTTCAACAAACGAGTTTCCTTACCACACGATACACCGTTAAACGAAACGGATACGCCCGCAAATTTTCTGCCACTCTTATAACAAATTGTAGCGTCACGATTGTCATAAGTTAAGCGAACTGGTTCACCTACTACGCCATAATCCGCGTTAATAACTTGGAAGTTATCTTTGCTATAACCAACAATATCATTGATTGAGTTACGATCACCAATAGTACAGCTACTTTGATCTTCCGTTACAAAACCAAACTCTTGCGTCTTTTCAATGGCAAAGCGGCAAATGGTTTTATCACCATTTTTCGTCCATACAGTTAATGGGGTTTCAGTTTCAGCTAACGGGCCCCAACCAGCATTTTCTGGTAGGTAGTCAACAACAGGGTTAAGCGGTACATAATTGTAATTTCTACTCATTCCCCATGACTTGCCATTAAATGCAGTCATGCTTGAAGTACACTTATTATTTGTGCCTTTAAAACCAACACCTGAAAGCTGGTAGTCTGAGTCTGCATAACCGTTATAAACACAAACCTGAGCGAAACGATTATCTTGCTGAGTCACTTGAACAGACAAGTTTTCTGACGTTAGTCCCGGCGCTTCAAGATCGACAACCTGATAAGCGTTAGGTTCTGACGTAAAGCCTTTAACTTCTGCGACTGTGTTCGTCTCGCCAATACTACAAACATCTTCTTTTACAACACCAAGTAAAGTTCGAACTTGTAAGCCCTGTGTTGTGTATTGGAACTTACAGATAACACGCTCTTCATCTTTATAAGTGATAGTGGCAGGAAAGCGAACATTCCCTGAATCACTCCATACATTTGAATCAGGGAATGTTTTATTCACTTCTAGACGTTCTTCTTGATGTGCTTCTTCTTCAGCTACGTAACCATCTATAGTGGGATCATCTTGAAGGTTAAACTCTTCTTCCGATGAAATGCCTAACTCACCAGCTCTCACAATCAAGTTCACAGCGGTATCATGACCCTTTAATTTGCCATTAATAACAATTTTTGACGCTAAGGTATTCGTTTTAGCTGGTAGTGAAATGTAATCATCTTGTGCGTTTACGCTACCCACTCTTACTCGTGTTGAATCATAAATCATATTAAGACGTTCGAAACCGTCGAAAGAGGCGTTATTCTTTTTAAACAGGCGAATTTTATTACTGTCTTCGTCATATTCTAAAAAGAAATCATTTGTTTGTGATTTAATTTCACTGTTTGCAATTAACCCTTTTTCCCTTGCTTCATTGATCATATAGATCGCATGATTATCCCAACCGTAAGCCATCCCTGAGTCATGCTTAAAGCCCATTGAGTGCGCATTTTCATGACTAAAGAATGCGTATGCACCACTGTAATCAGGAATATCTATAATTTTATCAAGATGTGGGTTACCAATCGCTAACCACGAGCCACCAGATGTACCTGTTTTGTTGTGTGCTCTGTATTGCGTGGTGTCATTATCAGACACAGTATGAAACCATTTTGACCATGCGTTTCGACGAAGTTCATCGCGGCCATTTGTAAAGTATTCCATGTATCGATCATAGTTTGATGCCTGACCATACGTTGTTTTCAAGTTATCTTGAAGACTGTAATAGGCTTGAACTTGCTTCAGACTGACTGAATCATTGTACCCATTTGTGTTTGGTGTAAATAAAGGATTTGGATCCAGAAACGCAACTTGCTCTACCGAATATAAAGTGGTGTTATCTGCTCGAATAGTCATTTCAGTGAAAGGGTTTAGGAGTGTATCAATCGTAATACCTGTGCTGCCTAAGCTCAGGTTAATATCAGCAAACTTTCGCATGGTATTATTGGTGATTGTAAACACAAGGTCATTACCCTCTAGCCTTACGCCTGATATTGAGATGTCCTCATTGACCATAATCCCTTCTTTTCCAGTACGAACGATCTGTTCACTGCTCAGAATGCTAAATGATGGAGTATCCAACGCACTGTAAAGCATCTGTTCGGTACTGATGTTCTTTTTTACGACAGGCTGTACATCGTATCGCGCAAGCGCACTTGTAGAAAAACAGCATGCGATGGCTAATACAGTCATTACTTTTTTAGATTTAATCATCCGATATCCTTAATTCGTTAATTAAATGAATTCGGAATCAGTCTATAAGAGGCTGTTGTCTAAGGTAAAACGAAATGATGACGGACTGTCCTAATGCGGCACCTTCTTTAAATAAAAAAGGCACCGCATTGCTATATCCTTTAGCAGCTGTTAGCGTTAATCTTGGTGTGCCTGCTAATCAGGTGACTTAATATCCATAAAAATGGTATATAAAACAGGCACTATTAACAGTGTTAATAGTGTGGCGAATGTTAAACCGAATACAATTACAACGGCCATTGACTGGAAAAACGCATCAAAGAACAGTGGAATAACACCAAACACTGTCGTTAGTGTTCCCATCATCACTGGGCGTACACGACTTGTGGCTGAATCAACGACGGCATCAAACTTCGCTTTTCCATTTTTGATTTCAAAGTCCATTTGATCAACAAGTACAATCCCGTTTTTAATCAGCAAACCTGATAATGATAAAATACCAAGAATACCCATGAACTCCAGCGGAATACCTGTCACGACCAAACCAAACACGACGCCAATCGTCGCTAAAGGAACCACCAGCCAAATAACAAGAGGTTGTCTAATTTTTCCAAACAAGATAACAACCACCAGCACCATCGCCAAAAATCCAAGTGGAATTGTCGACATTAAGTCGCCATTTGACTCTTCTGAATCACCAAACTCACCACCCCACTTTAAGCTGTATCCATCAGGTAAGTCTATTGCTTCAATCTGTTGTCTTAATCGAGATAATAGCGTTGACGGTAGTTCTTCAGCATAAGGATCACATTGTGCTTTGATTGTAAAAATACGGTTTTCACGACGTATTTGCCCGTCTCTCCAGATTGTTCTGAACCCGTCTGTCACCTGAGTAATAGGCACAAACTTACCTGATATCACACTTAATACCTGAATATCATTGATATCATTAATGCCTTTATTCTGTGCGTTCGGTATTCTAGAAATAATGGGGATGAGGTCTTGCCCTTCTCTGTATATCCCAATCTGCTTTCCTGAATAAAACTCTGAAATAGCATTAGCTAAATCTTCCCTCGAAATACCTGCTCGTCGCCCTTTGCTTTCCGAATATAAAGGCTCAACAACACTAACAGGTTCACGCCAGTCGTCTTTAATCGACAGTGTTCGACCGTCTTCAATCATGATCGCTTTTGCTTTATTCGCCAATTGACGTAATACAGCAGGATCGGAACCTCTAAATTCAGCCTCAATTTTTGAACCGCCACCAGGTCCAAGTACAAATCGCCATGCCTTTGCCTGTGCATCAGGATAGTTATCACGAATAAAGTCCTGAACGGTTGGTATCATGTCGTCGATTTTACGATAGTCTTTAACTCTTATCAGCAGTTGACCATAAGCGCTATTATTCGACTCGCCTGAATAGGTCAGCATATAGCGAATACCGCCACCGCCGATTAGTGTTTGAACTGCATCAACATTATCCATCTCAAGCACAAAAGCTTCTAACTCTTTCATGTCTTGTTGAGTCTGTTCAATTCGCGTTCCTTCCGGTAGCCAGTAATCAACCACCAGCTGAGGGGTCGTCGATTGCGGAAAGAAACCTTGAGTCATAAATTGCGCGCCCCAAATAGAAGTCAAAAATAGCGCGACAACACCAATCACAACCGACCAACGATGCTTTAACGCAGCAATCATAAAGCGTTTATAAAAAGTAAAGAATCGACTCTCTTTCTGCTGGGTTTGTGCTGAATTAGCTTCTGGAAATAGCCAGAAACAAGTTAAAGGCGTAATCGTCACCGCAAAGAGCCAGCTAAATAGCAGTGAAATCATCACAACCCAAAATAGATGACCGGTATATTCAGCCGTTTCTCCGGGCGCAAAGCCAATTGGAGCAAATGCAATAATACCCACCAGCGTGCCGCCTAACAGTGGCCATTTAGTTTGCTGTACAACGCTTTTCGCTATCTCAAGTTTTCGTTGACCTTCTTTAACACCAACAAGTATGCCTTCAGTCACTACGATGGCATTATCAACCATCATCCCTAAGGCAATAATCAACGCGCCTAACGAGATACGATGCATTGGAATATCAATAAGGTGCATCGTCGCTAATGTCGCAGCAATCGTTAGAATAAGAATGAAACCAATAACCAGTGCTGAGCGCATGCCCATAAACAGAAACAAGATAACAATAACGATGATCAGCGCTGCAATCACATTCACAATAAAGTTATCGACAGATGCTTCAACAATATCACCTTGATGATAATACTCAGACACCTCAATACCTAAAGGACGTCTACTTTCAGATTCTTTAATCTTATCTGTGACAGCTTTACCGACAACAACAACGTTTCCCCCCGACACATTAGACACACCTAACGCAATTGCAGGCTTACCGTTGTAACGAACAATCTTGTCACTCGGTGTCGTATACGAACGATAGACATGAGCAATGTCTTTTAAATAGATAACTTTATTGTTATTACCTGTAGACACTAATAGATTTTGAATCGCACTAATTGAATCAATGGCACCAGATGGATCGATAACAATACGTTTATTACCAATATTTACATTACCCGATGAAATAACTGCATTTTGTTGTTTTAAAATGTCATAAACATTAGACAGTGACACACCAAGTTGCATCGATGTCTCGGCAGCAATTTCAACAAATATCGCTTCCTGTTGTTCCCCTGAAAGTTGAACCTTACCGACACCATCAACTTGAAGAATGTCTTTTTGTAGTGACTTTGCATAGGTTCTTAATTCAGCCGCCTCAAAGTCATCCCCGGTAATGAAGTAATACAGGCCATACAAGTCACCAAAATCATCATTAACGATAGGCGTTGTAACATTAGGTGGCAAAGCCCGTTCAGCATCCTTTATCTTATTTCTTAATTTTGTCCAAATAACTTGTAGGTCGTCTTTGTCTTTAGAAAATTGGTATTTTATATCTACCGTGATCTCAGACAGTCCCGCCGTTGACTTCGAACTAACCTTCTTCACTTCCTGTATTTGTTGCAACGCAGTTTCTAAGGGTTCCGTGACTTCTCTAGCCACTTCTTCAGGGCTGGCTCCGGGGTATTGCGTAAAGATTAATGCCGTTCTGATTGTAAATTCAGGGTCTTCGAATCTAGCCATGTCTTGATAGGCTGACCACCCGCCCAATAATGAAAGGAGAATGACGATGACACTGAGTACTTGGTTTTTTATAGAAAACTCTGCAATATTCATAATTGATTATCCAATCTCACTTAGTTTTTAATCCAAGGACGTACTTTCATACCCTCAGATAGAAATGAAACACCCGCAGTAATCACCGTTTCGCCCTTGTTTAAGCCACTTTTAACGATAAGACTCTCACCTACGCCATTCTCTATCGTCACAACTCGCTTAAACACGGTCATCGTGTCTTCATTAAGTACCCATACAAATAAGTGTTCTTCTTGTTTTGTTAACGCAGACATAGGGATACGCACAATCTCTTTTGAATTAACTTTCGTTGGATCTTGAAAAAATACCCTTGCGTTCATTCCCGGTAATATATTAAGTCCGGCTTGAGGTGAAAAATAGAAAGTCGCTTGGTAGGTCTGTGAGTCAGTATCTGCTTCTAATGAGATTTCTTTCATAAACGCGGGTATTTTTTGCTCTGGAGCCGCATTTAATACGATGTACACAGGACTCTCAGTGTTTGATTCTTGAGATTTAGCGATGATAGATGACGGTAAGTTGATTTTTGCTTCGAGCTTATTCAGAGCAAGCATAGAAATCACTTCATTACCTTGTTGTACAGTCTGATTACTTTTAAGGTCTATTTTAGAAATGTTACCCGCGTAAGGTGCACGTAATACAGTATCATCCAAAGACTTTTGTGCCGTTTCTAGATTCGCTTTGTTAACATCTCGCTCTGCTCTTAACGACTCATACTTGATAAGTGAGATAATATTCTTTTTGAAAAGTCCCTTCGAACGACTAAACTCAGATTCGCTTTTATCAAATTGTGCTTTCGCTACATCAACCTTAACTTGATAGTCTCTTGGGTCTAGCGTGGCAAGAACATCTCCTTTTTTCACTTCCATTGATTCATTAACTTGAATAGACGTAACGATACCACTGACTTGAAAAGCCAAGTTAGAGGAACGACCAGCTTGAATAACAGCCGGAAAAGAAAGTAAACGACTGTGTTCGCTATTACCTATATTGAGTAATTTAACCGGTCGGATCACTTCTGCATTGTTTTTGGTGACCTGAATCTCTGATTCACAGCCAACAAATAATACTGAGGCAGATAACAAAAGCGCACTTTTGCAGTACTGATTGAATGGCAACATGTAAAGCCCTTATGTAAAGTCCTTAAAAATAAAGTCAATATATATTAAGTAATTACATTATATTCATACCTAATAATACCGCGTAAACAGGTAACACCAATGAGAGTTACCCCATCAAATAAGTGTGTATTTTTACCAGTGATGATGAATCCTAACAAAGTTAATTGAACTTTTAAAGTACACCGTACTTTATTTTGATTTCATGGGATCAAAGTTAACTTGCGCGATGTTATAATCCACCAGCCCACTGGTTTACTATTAAGCGATAATTACCCTTTGCTAGGCATAACTGTATTTGGCAGGTAATATACGTTGTCAATTAGAGGAAGTAAGATGCCAAAAGTAAGCCAAGCAGTAGCGAAAGAAACAAGACGTAAGATCATTAGTTGCTCATTTGAGATTGTGCTTAATCAAGGTGAAGATGCCCTGTCTTTTCTTACCATCGCCAAAGCGGCGAATATTAGCCGTTCAGGGATCCTTACTCACTTTAAACGTAAAGAGTTTTTGATCGATGAAATACGGCCTATGCTATCGGCGCTTATACTTGAACCGCTAGATTTATCGTCACCTGATAAGTTTTTGAAGTCATGGATAAAAATCATTGATGAAGACGCGAGTTATCGCCAATTATTGACCAATTGCAAAGACATTATGAAGAGTGTCGGTGGCGCCAAGAATCTCATAGACCTGATCCAAGGCGACAAAGAAGAAGTGAAGCATGCTTTATGCTATGCCATTGGTTATGCGACTATTTTTTATCCTGAAGAGTAATCATAAGACCCTGTTACCAACAAAAGCAACAACGACCTTATCGGCCCCTAATGTACGAGAAAACGCATAGCCGTTTTGTTGCTTAAGCACCTTGTGGTTCCCCGCGCCAATTGCGGGGTGTTCTTGTCTAAATTGCCCAAGTGTTTGCCAGTGTTTTAACAACTGCTGACGATTAATATCTAACGACCAACTCATATCAGAACGTGTACCTTGGTGGAAATCATCGGCATAAGGGCCTATATTTCTCGCAATTTCGTCACCATAGTAAACTTGTACGGCCCCAGGACTGAGCAGTAGTGCACTTGCTGCATTACGTTGCATTTCAAATGATTTAAACCGTCCAAAGAAAAGCTCCGTATCATGAGAGGACATATAACTAACGGGGTTAAAGTCTGGTTCTTCTTGGAGTGTATCAGCGTAACTTTGGTATGTATCTGCCATCATACTAAAACAGGCAGCACCTTGGTCCATCTTCTTCTGCATATCAAAATTTATCAAGGCATCAAAGCCGTCATCATAATAAGGACTACGATATGCGCTGTGCCCCCATACTTCACCCATCATCCAAAATGCTTGCTCGCTTTTATTATTCTCTTCTCGCCAATCATTTAAACTGTTAGTCGCGGCTTGCTTTAAGCGCGTCCATACATCACCAGACACATGCTTTACAGTGTCTATACGGTAACCATCAATACCGAAGCGTCTTACCCAATCAGTTTGCCAGTCAATAAGATAGTCTGCTACCGTGTAGTTGTCACGGCTAATGACTCGCGTTCCTGGATTCGTTAATAACCATTGTGGTGGTATGACAGATTTAGTGGACTCTGTAATAAAGTCAGGTAAACCAGCAAGTGATAAAGTTTGATCGCTACTACCGGGTTTGGGATAATTAGGTAGGCCAGAACGAACCCAATCACCTCCCCACCAACGAGCCCATTCATCGCTGTTATAATCGACACTGTCATTAAAACTATGCCAGTTTTGTCCTTGATTAGGTTGCCAATCAGACCATTTAATAGGTAACGTTTTGGATAAGTTAACGACAGGAATTTGATCACGTTGTAGATCCGCTAATGTGGCATATCCAGGGTGATTGATAACGACATCAAGTAATACTTTAATATCCCGCTTATGCGCTTCTTCCACCAGCCGCTTAAGATCATCTTCATCACCAAAGTTATTATCTATTTTGGTGAAGTCTCGAGCCCAATAGCCGTGATAGCTATAAAATGGAAATGTACCCGCATTACCACCACCCACAAAGCCGTGAACCTGCTCTACAATAGGTGAAAGCCAAATAGCACTTGTTCCTAGACTTTCTATATAATCAAGCTTCTCAATAACACCTTTTAAATCACCACCATGAAAAGTGCCGACTTCATCTTTGCCATCTTTATGACGTCCATAGCTATTATCATTACTTGTATCTGCATTATTAAACCGATCAATCATAACAAAATAGATATTTGCATTACGCCAGTTAAATTCCGTTTCTTTCACGGGTGTTTTTACTGGTTCCAGTAATATTAGACCACCGCTATTAGCCGCTGGCGTTAGAGTTACTCGCTGCTTAATAACAGTAACAACCTGACCGCTTAACTTATCTTTTAATTGCGTTCCGTCTTTATAAGTATCAGCAAGATTAATTGTCACCTCTCCGCCATGATAGGCGTCACACTGAACCTGTGGCAGAGGACGCTTAAATACTTGTTTTGTGGATTTCTTAGGTTGTCGTTTTACCAAAATAGTCTTTTTTTCGGCATCGAATATAAATGCATAATCGCCATTAAACCTTATTTTTATAGGCAACTCGGTCGAGGTAGCACAATTCAACCCTAAAGGCTGATTGAACCTTACCTTTTGTTCTTTTTGAGCAATACAGTCTCCTTTAATACCAGTCACTTTTAAGGTGTAGCTTGCTTTTGTAAGTGGCACCACCAGCGGTGACTCATGACTAAGGGGAAAATCGCGACTATTCGTACTTGTTGAAATAGTGAGATTAGGAAAAGCAAACAAGCTTGGACTGGCAAGCAAGAGCATAAGACTAATTTTATTAAACTTCATATTCCGACCTGAGTTATATCAATAATTTATATCATGATAAAACGGAATATAAAGTCAGACATCATCCCCGCTAGCTACGCCCCAAATAGTTAACTAGATCAAAGTTTTAGTTCCATAGGTGTAGAGTATGTGAATAATCAAAGGCGTATACACTAGCGCTTAGCCTAAGGCCGACTATTATAAACAAGTATAAATCACCTCATAGAGAGCAAAGTATGAATTCTTCAGGGACCTTTATAGCGGATGATGGCACGACATACGTGGATAAAAAGAGATATTTTTGGTTATTTTCTCTTTTATTACCCAGCATAGCCGCCGCTGGACCACTTTTGTTTATGGCTTTTAATCATGAATGGTTGCTCTGGTTCTTTTTCCTTTTTAGCTATGTAACTTTTCCCATCATAGATCAAGTCATGGGTGAAGATACCAGTAATCCCCCTGAAATAATTATTCCTCAGCTCGAGTCAGATCCTTTTTATCGTCGTATTACGCTCCTACACGTTCCCGTCGTTATCACTGTATTTATCTTTTGCGGGTGGTTTGTTGGTAGTCATGATCTAAGTTGGAGCGGTTATCTAGCAACAGCCTTGTTGGCAGGTAATGTAGGTGGTCACGGCTTAAATATAGGTCACGAATTAGGTCATAAGAAGAATAAATTAGACCGTAAATTAGCAAAATTGGTGTTAGCGATTGCTGCTTACGGCCACTTCTTTATCGAGCATAACCAAGGACACCATAAACATGTTGCGACTCCTGAAGATCCGGCCTCATCAAAAATGGGCGAAAACATCTATAGCTTTGCCCTAAGAGAATTACCAGGTGCCATCTTACGAGCACATCAATTAGAAAAAAGACGTTTAAAAAATAGAGGTAAATCAGTCTATTCTTTTGAAAATGAATTTCTACAATCAATAGTATTAAGTTTTTCAGCCTATGCAAGTCTAGCCGTTTGGCTAGGTTCAGGTGTTATCCCTTATTTATTCATTTCTGCATTTTGGTCAATGTGGCAATTGACCTCTGCAAACTATATCGAGCATTATGGTTTGTTAAGAAAGAAGCTACCTAATGGCAGGTACGAACGACCTCAGCCTCATCATAGTTGGAACAGTAATCATGTGTTTTCAAATTGGGCTTTATTTCACTTACAACGCCATTCTGACCATCATGCGAATGCAACGCGTAGCTATCAATCGTTACGTCACTTTAACGGATTACCCACACTGCCAAACGGTTATTTTGGTATGTATCCCATCGCCTATATCCCTTGGTTATGGTTTAAGATCATGAATAAACGCCTTGTTGAGGTGACTGAAGCTGACATAACTAAAATCAATATATTACCGAAGAAACGAGAGCAGCTAATCGCTAAGTACAAACTTACGTAGCCAGATCATTAACCAAAAAGCTTCCCATGCCAATACCGACTACTTGTATGGGAAAGGTACTTCTGCGCCCATAAAAGAGAGTGATAAACTATATTAAGCAGCATTACTTATCTGGAACTTACAACAAGGCGTTTATTTTGAATTTTGAATTTTGAATTTTTAAGGAGTCTTTCAGCTTCAGGGCTATTCACTACAGGCTATTCACAGGCCATGAAAACGATAGCTTAATATTTGACGCTGAGTTATCAGAAACGAATGGCTTAACATCCGTTATTGACCCAGTGACAAGTACCCTTGCTGTATTTGGTACGCTAAGTATTGAAATCATTCATATATATCATACCTATTCATTTACTCATATTCATTTACTAAACCTGAACATAAACAATCAAATTTAAAATTTGATTGTTTATAAGCGCATTTTGATTGTAAAATACATGCCTCATATTTTCTACAATCCATAGGTTATATTCGCTTGGAACTTAAAGAGTTGAAGGTTTTGTTTGATAACGGAGGCCTGAAATCGGTCATAATTAAACGCGCACCATTAATGAACGGTTACATATTAATTGTAAAAACAGCAAATAATAATGTACACGTGATGACGTCACAACGTGAAGAGTCAAATACACCACGTGCATTTAAGAGTATTGATGCTGCAGCTGCGAATGCCCAAAAGGTTGGTTTTAAACAGATAAGTATCGATTTAAGCTAACTAAAAATAACACTGTATATAAATACAGCGTTATTTTATTCCCCGTAAAAATGAGACTTTTACGGGATTCTATGACTAATTATTCTCTAAATAAGCTTTATTTATCATCATCAACCGGTTTTTTTCTCGTTGCGGGATAAAACTGGCCTCAATTGCATTAAATGTGAATTGTGCGATTTCAGCTTTAGACATTTCATGTGCATTACTAACAGCCATAAAATTATCAGTCATGTAACCACCAAAGTATGCTGGATCATCAGAATTGATGGTGACGCATACATTTTTTCGTAATAGCGCAACAATGTTATGTTCTTCCATGTTATCAAATACCTTAAGTTTGATATTTGATAAAGGGCAAACGGTCAATGGTGTGCGTTGCATTGCGAGCTCTTTCACTAAACTCTCATCATCAGAACAGCGAACACCATGATCAATACGTGTAATTTGTAATAAGTCTAACGCTTCACGGATATTACTCGCCTCACCTTCTTCGCCTGCATGCGCGACAGCTAAAAAGCCTTCTTTCGTGGCAGCTTTAAAAACACGTTCAAATTTACTCGCTGGATTACCATTTTCAGATGAGTCTAGACCAACCGCAACAATCTTATCTTTATGTTCAAGTGATTGATTTAATGTTGTAAATGCAGACTCTTCATCAAGGTGACGTAAGAAACACATGATCAATTGACTGGTAATACCCAGTTCTTCAACTGCTTTAGATAAGGCGTTATGAATACCGTTAACAACAGTATCAAAACTAATCCCACGTTCAGTGTGTGTTTGCGGATCGAAAAATATTTCGGTATGTACAACATTATCATTTTTACAGCGGAGTAAATAAGCCCAGGTCAGATCGAAAAAATCTTGCTCTGTGATTAATACATTCGCACCTTGATAATAAATGTCTAAAAATGATTGGAGGTTATGGAAATTGTAAGCATCTCTAACATCTTCGAATGATTTAAATGGCAGCGTAATATTATTACGTGCAGCAAGTTCAAACATGAGCTCAGGCTCAAGAGTGCCTTCGATGTGTAAATGAAGTTCAACTTTAGGTAAGCTCTGAATAAATTGTTTCATAATTTAAGTTCCTAATAAAATTTATTAAGTACTTCTCTTTAATAACAGACACTACAAAGAGAAAAGTACTAAAGTACTAAACTCTTCGTAATCAGGAATTATTGGTTCCTGGTAGAGACCCCTAATCCATATCATTAGGGTTATACGAAGGGAGAACTAATTGCAGAATTGAAATGCCGAATTAGTTTGAAACTGATTGTACAGAATGTAATTTAGCAAGTCTATGGTTTAAACATAGCAGCTTGACCACGAAAAGCCCCATTGTTATCAATAAGATTCCACACAGTGGCGTTTTCTATCCAAAAAGTGCGACCAGTGGAGGAAATACGCAAACCACGATAATCATCAATAAAACCAAACTGTGTCACTCTCGAAAGTAAATCCTGCCTTTCATGTCTATCCATTGGCTTTGCGGACTTTCTTGATGGTAGAGCGATAAAGTCTAACCAGTTAAGTTCAAATGCTGTTAATGCCGACTTGTTGCCATAATTAAATATTGGATCGCTTTCGATGCCGTGTGATACAACGACAAAATCAGCTTCAAACAATGCTTTAGCGACATTACTACCATGATTATCAATGAGTTTTTTACCCGTGAGACGTTGGTAACTTGATATTAATAAATCGGCATGCTCATGAAGGTATCCGTTTTCTGAACAGGGTTGTTGTTTCATTGATAAGGTCCTTGTTATCTATGCGTATCGAGCCAAGGACCTTATTATTACATAACTCTTTGTATACTTGATATCAGTACTCGTAAGTTATAATGAGTGAATAACGAGGAGTAATAATCATCCGTAAACAATTGTCGGATCAACGCATTCAAAGACTTTCTGTTTTGTATTTTCGTCAAGTAATAGCTGATGAGCTAATCGCGCAACTTCATGACGATGAATTAAACCGTGAACCTCTTTACGCTGTGTTAATTCTCCAGTATTCGTCACGTCACCATCTTTGAGTCCACCCGGTCGTAAGATAGTAAAATCTAATGTGCTCGTTTGTAAGTAAGACTCTGCAAGTGATTTTTCTCTTACTGCGTTACCAAAACCTGCTTTAGAGCGCGCTGACATAAACTGCCAAGAATCACCACAACCTAATGAAGTTACTAATAAAAATCGATTTACCTCTGCACTTTCTAATGCATCAATAAGATGTCGATGACCAATATAATCAACCGGTACATCTGCACGGAAACTACCCATAGTTGAAATCACAATCGCGTCTTTATTAAGTAATTCGACAACAGCTGAAACTTGCGCCTGATCCGTTGCATCACATTGATACGTTTTATCGCATAATGTCGAAAGTGCATTTTTTTCAACATCACGTGCAATACCAATGACTGATATTCCCTTACTGGTAAAGTAATTGACCATCGCAAGCCCTAAACCACTTGCCGCACCAAATATAACAACTTCATTCATATTATTAGACACCTAGTTATTGATAATGATTATCATTATATATTGATATCCTTATCTGTCACGACATTATTAAGTAAAATAATGTCGCTTATCAGCTATTTAAAAGTATCCATTAAACTCAATTCTTGCGTAACTGTCCTTACGTAAATCATAAGTGGGATCGCCTAATGACGAGTTACCAAAATATCGTGCTTCTACGCTCATACTCCAGTAATCAGTTAATCGATGCTGCGCTTCTATCGACATAATAACTGAATCATCATCGAGATCTGCACTGCCTATTAATAGGATTTCAGTACTATCTGCATTATTCAATACCCAACGTGTGCCAACAACGATATCATTTTGTTGTAAACTCGCCAAATCAGCATCACGCTGATCATATTGATATTCAACAATAAGTCCTAAATCGGTACTGCTTCCAGAAAGCCCTACAAGGGTATATTCAAAACCCGATACCGACGCAAAATAATTATCATCACTATCAGGTAGTACGGCAATGGTCTCCATTTTCCAAGCCCAATCTTCAATCGTCGCTTGAACATCAAGACCGTACTGCTGAATCTGTCGATAATGAGGCGTTAACGCCACAATACCGTTACTATCAACATTGGGGGTAAGTACCG
The DNA here is from genome assembly GCF_018219155.1 of Moritella sp. 24. Lineage (NCBI taxonomy): Bacteria > Pseudomonadati > Pseudomonadota > Gammaproteobacteria > Alteromonadales > Moritellaceae > Moritella > Moritella sp. 24. Next base: position 2,217,492 of record NZ_CP056123.1, on the reverse strand, counting down.
GGTTTCGGTCTGTTCCGTTAAAATAACTCAAGCCTATATCAACGAGATCAATAACATGACTCCAACGAAAAGCATAATCAATGTGAGACTGCTCTTTATCAGATTCATAAGTGGCGTTATCCTGATCGACAATAATACTGGCTCGTAATCTCCCTTCTTCACCTGCAAATGTACGCTCTCTAAAACCCGGCAAAATGAACAATTCATAAGCACCATAGTCAGTTTCATATAAGGTATTAATCATAGGTTGGCCAAGTTTTTCTTCCCCATCTATACTTTCAACCAAGTCAGTTTGATTAATAATATCAACAAGATGTGCCGATTCTGTTACGCCCCAAAATACTTGTCGTACCCCTGCATACAATTCAACACTATTAAACGCACGCCAATAATATAGCTCTCTAATATCAGCATGTGTTCGCTCATCATCACTATCAAATCGCCCAAACAAACTCGTTTCAAAACGTTGATCACCATTATCCCAATCGTGATAATAATCAACGTTTGCACTTATTGACGCATAGCTATTTTCTTGATTTTCATAGATTGCAGGTTCAAAAAATGACGTCGCTTCAAGGCCTATATTTCCTGAAAATTCACCACTAACACCGGTTGGAATAAAGCCAGCTAATGTAAATGCTGCGACCAAAGGTAAAATCTTATGCATCCTTTCTTACCTCGCCCGCGATAAGCTGTTACGGCTAAAATCGCGATCAGAAAAATCATTATCAAACTTCCAATTTTTGAAATTAAGTACCGTTTTTTTACTGGTTTTATGGTTTATCATGCTCCAAGTATCTGCACGCCAATATTGTCCGAGATACTGATTAAAATCACTAATCGATAAAGTTTTAAGTAACTCACCGCCACGATTAAAGTAATTTACTTTCCAAACACGGTACTCCTCCGTATCAAAAAATACCTCCTGACGTGAATAACCTGATTTTAAATCCTTTGGATCAAACTCAATGACATAATGTTCACGACCATCAAAGCTCTCATTTTTCAGATAGTTATAACTATACTTACTGACTTCTTGCGAGGCGATATCTTCGAATGCAAACTCGCTTCCCATAAATGGACCAGATTTATTACTTGATGCGATTCGCTTAACACGTTTTAGCGCGGGCAAATATAACCATTGATCATCCGCGCCTTCTCGGTGTGTATAAGACAAGAAAGCAGTGCCTTTTACATCACGTGGATTATCAAACACTATCTGTGATTTATCACCGTCATTTTCCTGCTCCATCGTTTTGTTACGCATGATTCGTATCGATTCTTCACCATGTCGATTCGTTAATATCATCTCCATCGACGCTGAAGAATCACCGAATCCTTGATCTCGTTTATCAGCTTCAATTACAATCGCGAGCCCTTTTTGTTGTGAGGTTTCAGCAAATGCAGTTGTTGTATTAACAGCAGTAAATAATGACATTGCCAATAATGAAAATCGTAATACTTTGTTTTTAATGTTAAATGTGTTCATTTTTATATCCTTATATTATGCAGATGCTAAATTAGTCGTCGAACTTTTTAACTCACTACGGTGCTTCTTTCTGTGACTACTCCATGCTTCCATTTTTAATAACAGCACTGGCAGTAATAAGAAATCGGCAACCATAGCGATAGCGATTGCAACGGCTGTCAAAATAGCCATGTTAGAATTCATGCCAAAACTTGATTGCGCTAAAACACTAAACCCAGCAATGAGTACAAATGAAGTCACCACTATTGCAGTACCAACTGTCGAGAATGCATAACGAATTGCCGCTTCTGGTGACAAGTTTTTCTCGCTACGAGCGCGTTGATATTTACTTAAAAAATGAATGGTATCGTCAACAACAATACCAAGTACCATACCAGTCACCATCGCAACAGCTAAGTTCACTTCTCCGACAAACAGGCCCCATAACCCAAATGCTAAACCTGCAGGTAACAAATTAGGAATCAAACTGACAACACCTAATTTAACGCTACGTAATGCAAGGCCAATTAGCACCGAAATAATCACAACAGCAAGCAACGTACCGACGATCATACTTTGCATATTACGCTCTGAAATATGCGAAAACATCACGGCTGGACCGACACCAATTGCATCAATATCTGCATTTACTTTTAGCCAATGACTACCACGTTCAGCAATTTCAACTAGATCACCAGACGGCATATTACTAACAGTAACAATGACTTGTGTTGAAGATTTACTTACGTTAAGTTGATTGTTTAGGTCTAAACCATAAGGTAAAGAGAGTTCATAAAGCAGTAAGTATTGTGCTGCTGATTGAGCATCTTCAGGTAACCGATAGAATGTTTCATCATCATTATGTAAATTCATATTCAAACGTTTGAACGTATCTGTAATGGTATTGACGTGTCTAACTTCAGATTGGTCACGTAACCAATCTGTAAAGTCACTTACCTTTTTCAAAAATGTAGGATCACTTACTCCATTTGCTTCACCAGAATCGAGCGAGTATTGTATTTGGTACACACCTGTAAATTTCGCATCAATAATTTCACTCGCTTGTCTAAATGCCATCGACTCGTCAAAGTAATCGACAAAATTATCATTGAGTGTATTTTTAGGAATAAATGACAGCAGTAATACAGAAATTAAAGTTGATACGATTAAAATAGGTTTTTGTTTACGAATGACCCAACGCCCCAATCCTTCCATTCTATTCTTTGATTTTGTTTGCACTTGTTTTATTCGTAACGGAAGTACTAACATCATCGCTGGTAGTAACGTTAACGAAAGTAACATCGCAGCCATAACACCAACGGCGGTGATATTACCAAGATCATGGAATGGTGGAGACTCACTAAAATTCATTGATAAAAAACCAATTGCCGTCGTCACAGACGTTAAAATTACAGGGGATGCATTGATACGAACACTATTTTTAACTGCAGCCAACTTCGTCATTCCAGATCGCATACTTGATATGATCGTACTTAATATATGAATTGAGTCAGCAACCGATAGAGTCATAATAATGGTCATCGAAGCTAAAGCTGGTGGTGTAAGTTGGATCCCCATATACCCAGCGACGCCCATACCAGACATAATCGAAAACATAATCACGACTAGTGTTCCCAACGTGGCCGTAAACGAGCGTAATAATAATAAAGCAACAAACAAAATAATCAGGTACATGGCTGGAACAAGAGTTGTCATATCAAGTGTTGCAGCTTCGAAAAATGAATTACTTAACATGATCATGCCAGCTAAATGAATTTTAACTTGAAACTTATTTTCAATTTCCGACACGAGTTCTCGCGCTTGCTCTACAAGCAAAGGTATTTCGTCGAGTGATTTTTGTGGCAGTTGAAATGTAACATTAACACCAGCTATAGATGCTGATGGATTAATTAATTGACCATTCAAAAATGGTTCAGATAAAGCGACATATCTCGCTTCGGCTCTTTGTTGATCTGTCATCAATGCACTATCTGTGATTAAATCACGCACCCAAAGATCATCATCTTCAGCGGTTGTATGTTGAAAATTTGTAGGGGAATCAACACGTAAGGTATAAGGTAATAACCAAGATTTAGTCGTTAATTCTTCTAACGCCGATAATGCATTTGTCGAAAATGCCTCGCCATCCTCAGGAACAATCGCAAATAATATATTGTCTATCTGAGTATAAGTGCGTTGTAGCTGTTCGTATTCTATGAGCTGTGGATTGTCCGGACTAAAAAATACGCGGTAATCATTATTAAATGCAAGTAACCGTCCACCGCTACTCAATAACATGACCAAAACAACTGACGTTATTATTAATAACCAGCGCCACTTAACAACCCATTCAGCATAATGACCAAATAGATCATTAGAAATATCCGTTTTCTGTTTCATTTCGTTTCCTTTTTACAAAAAATTCAACTTAAACTAGTCAATAAACAACTACATACCGACCGATTGGTATGTAGTTGTTTCAAAAAAAAGTTTAAAAATTGTTCTTTCAAACAATGTTTAAACTCTATTAATACAGTAAATATTAGTCATAAATACTCTATTTAGCGAATGACAATGACACTAAAAATAATCATTCGCTCAAATATTAAGCTCGTAGGCTTTCTAAATAGTTCTTCATACCATCAAGTAAATCAATCATTTGCTGTCGATCACGAGACACTTTAATCAAGCTCATCATACCTTGAAAACAAGAAACAACGAGTAATGCAGCAGCTCGACATTCTACATCTGCTTTAATTTTTCCTGCACTTTGCATTCTTTCAAATGCCTCACAAAACATACGCACTTTTGTTTGGTACATATTGTTTGCCAGTTCTCTAAAACCTTCATCTTGCGATGACATTTCTTGCGATATGGTATTTACTGGACAACCACCAACCATATCTTCTTCGCAACCCATTGTTGGCATCATAGTAAAGAGCTCTGATAATGAAGTAATTACATCATCTTGTGCTAAAACCGGTCTGAACATTTCGTAAAACTGCGCAACAAAAACCTCTTCAAAAACGGCATAGCCAAGGGCCTGCTTATTTTTAAAATGATGATAAAGCGCACCTTTCGACACATTTGCTTTCGAAATAATATCTGACAAACTCGTCGCTTTATAACCATTCTTCCACATTTCATCTGCGGTGATCTCTAAAATCGTTTGTCTTGTTAATTCTGCATCTCGAATTTCAACCATTGTTACTCTCTACTCATGTTACAAATACTGCGTTCGAATCAATATCGTTATAAAAATGTTGTACATATAAGATACCGACCGAGCGGTCTGTTTGCAAGTGATAACTTAATAATAGTTTAACTATTTGTTAAAAGGTTAATATTGATCGCTTTTGTTCATGAATATAAATCTAACTCATTGATTTATGCGTTCCTACGTGAAATCTACGAGTTAGGTTAGCCACCATGACTTCATATTTTACGTAGCGCACGAAAATAAAGACCTTTTTCACTGGTTGCTTATACAGTTGTAGATGTTATAATTGCTCCGTTAATATTTTAGATTAAGCAACCAAATGGGATTAAAATGCCTAAAGCATTGATAAATATAGGTAATAACTCAATAATTCCATCTTCGAATCTTAGTGAAGAGCACATCGAAAACCTAATTAGGTTTAGTGATCGTAAAGAACAGCTAGAAGAGAACACGCTTAAATCACTCCATTTTCATGTGAATAAATTCAATGAATATTGTCTAAGTCTTAATATCATTCCCTTACCTTTACAAGATGCAATGGTACTTGAAGCGTTTCTAATAAAGGAAAATGAGCGAGGCTGTAAAGCTCAAACACTTCGTATTTACGCATGGGCCGTATCCAAAGTTCACGCTTTGGCCGGACTAGAGATCCCCTATTTCAAGACTGTGATTACAGCTAGATTAAAAATCATTTCAAAACAAGAAGTTAAACTAGGTATTAAGCGCAAGCAAGCTGTTGCTTTTACTTATGAGCATTTGAAATTTGTGAACGATCAGCTTGATACGACATCATTAATCTCTATTCGTAACACCCTGTTATTAAATGTTTGTTACGATGGATTACTTCGTGAAAGTGAAGCCTGTAATCTATTCATGGATCAATTACATCGCTCTAACGGTCTTTATACTGTAAATATCACCAATACAAAAACCGATAAATCATTGGATGGCTCGATTGTTCACCTCAGTAAATTCACATCAAAACTATTGCCGATTTACCTACAAAAAACAGCTGAACATCAAGGTCAGTATTTGTTTAAAAGAACAACACCACGTGGTGGTAAGTTAGAAAAGCTAAAACCAAGTTCACTTTCACCCAACCCTCACGATAAACCGATTTCAACAAAAACTGTTGAGCTTGTATTTGCCAATACCTGGCATATGATCAATGAATACAATCAATCGGTTGAATTTGATTTGACTATCGATTTACCAGTTAGACCTTTTAGCGGACATTCCGCTCGAGTTGGTGCTTCATGTGATCTTGTCAGTGCAGGGTTTGATGACTCTTTGGTCATGCGAGCTGGGCGATGGAAAACATTACGCATGGTTGAACTCTACACTCGTGGTGTAAATAATAAGTTTGCAACAGTGAGAGAATTAAGAGAACGATTAGAAACAATGGCTGGAGAGTAATATTTTAATGACTGTTTGGTTAAATGGAAAAGAGTTAACCTTTCCATTTAACCACGGCTATTATCCGTCAATAAAGTTTACCATTTCACTTAACGTATCATGAAACATACAAGTGGTATCATCGTGACTAAACTCATTACCATTTAAGTTAACTGTAATTTCTGTGTCATCATTATCAGTCTCCACATAAAGTGTACTTTTTATTTTAGGATAGTGTTTAAGTAATACATTTTCCGCATGCTTCTTTGTTATCTTGTTACTGAGATGCACGGTAATTATCCCCGTCCCTAATAACAAATCATTCATTCCATTTTCAAAAACATCTGCCAGCATACCTTCAACAAACTGACTCTTAGAAACATTACATTGCTCACTGATGGTTTCTAATTTTTCGAGTAAGTCTTCGTACATTCTAATCGTACTATTTTTTCGAGTCGCGTCTGGTTTAATCTTCATTTTATATTCCACGGAACTAAGTTAAGAAAGAGGTTTTCTTTTAAAATAAGAAAATAGATGAACATATTATAACACCAATTAAATGCATTAAAAGAATCATATTGACCACTAATTAGTATGCCCTATACGAACAATTAAATAATATAATAAGATAGGTATTATTAATTTATTAAATTTCACTTATAAATTAAATATAATCACATTATTATTCATCATAAAAACTCTGTTATATCAATGACTTTATTTCGTTTAACGGTCATTATACGAAATAAAGATACTTCTAGTGAACTTATTTACAGCACATTTAAATTCACAAAAGGAACCACTTTCAATTAAACATAAAACACAACCTGAAGATCAATTATGAATTTAATTAAACTAAATGGTGAATCTATAGGTTAACCTTAATTAATATTTTAAATTAAAATAAATAATCACTTAAAGTGCACCAAGTAGATACAACCTCTTTACTTCGTATAACTTATTTACAGGGCCGTTTTTTAAAATTTACGGATGACAACAGCCAAAGTTAATCAGATTTTACACAGCGAACATGTAAACAGCAATAAACCTGGCTTTTAATCAGTGAAATCAACGATATACAGAGCTATTTAGAATAATGAACGGCACCTTATTTAGCTAAAATAGCCACGAACAGTACGTAAAGGACTAAAATCGAGATAAAGCAGCCACTTTATGGGACAACAATTAACACTGTGTATATATACAGTATTAATTGTTGTCCCATGAAAGTGAGACTAAATAACATATTCAAACCATAATACTAAAGTTGAAAAAGTAACAATAAAAACAAAAACCTTTAATATCAGTACCTTAAGTAGGAATTATTTCAATCTTTAATATTTAATATTTAGTCAATTCACTGAAACCCCTACTGCAAATGTAAGCATATTATCAATATAGCCAATAACACGTACGATCAGCCCTATTCCAATTCGTTTTTTGGATAAGTTTGATAAAGCAAACATCTAAATTTTTAATACCGTTGATTAATTCAACCACATAATACAAATATACTAATATCTTTGTGTGACGAGACTTAGTTTAACGGTAGAATATCTTCATACGATTTACCGATTAAAAAATGATTAGGAATAAGATGACGAACAACCATCGCGCTGATTTCATCCTTGTGATAACAACTATGCTTGCTTCTGCTGGTTGGATTTTTTCAAAGGAGGCAATACAAGGTTTACCCAGTTTTGGCTTTATCGGTTTACGTTTTATATTAGCATCACTATTATTACTGCCCTTATGCTATCGTTCGCTTTTAAAAGTTGATCGCGTAACTTTATTCGGCTCAGCAACGGTTGGCTGCTTTCTCGGTTCTGCAATATTAATTTGGATTCATGCGATTGCGGTTAGTGAGTCTTTAGGTGAAGGTGCGTTTATAATGAGCCTATCTATGTTATTCGTTCCTATTTTTGCCTGGCTGTTTTTTAAAAGTAAGCCTCCTAGAATATTTTGGTTTTCACTACCCTTCGCAATATTAGGATTATCTTTTTTGTCACAAGGTAACAGTTGGACATTTTCTGGTAGTCAGATCTGGTTTGTTTTAGCCGCGGTAATGCTCGCAATACAATTTAATTTGAATAGCCATTTTTCACAGAAAATACCTACGCTAGTACTGACCTGTATTCAATTATTTGTCACTGGTATTTTAGGGATCCTTGTTTCAACTCTCACAGAAACTTGGCCTCAACAAATAGAACCTCAAATATGGGGGTGGCTTACAATGAGTATTTTAATTGCGACAAGTTTACGTTATGTACTTCAAACAGCAGGACAAAAAAATACCACGACTTCAAATGCAGCTATCATTATGATTTTAGAACCGATGTGGACTGTCGTATTAAGTATGATCTGGTACGGAGAAAGAATGGACTTAACAAAACTAATCGGCTGTAGCCTGATTTTGTTCTCTTTGTTTATTTACCGAGCTGGACCATTACTACTTTCTCGAATAAAATCCAGTTAGTTCATGTAACAAAATAAAACATTAATCTATTCATTTGTTACCTTTCAGCATGATCTTACAAACACTTACAACAATGCAGTCTAATGGCATTGTTAATAATTGAACTTTCTTTATAATCAGCGCTATAAAATAATTTATATAATCATTAAAAACAAAGGTAAACCATGAAATCTATTACTGTATTAGGCGCTTTAACTGCAATCGCATTAACTTCAAGTGTTCAAGCAAATCAAGATGTTTCAGGCTTCTACATCGGTGGTGGTGTTGGTTCTACTCATGCAAATTTTAGCTCTGATTCACACTCTTACACCCCATCAACAGATGGTGCATCACTAAAATTAATTGGTGGTTATCAATTTAATCGTATCGTTGCAATTGAAGCACAATATACTTCATATGGTGATATCAAGATACCAGTTGCAGCAACGTATAAATGGGAACCGACAACAGTTTCTCTTGCTGCAAACTTAGGTTACACATTTGACAATGGCTTACGTCCATTTGCAACTGTTGGTTTATCTTCAGTAGATTTAAATCAAAATATGACAAGTAACTTGGATAATACAGGTACAGCATTTCGTTTTGGCGCTGGCTTAGAATATACACCAGCAGCACTAGCTGGTGTTAGCTTCCGTGCTGGTTATGAAGGTGATGCCTTTACAATTGACACTCAGTCTTCATCTATCGATGATGTTAATGTTGTAGTTGGTTCATTATACGTTGCTGCATCTTATAAGTTCTAAGAATTGCATCGCAATGATAGTGACTTTATGTCGCTATCATTGCAATTTTAAAACTATTCTAACAAGTGAGATTTAGCTTTAATCGGTTCAGGTAAATCCGTTTCTCCCATCATTTCTAATAATCCAATTTCAACATTACGAGACATAGCATGTAATGGCAAGTCATTGAAAGAATAGCCAAAAGGCATTTCTAGCTCTTCACTTAATGCATCCAATCCAAAAAATGTATACGCTACAATTGCACAAAATAAAGGGGTTGCAAATCCTTGTGAAGCAACCAAACCAAACGGTAAAATAATACAATAAAGATACGCGGTACGCTGTACGAGTAATCGATATGCAAATGGTAATGGCGTATTAGAAATACGTTCGCATGCAGCTTGCACCGATGCCATAGACGTAATGTGTTCATCAATACTTTGAACTAAAAAATCAGACAGTAGTTTTTTATTTCTGCACGTTCCTAATTTTAATCCCATCAGACGTAATATAGCATCAGGTACATTTCGTGATTTTTTCAAGAATACTACATCTTCTATCTCAAGAAATTTTTCAATATCATTCCACGGTTCAGTCTGACGAAGGTGATGCCTGAGAGCATGATTAAAAGCAATCGTAAGATTAATTAATCTTTTCTGCATTAACTCCCCGCCTTCTTTATGTCCATCTATAAATGAATATACCTGCCTACCAATACTTCGTGAATTTACAATTAACTGACCCCATTGCTTTCTCGCTTCCCACCAGCGCTCATAACAAGCATTATTCCTGAAACCTAAAAATAAAGATAAAGCGATCCCTAATAAGGTAAATGGTGCCACTGTATATGTAGGCAAGATAATAGGATACTTATAATGAACGAAAGCAACCGCAGTACTGAGTAATGTTATAAACAGTATCTGTGGAAAAATCAGCGGAATGACAGAGCCTTTAAGAATAAAGAAAAGTTTAAATACACTTGGCTTATCACGAACAATCATAATGAACTCACTACGATATATATTTTTGAACTGATAATATCTGTCACACAGTATGCACTAAGCATGTTGAACCTCTTATAATATGTAAAATGGTTCCAATTATATTTCTTTTACAACAAATGATAATATACCTATTATGTAAGTTATTTTTACTATCTAGTAATAATTACGCTCAATGAAAATTCCTCCGTATAGAAGAAATAAGAGACATCTAATGAATAATTAAGAACGTGATTAAAGTAAGTACCATCATCAAACATAGCACTTAAAGTTATATATTGAATATTAAACCGAAACATCCCTGCTTGTTTTTCACTCAATAATTATCGCTAGCAACTTTTACGACCCCTTCTAAATAGCAAAATAATCATCAAATATTGTTATTTTACACAGTGCCAATCAATAGACGTTTACCGGTAACAAAGTCCTTTACATTAGATAAAACACTTCAGATAGCACAATTTTGGAATTTCACACTATTATTTGCTCTTTTTTTTAAATTTTTTTACTTCTTTTCCTATCAAATACTTAGAAACTGAAACCAATAACTTACAGTTATAAAATATAATATCGCGCATTGTCGAGGTGTTGTGCTGGTCAAAAAATGACGCTAGTATGCTCACAAATCAAACAACGTCGATATAGGGGCTCATTTGAAAAAATTATTACTTTGCGTTTTCACGGGTTCATTTTTAGTTGCATGCGGTGGTTCAAGTACTGATGAGAATAATCAATCAGGGCAAACAGACCCGCTTGATCCTGCGAAAATTCATGACGTTGTGCCAAACGTAAATTATAACAATTCATCAATTATGATTGACCACATCAATTTTGATGGTCGTCAAAATGGCAAATACACCTCTGATATGTTTAATACAGATTTTAATAATGAATGGGGAAGTGTTACAGGTGACGCCAATATTCTTGACCGAAATGGTTCTAAAGAGTTAGCGGTAACTCATCCTAAAGGCCATTATAAAAAGGGCATTTCGGGGGGCAAAGATTTAAACGAATTTAACGAAGTTTATTTCTCATATGAAATTACATTCGGTAAAGATTATGACTTTTCTATGGGCGGAAAAATGCCTGGGTTAGCAGGACTAAATCCAAACGTAAGTGCGAAACCAGACGGTTGTAAAACAATCGGTGAAGATGAAGGTTTCAGCCTACGTTCAATGTTCCGTGAAGATGGTCGTGCAATTGGTTATTTCTACCACCAAGATAAAACAAAAACCTGTGGTGATGAAATTGACTATCAACACGAGGGTAAGGATTTTTCGTTTAAACGTGAAAAGACATACCTTATCGAACAATATGTGAAAATGAATGATGCCAACCAAGCGAATGGTATCGTAACTATTTACGTTAACGGCTTTAAAGTACTTGAGCGTAAAAATATGACATTTTCAGAGAATGGTATATATGCAATCAACTATCAATACACCCAACTATGGCACGGTGGCAATAGTAGTGACTGGGCTGTAGATCGCGATTCAACCGCTTACTTTGATAATGTAGCACTAAGTTCTGCACCTCTTAGTTATTCTAAATAAATAGTTATTCTAAATAAACAATCAAATACAAGTTAACTCATGGTCTTGCCATCGCAAGGCCATGATTTTGCATGGATGCTTCTAAGTATTAGCTTCATTTAATCAATAATATAGTGGCGATTTTTAGTCATTATTAAGTAATTAGAGAGACAGATTTGAAAAAATTAACACTTTGTATTTTTACTAGTTTATTTTTGACCGCATGTGGCGGTGGTAGTTCAAGTGATAACACGCAATCAGATCCAGTAACTCCTGAAGAGCCTACAGTTCCAGTAATCCCTGAAGAGCCTGTAACTGATCCAATCCTACCAGAGGAACCTGGAACAGAGCCGGCGCCTATAGTACCTGGTAACATTCATGATGATGTACCAAGTGTTGATTACAGCTCTAAAAATATTATTAATTCTATAGATTTTAATCATCGCCAAAATGGCGGATATACTGCCGATATGTTCAATACCGACTTTAACAACGAATGGGGTAAAGTTACTGGTAAGGCAAATATTGTCGATAGAAATGGTTCTAAGCAATTAGCAGTCACCCACCCTAAGGGTCACTACAAAAAAGGTATTACCGCAGGTAAGGATTTAAATGAATTTGAAGAGTTATACTTTTCATATCAAATCACATTCGGTAAAGATTATGACTTCTCTATGGGTGGAAAAATGCCTGGATTAGCGGGCCTAAACCCTAATTCAAGTAATAAGCCTGATGGTTGTAGTGCTGTTGGTAAAGATGATGGCTTTAGTTTACGCTCAATGTTCCGTGAAGACGGTCGTGCAATCGGTTACTTCTACCATCAAGATAAGACTAAAACCTGTGGTGATGAAATTGATTATCAGCACGAGGGTAAGAATTTTTCGTTCAAACGTGAAAAGACATACCTTATCGAACAATATGTGAAAATGAATGATGCAAACCAAGCAAACGGTATTGTGACTATTTACGTTAACGGTTATAAAGTACTTGAGCGTAAGAACATGACATTTGGTGAAAACCGTAAATATGCGATTAATTACCAATACTTCCAATTATGGCATGGTGGTAACAGTGATGACTGGGCTGTAGATAGAGATTCAACAGCATATTTTGATAATGTAGTACTCAGTACCGCACCTTTAAGTTATACAAAATAAGTTATACAACTTAATTAAAGCCACATAAGATGATTATGTGGCTTTGTACTTTCTGAATATTAGTACTAACGATTAATCTTCTAAACGGAATACAACGTCAACTTGATCTCGAATGACAATTTGAGCATCTTGATATGTAGACTCAATATTAGGCGATGCGTCCATGGCCATTGCTCGCATTAATATCGGTCTTGGCTGCGCTGTTCGATACGTAATTTTCCAAACGCCTTCGATTTCTTCCTCAAAACCTTTAGCCAATGACTGTGCTTTTTCTTTCGCATTCGAAATAGCGGCCTGACGGGCTAACTCAATAAATTCTGATTCGTTGCTCACTTTCAATTCAATATTATTAATATTGTTGATACCGTCACCAAGCGCACCATCTAAATAAGTATTAAGTTTATCTAAATCTCGAACCGTTACAGTTATATGTCTGTTTGCACGATACCCTATTAAGCTTGGCTCTTGATCTTTCTGATAATTATACTCAGGACGTAGGGATATATTAGAGCTATTAATATCAGTCCTTACAACACCATCACGACTTAGACGCTCATTAAATGAAGCAACTGCACTATCAACAGCTTCCTTGGCTTCTTTTGCTGTTTTACGTATTTCAGAAACTTGAACAGAAAATACTGCCATATCTGGTTGCGTGATTACCTCACCTACCCCAGTTGTTTCTAAATGAGGAAAGCTTACGTCAGCAGCCATTACACCAGCAGAAAGTAATGTGCTAGTACCCACAAATATAGCAAGTAAATGTTTATTCATACCTATCACCTTTAAATATAATTATCTAACTTTATGGTCTGACACTCATTTAGTGTGATTTATCCTTAAAATATTAAATAATGACAATTAAATTTAATGGGTATCCTTATTTTGGATGAGTTTCTCAGCCCCTGACTTCGTCAACGCTTTGTCAAAGTAATATCCCTGCGCATAATCACAGCCTAAAGCTTGTAATAGATTACGTTGCGCTAACGTTTCGACACCTTCTGCGAGTACTTTCACATCTAAAATTTTTCCCAAGCCAATAATCTTTCTAGCGAATTCTTTATCTAACTTAGAATCGCATATATCGGCAACGAGTGATCGATCAATCTTCAACGTATCAAGTGAATCCTTCAATGTTCTAATAAGGCTAAGGGATGAATAGCCCGTACCAAAATCATCGATTGCGACAGAAATCCCGAGATCACGAACAGCCCTAACATTATTAATTAAAATGTCCATATAAGTGATAGAGGCAGTTTCGGTGACTTCAATTTCCAGTAAATCCTTTGAGCAACCTGTTGATTCAATAATAGCCTCTAATCGGCTGACAAAGGTTGTCATTTCAAGGGTTTTAAATGATATATTAATCGCGATTTTAGGTGTATATATTCCCGCAGATTGCCAATCCACCACTTGATTACAGACTTTTGTGAAGACCCATAAATCGAACTCAAAATGAAGTCCTATATCTTCTGATATCTTGATGAAAACATCCGGAGCAATGTACCCTAAGTCTTTATGTATCCAGCGAGATAAGGCTTCAAACCCCACCAGCTTATTTGTGGCAAGATCATATTGAGGTTGATAGTGAATTCGAATAAGTGATTTATCGATTGCATTGGGGAACTCATCAATAATAAGTTTACTTGTCACTAAATCTGGGGCCATCGTGAGCGATGAAAAGTAATAATATGAGTCACTATGACGCTCAGCTTCACGCATTGCAGTTTCAGCAGCGACTTCCATTGAAAAATAGCTGCTATATTCAATATGTTCCGAACTGATACCAATACTGATCGATTTGTTTACGGTAATACCATTATCAAGCGTTAATTGGCCTAATGATGAGTCACATAGATGTTGGCAGAAGTTTGAGACCTGAATTTTAAAGTCGGAAGAACATAAGTCGAGCTCATTTTCCATCAGAATACCAAACCGAGCATTTGAAAAGCGAACTAATAAACCATGATTAACCAGTTTATTAAGCTTTTGCCCCAAGATAGCAAGGTAATTATCGCCAGAATCAAAACCATATCTAAAATTAATCGTTGAGAAATTATCGACACTTAATATAACCAAACGCATTGCTTTGGCGTCTTCACTTGGCAAATTCAATAAGTGTGTCGCACGGGCGCTGATAGCCCAACCATTTGGTAAACCACTGATTGGATCAACGGCTTTATTTTCAATAACGTTAAAATATAATTTAATATAACCCTGCTCTAATTGTTGGCAGTGCAACTCTACTTTTAAGTGGTAGAAATTACAGTCAATAAGCTGACCGGTAATAAGACATCCTTCATCGCTATTATTTCTATTACAAGCAGTTTTGATTAATTCATTTATGTCATGACTGGCGTCTTTATAATCGAATACTAATACATTATCCAACGTTGCTTTTTGTAACTCTGAACAGGTCAGACCAACGAGTTTTGAAAATACTTGGTTACAAGACTTAATTTGTCCATTTTGGATAATTAAAACAGGTAAAAATGTATCTTCAATTCGCATATTTAATTACTCATAAGCATAAGCTATCTATTCGTCGTGCTACTTTACACCATCATCTTTTTAGCAACAACACTGTGTCACAAAGCAGCGCTAACTTTATATAAGCAATATTTATAAATTCAAATAATAAGGTGTGTAATAGAATTATAATCTATATTGAACAATGCTTTATTAAGGCTATTATAAATAATTAGCTGCTGTATTAAACTGATGTAATATCGTACAGTTGTGAACCTATACCAGGTAGTATGAAAAATACCCATTTAATAATCAGATTACGTGACATACCACCAGCAAATTCATGGTTTTTAACCTAAAATATTAAGTTATATAAACTAATAAATAGGTGCAATTATGATAGACAATCGTCAATTTCAACGAGTCCTATTTAATCACGACGCTTCATTGACCTGTAATGGACACCAGTGGACGACAAATGTTATCGATTTATCTTTACGTGGACTTTCCTGCACCAAACCAAGAAATGTAGTATTTAATATTAATCAACTCATGACCCTATCAATTAAGCTAAATCAGGAACAAGTGATTATCATGGAGGCAATGCTCATCCATAATGAAAAGCATACCTTAGGAATGCGCTGTACACGCATTGATATAAATAGCATCTCGGAATTACGCCGTTTAGTGCAACTAAATTTAGCCGATGAAGCACTTTTACATAGGGATATAAAGCATCTCGCTCAAGTGATCCCTAAATTATAGCCAGTTCGTTAGCCTAAACCCCACACCAATTCTAGATATGGATTGATTATAATAAATAAGGCTTTCTCCATAACCATTGAAATACTCAACATAACCGAATAAATGCTTGCTTAGTGGGAATGACCAACCAACTTGAATTGAACCTTTATTATCAGACCTTAAATTATTTCGTAATTTAAAATCTAAGTTATTATTGTAAGGTAGTTTCCAAACCATATTAAGATCGCCATAACCAAGATACTTTTCAATGTCAGGGTTATCATCTCCTCGTGACGAATCAGGTGTTTCCTTTTCCTCTTCAGGTAAACGCCACCAGCTTCTTACAGCCCAAACAAAATCGTGATGCGTAAACGCTAAAGTCCCTATGATACGGTTCCAGCTACGAGATAAACTACCTGCTTGTCCATTAGATTGATGATTTAAAGATATCGCGCTTATCGCAACTGGTAAGCCAAATAAGTCCCAAGGTTCAGCATACTGTATAATAATCTCGGGCTCATAATTCGTTTCTCTGAAAGGTGAAGAGCTATCAGAGTTATAAGCTTGCCACCAACTCGCAGCAGTAAACGCAAGCTGAACATCCAGCCCCGGTGTCCCTATGTCCTCTGCTACAATATATTTTAAGGATACTTGAAACTTTACCTCTATATCATCAAAGTCACAGTCAGTATCTAGGGCTTTATAAGGTTCTGTACTCCCAGAGGAATAAGTAACAGGTAGAATATAGTTTGGCTTATAGGGTATCAATGCAAATGGATTATTTTCAGCGCTTTTTTCTAATGCTCGACGTTGTACAAGTGGATCTGGATTTAAGGTACTGCAAAACTCTCTCAGATCTTCAATCGTCATGCCATCTTTTGCTGACGCTACATTTGAAGACATACACGCATTAATTTGATCTTCTTTTTGTTTTTCTGGACTAAAGTAATCCAACTCATGAGGAAAAGTGAAGAGACTGTCTTCAGCAAAAGCTGATTGTCCAGCCACAATATGCGCAACTATAACAATCCCTGTTAAGTACTTAATAGTCATAAATCTCCGTTTGACTTCGGCAATGTAAATATCATCATAAACATATGTAAGCAACAAGGCTATAAGAATGATAGTGCATCATTAATAAATACTTCGATATAATTAATTGCCTTAAAAACAATAGTGTTTAAAGTGGCAAATTAACAAACCTCTGACATACTTAACTGTGTGATAGATAAAGTTCGCGTAAATGTTCTAGAACTAACAGGAAGAGGTATTTCCATGAATAATAAATTACTCATTACTGGCGCTATTTTAACGACAGCGCTACTTGGAGGGTGCGCAAATAATAATGCCGATCTCCAAAAAAATGTGGGCAGCTTAACATCTCAAGTCAGTAAATTAACCTCCAGAGTACAAATGTTAGAATCTGAACAAGGAAGTATGAAATCAGGTGTTGAATCTGCTACCGCTGCAGCACAACAAGCTTCAGAAGAAGCACAAAGAGCTAACTCACGTATTGATAATATAGCGGCATCATACAGTAAATAGCACATATCATTATCTAGAATGGGTTAACAGGATCATTGTTAGCCTATTCCCCCTAGACGATATAGAACAGCTCCATCTAGATGGTCACATCAATAGGTAATCCCGTATGAAAAAGTAGCGCTTCTTTAACTGCATTTTTATCGATACGACTTCTATCACTGAACTGATTCATGATATCCACTGAATCAACCTCTTTATCGGGCGTTTCGGAAGAGAGAGGCGAATGAACTTCTAATAGGAGCTGTCCATTGGGTTCTAATGCCAACTTAATCGAGTTATTGATGATTTTTACAGGTTCATTCACTGTCACATTATTATATAGCCATTCGATATCCTCAGGATTCATTCTAATACACCCTGCACTAATTCGCATGCCAATACCAAAATTTTGATTAGTCCCATGAATAAGGTAATTACTTTTCCCGTAAGCCAACTGCAAAGCAAAATTTCCTAAAGGATTGTGCTCACCAGCTTGAACGATCTGAGGTAAGACCGTTTTGTGTTTTTCTAGGTATTCGGCCCGTGTTTTTGCTGTTGGCGTCCAAACAGGGTCTTTAAGCTTCGTCTTAATAAAACTATTCATTTTTGGTGTTTTTCGACCTTCTCGACCAATCCCCACCGGAAATACATGGACTTCATCTGAATTATTAGGGAAGTAGTATAATCTCAATTCAGGTAAGTTGATGACAATGCCTTTATATTCAGCATCAGGCAGTAACATATAGGTAGGCAGCTCAAGAATAGTATCTGGCGGCGGTAAAAAAGGATCAACACTTGGGTTAGATGCCATGAGTGCAATCATACCTATATTATAAGACTTAGAAATTGA
The DNA here is from genome assembly GCF_018219155.1 of Moritella sp. 24. NCBI lineage: Bacteria > Pseudomonadati > Pseudomonadota > Gammaproteobacteria > Alteromonadales > Moritellaceae > Moritella > Moritella sp. 24. The sequence goes on along the minus strand of NZ_CP056123.1, from coordinate 2,198,934 downwards.
ATGGAAATAATCTCCAACAACAACTTTATGCTGCGTTCGATGACCAATTAATCTAGAGTTTGTTTCAGGCAAGGGATATGATTTAGAATATACGGTTTCAGTTAATAGTAGTAAAATAATAGTCAACCGTTTAAAAAAACTAAGCATACTTACGCCTTAATAATTGTCGTATAGCGTAAGTATAGGCTTAAAGATATATCGTGATAATGAATTTAAGGCTTACGGCGGAAGAAGAGTAACCCTGTTAGCATAAGCAAAAAGGAATAGCCAATACCACCGCCCTCTTTCGCCATTGGTAGTCGATTATTATCAATAGTAAAAATATCCTGCGTAAAAGAAGGCTCGGGTGCTTGATAAAAACCCGTTTTATTGATTTCTGTCTGTATCCAATCAATAAAGGAGCTAACTTGCGTATAGGCATCCGGTAATATATTTAACGCACACTGCCTAGAGTTACCAAAACTCACTACACCTGCGAGTCGATAGCCAAGGTCATTATCACTTTTAGCATTTTTGTCTTGCCATATAAGGGGTCCACCCGAATCGCCACTACAAGACCCTCGATTAAAAGCGTTAGCACAAATGAGACTATCTATAGGTTGAGGCCAACCCCACGCTAAAGCACACGAATGATCTGAGACACCATTCAACGCCACTTTTTGTAACGTGTCTGTACTTTGTGTACCGTCTGTCGATGTACGACCCCATCCCGATAAGATCAGGTTATTTTCTGTTGCTGCGTCAAATTCTATATCTGCATCAATCTGTAAATGACTATCCATTAATTTTATAGGCTGAGCTGGTGATACAGCCGGTGAGGATAATTGTAGGAGCGCTATATCACCTGTATTTCGCATCGCATCATAAAGTGGGAAAGCACTTAATGTGGTCACTGTATGTTTCACCATATCACCACGGAATGAACGATCAATACCTCCTGTATACACGGTAACTTGATGTCTACTTACAGGGAAAAAACCAGATTGATCACTTTGTCCATTCAAACAATGCGCAGCGGTAACAACCCAAGTGTCAGTAATGAGAGTGCCACCACATGCATAGGTATTACCGTCTTTTATTATTTCTATATATACCTGCCAAGGCAGTTCCAATGCTTTTCCGTCTACACCGCCAACAATATAAGGCTTAACTTCAGGCGCTAGAGATGTATCTGCGATCACTTTATCATTGGCAAAAGAATTTAATGAGATTGCTATACCGGTAATTGCTATCATTTTCGCTAGTATCAAAATTTATTCCCCTTAAATTCGTAGTCATACTAATGGCGATGAGTTGTCCTTACTCACTACAGATAAGTATAGTCCTAACATACATAAGAATATAAGTTTATCCGATAAACTATCGTTGATTTCAGCTGAACATTAATGAATAAGTTAGGCAGAGATCACTTTATTAAATAAATAAAACAGTTAAACGGACATTTTATGTCAACTAGTGTAAATAGTAACCAAAGGCAATTGACGTCAACGACACCATTGCTATGATGCTGATTACGTAAACACGTGTACGACATTTGTATTAATTGAAGGGATATAATGAAAAATATTTTAACTGTTCTAATGATGGTATTCGCTTTCTCATTAGCGGCACCAGAAGTTCACGCTAAAAAATTCGGTGGAAGTAAATCTTTCGGTAAGAGTTATAAAACCGCACCACAAAAACAAACACCTGCAGCTTCAACACCAGCTACACCAGCAAAACAAGGCATGAGTAAAAAAGGCATGTTAGGCGGAATGTTAGGTGGCTTACTTGTTGGTGGCTTACTTGCATCAATGTTTGGCGGTGGTGCTTTTGAAGGCTTCCAGTTCATGGATATGATCATCATGGCTGGTGTTGCATTCTTACTATTCCGTTTATTCAAAGGAATGATGCGTTCAAAAGCGGCTTCACAGCAAGGGCAAGGTTCTCCTCAGCCAGCTTCAGGTCCAGCATTTAGAGAAGAAGCACAGCAAGACGCAACGTTCAGCCCTGCAAGTCAAGGCGGCTTTGCAAGTACTGGTAATGACGTACCATTCAACCTACCTGCTGATTTTGATTTAACAAATTTCTTAACGGGTGCCCGTAGCCACTATAAAACGTTACAGAAAGCTTGGAATGAAAACGATTTAGATACTGTTCAAGATTATGTATCTATTGAGTTATACAACGAGTTACGCGTACAACGTAAAGAGCTTGAAGGTGAACAGCATACAGAAGTAATGTTCCTTGACGCAGAACTAGTACGTGCAGAGTCAACTGCATCACTATCACAAGTTAGCGTTAAGTTTAATGGCCGTTACCGTGACAGCCATGAAGATGTTGAAGCTGACATTAACGAAGTGTGGCATTTAGAACGTGATTTAACACAACCAAATGCACCATGGTTAATTACAGGTATCGAGCAGTAATCACACTGACTCTTAAAGTTTAATCTTATCAAGGCGGCTAATCACCGCCTTTTTTGATCGTTAAAATAACAGTTAATAACCATCCTCGTTTGGATCTAGCGAATTAAACTTAACACTGCTATGATCCGCCCATAAACGAAAACTATAGGAATTCAAAAACATGGCTTCATTACAAGAGCAGCTTTTAAAGGCCGGTTTAGCCGATGAAAAAAAAGCGAAAAAAATTCGAAAAGAAAAAAATAAAACCAATAAAGCTGTGCGTAAAAATCAGCAAAATGCAGATACTAGCTTACAAGATGAAATTAAAGTTCAAAAAAACGAACAAGCTAAATTAGATGCAGAGCGTAATCGTGTGATTCAAGAACAGATCGAGCTTAAATCTGAACACGGTAAAGTTAAACAGATGATACAGCAACTTCATATTACTGATGTTGCGGGCGAAACAGCATTTAACTATGTACTTGATAACAAAGTTAAAACATTGTCTGTTGACAAAATCACTTACAATGCCCTAACAAAGGGTCAAATCGGTCTATGCGTGCTTGAGGGTAAACCTTATATTATGCCGAGTATCGCAATTGAAAAAATCAAAGCCGTTGATGAAGCTTATGTTCTTGTGCTTAACGAGAATACAGCAACAGAAATAGAAGAAGATGACCCGTACGCTGATTTCCAAATTCCTGATGACCTAATGTGGTAAGCACCAGAAAATAGGTCTTATATCTCATTAACCCTTAACACTCAGATCACGATTAAGGGTTAATGCTCGTTCATCAATAAAGTATAAATAATTATAAACAGATTCCGATATTTTCTGTTAACACCATCATATCTGGTTACTAATTCTGCTTAAATCTAGTCTATTTTCTTCAACCAGTGAATAAACCTATCTGTTTATAAGACAATCTCATATAATTTAACTATCCACCTTACAATGAGTGATAGCCTTGTTAATTGAGAAAATTGTTGCTAATAAATTAGTTCCTGTCTTTGATATGGGTTCACGCTGTAAACTCCACGAGTTTGACACAGTACAGCGAGACCAGTTATGCCCGCAAAATAATAAGCTTTTCGCATTATTCCACCAGACCTCAAGTGCTAAGTTACTCGTCGCTACCGATTTTGAAGGTTTTGAACATACAAAATCATTCAGCGATATGCTATCGACACTGCCAAGTAAACGAGCAAAATCTATTTGCTATGTTGAAGATGTCACAAAAGTTGGGTCTGCACATGCGTTTGAGATATGGCGTGATAAAGCTCCGTTATTTAAACAGCTGATTGAACAAATTATTACAACGGGTGAATTTTCAAAAGACGCGCTAAATTCATGCACGATACAGCCATATTCTAACCTTGTTCCTTTATTATTGAACCTGAATGAATTTAACGTAGATCAATCATTCAAGATATTGTGTGACAGTAAAACTGCTGAAACAAATATCATAGATGCGACTAATTTAAGTCAAACAGTGCTCTTTGGTAACTTAGATACGCTTTATAAGAATGGCAGCTATAGCAGTAATGTCGCGCAGCTCATCCCCGGCCTTATACATCAAGCGCATGGCGGTTACATCCTTATCAAGATTGATGAGTTAATTAACAATCCCGAGTTATGGTACCAATTAAAAGCGGTTATCAAACAAGGTTCATTAGCATGGCGTTCAAGTAACCAAACAGTTCAAACAGAATTAAAACCAGACGTAGCACCTATTGATATAAAAGTTGTTTTACTTGGCGACCGCCTCGCGATTAGCCAACTAGCAGATGGTGATAGAGAGTTTTCGAGTATGACGAACTCTTTTATTGATTTCCCTTCAGAATTCAATATCACAGAACAAGCTATCACAAACTATATCGGTTACATTAAGTTATTACTGTCTGAATCGAGTTTACTGCCTCTATCGGCTTGTGGCTTAACGCGTCTACTGCAACTGAGTAGCCGTTGGTGTGAACACAATAATTACCTGAGTCTAAATGAAACTAAATTAACAACGCTATTAAGCTATTGCCACCAAGTAGCATCAAATAATAATTTAGAGTCTATAGACCAAGAGACATTGAACACTGTTTTATCTCTGCAGCACGAAGCCTTGAATGGCTATATACGCCTTAGTAATGAAGGTATTGTAGAAAAGCAGATCATATTAGAAACCGATGGCGAAAAAATTGGTCAAATTAATGGATTATCAGTACTGGAAATGGATGGTCATCCAGAGAGTTTTGGTGAACCAATTCGAATTACAGCGACCGGTCATCTAAATGGTGATGGTGATATATCGGATGTAGAGCGCAAAGCGGAGTTAGCGGGTAATATTCATGCAAAATCGATGATGATTATTCAAGGGTTCTTCACTCACACCTTTGCAAAACCACTACCGCTACCGATTAGCGCAAACTTAGTATTTGAACAGTCTTATGGCGAAATTGATGGTGACAGTGCAGCGTTAGCCGGAACATGTGCATTACTGTCAGTTCTTGCACAAAAACCCATTGCACAAAACCTCGCTGTTACAGGCGCGATAGATCAGTTTGGTAATGTTCTTGCTGTTGGCGGCATCAATGAGAAACTTGAAGGTTTCCAGCGGATTTGTGAATTGAACGGGCAAACCAACATTGGGGTTTTAATTCCAGCTGCAAATATGGTTAACCTTAATTTAAGTGATAAACTTATCGATGCTGTAAACAATGATCAACTTGCTATCTACCCTATCACGCATATTGATGAAGCAATTGAGCTATTGATGGATATTAAAGCCGGTTCACTTGATGAAGAAAACAGTCTATACAATATTATCAGACTGCTCGCAGAAGAGGACGATGAATTAGAAGGTAATGATTCTGTCTTTGTAAACAAACTTAAACAATTGTACGCTAGAATTACATATAAACAGGGATGAAACAACTGATTGGACTTGTTAGGCGTACAGATGTACGCTAACATGGCTTCAAGATAACAAGGATATTATTATGATGAATGAGTTAGAGGTTGAAGTGGTAGCAATGTCAGCAACAGAACGTAATAGCTTCGATAAAGAAGATTTAGTTAAATGTGGTAATGGCAAATTGTTTGAGTCGGATATCCGCCTTCCAAAAGACAACATGTTGATGATGGATCGTATTCTACACATTGATGACACCAGTGGTGAGTTCGGTAAAGGCGAAATCATTGCAGAACTTGATATCACACCTGATTTATGGTTTTTCGACTGTCACTTTGACAGTGATCCAGTTATGCCAGGCTGTTTAGGTCTTGATGCTATGTGGCAACTCGTTGGTTTCTTCCTAGGCTGGAGCGGCGCTAAAGGTAAAGGTAGAGCTTTGGGTGTAGGCGAAGTTAAGTTTACAGGTCAAGTATTACCAACATCGAAAAAAGTAACATATAAAATCGTTATGAAACGTGTTGTACTACGCCGCTTAGTAATGGGTATCGCAGATGCTCAAATGCTTGTTGATGGTAAAGTGATTTATACAGCAAAAGATCTTAAAGTAGGTTTATTCCAAGATACAACCGTATTTTAAGCTAACCTTCTGAACAAATAGATAGTAAGAACAACGCCCCTTTTTAGGGGCGTTGTTCTTACTATATCATTGCTATTTTATGAAGAGCCCTGTTCCTCGGATCTCTTGTGCCTCACGCCAACCACCTAACCATTGACCGCGCGAATCTGCGCTTTGAAATGGACAAACTTCATTCGAGCGGCCAGCCGCGCCAGCTTGGTAACCTTTCGAATATGCTCTTTCCAAACGATCTCTTTTCTGTCTCTTCATTCTAGATTCCTCAAAAGATATATAACTTAAAGCTGAGACTTTCCATGCCTCTATTAAGTAATAGGATAAGAAATAAAACAAATCAAATAAAAAAGCCACAGTAATTAAATTACTGTGGCTTTAAAGAGATAAAACGAATAATTAACGCTTAAATCGACGGAAAAAAAGCATCATGGAAGGTAGTAAGATAAACCACCCCATCCCAGCGCCACTTCGTTCATAGTCTTCATCAGCCTTAATTGGGCACTGAGAAGTACTTGGTAAATGAGCCAAGTCATTAGCTGTAATCGTCATTTTTAACACGACAGGATTAGAGTTAACTCTATTTTTGTAGTTTTCAACATTTTTATAATCAAATGCATTCGCTACAACAATCACGTCACCACTCGAATCGGCATCACTAATACTAATCGCATTACTTAGTCGATATTTAATTTCGTCACCAGCTGCAGTTGCTTCTTGGCAATATAGATCGTCTAAGTAAGCTGATTTGTTAGATTTATAATCATAAATGAAAGCACTTTGAAAACGAGGTGAACCATCTGCTGTCGGTGTTGTTTCACCACGAGCATCACGCCAACCTACAACTAATCCATCATTATTAATTTTACTAGCTTGAGAGCTAGCACCTTTAATCGGATTAGCTTGGAATGGATAACGTGTATCCCCAGTTTTTACATCATATGTATAAAACTCTGTCGCATAACTTCTGTTTTGAGGCTGATTATATGTGCGATTACCTACTACGATAAAAGATTGTGATGCATCGGTTTCACTAGCAGGAGAAAATGTCCCCTTATCGCCAGCGATGACAGGAGCGACATAAACTTTATCCGTAATATCAACAGCAACTGTATCACGAATGATGTCGTTGTAATCACTGCCAGCATCTGTCTTTGGTTTTGATATCTCAGCCATAGCATAACTGATTGTATCAGTAGCCGTTACAGTCGGCTTAAACAATGTGGCGCGTGCGCGACCACCACTTGTAGATGAGTAAATCTGTTGAGTAGAAAAACCTACAGCAAAGCCTGATGTATTAATTGCATAGGCATTACCTATGAATAAAGCCTGATCACCGCCACTTATCCATTTAGTAGCTGAGTTATCAGATAGATAAGCCACAGTACTACCAGTTTCATCCCAATAGCTTGCTTGTAAATCAAAACCAGGGCAATTATATAGATCATCGTAATCATAACGATCGTCATCGGCCGGATAATTAAAGCAATAAGCAAAACGGCTTTCATCATCAGCATTTGCCCATCGGACACTAGCTTGACCAACAATTAATTTTTTTTCAAATGTATAAGTAGGTGTCGTCGTTGATTTAACAATGACTTTTACAGCATCATGAGCAGAACTGAATCCACCATTGTTATCAAAATCTAAGGGCTTTAATTCAACATTATTATAAAAAGCTCTTCTCACTACTTTACTTGCTGAATCAGTTGCATAACCGATTTGAGCTGAATCGCTATCGATTGCGGTTATTTTACGTGATTCAGTAAAACTAGATGGAGATACATCAAGCGTATTAACTGAAGTTGTAAACTCTGATTGGTAAGTGCCGTTATAGCCAGCATACGTATTTAAAATGTTACGGCGCCAAATATATAGACCGTCACTACCATCAGACTTCGAGCCATCCCAGAACATTTCGCAAACATCGGTGTCATTGACACAATATTCATTATATGTCCAAGGAGCACCGATATCATATGTGAATTGTTGTGCATATTTTTGAGTGTACGTAGCTGTACTAGTCGCTGCACTTGACGTATCCATGGCTGAAACATATGGACCGAAGTCATTTGAACCACTGCTGTCTACAACAATAGCGGTGGTTGAAGCCACCGCAGTTGTACACAGTAAGAGACTAATAATCCCTGCTAACTTAGTCTTTTTTAACTGCATTATTTTTAAATTTCCTTAGCCCTTCATTTCTTCAAGCTCTTCCCAACGTGCAAATGCAGTTTCTAACTCTTGCTCTTTGCTAGCAAGGTTTTCAAGCATCGCTTGCGTTTCGTCAGCAGGCTTATTAAAGAATTCAGGTTGATTAATTTCAGCTTGCAATGTTTCAACTAGTTCTTCAAGTTGTTCCATTTTTGCAGGCAGTTTATCAAGTTCAACTTGGATATTGTAAGGCAGTTTTTTTGTTTTAACGGCCTTAACTGGTTTTGCTTGTTTTACTGGCGCTTCTACTACAGGCTTCGCTTTTGGCTTAGCAGTCATAGATTGCGTATTTGCTTGTTGATTTTTAGCATCATGGTAACCACCAACAAAGTTAGTGATATGACCTTTACCATCAAACATCCAGCAACTTGTTACTGTGTTATCAATAAAGTTACGATCATGGCTTACTAATAATAACGTACCCTGATAATTGGCAAGTAATTCTTCTAAAAGTTCCAATGTTTCGATATCTAAATCATTGGTTGGTTCATCCATAATCAAAAGATTAGATGGTTTTAGGAATAATTTAGCTAATAATAGACGGTTACGCTCACCACCAGACAGTACTTTTACTGGTGTACGTGCACGCTGTGGGTGGAATAAGAAGTCTTGTAAATAACCAAGTGCATGGCGCGGTTTACCATTTACCACGACTTCTTGTTTACCGTCAGCTAAATTGTCTATTACTGTTTTTTCAAGATCAAGCTCTGTACGATGTTGATCGAAGTAAGACACTTCTAACTTAGTACCACATTTGATAATACCAGCTTGTGGTTGTAATTCTTCAAGTAATAACTTGATTAATGTACTCTTACCACAACCGTTTGGACCAACGAATGCAATTTTATCACCACGCATAATGTTAAAGGTAAAGTCTTTAACAATTTGCTTGTTTTCATAACCATAGAATACGTCTTCGCCTTCAAAAATACGTTTACCTGAACGTGAAGTCTCATCAACAGAGATCTTCGCCTTACCTTGAACAGTTAGACGTTCGCTACGTTCGTTACGCATTTCTTTAAGTGCTTTTACACGGCCTTCATTACGTGTACGACGTGCTTTAACACCTTGACGGATCCATACTTCTTCTTGCGCTAGGCGCTTATCGAATAATGCATTCTGTTCGTCTTCTACACGTAATGCTTCTTCTTTACCAACTAAATACTCATCATAGTTACCAGGGAAAGACATTAAGTTACCACGGTCAATATCAATGATACGTGTAGCCATAGAACGAATGAAACTTCTATCATGGCTTACGAAAATGATAGTACCGGCGAAATCTTTTAAGAACTCTTCTAACCAAAGAATAGATTCGATATCCAAGTGGTTCGTTGGCTCATCAAGTAATAAAATATCTGGTTTACTTGCTAGTGCACGTGCCAATGCCGCACGACGTAACCAACCACCTGATAAATCATCAAGTAACATATCAGCTTCAAGGTCTAGACGAGTAAGTACTTGCTCAATGTTTTGCTCAAACTCCCAACCATTACGGTTATCAAGTTCTTCTTGAAGACGCATCAATTTATTTAATGCTTTTTCACTGTAATCTTCACCAACTAAAATTGCTTGATGGTGATAATCTTTTAATACTTGACCGATGTCAGCTAGACCACCCGCAACAAAATCAAAGATTGTTACGCCACTTACTTTTGGTGGATCTTGCTCTAAACGAGAAACAACTGCATCTTGTTCAATTCTAAGGACACCATCGTCTAATTGAATTTCACCGCCAATAACTTTCATCATTGTCGATTTACCAGCACCATTACGACCAACAAGACATACGCGTTCTTTGCGTTCAAATACAGCATCAGCATGATTTAATAACGGCAGGTCGCCAAAGGCAAGACAAGCATTTTGTAACGTGATAACAGCCACGGTAATTCCTTAATAAAATAATTTATTGTATCTTCGTTGAGATTCACATACGAAGAAACAAGCAGTTAGTTAGATTCTAACATAAAGTTGTAAAATAGAAAAAATCCGAGCTTAACAATTACCCTGTAATTGAAAACGGCTCGGATTAAATCAGTTAAATCAGTTTTGTGCGATAAAATCAGCCAATTCTTCACTATCAAAAGGCCAACCAATTTCTCTATCGGTCACAATGTGCTTAATAACGGGAATACGGATGCCATAGCGAGCGATATCAAGTTCATCATGAATGATCTCTACTTGTGTCATTTCACTGACTAAGCCTTGAACGGTGATCAGTTCCCAAGCTTGCTCGCATAAATGACAGCCTTCCGTCGTATAGAATACGTATTTCGTCATTATGCTACTCGTTCAACAAGCCAGCAGTTACTGATATTTTTGTTACGAGCGAAATCTTTAGAACGATTATTTTCTGTAATATTCGTTGCTTTAAGGCCTAGTTTTTCTAGCCCTTCAAAATCTAACTTGAAGTTACGCTTGTTGTTTGAGAATACAACCTGACCACTTGCAGAAAGAATGTTTTCCAACCACGTGAATAGTTGGATATGGTCACGTTCTACATCAAAGCTGTCTTCCATACGTTTCGAGTTAGAGAACGTTGGTGGATCAATAAAGATAAGGTCAAACTTGTCTTCACAACGTGCTAACCATGCTAAACAATCTGCTTGAACAACTTCGTGCTTACGCATGCTGATGTTGTTTAACGCAAAGTTACGTTTAGCCCAATCAAGGTAAGTGTTAGACATATCAACAGTAACAGATGATTCTGCGCCACCTAAAATAGCATGAACACTTGCACTACCCGTGTATGAGAATAGGTTTAAGAAACGTTTACCCGCACTCATGTTACCCACCATGCGGCGTGTTAAACGGTGATCGATAAACAAACCTGTATCAAGGTAATCTTTCATGTTTACTTCAAACTGAGCGCCATATTCACTAACTGTGAATACTGACTTAACTTGTTGTAATTTTTCGTACTGGCTAGCACCTTTTTGCTTCTGGCGCACTTTTAATACAAGTTTATTTGGATCAATTTGAGTCACATCAAGCGTAACAGCAACAATATCCATGATACGTTGCTTTGCTTTTTGCTCTGGCACATCTTTCGGGGCTTTGTATTCTTGCACTACAATCCAATCATCGTATAAATCGATTGCGGCATTGTAGTCAGGTAAATCAGCATCATATAGACGATAACAGTTTACTTGCTCTTTTTTAGCCCATTTAGTTAACTGCTTAATGTTTTTCTTTAAACGGTTACGGAAATCTTCAGCAAAACCAGGCGTCATTTGAGTTTCAACGTGTGCTTTTACTTGACGCGCAACTGAAGAAATCTGGTAAAGCTTAAGGAAACACTCTAATGAACCATTGAATAATTTGTATTGTTTATTTGCACGCATGCCTAAACGAGAAAGTAAATCTTGATTAGATGAGAAGAATGCAACATTCCAACCCGCAAATTCACTCTTAAGGCGCTCACCTAATACTTGGTGTAACACGATAAGTTCAGGTTGCTCACCCATACGTTCACCATAAGGAGGGTTACAAATTAATGTACCTTCGCTAGTGAAATCGTTAACAAGGTTCTTAGCATCACCCGTTTCTAATTCGATAACATGCTCTAGACCCGCTGCACGCACGTTAGCTTTAGCTTGGTCAAGTACACGCCAGCTTTTATCAAAACCATATACTTTAAGGTCTGTATTCGCGATATTTTTGCGTGTTTGGTATTTAGCTTGTGCAACAAGCTCTTCCCAACCTGATTGATCGTAATCATTCAGCTGTTGGAAGCAGTAACGTGTACGTAAAATACCAGCCGGTACTTTCAATGCCATTAATGCAGCTTCGATAAGTAACGTTGCAGAACCACACATAGGATCGACAAGTAGACCATCTGTGTAACCACTACGCTTAATGATAGCGGCTGCTAGATTTTCTTTTAGTGGTGCAGCACCAGTACCTTGACGGTAGCCACGTTGGTGTAAACCATTACCACATAAATCCAGAGATAATGTCGCTTCTTCACGACGAATGTGTAGATGAATACGCACATCAGGGTCGTTCTTAGCTACATTTGGGCGTTCGCTCATGCTCTTAGTAAAGCGGTCAACAATACCATCTTTTACTTTTAATGCGCCAAACTGAGTATCACGGATACTATCATTGGTACCAGAACAAGAAACAGCAAACGTCTTATCAATATCGAATATTTTTTCCCAATGCATACCCGATACCGCAAGGTAAAGATCTAAAACATCAAAGATTTTAAATGTTTTTAATTGCAAGGTCACTCGAGATGCTAAGCGGCTCCACAAACACACCTTATACGCAATTAATTGAGTCGATTTAAATGAAACACCAGCCATTGTTTCACGGCAATCTTGTGCGCCAAGTTCAATTAGCTCTTCTTTAAGCAGAAGTTCCAAACCCTTAGGTGAAGAAGCAAAATAAGTGTTGAGTTTAGTCAATTTGAAAGCCTATATTATTTCGAGATACTTTCTAGCAAAAAAGAAAGTAAGCAATGTGATTATTAATGGGTGCGAACTATACCACGGGGCTCTATAGTCGCATAGTAATGATGAGGAAATACTTAGATAAACGGGGGTTTATTGATAGATTATGCTACGCCATGATCTGAACGTAGGAAAATGAATCACTAGATAACTCATTTATAACTTTCTTTTGTAATTTAACGCGGTCGTTCATTACACGAATTACATCAAACTTAGCTAATTTTTTAGAATCAGAAAGCTGGGCTTCAGTTTCTAATAACATACATGTAGAAACGCGTTCGTCCGCTTCTAAAATAATGAATGCTGCGTAATTATCTTTAAATGATAAGCTAATAACATCACCTGTACTCAGTGATTCATTTGAATAATGATAATCGAAAAACCAGCTCTGCGGCATTTTCACTTTATGAAAGCGTAAGTTAGTCACCGCATTCAATGCTATTTGTACTTTTTCAGGCACACTAAAGGGTAAATCTTTGAGGGCCTCTAAGAAATAGTAATAATAGCTTGAATCTTCTGCGCAAAAGTTAATCCGGCCTTTGCACAAATTATTCATGTTCCGTCTTTCTAATTGGCAAGACATCGCAAGCCCATCAGATAATTGAATAACGATGAATTGACTTGCGCAGTCGTATTGCCAATACCACTTATTGCTTGGTTCTAGTAACATCCTGATACCAGTAATGTAATTAACTCTTTAGCTAGTTTAACTACACCCTATCCATATGTAAATACCCATATCAGAAATATAGACTAAAACCAAGAGAAAAGTTACAAACTTTTTACAATGTTTTTAACTAATTTAGGGCCCTTGTAGATAAATCCACTGTACACTTGTACTAATTCTGCACCCGCAACAAACTTCTCTTTTGCTGCAACAACCGAATCAATGCCGCCTACACCAATGATAGGTAGCTGACCATCAAGTAATACTGCTAGTTTACGTACAATTTCAGTACTTGCGTTCTGCACTGGACGTCCACTTAAGCCACCCGCTTCAGAAGCATGCGGCATATCATGTACTAATGTTCTATCTAGTGTTGTATTCGTTGCGATAACACCGTCCATTTTATATTTAACTAACGAAGCTGCAACTTGTGCTAATTCGTCATCTGTTAAATCTGGTGCAATTTTAACCGCTAACGGCACATATTGTTCATGTATTTTCGTTAATTCTGCTTGGCGCTCTTTAAGACAGCTTAATAATTCATCTAATGCTTCACCGTATTGCAGTGTACGTAATCCAGGTGTATTTGGAGATGAAATATTGATCGCGATGTAAGACGCGTGTTGGTAAACTTTATCCATACAGATTAGGTAGTCTTCGTTACCCTTTTCGATTGGCGTGTCTTTATTTTTGCCAATGTTGATACCTAAGATACCTTTATAATTCGCTCTTTTTACGTTTTCAACAAGTGCATCAACACCTTCATTGTTAAAACCCATGCGATTAATGATTGCTTCCGATTTTACAATTCGGAATATACGTGGCTTTTCATTACCCGACTGTGGACGTGGAGTCACGGTACCCACTTCAATAAAGCCAAAGCCCATTGCAGCAAAAGCATCAATGCTTTCACCATTTTTATCTAAACCCGCCGCTAAGCCAACTGGGTTGTCAAACGTCAGTCCCATTACAGTAACTGGTTTGCTCGGTAATTTCTGCGAATATAAGCAACTTAAAGGAGTAGAGCCAGTTAATTTTAACCCTTTGATTGTCATTTCATGCACTACTTCTGGGTCTTGCATAAACAAAAATTCACGTGCAATACGATATAACATTTTCTATTCCTCATAAAAAAGCACTGTATCAACAGTGCTTCATAATTAAATCATTTTAATTGAGTGTATACGCAAACACCAATTTATCCATTAGCTCGCATTACGGCAGCTTAAATGAAGTAAATTCAATTCACGTAACGCAACTGAGAATTTAGCAAATTCATGCGAAGAACTCATATTAAAATCAGCCAACATTTGCAGCCAACGAACAACAAGCGCATCATGATCAGATAACCATTCGTCAATGATTATATCGCATTTACCCGTTGATGAACAAGTAGATAACACCACTGATGTTAAGCTACGTTGTTGCAGAGCAAGCTCTTCACGGAAAGCAGCTCTTGCTAATGCTTGCCAATGGTTAGCAACCGGTTGCAAGTTAATTTGATGCATGAAGTCGTGTAACTGTAGTTTGTTACCTAACGAGAAGAAGATATGCTGTACTAGCGACAGTGGAACCTGATGCTGTTTACATACATCTGCAATATCGAAAGCAGAGAATAGTGTATTTTGATGCACAATCTCATTTGCAATATCTGCTGGTACTGATTTATCAACCAGACCTTGGATACGGCCGTTTTGTTTTTCTTTTTCAGCATCACCAAGTACTTGCTCAGTATCTTCTTTCATTCCTTCATAGATAGGTTTGTAGAAGGCAATAGTTTCCGCGATGCTCATGTTACGGTCACGGTAACGAACCAACCAACATGTTGCACGGCGAATATAACGACGGCTTTCAAATAACATATCTAACTGTGTTTCAGAATCGAGTTCGTTATCTAACCCAGTTACAACATTACGTAAATTTTCCATCCCAATAACATGTTTACTGATAACAAAGCACTTAGCTATTTCAACGACACTCGCGCCTGTTTCATCTTCCATGCGACCAACAAAGTTTAATCCCATGTCGTTAATAATATCGTTTGCAAGTTGTGTTGCAATGATTTCATTTCTTAACGGATGCTGCTGCATCTGATCTTTATATTTATCTTGTAACAACTGCGGGAATGCAGTGATAAGTAATTTAGATAAAAATTCATCTTCATATACTTCAGGACAGTTTAACTGCTCTTTCAATTGCATTTTTGCATAAGCAAGCAGCACAGCAAGTTCAGGACGTGATAAACCTTCGTTCTTCGCTAGACGCTCTGCTAATTCATCTTCACTTGGTAAAAACTCAAGTTGACGGTTCAACTTACCACTGCGCTCTAACGATTGAATAAAGCGAATATGTTCTTTCAATTGCTCAGCTGCACGCGTTTTTGTAACAGATACTGATAATGTTTGCTGGTAAGCATTATTCAATACGATTTCCGACACTTCATCTGTCATCGAATAAAGTAATTCATTACGTTGTTTACGCGTTAAATCACCATTACTTACGATGCTGTTAAGTAAGATCTTAATATTTACTTCATTATCTGAGCAATCTACGCCGCCCACATTATCAATGAAGTCACTATTAATACGACCACCTTTTTTAGCGTATTCGATACGGCCTAGTTGTGTACAACCTAAGTTACCCCCCTCGCCTACGATCTTAACATTAAGCTCATTACCGTTAATACGTACATGATCATTCGCACGATCACCTACATCATTATTAGTTTCTGATACTGCTTTAACGTAAGTACCGATACCGCCATTCCAAAGTAAATCAGCTTGTGACGTTAGGATCGCTTTAATCAAATCCGTTGGTGTCATCAATGATACTGTTGTACCAAGCATCTTCTTAATCTCAGGTGTTAGCGTAATCGCTTTTGCCGAGCGTAAGAAAATACCACTGCCTTTAGACATGATAGAACGATCATAATCCGTCCAGCTAGAACGCGGTAGGTTGAATAAACGATCACGTTCTGCATAACTTGTTGCACAATCTGGGTTTGGATCAATAAAGATATGCATGTGGTTGAATGCAGCGATTAGCTTGGTACTTTTTGATAACAACATACCGTTACCAAATACGTCACCCGCCATGTCGCCAACTGCGATACACGTAAACTCTTCTTCTTGGCAGTTAATACCCATTTCACGGAAATGACGCTTAACAGATTCCCAAGCGCCTTTAGCAGTAATACCCATTTTCTTATGGTCATAACCCACTGAGCCACCTGATGCAAATGCATCACCTAACCAGAAGTTATATTCATCACTGATTTCGTTCGCGATATCAGAGAATGTAGCTGTACCTTTATCGGCTGCAACAACTAAATATGAATCATCTTCATCGTAGAAACGAACGTTTTGTGGGTGAACAAGTTCACCGTCAACAATGTTATCTGTAATATCAAGCAGACCACGAATAAATGTACGGTAACACTCTTTACCAATATTAAATACTTCATCACGGCTGTGGCTTGGTTGCACTTGTTTACAAACAAAACCACCTTTTGCACCAACAGGTACAATCACAGTGTTTTTAACTTGCTGTGCTTTAACAAGACCAAGAACTTCAGTACGGAAATCTTCACGACGGTCAGACCAACGAAGACCACCACGCGCTACTTTACCGCCACGTAGATGTACACCTTCAACCTGTGGTGAATAAACAAACACCTCAAATTTAGGTAATGGTAATGGCATATCAGGTATTAAAGCTGATTCAAATTTGAATGAGACGTAAACCTTATTCTGATTTGCTTTTTTAGACTTCTGATCGATTTGATAGAAGTTAGTACGCGATGTCGCGGTAATCAAGTCAATAAAGCGACGAATAATCCGGTCATCATCTAAGTTGTTAACTTGTTCAAGTTTGCTTTCAAAGTTTGCAATGATGTCTAAGCTATCGATTTCGCCTTGGTCCATCGCGAATTTCTGATGGAAATAGCAATATAAACTATTTGCTAACTCAGGTAACGACGCCAGTGTATTTTCAATATACACTTGGCTAAAGTTGTTACCAATCTGACGCATGTATTTAGCATAAGCACGTAATACTGAAATCTGGCGTCCAGAAAGGTTAGTCTTTAATACAAGTTTGTTAAAACCATCATTTTCTAAACGATTTTCCCATACCTGATGGAAGGTAGACATGAAATCAGCACTACGTTCCGTAGTATCAAGTACATTATCACCCGTATAAAGCATGGTAAAATCAAGTACCCAATATACAGTACCGTCAGCTGTTTTTACTTTAAATGGTGTTTCACCCAATACTTTCAGGCCCATGTTTTCTAACATAGGTAGTACATCTGATAAGTGAATTGGATGATCTTTATGGAATAATTTTAAACGTACGTGATTAGAATCATGCTCTTCTTCTTGTGCACGATAGAAGATCATTTCAAGCTTATGTTCAGCTGATAACGTTTCTAATTTAATGATGTCAGCAACAGCAGAGTTTGGTAGTACATGCTCTTTGTATGATTGCGGGAAAGCATGACCATACTGCTCAGATAAGTAACGCCCTTTTTCTTCACCGTAATGGCTTACAATCGCAGTTTTAAACTTATCATCCCAAGACTTCGCCGCTTCACTTAGGTTTTGTTCAATGTCTGAAATATTCACTGTCATTTCTTTATCATTTTGATCAACATGCACAAGATAATGTGTTCTAGCCATATTACCTTCAGAGAAATACGTATTAAACTCAACTTCTTTGTCGCTACCTAAATAGTCCGCTAATACTTGCTGTGTTTTTTGACGTAAACGCGTGTTGTAGCGCTCTTTCGTCACGTATACCATGCAAGAGTAATAACGACCGAATAAGTCTTTACGTACAAAAAGTTTAACTTGATCACGATCCTGCATATGCAGAACACCTAACGCACAGTGTAAAATATCAGCTTCGCTAGATTGAATAATTTCATCACGTGGGTACGTTTCTAGAATATTAAGTAACGCTTTATACGAGTGGTTTGCAGGGTTATAACCCGATGCAACAAGTACTCGTTTAATTTTGTCGCTAATCAGTGGAATGTCGATTGCACTACTGTTGTATATCGATGATGCATATAAACCAATAAATCGCTCTTCACCAATCACATTATTATTTTCATCAAATAGTTTAATGCCGATATAATCAATATTAGCGGGTCTATGTACACGAGACTTTGCATCACTCTTCGTTAAGATCAGCGTGTTTTGTGATAATACTTCACGTCTTGCATCTGTAGACAAATTAGCTAAACGGTAGCCTTGATTGTTGACTGAGTTCTTCATGATACCCAGGCTTGAATCGCAATCAGGCGTAATCACGTAATCGCCTTTGATTGCTTCAATATCGTAGTGACGATAGCCCAGTAAAGTGAAATTATGGTCGCATAACCATTTTAAGAATTTAAGCGTATCTGAATAATCGATACCTTTTTGTTTCGGTCGCGAAGATAACAGTTCAATAACAGACGTTAATTTATCTTGCATCGGAGACCAATCACCAACAGCTAAAGCAACTTCATTTAATACAGAATTCAACTCTGCACTAATCGCATCTAATTTGCTGCTTTCTGACTGACGATCGATTTCAATTAAAAATACAGTTTCAGAAGTGAAATTTTTTGCATTTTTAGGATTCGTTAAAATTTTATTTACACGGCCTTCTACATCTCGTTTTAATGCAATTGGCTGATGTAACATCAAATGCGAGATTACGCCAAGTCGAGATAACGCCATCATTACAGATTCAGTCAAAAATGGTGAGTCAGGTACGATGATTTCTACAATCGTATGTGTTGACTGCCAACCATTTGAACTAATTTCAGGGTTATAAACACAAATATCAGGGCCGCTATTGTTACTGCTGTTTAATCGATTCCATAAACTAATTGCAGCACAATACAGATCACTATCGCTACGCGTAGAAAGATCTTCTTGCCTCATTCCAGCATATAACGCAGTGACAAACTGCTCAACCAATGTATTATTTTTTACATCTACTTTTGTCTTTACAAGGCTGATCACGTTTTCCAATAACACAGGAATAGGCGTTTTATTCAACATACTAGCAATCCTTTAAATCTTGTTTTTATTAAGTCTAGCTAAAAAAGTAACTTATGAGGGTAATTCAAGCGGGCATTCTAACATTAATAATTGTAATAAAAATGCTACAGAGGCAACAAGATAGAAAGATAAATGCAGCTTTTTAAGAATAAAAAATCAACATATAACTTATAGTGGGTATATGACACCGAAATTGGTCAAAATACCCACTTTTTATAAAACAAACGTTTAACTAAATGTTAATACGTTGCTTAAAGATTAGACTAAGCTAGAGCACGATCTATTTTTTCAAACAAATCGGCAGCCAGGCCATCAATTTTACTTAAACGGATCAGTTGTTCTTTCATTAATTCCTGACGTACTGAATCAAATTTCTTAAACTCAATAAGCGGTGTAATTAATCGAGAAGCTACTTGCGGGTTACTGCTATTCAGTTGACATAAAATATCAGTTAAGAAAACATAACCACTGCCGTCTATCGCATGAAATGCTTTTGTGTTTAACGCAGAAAAACTACCGATTAATGAACGTGTACGATTTGGATTCGCTAAAGAAAAACTACCATGGTTTAATGTGTCTTTCACAACCGACAGGCAGTCTTCACTCGGGCTAACACCAATTTGTACAAACCACTTGTCCATCACTAAGCCATCATGCGCCCAGTTCGTTTCAAAGGTTGATAACATTGTTTGTAAACAAGGCAATTGTGCTTTATTTGCTGCACTTATTGCACCCATTGTATCGGTCATGTTATCTGACTGTTCAAACTGTGCTAGCACCAATGCATTAACATCTGCGATCCCTGCAAGAGAAATATACTCAAGACAAACGTTTTTCAGTGAACGCTGGGCAATATGCGTATGTTCAACTTCGTAAGCGCGCTTAGGCATTGCAGCATAAATTGCTGTACATGTTTCCGCTACACTCGTCGCCATTTCTGATTTAATAAAGGCAGATACAGTCAGTAACGCATCAACATCGACTTCATCGAATAATCCCATAAGGCTATTCGTTGATGGGAACTGAAGCATTTCAGCTTTTAAAGCAGGATCAAGTTCAACGTTCTTCACTAAATCAGCAAACGCTTGTCCAAAAACAGTCGGTAATTCAAGTGGCTGCTTATCATGAACTCGCGCTACATTTTCAACAACATGCTTGTTAATCAATAATTGTGATGCATCCCAACGAGCAAAGTCATTACTTGCATGAACCATTAACATCGTAAGCTGTTCATTTGTATAAGCATAGTTAAGCTTAACAGGTGCAGAAAACTCTCTGAATAGGCTTGGTGTTGGTGCCGATGTTACATTTTCAAATACAAAATCCTGCTGCTTTTCAGTCAGGTTTAATACATGATGAACAGGCTTACCTTCGCTGGTTAATTCAATTTTATTACCCTGCTCGTCAAGTAATTCAATATCAACAGGAATGTGTAATATTTGTTTTACTTTTTGATCCGCAGTGATCGGCGTATGTTGCTGCATTGATAATGTGTATGTATTGCTTTTAGCATCATAATTATCAGTTACAGTTACTTGTGGTGTTCCAGATTGCGAATACCAATTTTTAAATAAAGTCAGATCAACACCTGATGCATCTTGCATTGATGCAACAAAATCATCACACGTTACCGCTTGGCCATCATGACGCTCGAAGTATAGATCCATACCCGCACGGAAATTCTGCTCACCAAGTAGCGTGTGAATCATGCGAATAACTTCAGCGCCCTTGTTATAAACAGTCGCTGTATAGAAATTATTCATTTCAATCACAGAAGCTGGGCGAATTGGATGCGCCATTGGACCTGCATCTTCAGGGAACTGCGCTGAACGCAATACTTTCACGTTTTGAATACGGTTAACGGCACGAGAACCCAGATCTGAACTAAATTCTTGGTCACGGAAAACCGTTAAACCTTCTTTTAAACTTAATTGGAACCAATCTCGACAAGTAATACGGTTACCTGTCCAGTTATGGAAATATTCATGACCAATAACGGCTTCAATACCTAAATAATCAACGTCTGTTGCACTTGCTGCATCCGCTAACACATATTTAGAGTTGAATACGTTAAGTCCCTTATTTTCCATTGCGCCCATGTTAAAGAAATCAACAGCTACAATCATATATACATCAAGGTCATACTCTAAACCAAAGCGGTCTTCATCCCACTTCATTGAATTTTTTAACGATTCAACAGCATGGTGACCACGGTTTAAATTACCTTTATCTACAAATAGCTCTAACTTTACATCACGACCTGATGTGGTGATGTAGTTATCTCTTAATACATCAAAATCACCCGCAACTAACGCAAATAAATACGCTGGTTTTGGATAAGGGTCACGCCATTGAACCCAATGACGACCATTATCTAAGTCACCACTATCAACGCTATTACCATTCGATAATAAATAAGGGAATGCAGCTTTATCTGCCGTGATCTTAGTACTGAATACAGCAAGTACATCTGGGCGGTCTAAATAATAGGTGATTTTTCTGAAACCTTCAGACTCACACTGTGTACAAAATGCATCAGCAGATTTATACAATCCTTCCAAACTTGTGTTTGCTTGCGGGTTTACTTCTGTTTCAATGATCAATACACATTCTGGTGGTAAATCTGAAATAATCAGTTGGTTATCTTTAACTAAATAGTTATCAATATTGTGGCCATCAATAGCAACTGATAATAAAGTAAGGTCAACACCATCAAGAATCAGTGGGTCATTATGATTACCACTACGGCGTACCTTGTTAATAGAAACTACTTTTGTTTTTGTGTCGTGAAGATCAAAATCAAGATCGATACTGTCGATGAAATAATTTGGCGCAGTGTAATCTTTTAAATGCTTGGCATTCGGCTGAACTGTCATTTAAAGTCCTAATCTATCGGCGGATAGAGACGTAGAATAAAGGAGAAAGTGCAGCATTTTGCTGCACTTATAGTAAAAAGAGAAGTGGTTTATTTTGATTTAGTTAGGTCGATCGCAATATTAGCGGTTTCTAATAGGAATGCATCATCAAACTCGAAGTCTTCAGGTTTATCATCGAATGATTCGACCGTCGGCAATTCTTTTCTTTCTAAGCGCTCATTTAAACGTTTCAAACGAGTAGATTCGTTTTCTTCACGTTCTTTAATACGCACAGACTCTTTTAAAGAAATTGTTTTACTATCAAGTTCCTGTTTATATTTAATAATATCCTCTTGGATATAACTAAACTCAGGATTAACTGCAACACGTTTGTTATGGCTTTCTGTTAATGCAGCTACTTTTGATTGTAGTGCTAACGATTGCTCATAACTTGCTTTACGGATTTGATCCCAAGCTAACGCATTATCTTCAATTGATTCACCCGTATCTTCAGGATTAACTGCAGATGGGAAAGTGATATCAGGTAATACACCACGTAACTGCGTACTACCACCATTAATGCGGTAGAACTTAGAAATAGTATATTGAACACTACCAATTGGCTTGTCATAAAGATCATACAAACGAGCTAAGGTTCTGTGCTGTTGCACTGTACCTTTACCAAATGTTTGCTCACCAACGACTAATGCGCGGCCATAATCTTGCAATGCAGCGGCAAAAATCTCAGATGCTGATGCACTGTATCGGTTAACAAGTACAACAAGTGGACCATCGTAATATGTTTTACCATCACGATCTTCAAGTACATTGACTTTGTTTCTCGCATCTCGTACTTGTACCGTTGGACCAGAATCAAAGAACAAACCAGAAAGTAAGTTTGCTTCTTTTAATGCACCACCACCATTATCGCGTAGATCAATAATGATAGAGCTAACGTTGTCTTCTTTTAGCTTCGTTAGCTCGGTTAATACATTTTTAGTTAAGCCGTCGTAGAAACTTGGTATTTCAATAACACCCACTTTCTCGCCTTCAACATCGATAATTTTCGATTTTGCAGCGCGGTCTTCTAAGCGAACTTTGTCACGAATGATTTCAACGATTTTGTGTTTAGCACTCGCTCCTTCACCACGGACAATTTCAAGACGAACTTTAGTCCCTTTCGGGCCTTTAATTTTGTCGACTACGTCATCAAGACGCCAACCAACAATATCAACAATCGTTTTATCATCTTGTGCAACACCAACAATTTTATCTTCTGCTTTAAGTTCTTTCGTTGTATCAGCTGGGCCACCAGCAACGAGAGAACGAATAACAGTATAGTCATCTATTGTTTGTAATACTGCACCGATACCTTCTAAAGACAGGTTCATTTCTGTTTTAAAACGGTCAGCATTACGCGGTGATAAATAAGACGTGTGCGGTTCAATACTGCGCGCATAAGAGTTCATCAATGTTTGGAATACATCTTCACTTTGCGTCTGTTTTAAGCGCTTAATTGCAGTATCGTAGCGTTTATGCAGTAATTTTTGAATCTCTGGCCAATCTTTACCAGTCAGCTTTAAGTTAAGTGCTTCATATTTAACTTTTTGACGCCAAAGTTCATTCAACTCTTCAGTTGATTTCGCCCAATCTAATTCAGATGTGTCGAAATAATATTCGTCATCGCTATCAAACTTGATTTCGGTATCAAGTAGCGTTAATGCATATGCAAAACGCTCATAACGACGTTGTAAGCCAACAGAATAAATATCGTAAGCTGGGGCTAAGCGTCCTTGACGAAAATCCTTTTTAAATGACAGTGCATATTTATTAAAGCTATCTATGTCGCTTTGCAAAAATATAGTGCGGTAAGCATCGAGTTGTTTTAAATAACGATCAAAAACTTCAACAGCAAAGGTGTCATCAAAATCAAGGGATTTATAGTGAGAGCGTGTAAATAGATTAACGAGACGTTTACTTGCTTCAGAATGCTGAGCTTCTTGCTTTAGTGTTGGGAGTTCTTGAATTGAAATGGCTGGGTCGAATGCGTAGGCATGTGTAGCCAATAGTACCGAGGCACTGATAAAAGTTCTTTTTAAAACTTTTTTCATTAAAAATCCTTTTGAGAATAAGTAACGCTAAATTAATAATAGTCAAGTATTGGCTAAAATTCATATATTTAGCCAGCACTCAACTATTAAAAATTCAAAACACTCTTATTGCTTTATACAAAAAGGTGCTCTTTTTTTACTTTTAGAGAAAGTCCAGAAAGTAGTTGAACTTGAACACCATCTTTAGATACTTCAACGATAGTTGCTTGTACCGGTGCTTTGCCAATTACAACTTTGACAGATTGACCTGATTTAAGTTCCGCTTCATTTACTGGGCGTTCAACTTTAATTGTAGGTTTATTGTCTGCTTTAGGAGCAGATTTTTTAGCTACTTTTTTAGGAGCTCTTTTAACAGCAGGTTTTTGCTTTTCAGTTTTAGCCTTCTGTTCTGCATTTTTCTTATTACGTTCAGCGAAGAATTTAGTTTTGCTTTCTTCAAGTGTTTTTTGTGCATGCTCAATGTGCTCTGCATCTAAAACACCTGCGTCGTTGCCATCTAAGTCTACTCGTACAGCATCTTTTTTAGCGCCGTGAAGATAACGCCAGCTTGCAGTATACTGACGAAGTGCCGTACGTAATAATGTTTTACTAACTTTAGAGTCTTCTTTTAGACGCTCAGCCAGATCTTGAAAAATGCCAATTTTTAGCGGTTTAGCTTCGCCCTTTGCCGTGAAACATTTTGGGAATATTTCTACCAGGTAAGCGATAACTTCTTTGCTATTTTTTAGCTTTTCAATGTTTTCCATGAATGACCTTAAATTACTTCTAATTGTTCTGATATAACGTAATGGTAATTATGTTATATCGCATGTATAAAATTTATCGCTATTATAGAGCGATTGCAATTAAATGCTATCTTTAATCCGCTAACTTAACCCGAAAAGGTGTTAAAAAATAACTATTCTGGTGATTTTTTATGCTTTCGCAAACAATAATTAAGCGTATGAAAGATTAAGCCGCTTCTTTTTCTGCCGCGCTTTTTGAGGCTTTTTTAGCTTTTGGTGTCTTTTCTTCGCTCTCTTCAGACGCTTTTAATTTACCGCCTTTTAAGATTAGCTGTAATGATGCGCTGTTTTGCGCTAGGTATAATGCTAATTCTTCGGTAAGACGATCATCGATCTCAAGTGATGATGTGCTGATAAAATCTGTTAGACCATCTGCTACATCTAACATCTTGTCATATGCATCTGCTTCTTTTTTACTTGTCGACGTCATTTTTTCCACACCATTTCGTTCAACTACATACTTTACTATTACGGCCATGAACCAATCCCCTAAATACACTGTATATTATGACAGTGTATTTAGTATTACGTATTTATTCAAGTGATTGATAATTATTTAATCTAAATTAGACTCGTTCTGCGTCTATACCGTTGCCAACAAGAGTACAGCACCCCATTAAGAGAGAATAATTATTCGTTCAATAACCTTCACGCCTGAATCAGACACCGTCATAATGATGATTGCGAGCTATAATGGGAACAGAAGAAACATCAAAATCGTATGATTTAACCAGTACTCCATATACAGCAAACATATGTGATTAAAGAAAATATCTTTTAGGCATGTACGCCACCAGCAGTTTACGAAATCCACAGCTTGGCTTGATTATAGTTTAATTAACAGCATATCTGGGTTTTGATGCATCATGCCGTGGTTATAAGTAATAACGCCATTTAATTGAGGCTAAATTCACTGTACCACGACACTACTATTTCCATCTCATTGCAATCTGAGTCAGAACAGACCTAGCAGACTTGAACTTAAAGATAAATGAAACGTCATTCTTATCTAAATTCAAACAGCTCTCTATGAAATGATCTTGCTGGGAGGTTTGCTTTGATGAAATCTCTTTCAAGTGTTTTGCCAAGCTCGGAGGGACCACAGAACCATACGCTGCAATGTGTTATTTTTTCAACGTAGCTGATAACCTCTTCACTGCTGAATCGATCCTCAACGCTGGTATTCCTCAAATGCAAAGAAATACCTACCTGTTTGGCTCTTTGCTGTAACTCAGCCAAAAGTGTTTTGTCTTCCTCTCGATAGCTGTAGAACAAGTTTACAACCTTCGCCTTTCCTACCATCTCTATCGCAGTTAAGAATGGCGCGATACCTATGCCCGCAGCAAACCAGATATGTTGATGAGCATCGTCTTGAAAATTAAAACAACCATAAGGGCCTTCAATCTGAGCCATTTGGCCAACAGCTAGGGTATTCATGAGCGAATTAGTATAATCACCATTGGCTTTAATCATCAGGCGTACATTACCATCATTGTGATAGGGAGACGCCAAACTAAATGGGTGTGGCCGTTCTTTGTCATCGAACCCCACAAAAGCAAACTGACCAGATTGATAAACAAACTCAGGAGCGTCAATCTTAAGCGTCACCTCAATACCATTGTTTATTGGTTTAATATCTTTAACTTGAGCTTTATAGCGTTTTTTTGTGCCATTCAAGTTAAATATAGTGATTAAACAACCAACCGTCGCTAGTCCACTCACGATAAAAAGTATTGCGCCGGGAAAGCTCAGCCATAAGCTAGCGTCAAAGAACATAATCATGTGCAATACCAACAACAGGTAAAGGTAAGGAAGTACCTTATGTGTTAACTGAAACACGTTATGTTTGAACTTTTTAATCCAAGCAATCAGAACGAAAGCAGCGGAAAAATAAAAACCGAATTCTCCGATGAGCTGAGCGGGATCACCCAAAGAGTCTATGAGTTTCCAAAACGGATAGGTTTCATCCTTAGCTGCAACATACCCAAGATCCATTGCAAAATCATCGCTCAAAAATGACATCCAATGAAACAGAACCGAGAATACTGCCGAAATACCAAGATACTTGTGTAATCGGTACTGCTTGTCTAGCCCACCAAGCCAACGTTCTAATGGCCAGTGCTTAACAGAAAGAGTGATACACATCGACATCAAAATCATAGATACGATACCGCTGTAATTCACTAGATAAGTACGTATCTGCCAGAACTTAGACCATTCAAGTGTTGCGGCCCCTACTTGCAACGCGCTAATAGGAACAAGCAAAGTGACGAGCACAATGCCAAAAGTTAGCATTAAATTTATATTCATAGTCTTATTTCAACCTACAACAGTTAGAACTGAAGCTAAGTTACCACTGAAAATGTGAAAAACTTGTTATTCAGAAATTTCAGGTGGTAAGAAGGGCATGTTTAATGTGGATTGCAGAGGTTGGTAAATGCTTTTTTAATATGGGATACAAGTCACTACAAGAGTAACATCGCGTGTGTTGTTGTGATATTACAAATCACTCCTATTCCCCACACGAGAAAATATATGGATAATAAATATGAATAGATTGCAGTAGAGCGGTTAATCTAACTCATTCGTGGACAGAAATGGCTTAGAATTGAAACTTTAAATGGTATAACTCGCATTACAGAAAGTATTGGTAAATGAGATTAACGCCTTGTTATGAAGTAACGTTCAACGACAAAGATAGGACGTTTTCATCACTATCAATGACTTATCCCTCTAACTTAAACTGAACGCCGTAATCACGCAACTAGACCAAGTAAAAGTGCTAAGCGTGCCTAGTCATTTTAAACGGTTTGTTATGAGTCATTTTTAAGTGCCATTTTTTCTTTGTATTTTTTATACTCTCGGCTTTTAAAGTACCAGTCACAACCAGCAAAAAACATAGCTCCAAGTAAGGTGATTAAATAGACTCTGTACGAAATAAATGGAGACAAGTCTAAATAAAACTCATTCCTAACAAAAGCACCTCCAAATATAAATGGAATGCAAAAACCTAGACCATGACCTAAGTAATGTCTAAAAAATCCTTTCTTTTGAACTCGTAACCACTCAATTCGCCTTCTCCGATCCATCTGCTGCTCCCTAGAGTTTCCAATGACAGCTGTTCACGTGTACGCGTTTAACGACTTGTTAGCTAGGTGTTATCCCGCATTTAGTAATAGAAGACAAGTATGATAGCTGGCTTGCTCCTATGGCATCTTTATGCTCTTTCGTTTTAGTTGCAGTAACCTTAATGCTTGAAGCAGCTCCGCCAAAAATAAAAGCCCCTAGCTTAAACATGGGATCTTCAAAAAAATGACTAAAAGTAAAACCTCCAACAACTGAAGCGGTACTCAGCTCTCGAGATACACTGAAATTGGCAAAGTTACAAAAGCCAAATTTTTCATTACTAACAATATTAAGGTCTGAAATAGCATTATTTAATTTCTTAACATAATAGTTACTCGCAGTATTTGAGTCATTAGAGTTTGTAATTTTGAGGTACAACTCTGTCAGGGTATCATCAAGAGCAAGCAACTCATCAGAACGTTTACATTTAAAGTCTAAAATGGTTTCTAAAGGAATATCAGCTCTTGGTACAGGTAAGCAATTTTTCAGCTCCATTTTTGCAGTTAATTGCTCTACTTCGTGCTCTTTAGGTAAAATTAACTCACTACCATTTTGATGAATGGTCCACTTTGTTGGATCTTTTTTAATTAGCTCTCCCATTTTCTCACTTGCTAGTAAAAAGTGATCATTTTGGAGATACTTTACCAGTTGCTGGCCAAATGGATCCATCGTGGATTGTTGTGTCGGATCGCAGTATAGTCCACCTCCAGTCCACTTAACATAGCCTAAATCTGGCTCCCAATCCGGATTATTTGCCGTTTTCAAAGACAAAATACCAGCTTTATTTAGTAACTCTTTCTCTTTATCTAACTCACAGCGTATTGGAAAGGCGTCTATAAGTGCGATTTCATCCCAATATAAACAAAAGTACCTCAAATGCTCGGGAGTTATATCAGCCGAAATAGATAATTTTGAAGCTGTTACATTGACAGCATAAGCTGACGTCACGATACCATTTCCAATCATCCACTAACTCCTAATCCAAATGTAACCTAGCGCCTAATTAAGCAGCGAAAAATTGCTGGCTAAACTTAGCGACGGAGAAGCAAAACCAGCTTTTTGCGTCCCTTTAAATGACTTGTTAGTTTTTTAGTTTACGATAGAGCTTTATTGCCATGTAACCAACGCCAGCGATTGGAGCTACAATTGGAGCTGTTGCACTACCTACAATTGTCGTTGCAGCAAGAGCGGTTTTTTCAGCGGTAGTTAGCGCCATTTTTTTTGTTGAACTTTTGATGATTTCGGTATCACCAGTATTTACGGCTTTAACTGTGGTGGCTACATTGCTAATAATCTCTCCCATTGGCGATAAAGCCCCCACGATAGTCTCAACTACTTCCGTGTGTTTTCCGGTTACAGTCCAACAACAGAAATGCTCGCAGTTATTTGAATGTACATTATATAACAGCTCACCTAAGCGACTTTCAGCTCGATTCACAATCTGTGATCGGCTATAGCTAGGATTTTGATATTCTCTTTTGTGGAGAACTTCACCACCAGTAAAATCTGTAAGCGAAGTTTTTAAAACTGGACCAGATTGCAAGCCATCAGCAAGGCCACTGTAATGAATAACTTGATTATTACCAACATAAATACCGTGATGAGTATAAACTTTTCTTGAAACCAACAGATGATCGCCAATTCTCAACTTCATTATTAACTCCTACAAACTGATTTGTAATGAATATATTGCATGCTTCAAGTACAGCAGGCTTCCCTTAACAATTAACAAGGTATTTTACGGAATTCCGTATAATACCTAGAAAATCACTAGCGTTAAAGGGGTGGTTATTAAATTGTTATTCAATAACAATGATTTACACAATATTTATCATTGATTAGTATTATTTATTATTTCTTATTTCTTATTTCGATATACAGAATGCCGTTATTTATACAGGTCCGTACAAACAACGAAAACACAGATGGATCACATATAAATCAACAAGTTAATATCTAGAGTGCTTACAAATAAAGCCAATCTAGGTCTATTGAAATTACTAAGCATTTATTTAATAGAATCCATAAACAAATGTATGGAAAATTGATATGTACATACTGTGAGTGAATTAAAGCTCTAACACATTTTGGGGCAACAATGGCGCAACTTCAAATTAGAGCAATAACGTAAACAATACATAAAATATGCTTATTATAGATACTACATACTAAATAAGTCCTGCTTTGACAGAAACCAATGATGATAAACTTGTGATACTGTTGATATTTGCAATAAAATAATGCTATTAATAACGCAATATAAATGTGCTAGATTTCTATATAAGAAGTCATTTCAAGAAATAGCATAATGAAATTAGCTGTTGGCGGGTATAAATGTCGAATATTAGTGTCTGTAATAAATGTGATCTGATTGTAGATCATATCGCTATAGCAAAAAATAAGCATGCGCACTGCCCTCGCTGTAACTCTCTGTTATATACGAATACACTATTTTCTATTAGCACCATTTTAGCACTTTCAATCACTGGACTTATTCTTGTTGTGATCGCAAATGTGTTTCCCATGTTTACAATTACCATGCTAGGCGTTGAAGATTCTGCAACACTTATTCAAGGTGCATGGGTTCTATTTCAGAAGAAATTTTATTTTGTTGGTTTACTGGTTATATTTTGCAGCTTTATAGCGCCTTTTCTATTTCTTTCTTGTCTTGCACAAGTTTGTTTATTACTACTAACCAAACGAAATACACCA
The DNA here is from genome assembly GCF_018219155.1 of Moritella sp. 24. Taxonomy (NCBI): domain Bacteria; kingdom Pseudomonadati; phylum Pseudomonadota; class Gammaproteobacteria; order Alteromonadales; family Moritellaceae; genus Moritella; species Moritella sp. 24. Next base: position 2,168,030 of record NZ_CP056123.1, on the reverse strand, counting down.
CAGTTAATATTATTGCTCAAACTGGTTAATTTTTTTACCGAATGGAGCATGCTCGAAGTTTACCTCGTTAGCTTTTTAATTGCGGTATTTAAACTATCCGATATCGCTGATATCGAGTTTCAACTCGGTTTACTGAGTTTTGTGTCACTCATGTTTATTTCGAGCCTTATCATGTATGGGCTAAACCTAGAACTTTTCTGGCAAAAGATGGAAAAAAATGCAAAACGCGAAAGATAATCAAATTGCGAAATGCCACGAATGTAATTTACTCATTAGTGTAAAACAGGATGTTAAACGTCAACGCTGCCCTCGTTGCTTTACCCGCGTCCACTTTCGAATTCCCCGCAGTATTCAAAAAACATGGGCGTACTTGATCAGCGCTGCAATAATGATGATTCCAGCGAACTTTTTACCGATAAGTACACTCACAAGTACGGGACAAGAAACACCAGATACCATCATGTCGGGCACGATAGCATTAGCCCAAAGTGATAACCTTGGTATTGCGATCATTATTTTTGTCGCCTCAATTTTAGTGCCCTTGTTTAAAATCATCGGTCTAATGCTTATTTTATTGTCAGTTCAAAATAAAATATTCATTTCAGCAAAACGAAAACTATTACTATTTAATGCCATTCATTGGATCGGGAAATGGTCCATCATGGATTTGTTTGTTATATCAATTATGGTCGCGGTGATTAACCGAGGAAATTTACTCTCTGTTGATCCCGGATATGGAGCAACTTGCTTTGGATTAGTTGTCGTCTTGACAATCTTAGCCGCTGAAAGTTTTGACACACGTTTAATTTGGGATTTAAACCATAAAAATGAAAGAAAATAACGAGCCAGAGATGCCGGAAAACTGTAATGCGCCAAAACCGGTATTACACAAACCGAATGTAATGTCCCCTATCTGGTTGCTACCCATTGTGGCGATAGTTCTTGGGATCTACTTAATGTATCAAAGCATTGCCCAATCAGGCATTGAGATTCGCGTACACTTCTCCAACGCAAATGGTATTGTCGCAGGTAAAACACTGGTCAAATACCAAGGTTTAATTATCGGTAAAGTGAAAAACATCGCCTTAGATGATGATCTAAAAGGTGTATACATTACAGCTGAAATAGATAACAAAGCAGAACAAGTACTGCGTAGTAATACACAGTTTTGGTTAGTTGCACCTAAAGCCTCAATTGCCGGTATTTCAGGTTTAGATGCGCTTGTCACTGGTAACTACATTGATTTATTGCCTGGTAACGGAGAGTTCAGTGTCGAATTCACCGCAGTTCAAAATGCCCCGAACAATCCACCAGATGAAGGACTCATTGTCCATTTAACCGCAGATAAGCTGGCATCTGTACGACCTGGTTCTGAAGTGTTTTATAAGAAGATCCCTGTTGGCCAAGTACATAATTTCACACTCGACAAAGTGACAGATCAAATAATGATCGAAGCCGTAATCAAGAAACAATATGGCTATCTCGTCAAAGATACCTCACGCTTCTGGAATGCAAGTGGCATCAATGCCGAGTTTGGTTTTGATGGTATCAAGGTTGAGACTGAAAGTTTAACCGCCATTATTAGTGGTGCTATCGCATTTGACTCTCCAGCAGAGGGTAAAACCGCATCAGATGAGCAACTGTATACACTATATAGTAGTATCAGTGATGCAGAACGTGCGTTACAAGTTGAATTTAAATTGAGCAACAGTAACGATATCAAGGCTGGCAACAATATCTATTTAGATGGACAAAAAGTCGGTGAAATAAAGCAAGTCATCATCCCATCAATATTGCCAACAACGCCTGGTTCAGAACAGTCCGCGACAGCTATCGCTGATGTAGACCCAGAAATTGAAGAGCTCTTGCGTGATGGAGCCCAGTTCTGGGTTGAAAAAGCACGACTATCGCTTTCTGAAAGTAAAAATGTGGCGAATCTTGTTACTGGTAATTATATTCTTTTTACCCCAGGGCAAGGAGAGTTAAAAACAACGTTTGATTTAGTATCGAACGTTGACGATCTCATACCGAGTAAGCAAATTTCCATCTCAGCTAATGATGCTAATGGCCTTGCCGTTGGTAATAAGATCTACTACAAGAATTATCCGATTGGTCATATTAGCCACGTAGTATTTAACACGAAAACAAATTTAATCGATTTAAATGTTAATCTTTATCAAGACTATGCACACTTATTGACTGCATCATCACGCTTTATCAATATCAGCGGCGTATCTGTAAATGCAGGCATTTCGGGGGTCAATATAAAGTCAGCGCCTATCGCAGCGTTAGTCAGTGGTGGTATCGAGCTTGTTAACAACCCTGCGTTTAAAGCGAAAACTAAAAATCAACAATATCGACTTTACCCTTCTTTAGCACTGGCTAAATTAGGTAACAATGCCTTTAAAGCAAACAAGTCTATTACTCTCGTCAGTAAACCGAATCACGTTATCTCTAACGGTGCGCCAGTATACTACCGTAAGTTAGTGGTAGGCTCGGTTGCAGAGTTCCGCTTAGCGCCAGATAATGAGCATGTCATTATTACACTAGACATTCTGAGTCAATACGCACACCTTATTAACAAAAATAGCGTATTTTGGGATGTATCAGGTATCGAGATCTCTGGTAGCCTCAGCAATCTACAAGTACAAACAGAGTCACTGCTTACTATTGCTGCTGGTGGCATTAACTTTGATAACATCAAACCAGTTAATGCCAATAAAGTCAGTTTAGCAAAATCAAAACGCAGTCATTACAAGCTTTTCCGTAGTTTTGAAGCTGCAACGGATAATCGACCTGCAATTACCTTAACGTTTGATTCTGGCTCAGATATTAATATCGGCACAGAGCTAAAGCATAAAGGTATAAAAGTGGGTGAAGTCAGTGACATCAAATTAAAAGTCGACCAAGGGTTTATTGAAGCCACTGCTAAATTAGATACCGACTATGCAAATTACTTTACGCGTCAGGGCAGTCAATACTGGTTAGAACGTATAGAAGTCGGTTTAGACGGTATCAAAAATGCGGATACAATACTCTCTGGAGCATATATCAATGTCACCAAGGGTGAAGGCAATAAAGTGAAACGCTTTAATGTACTCAATGCAGCCCCTGACATTGCTGCTGAAGAAGTTGGCTTGTCTGTTACGCTGTCTAGTGCTCGACTAATGGGATTAACAGCGGGTACATCTGTTTATTACCGCCAGATAGAAGTCGGTTCAATCACTCACTCAGAACTCGCAGAGTCAGGGGACAAGGTATTAATCACACTTAATATCCAACCTGAATATAGACATCTGGTTCATAACGATAGCCAATTCTGGGCCGTATCAGGCTTTAATGTAGATATTGGTCTTACTGGTGCTACCTTAAAAGCTGAGTCGTTAAAAACGATCTTAGCGGGCGGTATTGCCTTTGCAACGCCAACCCCAGATAAAAACAGTAAATTGGCTGCACCATTCTCACAATTCAAATTAGCACAAGAAGTGGATCCTGATTGGTTAAAATGGAACAGCAAAATTCACAACCCCGCTAAATAAAATAATGCGATACCCCACTACCTCAAGTATCCCAAACTTGAAGTAGTTGGGGTATATGGTAAAATAGACACTTCTTTCTTAATTGAGCCTGCAAAGTGCATTCTAATATTAAATTGCCTGAAGATTACCTTACTCTAATGAGTAGTATCATCCCTGAACACCTTTCTATGGATGATTTTATTACGTCTTGTAAAACGCCCTTAAAAACCAGCGTTCGTGTTAACACACTTAAAATTTCTGTTGCGGAATTCACCGAATTAGCAAAGACAAAACAATGGAATCTAACACCTATCCCATGGTGTGAAGAAGGCTTTTGGTTACAACAAGAAAACACTGACACTAAGCTAGGTAATAGCTGGGAACATATCGCAGGTCTTTTCTATATTCAAGAAGCAAGTTCAATGCTGCCTGTTACAGCATTATTCAAAGAACAAGTATCAGGTACAACAGCTCAATACGATACAATTCTTGATTGTGCATCCGCACCGGGTTCTAAAACGAGCCAAATTGCAGCATTATGTAACAACAATAACTTCATCGTTGCTAACGAATTATCTTCAAGTCGTTTGAAAGTGTTAAGTGCCAATATCCAACGCTGTGGTATTAAAAATATTGCACTGAGTCATTATGATGCCAATGTATTTGGTACATGGTTACCTGAGCTATTTGACGCAGTATTACTTGATGCACCATGTTCAGGCGAAGGCGCGATCCGTAAAGACGACAAAGCCATGCTTAATTGGTCTATCGACAGTATCAATGAAATTGCCGATATACAGAAAGAATTAATTGAAAGTGCGTTTAAAGCGTTAAAACCAGGCGGCACATTAATTTATTCAACCTGTACGTTAAACGAAACAGAAAACCAAGCGGTATGCCAGCATCTAATGGACTTGTACCCAGATAATGCAGAAGTTATCCCACTAAACGATTTATTCCCTACAGCGAATGATTGCTTAACATCGGAAGGCTTTTTACACGTATGGCCACAGATTTATGACAGTGAAGGTTTCTTCGTTGCTAAGTTCACAAAGAAAGAGTCTCTGAAATTACGCCCAATTAAAAAGAAAAAGCGTTTAATATTCCCATTCAGCCCAGTAAGCCGCATTGAGAACGACGCGATCCGTGATTACTTCCGCGAGACATTCAGCTTTGAATTTGAAAGTGGCGTCTTCTATCACCGAGATAGTGAAATCTGGTTATTCCCGAAAGAATTCCCAGCGTTCATCGGCAAGTTTAAATTTGACCGTATCGGTATTAAGATTGCCGAGAAGTTTAAAAAAGGCTTCCGCGCACAACATGAATGGGCGCGTACATTCGGCCATCAATGTGACAAAAATGCCGTATCACTGGATATCGAACAAGCAAAGCAATACATCATGGGTCGTGATATCAGTTTCTCAGATATCGAAATCGATAACCTCGATGAATTACAAGGTGAACTTGTTGTGCTGCTAGAAGGTAGTGTACTGGGTCTTGGTAAACGAGTGAATCAGCGTTTGAAGAACAACTATCCACGTGATCTTGTTCGTGATAACAACCTATTTAATGAGTAATGTCACAGCTCATTTTATGATGTATCACACACTATTTTAATGCCAGTTTGATATACGTAAATTATTTACTATATTTAATATTACAAGAATGACAGTTTCCCTAAGCTCACTACAAGGATTTGTATTGGGCTTTTTTTTATTTATTTTTAATAAATCACTAATCTTAAAAATATGTTTCTAATTATTCCAGCTAAAATGGCTATTCTTTGTTCCTAACTACATATTATTTGTCCCTAACTACAGGCTAAATAAGCTAAAAAATCACATTATGCTCCGCTAGATTAATAACTATGATAAAATCGTCGTTAATATTGATTTATACAAACTTGAGTAAAATATATGAATTTCGACCTTACAAATATCTCTGAATTACCAGCCGGCCCAGATGCTGCGCATGTCACCTTATTCGCGATAACGTTAATCTTGCTATTAATAACGTTACTTCGAGGTGGTAAAAAAACAGTTGAAGTAGAAAAGATTGTTGAGAAAAAAGTAGAAGTGGAAGTTGAAAAAATTGTTGAGGTAGAGGTAATCAAACACGTAGACGTTGAAAGAATCGTTGAAGTTGAAAAGATTGTTGAAATCAAAGCACCCCTACAAGAAGCAAGTCCAGCTGCCGCATGTCAGCTTTTATCACTATTACAAAATGAAGCACGTTTTGTTGACTTCATTCAAGAAGACTTAACAAGTGCAACAGATGAACAAATTGGCGCAGCAGCACGAATTATTCATACGGGCAGCAAAAAAGTAATCAATGAATACTTCACATTCACACCAATTCGCAGTGAAGAAGAAGAAAGCCAAGTAACGATCACTGAAGGTTTTAATCCATCAGAAATTAAACTAGTTGGTAACGTACTTGGTTCAGCACCATACCGTGGTATTTTAGTCCACCAAGGCTGGAAGATTAGCAACGTGAATCTACCTAAACTGGCACAAGGCCACAACGCTAATATCGTTGCTGCGGCAGAGGTTGAACTATGAGTGAAGTAAACGCAACATACAGTATCGGTATCGATTTAGGGACAACACACTGTGTATTATCATACATAGACCTAACAGATGAATCTGACCAAGTAGCAAAACAGCTGTTTGCAATTCCACAATTATCTGCACCGGGTTCTGTGACTGAAAAATACCAGTTACCTTCATTTGTGTATCAAGCACATGAAGACGAAATCAGCCAAGATCAAACACCATTACCTTGGGACGGTGAAAACACTGAACTTGTGGGTGATGTAGCACGTCAACTTGGTTTAAAAACACCGATACGTTTAGTATCAAGTGCAAAAAGCTGGTTAAGTCACGCAACAGTAAGTCCACACGATGCGATCTTACCTTTCTCAAGCCCTGATGAAATTGAAAAGATCTCACCTGTTACTGCAACAAGCCAATATCTAAATCACTTAGCAGCAGCTTGGAATGATGCTCACCCAGATGCACCTATCTCAGAGCAAGATGTTACGATCACAATTCCTGCATCATTTGATCCAGCGGCGCGTAACTTAACAGCGCAAGCGGCACAAGATTTAAACCTTAAACATTTAAATCTACTGGAAGAACCACAAGCAGCTGTATACAGCTGGTTAGAAGCATGTGGTGACGACTGGCGTGAGCAGGTTGAAGTTGGCGATACGATCCTAGTTGTCGATATCGGTGGCGGTACAACCGATTTATCATTAATTTCAGTTGAAGAATCGGAAGGCAATTTAACATTATCCCGTGTTGCAGTAGGTGAGCATATCCTACTTGGCGGTGATAACATGGATTTAGCCCTTGCTTACCGTCTTAAAATGAAATTGATGCAAGAAGGCAAACAATTACAGCCTTGGCAGATTCAAGCTATCACACATGCATGTCGTGATGCGAAAGAACAGTTGTTATCAGATAACGACATTGATTCAATGCCAATCGTTATCCCAAGCCGTGGCTCTAAGCTCATTGCTGGTACGATGCAAACTGAATTAACACGTGAAGAAGTACAACAAACTATTCTCGATGGTTTCTTCCCTGAAACTGCTGTGACAGAAATGCCACAACAGAGTACACGTACTGCTCTGACTCAAATCGGTTTACCATATGCACAAGATGCAGCAATCACGAAACACATTGCTCACTTCTTAAATAAACAACACGACGCATTAGAAACTGACGCAGGTGACTTCATTAAGCCAACTGCCGTGCTATTTAACGGTGGCGTATTTAAGTCAAATGCGATTAGCGATAAGCTGATGGGGATTATCAATAGCTGGTTAGTGTCTGCTGATGTTGAAGAAGAAGCAGTGCTATTAACGGGTATTGATCTTGACCTTGCTGTTGCAAATGGCGCGTGTTACCACGGCTATGCGAAACAAGGTAAAGGCGTTCGTATTAAGGGCGGTTTAGCAAGTGCATACTATGTGGGTGTTGAAAGCTCAATGCCTGCAATCCCTGGATTTGAAGCACCACTTGAAGCGGTATGTATCGCACCATTTGGCCTTGAAGAAGGTTCAAATGTAGATGTAACAACGCATCAGTTTGGTTTAGTTGTTGGTCAACCGGTTAAATTTAAGTTCTTTGGTTCAACGGTTCGCCGCGACGATGTGGTTGGTACACACCTTGATTTCTGGCAACCAGATGAACTTGACCAGTTACCTGATATCGAAGTATCACTTGAAACAAGTTCACGTAACAGTGGTGATGTTGTTCCAGTGTCACTTTCAGTCACAGTCACTGAAGTCGGTACGCTTAGAGTTGAAGCTATCGCAAGCGATAGTGATGAAGCTTGGGAAATTGAGCTTACTGTTCGCCAATAAGGTGCAAACAGTACATCAATAAACATAATTTAGCATTACAGATTATATAGCTAAATGTATACTTAACTCAGGGCACTTTGCCCTGAGTTTTATTATATGGAGTTTTTAATGCCCTCACCTGTTTCTAAAACAGCGCAATTTGTAATTGGCATCGATCTTGGCACCACACACAGTGTTCTTTCTTATAAAAATATCGATGATTATCAAGCCAGTGCTTCTGTATTCTTAGTCGACCAATTGGTTGGTCCTGGCGAAGTAGCAAGAAAACCGTTGCTCCCTTCATTCCGCTATCATTTCAACGATAATGAAATTGCGCCAAGCGATTGTATTTTACCTTGGAAAAAGAATGAATTTAACGGTGAAATCACCAATGTTATCGTGGGCCAATGGGCGCGTGATTTAGGCACAAAAACCAAAGGCCGCTTAGTATCAAGCGCTAAAAGCTGGTTATCTCATCCAAGTATCGATGCACAAGCCGCTATTCTCCCTTGGGCTGTTGAAGATAATATCGAAAAAGTATCGCCTGTTATTGCCAGCGCCAGTTATCTTGCCCATTTCCAATCTGCTTGGAATTATCACAACCCAGATCACCAGCTCGCAGATCAAAACATTACCATTACTGTCCCTGCTTCTTTCAATGATACAGCTCGCGCATTAACACTTGCCGCAGCCGATCTTGTTGGCTTAACAAACGTAACGCTACTTGAAGAACCACAAGCTGTTTGTTATGACTGGTATCACCGTAACAAACAAGCTAAAACAGATTTGATTGAACAAGATAAAACCATGCTTGTTTGTGATATAGGCGGTGGTACAACCGATCTTAGCTTAATTGAGATGTCATTAGATCACGGTGAATTGAATTTAAACCGTGTTGCAGTTGGCGATCATTTAATGCTGGGTGGCGATAATATAGATTTAGCTCTAGCACATATTGTCGAATCAAGAATATCACCAGATCAGCGCTTGCAGTCAGCCGCTCTCGGTCAATTAATTCAGCAGACACGCCAAGCAAAAGAACTCTTTTTATCAGAGCAGCCACCAAGTACCACTTCTATTACTTTACTTGGCCGTGGTTCAAAGCTTATTGCACAATCTAAAAAGTGTGAGCTGACCAAAAATGAAGTTGTTGATATGGTCTTTAATGGCTTTTTGCCAAATAGTTCATTTAATGAATTACCGACACATCGAAAAAATGCGGTGGTTGAATTTGGTTTACCTTATACATCAGATCCTGCTATTTCAAAACACATTGCCGAGTTCATCCATACATATTATGACGTAGCAGCAAGCGATGACTATGATCCAGCCGTTGTACCTGCAGCTGTACTTGTTAATGGTGGTATTTTTAATAGCCGACAAGTTAAGCTACAAATAGACAAAGTACTATCTAGCTGGAAACAACAAAAGATCCAAATGCTACATAATGGTAATCCAGATCTGTCCGTTGCTTACGGTGCCGTTGAATTTGGCTTTGCTAAAATGGGTAAACAGAAACAAATAGGCGGTGGTAGCCCACGTAATTACTTTATTGAAATTACTGACCGCTCAGGTAAAACACAATCAATTTGCCTACTTCCAAAAGGTACTGAAGATGAAAAAGTCATTAATTTAGATAGCCGTTTGTTCTCATTAACCATTGGTGAGCCAATCCGTTTTAATCTTGCCACTACAAGCCATGAAAGTAATTTCAAGCCGGGTGATATAGTTGGAAAAGAATTTGAGACTGAATTAAAAGGTAAAACACCATTGCCTCCTTTTGTTGTTACTATTCCAGAGCACAAAGATCACAAACGTTTTGAATCTGTTTATCTATCTTGCAAGCTAAGTAGCATAGGTACTTTACAGCTTGAATGCGTAAGTGAAACAAACAGCAAGCAACGTTGGGCTCTTGAATTTTCTGTTCGCCCGAGTTTATCAAATAAGTCCGCAGGTAATGATTCACAGGATATCGCTGATATTAAACAGCGTCACCCTAACCTACCTGATGCGATCAAATTGATTGAAGCTGTATACGGTGCAAGTAGTAAGAAAAGTGATCCTAAATTAGTCAAATCGTTACGTAACGATCTTGATAAACGCCTAGGTAAACGCGACACGTGGGATACAGACCTACTACGTGAACTTGCAGCACCTTGCCTACAGTTTGCTAAAAACCGTCGTCGAACAGAGCAACATGAACGTAATTGGCTTAAATTAACCAGCTTCCTGCTTCGTCCTGGCTTTGGCTACCCTGCTGATGATTGGCGTATTGAGCAGATCTGGCCAACGTTCAAATCAGCGATTCAATACAATAAATCGACACAGTCTTGGAGTGATTGGTGGAATTTATGGCGTCGTATTGCAGGTGGCTTAAATGAGCAACAGCAGATTGAAATATACGATACGATCTCTGTATATTTTGTAGAAGACAGCAATAAGCACGCGAAAATAATCAACCAAGCTAAACAACGTAGCTACGATGATATTATCCGACTAGCAGCTTCATTAGAGCATATTCCAGTGGCGCTAAAAGTTGAGTTTGGTGAGTATCTACTCGCTAAACTCAAAAAACCACAAAATCAGCAATTACATTGGTGGGCATTAGGGCGTATCGCTTCTCGTGTTGCCTTTTATGGTAGCCAACATAACGTTGTTCCTCGCCATATTGCAGAGACATGGCTAAATACGATTATCGATGCCGACTGGCAGAAAGAACCGCATATAGCTTTCTCAGCAGTGATGATCGCAAGAAAAACTGGCGACAGAGAAATCGATATTCAAGATAAAGTCAGAGATGCGGTGATAGAAAAACTAACGCAAAATAAACTATCGGAGTCTTGGTTAGAATTAGTACGTGATGTACAGGTTTCTGATGAAACGGTAATGAAGCGTATTTTTGGTGACAGTTTACCAACTGGTTTAACGTTACTGTCGTAGGGTTTATTATTGACTTGAATGGGTGATCTTCTTTGATCACCCATTATTTAATCTTTTTGACTATTTAAGAATTATTATTTAATCAATTACTCTTCAATACCATCTTTAATAAACCAAACGTTACTAAAGCCTAATTTAGTAAAGTGGTTTTTACGGAATTCTCTTACCGCTTTCGTACCTTTAGATACATCTTCAACTTGTTTTTCCATGATCAAATACTGCGTTAGGTCGATGCCTTCTGCTGCTGCAGCCGCTTCATAGATATGGTGGAACTGTCTGTATGAAAATGGAATTTTCTTATCTTCTTTTTTATACGTATAGGTAACTAGGTGAGCCAAAATGCCTCCAAATAATAATTGAATTCGATAGTTCGTCACAAGAATATCGAGATAGTACTGTAACTTATTAAGATAGTACTGTTAACTTATCGACATGTAATATTAAATGATCAAACAGGTCCATAAATTTGTGGAGATAATACCACACTCAACTCTATCGTCAAAAATTGAGTGTAGTATATGCCTAAGTTCCGTCAAGATGCTATATCAGAGACGAGTATAGGTATTAGTACGATATTACTTTTTAGCGTTAAACAGCTTAAAGTAGTTCTCTGTCGTTGATTCAGCTAATTCCGCGAAGCTTACACCACGTAAATCAGCAACGAATTCAGCTACAGCACGAACATACGCAGGTTGATTTTCTTTACCGCGGTAAGGTACTGGCGCTAAATAAGGCGAATCTGTTTCAACTAACAATCGGTTAGCAGGTATTGTCTTCACTACTTCTTGTAAGTCTTTTGCTGATTTAAACGTAACAATACCTGAAATAGAAATATAAAAGCCCATTTCCAATACTGCAGCAGCCATCGCGTCAGATTCAGTGAAACAGTGAATAACGCCCCCGACTTTTTCTGCGCCTTCTTCTTTTAAGATACGAAGCGTATCGTCAACAGCACCACGAGAGTGAATGATAAGTGGCTTACCTAATTCAATCGCTACTTGGATGTGGTTACGAAATGATGCTTCTTGAATCTCTTTATTCTCAGGCGAATAAAAATAATCTAAACCTGTTTCACCAATCGCGACAACTTTTTCGTTTGCAGCTAATGACAATAGCTCTGATTTCTCATAATCGTCTTCAAGGTTAAGTGGGTGAACACCACACGAAGCATGAATGTTATCAAACTCCGAAATCAACGACAGCATTGTTTTAAAACGCGGTAACGTCACTGACACACTTAATAAATGAGAAACACCGCGCTCAGTTGCTTTGTTAACAACATCTGCAAGGTCAGTATGAATTGAATCGTAATTTAAGCCATCTAAGTGGCAATGAGAATCTACTAGCATATTAATTTATAAATCTTTTAAGTTTGATCAAAAATGACAGCACAAGTGTTTCAGCAGTTAAATTATTATTTTGCATTAATAGCTGACGCAGTTCTGTTAACTCTGATTGTAGTTGAGTAATCTTATCTTGTGATAGTTGACTTGAAAAGTTCGTTAACCAATCAAGTTGGTCCGCGTTAACAATGTAATCACGCCCTACACCTCGAATTACTTTTTGTAAGTCGAGTAAGATAAATTGTAACCAAGATAGCTTTTCTAACGTGCGGTCCGAAATAATTTCACATAATCGCGTAATAGCTGCGGGCTGTTGCGTTAGTAATGTGATATTAGAGAAGATCTCTTTACGCAAATCATCATCACCGTTATTTAAATAGCTTAGCGTGTGCAAAGGTGCGCCGTGATTAATTCGAATAGCGGTGAGTGTTGGACTTTCTATCGGGAACTGTTGCTGTAGCCACGTTAATGTTTCTTGCTCTGGCGGCGCAGGTATATGCAACTTCTGACAACGACTGTAGATTGTTGGTAATACCTGTGATTTATTTTCAGCCAGCAAAATAATGTAACTGCCATCACTCGGTTCTTCGAGTGTTTTTAATAAAGCATTCGCTGATGCTAAATTAAAACTTTCAGCATGCTCAATAATAACGACTTTATTTCCTGCAAGCTGAGATCGTTCATTCAACTTTTGGCTAATATGTCTTATTTGATCCACACCAATTATTTTACCGGGTTCCGTGGATACTAAGTAATAATCGGGATGAACACTCGTTTCTAATAATTGGCAAGGGTGACACTGATGACAAGGTTCCCAGCCGATCGGTTCTTTACATAATAAAGTTTGGGCAAGTGTCTGCGCATACGACAATTTGCCCATACCGCTCGCACTAGTAATAAACAACGCATGATGTAAACGACCTGCAGTCATTTGCGTTTGCTGTTTTTCCCAATGAGGTAATAACCAAGGATATAACATTAATCAACGTTCTTTTGATTACAATGAACATTAGCCATTAATGTATCTCGGATTTGTGTTTGAACATTTTCAATGTCCTGACCAGCATCCACACTGAAAATCGTGTCATCTGCTGCAGCAAGTTCTCTATATTTAGCACCAATACGTTGGAAAAATGACAACTGTTCTAGTTCGATGCGATCTAACTCTCCGCGAACCTTAGCACGTTGCAAACCCACAGCCGGATCGATGTCTAATAATAATGTCACATCTGGTTTAAAGTCACCGATTGCAACTTGGCGTAATGTATTCAATACATCGATATCGAAACCACGACCACCACCTTGATAAGCAATAGAAGATAAATCGTGGCGATCACCAACAACCCACTGTCCTTTTGCAAGCGCAGGTTTAATCACGTTTTCAACTAGTTGTGCACGAGCAGCATACATTAACATCAGCTCTGCCGACTTGGTTAATGGCTCTTCGGTATTCACCTCTTTAACAATCGCACGCATTTTTTCGGCAAGTTTAGTACCACCGGGTTCACGTGTTGTGATCACATCTGTGATCCCCTGCTCTGCTAACCAGCTAATAACGGTACTTACTGCTGTACTTTTACCTGCGCCTTCAAGGCCTTCAATTACTAAAAATTTTGCTTGCACAATAACTCTCTTCAATTTATTTCTTTAAAATGTATTTACGAACAGCACGATTGTGTTCTTTTAAATTCTTTGAAAAATAATGACCACCATCACCACTGGCAACAAAATATAAGTAATTTGTTTTTGCCGGATGTAATGCTGCATCAATAGACGTTTTACCAACCATTGCAATCGGTGTCGGTGGTAAACCTCTAATCACGTAAGTGTTATAATCTGTTTTTTGACGTAAATGTTTACGACGAATATTACCTTTGTAGTCATCGCCCATACCATAAATAACGGTTGGGTCCGTTTGTAAACGCATACGTTTATTCAATCGGTTAATAAAAACTGATGCAACCGTTGTTCTTTCGCTTTCTAATCCTGTTTCTTTTTCAATAATAGATGCGAGAATTAACGCCTCGTAAGGAGTCTTCAACGGTAAATTCTTGTCTCTTGTTTCCCAAGCCTGCTCTAAATAAGCCTGTAATTTTTTGTGTGACTTTAAATATAGTGCTGAAACAAGCGTACCCTGCGGATAAAAATAAGTTTCAGGCAGCATTAAGCCTTCAAGCTTAGGATTTTCAATTTGTAAGAACTGCGCTAATTCTTTTTCAGATAAATCAGCAGTGTCATTTACAAGACCCGAAACATTCACTAGCTGCTGGCGCCATTCCTTGAATGTAGAGCCTTCAATAAATGTAATTTTATGTTGGAATTCATCACCTGATTCAAGATGTTCAAATAATGTTTTAAAATCCCAACCAGCAGTTACTTTATAAGAACCCAGTTTAATATTCGTAATACCCGGGTTCTGCTTAAAAAAGACACGTAAAAACACCTTAGATTCTAAGTCGATCTCTTCGAGCATCTTGTTAGCAATAGATTGTGCAGTATCACCAGGTGAAACAGTGAGAATATGGTCGGCAGTTACGCGCTCGATAGAAACAAATGATTGATAGCGTGAATAAAAAAGTACGCATGCAATTAATAGGATGGTAAACAGTAACGAAATAGCAGTAATTATCTTTTTCATGGCTCAATGCGTAAATTAAATTCAGCACACATTTTACACCAATGAAAAATTGTTTGATACATGCAAGGTGCGTTAATCACCTTGCATGTGCATATCAAATAACTAAAAACACCTAATTATGTAACAAACTGAATAATTAGCTGTCGAAAGTCATCGTGTTGATATCTTAATCCGCTTTTTTAAATAAAAGCGAACCGTTAGTACCACCAAAACCAAATGAGTTTGATAGCGCATATTCCATATTCACTGCACGCGCACCATCTGTTACATAATCCAGATCACAACCTTCACTCGGATTTTCCAAGTTAATTGTTGGCGGTAATATTTGATCTCTTAATGCAAGGATCGTAAAGATAGCTTCAATTGCGCCTGCTGCACCAAGAAGATGACCCGTCATTGATTTAGTCGAACTGACTGCAAGTTTATAAGCATGATCACCAAAAACAGATTTAACCGCTGCAGTTTCTGCTTTATCGCCTGCAGGTGTTGATGTGCCATGCGCATTCACATAACCAATTTCATTGGCTTGGATTCCAGCATCTGCAATCGCATTATTCATTGATAACGCCGCACCTGCACCATCTTCTGGTGGTGATGTCATATGAAATGCATCGCCACTCATGCCAAATCCAACTAGCTCAGCATAAATCGTAGCTCCACGAGCGACAGCATGTTCATACTCTTCCATCACTAACACACCAGCACCATCGCCAAGTACAAAGCCATCACGGTCTTTATCCCAAGGTCGACTTGCTTTTTGTGGTTCGTCATTACGTGTTGATAATGCTTTCGCTGAACCAAAACCGGCCATACCCATTTCAGTTGAGCCTTTTTCAGCGCCACCTGCAACCATGACATCTGCATCACCATATGCAATCATACGAGCTGACTGCCCGATACAATGCGTACCTGATGTACATGCTGTTGCGATCGCAATATTTGGACCTTTAAGGTTATTACGAATAGATACATGGCCTGCAACCATATTTACAATTGTCGATGGGACAAAAAATGGACTTACTTTGCGCGCACCGCCTTTAACAAAACTATGCACATTTTGCTCGATAAGACCAAGGCCACCAATACCTGAACCAATTGCAGTACCAACTCGGGTTGCAATCTCGTCTGTAATCGTTAAACCTGAATCTTGTATTGCTTGTTCTGCAGCGGCAATACCGTACTGAATAAATAAATCCATTTTACGGCAGTCTTTACGATTAATGCCAACAGCCTCAGCATCAAAATCGTTAACTAAGCCAGCAAACTTGGTTGAAAAATTAGTGGTATCAAAGTGCTCAATATTTTCAATGCCGCTGGTACCAGATTTTATTGCTTCCCATGATGACGCAACAGTGTTGCCAACCGGTGAAACAATACCTAATCCTGTAATTACAACTCTTCTATTAGCCACACTCGTTCTCCAAATAGGCAAAAAAAAAGCGGTCTTGCGACCGCTTTTATAAATTTATAAAGTCATTATTAAAACAACTTCATTTTGATTATCTCTCGTTGAGAAACTAATCAGCTGAATTATTCAGCGCTAGAAACAACGTAGTCGATTGCAGCTTGAACAGTAGTGATTTTCTCTGCTTCATCATCTGGGATATCAGTATCAAATTCTTCTTCTAGAGCCATAACAAGTTCAACTGTATCTAGAGAATCCGCACCTAAGTCATCAACGAAAGAAGCTTCGTTTTTAACTTCGTCTTCTTTAACACCTAGTTGTTCGATAATGATTTTTTTTACGCGTTCTTCGTAGTTACTCATGTTTTACTTTTCCTTTAAAAAAATATAAAGCTTTTGATTAGTAGTTTATTGATTACTCATGAACTTGCAAGCCTTAACTTGGTGGTCAAACCACGAATGTTGAAAAAGCTCGCAAATTTATAAACAAGATCAAATATAAATGGCTATGCCATGTACATTCCGCCATTTACATGGATGGTTTCACCCGTGATATAGCTTGCACCATCAGATGCTAAAAATCCAACAGTTTCAGCTATCTCAGTTGTACTACCAAGACGACTGGTTGGTACTTGAGCTAATATTGTTTGTTTTTGTTCTTCCGTTAACTCTGCTGTCATATCAGTTTCGATAAAACCAGGAGCTACTGCGTTTACAGTGATGCCTCGAGATGCAACTTCACTTGCAAGCGATTTAGTAAAGCCTAATAAACCAGACTTAGCTGCTGCATAGTTTGCTTGACCACCATTGCCTGTTGAACCAACAACAGAACCAATGTTAATGATACGGCCAAAACGTTGCTTCATCATTCCGCGTAAGCAAGGCTTACATAAACGATATAAAGAGGTCAAGTTAGTGTCGATAACATTACACCATTCATCTTCTTTCATACGTAAGAAAATATTATCTGCTGTAATGCCCGCATTATTAACTAGAATATCAATGTGACCCACTTGGGTTTTGATTTCAGCATATAATGCATCAACTGAATCTTGATTCGTTACATTTAGTTCTAAACCAAATCCAGCATCGCCTAAATAAGCACCGATACGCTCAGCACCTTGTGCCGATGTTGCAGTACCAATAACTTTGGCACCTAATTTCGCGAAATGTTCCGCGATTGCACGACCAATACCACGGCTTGCACCAGTAACAAGTACTGTTTTACCTGAAAAACTCATTTAACTATTCCTACTGTTATGCAAAATCAGCAATTGTTGCTTGATTATTTACTGCACTGCCTTTAATTGTTTTATCAATTCGTTTCACAAGACCTGTAAGTACTTTTCCTGGACCAAATTCATACAATGCAGTGATGTCTTCTTTCGCCATTGTTTCGATTACTTCTGTCCAGCGTACTGGCATATAAAGCTGACGTATAAGCGCATCTTTAATGCTGTCTGCATCAACAGGTGACGCAACATCAACATTATTAATTAATTTGATTACTGGAGCATTAAACGTCACTTTTTCTAATGCTATTTTTAATTCATCAGCAGCAGGCTTCATCAATGAACAATGCGAAGGCACGCTTACTGGTAAAGGCATTACGCGTCGAGCCCCCCCTTCAACACAAAGTTCAGAAGCACGAGCTACTGCCGCTTTATTACCAGCAATCACAACCTGACCTGGAGAGTTAAAGTTTACAGCAGAAACGACTTCATCTTCAGCCGCTTTTTCACACGCTGCAATGATCGCATCGTTATCTAATCCGATAACGGCCGCCATTGCACCAATGCCTTGTGGCACCGCTTGCTGCATTAATTCTCCACGTAACTCAACAAGTGCGATTGCATCTTCAAACTTAATCACACCTGCACAAACAAGTGCTGAATATTCACCTAAACTATGACCAGCAACCAATGATGGCTTAAACGTTTCTTTTACTGCGGCAATTCGCCACAATGCAACAGACGTCGTTAATAATGCGGGTTGCGTAATATGAGTTTGGCCTAATTCTTCAGCTGTTCCATTTTGCACTAACTCCCATAAGTCATAACCAAGAACTTCACTTGCTTGAGCAAATGTTTGCTCAACGATTGGATGTTCTGGAGCTAGATCACCAAGCATACCTATCACTTGTGAACCTTGACCTGGGAATACTACTGCATACTTTGACATAAATTACCTATAAAAATTAACAAAGATTCATGTATCAATTTGAGAATGAACTTATCTAACTAGAAAGTAATATGAGGATAACGATTGAATTTTTCAAGAGAAGAGGCAAATTAAATGATAGAAAGCCAATCTTAATCAATAACATCAAGACTTGTGGATATTTTATCTACTAACCCACTTTTAACTTCTTTTACAGCCTGTTCAATTGCAAATTCAAAGGCAACCTGTTCGGCATTACCATGACTCTTAATTACAATACCCGGTAATCCTAACAAAGTTGCTCCGTTATACTGGTCGGGTTTCAAACGTTTAAGACTGTTCATTATTAGTGGTTTGACCAATAATGATAATAATTTAGTAAATATGTTCTTATTTGATACAGATGTTAGTTGAGAAATAACCAGGTCAACAACACCTTCACTTGTTTTTAATGCAACATTGCCTGTAAAACCATCACATACAATGACATCCGCTTTACCAGAGAAAATATCATTACCTTCAATAAAGCCAATATAGTTTAAATCTTGATGTTCAGCTAACAGTTGCGCTGCACGTTTGACCAAATCATTGCCCTTAATATCTTCTTGTCCGACATTAAGTAAAGCAACACGTGGATTATCTATATTGCCAACATGTTCAGCAAGTGCTGACCCCATTAACGCGAATTGGAATAATGCATCAGCATCACAACTCACATTAACACCAAGATCTAGCATATATACAGGTTGTTTAGTCACCGAAGGAAGAGTTGAAACTAACGCGGGTCTATCGACAAAAGGAAGTACTTTAAGTAGATGTCGAGAAAGCACCATTAACGCGCCAGTATTACCAGCACTGACACAGGCTTGCGCTTGCCCTTCTCGAACAAGATTCAATGCCATACGCATAGAGGATTGCTTATAATTGCGTAGTGATAACGCAGGTGCAAGATCCATGGGTATATCATCGATACTCGGAATAATAGTGTAACGGGATTTTAAAGACGTAGAAGTATTCTGTAATAAAGGAATTATTTCAGCTTCGTTACCGACAAGGTAAATAGAAAGGTTTTTATACTTTTTAAGTATATTTATTGCGGCTGGGATGGTGACATGGGGGCCGAAATCGCCCCCCATGACATCTAACGCAATTGTTAGATTAGGCAAAGTAATAACTTATTTGTTAATTACTTTAACGCCTTTGTAGTAACCATCAGCTGTTACATTGTGACGTAGGTGAGTTTCACCAGAAGTCACGTCAACAGTTGTAGCTGCTGCAGTTAGAGCGTCATGTGAACGACGTTGACCACGGCGTGAACGAGTTACTTTACTTTTTTGTACGGCCATTGACCTATACTCCTAATTACTTGCGCTTTAATTCAGATAAAGCTGCAAATGGGTTGGGCTGCTCATCAGCAGGCTCTATTTCTCCAAAACTCATCTCATTCGGATTCACTGAACAATCTTTCTCTTCGTGCAAAGCAACAAGAGGCAGATTTATGATCACTTCATCTTCAATAAATGAAACTGGATTGATTTCGCCATTTGCGTCCAATTCAATGGGCTCATAAGCATCTGGCAGATCTTCGACCTGAGAATCATTTTTCACAGGACTATATCTAAATTCGGTTTCACAAGCTTGTTCAAATATCTCGCCACAGCGCTGACATTCAAGGTTAACGGTTAGAGATACGCTACCCTGTATCACTATAAGACCTTGATTGTCTTTACTGAACGATATTGATACCTGAGCATCACTTGGTTCACCTGCCGTTGCATCCGTAATACGTTTCAACAGACGGGCTTCAACACTAGTGTTGAAATCCAATCTTTGTTGAGCGGTACGATAAGGATCAACAGTTACTGGTAGTTTTACCTTTTTCATAGGTTGCGGATAATATAGATTCATGTTGTTAGAGTCAAAAGGAAAATGAAAAAAAATCAAAATTCCCTACAAAAATAGATCACTTGTCGTTAAAATCATCAAATAATTAAATAATTGATGATAGATAAACCATGAGACCTAAACTGATCCTTGCTTCAACATCGCCATTCCGTAAACAGATTTTAGAAAAACTAAACTGCCCTTTCGATACCTTCAACCCAAAAGTTGATGAAACCGTCAAGCCAAACGAAACAGCTGAAATGCTAGTATCACGTCTAGCACTAGAAAAAGCTAAAGCTGCCAGTCGGGAGTATAATAACTCAATATCGATCGGATCGGATCAGGTTTGTGTCATTAATAACGAAATAATAGGTAAACCAGGTAATTTTGAAACAGCTTTTGCACAATTATCTGCCGTTTCTGCACAAAAGATAACTTTTTACACCGGTCTTTCTGTTGTAAATCAATGCACGAATCAGACAAATACGATAGTTGAACAATTTATTGTGCATTTTAGAGCACTTACAGATAATCAAATTCGTTATTATTTAGAGACTGAGCAACCTTACAATTGCGCTGGGAGTTTTATGTGTGAGGGACTTGGCATCGCATTATTTTCTAAGTTAGAAGGTAAAGACCCGAATACTTTAATTGGGCTGCCCCTAATTAGCCTAGTAGAAATTCTACAAGAACAAGGCTATAACGTTTTAGAAGGTTAAATAGAGACCAACTTAAGCCAAATTTTGAACATAAAAAAAGCCAGTATCATCGACACTGGCTTTTTTATCAAATGCTATTGAGTGAGTAACACTTAATAGCTTATACGATTAACACTTTTTCAGTTTTTCTAACGCTTTAACTAACGCCATATCTAGTGGTGCTTCTACTTCTTGTATTTCTTCAGTACCAGGATTAAAGAATTGTAAGCGAGCTGCGTGTAAAAACAGGCGTCTTAAGCCTAGGCCATTCATACGCTGCGTAAACTCTTTATCGCCATACTTATCATCACAAGCAATAGGGTGGCCTGCATGTAGCGTGTGCACACGAATTTGGTGTGTTCTACCCGTAATAGGGCTAGCTTGAACCAAAGTGCCGTGCTCATAGCGTTGAATAATTTTAAAACGTGTCTGAGATTGTTTACCTTCTTCATCAACACGTACAATTCGTTCGCCCGAACTAACTGTATTTTTTAATAAAGGTGCATTTACAACCTTAGTACTACGCGGCCATGCGCCAGCAACAAGTGCTTGATAATCTTTTTGCATTGTTTTTAAACGCAATTGCTCATGTAGTGCTTTTAGCGTGCTGCGTTTCTTTGCAACAAGTAAACAACCAGACGTATCACGATCTAAACGGTGTACTAGCTCAAGGAATTTACTATCAGGGCGAATAGCACGTAAGCCTTCAATTAAACCAAAGCTTAAACCACTACCACCATGTACAGCCATACCTGATGGCTTATTGATAACGATTAAATAGTTATCTTCGTATATGATTTGAGATTCTAACGCGCGGACAGAATCTAAGTTTGCTGACGGTGAAATAGCTTCTGTTTCTGAAACTCGAACCGGTGGTACGCGAACGATGTCTTCTGGCTGTAATTTATACTCAGGTTTAATTCTACCTTTATTAACTCTCACCTCACCTTTACGTATGATGCGATAAATCATACTTTTTGGTACACCTTTTAATCGGGTGCGTAAAAAGTTATCAATTCGTTGTCCTTGATAATCTTCAGTAATAGTTACAAATTCTACTTTTGGTGAAATTTTATCGGTCATAATTATTTTATTGTCTAACTCAAATGCGTTTAAGTATCAATTTGAAAAATATTTCTAATTGAGTGGAAAGTTAACTTGCTATATTAATACAGGCAATGGGATAATACCCTCTGTACTGCTAAAAAAATACAGCCAAGAATAATAATGGCTTTAGTATATCTGCTATTGAGGTAAATAATCATTTATTTATATCAATAATTTCAGAATAACCAGGATGTCGTTATTCTTGCTGCGGGTTTTTAGCATACATTTTGTATATAAGGTGTACATTGATAGGGAGTTTCATTTATCCAACTGGATACCACCTCCCCACAATTCAATTTCTATGTATGGCACCTTTTCGAATGCAATTATACACGTTAGTTATTGATGGAATCTAATGAGTGCAGAAATAATCGTAAGACACTTGATCACATTTAGAGCATCTAACAGCGCCTTAATTTAAACAGCCGAGAGGTTGATTATCTTACAGACACAAGGCCTGATGTACGTCTAACTAATTTATTCAAGCATGAAAATTAATTTATAAGTAATAATAAAATGAAAAGAATGTTAATTAATGCAACTCAAAAAGAAGAGTTGCGCGTTGCGCTTGTTGATGGGCAACGCCTTTATGATCTAGATATTGAAAGCCCTGGTCACGAACAAAAGAAAGCAAACATCTACAAAGGTAAAATCACCCGTGTAGAACCAAGTTTAGAAGCTGCTTTTGTTGACTATGGTGCAGACCGCCACGGTTTCCTTCCTCTTAAAGAAATCTCTCGCACTTACTTTAAACAAGGTTCAGGTAAGCAACGTGGACGTCCGAGCATTAAGGATGTTGTTGCTGAAGGTACTGAAGTAATTGTACAGATCGAAAAAGAAGAACGTGGCAATAAAGGTGCAGCATTAACTACATTTATTAGCTTAGCTGGTAGTTATCTTGTTCTAATGCCAAACAACCCTCGTGCAGGTGGTATTTCTCGTCGCATTGAAGGTGATGAACGTACAGAGCTTAAATCTGCTCTTGCTACATTAGAATTACCTGAAGGCATGGGACTTATTGTTCGTACCGCTGGTGTTGGTAAATCTGCAGAAGAGTTAGATTGGGACCTTAAGGTTCTACTTAACCATTGGCAAGCAATTCAAGACAGTGCAAAAGACCGTCAAGGTACTTTTTTAATACACCAAGAAAGTAATGTAATCGCTCGCGCCATTCGTGATTATCTTCGTCGTGATATCGGTGAAATCTTAATTGATCACCCGAAAGCATTCGAAGAAGCAAAAAATCGCATCAAGTTAATTCGTCCAGACTTCATGGACCGCATTAAATTGTATCAAGGTGACGTGCCTTTATTCAATCATTACCAGATTGAAACACAAATCGAATCAGCGTTCCAACGTGAAGTTCGCCTACCGTCTGGTGGCTCAATTGTTATTGACCCAACTGAAGCCTTAACGTCTATCGATATTAACTCTGCACGTGCAACACGCGGTGGTGATATTGAAGAAACAGCCTTAAATACTAACTTAGAAGCGGCAGATGAAGTTGCTCGTCAATTACGTCTTCGTGATTTAGGTGGTCTTGTTGTTATCGATTTTATCGATATGGGTCCAGTTAAAAACCAACGTGAAGTAGAAAATTGCTTACGTGATGCAGTCCGCCAAGATCGAGCTCGTATTCAACTAGGCCGTATTTCACGATTCGGTTTGATGGAAATGTCTCGCCAACGTATCCGCCCTTCTCTTGGTGAGTCAAGCACACACGTTTGTCCTCGTTGTAATGGTCAAGGAACGATTCGTGATAATGAGTCTTTAGCGCTTTCTATTCTACGTTTAATCGAAGAAGAATCGCTAAAAGAAAACACAAATCACATTGTTGCTCAAGTACCAGTTCCAGTTGCAGCTTACTTACTAAATGAAAAACGTAATTCAATCTTACGTTTAGAAAAACGTTATAAAGTGAAAAGCTTTATTATTCCAAATGAGAATTTAGAAACACCTCATTTTGAAGTTTCTCGTGTTAAAGCTGATGAAGACAGCGCTGAACTTTCAAGTACTGAGCTAACTAAATCACGTGAATTCACTCGTTATGAGCCAAAAGTAAATAACGAAACAGTTCAACCATTAGTTAAGCAAATCAATACACCTGAAAATAAATCAGAAAAATCGAAAGCAGCCGTTAAAAAACCTGCGCAACAACCAAAAGCGAAAGCAACTGTACAAGCTAAAACAACGGCACCTGCTGTTGAAAAAGAGTCTGTATTTAGCCGCATAGGTAAAGCGATTTCTGGTTTCTTTACTAGCGATGAAAAAGTCGAAGTAAAAGAAACTGTAAAAGAAACGGTTAAAGAAGCGCCTAAAAAAGTAGTTACGGATAAAGCTCCAACTAGCCGTAATAACGATGAGCCTCGCAAACCGCGCAACCGTCGCAACCGCAAGCCTCGTAATCCTGAAAATGCTGAAAACAAACAACAAGATGCTAATAGCAACGAAAATGTTGAAGTAAAACAGCAAAATAAATTCGAAAGAAAACAAAAATCGAATAATCAAGTTAAAGAGACTACACAAACTCAAGAGACTAAAGAAGAAAACAGCCCGCAAAATCAAGCTGTTTTAGCTGAACGTCGTCAACGCCGCAACATGCGTAAAAAAGTACGTGTAAATAACACTCAACAGAAAGCTAACGTAGAATCAGAGCAATCTGCAACTACAGAAGCTGCTAGCAAGCCTAAACCTGATGCAAATGCGCAACCTAAGCGTACTCGTCGTGGTTCTAAACAGCCTAGAAATAACGAAGCTGTTAAAGTTAAATTAGATGACACAGCGACAGCAACTACTGAAGTAACTAAACCTGTTACGGCTAAAGTAGCTAAGCCAGTTACGGCTAAAGCAACTAAGCCTGCTACTGCTGAAGTAACTAAGCCTGTTACTGCTGAAGTAACTAAGCCTGTTACTGCTGAAGTAACTAAGCCTGTTACGGCTGAAGTAACTAAGCCTGCTACTGCTGAAGTAACTAAGCCTGCTACTGCTGAAGTAACTAAGCCTGTTACGGCTGAAGTAGCTAAACCTGTTACTGCTCCAGCAACTAAGCCTGTTACTGCTCCAGCAACTAAGCCTGTTACTGCTCCAGCAACTAAGCCTGTTACTGCTCCAGCAACTAAACCTGTTACTGCTCCAGCAACTAAACCTGTTACTGCTCCAGCAACTAAACCTGTTACTGCTCCAGCAGCTAAACCTGTTACTGCTCCAGCAGCTAAACCTGTAATGCACACAGCTGTTGCAGCTAAGCCAGCGCCTGTAGCTAATGAAGTAGCTGATGTTGTTACACCAACTGCTAAGCCATCTACTGAGCGAGTTAAGATTGAAACTAAATCTGTCACTCGTCAAATGCACACTGCGCCAGCAACTCGCCCAGGACACGCACCAGTTGTAACTGAAACACCAGTTGTAACTGAAACACCAGTTGTTGCTGAAACACCAGTTGTTGCTGAAACACCAGTTGTAACTGAAACACCAGTTGTTGCTGAAACGCCAGTTGTTGTTGAAACACCAGTTGTTGCTGAAACGCCAGTTGTTGTTGAAACACCAGTTGTTGCTGAAACGCCAGTTGTTGCTGAAACGCCAGCTGTTGCTGAAACACCAGTTGTTGCTGAAACGCCAGTTGTTGTTGAAACACCAGTTGTTACTGAAACGCCAGTTGTTGTTGAAACACCAGTTGCTTACAAAGCAATTGAAGTTACACCTCAGCCTGCATTATTAGCACAAGGTACAGTTTCAAAGAAAGTTAACTACACTGTTAAGATGGCAACACCTCAACAAGTGGCACCTTCAACTAGTAACTTTGTTGCTAAAGTAGGTATTGTTCAACGTGCATCTATTGATGTCACAGCTGGACCAGGTGGTAGTCAATTTGCTTCTTCACAAAGCATATCGCCAACCACATTAGCTAAATAATAATAACAATTAGCTAAAATTAAAAAGCCGCATACAATGCGGCTTTTTTAGTAACTAGGATGATGCAGGACTTGCATCATCCTTTTATTTTTTATTCATTAATGACAACTCGGTAACTTAAAATTTATGTTTGAATTTCCAAAATATTCCATAGCATCAGTTAAAAATGATGTTCTATCTGGTTTAACGGTGGCGCTAGCGCTTGTACCAGAAGCAGTTGCATTTGCTTTTGTTGCAGGTGTAGAACCACTAGTAGGCTTATATGCTGCATTTATGGTCGGTTTAATCACTGCTATTTTTGGTGGCCGTCCAGGTATGATCTCTGGTGCTACAGGTGCAATGGCAGTTGTAATGGTGTCGCTTGTAGCTGAAAATGGCGTGCAATATTTATTTGCCGCTGTTGTGCTTGCTGGTTTATTGCAAGTTCTTGCAGGTGTATTCAAGCTAGGTAAATTTATTCGAATCGTACCACACCCTGTAATGATGGGGTTTGTGAACGGTCTAGCTATTGTTATTTTCTTAGCGCAACTAGGTCAATTCAAATTTATTGATACTAATGGCGATCTAGCTTGGTTACAAGGTTCACAACTTTATATCATGTTAGGTCTTGTTGCACTTACAATGGCAATCATTCATTTCCTACCAAAACTAACAAAAGCAGTGCCATCTTCACTTGTTGCGATTGTAACAGTAACGCTAATTGTTTATTACATGGGTCTAGACACTCGTACCGTTGTTGACTTCGTTAGATCGAT
This sequence comes from Moritella sp. 24, assembly GCF_018219155.1. NCBI lineage: Bacteria > Pseudomonadati > Pseudomonadota > Gammaproteobacteria > Alteromonadales > Moritellaceae > Moritella > Moritella sp. 24. The sequence goes on along the minus strand of NZ_CP056123.1, from coordinate 2,141,320 downwards.
GACTGGCGATGATAACGCGACTATTTCTGGTTCACTACCAAGCTTTAGCATTCCAAGTGTACCGTTCACATTAGAAACACTTTATATCATTCTACCTTATTCATTAATTCTTGCTGCGGTTGGTCTTATTGAATCATTGCTAACATTAACAGTTATTGATGAAATGACTGGTACACGTGGTAAAGGTAACCGAGAATGTGTTGCACAAGGCGCTTCAAACATCGTTAACGGTTTCTTTGGTGCTATGGGTGGTTGTGCAATGATCGGTCAATCAATGATCAACATCAACTCTGGTGGTCGTGGTCGTTTGTCTGGTATCACTGCAGCTATCTCACTATTGCTATTCATTCTATTCTTCTCTTCACTAATTGAAGTTATTCCACTAGCTGCACTTGTGGGTGTTATGTTCATGGTTGTGATTGGTACATTTGAATGGGCTACATTCCGTGTAATTCGTAAGATTCCAAAAGCAGATACATTTGTCATCGTACTCGTTACTGTTGTAACAGTGTTCACGGATCTAGCTGTGGCAGTAATCATTGGTGTAATTGTTTCAGCATTACGTTTTGCATGGGAACATGCATCACACATCAATGCAGAAACATCTACAGAAGAGTCTGGTAGCAAAGTATATAAAGTGAATGGTCCATTATTCTTCGGTTCTGTTAGTCACTTTTTAGAGCTATTTGATACTACAAATGATCCGCAAGACGTAATCATTGATTTTGCTAACTCACGTGTTTGTGATCACTCTGCAATTGAAGCGATTGATACATTAGCAGAACGCTACGTGGCTGCTGGCAAAGTATTACACCTTCGTCACCTTTCATTAGAGTGTAAACAACTAATGAAACGTGCAGGTGATATGATTGAAGTTAATTTAATCGAAGATCCTGAATACCATATCGCATCAGATAAACTTGGTGGCTAATTAGCTTCTCTCTTTATTTGCTACCCTACTCTGTTTAACTACATTGTAGGGTAAAATTAAAGAGAAGATCATATTAGAATATGAGTATATTACAGGCATAAAAAAACCGGCGAAAGCCGGTTTTTTCTTATCAAATTTAAACTCTAATCTTTTGAGATAGTTTCAACTTTCGCTTTCAACTTCTGACCAGGTTTAAAAGTCACTACGCGACGAGCTGTAATTGGTATATCTTCACCTGTTTTAGGATTACGACCAGGTCGTTCCCCTTTATCACGAAGGTCAAAATTACCAAAACCAGATATTTTAACTTGCTCGTTAAGCTCTAAAGATAAACGAATCTCTTCAAAGAAAGCTTCTACCATTTCTTTAGATTCACGTTTACTCAGACCAACGTCGTTAAATAAAGTTTCAGCAATATCAGCTTTGGTTAGTGCCATAAATTAATCCCTCAAGGATGCATTGAATTCAGATGAAATAGCGTCCACAACATTACTTACTGCTTCAGATATTTCTTTTTCTTCCAAGGTGCGTGAGATATCTTGTAAGGTTAAGCTGATTGCTAGGCTCTTATGACCTTCTGCAACACCAGTACCTTGGTATACATCAAACAAGTTTATGCCAACTAACTGATTCCCGCCAACTTTTTTGATGAAGTTAAGAACATCACCAGCATGAACATCGTCTTTAACGATCATTGCAATGTCACGACGGTTAGCAGGAAACTTAGAAACTTCAACAGCTTGCGGTAGGTTGCGAGATGTTAATGTAGCTAGTTCAATCTCAAGAATAATCGTTGAGCTATTTAGTCCTAACTTCTTCTCTAATGAAGGATGGATAGCACCAATGTGACCAACAGATCGACCTTCACAGAAGATTTCAGCACTTTGACCTGGATGTAAGCCTGGGTGACTTGCACGTTTAAGTACAAATGCATCAGTATTACATGTCTGGTCTAATAGCGCGTCTAAATCACCTTTAAGGTCGAAATAGTCTACAGACTTACTTTCTTGATTCCATGATTCAGCATTCGCAGTACCCGCAATAATTGCACCAAGCATAGGTACTTGTAGTACACCGTTTTCAACTGATTCATCTTTAATAAATGTAAGACCAGTTTCAAACAAACGAATACGTTGTTGCTGACGTTTTTGGTTAGCAACAACTGCTTCAACTAAACCAGTGAACATACTAACGCGCATTGCTGACATTTCAATCGAGATTGGATGTGGCAATGTAAGTTGATCTGCCTCAGGGTGTAGTAATAATTGACGTTTTGGATCAACGAAGCTATATGTAATTGCTTCTTGGAATCCACGGTCAACCATTAAATCACGAATACGACGAACAGGTAATGTCGCTTCGTTATGGTCTGTCATCTTTAATGGAGCAACAGGTGCCATATTTGGAATATTGTTGTAACCAAATACACGTGCTACTTCTTCAATTAGATCAACTTCAACTTCGATATCGAAGCGGAATGCTGGTGACGTAACAGTCCAAGTGTCATTTTCAAACGTAGGTGCTAGACCTAGCGTGTTTAAAATGTCAGTTACTTTTTCGTCTTCAATATGGAAACCAATTACTTTATCTAATTGATGACGACGTAAGTTAATTGGTGCATGCTTCGGTAATGTCGCTTCTGTTGTTACATCAACAACTGGTGCTACTTCACCACCACAAATTTCAACGATTAACTGTGTCGCACGTTCCATTGCTTGGTATTGAAGTTCAGAGTCAACACCACGTTCAAAACGGTGTGAAGAATCAGTATGTAGACCATACGCACGAGCACGACCAGTGATCGCTAACGGGCTAAAGAATGCAGACTCTAATAAGATAGAGCTAGTTGCAGTCGTTACACCTGTTTTTTCGCCGCCGAAGATACCAGCCATTGCGATAGCACCAGAGTCATCAGCAATAACAAGCGTATTGTCATTTAGCTTAACTTCGTTACCATCAAGCAGCGTTAATTTTTCATCTTGGTTAGCAAGACGAACATTAATCGCGCCTGTTAATGTTGCAAGATCAAATGCATGCATCGGTTGACCAAGTTCTAACAATACATAGTTAGTAACGTCAACAACAGGATCGATTGAACGAGTGCCACAACGACGTAAACGCTCAACCATCCATAAAGGTGTTTTAGCGCTCATATCTAAGTTACTGATCACACGACCAAGGTAACGAGGGCATTGCTCTGTCGCTGTTACAGAAACATTTACTGTCTCTGTACTTATTTCTGTTGCATTGGTCCATTCTGGCGCTGTTACTGCGATGTTGTTTAATACACCGACTTCACGAGCGATACCAGCGATGCTTAAGCAATCAGCACGGTTAGGTGTTAGATCAACTTCAATAGTCACATCGTCTAGGCCAAGGAATTCACGAATACAAGTACCCGGGATTGCATCTGCAGGTAACTCGATGATACCGTCAGCTGATTCAGCCATGCCCATTTCAGATTCAGAACAAAGCATACCGTGTGATGGTTGACCACGTAGTTTAGCTTTCTTAATTTTGAAATCGCCAGGTAATACAGCGCCTACAGTTGCAACAGCAACTTTAAGGCCTGCACGGCAGTTAGATGCGCCACATACGATGTCGATTAGCTCTTCTGCACCAATATCGATTTTAGTTACTTGTAATTTATCTGCATCTGGATGCTGACCACATTCAACAACGTGACCTACAACGATACCAGTGAAATCACCAGCAACGGCATCAATACCGTCAACTTCAAGGCCAGCCATTGTAATTTGATGCGCTAGCTCTTCGTTTGTAAGACCTGGTTTAACCCAAGTTTGTAACCATTCATTACTGAATTTCATTATAGTGTCCTATCTTATTTAAACTGCTTGAGGAAACGTAAATCATTTTCGAAAAATGAACGTAAATCGTTAACGCCATAGCGAAGCATCGCTAAACGTTCAACACCCATACCAAAGGCAAAGCCAGAGTATTTTTCAGGGTCGATTCCAACAGAGGTTAATACGTTAGGGTGAACCATGCCGCAGCCTAGTACTTCTAACCATTTACCATTTTTGCCCATTACATCTACTTCAGCTGAAGTTTCTGTAAACGGGAAATAAGAAGGACGGAAACGAATTTCTAAATCTTCTTCAAAGAAGTTATTTAAGAAATCGTGTAATACACCTTTCAGCTCACTAAAGCTTACTTTTTCGTCAACAAATAGACCTTCTACTTGATGGAACATTGGCGTGTGTGTTTGATCGTAATCATTACGGTAAACACGGCCTGGAGAGATGATACGGATAGGCGGTTTTTCAACTTCCATCGTACGAATCTGAACACCAGATGTTTGTGTTCTAAGTACTAACTTAGGATTAAAGTAAAATGTATCGTGATCCGCACGAGCTGGATGATGCTCAGGGATATTCAATGCATCAAAGTTGTGATAATCATCTTCAACTTCTGGACCAGATTTAACAGCGAAACCTAATTCACCGAAAAATGATTCAATACGTTCGATAGTGCGTGTTACAGGATGTAAACCACCGTTTAGGTTCGTACGACCAGGTGCTGTTACATCAATCATTTCTTCTGCTAATTTAGCATCTAAAACTGCTTGTTGAAATGCATCACGTTTATCGTTAATGATTTTTTGAACTTCTTGCTTAGCAATATTAATCGCTTGGCCAGCTTTAGGTTTTTCTGCTGGAGGCAGTTTACCTAATGTCTTCATTTGTTCAGTCAAGATACCTTTTTTACCAAGGTACTCAACACGAACAGTGTCCAATGTTGCGAGATCTGTTGCGTTTGCTACGGCTTCTACGGCCTGTGCGATTATTTCTTTGAGGTGTTGCATGTTTTTCTTATCACCCTGTTGGCAGGAAAAGTGAATAGATTCATTCAGTAATGGATGATTTTACTTAAAAGTAAGCTGAAGTGCTAGTACTTAAGCAGAATCAAGTTGTTCATTATCAACTAAATCGACTAAAAGTGCAGGTTTGGCTATTAAATAGCCTTGAACATAATCAATACCTATTCCAGACAGGATATTTTTGATGTTTTCATTTTCTACATATTCAGCAACCGTTTTGATGTTAACAGCCTTTGCAATGTCATTAAATGACTTAACCATAGTGTAATCAATGTTATCTGTCTCGATATTTTCAACAAATGAACCATCAATTTTAAGTTGATCAATCGGAAGTCGTTTAATATAACTATATGAAGAAAAACCACTTCCAAAATCATCTAAACTGAATCGACAACCTAATGCCTTAAATTTATTCATGAATAAAATTGTTTGATCAAAGTCCATGATCGCCTGACTTTCTGTAATTTCAAAACAGAGTTTTTCAGGCGGAATACCGTACGTTGTGATTGTTTTCTCTATATATGAATGCATACTTCTATCAACTAAAGATTGCCCACATAAGTTAATGGAAGCTGAACTAAGCATAGAAAGATGGTTAGGGTTTGAAGACAACCATTGGCAGTATGTTTTAACTACCCAACGGTCTAATTGTGACATGAAATTATAATTTTCAGCGGCAGCAATAAACTCACTCGGAGATTGCAAGTTGCCTTGTTCATCTCTTAATCTAAGTAATATTTCATATCGATAGCCTTCATCCACTAAAGGTGATAAGGGTTGAATCGTTTGGAAGGCAAGTTCGAATCTATTTGCATCTAGCGCTTCACGCAGGACGCCGATCCAACGCATTTCACGCTGGTGTCCAAGCATCACGTCGTTACTTTTACTGTATACATGAATGCGATTACGCCCCTGCTCCTTCGCTGTAAAGCACGCTGTGTCTGCAAGGCTTAATGCTTGTGAAAAATTCTCAATTGATTCATCTAAAGTAACAACACCAATACTTGCCCCTAATACAAAGTGTCGTGCATTATGTGTAAATCTAAAATCTTCAATACCGCAGCGGATCGTATCTGCAACTTCAAGCGCATCATCAAAGTTAGTTTTATTAAGCAGAATGCCAAATTCATCCCCTCCAAGACGCGCTAATATTGCATTTTCATCAAGGAATGATTTTAAAACAACCGTTATTTTTTTCAGTAAGGAATCACCGACATCATGTCCACAGATATCGTTAACTAATTTAAACTGGTCTAAGTCCATGTAAAGTAATATGTTATCTTCTAAAACCGAACGGTTACTTTCTAATGACAGACCAACTAGCTTCTCAAAGTGTGTACGATTAACTAACCCTGTTAATTGATCATATTTAGCAATCGACTCAAGTTTAATTTCATGTTGTTTACGCTTCGTTGTATTGACAAATGAGCCATCAATAACGGTTATATCGGGCTGAATATTTAATCGCATATTAATTTCGCCATGGAATATTTCACCATAACGGTCATAACCAGACATCTCAATACTATTAATTTCACCCTCAATGCGCAGTGATTCAATTATTTTTTCTCGAAGATGCGGGTCCGCATAAAATTCATCCGCTTTAAAATTACCCGATTTTTTCATATCCTCAAGGTTGATAAAGCCCAATAATCGACACATAGATTTGTTAATCGCTAATATCTCACCGTCTATCGTCGTGGTGAACATACCCTCTGCTGCATTTTGAAATACACTGTAGTAACGCTCATTCACTGATGTCATTTGCTTTTCAACATCTTTCTTTATGATTCTGTCACGAGCCATTTGCTTTGCAAAGTTCCAGCATAGATAAATCAATACGACAAGCGCTGACAATGCCGAAGTATAGTCAGAAAATTCATACTGGCCTAGCAATCCAAAACGAGTAAGGATATGTATATCAATGCCAAGTATGAAATACACTAATGATAAAACATAAAAACGTACTTCTTTTGACTCATCATGGATAAAAAATAAGCCACATACAATTGTCAGTATTGTAAGACCTAAAGCTAGAACAGAAATTAATATAATACTGATTTTGAATGAGAACAACAGCGGACTTGCAATAACAACAAACGAAAAAATAATCAGCATTTTAATGAATGTAGAAAACCAAGAACGGTATCTCAACTTCAATAGTTGACGCGCAAATAAGCTGAGGTTTAGCCCAATAATACCCATTAATATAATAATTATCGCATCATAATATTCAGTAATAAAAGGAAGGTTATACACGAAACCAAAACCTTCTATAATCCATATAACAGCGAGATAGCACACAATGAATAATACATATTGAAGTAATCGAGGTTCATGTAGGTGTATATATAAGAACACGAGATAACATATCATCATCAAAAATAGACCGGTAAATATACCTACCATTAATTTATGCTGTGATTGGTTATCAATAAAATCGTTAGCATTCCATATCATGAGGGGGGTTTGTAAAAAAGCAGTTGTTTTAAGACGAATGAAATAATTAATGCTTTCATTCGCTTCTATTTTAAAGCCCGTTGCAAAGGTTAAATTAGACATATTATCGTCATCATGTCGACGAGTGCCTAGGCTTTTAGCTGTGATATTACCATCGCCACCAATAAGATAAAGATCAATCTTATCTAATAGTGAATCACCGAAATCTATAATCAGATATTTATCAACACCTGACTTGTTCACTATCTCACCCTGAAACCAAAATGTACTATCAGAAAAACCAAAGTTAAAGTGCTCTTCTTTACTACTTACCCAAGGAACCGCAGACTGTCTTTGCGATAAATAATCAAATGTGTATGAATTAGTTTTATCTTCAAAATATTTTATTGATGAACTGAGGTGGTCTACTTTAAAATTTTGATCAATAGCAATACCTTCAGCTCGCGCAAAAGTACTATGAAAAGCAATAAGGAGAAGTAAAGACAATAAATAACGCATAAATTTGAATATCTATCACAATAATATTTAAAATTGATAAATTTATATTACAGAAAAGCATTATGCAAGTATATAGAAGGGACTGTTAGCAGGACTTTATAGCTATATTATAAGTCGAGGGTATTAATAACTTATAGGTATTTTCTATTAATTCAGTTGTTCAAAAACTAAAAAAGGAGGCCTAAGCCTCCTTTTAATAACAATTACTTAATTTAAATTAAGCAACAGCTTCTTTTGCTTTATTTACTAGTACAGTAAATGCCGCTTTATCGAATACAGCAATGTCTGCTAAGATCTTACGATCGATTTCAATAGAGGCGTGTTTAAGGCCATTAATGAAACGGCTGTAAGACATACCATTTTGACGTGCAGCAGCGTTAATACGTGTAATCCATAATTGACGGAATTGACGTTTACGTTGACGACGGTCACGGTAAGCATATTGACCAGCTTTTGTAACTGCTTGGAAAGCAACACGGTAAACTCGTGAACGAGCTCCGTAATAACCTTTAGCTTGTTTTAAAACTTTCTTATGACGAGCACGTGCAACAACACCGCGTTTAACTCTAGGCATAACTATTTTCCTCTTTTATATCTAAAATTAAGCGTATGGAAGCATACGTGAAACAGATGCAACATCACACTTTGCAACCATTTGCGTACCACGAAGGTGACGTTTACGTTTAGTGCTCTTCTTGGTCAAAATATGACGTAGGTGAGACTGTTTGCGTTTAAAACCATTAGCGGTTTTCTTAAAGCGCTTTGCAGCGCCTTTATTCGATTTCAACTTAGGCATTATAACTCCGCATTGTTGAATATTAATGAATAACAGTAAGGCGAACATGAGTACTTACGTACTCATATTACTTGGAAGCACCTACTATTTCTTTTTTGGGGCTAACACCATTACAGCTTGACGACCTTCCATTTTCGGGAAAGCCTCCACGACTGCAATTTCTTTTAGATCGTCTTTAATACGATTTAGAAGATCAAAGCCTAAGCTCTGGTGCGCCATTTCTCGACCTCGGAAACGCAGCGTAATTTTCGCTTTGTTACCTTCTTCGAGGAAGCGAGTCAGGTTGCGTAGTTTTACCTGATAATCGCCGGTGTCAGTTCCAGGACGGAATTTTATTTCCTTAACCTGAACCCGAACTTGCTTTTTCTTCTGCTCTTTAACAGATTTACTTTTCTCGTATATAAATTTACCGTAATCCATGACACGGCAAACAGGAGGCTCGGCATTCGGGCTAATTTCTACAAGATCTAAACTTGCTTCTTCTGCGATAGCAAGAGCTTCTCTTATAGATACGATTCCAATCACTTCACCATCAGCACCGTTTAAGCGACATTCTGGTATACGAATTTCTTCGTTGATACGATGTTGTCTGGTCGTTTGTTGTTGACCTTTTTTTCCGCCTTTTATAACGAATCCTCCAAAGTTGTTTTACCGCGGCTGCTGACTTCAGTTTGTAATTTACTGATGAAATCATCTAACTTCATAGTACCTAAGTCAACACCCTTACGAGTACGTACTGCTATTTCTCCTGACTCGACTTCTTTATCGCCGATGACCAAAAGATATGGCACACGTTTCAAAGTATGTTCGCGGATTTTAAAGCCTATCTTCTCATTTCTCAAGTCTAATTTTGCTCTAATGCCTACTTTCTTCATTTTTTCTACAAATTCTGTAGCAAAAACAGCCTGTTTGTCTGTAATATTCATTACAACTGCTTGAACAGGTGAGATCCAAGTAGGGAATAATCCTGCATACTCTTCAATTAAGATACCGATGAAGCGCTCAAGTGAACCTAAAATCGCGCGGTGAATCATAACAGGCGTGTCACGACCATTATTTTCACACACATATTCAGCACCTAATTTCTCAGGCATTGAGAAGTCTAGCTGAATTGTACCACATTGCCATGCTCGATCTAAGCAATCATGTAAAGTAAATTCAATCTTAGGACCATAGAACGCACCCTCGCCTTCTTGCACTTCATAGGTCAAGCCATTTGAAGTTAATGCATCAGCAAGTGCTTTTTCTGATTTATCCCAAGTCTCATCACTACCAACACGATTTTCAGGGCGCGTTGAAAGTTTAATTTCAATATTTTCGAAACCAAATGTCTCATACGTTTCGAAAACCATCTTAATACAATCAGATACTTCTTGTTGTATTTGGCTTTCAGTACAGAAGATGTGGGCATCATCCTGTGTGAAACCACGTACACGCATTAAGCCATGTAACGAGCCTGATGGTTCATTACGGTGACATGAGCCAAACTCTGCCATACGTAATGGTAAATCACGGTAAGATTTTAAACCTTGGTTATAAATCTGTACGTGGCCAGGACAGTTCATTGGTTTAATCGCGTATTCACGATTTTCCGAATGCGTACAGAACATACCGTCTGCATATTTGTCCCAGTGACCTGATTTTTCCCATAAGCTACGATCCATGATTTGTGGACCTTTCACTTCTTGGTAATTAAAGTCACGTAATTTTTCACGGATGAACGTTTCTAGTTCACGGAAAATAGTCCAACCGTCATTATGCCAGAACACCATACCCGGTGCATCTTCTTGCATATGGTAAAGATCAAGTTGCTTACCAATTTTACGGTGATCGCGCTTCTCAGCTTCAGCAAGACGTTGAATATATGCTTTTAGCTCTTTCTTATCAGTCCAAGCTGTACCATATATACGTTGTAACATCTTATTGTCTGAGTTACCGCGCCAGTATGCGCCTGCAACAGACATTAATTTGAAATGCTGGCAATGCTTCATTACTGGTACGTGCGGGCCACGACACATATCTACGTATTCTTCATGGAAATATAAAGCAGGCGTTTCATCTTTACCGATGTTCTCGTCTAAGATCGCTACTTTATAAGTTTCACCACGTTCTTCAAACGTGTCACGCGCTTCTTGCCAAGATACAACTTTCTTAATTACTTGATAGTTGGTCTTAACCAGTTTGTTCATGTGCTTTTCTAGCTTAGCTAAATCAGCTTCGCTAATTGGTTCTTCCATATCGACATCATAATAGAAGCCTTTATCAATGGTAGGGCCAATAGCCATCTTGGTGTTTGGCCATAATTGCTTAATAGCATGACCAAGTAAATGCGCACAAGAGTGGCGTAGGATCTCTAGACCATCGGCATCTTTAGACGTAATGATTTCGATTGCAGCGTCTTCAGTGATCAGGTCACATGCGTCAACACGTTCCCCATTAACACGGCCAGCGATACACGCTTTAGCAAGACCGGAGCTGATATCTGCGGCAATATCCATAATAGATACTGGATTGTCAAATTGACGCTGAGCGCCATCTGGAAGAGTAATAACAGGCATTTTATATCCTTTTGCAGTGATGCTGCCTACGATGCAGCGTTTGCATAAATTATGGTGTGAATAACACACCAAGCGATAATGTTTAGTTAAGTGTTAAGTTCAAGTGACTAACACTCATTAATAAACTGAAATTTGAGCTGAACGTTTTGTAATCGAAAAACCAAATTGTAATCGAATAACCAAAAGTAAAACTATAAGTAGAAAGAAATTTCAGACCAAGTATTATATAGAATTACTTTATAATTACACGGCTTTTGTTAATCTCGCGTCAATTTATCGCTATATAAAAGAATAAATACGCAATTTATCAAATAACGACAGCCTCTATAATTTCACGAGCAATGGAATATCATAAAATGTCATACACCGGCCATATCAGTAAAATGGTTTCAACTCTAAATGCAGATAGCAGTGTGAGTTACCAATTACCACTCGACGATACGCTTATTCCGTTAAATGAATTTATCGGTAAATCAATTACAATGACACACACAGGCAACATACATTGCTTGAGCTGCGGAAAAAAAACCAAGAAAAGCTATTCACAAGGCCACTGCTTCGTTTGTACACGTAAACTAGCAAGTTGTGACATGTGCATTATGAAACCAGAAACGTGCCATTATGAACACGGTACTTGCCGTCAGCCAGAGTGGGCTGATGACTTTTGTATGACAGATCATTATGTTTACCTTTCTAACACCTCTGCATTAAAAGTCGGTATTACTCGCCACACTCAATTGCCCACACGTTGGATTGATCAAGGCGCGACTCAGGGCTTACCTATATTTAAAGTTAAAACAAGATTGATATCTGGATTAGTTGAAACTGCACTTGCAGAATTCATCGGTGATAAAACCAATTGGCGCGCAATGCTGAAAGGCGAAAACGCTGATATCGATTTAAAAGCTGAAGCAGCACGTCTAATGCCTCTTATCGAAGAACAGTTAGGTAATATAGAAATGATGTACGGCTTAGATGCAATTGAAGAGCTTGAAGAAGACATTGTGACGATTAACTACCCTGTTACTGAACATCCAACAAAAATCATTTCACACAACTTCGATAAAGAGCCTGTTGTGACTGGTGTATTACAAGGTATTAAAGGTCAATACCTGTTTTTTGATACAGGCGTGATAAACATGCGTAAATTTACAAGCTATGAAATCACCTTAACAACATAATTGGTTGACCACTCTGTCAACAAATAATTACAATTTACGAGATGCCGACCGTTAGTTTTGGTCGGTAATTTGAAGCTTGTCACATTAATTCGTTCCACGTTTTATATTCCTCAGCATTTACGCTCTGTTTTTCATTCATTCCCAGTATTAAATACACAAAAAACTTAAAAACAAACTTAAATTCAGCGATTAAAACTACTTAATACGTGATTTAATACGCACATATTCTACTTATATCTAAACATCCAGTTTATAAGTAATGAACAAGACGATTTAAACACGATATTAACCTAGTTGGAGATAAGCAAGTGCAAGTTAAAGCCCCTTTCTGCGTCCGTAATGCCGCAGCTGACACATTCGCAATGGTAGTATTTAGTTTTGTTGTGGGCATGTTGATTGAGATTTTTGTCTCTGGGATGTCGTTTCAACAATCTTTAGCTTCTCGTATGGTTTCAATTCCAGTGAATATTGCCATTGCTTACCCATATGGTTTATATCGTGACTTTATTATTAAGAGCAGCGCTAAATTAGTTAAGAGTAAACTAACAAAACAATTTGGTGATACGTTTGCTTATGTATCTTTCCAATCACCAGTTTATGCATTAATTCTATTGTCTGTGGGGGCTGATTTCGCACAGATAGTAACAGCAGTATCAAGTAACGCTGTTGTATCTTGCTTTGTTGGGGTATTTTACGGTCAATTTCTTGATTTATGCCGTAAGCTATTTCGTGTACCTGGCTATCATGCCGGTATCAGTGCTTAAAAGACATAATGCAAAGGCATATTCAGTGCCTTTGCATTCATATATTAAGCGACCTTAGCCAGTAAAGGATTTGTCGCTAAATACTCAAACAACCCAGCCTGCATATTTACACTCCAAAAGCGCCCTGCTAACGTCAAATATAATTTATCGTCTTCTAATTCAGCTAACCCATTCTCTTGCCACTTAATGAATAATGGCTGTAAATGCCTGCGTAATGGTATTGAAAATTCAGCTAAGCCTAGCGTACCCCCATCAAGTCCCTTCTTAATGATTTTATCTACATGGTTCTTTTCATTTATAGACATGATCATGCCAGGTACTTTTACATCCGCTTTAATCGCGTCGTGCCAAGCTGATAGATCTCGTCCATTCATTACACCATGGCCATTAATACTACCGCCCGCGCCCGCACCAAAAGGGACAATTTCAACGCCTTGTTTTGCTAGTGTGTTATATAAGCTTTTTTCACGTTTATCACTGCGCCAATGGCAATTAGATAAGCGTTCCCATCCATTCTTTTCTAACAGTGCAGCGCCTTGTGCATACATCATTGATCGTGCTTGACTATCTGCTCTCTCTATAGACTTTCCTTTTTTATCTGCGTTATCCATACGCGACCCTGATAAGTTAATTAATTGATAAAGATCGACACCATGAATACCTGTATTAATAATCGCTTCGACATCATGCGTCCATATATCGAATGTTTGTCCTGGTAATCCAAAGATAAGATCGGCAACTATCGTGGCAGTCGGATGCTGTGCAAGCTCAGACAAACGTTGTAGTATCGTTTGCTCATCATCAAATCGTCCTGCAGCTTGTCTCACTTCTGTATTCACACTTTGCACACCAAAGGAAAAACGATTGATACCGCCAGCAATCGCCGCGTCGAATTTATCATTCGTAAAACCATTTAGACGCCCTTCGAGGGTAATTTCTGCATTTTTTTTCAATGGAAAAGATTGAATCACATTTGCAAGTTGTAATATTTCGTTAGCTTGCATATCTGTTGGTGTACCACCACCAATATAAACAGTATCAAATGGGACACTTGTAATAAATTGAGTGGTAGCAGCGTCAGTTAGCTGCTGACAAAGCGCATTCACATATTCAGTAACACGGCTTGGCTTAGCCCCATTTTCAAAAAAATTACAGAAACTACAGCGCTTTCTGCAAAATGGGATATGGATATATAGCGCTCTCGTTTCTGAATTACTCTCTATAGACCACCACTGTTGCCATTCACTTTGAGTTATCGAGATGGGCCTGCTACCCGAACGTGCAGAGTGCGCACTTGTTTTTACAGTAAACGCATATTTTAATGGTTCAGGCGTAGAAATACCTGTCATGGTTGGTGTTAAAATCATAATTTAATCTCAAACAAGTAACAACGAAAACCAAATGATAACCAATCGCATTCTCACCTACTTTGTTTTTGATCAAGCATTAGTTGTTAAACAGGTAGTAAAAAGGCGCAAACGCGCCTTTATTATTAATATGATGAGATTTTATTAATCAGCTGTCGTAATCATTTCTAAATCTTGTTCCGATTTAACCGTTAACTCGACCGTTATTCTTTTATATTCAAGCAAGCTTTGAACATGCGATCCACCGCAAGGCATAATAATGTTTTCTCCGTTGCCAAGATCACAACACCAAAATCGCGAGTCCGTAAGCAAATCGCCCTCACGCCTCATTACTACAGGTGATTTAGTCGCAACCCAATTTTCAAGCACATCATTTATTTTGTTTTGAATATCATCCAAATCATTCAGCATATCAGCGACATTAAGTCCTCTTTTTTTCAATGTCTTGCCTAAACGGTAGTTATCAGTTGATTTGTTTTCAGAAACCAAGCTGAATGTTTGAGCATAAGAATGGAAATCACGGTTATTTAATGCATCTTTTCGCGATGCATCCTTTCGCCAATAGTCTTGTTCCAGTATTTTATTCAAAGCAAATGAAGCTAAATGCCCTGCACTATGGCCACGGCTTAGTGCTGTCTGGTAGCTTTTATCAACGGTCAATTTAACTTCATTATTAATATCTAATGCCGTATCAAGTGCTAACTCATGCACAACAACAAAATGCCAACCTGCTTCGCCACGTTTAACGGGGATATCAGCTCCGACATATAATTTGTTATTCTCAACGTCAAATGCACCAGTTAAACAGTCTAATACATCATATTGTTCGTCTTTTAATAATAGGCAGCCTTTATCTGCAGGATGATCAGGCCAGATGTGACTAACAGGATGAAATGGCGTTTGATCAACAATAACGTATGTACTGACATCTGTTTTTTCGAGCCATTGTATATGAGCTAAAGACTCTGTGATTACTTGGCTGAATAGCACCTTTGTTGGGTGCACTTGATGGGTTACAACGGCAGACATAAAATTCCTTTAATACAAATAGGTTTATTCCTGGAATGATACCATCCCCAATGTAAAATTTGATATATATTGCATTACTCGCATTTTATAGTCCGATTTACCTATACAGCCCACAAATTTAAAATATTTAATAGCCCCAGCCACTATAATTTACAATTATTTTCAATTAATATTCGCGATGATTAACTTAAAAATTAAGTGTATAAACATAGATATATAACAATAATGTAAATATGTTTTATATGTGTAACTCTGCATAACTATAAAAGGCATTCCATGACACGCTCATTTTTTGGTATAAAAAAATCATTATTTTTATACCTCTCTTCTTTTTTTGTAATTTTTACCGCTTATATCCCGTTAAGTCACTCAGCTGAAAATGCAATAAATGAAGAACAACCTGCAATCACATTAGCTCCATCAAATATTACACCGAGTAAATCATACCTCGTGTTTTTAAATCTTCTTGACCGTAAAGACATCTGGGGAGAGCTTCCATGGGAACTTTCAGAACAAAATATTAGAAATGTTGCCTTATATCATAGCGGCAATAAATTACAGCACCAATTAGATAAAACCACATTAAGTTTAATCGAAAACAAATTATCTCTCAGCCTTATCGATAATGACATTAATGTGAAAACTTGCATTCAATGTGCCAAAACATACGTTAATGTGAAAAAAGGCAGCGTGCGAGTTAAACATAGCGCCGAGACAAACAAAGAATTACAAGCAATGGCTAAAGATATTCGCGCTAACGCTTTCTTAATGTGGGACGCGTCTGTTCATGACGACGTTTATGATGTTCAATTAAAGCTTGTTAATGCAAAGACTATGGATGTTATATGGACTAAAAACATCTCTGAAACAGTCGAAAAAGAAGCGGATATTGAGTTCTTTGAAAAATCAAACTGGGCGGTGACTTTAGGAGCCTGGGGACTTGAAGCAAAACGATTAAATACAAATACAGGCACAATGACAGAAGTAGATAAATTCACCACAATTGGTGTACGTAACTATCAGTCTTCAGACTTAACACCAAATCTTGAATACGCGATTATCTTCGATGTCGTAACAAACCTTGAAAAAACAGATACGATTAGCCTAACCGGTGTCAATATCGAAGGTCGTATTTTCTTCTTAGCACCAGATTGGATCCAGAAAGTTAAGTTCAAACCTTACATCGGTATTGGCCAAGTGTTATTTGATAACTATCACGCAGTTGCATTTAGAGCAGGCACAGAGATTAGCTTTCTTGATAATGGCTTCTTAGAAGTGGGCATCATCAGTATTTCTGAAAATGATATAGAGATTGATTCGAAATCAGGCTATGCACCCGCAGTTACATTTGGTGGCTTAAGCTACGACATTACACTTGGCTACCGCTTCTAAGGATTAGGAATATGAAAAGAATAATTACGCTGTGCATGCTGATCACGCTGACTGCATGTAGCACTAAAAATAATAACGTTGAACAGGTCGCTCCTAAAGTCGCAGCATCAGATGCCGATGGTAATCCATTAGGTATCTTGACTCTTGAGCACCAAGGGCAGAATTATCAATCAAGAGTCGCTTTCAATGTGCTTGGTAGCGACATTATATTTGAAATGGAAACAGATGAAGAAATTAATGCCGAAGACCAGTTAGCGAATCAAGATAATCTTGACCTATTCGAAGATATATTAGATGAAGAAGAACCAACTCCTGAAGACATGGGAAAAGCACTTCGCTTATTATCTGAAGCTCAACAGCTTGCAGTGGACACATATTATCCAGAAGCATTAGCTGAAGTCGAAGAAGCAATTAAGGCGGCACCTAGTCTTGCACAAGCTCACGCTCTTAAAGGCAGCGTGCACTATAAAATGAAAGACTATACGGCGGCTAAAATCGCATGGGAGCAAGCTTTAGAACTTGATCCTGAATACGAAGATGTTCAGAAAGCATTAACTCGCTTGGATACTAAATAAAGGATGAACATGAATATTTTAAAATCCGCATTATTGGCTGTATCACTTGTACTTGCACCACAAGCAATCGCCAATGAAATTGAATCACTCGAGTTAAGCCAGGGGTTAGAAGAAAGACTAAATAGAGATATTGCTGCCTACTTAGGGAATGATAGCTTTATACTTTCAATTAGAGCTGAAGTGTTAACGACACCTTTGGCCCAAGGACCAAGTGGTTATAACGAGCCACAACAATCAGGCTATAAACCTAATCAAGCTGTAAACCCATCACAAAATGGGCCAACACCTACAAATTCGGGCTCAAATACTGAGGATGATTTTGATTTACCTGCACTGCCAAGTCGTGGATCGTCAGAAGAAAAAACTGTAGATCCTGCAATAGCTCAAGCACAAGCGCAAATTTCAGCGATGGAACAAACCATTAATCAACAAGCTGAATTATTAGAAACCCAAGCGGCACAAGCTAATCAACTTGCAAACAGTGGTGATTCAGAAAAAAAATTAAGAGTGCTACACACAAAGTTATTAGTGACAAATACGGCTAATAACGAACAAGTTGTATTCTTGAGAAATTTATTGACTGAAAAGTTAAACTACAACCCGTTTAGAGGGGATACTTTAACTATCACACCAACTGATTTTCCAACAGCAGCGATCGCTCAAGAACTTGAAGAGCAACCCGTTACTCCTTGGTATCAGGATTGGGCAAACTGGTTAATGGTTTTATTAGCGGCTTTAATTTTGATGTTGTTGATTCTACTATTACGCAATAAAAATAAATTAGAGCCAAATACGGAAATCGAAAGCACTCCACCTACTGCTGAACCATTACTCATGCAGCAGCAACAAGATGTACAAGCGCTTCGTCAACGTATTATTAGTTTAAGCTTAGCATCGCCAGAAAAAATTCAATCAACGGTCGCTCAAATTGCATTGAACGAGCAAAACATGCCTCTACTGGCGGCATCTTATCAAACACTGGGTCGCTCTATATTCACATCGATCTTCCCTAACTTAGTGCATGAAATACCGCAATACATTAATTATCTTCAACAAGAACAGAAAGATTATCCCGCGCTTATTACGAGCCTCAATGATCTATTGCAACTGCTTACGCATATTGAAAATGATGCACAATCAGTTACACACAAACCATTCTCTTACCTTCAAAAGTTAAGTGATAATCAGGTTTCTTGGTTAATTAAAGAAGAACAACCAAGAATTAAAGCATTAGTTCTCACGCAACTTGAAGAGATAAAATCGACAGCAGTGTTAAAGCAGCTAAGTCCGACTGAGCGCGCACTTGTTGCTGTAGAAATAGGACAGTTCCATAATTTCCCTGTTGCTACGTTTAACGAAATTGCACAACGTCTTGCTAAAAAATCACAACAGGTACCTGATTTCGAACATATCAATGCAGATGGTACTGAATTACTGCTTGGTATGTTAGATCGTCTACCAGTGAACGAACAGCAAACACTGTTAACACAGCTTCAAGAAAGTTCACCAGAAACATACATGAAGATACGTGAGCAATTCTACTGCTTTGATGACTTATTGAATACTCCGACACTTGTTCTCGCTGATGCACTGCGCAACATTGAACGTAAAAGTGTCGCAATTGGTCTATTCGCTTTAGAAGAAGAACAAATTCAACATGTATTAACTGAGCTGCCTGTTAAATTAAAATCAGCCTTACTATTTAAGATCAAACAGCTTGAAGAACCTGATCAAGAAACAGTAGCTAAAGCGCAACAAGAAATTGTGATTGCGATAAGACAATTACTTAATTCTGGTCGTTTCAGCATGAATGATTTAAAAGGATAACCGATGATTTCAATTAGTACTTTCGTTGGCATATTAGGTGCAATCAGCCTGTTTGCTTACGCTATTTTACAAAGCACAGATAACTACCTTATTTTTGTTAGCTTGTTTAGTTTAGTTATCGTACTTGGTGGTAGCTTTGGTGCCACATTAATTAGCTATTCATTTCGTTTAATCTGGGCCGCATTTGCAGAAATGATGGTGAATTTGCTTGACGAAAAGAACCAGAATAAACAACTCAAGCAACTTGTTAACCGTATTATTGAATGGAATGACATATACAAGAAACAAGGTATTACAGCGTTAGAGAATAGCCTGACTGAGAAAGAGAAAAAAGATGACTTCATTATCAACGCAATGGAGTTACTAGGTACAGGTTATAAATCGAAAGATCTTGCAGGTATGCTTGATGACACAAACGAAAGTGATTTTCAACGCAGAAGTGAACACGTTAACGTCATTAATACCCTTGCGACTTACGCGCCTAGTTTTGGTATGGTCGGTACGCTAATTGGTTTAATCATCATGCTAGATAACATGACAGGTGATTTAGCTGCTCTAGGTAAAGGCCTTGCAATCGCGTTACTTACAACACTGTATGGTACATTACTTGCCCAACTACTTTTCAAACCCTCTGCAATTAGAATCGCAAGAAGACAACACCGCATTTTCTTCGAACGTCAGATCATCACAGCAGGATTACAGTTAATCACTGAAAACAAAGATAACCTGTATATTCAGGACAGATTAAACTGTTATCTCGCGCCTAAACATAAAATGACGGAGTTAGGTAAATGAGATTAAAAAGACCTCCGGCTTCATCGTCATTAAGCGATAAAGACGATAATGGTTGGTTAGTCACATACAGTGATGCAATAACATTACTGCTAGCGTTCTTTGTGATTCTGGTTAGTGTATCGGAAGTAAACGAAGGTCGTTTACAGGAGCTTGAACAAGGTATTACATCGATTACCAGCACAACAAAGACCTCAATGCCTTTTAGTGAATTAAAAAAAGACATTACGAGTGTGCTTGAACAAAATGACATGGCAGAATTAGCTGACGTCAGTGTTGATAAGAAAGGAATCAAAATTGAGTTTGCTAATAAAGCACTTTATGGTTCTGGTGATGCCCAAATAAAATCGCAGATGTTACCAGTGATTGATCAGATAGCAGAAGTCATCAACAATTCTAATGTTGAGAACCAGATGGTTGAAATAGAAGGTCATACGGATGATATTCCAATCCATACCCTCACCTATCCATCAAACTGGGAGTTATCAAGTGCGCGTGCTGTAGCGATTGTTAAACGTCTTGCATTGCAAGGTGTTAAGAAACAAGAGTTAAAAGCCGTTGCCTATGCTGATTCAAGACCTAAAGTTGAATTAAGCACAGCGCAAGATGTAACAGCAGCAAGAGCTGAAAACCGCCGTGCAGTGATTTATATTCGCAGACCTTAAACCTTCCGTGTTATTGTCATTAATAATGTACTCTCGATTATTCGGGGGTGCATTTATTAAACGCTCCATTATCCCTTTATTATCCCTTTTTAAAACTGACTTACTGATGTTTAAATGCGCGAATGTTAAAGCGTCCACCTAATTTGCAACGCAATTGCATGATGGTCTAATAGAGTAAGGGGAAATGATGCTGAACTACTTAATTTATCTACTCGTTTATGGGGGTAAACCTCTTGCCAATGAATACTGTATTAACAAGAGGCTGATTAAGGAAGGTTTATTCTTCAGTAACCATTTTTATATATAGCGCTTCAACTTTATCACGTGCCCAAGGCGTTTTTCGCAAAAATTTAAGGCTAGACTTAACACTTGGGTTTTCAGTAAAACAGCGAATATTCACGTAATAGCCAAGTCCATCCCAACCATATTTATCAACAAGACTGTTAATTACTTTTTCGAGTGTCATACCGTGAAGCGGATTATTTATTTGAGTCATGTTTACCGTGATAAATTATTTAAGATTAATTGTTGGTGAGTATAACACAAGATTTGCTAACAATATTAATGACCGAACCACCTTGCAAATGGATTCTTTGTCGACTTATTGCTAGTTAAACTTTCTTTTAACTCAATAATACTATCATGTTGATCTTTTGCGGCTTCATAACCGATTTGGAAAATTTCACGTAACGATTTTTCATCGGTTGCAAACGTGTTGTAATTCAATAAAGCCTCAGGGTAAATTTGCACATCACACTGCGACAGCTTTTCTAATTCAGCACCGCTACCCTGCAAGGTAAATGCACGTAATACCACGTCTTTTATACTAGATAGTTCTTCAGCTTCGACTTGACGTATCGGTGATACATAGACACCGATTATTTTGTCACAGTCATCCTCAATCACGCTCACTGGAAAGTGATTTACAATACCGCCATCCGAATATACTTGATCATCAATAACCATAGGCGAAAAAACGAGGGGGTAGCTTGCTGATGCCAATAAAGCATTAATGACTGAGCCATCTTTAAAAATATGCTCTTTTCCCAGTAACATATTAGTAGCAACAATACGCAATTCAGGATCGAGGTGTTCAAAACTATCTTCAGGTATGTATTTTAACACTTCAGGATATAATTTAACGGGATCAATAAAACCTGCGCGAGCGCGAGTAAACTTCCAGGAAAAAGGTTTAACATCAATGAAGAATCGTAGAATATCTTCAATTTCTAATCCAGAACAATAAAGTGCGCCGACCATAGAACCAGCGCTTGTACCAGCAATGACGTTAGGCTTAATCCCCTGCTCTAATAAGTACTTTAATACACCAAGGTGCGCGATCCCTTTAGCGCCGCCACCAGAAAGTACCAGACCAATTTTATGTTGAGTGCTCTCCATATAGCTTATTAATCCTTATAAATTATAGGCATAAAAAAAGAGAGCATACGCTCTCTTTAAATAAATTTCAATTTAACAACTTAAAGTTGGTGAACTGACGATGTATTTGTTGTACCAGATGGAACAAGCGCACCTGAAACCATAACAACAATATCACCTTCTTTTGCTAGCCCTGTTGCTAACGCAAGTTCTTTACCTTTACGATAGAACTCATCAGTGCTATCAATCTGTTCAACGATACAGCTGCTTACACCTTTCGTTAAGCATAACTGTTGTGCCGCTTTTTCGTTAGTTGTAATCGCTAGGATATTTGCTTTCGGGAAGTATTTACGTACCGATTTAGCTGATTTACCGCCACGAGTCGCAACAACAATCAGTGGCGCACATAACTTTTCAGTTGTTTCTACAGCACCTTTACAAACAGCTTCTGTAATACGCATGCTTTTTGCAACAATATTTGCACCCAAGTCAGAAGACATTGAGTTATCAGTACGTTCACAGATGTTTGCCATGATAGATACAGCTTCAACTGGGTATTTACCTTTCGCAGTTTCACCAGAAAGCATTACAGCATCAGTGCCATCAAGTACAGCATTGGCTACATCGCCTGCTTCTGCACGTGTTGGGCGTGGGTTGCTGATCATTGAATCAAGCATTTGTGTTGCAGTAATTACAACTTTACCTGCTTTATTACATTTTTTGATCATCATCTTCTGTGCCATGATCACTTCTTCTACAGGGATCTCAACACCTAGATCGCCACGAGCTACCATGATACCGTCAGATTCAGCAAGAATCTCATCGAAATTATCTACACCTTCTTGGTTTTCAATTTTAGAGATAATTTGAATGTTTTCGCCGCCATTATTAAATAATACGTCGCGAATTTCTCTGACATCATCAGCTTTACGAATGAATGATGCAGCAACAAAGTCAACTTCTTGCTCACAACCAAATGCAAGGTCAGCTTTATCTTTTTCAGATAATGCAGGTAGACCTACGCTAATATTAGGTAAGTTAACACCTTTGTTTTCACCAAGTGCACCTGTGTTTAAGACTTTACACTTAACTTCAGTTTCTGTTGTTTCAGTTACTTCCATTTCAATCAAGCCGTCATCAACAAGAATGATTGCGCCAGGATTAAGGTCTTTAGCAAAACCAGCATAAGTTACAGCAACACAATCTTTATTACCGACAACACTAATATCTGTTGTAAAAGTAAATGACTGACCAACGGTCAAGATAACGTCTTCACCATTCTCTAGCTTAATTGTGCGAATTTCTGGACCTTTTGTATCCAGTAATACTGCGATTTTTTTATTTAGGTTTTCACTTACTTGACGGATATTTTGAATTCGACCTGAGTGCTCAGCAAAGTTACCGTGAGAGAAGTTTAAACGCATAACATTCATGCCAGCGTTAACAAGCTCAGTTAGTTTCTCTACTGATTCAGTTTTTGGACCAATTGTACAAACAATTTTAGTCTTTTTCATTCTTATAGCTCCGTATGGGATATTTTATATTCTTATAAATTTCGTGCTCTATCTATAGTCTAGATGAGAAAAAGCGTTGGCTTTATGTGAATGTGACTATAAACAAATATTCTTTTATTGAAGCAATGTCGCTTTCATATGAAACCAATTGTAACAGGATATATTGAAAAACATAGAAAGATATACATAAAGAAATACAGAATAGTTATCTAGATCAAATTTGTTTAGATCATTCGTCTAAAAACAGACCAAGTAAAGGTCAATTAATCATTTAATTTGAGTAGCGGAGAATTATAAAGGGGAACGATACTAGGATAAATGAGCGCTATATCAACATAAGCATATAGCGCTCATTAAAAATGACTTAATAAATTTTTTCACCATCAGGACGTGTTTTTAACAATTTTAATGTCCACATGTACTGATCAACACCACATTCAATCAAGGCTTCGATCTCTTTATTCATCATGACAGCATCTTGCTCTGGACTTTCTGTCGGGAAATTCTGCATTGCTGGTCTAATAAAGGTTTCAAATTTACCTAACTCTTCATTATAAGCCGCATATACAGGTACAACCGCTGCAGATGTCTTCTGTGCTAATTTACCCAACACTGGTAACGTGGCTTTTTGAGTCGAGAATAAAGGTGCAAATACGCTGCGCTTTGGTCCATGGTCTTCATCTGGTAAATAATAACAGCTTTCACCGCTGCTAAGCGATTTTACCAGTGCGCCAAGTCCTGCTTTACGGTGATAGATCGTACTACCAAACTTCGCACGTTGGCGAGTCATTAGCCAGTCAAACAGCTCATTTTTAGAGTTATTGAACATAGTACAAAATGGTGCACCATAAGAAGCGATATGCAAACCAGAAAAATCGATAGCAAAACTATGTGGTACTAACAAAATACATGCTTTACCTTGCTCTAATAAAGGAAACAGGTTTTCCCCACCATGAACAACCATGCGGTTACGATTATAAGCAAGGCTACGTGCACTAGGCTCTGCATAGCTTAATATCGTTTGGCAAAACGTAACCAAGTTAACCATAATGATACGATCTTGTTCTGCATCATCCATTTCTGGAAAACACATGGATAAATTGATTTTTGCCACTTTCTTACGTTTACTCATCGCTTTTAGCTTAAATAATTTCCTTGCGATAGCACGTGCAAATTTATCACGCAGTTTTATTGGCATAAAAGCAAGCAGGTATAATACAAATACACCAAACCAAACCGGCCAAAATTTTGGTAATAAAAATGCTTTTTTAAATGAAATATCGTACGGCTTATATTTATCAGACATATAATTTTATCAAACCTGTTTGAATCACAAAAATGTTACGAGATAATGAACTAAATAGTTTATGCAGTTATGTCTTCAAAACCAACTATTTTTTATAATTACTATTATATTATTACTGCTTTAACTGTTTATTAATCAACATTTCATACATATTTACACCAAACAGACAGCAAAGCGACTCCTCCCATTTTTTAATATCCATTATATTTTCTTGTTATCCTAAATTACCATTGAGGTATAGCCAATTATCATGCTAAATTTACCTAATGTGGATTATTATTGTATTTGAAATTATTTACTTAGTATCACATTGCGTTGAATGGATTCAATCGTAGTTACCTCTATAAGTTAAGATGTATATTGCTTTATCCCAACTCCTCGCACAAATTATCGAAACGTCATTTTTATGTACGTCATTTTGATGATTCCACATCTTATTGCAACTTTTATAAAAGTTATGTCATTTTTAATTGCAATTAAATTAGAATCTGTCAAATTAGACACACTATTTAGAAAGTTAGCTGCAAAGGCAGTATTAGAAGGAATTAGCTATGTGCTCAATATTCGGAATTCTAGACATCAAGTCAGACATTAAACCTCTTCGTGAACAAGCATTAGAGCTATCAAAACTGTTACGTCACCGTGGCCCTGATTGGTCAGGTATTTATACTAACGATAATGCTATTTTGGTTCATGAACGCCTTGCAATTGTTGATGTTAATAATGGTGCACAACCTTTATATAATGAAGAGAAAACCAATGTTCTTGCTGTGAATGGTGAGATCTATAACCACAAAGATTTAAAGAAAACATTAAACGTAGACTTTGAATTCCAAACAGAATCAGATTGTGAAGTTATTCTTGCGCTATATAAAGAAAAAGGCACTCAGTTCTTAGACGATCTAAACGGTATTTTTGCTTTCGCATTATATGATGAAACAGAGGATGCTTACCTCATTGGCCGTGATCATATTGGTATTATCCCACTTTACACTGGTTATGATGTACACGGTAACTTTTACGTTGCGTCAGAAATGAAAGCATTAGTACCTATTTGTACGCAAATTGAAGAGTTCCCTGCAGGACATTACCTGTGGAGTAAAGACGGTAAAGTAACACCATACTACCAACGTGACTGGAAAGAGTTTGATGCTGTAGCTCAAAATGGCGGCGACAAAAGTGTTGTTAAACAAGGCTTGGAAGACGCGGTTAAACGTCAACTAATGTGTGACGTACCTTATGGTGTATTACTGTCAGGCGGCTTAGATTCATCTGTTATTTCAGCAATCACTCAACAATATGCAAAACGTCGTATTGAAGATGGTGGTAAAACAGAAGCATGGTGGCCACAACTGCACTCTTTCTCTGTAGGCTTAAACGGTTCACCTGATTTAGCCGCAGCGCAAAAAGTAGCGGATCATTTAGGTACAATTCATCACTCTATCGAATTTTCAGTACAAGAAGGTATCGACGCACTACGTGATGTTATCTACCACATTGAAACATACGATGTAACGACTATTCGTGCATCAACACCTATGTACTTGATGGCCCGTAAGATTAAAGCAATGGGTATTAAGATGGTACTTTCTGGTGAAGGTGCTGATGAACTATTCGGTGGTTACTTGTATTTCCACAAAGCACCAAATGCTAAAGAGTTCCATGAAGAAACGGTACGTAAAGTAAATAAACTACATATGTTTGATTGCCTACGAGCGAACAAGTCAATGGCTGCTTGGGGAATTGAAGCACGTGTACCTTTCTTAGATAAAGAGTTTGTAGATGCGTCAATGCGTCTGAACCCTGAACTGAAAATGATCACGGGCGACCGCATTGAGAAAAACATCATCCGTGAAGCATTTGAAGATTTATTACCAGAAGAAATTGTATGGCGTCAAAAAGAACAGTTCTCTGATGGTGTAGGCTACTCTTGGATTGACCAGCTTAAAGTTCACGTTGAAGAAGCTGTATCGGATCAAATGTTAGCAAGCGCGGCATTTAAGTTCCCAATCAATACACCAGATACCAAAGAAGGTTACTACTATCGCGCCATCTTTGAAGATCACTTCCCTGGTGACTCGGCAGCTAAATGTGTACCATTTGGTAAGTCGGTAGCCTGTTCAACTGTAGAAGCATTAGCTTGGGATGAAAGCTTCCAAAACAATGCAGATCCATCGGGTCGTGCTGCGGGTGTTCATAACGAAGCATACGAAGATTAATCTAACTTGTAATTTAAGTTAAATTATCTTCAACCTGAACAGCACTTCGGTGCTGTTTTTTTATAATTGACTAAGCTTCCTCATATCCCTATCTCAACTTAACTCTTTCCTATTTCTACTCATATTCTTTATTTTTTACACGCGTATGGATAAGCGAGAGATCTATTGATAATTTGGCCTTAACCATCACTTCTTCATTCCAAGTATTATCACGACCTCTACATCTGTCGCACTCTAGTTTATGATTGGAAGTACGCACTTGAATTCCGTTCGACATGAAGCATGGTATTAATTTAATTCACGCATAATTAATACTGCATATGCAAAAAGCGCCAATACTCTGCAGTATTAGCGCTTTTATTTATAAAGATCGTCGCTATTTAAAACGAGATATTTATCAATAGAAAATAAATGTCGTATTTATTTCTCTAGAATAGCGGTGATACCTTGACCACCAGCGGCACAAATAGAGATTAAACCACGACCAGAACCTTTCTGATCAAGCAGTTGTGCTAATGTAGCAATAACACGGCCACCAGTAGCTGCAAATGGGTGACCCGTTGCTAAGCTGCTGCCTTTCACGTTAAGCTTAGTTAGATCAATTGAGCCTAGTGCGCCATCAAGACCTAACTTCTCTTTACAGAATTTCTCATCTTCCCAAGCTGCTAATGTTGATAGTACCTGAGCTGCAAATGCTTCATGGATTTCATAGTAATCAAAATCTTGTAATGTAAGACCTGCACGCTTAAGCATTTTTGGTACAGCATAAGCAGGCGCCATTAATAGGCCTTCTTTCTTATCTACAAAGTCGATTGCTGCCGTCTCGCCAAATGTTAGATAAGCTTGCACTGGTAAGTTGTGTTCTGCAGCCCATTCTTCACTTGCAAGTAATACTGCTGATGCACCATCAGTCAGGTTAGTACTATTACCCGCAGTCATAGTACCGTTTACTTTATCAAAACAAGGCTTTAATTTAACTAGTTTTTCAACCGTAGTGTCTGCACGTAATACGTTATCTTTAGTAAGGCCAGCCATAGGTGATACTAATGTATCAAAGAAACCTTCTTCATAAGCTGCAGCTAATTTTTGATGACTTGCACATGCTAGTTCATCTTGTGCTTCGCGTGAGATATTCCACTCTTTCGCTGTTACTTGGCAGTGATCGCCCATTGCCATTTTTGTACGTGGTTCTTTGTTAGCAGGTGTTAATGGTGCAAAATGTTTAAGACGTAAGCGAGATAAAGCACTCAAACGTTGCTTACCTGTTTTTGCACGATTCAACTCAAGCAAGATACTACGCATACCTTCACTCACAGCAATTGGTGCGTCAGACGTTGTATCTGAGCCACCAGCAATACCCGCTTCAATTTGACCAAGTGCAATTTTATTTGCTACTTGAATTGCAGCAGCAAGACCAGTACCACACGCTTGTTGGATATCATAACATGGTGTTTCTGGTGCAAGACCTGCACTTAAAACAGATTCACGCGTTAAGTTAAAATCTCGAGAATGCTTAATAACTGCACCAGCAACAACTTCACCAAGCTGCTCACCACGTAGGTTATATTTTACAACTAAACCACGGATACTTTCCGTTAGCATATCTTGGTTACTTAATTTCGAATATGCTGTGTTTGAGCGTGCAAACGGGATACGGTTACCGCCGATAATTGCAACTCTTCTTACTGTTTGACCTGTCATGGTTTATTCCTTTAATTAAGATGACTTATATATGCCCGCAGCACATTAGACTTTAGATACATTAATGTAACATTGTTGATACAAGTTTAAAATAAAAACTCTAACATGGTTGTTTGTTCACCATTTCTTTACCACTTTCTATCTAATGCAGCGGTATTTAAATGCTAATTTATTCACACTTAATGATTACAAAATCATCATTCAAGTATTATTTAGTTATACTATACCAATTTATAACGTAAACAACTGGTCTATTTATCATGACTTTTTGGCAAATAGGTCATAGCATTACAGTAATTTCTAACACATGCTTCATTTATTTATTAACGTTGTTCACCATCACAAGGATTAAATAATGACGGATACTTATACAAAACTCGCCAATGGAAAATGGACATCAGGCTTATTCAAAGCCCTTAATCTTCCTCAGCCTGTTACGTTAACCCGTTTTTCTCAAGGATCAGACCTGATCTCTGGCCGCTTACTTATTGGCGCAGCGACTAACAGCGAATTGATTAAGCCGATTATAGATACATTTAATGATGCAGATATCAGTATTTCTTATCCTAATAGCACATCGAAATTAGCTAACCTTAATAACCAATTTAATACAACATCTCTCAATGCAACATCAATTAGTTTAAACGCCATTGGTAAGTCGGATAAGTTTAACGGTATTATATTTGATGCATCAGGTATTAAAACCAGTGAGCAATTAAGTGCGTTACATCGATTTTTTCAGCCCGTGATCAAGCAATTATCAGGCTGTAGCAGAGTGATTATTTTAGGACGCCCAAGTGATCAACTTGAAGATATCAGTTATGCGACAGCCCAACGCTCGCTAGAAGGTTTTAGCCGGAGTTTAGCCAAAGAGATAGGTAAGAATGGCAGTACATGCCAGCTTATGTACGTACAATCAGGCAGTGAATCATTATTACAGGCCCCACTTCGTTTTCTCGCATCAGCGAAGTCTGCTTATATTTCAGCACAAGTAATTACTGTAAAACCGGGAACCTTACAGGGTTCAATTAACATCGATAAACCATTACATGGAAAAACAGCATTAGTAACAGGTGCATCTCGTGGTATTGGTGCTGCAATTGCCGAAACACTCGCCCGTGATGGCGCACATGTTATCTGCTTAGATATTCCAGCATTAAAAACGGACTTAGAAAAGATAGCGCATCGCTTAAAAGGCAGCGCTATTGTTGCAGATATAACCTCCGATGATGCTCCTCGTCATATTGCAAACTTTGTACGAGAAAGTTCACTCGATATCATCGTGCACAACGCAGGCGTAACAAAAGATAAAACGCTCGCTCGGATGACAAATAACCATTGGGACATACTCATGGATATTAACTTGTCGGCAATGGAGAGGATCAACAAGCAACTATTGGATGAAGACCTATTAAATAAGCATGGTCGAATTATCTGTGTGTCATCAATGAGCGGTATTGCAGGAAACTTTGGACAAACAAATTATGCAACGTCTAAAGCAGCAGTTATCGGCTACGTAAATGCGATGCAAAAGCCACTCGCCAATAAATACATCACAATTAACGCCGTTGCACCCGGTTTTATTGAAACGAAAATGACAGCCGCGATCCCATTTACAGTACGAGAAGCCGGTCGTCGAATGAACTCATTAAAGCAAGGGGGTAAACCTGTTGATGTTGCAGAAGCTATCGCCTTTTTTGCTCAACCACAAGCTGCAGGTGTGACAGGTAATACAATTCGTATTTGTGGCCAGTCATTAATAGGGGCTTAATATAGTCTAGAAGATACAGCCCTAGAGAGGTTTAACACTCTATAACTGTATTGGAACAATAATGCAGGCTTTATTAAGGCCTGCTATTTAATATATCAGAGGGATATTAATGCGTTGATTTACTACGGCGATATTCAATTGGCGTCATTTGAACCCAACGCTTAAAAGCACGATAAAAAGTACTTGGTTCTGAGAACCCGGTTAAATATACAATCTGATCGATGGATTCATCTGTATTAGCCAGTAATTTCTTCGACAACTCACATCTGAAATCAGCTAATATTTGATTAAAGTTATAATCAATTTCAGCTAACTTAGCCCTTAACATACGCGGCTTCATATCAAGCTCTGTCGCAATGCTTTCTAAAGTAACAACACCAGACTCTAATTGTTGCGCTATAACACTACGCACCTTATCAACAATATCTTGTAATTCTAACTTCGCAACCTTACGACTTGCTAGTTGGTCGTGTAGCACAAATAGCTCTGGCTCAGCATGAGAAGAAGGTCGATTAAGTAAATCCGCATCAAAATAAATGTAGTTATCGGCAGCTGAAAATTCCAGAGGACACGAAAATGCACTTGTATAAGCCGTAACATCTTTAGGGCTTGAGTGTGCAAATGACAGTTTAATCGCCTTAAATTCATTATCGGTTACATATTGGCAAAATTTGAATGCACCTATAATCAAGCAATCATTTAAATGACGGTTTGCATCTTTTGTCATACCATCTAAGTTAACTGATAACCGAGCAACATCACCATCTACATCAATTGACACACTTGCAGCGTCACTGATTAATCGAAAATATTTTATTGCTCGTTCCCAACCCGTTCCAAATGTTGGGCTACTTAAGAAAAGATACTGTAAGACCTGACCAGTAAACACAGGCATACGCTCACCGAGTGAAATACCAATATTGGGATCTTTTGTTATATCTTCGAGAACCTGCCAGAAATGAGTTTGCGCATTATTCGGTGTACGCAGATCTTTATCATTCAATGCATCTTCACTAATGTTGCAACGAGAAAGTACTTCGAGTACATCGATATCTAACTCTTTCATTGCCTCATAAGCAACGCGTAACAACGCACCTGCATCTTGCATAATTATTCCACTTATTAATTTACATCTTTATTTCAGATATTCACTTTAACACTATCAAACGATTGAGTAACACAGTTTAGCTGAAGTATTTGACCCAGCTGCCATAAAGCGATTACTCATTCGCCAATTTAACTTTCAAGTAAAGAGTTTAACATAATTGCTACATATTATTACACGATTTATTGAAGATGAATATTGTCCAAACAACGCACGTAAGCAAGTCACCTTTTATTATGCCTTTATATATAAAAGCACTCTGTCATGCCGTCATTAAAGCCATCATAAAACCTAGGATAAACAACCTGATTTCTGAGCAATACTGTATCAACGCGTTATCAATAAATTTACGCCATTTACAACAATACATTAAATGCTGTGGTTTCAATCATACAGGCTACCTACCTATTACCTACCCATTCGTTATCGCATTTCCACTGTTAATGAAACTGATGACCTCAACAAAATTTCCCGTTTCAATACTCGGATTAATCCATTATAAAAACCAAATAATTCAACATTACCCGATTAAACAAAATGCCATATTGACAGTGACATGTCGGGTTAAACAGGACCACACTTCTAACCGAGGTCGATTCATCCAAGTTCATATTGATATTTTTGAAGATAAAAAATTAATGTGGGAGTGTACCGCAACCTTTTTACATAAATGTCAGAAAAAGCAATATCTCGATAACTCTCATAACTCTAATACAGCCTTCTCGAGCCATGATGAACAAATGATAGAAATCATGCCTCCCTTTACGTTCTCTAAATTTAATGCGCTTAGATACGCTTATATTTCTAGAGATATAAACCCGATCCATCTGCATTATATTCCAGCAAAATTAATGGGGTTTAAGTCTTCCATATTACACGGTATGTTTGCTAAAGCTCACGTCCTTGCCAACTTAGAAAATGTCATTGATATCCAAAGAATTAGCATTGATGTTCAATTTAACAATGCTATTTTTTTACCTGGTGAAGTTTCTTTGAACGCCGCATTATCACCGCAAAACAGCACATTTAAATTAATCAATTCAGAAAAACGCATGACCCATCTATCCGGTGTCATACTCCCTCTCATTAATAGAATGAATTAACTTATGACTATTATAAACGGTAAACAATTATTCAAAAATACAATTAACTTATTAAAGAAACCAAAGCCGATAATTAAAGGCCTGTGGCATTTACAGCAAGCAAAGCCAGAACGTTTTATGTCGATAGGTTTATTGTTAGAACAACAAGCGGTTAAAAATGCAGATCTCATCGCGATTCAGTTTAAAGATCAGCGTTACACCTACGAAGAATTAAATCAGCAAGCCAATCAATATGCACATTTTCTACATGAATCAGGTATCAGTCATGACGATAAAGTCGCGATAATGCTAGATAACCGCCCCGAAACGATTATTATCGCCCTAGCCGTGGTGAAACTAGGTGCGATTGCTTGCATGATTAATACAACACAACAAAACGCAATTCTCGCTCATAGCCTAGCTGTTGTAGATACCAAATTACTTATCGCAGATGAATTATATATATCTACTATTAATGATATAAAACCGAAACTATCTCCTGTATTACAACAGCATATATTCTATATCCCAGCTTTAAAAACACCTGTTAATCCAGTTAAATTCGAAGATTTATCAACACTCGTCTCAAATTATTCGCTCTTAAATCCAGATTCAACACCTACAATACAGCTTAAGCATTCTGCTTTTTATATTTTCACTTCTGGTACAACAGGGCTTCCTAAAGCCGCAAAAATGAGTCATCACCGTTGGTTTAAATCAATGGCCGGTATGGGAATGGCATCATTACGCCTCACTGCCGACGACGTGCTATATCTTGCATTGCCGCTTTATCATAATAACGCACTAACCGTTTCATTAAGTGCTGTATTTGGCAACGCTGCAACTCTTGCTCTATCTGAAAAATTCAGCTCGAGTCAATTTTGGAATGAAATACGCGATCATAATGCCACTGCCTTTACCTACATTGGCGAACTATGTCGTTACCTATTAAACGTGCCACCAAAAGATAACGACAAGCAACATGCCATTAAAAAAATTATTGGTAACGGCTTACGCCCCGAAATTTGGGATGAATTTCAACAACGCTTTGGCATCGAACATATTAATGAATTCTACGGGGCAAGTGAATGTAACCTCGTATTCACCAATGCATTGAACTTAACCCATACAGCAGGAATAACCCCCCTCGCCTTTACTGTTGTTGAATATGATATTGATAATGATGAACCCATTTATAATGAACAAGGGAAAATGATCAAAGTAAAAACAGGTGGCGTAGGGTTACTCTTAACAAAGATAACCAAGCGTTCACCTTTTGATGGCTATACCGATCAAAAAGAAAGTAATAAAAAACTATTCAAATCGGTATTAAAAGACGACGATTGTTATTTCGATACAGGTGATCTGGTTAGGTACCAAGGGTTCAGACATATCGCGTTCGTTGATAGGTTAGGTGATACGTTTAGATGGAAAGGTGAAAATGTCGCCACAACACAAGTCGAGGGCCAACTAAATGACTTTAACCAGGTTGATCAGAGCGTCGCATATGGCGTTGAACTCCCCCATCATGATGGTCGAGCAGGCATGGTTGCGCTAACTCTAAACTGCCCTATTCTCGAATTTTCAGCATCTGAATTCTATAAGCATGTAACAGCGGCACTACCAAGCTACGCGCAACCTATATTCATACGTTTACGTGCCCAACAAGAAATAACAGGCACGTTCAAATACAAGAAAACAGATTTGAAAAAAGAATCCTATCACCCTAATTCCTCTGACGAAATTATTCTTATAAAAGATACACTTCAGAACAGTTATACGCTTTTAGATAGTACCTCTATAGTATCAATTGAACAGAAACAGTTATCTTTCTAGTCGTAAACGTATAATTTTTTGCCATAATCATTGATCTAGGCGACCTTAGTCGCCTTTTACCCTTTCATATAATCTAAAACTGCCTATCCTTATCCTATTATTTTTGATAAAGAGAAACATATGACAATTACAATAGAGGTATGTGTAGATAACATAGAGTCACTTGAGACTGCGCAACAAGCTGGCGCAGACCGTATTGAGTTATGTTCAGCGTTAGCATTAGGCGGTTTGACCGCAAATGCAGGGTTTGTACAAAAGTCTCTTGATCTAGCAACCATCCCCCTAGTCACTATCATTCGCCCACGAGCTGGGGACTTTGTATATAGTGAACGCGAAGTTGACATCATGGTTTCAGATATCAAATTTATGAAGTTACTTGGTATTCAAGGTGTTGCTATTGGTGCATTAACACCTGATGGTGATATTGATGAGGTTACACTGAAGCGTTTGATGGCAGCATCACGCGATCTAGAGGTCACTTTCCATCGTGCATTTGATTTATGCAACGAGCCAAAGCAAGCGTTAGAGATCCTGATCAATGCAGGATGTGATCGTTTATTAACATCGGGACAGCAAGAAAGTGCGGCCCAAGGCTGTGAGCTGATAAAAGAATTAATCACTCAAGCTGGCGATAGAATCAGTATTATGCCTGGCGCAGGTGTTACTCCCGAGAATGCAAAACAAATAATAACGCAAACACACGCGAAAGAATTACACTTATCAGGCAAAACGACAAGGAAAAGTGCGATGAACCCACATGCAGCGGTTCAGATGGGGTCAAACCAAGAGGCCGATAATTTAATCTCTATCACTTGTGCCAAAACAATTTCAGATCTAGTCAGCGCAATTAACAACTGACCACGAACAATACAGAGCTAAGGTAAATCATCTATGCTTAGTGTTTGAAGTATATGATAAGCTGGCTCTTCATAAGGGTGTGCAGATATTAACGCATTAACTGCTGCCCTTATATTACCTGCTGTACAAACCATTTCGACTCTAAACTCATCGACTAACTCAATTTTATCTAACGACCCAATATGCGGCTGACTACCAAGTAAAGGTCTAAACTGACCCGTGCCTAAACATTGCCAAGCACAACTATCATAATCCCCTATCGTTCCGGCGCCAACATTGAAAAGGGCTTGTTTAACCTCTTCCACACTTTCTTTTGGAACATAAAAAATAACAACAAACATAAAAATAACCTACTAACGATTTAAGAAAAATATTTTGTTTTGCGACACACTAAGGTTTATATTAACAAAATCAATAAACGAAGGCTGCGACCCTGTGCAAACAACAATGAATAGTAACCACAATAGCGATGTTAATCCATTTCAAATCTTCATGCTGATCTTATCACTCCATGTTGTAGCCTCATCACTCATGCAACTCATATTTACACTTTCACCTAATGTGGTTGAAATATTAACGAGTGTGGATAACATCATTTGTTTATTCTTTTTTACTGACTTCGTCATTCGCTTTTACCAAGCAGAGAATAAATTACAATTTATGAAATGGGGTTGGATTGACTTGCTCTCCAGTATTCCAATGGTAGAGCAGCTCCAATTTATCCGAATTATTCGTATTGCGAGAATACTCAAAGCCATAAAACATATTAGCTCCTCTAAAATCATGTTCAAAATGATATTTGAACATCGATTTAAAGCCACATTCTCTTTAGTTTCCGCAATATCATTTGTACTTGTTACGCTAGGCGCTATCGGGATTTTATTATTAGAGCAAGGTGAAGTGGGAAGTAATATTAACAATGGCATAGACGCGCTATGGTGGTCATTTGTCACAATCACAACTGTCGGTTATGGTGACTACTACCCTGTGACAACTGGCGGTCGTATCATTGCCGCATTATTAATGACAGCTGGTGTAGGACTATTCGGTACATTCACCGGTTTTATTTCATCATGGTTTGTCGACGGTGGCGAAGACGCGAAACAAAAACAAATTCCGAATGCGGACACACTCCAGAATGACATTACGGATTTAAAGCAGGATATTGCTGACTTAAAAGAACTAATAAATCAGCAATCCCAACTTTTATCCTCTAAAAAAGAAACCTAACATTGTGTTAAGCAACACTGGCTAGTCGTTCTATTTTTTCGATTAACACATCTTTCTTAAACGGTTTAGGTACATAGTCATTCATCCCAACATCGAAGCAACGTTGAATATCAGCATCAAGCACACTCGCCGTTAAAGCAATTATTGGCGTTTGTGGCGTTGCAGAAGTCTTTTCCCATTCTCTAATATGCTCTGTCGCTGTGAAACCATCCATAACCGGCATCATACAATCCATCAAGATCGCTTTATATTTGTGCTCGCCCGAAGATACTTGAGTAACAGCCTCCTCACCATTATTGGCAATATGGCTGTCGTAACCACATTGTTTCAATAATAGCGTCGCTACTTTTTGGTTAATTAAATTATCTTCTACAATAAGGATTAAAGGGTTAACTGTCGTGCGAGCCTCAATGTCGGCTTGATCATGTTTTTCACCAATAGTCGTCTTCTGTTGCACTGACTGTTGTGACTCTTTCTTATTGATTAATGCCGCACTAATTGTTTTTAATAAACGATTACCAAGCAATGGCATTGTAATTAAGCCATCAATTCGATTATCAAAATCATACTGCTCATCGGCATGTGACTGCACCAAAACAAACGTATTGTTAAGTCTTAGTTTATTCAAAAGGTCGATGTCTTTTAAGGTTAAATTAATACTGTTTTGACAATACATAATCAGGTGCTCATCACCCTTATTCACCGTAATCAGACTCGACAAATCTTGCATATACGGCACAGTCGTTATATCAGAGATATTATTACGCGATAGCTCTGCGCATATTTCATCACTAAACTCCATTTCATTCGCAATCACGGTTACTTTGGTGTTGGTAGCTACAATTTGTTGAACCCGAGTATCAATTACAAAATCTGCTGATATAGTAAAGTAAAAATCACTGCCTTTGCCTTTCTCTGAGGTAATATCAATTTTCCCTCCCATTAACTCGACCAACTGCGTACTAATCGCTAAACCAAGGCCTGTTCCGCCAAACTCACGGGTAATCGATCCATCTTCTTGAGTAAAGGGTTCAAATATTTTCTGCTGCTTATCTTCTTCAATGCCCGTACCTGTGTCTGCGACGGAGAAGTATAATTCACATCGATTATCTTCAAGCACTGTACAATTTAATGTAATACAGACTTGGCCACTCTCGGTAAACTTGACCGCGTTAGACAATAAGTTCATCAATACCTGACGTAACCTATGCTCATCAAGTAATAAATCATTCGGTAAATCAGCCGCTATATTAACAACGAGATCGAGATTTTTGGCTGCTGCACTCGGAATCACAATCGCGACAGTATCGTAGATAACTTCACGCAAATTACAGTTATGATGTGAGATAGCAAGGTGCCCTGATTCAATTTTAGAAAAATCAAGAATATCATTAATTAATATAAGCAGGGTTTGCGACGAGTTTTCGATGATCGCAAGATGGTCTTGCTGTGTCGGTGTTAACTTGGTGCTAGACAAAATGTTAGACATGCCAATCACGCCATTTAACGGTGTTCTAATTTCATGTGACATATTAGCGAGGAATGAGCTCTTCGCGACATTTGCTTGTTCTGCTGACTCCTTCGCTTTAATTATCTGTCTTTCGTTAGTGTAACGTTCCTCAATAAGTTTATTTAACATTTTTGCGAACGCACTAAACTCATCGTTACCATCAATCTTGATTTTTAATGAATAGTCATGTGTATTTTCAATATGCGTCAGTGTTGTAATAATTTCTTTCAAATTTCCCAAAATACGTTGTATTAACATCCAACCGAGGTAAGAAGCACACAAGAGTAATGCTGTAATGAAAATGGAAAAGGCAACAACATGCATTTTAGCTTCAGCTACTTTGGTTTTAATCTTGATTGATAAGTTTGCACCTACATTTGAGACAACCTGATTAATTAAGGCTAAACGTTTATCTAACGCAGAAATATCATAATCACTTGCTGTTGCTTTAAAGTGGTCGTTTTGAATTAAGTTACGTAATGCATAACTATCGATAAATGCCTTATCAGAAAATGTACTCTGTAATAATGAAATTTGATCGCTATCCGCGCTAATTGTTATAAAGCGTTCGATAAAAAGTTGCTGCCTTTCAACAATTGGCTGCAATAAAGACTTTATATCCACACCAGCATCACGAACAATCAGGTTGATATACCAGTTCTCTTCATTTGCCCAAAAGTACAACCACTGGAGTTGATATAAAACCTCAATATTGCTTTCTATTGTCTCGTCATTAATATCTAATTTGTTTTTTTCTAATATAAGCAGTAATTGGCTTGTTGAATCAGATATCCAACTAGACCAATCATTCACATCAACTGCATCAAGGTAAGTGAGCTCATCTTCAACACCTTCAAGGTCAGATAATAACTCAACAGCGAGGCTGCCATCTTGTAACGCTAAAGGCGCGAGTTGCTTTAGTTTATTAATCGATGTCGTGAATGCACTGAGTTCCTCTTTATCGATAACGGAATCATTCGATAGTTTGCTTACTCTTAAGCTATGCAACAATGAATTTAAATGCAATGACTCAGTAAGGAGTTCAATCCTGTATTTGAGCTTATTCAGTTGATTTAATGTAAACATAGACTCACTGACTCGATCGCCAATCAACAACGTGAGTAACAATAATGGGCATAATAATAATATTATTAGCCGTTTTTTGATCGATAGCGTATTAAGCATAAGTTTTTGACTTCCATGTGAAAATTAATTTGTTATTTAGTCTTTTTCTTACTAACTTAAATGATAGGTAACAGAATTGAAATTAGCAGGTAAACATGTTTAAAGGATTAAACTTACGCAATTTTTGCGTCACACTACTCACTTTTTCACTCTCGATCTCTTTTTCTGTCTTCGCTAAAGAAGAAATCAAGGAAGATGAGGGACGGAGTTTTGCAGTCTTTTCATTAAACAACTCTTTTCCCGAGCTAAGTAAAAGCAAGGTAAGGATGATCTATAAAGGAAAGGTTAAACGTATTAACAAGAAAAACATTAACCTTGTTGATTTAACCGATGACACCAATGACAAAGCCGATTTTTACCAGGATTTACTTGGGAAATCGTTATCACAAATGAATGGTTATAGAGCAAGTTTGGCCTTTTCAGGAAAAGGGAACTTACCTGTGACAATATCAGATAATGATATTGCATCCATACTCGATTGGTTAGAAGAGAATCCAAATGGCATTGCATACGCCACGATAAAGTCTTTACCAGAAGATGTTAATGTTTTATTCGTTTTAACTCCGGAGGAATAAAGCATGAATACATCACAAGCCTGCTTTATAGCTACAACACTATCAATGAGCGTATTCAGCGCAAATGCTAAAATTAACCTTACGGATGACATTTCGTTAAGTGGCTTTGGTTCAACTTCGATAACAAAATCTAATAATGCGACTGCATTATATGTAAACCGTGAAATAACGGATGAGACTTGTTACGATTGTGACACGACCTTTGGCTTACAAGGCGATATTCGATTTACAAATAATTTCAATGCTTCTGTGCAAGTTGTTAAGCGTCCTCAAGATGAATGGTCATCACCTGTCTTAGAATGGGCATACCTTGGTTACAACGTATCGGATTTGAACTTGAAAGTTGGTCGCTTACGCTTGCCTTTATTTTTAAGCTCTGAATATTATTACGTAGGACAGGCATATACCTCTGCGCGACCTCCGCAAGAAGTATATAACTCCATTCTCGGGATTACATCTTACGATGGTATTTCTGGCACTTGGGATATTGAGGTAAATGATGAGAGTTATTTAACCATCACGCCTTATGTTGGGATAGAAAGTAACAGTGAAGTTAACATTGGTGCATTGCTGTACGATTTTAACGTCGAAAAAACGATAGGCTTACACACTGAGTTAAGTGGGTTTGATTATCGAATCATGTTCAATTACGCTCACTTCAAATACGCAGTCGATGTAACAACGCCACTAGGTACTCAGCAATACCCTGCTGATAATATCAATATTTATACGATAGGGGCTGAATATTCATTTGATCAATTAGTTCTCACTTCAGAGGTGCTGATAGATACGATGCATTTCAATTGGTATACAAGCTTGGCTTATAATATGGATAAATTCACGCCCTATGTAACCTATGCCGAATCACACCATAGCCAAAAAAATAACTCGCTTTTAGTCGGGGTTCGTTATGACTTAACGACAACGGTGTCATTAAATGCAGAATGGAAATATACAGATGCAAACAATGGCAGTAATGGTGAGTTAATTTCTAATCCAGCTGATGGGGATACCGATGCTCAATTATATAGCTTGATGGTTAATTTTATTTTTTAGGTATGACGCCCAGCAAGTATTATTGAATAACTCAAAGTATTTAACGACTCTGAGTTATTCAACTCATCACAACGAATTCGATGACGAACGTCTATTCGTGCTGGTTATACTTCCGATAGACTTTCTGCGATATCAGCCAAAATTTCAGCCCGCTCAACGGCAGATATACTAAGATAAAGACGACTTACTCTGATTGCATAACTGAACTTTTCTTCACCAAGCAGTTTAACGAGTTCAGGTAATAGTAAAGCATCAAGGTGGAATGTTTTGATATAGTGCTCAACCGCATGGTCAACACTTACAAAACGAGTTCCATCGAATTCAAAGCCACTATTTTCGTCATCTGCAACCAAAGGGATACCATCTAAACATAACGTCCATCCAGTATAGTTAATCCTTTCTTTTGCAATCGTGTACATCATCCAAGCACTACGCTTGAAACCTTCAAATGCAGCGCCTTCGAATTCTGATTCCTG
Organism: Moritella sp. 24; assembly: GCF_018219155.1. NCBI lineage: Bacteria > Pseudomonadati > Pseudomonadota > Gammaproteobacteria > Alteromonadales > Moritellaceae > Moritella > Moritella sp. 24. The sequence goes on along the minus strand of NZ_CP056123.1, from coordinate 2,099,843 downwards.
CAGTTCTTGCTCTGTCCAATTTGAACCAATACTTAACGCTTTTTGATATTTTCGCGTTAACGCTGCTTTAACAGCCTTTTGATATTGATAAACTGAATGACATCGTGCTTTTTTGACAAAGGACTGACATTCAATACAAACAGGGACTGATAAAGGAGAATGAGAGGTTTTGTTTATATCATCCACTGAAAAAGGAATGTTGACTGTTTCATCCGATGGTTCGCCACAAAATAAACATGTGTAGCGAACATCAAACGGAATGTCAATTTCAGGATACTTATCGACTGACATTATACAGCGTTACTTCTTTTTCAACGACAACGTGCCTTTAACACGTGGTGCTGCTGGACTCGCTTTAGCATTAGCCAACTTCGCTTTCTCACGTTCAGCAATAATACTCAGGCGCGTAGCTGGTTTTCGCTCTTTTCTCTTCCCTGCTGACTCAAAACGCGCTCTTGATGCAATTTGTTCATCAGAAAAAGAGGTTGGTTTATCTTGCTTAACTATATCTGAAGACACATCAGATGAAACATCAGACGATGCTGCATTTTGCGTCCAGAAATTAGATGTTGATTCGTCGCTCTTATCTAGAGCAGCAGCTGTTTCATCTTGCTGCCAATAATCAGAACTCGTTTCATCATTCAAAACTTGGCCAGGTGTTGCTGCATAATCGCCATAACCAAAACGTTTCTGGCGTGCTGCACTGTTTACACCACGTTTAGAATGTACACCTTTTGTTTTTGGTTTCGCTTGGCCATAATCAGACGCTTCTTCAGTACTGCTTGAACCTTCAACCATATTGTTGATTTCTGCCATTTCTTTATCTGTCAGTAAACGCCACTGACCTGTCGCTAAGCCTTTCATATCAATATTCATGATACGCGTTCGTGTTAGCGACTTAACTTGGAAGCCAAAATGTTCACACATACGACGAATCTGTTGATTTAAGCCTTGTGTTAAAATAATTTTGAATTCAAAACGACCTTCACGTGTCACTTTACATGGCTTAGTGACTGTATCTAAGATTGGAACGCCACGAGACATACCCGTTATAAACTTATCTGTAACCGTACTATCTACTTTAACAATATATTCTTTTTCATGTGCATTACCTGCACGCAGAATTTTATTAACGATATCACCATCATTAGTCAAAAAGATAAGACCTTCAGAAGGTTTATCAAGACGACCGATTGGGAAGATACGTGTACTGTAATCAATTAAATCAATTACATTACCTTGAATATGGCGCTCAGTTGTACAGGTAATACCCGCTGGCTTGTTTAACGCAATGTAGATACGCTTTTGCTTGGCTTTTACTGGTTTACCGTTTACTGAAACCATGTCGCCATCTGACACTTTAGTCCCCATTTCAGGGATTTTTCCGTTAATGGTTACACGACCTTGCTCAATTAAGCGGTCTGCTTCACGACGAGAACAATAACCCGTGTCGCTGATGTATTTATTAAGTCGAGTCTGTTTAATGTCTTGTTGCGTCATGATAATTTATACTAATATTAAGGGAATTAGGAATTGCGAAAAGGTTTTGATAATGAGAACTTCAGAAATACCGCAATTAAGTGCGCGAAGTATAACAGAAGGCATTATTATCAGGCAATATTAGTGCATAAATTTAACCTTTCAAGTTATTAATATTAATTCAGCTTCAAATATTGGGCTTTTTTCGCGCTTCATGGTACATTGCCCGCATTATTGGGTGATCTACTATAACCCTCATTATTTCAATACAGAGCATAGCACTATGGCAGAATTAGGTAAGTTAAATACCTTAGAAATTATCAAAGAAACTGGTTCAGGTTTCTATCTGGACGGCGGAGTATTGGGTGAAATTCTTTTACCTTTTACAAATGCACCAATAAATGCAGATATCGGTGATGATCTTGAGGTATTTATCTACCTTGATTCAGAAGACCGTATCATTGCAACCACTCAAAAAGTACTTGGCGCAGTTGGCGAATTTGTCATGCTAAAAGTAAAACAAGTAAACAATGTGGGTGCATTCCTTGATTGGGGCTTAGACAAAGATCTTTTAGTTCCATACAGCGAACAACGCATTCCATTACAAGTGGGTCGTGAATACCTTGTTGCTATCTACCTTGATCGCATTCATGGTCGTATCACAGCAACAACAAAGCTAGATCGTCATGTTGACAATACGCCAGCACGATACAAATTACATGAAGAAGTTGAAATTACGCCTGTTGATCCAACTGACCTTGGCTATAAAGTTATTGTAAATAATAGCCACTGGGGCGTTGTGTACAAGAATGAAATGTTTAAGAAATTAAACCGTGGCGAAAAACAAAAAGGCTACATTCAAAAAGTACGTGAAGACGGTAAAATTGATATCTTACTCAATGAACCTGGCCACGGCAAAGTATCTGATTTTAGCCAAGTGTTATTATCAGAGTTAAACAAGCATGGCGGCTTCATGGCTGTTACTGATAAAACAGACCCAGAAACAATCTCTCGTTTATTTGGTGTAAGTAAAAAGACATTCAAAAGCGCTGTAGGTCAATTATTCAAGAAAGGTATCATTGATATCGTTAAGACGGGTAACGTTGGCTTACAAGTTAAAGACAGTGAATAATATACGCTATACATAGTTGCATACTATCAGTAAAAATAGATTGCACTAAAAGCGCATAATAAAAATGGAAGCCAATTGGCTTCCATTTTTCGTTTAGGTTGCTTTATCAAGATAACATTAATAACTAGTGAACAATTTGTGAAATGGCGACATTAGCCTGTTTATCCATTTCAGCAGAACCCAATATCATTATTAACTCATCATCAGAATAAGCAGATAAATCGTTTGCTTGCTCAATAATATCTTCCATGACAGAGTTTACCTCACCATTATGCACGCGATGCCATTGATAAAAACTAATGAGCAATACTTGTAATACGTAGCCTTCATCTAATAAGGCCACATCAATACCACTTTCTAATGCTACCGCTTCCAATGTTTCGATATCAAAGGAAATGCTGCCATCATCGTCAAGTTCAAGTCCTAATGAATCAAAACTGATCCCATCTGGGATACTAATTTCGACTCTAGTTAATGCGGAAATATCCATTTTGCATTCCCTCTTTAAGTCAAGCCTAGGTACAAAGTAACACTAATTTGAAAAAAAACAACCTTATAGCAGATTCAAAAATTAACTAATTATGTTTCTGTTGCAGTCACTTTTACATCCGTGAATGTGAATTTTAACTCATCATCACCAAGCTGAATATCAACAGCGCCACCACCAGCTAACTTGCCAAATAAAATTTCATTAGCAAGATTACGCTTAATTTTATCTTGAATAACACGCGCCATTGGTCGTGCACCCATCGTTTTATCGTAACCCTTATCAGCCAACCATTTACGTGCTTCGTTTGATACATGTAAGGTTACTTGTTTATCATCCAGCTGCGCTTCTAGTTCGACTAAGAATTTGTCAACGACCATATGGATAACATCCAAGTCAAGGTGATTAAACCAGATGATGTTATCAAGACGATTTCGGAACTCAGGAGCAAATAATTTGTTCACTTCACCTAGTGCGTCGCTGTTATTATCTTGCTCTTTAAAACCAATCGATTGACGAACTGTTTCAGTCGCACCAGCATTCGTTGTCATAACAAGAATAATATTACGGAAATCAGCTTTACGGCCATTGTTATCCGTTAGTGTACCGTTATCCATCACTTGTAATAACAGGTTAAATACATCTGGATGTGCTTTTTCAATTTCATCAAGCAATACAACAGCGTGAGGCTGCTTAATCACAGCGTCTGTTAATAAACCACCTTGATCATAGCCAACATAACCAGGAGGTGCACCAATCAAACGAGATACCGTATGACGTTCCATGTATTCAGACATATCAAAACGGATAAGATCAACACCCATGATTTTAGCTAATCGCTGCGTCACTTCTGTTTTACCAACACCCGTTGGGCCTGCAAATAGGAAAGAACCAATTGGTTTTGCTTCAGCACCTAAACCTGAACGAGATAAACGAATTGCATCGGTAAGCACTTCGATCGCAGGATCTTGCCCGAACACAACCATTTTCAGGTTACGTTCTAAGTTTTTAAGTACATCGCGGTCGTTTGAAGAAACTGATTTCTCTGGAATACGTGCCATTTTAGCCACAATAGACTCAATCTCACCAACACCAATCGTTTTCTTACGTTTAGACATAGGTAATAAACGTTGTTTTGCACCCGCTTCATCCATGACATCAATTGCTTTATCAGGTAGTTGACGTTCATTAATATATTTAGCTGATAGCTCTGTTGCTGCACGTAAAGCTTTCGTTGTATAACGTACATCATGGTGATCTTCGTAACGAGATTTCAACCCTTGTAGGATTTTAACCGTATCATCAATCGATGGTTCAACAACATCTACTTTTTGGAAACGACGAGCAAGTGCACTGTCTTTCTCAAAAATCTGGCTGTATTCCGAGTATGTCGTAGAACCAATACAGCGTAACGTACCATTACTCAATAAAGGCTTAATTAAATTTGCAGCATCAAGTTGTCCACCCGATGCGGCACCAGCACCAACAATAGTATGAATTTCATCAATAAATAAAATTGCATCATCATGCTTTTGTAGCTGTTTCAATAACGATTTAAACCGTTTTTCGAAATCACCACGGTATTTAGTACCTGCAAGTAATGCGCCTAAATCCAGAGAGAACACTTGCGTATTCTTCATGACGTCAGGCACTTCTTCATTAACGATTCGGTATGCTAGGCCTTCTGCAATCGCAGTTTTACCTACACCTGCTTCACCTACAAGTAATGGGTTATTTTTACGGCGACGACACAAGATTTGAATCGTGCGATTTAACTCTTCTTCACGCCCGATGAGAGGGTCAATACGCCCTTCAACAACAAGCTTATTGAGGTTTGTTGAGAAGTTTTCAAGTTTAGTTGATTGATCTTCAGTATCATTAATCGCTTGTTCTGACGAATCATGGCTATCTTCAATCCCCGGTTCTTCATCGTTTTTACGAATACCGTGTGAAATGAAGTTGATAACGTCTAAACGGCTCATGCCTGATTTTTTCAGAATATAAGCGGCTTGCGACTCTTGCTCACTGAAGATTGCAACAAGTACATTTGCACCTGTTACTTCGTTATTTCCTGAAGATTGAACATGGAATACAGCACGCTGTAACACTCGCTGGAAGCCAAGTGTCGGCTGAGTTTCTCTATCTTCATCAGATTCAGGCAGAATAGGTGTCGTTTGTTCTAAAAAGAGAAGCAGTTCATCGCGAATGGCATCGACATCACCAGAGCAACCTTTGATTGCTTCACAAGCCGATTTATTACTTAATAGTGAAACTAATAGATGTTCGACCGTCATAAACTCATGACGATTCTCACGTGCAGTTTTGAACGCTTCATTGAGCGTAACTTCTAGATCTTTGCTTAACATAGGCATCTCCCTATAACTACGTGTTGCGTAATATTGTCATCATTACACTTATACTTGTTCCATGGTACATAATAAGGACTGTTCGTTGTCTTTTGCATATTGCATCACCTGTGATACTTTTGTCTCGGCTATCTCAGCCGTAAATACACCACAAACCCCTCTGCCCCTATAATGAACAGTTAACATGATTTGGTTAGCCTTATCTATATCCATAGAAAAAAACCTTTGTAGCACATCTACAACGAAGTCCATTGGAGTATAGTCGTCATTATTCAAAAACACTTTGTAAAATGAAGGCGGTTTTATCTCTAGCTCACTTTCTATACTTGTTTTGAAATCAATCAGTTCATCTAACTTACTCATAATTATATCTTAGTACCTATCACAGATTTGGGCTAATAACTTTCAACCTTTCGTCTAAGTTTACCTCATTTCAATCATTTTTAGGAATATTAACTTGACTATAGTAGCGAATAAACTAAATTTATTAACAAGATGTATCATTTAATTAACAAGTTAATGATCTTTTTATATACATCTTATTCCCCATCGATTAAAAGGGGACATAACGTTTAGTTATCAAACAACTTGCAATAAGGTCGTTGCAACAAAAGAAAGGATGCAGAGGTATGGCAACCGGTACGGTTAAGTGGTTCAATAACGCTAAAGGATTTGGTTTCATTTGTCCTGAGGCGGGTGGTGATGATGTTTTCGCTCATTTTTCTATTATACAAATGGACGGATATCGTACATTAAAAGCAGGACAGCTCGTTGATTATGAGATTGATGAAGGTCCAAAAGGATCTCACGCTATTTCAATTTCAGCTCACGAGGCAAGCGATATTAAATAGCTTATCGTTCTATTTTGATAAAAAGCAGCCTAGCTGCTTTTATTTTATCTATAATTCGACTTTATTTAACGGCTAAATTTGTAATACAAATCCACTGCACTATCAACACCACTCACAAGTTCAATATAAAGCTTTGGTATGATTTCATAGCGCACTACAACTTCACTTAACGCAGAAAACAAACCGATACCATAACGAATTTGCACGCCAGGTAATACATAACCACTTACTTCAACACGCGTATCATTCCCCTGCCCTCGAGTATCAATAGCAAAGTCTTTTACACCGAGTGTATCGCCTAAGAAACTGATCACATCTTTACCCTGTCCAAGACTAGAACCCACCAGCATTGTTGTAATGACAACATCTTGACTCGTCTCATCTTCAGAGTTCACATCTCGCCCACGTAGCAAGTAAGAAATCATGCGAGTTTGCTGCATTTCTGGTTCTGAGAATATCGTAAATACAGGTTTTTTTACCGGCCCGATCAATCGAACACCAACAATAACATTATCTTCGGTCAGCTCTGTATTACGGATTGCCTCAACATTAATATAAGGATTATCCACTGAACCTGAAAATACAATTTGTCCTTTTCGTATATAAAGGTCTTGTCCAAACGATCGATAGCGACCATCTTCGAGCTGTAACATACCATCAGAAAACAAGTTACCGTCTTCATCTAAAATAATACTAACGCCACCTGTAATACGAGATTCAAGCCCAAATGAGTCAATTTTAACATCATCTAATAACTTAATATTCACTTCTACATCGAGTGGATAGTCCTGTTGTTCATTGACATTATCTGCATCAATAATAATGACATCATTAGAGACTTGGATTGCAGTTTGGGGCAGTTGCTCAACTTTAATTAACGCATAAGGTATAATAATGTCACCAGTCACTTTCGCGCCGCTTTCATTTCCGGTAATTTTTATTTTAGGACTGAAATGTAACTTCACTCCTTTGTTATCATCAAACTCAAAATTATCACCGTTCAACAGCATTTCATAATTAAATCCATCCCCCCAAGCAAGACTGCCTATCACACTAGCGGTACCCTTACCTGAATTTGCACTCCCCGTAATACTTGCCTTTTGACCACTTGATTCAATATTAAATTGAAAATTTTCTAACGTGACAGGCAATTCATCCCCTGACAAATAGCCATTATTAATATTAAACTGCCCAATTATTTCTGGGTTATCGAGGGTACCATCAACAATACCGGCACCGGATAAAACGCCATTAAGCACGTCGACTTGGTAGATAAGAGGTTCAATGAACGCAAGATCGATATCAATTATATTAACATCACCACTTAGTGCTCGTTGACCAAAGATATCATCCATACGAATGTTACCCGTCACCCCGCCTAATTCATGGGAACTGACATTGATCTTCGTCGTAAGAGTCGATTTATCTAAGCCAACATCCATTGTCAAAGCTTCAAAGTTTGCAATACTGCTTTCTTCTTCATTATATATAAGTAATGAACCATCCGTAATGTCGATTTTAGAAGTCAGTTGTAAGACTTCCTTACGCCAAGTAATGGTACTACTGATATTCAACAAACCTTCAATTTCAAGGTTACGTGCAGTGTCTAAGCCCAGCTTATTAATATCGTAATTATGCAACTCAAATTCGAGCTTATCAGCTTCATCAAGTTTCCCATCAAAGCCTAAACAAAATTTTGCTGTTTTTTCATTCCAACAATGCTCTGCGACAGAGAGGTAATAATCTTTATTAGAGAAGGTAAAGTTTACATCCGGATCAATGATCCAATTGCCGTATTCAGAGTTAATTCGTCCTTTACTTACCTTACCCTGCCAAATATCACCCAACCAAAAACCATTAATCGCCAATACTGCATCATTTTTTTCATTCTCAACACTTACGCGAAGTCCGTTAGTGTTTTTTTCCGCGGTATAATCAAGCTCGATTTTATTAATAACCTGCTCACCAATAGTAAGCGTTTCACCAGTAAGAGATATCATCCCTTCAGGGCGCTCAGCCAAACTTATTTTTCCCGTTAGATCCGCACGTTTTAATTTATTATCTTTAAATAATACATTGTCGGTAAAAAGATCAAAGTTGAACCAAGGTTTATCCTTTTTACCGATGACAGTAAAATAACCAAATGCAGCCCCTTTAGCGTCCGCTAGATAAGGCGTAAAAGATTTAACATCTATTTCACCACCTAATTTAAACTGCTCATTAATAATGCCATCAAGCCTAACCGAATCCTCTCCGCGCGAAAGAGAAAAGCCATTTAAGTTCCAATATAAATCTTGGTTTAGCGTGAGTGCCCCTTCCAATATTAACGGGTAACCTTCCACGTCTGCAGTAATATCAATGCCATGAATATTAAGTCGCCAATCGTTATCTGAAGCAGGACTAAGTTTAAAATCAACCACAGCTTTACCATTCGGTTGCAATTTAACATCCGGCCAGTACTTTTCTAACTGCACACCTTCAGCGCGAATGTTGCTATTAACAGTGATGCCATCAGACCAATTAACAACACCTGACGCGATTGCTTTCCCACCAAGCGTTTGAGCATTCACTTTTGATAGTGATAATCCTTTTAGCGTGCCCCGGCCTTGAGCTTTGAGGTCTAATGGTGGCGCATGGTCGATGTCTAACAATCCCGATATATCAATTGCATAATCATCCAAATTACCTTTTAAAGATAATTCTCCGTCCAGTGTTTTGATATAAGCAGGTGTGATTAAGGGCCAGCCTAATTCCAGCCAAGTGGCATCAATAATAAACGGTAAACGAGGCTCAAATAATGCGAGGGATGCATCAACATGTGTATTTATAGCGCCCGACGTATTAATTGCTAAGCTTATTTTTTCTAGGCTGCCACCAGCTTTCACATCTATAGTAAGTTGATTGAGTAATTCCGGTTGCTTAAGTACGGTACTGACGTTTGCAAACACGGGATAATCTTTCTGTAACAAGATCTCACCACTCACACTGGTATCAGCCTGTGGCATATCAACAACTAATGTCTCAATGTTAACTTCGCCGGAATCAATGAACCCAATTAAATCAATTGAATTAAAATCTAAAAATAATTCATTAATTTGAACCTGAGATTGGTTAAGTTTTGCTTGATAAACATCGACGCGTAATGGGATTGATACCTGATAAAGTTGAAATTCATTCAATATTTCAGTAACGATATCTAATTGTTTATTCGCTTCATTAATATACGCAGAAGATGTCGGGGTGAGAATATTGTTAGTGGCTTGCGCTGTTGATGATTCAGTTAATACTTGTACAAATACATTGTTCGTGAACAACTTAGTGACTGTGATATCTCTACCGTGTAAATCAACTGCGCCCTCTAATCTATCGGCCGTTACCTTGGTGTTTGCGACATCAACATTGATATTACGAATATCTATACTTTTCACGCTAATTAGCAACGGGATGTTCAATTGCCAATCATTATTCATCATTTCATCATCAATATGAGCAATGCGTGTTAGTGCATCACCTAAATCTACGCCTAAAAGCGTATTTGACTCTTTAGCTAACGCCATTGAATAGCTGACTGTATCTGCATCTATGTTATCAACACAGATCTCGGCACTTAATAAACAACTTAAATCAATATCATAGTCTAACTCAGTAATCGAAAATTGAAATAACTCCCCTTGCCAATCAATTGTTTGCCAGCGAGCCTGGTGTAATAACGAGCCTTCTGTTAGCACTAGACGTAAAGGTAATTCCGTTTTTTTGAGTTGCTCAATAATATATTGATTGCCAGAGTGACTACCAAGTAAAGCGGTTAATGATCCTATAATAAGGATAAGGAAAATAAAGAAATATTGAATAAACCGCATTACAATTCAGGCCCGATATATAAATGAAAGGTATACTTCGTATCTGTATCTGAGTTAACAGGCACTGCAAAATCAACTTTTACTGGACCAATAGGTGTCATCCAGCGGATACCCGTTCCCACACCGATACTGACAGGTTCAGAAAAATCATTCGTTGATGTACCAGCATCAGCAAAAACACCAACACGCCATTTCTCTGCGACTTGATAGCCGTATTCAAATGAACCCGCTGTTAAATACCGCCCACCAATATACGCATTATCCGCATCAACAGGTGTCACCGTTTCGTATTGATAACCACGAATGCTCTGACTACCACCAGCGAAAAAACGCATTGACGCAGGAACACTTTCGATTTCATCGACATAGATAGCGCCTAAATCAACACGCGTTGTAAAAAAGTGGGTCCTATCAATGGAGCGTAAGTACTTTGTTCTACTCTGGAACTTAGCCATATTGATATCAGCTCCCCAATAAGGGCTTGCAGCCTCGAAGCTGAAGAGTTGTTGATTGCCCCAGTAGGGATCGACACCACCTCGCTGCGTTGTTTTTGCAAAGCTCACACCCGGTAATACCATAATGCTACTACCGACTTGGCTACCCTGTACGAAATTCTCTTTTTCCAGTTTTATAAACCAAGTACGTAACCATTTTGATTCAAGTTCGAATTGACGCTGCAGCTGTAACGTAAATAGTTTACTTTCGGTATCTTCATTATCTTTACGTTGAAAACCAAATTGGATCTTTGCAATATTAGTAATGGGATCCTCAATAGGAATATCATAATCAAACGTGAACTCTTGCTGCACTGTTGAGTATTCAAATTCAGCAGAGACACTATCACCTCGGCTATTAATCCAGGGTTTCTTCCAACCTAAAGTCCCCCTAAACCCGACATCACTTAAATAACCAACACCAACTTCATAGGTATTACTTGGATGATTAATAACAGTAATGATAATCGGTATTTTACCATCTGATCTACCATTGATATCAGGAATAACGGAAGCTGATTGAAAATATCGACTGTTAAAAAGTGCTAAACTGTATTCCGCAACCAAATGAGATTCATATTCTTGCCCAACGCTGAATGTAGTCAACTCTGACACAACAGATTCAGATTTTGTCGGGTTAGATAGTACGGACTCACCAAATACATAACGTTGTTTACTATCAAAAATAAGATCAATATCAGCGCTACTCTTTTTTACACTCACGCGTACTTCGCTTTTTACCCACTTACCATCAAAATAACCTCGTGCTAATGCAAGTTTACTTATATCGGCCTTAAATTTGTCATAGTTAGCATGTGATAAATTACCTCCAGATTGCAGTGGCATTTCACGTAACAGTTTAACAAAACTTGGATCGTGTTTCGCCTCACCATTAATCGCTACATTCACAGCTGAAAGCTTAACCCTTTCTCCCAACTTTATTTTAATAAATGTAATGAGTTCGTCATCGTCAAGAGTGAGGTTGATTGTTATATCTGGACGATAGAAGCCAAAAACTTGAATAGATTCGATAATACTCTGACGAACTTTAGACTCGAAGTAGCTGTAATTATTTCCTTTCGGAATAGAAATAGTCGATAGATATGAATTGACGTTATCTTCGATGTCACCAGAGACACCCTCAATATCGAAATCAACACTGGAAATAGCAAACGCGGAAGAAGAGAAAACCGAAGAAGATAAAAATAGAACGAACGCGAATATAGCTGGTATTTTCACTAACTGAGTACCTTACTTAGCACAGTTCAAATGATGAATCGCACTTTCCATGTAAAATAAAATGATGAATAGCAGGTTAGTCTAATTATAATAAAAGTACAATGACGCAGAACCTTCTACGTCATTGTAATTAACTAAATACCTTCGCTAATAATACGCTTAGCTAATGTAGTCGGACAACCAAAGTGTGTCCAATCTTCAGTTAATAACACCGTATTATATTTACGGCAGATATGCGGTAAAAATGTATCATGACAATCAGAAATTAACTGTAGGTAGTCACGAGGTGTACCTTGTTCAGCATCACGTGCACGTGAAAGCATACGTGTATATGCTGTTTCAGCGTCAGAGCGCAGGTAAACAACTGCTGATACACGTGGGTAATCTTTTAATTTAGTTTGAATATCATAATAATAGTCTAGATCTTTCCCATCTGGGCGGCATGCTTCAGCTAAGTTAGCTTGGCAAAATACAAGATCTGAAAATAATGAACGCTCAATAATATAATTAAATGCTGGATCTAAATCTTTACAGATATCAGCTCTTTTATTCGTAATGTAGCGCTGAAACTCGATACGGCGTGTAGTATCAACCGTAAACGCTTGTAACAAGCGCTGAAATTCAGGGTCTGAATCAACGTCTTCTAAAATTAACTGCCACTTGGCATTATCATGTTCTGTTAACTCTGCAGCCAATAAAGGCAGTAATGTTGACTTACCAACACCGATGTTACCTTCAATTGCGACTAGTTTAAACGTTTGCTCAGTACTCATTATAAAACCTATGATGCTAATATAAGCGGCGGATTATAGCATAATGACAACACTATCCAAGTCTAAGTTTGTTTAACATCTAATCACTCAAAACAATTTAACTGATTAATTTTAGCTATTAACACAAATGATAAATTCACCTAAGGCATTTATTACTGTAGAATACCTCGCCTAATTAAGGTACAAACCCTACTGCTAGGATATTCAATGAAATTTTCATCATATAGTTTTACTCCCGAGATTTTACGCGCGCTAGATGCTTGTAATTACGACCAAATGACGCCTGTACAACAGCAAGCAATCCCTGCTGCCGGTCGCGGGAAAGATATTCTAGCGAACGCACAAACAGGTACAGGTAAAACAGCTGCTTTTGCTTTACCTATTTTGCAACAAATCGCAGATACTCCAAAAGAAATTCATTCTGGAAACGTGCGTGCATTAATTTTAGTACCAACACGTGAACTTGCAGCACAAGTAACAGACAACATTAAAGCGTACAGCCAATTCATGACACTTAATGTTGTTAGTGTATATGGTGGCGTTAAAATGGAAACGCAAACTAAACAGCTTAAACAAGGCGTTGACGTTTTAGTTGCAACACCAGGTCGTTTATTAGAGCACCTACAACTTTGCAATACGAATCTTGCTAACGTTGAACACTTAGTGCTTGATGAAGCCGACCGTATGCTAGATATGGGTTTCATTACCGATATCCGTAAGATCTTAGAGTCAATCTCTAACGATTTCCAAACAATGCTGTTCTCTGCAACCCTATCACAACAAATGAAGCATTTAGCAAATGAGCTACTGTCTCAACCTGTGATTGTGTCTGCATCAAAAGAAAACTCAACAGCAACAACAATTAAACACGTAATTCACCCAGTTGAACAACGCCGTAAACAAGAATTACTGTCTGAGTTAATCGGTAAGAATAACTGGAAACAAGTATTAGTATTTGTTAACACTAAAGAAGCCGCTAATAACATCGTTAAAGAATTAAAACTTGATGGTATTAGAGCTGATGTTTGTCATGGTGATAAAGGTCAAGGCGCACGTCGTCGTGCTTTAGCTGAATTTAAAGAAGGTAAAATCCGCGCATTAGTAGCGACAGACGTAGCTGCTCGTGGTCTTGATGTTCAAGGTCTTAAATTCGTTGTTAACTTTGATTTACCATTCCTAGCTGAAGATTACGTTCACCGTATTGGTCGTACTGGTCGTGCTGGTGAAGCTGGTAATGCAGTATCATTTGTATGTCGTGAAGAAGAGCATGGTCTTGCAGATATCGAAATGATGATTGGTCATAAGATTGAACGTGAAGTAGTTAAAGGCTATGAAGTAAGTAACCGTGACCGTCTAATTGCAGATATTAGCGGCCGTGCTTCTCATGAACGTCGTCAACCACGTCGTAACAAAGCGGTTGGTGAAGAAAAAGTTGAGTATAAGCCAAAAACAACAGCACCAACGAAAAAAGCAAGCAAAGGTAAGCACCGTAAAACAAGTGCTAAGCTTCACCGTAAAGGTAATGTTGCAGCACCTTCAAAGTAAGGTAATACTGCTTCATAAGCAAGCTACTATCGTTTAGCTAGTAGAAGGCCTTATTAGATAACCAGCTTTGGATTGTCTAATAAGGTCTTTTTTATACCTGTTACATAACGATACTAATGATCAGTAATTACTTTTGACCAGTCGTTATTTCCAGCGATCGGCTGCTGTCGTATCAGTTTCTCGGGCATCGACCCAATGAGAACCGTCTTCAGTTGCTTCTTTCTTCCAAAATGGCGCTTGTGTTTTTAAGTAGTCCATTATGAATTCACACGCTTGAAAAGCATCACCGCGGTGCATACTTGCTACGCCAACGAATACGATCTGATCACCTAGCGCTAACTCACCAACACGATGAATTACCTTAACACCTTGGATTGACCAACGGGTTTCAGCTTCAACCAATATTTTCGAAAGTGACTTTTCAGTCATCCCTGGATAATGTTCAAGTGTTAAACCCGATACGTTATCACCTTGGTTGAAATCACGCACTTTACCAATAAAAGTAACAACGGCACCGGTACTGTGACTTTTTCCTAACGCTGCATATTCTGCTGCTAAGTCAAAATCCTCAGTTTGAATCTTAATCATATCTGAATTCATTTAGCCTCCGGTAACGGGTGGGAAAAATGCAACTTCAACACCATCTTCAAGTGGTGAATCTAAACTGCAAATTTCTTGATTGATAGCCACTAATAACTTGTCTGAATCAAGTGCAAGGGCCCATTTATTGCCTTTAGCCGCAAGCTCTGCACGTAAGGCATTTACAGATTCAAATTGACCTGAAATTTCTAACTCTGCACAACCCACTAACTCTCTAATTTGAGCAAAAAATAATACTTTAATCATAATAATATCCTGAGCGATCTAAACTTTGAAGTGGCCTGACTTGCCACCAGTCTTCTCAAGTAGCTTAACACCATCAATGATGATGTCTTTTTGAACGGCTTTACACATATCGTAGATGGTTAACGCTGCAACTGATGCGGCTGTTAATGCTTCCATTTCAACACCTGTTTTACCCGAAAGCTTACAACACGTTTCGATACGTACAAGGTTATGTTCAGGTTCAGGCGTTAATTCAACCGTTACTTTTGTCAACATAAGTGGATGACAAAGTGGAATAATATCAGATGTTTTCTTTGCGGCTTGAATACCAGCAATACGTGCTGTCGCAAATACATCACCTTTGTGATGATCACCTGACATTATAAGAGTCAATGTTTCTGCTGACATGTGAACGATTGCTTCCGCTCTTGCTTCACGTTGTGTTACTGTTTTTTCAGTTACATCAACCATATTTGCTTCACCAGAAGCATTAACGTGCGTAAATTCTTGAGACATTAATAATTCCTATTACTTAGATATGTGGCATAAAGTTGCATGGACGATGTGAATTATTAAGCTGTTCACGTAAGATCTTATTCCAACCCGTTTTACATGCACCTGTTGAACCAGGCATACAGAAAATAACGGTTTTATTTGCAAAGCCACCAACCGCACGACTTTGGATAGTTGATGTACCAATTTCATCATACGAGACAGCACGGAATAATTCGCCAAAGCCTTCAATCGCTTTATCAAATAATGGCTGGACCGCTTCAGGCGTGGTATCACGAGCAGTAAAACCAGTACCGCCGGTAATTAATACGCCTTGAATATCTTCATCGGCAATCCACTGAGAGACAATTGCACGGATCTTGTATTTGTCATCAATTACGATCTTTTTATCAACTAAAATATGACCGTCGGCAACAAGTGCTTCTGCAAGAAAGCGTCCTGAAGTATCTGTGTCTTCATTACGGGTATCTGATACGGTTAATACGGCAAGTTTTGCAGCTTTAAACCCTGATTCAGCATGGCTCATTATTCTTCCTTTTTAATTCGGTCATGTTTATTAAACAATTATAAGAGATTTAGCTTATCAGTCGTTGATCTTGATCAGCTAGTAAATAACGATCACGCGTCGTTATTATTTATTATTTACTCGTCACTTTCACTTTGTTGTTATTATCGCGACTTTCACGAATAAGTTCATCATTCGCAACCGTACTCTCAGACTTTGCAAGGCGATCATATAGCAAAACATTCACTGTTGCGGCAAGGTTCATGCAACCGACAGTCGGTACATAAACAACTGCAGATGCACGATTAATCACTTTCTGATCAATAGTGCCGTCTTCAGGACCAAATATGTAAATCACACTATCAGGATGTTTGAATTCAGGTAATGGGATTGCCCCTTCCGCTAATTCAACACAAACAATATTTGTTGTTTCTGGAATACTGTCGAGCCAATTATCGACACCCGTCAATGGGGTTTTAGCTGCAACATTTTGCGTATCAGTTTGAAAGGCAGATGCACGGTCATATCTAACGCCAGTATAGTAAACAGCATCTGCTTGATAACAACCTGCAGCACGCATAACAGCGCCAACATTCGTGGGACTTTTAGGATTCGTTAATCCAATTGATACATTTTTATTTTTCATTCAATGCTTTATTTTATCGATAATAAACGGGATTGTGTATGCGGCTATAATACAGGGATATGGGGGCTACCTCAAGGTCGTAAGATAGAGAATAAAAAGGCCGCATTATACAAATGCAGCCTCAACATTACTTATTTCATTTTACGTTACTATTATTCATTTTTGTCTACAGTGATAGACAATGCCCATATTGAACATCCAGCTACGCCAAGAAAACCAACGAGGAAAATAACCGGCATAGCGGTATAACCTAACACATGCCAAACGGCACTTTCTAAAGAACTCATAATTGCATTTCCTTATTTACCAACCTGGTACATCTGACATATCCGGTAGCTTGTGCGCAATACCTTTGTGACAATCAACACACGTTTTTTCGCCACTTGCGAGTGCTGTAGAGTGTTGCTTCTTACTACGCGGACCTTGCTCCGAAAAGTCCATATATTCAAAGTTATGGCAGTTACGACATTCCTGTGAATCATTTTCTTTCATGCGTTGCCATTCACGAACAGCTAAGTGCTTACGACGCGCTTCAAATTTTTCTTGAGTCGAAATGGTTCCCATCAAGAATGCGACAATTTCATTACTCGCTTGTACTTTACGCACAATCTTATCTGTCCATTTGTGGGGGACGTGACAATCAGAACAAATAGCACGTACACCTGAACGATTAGAGTAATGAATCGTTTCCTTTAGTTCTTTAACAATGGGAGCATGACAAGCAGAACAAAACTCCTCCGTATTTGTCGCCTCCATTCCCATATTAAAGGCACCCCAGAAAATAATACCTCCGAGAAAGCCCATTGCTAAAATAGTACCAACAGCCGCTTTACTCGGTGTGGTCAGCTTACGCCAAAAATTTAAAATTAATTTCATTTAATCGCCTCTTTTTCGTTTAGGCTACGGTCATTTGAGATGAATCAACGTAATGAATCTACACGTTTAAAGTCATTCTCAATTAATGGCTTGGCATCAACTTGAGTCACATGACATTGCAAGCAGAAATAGCGACTCGGTGATACATCAGCAAGGACTTGCCCTTCACGTGATTGATAATGCGTAACACTGATCTTAGTCGCGCCCATTTCACCTGCGTATTTCCAACTGTGGCATGACAAACATTTGTTGGCATTTAACGATACTTCATAGCCTCTGGTTTGATGCGGCACTAATGGTGGCTGGTACACATAATCACGATCTATGGGCCCACGATCTTTAATCACACGCTTTAACTCATCTGCTTTACGGGTATCATCAAGCTCGGTTATTCCGCGCATCGATTCAACACCTCCGCTATTTACGTTTTCAATATGAGTTGCCTCTGTTGCGATCACACTTGCAGAAAGCAATGCCCCTGCAGTCAGTAATACTCCGATTATTTTCTTCATTATCTATTCTCCGCCTAGTGGCCAATAATCTATTTTCTGCCAGCCATCACAGCTGACAAAAGAGATGTTCAAAATGCACAATTGTCCTTACACTTTGGTTATTTTAATTGGGCATTTTTTGAAATCAGTTTGCTTTGATAATGGGTCTGTTGCATCTAGAATAACCTTGTTGATCAGTACTCTTGCATCAAACCAAGGAACAAATACTAAACCAACTGGAGGTCTATTACGCCCACGAGTTTCAACGCGACAACGAACTCCACCACGAATAGATTCAATCAAGACTTCATCGCCACGACGTACATTATGTTTTTTTGCATCATCTGGATGGATATAACAAAGTGCATCCGGCATCGCACGGTAAAGCTCTGGTACACGTGCCGTCATGCTGCCTGAATGCCAATGTTCGAGTACACGACCAGTACATAGCCACATGTTATATTCATCATTTGGCACTTCAGGTGGCGCTTCATAAGGTGCAAAGATGATGTTTGCTTTACCATCTGGCTTACCATAAAACTCAAAACCTTTACCTTTACCTACGTAAGGATCACTGCCTTCAGCAAAGCGCCATTTCGTTTCAACACCATTTACGACAGGCCAACGTAAACCGCGTACTTGATGATAAGTATCATAAGGGGCTAAATCATGGGCATGACCACGGCCAAACGTTGCATATTCTTCAAATAAGCCTTTTTGAACATAAAAGCCAAAGTCATGAGATTCATCATTTAATGCTTGTGCCTCTTCAATTGGGAAAGCATCAACTTGGCCATTTTTAAACAACACATCAAACATCGTTTTACCACGGACGTCAGGCATTTTAGCGATCAGTTCTTCGTCCCATACTTCTTCAATATTAAAACGCTTAGAGAACTCCATTAACTGCCATAAATCTGATTTTGCACCGTCAATGGGTTTTACTTGCTGATACCAGGTTTGCGTTCGTCGTTCAGCATTACCATAAGCGCCCTCTTTTTCTACCCACATCGCAGTTGGTAAAATAAGATCGGATGCTTGCGCTGTAACCGTTGGGTATGGGTCAGAACAAACAATAAAATTATCTGGGTTACGGTAGCCCGGTAAGCTTTCTTCCATCATATTTGGAGCTGCCTGCATATTGTTCGTACACATGATCCAATACGCATTTAACGATCCATCTTTTAAAGCTCTGTTTTGTGCAACAGCATGCAACCCAGGTTTAGCAGGGATAGTGCCCTCTGGTAGCTTCCATATTTTTTCAGAAATAGCGCGATGCTTCGGGTTCTTAACAACCATATCGGCAGGTAGACGGTGTGAGAAAGTACCCACTTCACGCGCAGTACCACAGGCTGATGGCTGGCCTGTCAGTGAAAACGGTCCATTACCCGGTTGAGATATTTTACCGACTAATAAGTGGATATTATAAATAAGGCTATTCATCCATACACCGCGTGTATGCTGATTCATCCCCATCGTCCATAATGACATTATTTTAGTGTTTGGATCTGCATATTGCTTAGCTAAAATAAGTAATTTATCTTCTGATACACCAGAAATCTCTGCGGCTTTTTCAACCGTATATTCAGCAACAGAGGCTTTGTACTCCTCGAACGTCATTGCTGATAATTTACCTGAATTAGGGTTTTTCGCTTTCTGCTGTAACGGATGTTCGTTACGTAGTCCGTAACCGATATCCGTCGCAGTACGTTTAAAATGAGTATGCTTATTAACAAAGTCCCAATTAACTGCATCATTTTGAATAATGTAGTTAGCAATGAAGTTCGCCATTGCTAGATCAGATTGTGGGTTAAACACAATTCCCGTATCAGCGAGCTCAAATGAACGATGTTTATAGGTTGATAATACGTTTACTTTTACATGTGGATTACTTAAACGACGGTCTGTAATACGCGTCCATAATATAGGATGCATTTCAGCCATGTTTGAACCCCAAAGTACAAATGAGTCTGCATGCTCGAAATCATCATAACAGCCCATCGGTTCGTCAATACCAAACGTACGCATGAAAGCGCCAACAGCAGAGGCCATACAATGACGCGCATTCGGATCAATGTTGTTAGAGCGGAAACCAGCCTTCATTAATTTAACCGCCGCATAGCCTTCCATGACAGTCCACTGGCCAGAACCGAACATACCAACAGATGTCGGTCCTTTTTCTTTTAACGATGTTTTCCATTTATCTGCCATCACATCAAAAGCGTGATCCCATGAAACCGGCATAAATTCACCATCTTTGGCATACTTACCGTCTTTCATTCGTAATAAGGGCGTAGTTAATCGATCTTTACCGTACATGATTTTAGAAAGGAAGTAGCCTTTAACACATTTTAACCCCTTATTTACAGGTGATTCAGGATCACCTTGTGTCGCAACGACTTTCCCTCCTTTTGTACCGACTAAAACTGAACAGCCAGTGCCACAAAAACGGCAAGCCGCTTTATCCCATTTAATCTTAGTTTCACTCGAACTTGCAATCAGGTTAGTCGCTGTCGCAGGAAGTGTCACTCCCGCGATTGCCGCTGCAGATACCGCTGCGTTTGCTTTAACAAATGCCCGTCTGGTCAGTTTCATAGATCACCCTCACACGTAGATTTAACATTTAGCTGATACGCTATATTTAATAATTACCTCCATATTAACGTTTTACTTTTGTTATACACTTTGTGCTAAATCAAATAGTGTTTCTTCACAACCATGCTTTTACCACTTATGTGATACCACCAAGGGAGTGCGAGTAACTTATGATAAATATGATTAATCTTAATAACTAAAATCATGAATTTCAGGCAATAAAAAGGCCGCATGATACAAATGCGGCCTTAACATTACTTATTTAGTTTACGCTGTTATTATTGCTTTTTATCTACAGTGAGCGACAACGCCCATACCGAGAATCCAGCTACGCCAACAAATCCTGCGATTAAAATAGTTGGTATCGCTGCATATCCTAAAATATGCCAAATAACGTATTCTAACGTACTCATAATCGTGTTTCCTTATTCAATCTACCAACCAGGTACATCTGACATATCTGGTAGTTGATGGGCAATACCTTTATGGCAATCTACACATGTTTTTTCGCCACTCGCTAATGCTGTAGAGTGTTGTTTTCTACTACGCGGGCCTTGCTCTGAGAAGTCCATGTATTCAAAGTTATGGCAGTTACGACATTCCTGTGAATCATTTTCTTTCATACGTTGCCATTCACGTACAGCTAGATGTTTACGACGTGCTTCGAACTTTTCTTGAGTCGAGATCTTACCCATCAAGAATGCCACAATTTCATTACTCGCTTGTACTTTACGTACAATTTTATCTGTCCAGTTATGTGGTACGTGACAATCAGAACAGATTGCGCGCACACCAGAACGATTCGAATAGTGAATTGTTTCTTTTAATTCTTTAACAATAGGCGCGTGACAAGCAGAACAGAATTCTTCTGTATTTGTCGCTTCCATACCCATGTTAAAGGCACCCCAGAAAATAATACCGCCAAGGAAACCCATAGCAAGTACAGTACCGACAGCAGCTTTACTTGGTGCCGTTAATTTTCGCCAAAAATTTAAAATAAATTTCATTTTACCGCCTCTTTTTCGTTAGCGTAATGAATCTACACGTTTAAAGTCATTGTCGATTAACGGTGCTGCATCTGCTTGTGTAACATGGCACTGTAGACAGAAATAACGACGTGGTGATACGTCCGATAATACTTCGCCTTCACGTGATTGGTAATGCGTTACACTGATTTTAGTCGCGCCCATTTCACCAGCATATTTCCAGCTGTGGCATGACAAACATTTGTTCGCATTTAAAGACACTTCATAATGACGTGTTTGATGCGGAACAAGTGGTGGTTGATATACATAATCACGATCGATTGGGCTACGATCTTTGATTACGCGTTTCAGTTCATCCGCTTTACGTGTTGTATCTAACTCAGTGATACCACGCAGCGATGCAACGCCACCGTTGTTTACATTCTCAATTTCAGCAGTTTCTGTACTTTGTGCTGATACAGAGAATAAAGTCCCTGCAGCTAGCAGTACAGCCAATAATTTTCTCATATTATGTTCTCCGCCTATTGGCAAGTAAGTCCGTTATTTGCCAGTATCGTTTACTGGCAAACTCATTCAGTAAGATATGCAGTTTGAATTACACTTTGGTAATTTTAATTGCACATTTTTTATAATCCGTTTGTTTTGATAACGGATCCGTAGCATCTAGACATACTTTGTTAATTAATACTCGCGCATCAAACCAAGGTACAAATACTAAGCCTACTGGTGGGCGGTTACGGCCACGTGTTTCCACACGACAACGCACTTCACCACGAACTGATTCAATAAGAACTTCATCACCACGACGTACATTACGTTTTTTAGCATCGTCAGGGTGGATATAACAAAGCGCATCTGGCATTGCACGATATAGCTCAGGAACACGCGCCGTCATTGTACCTGAATGCCAATGTTCTAATACACGACCAGTACATAGCCACATGTCATATTCTTCATTTGGCATTTCTGGTGGCGCTTCATACGGTGCGAAGATGATGTTTGCTTTACCATCTGGCTTACCATAGAACTCAAAACCTTTACCTTTACCTACGTAAGGATCACTGCCTTCTGCAAAACGCCATTTCGTTTCAACGCCATTTACAACAGGCCAACGCAAACCACGTACTGTATGGTAAACATCGTATGGTGCTAAATCATGACCATGGCCACGACCAAAGGTAGCGTATTCTTCGAATAGACCTTTTTGTACATAGAAGCCTTGATCATTAGCATCATCATTTAGCTCTTGCGCTTCACTTAGTGGGAATGCGTCAACGTTACCGTTTTTATACAGTACGTCATACATCGTTTTACCACGAACTTCAGGCATTTTAGCGATTAGATCTTCGCCCCACACTTCTTCAATCTTGAAGCGTTTAGAGAATTCCATTAACTGCCATAAATCTGATTTTGCACCTTCAACAGATTTAACTTGTTGATACCAAGCTTGCGTACGACGTTCAGCGTTACCGTATGCGCCTTCTTTCTCTACCCACATTGCTGTTGGTAAAATAAGGTCAGATGCTTGTGCAGTTACTGTTGGGTACGGGTCAGAACAAACGATGAAGTTAGCTGGATTACGGTAACCCGGTAAACCTTCTTCCATCATGTTTGGAGCTGCTTGCATGTTGTTATTACACATAGTCCAATACGCATTTAACGTACCGTCTTTTAATGCACGGTTTTGTGCAACAGCATGCAGACCTGGTTTCGGTGGAATAGTACCTTCAGGTAATTTCCAAATTTTTTCAGCAGTTGCACGATGCTTCGGATTCGCAACCATCATATCTGCAGGTAGACGGTGTGAGAATGTACCCACTTCACGTGCAGTACCACATGCTGATGGTTGACCAGTCAGTGAGAACGGACCGTTACCAGGCTGTGAGATTTTACCTACAAGTAAATGGATATTGTAAACAAGGCTATTCATCCATACGCCACGAGTATGTTGATTCATACCCATTGTCCATAACGACATTACTTTCGTGTTTGGATCCGCGTACTGCTTCGCTAGAATCAGTAGTTTTTCTTCTGATACACCTGATAATTCAGATGCTTTTTCAATTGTGTATTCTGCAACAGATGCTTTGTATTCTTCAAATGTCATTGCTGACAATTTACCTGAGTTAGGATTTTTCGCTTTCTGTTGTAGTGGATGTTCGTCACGTAGACCATAACCGATATCGGTTGCAGTACGTTTGAAATGAGTATGTTTGTTAACAAAATCCCAGTTTACAGCATCGTTTTGGATGATGTAGTTAGCAATAAAGTTAGCCATTGCTAGATCTGATTGTGGATTGAAAACAACACCAGTATCAGCAAGTTCAAATGAACGATGCTTATACGTTGATAATACGTTTACTTTTACATGTGGATTACTTAAACGACGGTCTGTAATACGCGTCCATAGGATTGGATGCATCTCAGCCATGTTTGAACCCCAAAGTACAAACGAGTCTGCATTTTCGAAGTCATCATAACAACCCATTGGCTCATCGATACCGAACGTACGCATGAAACCACCAACCGCAGAAGCCATACAGTGACGCGCGTTAGGATCGATATTATTTGAACGGAAACCAGCTTTCATCAATTTAACAGCAGCATAACCTTCCATTACAGTCCATTGACCAGAACCGAACATACCAACAGATGTTGGACCGTTTGCTTTTAATGATGCTTTCCACTTCTCTGCCATGATATCAAAAGCTTGATCCCATGAAATCGGTGCGAATTCGCCGTCTTTAGCAAATTTACCGTCTCTCATACGTAATAGAGGAGTCGTTAAACGATCTTTACCATACATGATTTTAGATAAGAAATAGCCTTTAACACAGTTAAGACCTTTGTTCACAGGCGCTTCAGGATCGCCTTGAGTCGCAACAACTTTACCGCCTTGTGTACCTACAAGTACAGAGCAACCTGTTCCGCAGAAACGACATGGCGCTTTGTCCCACTTAATTTTAGTCTCATCACTACTTGCAATAAGATTAGTTGCACTAGTAGGAAGTGTAACGCCAGCAATTGCAGCCGCAGAGACTGCAGCATTTGCTTTAACAAACGCACGTCTGGTTAATTTCATAGATCATCCTCACATGATAGATCGATAGTTTCAATTTGATGAAAAACAAGAGAAGTACTTAAGACATGTTCGAGATTATTAATGTTATCAATAATGTCAGTCACAAATTTCTGATTAGCTGTTTCCAATACGACGATAATTTTTCCCTCTTCACTATCACCGTAGATTTCAGCTTCTGGTATTGCAGCGATTTTATTCTTCACGTCCAGCAATGACTCTGGTTTTACGTGAATAATTAAACTCGATATATGAATTTCTTGTTCTGCCATTTTATGACCTTATAATTATTATAAAACGTATTCTTAATAACTAAATTTAACGGTTGAGCTTCACAGCGATTGCATTAACAGGGCAAACTGAAACACAAGCACCACAACCATTACAATCATCTAATACAACATCAGGGCTGACAAAAGTTGTATTAGTAAAATTAAATTTCAAAGCTTCGGATTCACAAGATTCCGCACAACTTCGACAATATACAGATTCAATATTCAAGCAGCCATTTGAAATAGTCGCTTTATTATTCCAAGCTTGAACCTGAGTTAAATCAAACAAATCTTCTTTACAGTGATTTACACACTCTTTACAAAAATTGCATTCAGATGCGCTAAAATCAATTTCAGGAAATCCTCCATCCCCCAAAATAATCACGCTTTCTGGACAAGCAGTCTGGCAATCCCCACAGCGAGTGCATTTGTCTGTAAATTCTAAATTTGCTTTTAGCCAAGGTAGACGTATAACATTATCTTGTTCTTTACGACGGAAAAAAGAACGTCGCGCTAAATTAATACTCATAAGAACAACCAAATTAAAAATTATAGTAAACGTTACGTAATGTACTTTGATTCACATTAAATATAGCCAAATGTGAATATCCATTTAATAATATATCCCCTACCCATAAAATACTCACTAGTGGGTAACTCAATAAAATGTTATTCCAGATCAAAAAACAAGTGTGACCTGCGTCACACTTTAAGTGTGGGGTTAATATTATCAATATTTAATATTGATAAATAAATTAATAAATTATAGACAATAGAGAACGATATGCATGAATAATTATAGCGTAAATAAGTTCTACGCTATAATTTTGGGATAAAGAAGAATAAATACCTAGTCACGACAGGCTTAGATATTGAAATAGCGGTAAATTAACCGCCGATTGAAGCAAGGTGAGGTGTATTTGCTGTAATGCCTTGCTGAAGGAAGTGAGTCGATTTTTTATCAGACATATGTTCAACAACACGAGAAATTAATTCAGGCTGCTGGCTGTCTTCTTGGAGCAAATCACGTAATTCAACACCATCTTCACCAAATAAACACAAGTGTAAACGTCCTTTTGTTGAAACACGTAAACGGTTACATGTTGAACAAAAGTTCTTTTCGTACGGCATGATCAA
Organism: Moritella sp. 24; assembly: GCF_018219155.1. Classification (NCBI taxonomy): domain Bacteria; kingdom Pseudomonadati; phylum Pseudomonadota; class Gammaproteobacteria; order Alteromonadales; family Moritellaceae; genus Moritella; species Moritella sp. 24. The sequence continues at coordinate 2,073,692 of NZ_CP056123.1, read as the reverse complement.
ACCAATCTCACCAACAAAATCAGGATGAACAAAAACTTGAGCAGGACCATCGGCCTTGCCTCTGACTTTACTTACCCAACCTTGTAGCATCAATTTATCTCGGATGCTTGAACCTGAAACATGGTGTTTATCAAACAACGCTTGATTATCCCCCGTCTGCATCAACTCAATAAAGCGTAATTGAATTGGCCTTGTTTTGATCCAATTTAAAAAATCACCAAGTTCAATATCATTCAGATTACGCATTAATACGGTATTCACTTTCACCGTTTCAAAGCCAGCAGTAAAAGCAGCATCAAGGCCAGCCATTACTTTATGGAACATATTTTTGCCGGTGATCTGACGAAACATACGAGGGTCAAGACTATCAATGCTGACATTCAGCGCATCAAGGCCTGCATCACGCCAATCTTGTGCATACTTGTCAAGATTAAACCCATTTGTGGTTGTCGCGACTTTATTGATTTTAGGAATTGAAGAAATATCTGAAATAATATCAGTAAAATCTTTTCTTAGTGAAGGTTCACCACCTGTGATACGGACCTTTTCAGTACCCATTTCAGCAAAGCCAGTGACAATACGACGTAATTCATCACGTCCTAAAAATTCAGGTTTACCTTCGGCTTTATAACCATCTGGTAAGCAGTAGTTACATTTGAAATTACAAACGTCTGTAATTGATAAGCGTAAATAATAAAATTTACGCGAAAACTGATCTTGAAGTTGCATAAACACCTTTCCAAATACGGGAGGCCTAACCATTTCTGATTAAACCCTTATAGCAAATGCATCTGCTATGAGTCCTTAGGATCATATCTATTGAAAAATAAATTTAGATCATAAGGATCGGAGTTTTATTTATAATAATGAATTTATAATAAATGTTAATTGTCGCTAAAGTTAAACTATTTTTAAAATAATTTAAAGAGATAGATCCAAGTAATTATAGTAGAAAATGAGAAATCATTGATCGAAGTTAAATTGCAGGGTAAATTATTGGACTACTTAACGCTCAATTAATCATAAAGTGAACATGATAAAAAATATAATCCCCTCTCATCAGTCTATTATCATTTTAATCGGTCGCGGAATGTTCAGCATACTGGCTCTTGCGTCAATGCTAACGTTTATTTCCTTAGTTGCGTTATCACTAAGTCTTTCCGACGCCTCATCGATTAATAAAGCCGGCGCATTAAGAATGCAAAGCTATCAAATCGCTTACAATTTATCCAGAGACGATTCCGAGATATTACGTCAAAATCATATTGATACCTTTAACCAATCACTCGCACACATTAAAAATAATATTGTCGATAATTGGGATATCACATCAAAACTGAAAAAAGAATTCATGGATGTCGATACCCAGTGGCAAACTCAATTAGATATCTTATACAGTGATAACCCCAAGCTATTCTTAGAGGAAGTCGACGATTTTGTATTAGAAATTGATAATTTTGTACAGAATTTACAAAATCATTCTGAATACAAAGTTAAAATTATTACATTAATAAAGGGCCTTGGTATCGGACTTATTTTTGCTGTCTGTATTATCACTATTCGTCTTATGCAAGTTCAGGTGTTAAAACCCTTACAACAGATATTTGCGGCATCGAACCAAATTAGAAAAGGTGAATTTGATGTTTCATTTGATTTTTTCTATGAGAATGAAATTGGTTCACTGGCGAGCAACATTTCGCATATGGCCAAAGATTTAAACAAGCTATACAGTACGCTAGAGCAACAAGTTGACGCTAAAACAAAGCAATTAAAAGAAGCTAAAGATAAAATCAATTTCTTATACACGACGTCACAAAAACTACACGTTACCCATCTTAACGCTGACATGCTTGAACAAACCTTACAAAATGTCTCTGAACTCAATGGTTTAAACTTTTACAGACTGGTATTAACGGGTTCTGAAGTTGAAACTATTTATCTAAACGCAGGCTCTAATAACGGCGAAGAAACCGTTGATTTAAAACTGGAACTCGAAGAGCAATCTTTTGGTACATTCACAGTATTAAAACGTGAATTAAAAGATCAAGAGCACATACAAAGCTACTGCCGAATTCTTTCTCGAGCACAACATCGCTCTCAAAGTAACCTAGAAGCACAGCGTTCGCTTCTAATGGAAGAACGTGCAGTTATTGCCCGTGAACTACATGATTCACTCGCACAAGCACTTTCTTATCTAAAAATTCAAGTCGCGTTATTAAAACGTCATTTAAAAAATCAAGAAATAACACCCACCACGAATGAAATTGTGGAAGAGATCGATACAAACTTAAAATTATCTTACACACAACTTAGGGAATTATTAAATACATTCCGTTTAACACTTGATGATGCGAACCTTTCAGAAGCCATTTCAATCATGCTTGCACAGCTTCGCCAACGCACAAAATCGAAAATTCATCTAAGCTACGAATTAGAGGAACATTTATTTAAACCCAACCAACACATCCATATATTGCAAATAATTAGAGAAGCTGTATTAAATTCCATCAAACATGCGAACTCAAACGAAATAATGATTGACTGTGGGATGAATAAAAATGGTACTATAAAAGTATCTATTTCGGATGATGGTGATGGAATTCCAGCAAATCCAACTAAATCTAATCATTACGGCCTAAATATAATGGGTGAACGCGCTTCGAAACTAGGCGCTAAATTAGAAATAAAAAACAATATAATACAAGGCACCTTGGTATTACTTACCTTCGATAGGGAAAACAAACATGCTTGAGAATAGTTACACAATTTTAGTTGTAGATGATCATCCACTAATGCGTAAAGGGATTGTCCAACTTCTTACATTAGAAGAAAAATTTAATGTTATTGGTGAAGCCAGCGATGGCGTGGAAGCTATCACTCTTGCCAAACAGCATGAACCAGATCTTGTTTTACTTGATTTGAACATGAAAGGCATGTCAGGGTTAGACACATTAAAAGCACTTCGCTCTGAAGAGTTAAGTTCACGTGTTGTTATTTTAACAGTTTCTGATAACAAACAAGACGTGATCCGCTTAATTAATGCGGGTGCAGATGGTTATTTACTAAAAGATTCAGAACCGGATCTATTGCTAGCACAACTTCAAGATGTGTTATCTGGCCAGCAGGCACTTTCTGAAAGCTTATTGGGCTATTTAGATTGTCTTCATGAAGATAACAATTTTGAAGAAAAATTAGCGAAGCTAACGAAACGTGAAAATCAAATCCTACTTGAAATTTCAAAAGGCTACAGCAATAAACACGTTGCAAGTAACCTACATATTTCTGAAGGTACTGTAAAAGTTCACGTTAAGAGTTTATTAAAGAAACTAGAAGCAAGTTCACGTGTTGAAGCTGCTGTTATGTATCTTGAGTTTAATAAAACTAGCGCATAATCAAATATTAGAGATAAAAATGTAGACTCGTTTATGTTTTTATCTCTATTTTTTCCTCAAAAAAGCAAACCATTCAAACAAGACTATCCTTAATCATATATCCAATGACGAATGAGCATACTCTTGCAATCAACTCAACTTGCACTTTATCCATTACCATCACATATTTTACCTGACGGTAAACTCCCTTTACGCATTATTGAAGAACGTTATATACGCATGATCAAAGAAAGTGCGAAAGCGATGACTGGATTTGGGATTGCCATGATTGATAACCAAAAGAGTGGTCCATTTGGACGTATTTCCCCTATTGGTACTCATGTGAAAATTGTTGACTTCTATTCCCTTGATGATGGCTTTCTAGGGATTATTATAGAAGGCATAGATCGGTTTGTTATCGATGCTATCATAATCGAAGAAGATGGGTTGAAAGTAGCTGATATACATTACATTTCAAATTGGCCCGCCCAAGACATTATAGAGCAAGATAGATATTTAACTGACAAGTTAACTGACATTTTCGAGCAACATCCAGAATTAAATGAACTCTACACATCAAAAGAAATGGATAATGCGAGCTGGATATCACAGCGTTGGTTAGAGCTATTGCCGATACCTGTTGAGCAAAAGCAACAGTTATTGCAGCAACCTAATTGCGCTCGCACGCTACAAGTCATAAAAGAACTAATTCCAATGTAGTCATCTTTTATAATCACTGTTTTCATAGCTCAAAATAGTTAATTTCATCAGTGATTTGTTTATTATTCCAGCAAATAAAGCGAACATAATTATCAAAACAATTTATTTCAGGATATGATGACATTATATTATTCACTTAATTTAGTATTTAGATATGTTACAAAAATCACTTTCAGATCTCGATAAGGTTGTCGCTATTGGCGGTGGTCATGGTTTAGGCCGTGTACTCTCTTCTCTTTCCTTTTTAGGTTCAAGATTAACAGGCATAGTAACAACTACAGATAATGGTGGCTCAACAGGACGGTTGAGACATTCTGAAAACTGTATTGCCTGGGGAGATGTTCGTAATTGTATTAACCAATTAGTCACTCAGCCTGATATTGGTTCTTTATTGTTTGAATATCGCTTTCAAAACGAAGGGGAGCTAAAAAATCACAACTTAGGTAATCTGATGCTGGTTGCGCTAGATAATCTCTGTGTGCGCCCTTTAGATGCTGTTAACCTTATTCGCAATATGCTCCATGTCGAATGTCAGTTGATTCCCATGTCTGAGCACCCAAGTGATTTAATTGCTGTCACACCTAGTGGTAATGATGTTCACGGTGAAGTATCTGTAGATAAGATGCATGAGTTTCCACATCAATTAACTGTTCAACCCAATGTATCTGCTACATTAGAAGCGGTACAAGCCATCGAAAAAGCTGAATTGATATTATTAGGGCCGGGATCATTTTTAACCAGTATCATGCCTCCCCTTCTACTGAGTGATATACAAAAAGCCCTACGCAGAACAAACGCAAAAGTGATTTATTTGGGTAATTTACAACATGAAATTGGCCCAGCTTCTAAGCGGCCTCTACAGGAACGTTTACAGTGGTGTGAAAATACGGTCGGTTTTCCATTTATCAATGCTGTTATACAGGATATAGATAAGCAATCAGAGCTGAGTTACTCTACCTATATCCATGACTTGCGTGAAGATATGAACAAAAACTATCATGACCGAGTAAAATTAAAAGAGGCCATTGAGTCTGTTGTTAATCACATCTTAACGACAGTTCGTTAATTGCGTCTTGTAGACTACCGATCAGTAATGGCAATTTCTCTTGTACTTCATCCGTATGATTTGACTTTGCCATAATTTCTAACTCTTCAGCATGTTGTTGCACAACGAGTGCACCATACGTACCAGCACTACTTTTTATACTGTGACAATTTTGAGCCACTTTATGGTTATCAACATTGACAACCAACAACTCTAATTCAGAAATACGTTCTGTTGTTTCTTCATTAAAAACAGCAACTAATGCAGGTAACATTTCTTCACCTACATCAACTAACAATTGAGAGAATACCGTTTCATTTATAGCTGTGTTTTCCATCTCTTTTACCTCATATTTTTAATTTAAACTTATTATTTAGATCAATGACTATTGCAGTCGCATCATCCTGTAATTGTTCCGATAAAAGTGATTCGAAACGTAACCATAATTGGTCTAGCACACATTGCGCTGTAGTACCTTTAATACCAGTTAGTATATTGTCAATACAATCACAATTTCTATCAATATTTTCGAAAATCCCATCTGAATAGAAAAAAAGCTTTTCTCCTGCATTTAAAGACACGCGAACAGCGGAATATTGTTCATTTGGTAATAGCCCTAAAACAGTCCCCTTACAATCAATTGCGTCGTAACCCGTTTCATGTAACAGGTAAGGCTGAGGATGTCCTGCTGTCGCAATTTCACATTCCTCTCCCGTTAGCTTTATAACAATGCAAGTTAACATACTGGTTTCTAAAAGCTGATTTAGATATAACCGTTGTGACAAGCCCGCGAGCAACTTAGCCGGGCATATTGCCGTAGATGTTATCAGTCCTTCTAGATAGCCCATTATTGCAAAACTATGAAATTTAGCAACAGGCCCATGCCCCATAATATCACCTAAAATCAGAAGCTTACTTTCTCCATAATCATGGAAAAATACAAAATCCCCTCCGCCTTCACTGGCTGGAGTATGTGCTAATGATAAATTCCAATCATCCGCATGTGATGGTAATGATGGTTTAAATGGGCGACTAAGCGATTCCACAACCCGTTGTTGATAATGTAATGCAAGTTGATTAGTCCTCCGTATCACGCGATTACAAACCGTTAATAATGAGGTTTTAGTTATCGGTTTAATCAAGTAAGCATCAATAGAGACCTCTGCTGCTTGCTCTTGCACTGATAAGTTATCGTCTCCCGTTAAAAATACAAACGGCGTTAATAGCCCTCGGTCAAAAGATTCAACTTTAAGCCTAAACTCGAACCCTGACATTTCCGGCATATGAATATCTGCAATAATCAGATCACAGCCTTCATGCTCAATAAATTTAAGCGCTATTTGTGCACTCGAGAAAATATGAACTACAAAATCATGCTGAAAATAACCCCTATATGCCCATAATAGAATTTGGTCATCATCAACAATCACCACTTTTAATTTATTACTCTGTTCCTTTAATGGACAAGAGAATTGGTTAACCCCATTATTACTCACATAACTGCCGTCAGGGTTATTCTTTTGTATGAGCGCGATGCCCATACCACCAGTCAGTAATTCGCCATTAAATATATCATTCACATTAACGGCATAAGGATCAAAACTATTACCGCTATCAGACACAGCAAAATACCAATTTCCCTTGCTTCCTGTTAACTCAATACTAAACCAATTAATTGAACCTTTATTATGAAAATAAAGGTTCGAAAGGTACTCAGCTAATACTAACGCAACCCGATCGACTTCAGCTTGTTCAAGCGTCAATTGATGACATAATGTCGTTAGAAGACGCCTTACTTCACTAATGGAGTCAAGTTTTAGTGGGTATTGCTTAGCAAAAAGTTGTGTTTTCATTATCGTCCAAATTTACCCTTTAAGAGTTCGACGCTAGAGATGCGATTAAGTAGCCACTGTTTAAAAATGGGAAACCGCTTTAACCGTCGACGAACTGAATTCCTAAATTGCATATCAAGCGGCGGACAATTTACATCATTAATAACAGTCCCAAGCAATTTAACATTGTTATATTTAAATATTTTAATTGCTTTCAATACATTACTCTCTAGCGAAACACCCGGCGCAACGACAAATAAACTTGCATCACACCCCCTAGCAATAACTTCACCCGGTATATTTGAAAAGTTAGTACGCGTTATTGCACATGTATCAAATATAATAAAATTATAGTGTTGTCGCCAAAACTGGATCGCATTTTTGAGGTTTTTTTCATCTCGGAAGCTAATATTTTGATCTTGTTCACTCTGCGGTGCTGGTAATATATCAATCATATCTGAAAATGGAGTAATACACGCCGTTTGCGAATCTGCATCATCAAGCGACCATGATTGCTTACCCTTAATATATTCATTCGTTATTGCTGGTTTGAAGGTATTAAGATCTACAATTAATACCTTACTTCCAGCGACTTTATGACGTCGAGCTAACGCTAAAACAAGCTCTGTTGCACCTTCTTTCCCTTGAGAACAATTAACCGCTAGTGATTTAATATTTTCATTCGCGATTACCTGATAGACCTGCTCAATCTCTACAAACGTTTCCGGTAATATATTCATAACGAAGACCCAACAATAAAGAGTGTGACAACACTTAACGCACTACCGAGTATATCCAGCAACTGGCTCCAATTAGATTCTTTTTCATTAGGAATATATATAGTGTCCCCAGCATGAATAATTGGAATATCTCGATAATCAGGTTGAGTAAAGTAATGCTTCATATTAAACGTGCGCGCAGTGTGCTTCATTTCTCCACGTTTTGTAACAATCACAATTCGATCTATATAAGCCTCTGATGTTGGCCCACCTGCCATTGTCAATATACCAACGACATCAAGTGAAGAATCGTACTTATAACGACCGGGGTTATGCACAGCACCTAATACTTGTACAATATTAACCGTATTATTTAACTCCCCTTGATCACTCTTCGCTGGTATATAGATCGTATCACCAGGCAATACTTGTGGTAAAAGGCTTTCATCTCCCGTCTCAAAGTACATATCTAAATCTAATGTTGATGATTTAGCATAATGGTTATTACGGTGTGTGACTTTTATATGTTTAATATCTGCATCATTAGTTGGACCATCTGCAGCAGAAAGTAAATCTAAAAAGTCTAATCGACTATTAAACGCATAACGACCAGGTGCACCAACAGAGCCTAGAATATAAATCGAAGATTCTGATTCTTGCTTTATCCACTTTGACTTATTATCTGTAGGGTCATCGGGTAATTCGGTAAACATAACAGTATCACCAGCGGATAGCTGTGGTAACGTGAGGTAGTCACCACCAACTTTCATGAATTTTTCTAAATCAAAAAATTGACGTTCACCTAATCCATCATTACCAATCACCATTACTTTTGATAAATCAGCTTTTTCAGTTGGTCCTTCTGCATGGCCAAGTAAATCGAGGAATGTCATGCCATCATCCCACTGGTAACGTCCTGGATTTTTAACCGCACCAATGATTTTAATCGCCTCATTGTGAGACTCAATTAGCCATGATTTTTCAATCATATCTGCTTTTTCAGGTACAAAAATCACATCCCCACCTTCAATAACAGGAAAGGGGTTATTTTCAGGATCATCGGAATATTTTTTCAAATCAAAACGGAATGTTTCACCAGAAACTTTCAATACTCTGATTTGCTGGGTATCAGCATATCTGTTCGGTCCACCGGCATTTGCAAGCATATCCATAAAGGTAATACCCTCACGACCTTCAAATGCACCGGGTTTATTAACTTGCCCCATGACATAGACTACTTGTAAACCCACTTTAATATCTTCAACCTGAATAGGAACAAAGATAGTCGTACCAGGTCTTATCTTCGGTAACTTAGACACGTCGCCAGTATCTAGGTATAACTTCAAATCAAAAATTTGCGGTTCCTTCGTCCCCATTACTCTTATTTTTCCAACATTGGCATAACGAGTTACACCATTGGCTTTCATTAAACTTTCAATAATCGTCATTCCAGACACATAAGAGAATGTTCCTGGCGCATTTACTTCACCAAAAACAGTCACAGCTCTTTGAGTGTCACTGGCATCACCACCTGATTTTAAGGACGTCGCATCAAATAACATCTGCACATTGCCCGTTAATGGCGATGATGGTACAAATATGATGTCTCCAGATTTTAGCGTCGGTAGTTCGTTATCATCACCCGTTTCTAAATAACGTTTAAAGTTAAATATAATAACTTCACCACCACGCTGTAGCTGCATATTATCGAGTTGAGCACCCGCTAACATCCCTCCAGCTTTATTCAATGCCATTTGGACGTTACCAAGTTCTGGTAATACGACTTCACGTGGGTTATTAACATACCCCAATACTGTAACGAGTTTTTCACGCGCTCTGAATTCTATATATAATTTTGATATATCACGAAAAACGACACTGAGGGACTGCTTTAATTCTTCGAGTACGATAGGTAAAGTTTTACCTTTTACGTGTATCTTCCCCACTTCAGGAAGCTGTATAAAACCACTCGAGTTGACTTGAAAGGGTTTTTCAAAGTCTTTCTCACCCGGCATAAAAATAAATAATTGATCTCCAGAATCAATTATTTTATTTTCCGCTAAAGCCATAGAGGATGAAAATAAAAAAACCAAAAAAAATAATGTTAGTTTCATAAAGCGATTCCTTTCGGCAATGCCGCATCACTAAACTGCTCACCTTCTGAAAGTAAAAAACGCCAATTTTTTACTTTGTGATCGACAACTTTATTGCTCTTTAATTTCCACATAAGTGTTGTAATAACGGGGTCTGAAGGCGGTTTATCATTGAACTTAAGGTCTTCATAAATGATACTATTCTTTTGATCATCTGAAATTAAACTTGATACATAGTTAAAAATTGCATCAGTGCGTAAGTTAAGTAATTCAACATCCTTAAGGTCTATTGCATAATTCACATCTGAATCAGGTTGAAACAATGCACTATCTTTATTTACTACTTGAAATTCTTGAACTTGAACAGGTGTATGTACTTGAGTAATATTTAATTCTATTGGTGATAGCTGTTCTACATCAACACTTGGTATTTGATCAAATACCAAGTATTTACGCATAACGTCATTATAATCGTCATTACTGTCAGCGTTGACAGCTAGATCACGATTAACATCGGTAATAGTCACAACGTCATGTATAACAATCTCTTGATTATAATTAATATCTGAATCTTCAAGATCAGCGTTTTTTACAGGTTCAAACAGCTTATATTTTGTATATTCAATCACAACATCAGGATTATCTAAAAGCAGGAAGCTAACTTGGCGAAGGCATACCTTATACAATTCAGTCATCACAGCCTGTCCTTCTTGAAACTGAGGAGCACAGTAAAGTAGCAGGTCAAGTTGATATGTTAAGGGGTGAACAAACGTTGATGTAAGTAAACGAGGTGGCTGTGCGCAATTGGTATTAGCACTTACTCGGTTTAAATTAACAATTAAATCGGTAATATTGCTTTCTAAGATCGCCATCTCAACATTTATATCTTGAGAATCTTCAACAGCAATTGCTTTTTCAACACGGCTATTAATATTATTAACAACGTTCACATAAGCTGGTGTACAGGTTTCAGCGCCCCGTAGATTAGCGACAGAAAGATGTAAATTTAAATACTCATAATGTTTTTTAAATTGGATTCGTTTCTCAGTTTCCAATGTTGTATTTTCAAAATAGCCTTCTCGAGGCCAATTTGTACAAGCAGAAAGAGAAACGCATATAGCTATCCATAGCAATAATTTATTCATTCAATACCTTACGGCTGTTACTTATGCCGAGCGACTTGCATCACATTCAGCTACATTTTCAATAAAAGGAATTGCATTTTCAACACGTAGCATCGTCATTAATTTATACGGCTGACCTGAGACTTTAAGAAGAGAAAGTGTACGGCGTTGAGACGTTAATCTTTTGAATAAAAAAACAATAGCGCCAATACCAGTTGAATCGATAAAGTTGACACGGGTGAAGTCTAAGATGATATTCTCTGCATACTCATCAACCAATGCCTCTAATTTTGGTTGAATACTGACTACGTGCTCGGTATCTAGGTCCGTAGCAAGCTGTAAAATAATTATTCCATCATGAGGTCGTGACATTTCCATTATTATTACTCCTAAAGAATACAAAATTAGCTCAGAGGGAGAGAATTAACGTAAATAAAACATTAATATTTATTCGACCCCATGATTAATAATATAGACTCTGAAAGTAGATAATGCACACATAAAAAAACCACCCGAAGGTGGTTTTATTATAAACAAAACAGGTATTAACCTAATTTTGCACGTAAAGCGGAACCAATATCAGCAAGTGAACGTACTGTTGATACACCAGCATCTTCTAGTGCAGCAAATTTCTCATCTGCAGTACCTTTACCGCCAGCGATAATTGCACCAGCATGACCCATACGCTTACCAGCAGGCGCAGTAACACCCGCAATGTAAGAAACAACAGGTTTAGTTACATTCGCTTTAATATAAGCAGCAGCTTCTTCTTCTGCTGTACCACCAATTTCACCAATCATTACGATTGCTTCTGTTTGTGGATCTTTTTCGAATAATTCAAGTACGTCAATAAAGTTTGTACCTGGGATTGGATCACCACCAATACCAACACAAGTCGATTGGCCGTAACCTTCATCAGTTGTTTGTTTTACTGCTTCGTACGTAAGTGTACCAGAGCGTGAAACAATACCAATTTTACCTGGTTTATGAATGTGACCAGGCATAATACCAATCTTACATTCACCCGGAGTGATAACACCCGGACAGTTAGGACCGATCATACGTACATTTTGTTGATCAAGTTTAACTTTAACTTCAATCATATCAACAGTCGGAATACCTTCTGTAATACAAACGATAAGCTCGATACCAGCATCAATAGCTTCTAAAATAGCATCTTTACAGAACGGTGCTGGAACATAGATTACAGATGCTGTTGCGCCCGTTGTTTCTACCGCATCACGTACTGTATTAAATACAGGAAGACCTAAATGTGTCGTGCCGCCTTTACCAGGAGAAACACCACCAACCATTTGCGTTCCGTAATCAATAGCTTGCTCAGAATGGAAAGTACCTTGACCACCTGTGAAACCTTGACAGATTACTTTAGTATCTTTATTAATTAAAACGCTCATTTATTTGCCCTCCGCTGCTGCAACAACTTGCTGCGCTGCATCTGTTAGGCTAGACGCTGCAATAATATTTAAATCAGATTTAGCCAGTACTTCACGACCTAATTCTGCATTGTTACCTTCAAGGCGTACAACTACAGGTACCTGAACACCCACTTCTTGTACTGCACCAATAATACCTTCAGCGATCATGTCACAACGCACGATACCACCAAAGATATTAACTAGTACGGCTTTAACATTGTCATCAGAAAGAATGATTTTGAATGCTTCAGCAACACGTTCTTTTGTTGCGCCGCCGCCTACATCAAGGAAGTTAGCAGGCTTGCCACCATGGATGTTAACAATATCCATCGTGCCCATTGCTAGACCAGCACCGTTAACCATGCAACCAATACTACCGTCTAATGCAACATAGTTTAATTCAAATTTAGCAGCGTGAGCTTCACGTGCATCTTCTTGAGTAACATCTTGCATTAAGCGTAATTTAGGTTGGCGATACAGTGCATTTGAATCAATAGTAATTTTACCATCTAAACAAACAAGATCACCCGCACCAGTAATGATAAGTGGGTTGATTTCAAGAAGCGCCATATCAGAATCAGTGAACATTTTAGCTAGACCCATAAAGATCTGTGTAAACTGTTTGATTTGCGTACCTTGTAAACCAAGTTTGAATGCAAGTTCACGTGCTTGATAAGGCTGTGCACCAACAAGCGGATCAATTGTTGCTTTGTGAATTAACTCAGGAGTTTGTTCAGCAACAGTCTCAATATCAACACCACCTTCAGTTGATGCCATAAATACAACTTTACGTGAACCACGGTCAATAACCGCACCTAGATAAAGTTCATTTGCGATATCGCCAGCAGCTTCAACTAAAATTTGTGATACTGGTTGACCGTTTTCATCCGTTTGATAAGTAACTAAGTTCTTACCTAACCAATGTTCAGCAAATGCGGTAATTTCATCTTTAGATGTTACAAGCTTAACGCCACCTGCTTTACCACGGCCGCCTGCGTGTACTTGACACTTAACAACCCATTTATCGCCACCAATTTTGTCAGCGAAAGCTGCCGCTTCGTGAGGTACGTTTGTCGCGTAACCTTCAGGAACTGGCAAACCATATTCAGCAAAAAGTTGTTTTGCCTGATACTCATGCAGATTCATGCTCGTATATCCATGTTATTAGCCACTAGGGCTTGTCCCGAGAACTTACGCCCCGACATGAGGCGTAAGCAACTAAATAAATTAACTAAATATTACACATCTAAAAGAAGACGAGTTGGGTCTTCTAATAATTCTTTTACAGTTACCAAGAAACCTACTGATTCTTTACCATCAACTAAACGGTGATCGTAAGATAATGCTAGGTACATCATAGGTAGAATTTCAACTTTACCATCAACAGCCATTGGGCGATCTTGGATTTTATGCATACCCAAGATTGCGCTTTGTGGTGGGTTAATGATTGGAGTTGACATTAATGAACCAAATACACCGCCATTTGTAACAGTGAAGTTACCGCCAGTTAAGTCTTCGATTGACAGTTTACCGTCACGACCTTTAAGCGCTAGTTCACGGATGTTCTTCTCGATATCAGCAAGACTCATTGTATCGCAATCACGTAGTACCGGAGTTACTAGACCACGTGGCGTTGAAATAGCAATGCTCACATCAAAGTAGTTGTGGTAAACGATGTCTGTACCATCGATTGAAGCGTTCACTTCAGGGTAACGTTTTAGTGCTTCAACAACCGCTTTCACGTAGAAAGACATAAAGCCTAAACGAATACCGTGACGTTCTTCAAATACGTCTTTATATTGTTTACGAATATCCATGATAGGTTTCATGTTGATTTCGTTAAACGTTGTTAGCATTGCAGTTGAGTTTTTAGCTTCTAATAGACGTTCAGCTATACGCTTACGAAGACGCGTCATCGCAACACGTTTTTCGCTACGGCCCGCTTGCAGCTCTACTGGAGCAACAGCCGGAGCTGGTGCAGCCGCTTTTGCTACAGGTGCTGGAGCTAATGCTTTCTCAACATCTTCTTTTGTGATTAAGCCATTTTTACCAGTGCCAGCAATCTTAGATGCATCTAAACCTTTTTCTGCAATAAGACGACGAACAGCTGGACTTGCGTCAACACTTTCTTCGCTTACTTCTGCTGGCTTATCTTTTGTTTCTTCACCAGCAACAGCGCCCGCTTTCAAACGACCAATAACTTGTTGGCCAAGAACCGTTGCGCCTTCTTCTTCTAGAATTTCAACAAGAACACCAGATTCAACTGCTGGAACTTCTAAAATAACTTTGTCGGTTTCAATTTCTACAATTATTTCGTCACGTTCAACAGCATCACCTGGGCTTTTATGCCAAGTTGCTACCGCTGCGTCAGCTACTGATTCTGGTAGTACAGGTACCACAATTTCAATTGTCATTTTCATAATTCCTTTAATAAACTATTTCTGCGCAACAGTAAGTGCATCTTCAATAAGTGCTAACTGTTGTTTTGTATGTACAGACATATAACCGACTGCTGGTGATGCTGATGCAGCACGTCCAGCGTAACTTAGTTTCGAACCTTGCGGGATTGATTCCCAGAAGTGATGCTGACTTGAGTACCAAGCGCCCTGATTCTGAGGCTCTTCTTGACACCAAACAAACTGTTCTACATGTTGATATTGTGCAAAGACAGCTGCAATTTCCGCATGTGGGAAAGGATAAAGCTGTTCAATACGTACAATAGCAACATCAGTCTGGCCAGTTTTACGGCGTGTTTCGAGTAAATCGAAATAAACCTTACCGCTACACATAACAACACGTTTAACTTGTGTTGGATCAAGCTCGTCAATTTCACCGATAATATTCTGGAACGTACCTTCCGCTAATTCAGACAAATCAGAAATCGCTAATGGGTGACGTAACAATGATTTAGGTGTCATTACGATAAGTGGACGACGCATAGGACGTACAGTTTGGCGACGAAGCATATGGTAAACTTGCGCAGGTGTACTCGGTACACATACTTGCCAGTTATGCTCAGCACACATTTGCATATAACGCTCTAAGCGTGCAGATGAATGCTCAGGACCCTGTCCTTCATAACCATGTGGTAACATTACTGTTAGACCACACATACGGCCCCATTTCTGCTCACCAGAAGAAAGGAATTGATCAAATACAACTTGAGCACCATTGGCGAAATCACCAAATTGTGCTTCCCAAATAGTTAAACCACTTGGCTCAGTTGTCGCATAACCATATTCAAATGCTAATACCGCTTCTTCAGACAATACTGAATCGTGGATCGTTAGCTCACCTTGGTCAGGTTTTAAATTAGCTAATGGTGTATACGTGCTTGCATTATCTTGATTATGAACAACAGCATGACGATGGAAGAAAGTACCACGGCCAACATCTTGTCCAGTAATACGTACTTTATAGTTGTCGTCAAGTAATGTTGCATATGCCAGTGTTTCAGCAAAGCCCCAATCACAAGGTTTCTCACCATTTGCCATTGCAACACGATCGTTGTAAATTTTCTGTACACGAGATTGGATCTTGTGTCCTTCAGGTACAACTGTCATTTTCAACGCAAGATCAGACAATGTCTCTTGAGGAACTTGTGACTGATAAGGCATATCCCATTCGTGTTTTAAGTACGGGTTCCAATCAACAGAATGTTGTTGCATTGGACGCCATTCTTTAACAACACATTCACCATCATCGAGCAAGTCACGATATTCGTTAATGAAACCTGTCGCTTCAGCAGCATCAATGACAGCTTCATTCACAAGCTGATCTGCATAAATCTTACGTGGTGTTGGGTGTTTTTTAATTTTCTTGTACATTAAAGGCTGTGTTGCACTTGGTTCATCAGCTTCATTATGACCATGACGGCGATAACAAACTAAATCGATAACAACATCGCGTTTGAATGTATTACGGAAATCAAGCGCAATTTGAGTTACCAATACAACAGCTTCAGGATCATCTGCATTTACATGGAAGATCGGTGCCTGAACCATTTTTGCGATATCCGTACAATATTCTGTCGAACGCATATCTTTTGGATTTGATGTTGTGAAACCAACTTGGTTATTAACAACAATACGTACCGTACCACCAATGCCATAAGCACGTGTTTGTGACATATTAAATGTCTCAGCTACGACGCCTTGACCAGCAATTGCAGAATCACCATGAATTGTGATCGCCAGTACTTCATCACCATTTGTGCTACCAAGACGTTCTTGACGTGCACGAACAGATCCCATTACTACTGGGTTAACAATTTCTAAATGCGATGGATTAAAAGCAAGTGCTAAATGTACGTTACCGCCAGGTGTATTGAAATCAGAGCTGAAACCTTGGTGATACTTAACGTCACCCGCTCCCCATACATCACTGTGTTTTCCTGCGAATTCATCAAACAGGTCAGCCGGTTTTTTGCCAAGTACGTTAACCAGCATATTCAGTCTGCCGCGATGCGCCATACCAATAACTGCTTCTTTAATACCTTGTTCACCACTACGACGAATTAATTCTTTCATCATTGGAATTAGTGCATCGCCACCTTCGAGGGAGAAACGTTTTGCACCAGGGAACTTAGCACCTAAATACTTTTCTAGACCTTCGGCAGCAGTTAAGCTTTCCAAAAATCTTAATTTATCTTGTTTTTCAAACTCTGGACTGCTTTCAACAGACTCTAAACGACTTTGAATCCAGCGTTTTTCTTCTGTAGATACAATGTGCATATATTCAGCAGCAATTGAACCACAGTAAGTTTTTTGTAGCGAAGCATAAAGATCACTTAATTTCATGCTTTCTTGGCCAATCGCGTATGAACCAACATTAAAGTTAGCGTCAAAGTCAGCATCAGAAAGTGTGTGATATGCAGGATCTAGGTCTTGTACACGGTCACGTGCCCATATACCTAATGGATCTAAGTTCGCATGCTGGTGACCACGAAAACGGAAAGCATTAATTAACTGTAATACTTTAACTTGTTTCGAATCATTATGCGGGTCACTTACTTGAGCTGCATAACGAGAGGTATCTTTCGCAAGGCGAATGAAATAATCCTTTACAGGACCGTGTGGAACTTCCTTCGTATTATCAATTTTAGGTAAACCTAAAAATACAGTTTGCCATTCTTCGCCAACTGAATCTGGATCTGCCAAAAATTGCTCATATAGATCTTCAATATATGTCTGGTTCGCACCGGCTAGATGAGAGGATTCTAACCAGGCTTTCATGACGTTATTCTGCATTCTCTGCCCTTTTTACTTTAAATGTCCACCGCGCCAGAGATGGTAGCAAAGATTTCAAATTACTTGGCCATTCCCAACGGAATGACCATTGTAACTAAAAACTAACAAAAAACATTGCTACACCGCACGTTGTAGTAACATAGATTTAATATTACCGATTGCTTTTGTAGGATTTAGACCTTTAGGACACACGTTTACACAGTTCATAATACCGTGACAACGGAATACACTAAACGCATCGTCTAATTCTGATAAGCGTTGATCAGTTGCTGAGTCACGACTATCGACTAAGAAACGGTAAGCCGCTAATAAGCCTGCAGGACCAACGAACTTGTCAGGGTTCCACCAGAATGATGGGCATGATGTTGAACAACATGCACATAAGATACACTCATATAGTCCATCTAACTTTTCACGTTCTTCAGGTGACTGAAGGTTCTCGCGAGCTGGTGGAATAGCACTATCGTCTGTAATTAAGAACGGTTTAATACGCGCATAATTATCATAAAACTGCGACATATCAATAACGAGATCTCGGACCACTGGTAAACCAGGTAGCGGTCGAATTACAATCGTTTTGCTCATATCTAAATCAGACAGAGGTGTAATACATGCTAGGCCGTTTTTGCCATTCATGTTTACGCCATCAGATCCACATACACCTTCACGACAAGAACGACGGAAAGCTAAAGATGCATCTTTTTCTTTTAATAAGATAAGTGCATCAAGAACCATCATGTCCGAACCTTCAGGTACTTCAAGGTTCATTTCTTTCATTTTTGGTTTGCTATCAACATCAGGGTTATAGCGATAAATAGAAAATTTAACTTGCATATTGATCCCTTATGTTTAGTAAACGCGTGCTTTCGGCACAAAGTGCTTCAGCTGCTCTTCAGTTAACAAGTTCGGTGATAAGTTCACGTCACGAGTTGTCATTTCTTCACTTGTCGGTAAGTACAGAGAATGACATAACCAATTCGCATCATCACGATCTGGATAATCAAAACGACTGTGAGCACCACGACTTTCTGTACGGAAGTTAGCAGCATGCGCTGTTGCATAAGCTGTTTCCATCAAGTTATCTAGCTCTAGACATTCAATACGTTGGGTATTAAATTCAGTTGATGTGTCATCCAAACGTGCATTATCTAAACGCTTACGAATAGTTCGTAGCTGCTCAAGACCTTCAGCCATTGACTCGCCTTCGCGGAATACCGAGAAGTTAAGCTGCATACATTCTTGTAAATCTTTACGAATCTGAACAGGATCTTCACCGTCTTGGTTATTTTCCCAACGGTTCAAACGTTCAAGCGATGCGTCAACATTTGCATCAGTCGCTTCTTTTGGATCTGGAATACTATCCAGTGCAGTACCAAGGTAGTTACCTGCAGCACGACCAAATACAACTAAATCGAGTAGTGAATTACCACCTAAGCGGTTTGCACCATGTACTGATACACATGCGATTTCACCAACAGCAAATAAACCAGCAACAACTTCCATGTTACCTTCTTCATTACGTGTTAGTACTTCACCGTTAACATTCGCAGGTAAGCCACCCATCATATAATGACAAGTCGGAATTACTGGAATTGGTTCTTTTACTGGATCAACGTGCGCGAATGTACGAGATAATTCACAAATACCCGGTAGGCGTGATTCAAGTACTTCTTCACCAAGGTGATCAAGTTTAAGTTTAATGTGTGGACCCCAAGGACCATCACACGCACGACCTTCACGGATCTCAGTCATCATTGAACGAGCAACAACATCACGACCAGCAAGATCTTTTGCGTTTGGCGCATAACGTTCCATGAAACGTTCGCCATCTTTATTTAGAAGGTAACCACCTTCACCACGACAACCTTCCGTTACAAGCACACCTGCACCTGCAATACCAGTCGGGTGGAACTGCCACATTTCCATATCTTGTACTGGGATGCCAGCACGGATAGCCATACCAACACCGTCACCAGTGTTAATGTGTGCATTTGTCGTTGAAGAATAGATACGACCTGCACCACCCGTAGCAAATACCGTTGCTTTTGATTTGAAGTAACAGATTTCACCTGTTTCAATATCAATTGCTGTACAGCCAGTGATGATACCGTCATCATTTTTAACAAGATCTAATGCATACCATTCAGAGAAAACTTTCGTTTCGTTCTTTACGTTTTGTTGGTAAAGAAGATGAAGTAATGCATGACCTGTACGATCGGCTGCAGCTGCTGTACGAGCCGCTTGAGCGCCACCGTATGCAAGTGACTGACCACCAAATGGACGTTGGTAAATAGTGCCGTTTTCAAAACGAGAGAATGGTAAACCCATATGCTCAAGTTCTAAAATAGCTTCAGGGCCCGTTTTACACATAAATTCGATAGCGTCTTGGTCACCGATATAATCAGAACCTTTAACAGTATCGTACATGTGCCATGTCCAATCATCTTCATGTGAATTACCTAAAGCAACGGTAATACCACCTTGAGCAGATACGGTATGTGAACGAGTTGGAAAAACTTTAGATAAAAGCGCACAACTTTTACCTGACTTAGATATTGATAGCGCAGCACGCATACCAGCGCCACCGGCACCAATAACTACTGCGTCAAATTCGCGAACTGGAATACTCACTTATAACCCCCAAAGAACAACAAAACCAACAAGCGCATAAATAAATGCAGTGGTTGTTAGAACAAACTGTAATGCACCACGTAAACCAGTTGATTTAACATAGTCAGTTAATACCTGCCATACACCAATCCACGCATGGATGACGATAGCTATAAGGGTAAGAAGTGTGAATACTTTATTGCCAGTACTTGCAAAAAAATCAGTCCATACTTGGTAAGTAAGGTCATTAAATGCAACAAAACCAACAAAATAAAATGTATAAAGTGCCATGATGATGGCAGTTGCACGGATCATGATAAAATCATGAGTACCACTACGACCATAACTTGCAGCGTTAGTTACCATACCATTATCCCCGCTAGGATTGATAAAACAGCGGTTGCAACAAAAGATACTTTCGCACTTAACGCACCCGATTCAAGTTCTTCGAAATAACCCATGTCCATCAATAAATGACGGATGCCACCAGCAATATGATATGCAAGTGCAGTTAGGATACCCCAAAGGATGAATGTACCAAAGAAACCAGACACAATTTCTTGTGCATTTTGGAAACCTTGTTCAGAAGATAATGATTCTGTCAGTAACCATAATAGGATACCCACTGCGACCAGCATTATTACACCAGAAATACGGTGTAAGATAGATGCGATTGCTGTGATTGGCATGCTAATAGTCTGCAGATCTAAATTTACAGGTCTTTGCTTTTTCACGATATCGCTCACTCAGCTCCATTGAGCATTGTTATTATTATATTGACGTGGATCACAGAATTTTATTATTTTCATAACAAATCTCTTTCAAATGAAAGCCCTTGTTTATTTCTTGTTCAAAAGGCAAATAAAACAACGATTATAAGCACTTACATATCATGAACAAAATTAAAACAAAGACTCTTGATCCGTTAATAAGTATACCTATATCACAATTTATTTACAATTATAAAAAGGCTTATAGTAACATTTACGTTAAAATTGAAACGTAGATTAACCTTTTAGTGTTTTTTTGTTGATTATTTTGCAACAAAATTGACATTACTGATGAATAGAGGTAGCTTTAGCTTCGAATTTCATGAAGAAATCTAATTATAAATAAGCAAAGGAGACGTGCTATGGCTAATCAAAAAGCCACGTTAAACCTACCCGGCCAAGAGCCAGTTGAATTTCCAATTTTATCTGGTACAGCTGGTCACGATGTTATCGACATTCGTACCCTAGGTAGTAAAGGATATTTCACCCATGATCCAGGTTTTATGGCAACGTCATCATGTGAGTCAAAAATTACTTATATTGATGGTGTAGAAGGTATCCTACTACATCGCGGTTACGCTATTGATGATTTAGCATTTAATGCAGATTATTTAGAAGTTTGTTATATTATTCTTTACGGTGATGCACCAAGCAAAGAACAATATGAAGCCTTCAAAGCAACAGTTCACAAACATACTATGGTGCATGAGCAATTCGCATCATTCTTTAAAGGTTTCCGTCGTGATTCACACCCGATGTCGATTCTTTGTGGTGTATCTGGCGCACTTGCAGCGTTTTATCACGACTCATTAGACGTTACGAATCAACGTCATCGTGAAATTTCAGCATTCCGTTTGCTATCTAAAATGCCGACTATTGCTGCAATGTGTTATAAATATTCAATTGGGCAACCATTTGTATATCCGGACAATAGCCTTTCATACGCAGGTAACTTCCTTAAAATGATGTTCTCTGTTCCGTGTGAAGAGTATGTAGTAAATCCAGTTGTTGAAACTGCAATGGACCGTATTTTTACGTTACATGCAGATCATGAACAAAATGCATCAACATCTACCGTTCGTCTTGCTGGTTCATCAGGTGCTAACCCATTTGCATGTATCGCAGCGGGTATTGCATCGCTATGGGGTCCTGCTCACGGTGGCGCAAATGAAGCTTGTCTAACAATGCTTGAAGAGATCGGTTCTGTTGATCGTATTCCTGAGTTTATCGCGCGAGCGAAAGACAAGGAAGACCCGTTCCGTCTAATGGGCTTTGGCCATCGAGTTTACAAAAATAAAGATCCACGTGCTACAGTAATGCGTAAGAGCTGTCACGAAGTCCTTAAAGAACTAAACATTGATGATCCATTATTAGATGTTGCAATGGAACTTGAGCGTATTGCGCTTGAAGACCCTTACTTCATTGAGAAGAAGCTATACCCGAATGTAGATTTCTACTCAGGTATTACATTACGTGCTATCGGCATTCCTGTTTCTATGTTTACAGTTATTTTTGCATTAGGCCGTACTGTAGGCTGGATTGCACATTGGAACGAAATGTTAAGCCAACCAGGTCAAAAGATTGGTCGTCCTCGTCAGTTATATACTGGTGAAGCACACCGTTCGTTTGAACCGCTTACTGATCGCGATTAATACTCGCTAAGTTATGTTAAAGGCTTCTGGATTTATTCAGAAGCCTTTTTTATGTCGATAAATAATCACTACACAAACCCAAATGATACCAATCGTTACTGTCTAATTAATTGTATTTGTAATGTCTCGGTAAGTAATGCATTCATCATCGCTCTTAATGCAGCTGGTTTTACTAATTTACGCAACAACCCTACTTTTGCTAATGCGGCTTTCTCCTTGATATTTACCTCAGTCGTTGCAGTAATAAGGATTGCAGGTATTGCGGGTACTTCTTTACGTAATTCAGCAATTAAAGTCAGTCCATCTTCACCATTATCTAACTGATAATCCACCAGCAATATATCAAAGTCACACTGTTTAAACTGTTCTTTTGCACTCGCATATGAATCCGCACCATAGACCTCACAATCCCAGCTACTCATTAATTCAAGCATTCCTTCTAAAATAGCGGGGTTATTATCAATACATAGCACAGCGATACCTGCTAAATCTGTCGGTATAATCGTCAATGGTACATTATTTTGCTGCAATGCTGTCGCAGCACTAAGCTGTAAACTAAATCGACAACCCTTTCCTTCAATCGAATCGAGTGTTAACTCGTGCTTAAGTAAGCGACTTAAACTGCTACAAATACTCAGTCCAAGCCCAAGCCCATCATTTGATCCATTATTGGCTTTTAACTGGCTGAATTGTTCAAAAACTCGAACTTGATCTTTTGTGGCGATACCAGGTCCATTATCTAATAATTCGATGCTAAGTTGACCGTTTTTACGACGACAGCCAAGCAGTACACGCCCAGGACTTGCATAACGAAACGCATTACCAATTAAATTTTGTAATATTCTTCGCAACAAATGTTTATCTGTATTTACCCAATGTTTTGTCGGCACAATACTAAATGAGACATTATTTTGTTTTGCGGTTTCAGAAAATTCATTTACCAATTGACTGAATAAACCATTTAACGCAAATGTTTCAATATGCGGTGTGATACTGCCACTTTCTATTCGTGCTACCTCAGCTAAATTAACAATCATCTCATTCGCCACTTTTAACGACACATCAATACTGCTTACTTGTCGCTGTTGATTTACACTTAACGTCGATTGATTGGCTAATGCAGATGTAAACAGACGCGCAGCTTCGAGTGGCTGCAGCAAGTCATGACTACAAACTTGTAAATAATGGCTTTTCTTACTAAGCGCCTCATCAGCGACTATTCTCGCTTTTGCCAGCTCTGCATTGGCTTTTTCGAGCTTTTTAGTCCGCTCAGCAACGCGAGTTTCTAGATCTTGATTGGCTTCTTTTAGTACCTGCTCAGCTTGCCTGAATGTGGTAATATCAGAAAAAACCATCAGAAATCCACCGTCTGGTAATGGATTACCTTCTATTCGGATGACCTTTCCATCTTCACGTAAGCGCTCTGAATTATGAGACTTTCTTAAACTAAGAAAATCGAGACGTTTATGTACATGCTCCTCAATATCGCCTGTACCACATAAGCCACGTTCAGCATTAAAACGTATTAACGACTCAACTGGACAGCCCACATATAAGATCTCTTCAGGATAATTAAACAACATTGCATACTGTTTATTCCAAGCCACAAGTTCAAGTTCATCATTAACAATTGAAATACCCTCCCTTGTATTTTCTATCGCACTTTTAAGTAGATTCTGGCTAAACTCTTGGCGATGACTTGAAGCATTCTCTACTAGCGTTGCTAATTCATCTAACGCGAAATCATGTCCATCTAGCGCTGAATTAAGCACCAATCTCGCCGAAGAAGAACCCATAACACTCGATAATACTTTCTCTGTATGCTCAAGTGCGTATTCAGATTTCTCTTTTGTCGTATAATTCAGTGCCATTGCATTATGCTCAAACCCCTCAAAGCTTGCAGACGCTTTTTCATCACCAACAAATTGGGCTGTGAGTAATAATAATTCATCCACAGAGATCGTTTGGCGTTTAGACTTCCCCCTATTATGTTCAGTATTAGTCTCAGGTAATTGACGTTTTAAAAACAAGGCCCCTTGTATACGTTCTTGAATGCTTGATCTTGTTACTAAAGATATCGCGATCATAAATAAAATATTAACACCAAGACAAAGTAAATTAATTGCCGTCGCACTCGAAAAAATCGTATCTTTTAGCGGGTTCGCGTAAAAACCAAGTTGAGGTAAGAAATTAACGACTATCCACAATGAAAAACCAATACTTATGCCACTAAACACGCCTTTTAATGTTGCTCTTCTCCAATAAAAAGTGGTTAATAAAGCTGGAGTGATTTGCGCAAGAGCACCTAACGCTGTTACACCTAAACTAGATAAGGTTGTTGGAGGAATAAAAAGAAACACAAGATAGCTTAGGAATATAACTAATAATACAAGTAACTTTCTAATATTTAACAACTTTAATCTAAAGTCATCATATTGTGTAGGCTGCTTATTTTTCTTAAACAAGATCGGAAATACTATCTCGTTACTTAACATAGTACTCAGTGCAATTGTCGATACGATCACCATCGAACTCGCTGCAGATATAGCACCTAAAAATGCAAAAATAGTCAGCCACGTTTGATCTTGATACCAAGGTAACACCAACACATACATATCTGTAGGTACACTATTACCAAGCAGTAGATACCCAGCTAAACCAAGCGGTGCAGAAAAGAACGCGAATACAAGTAAATATAGCGGGAATATTCGACGACTTAACCATGCATCTTGCTCATCACGTAACTCCACAATCATGACATGAAACTGACGAGGTAATACAAAAAATGCAGCCATTACAATGATTATCATACCAAACATTGCACTTAAGTCTGGAAACTGTAATGCACCGCTTAACTCCACACGAGTTGTCGCTTGTTGCCAAATAGCTTGTGGAGAATCAAATACAAAATAACAAATGAAAATACCCACACTCGCAAACGCCACGATCTTAATGACCGCTTCAAAAGCAATTGCGAGCATGATACCAGGGTGTCGCTCTGTAACATCAATACTGCGAATACCAAACAACATACTAAACCCAGCAAGTACACAGCTAGTCACTAAGCCGAGCTGCCAAGGCATGAAATTTTGTTGAATCTGTAATTGTTGAAATGAATGGACTATCGCTTTAATTTGCAACGCGATATAAGGCATAGTGCCAAGTAAAGAAACGACAGTAATAAGAATTGCCAGTGCATGTGATTTACCAAAGCGCGCGGCGAGTAAGTCTGCAATTGACGTTAAATTAAACTTAATACTGGTTTTAATGATCCGCAGAAAGAAAGGCCAAGCGAAAATAAGTAATAATATAGGCCCTAGGTATATGGGTAAATATGAATAAACACTCGTTGCAGCCTGTCCAGTAGTGCCGAGAAAACTCCACGATGTACAATAAACAGAAACCGCAAACGCATAAATGACAGCTTGCCGCTTACCTTGTATTAAATGTCGATATTTATCACCTAAAAATGCAATTAAAAACAATAGCGCAATATACAAAAAACTAAGTAGCATCAACTGCCAATTCGCGAACATAACAAATACCTACACAACGCAATGATTATCGAGCGAACACAATAATCGATCAAACTACAACTGAATTAATTTATTCAAGAAAGATAAAAGACTGAGGTTTGTCTTAAAGTAATGTTTCAAATTCGCTAATATAGTCACCACCTTTAATAGAAGCGATTAACCTTAACTTATAACGGCTAACCCCTTCTGCTCTTGCAAGATCACGTAAAGGAGTCTGTGCTTGCCAGTAGTAATTGCTTTGTACTTTAGTCAACGGAAATGCCGTCGCAATATTATCTTTATTGACTAAAAATAAAACAGCATCATCAAGTGGAAACGTTGCGTTAACGACTGTCGAACCCGCTTTATCAAATACGTTAACTTTAAAGTCTCCGCTAATGAGAACACAGCCATTTGTCAGCACTTCACATGACGATTCTGGTATTAAGGTGATAAGCTTACTTTTATTCGCATCACTTTCTACATAATAGTCTGACGCAACATAACCTAAAACGGCTAATAATGGTGCAATAATAATTGCAGTCTTTGTATGTTTATTCATTAACTTAATCCTTTAAGCTATCACTGTATTCCGCTACATCAAGTTGACCTAACATCATTGCAGCTTGCGTCCTGTTACGGACATTTAATTTTCTAAAAATTGCACTTGCATGGGCTTTAACCGTCGCTTCAGCAACACAGAGCTTATCGCCAATTTGTTTATTAAGCAGGCCTTCCGAAAACATCATTAATATACGGTATTCCTGTGCAGTTAAGCTCCCAATGACTTCATCAGCTGGATTTACGGTTTTTTCTTTGGCTTTTTCAAACGAATTCGGCACCCATAAATTACCGACAAGTACACTATTTATCGCAGATATTATCGTTGGTACCGATTCTGATTTAGGCACAAACCCTGATGCTCCATGCTCGATGGCTTTACTAATAATAGTTTCATCGCTGTACGCAGAAATAACCACAACCGGTACATCTGGATATTGTTTTCTTATACGAATTAAGTGATCGAATCCATGCGCACCGGGTATATTGAGATCCAGTAGTAATAAATCAGCATCCGCGTTAGCAATAAGACAATCACTAATACTTTCAACGGTTTCAGCTTCAAGCCATTGCGTCGTACTAAACTGCTCTTTTAATGCAATCAGCAGTGCTTGCCTAAAAAGTGGGTGATCATCGGCAATGATAATTTTATCTGGTATTACGTGCATATTCATCCATGTGTTGCTACAACTAATTAACATAACTATACATGACACACTGTTACCAAACTGTGAGCGAGTTAACTTGCTCAGATTGAAAGTACGACATAAGTATCATCGTTAATTAGTTGAAAACAGAAGTCACTAAAGATTTCAACTTAGTTCTTTCGCGTTGTTCTGAATACTGTATTTTCGCCATAAATAACTCAGCCGTCGCAATGGCATCGTTTAATGCGTTGTGAACTGGATAATGGGGCAACCCATATTCCTGTCGTAAATTGGTTAGATGTAATGCCGAGGGTAAATAAACTTGATTGCACCTATCATGCCGTTTTTTAGCTAATGCTAAGGTATCAATGATTGGAAAAATAGGTGCCATGCCATAAAGCTTAATACATGCTTGTTCGAGAAACGTTTTTTCAATTTGGGCATAATGGACCAACATTGTTTTTCCCGCTAATGCGATTAATAAATCTTCCACAACGCTGGCAAGTGGCCTCCCACTCGCCTTTTCCTGATCCGTAATGGTATGTATTGTGACATTATCTTCGTCAAGGGCGCAGTGAGCGGCCACAATTTGGTGATAACAACTGCCTAAATGAATATGATTATTTGCTAACTCAACATAGCCAATACTTAAAATAGCATCATGTTTTGCATTTAAACCTGTTGTTTCAAAGTCGACTGCTAGTATATCGCTGTCAATAATGGGCTTATCTAAGTCTATAATAGGGACACTTAAATATTGCTTTAATGCACCTTCAGGTGCTTTATTTAATAATCGTTTACGCTGCGATTCAAGACTGAAGAAAGACGGTATAAGATTCATCACATATCCTTATTGATCAATTTTCTTAAAGCGGAACTATTATATTAAAACGGCACGATTGTATTAAAACCAAACTATTTAATTCCGCGCTATACCATTTGTCGGTAGTGCTGCATTGCTTTAATGACTTTAAACGCATCTTTCAAATGCTCGCGCTCCAGTCGAGATATTTCTTTAGGTAACAAATAGCTGTCTGCATCATAACCATTTGTAAGTTGCTTTGCTTGATGATCTGCGCGTAGCATGCCAAGTAACTCGAACGCATCAATTAAATTTGCTGATTCAGTTCGACTAAGAGAAGGCGTACCAGCGGCTAATTTTAAGCGCATAATTGTATTAACATCTTCGATACCTTCTGCGAGCGCATAAATACGGGCTAAATTAATAATAGGAGCAAGTCCATTATGTTTAAGATCAAGCCCCTTTTTATTATTACCATCGTGGATAAGAACAAAATCACGGAAGAAACCCAAGGGTGGCTTCTGTAATAATGCATTACGTGATAAATGTGCTAAAAATAATGTGTTCTTTTTAGTTTTAATCAGCATGTTACGGCGTACATCCTGTAATAATGAACTGTCGCCATAAACGGTAGCAAGATCAAAAAAGACACTGCTGTTTAATAATGCTTGAGGGTCTGGTTGTGTGACCCAATTATCGAAGTAGCCTTGCCACACTCGTTTCTTTTGTCGCCATTGCTCATTGGTCGCCATAATATTACCGGGACAATAGATATAACCACAAGCCGCTAATCCATCGCAGACAAAATGCGCTAAATCCTTAAACCACGCTTCTTGCTCTTCCGTTGCGTGATCAGCAATGATAAGCGCGTTGTCTTGATCGGAGTAAACAAGTTGTTCTTGTCTTGCTTGCGAACCAGCACATAGCCACGCATAATTTACTGGTGCACTCCCTAATTTTTGCTCTGCTAACTCAATTAACCTAATTGTAAATGCCATTGTCAAAGCACTGATATTTTTTCCTAAATAATCAGCACTTGCCCCCAACTTAGCCATGCTGACTTGAAGTTTAGGCAACATAGAGCTTAGTCCAACCAAGCTATCGATAGAATTCGCTTTGTGGATCACAGAACTTAAATTAACGGCATGATGTCCTTCTTGATTCATCAAATCTGTTGCTGTTAACATCCCCACTAAGACCCCGTGCTTTGTCACTGGTAAGTGATGTATGCGCTGACTGATCATTAACGCTAACGCATCATGACCACATAACGTGATATCAATTGTTGCCATCTTCGTCGTCATAATGTTTGATACAGGGCACAGGCTGCTTAACCCCGCAGCAACACAACGTCGCCTAATATCTTTATCTGTCACTATGCCTATCGGTTCATCACCTTCGACAATCACAAGACAAGACACCCCTTTTTCAGTCATGTATTGAGCTGCATATTGAATACTTGCGTCAATTGATAGGATAATTGCCGGACTATTATAATAATCAGCAATAGGGGCATTCGTTAAGCTTGATGCAATTAACGCAGATTCACTGATGGCTCCCATTTTATCCTGTAAACGCTGGGGGGATGTTTGTAATAAAAACTGTAGTACATTGGGGTAGTCAGTAAGTAACGCTTCTAAAGCTTTAAAATCAACACCATAAATCAAGCTATCTTCTTCGACGATTAACCTAATGTCATGTGCTTTTGCATCCGATTGGCATAGCACACCACACAGGTCACCTTCTGAGAACTTTTCTTGAAGCTCATTCTCCTCATTGTAATAAGCTAGAATGCCTTTTTTAACCAGGTATAGCATTGTTTGATCAAGCAGGGGGTTTAATTCAGATTCATTACGGTAATAACCAATTGAAACTTGCTTCGCAATTAGATGGCAATATTGATCATTCAATAAATTAAAGGGGGGAATAGTTTTAATAAAATCAACAATGTCATTTAACGCTGCATTCATATTTTATTCCTATTAAATCGTTACAGGTATATATCTCTCTACCCGTTATCTTGCCCTATGTTCTTATGCCTTTAGTTTTAACCCTCTACCTCTTAATCGTCAACTCATAAAGTAATATATAGACGAAAGTTGTATAGGGTTATTTTTTAAAGGTTGCTAGATTTACAACATGCTAGTTGCGAGCACTAACGATTTGTCATTCAAGTTACGGACAACTTAATACGGTGATCAATAACTATCTAATTTTATTTATGAAAATTTAATAGTTTTTTTTGGGAGAAAGGATATGGAACAAGAAAACGCCTATTGGAAATCCAATATACGACTCATATTAACGTGCTTAGTTATATGGTTTGTCGTGTCGTTTGGTTGTGGCATTTTATTCGTCGAGCAGTTGAATGAGATCAGGCTCGGAGGGTATAAACTTGGTTTCTGGTTCGCACAACAAGGTTCCATTTATACATTTGTAGGGTTGGTATTTTGGTACGCAGTTCAAATGAATAGACTAGACAAAAAACACAATGTTGAGGAAGAATAAATGACCGAATTA
This sequence comes from Moritella sp. 24, assembly GCF_018219155.1. Classification (NCBI taxonomy): domain Bacteria; kingdom Pseudomonadati; phylum Pseudomonadota; class Gammaproteobacteria; order Alteromonadales; family Moritellaceae; genus Moritella; species Moritella sp. 24. Next base: position 2,043,026 of record NZ_CP056123.1, on the reverse strand, counting down.
AAACTCTACACCTACATCGCTGTATTCGGTTCATTTACCGTTTATTTTGCTATTGCATGGTTTGCTCGTGCAAAATCCACTAGTGATTTTTATGCTGCAGGTGGTGGTATTACTCCCTTACAAAACGGTATGGCGATTGGCGCCGACTGGATGAGTGCCGCATCATTCTTATCAATGGCAGGATTAATTGCCTTCCTTGGTTATGGTGGTTCCGTATTCTTGATGGGTTGGACTGGTGGGTTCGTCTTACTTGCAACCTTACTTGCTCCCTATATGCGTAAGCATGGTAAGTTTACCGTACCCGAATTCATCGCAGATCGATATGACTCCAAGACCGCGCGTATTGTTGCGATTGTCTGCTTAATTGTTGCTTCAGTTACCTATATCATCGGCCAAATGAAAGGCGTAGGCGTTGCTTTCTCTCGCTTCTTAGAAGTTGATTATGATTTAGGTTTAGGCATAGGCATGGTTGTCGTATGGGTCTACGCTGTACTAGGTGGCATGAAAGGGATCACTTACACACAAATCGCACAATATTGTGTACTTATCTTTGCTTATACTATTCCGGCTGTCTTTATTTCATTACAACTCACTGGTAATCCAATTCCTCAACTCGGTTTAGGCAGTACACTCGCAGATGGTAGCGGTGTTTATCTGCTAGATAAAATCGATATGGTTGTAACAGATCTTGGTTTTAATCAGTACACTACAGATAACATGGGCGGCACATTAAATATGTTCGCTTACACCCTGTCATTAATGATTGGTACTGCGGGTTTACCCCATGTAATTATGCGCTTTTTCACCGTTCCAACAGTAAAAGATGCACGCGCTTCTGCTGGTTACGCATTAGTCTTTATCGCATTACTTTATACCGTTGCTCCAGCCGTTGGCGCAATGGCACGCTTCAACCTAATGAGCACAATTGAACCAACTGCAGGCCAACAACTTGAATATGAAAAACGCCCACAATGGTTTAAAGATTGGGAAGGTACGGGTCTACTAAAATTTGAAGATAAAAATGGTGATGGTAAAATTAACTATGTTGCTGACCCAGTCAAAAATGAAATGGTTAAAGTTGATCGCGATATCATGGTATTAGCGAACCCAGCTATTGCTAACTTACCTAACTGGGTGATTGCATTAGTGGCCGCAGGTGGTTTAGCTGCTGCACTCTCTACTGCAGCTGGTTTACTACTAGCCATTTCATCCGCTATTTCACATGATTTAATGAAAGGTGTGTTAACACCGAACATGACAGAAAAAACCGAACTTAAAACCAGTCGAATAGTGATGACGATTGCCGTTCTTGCTGCGGGCTATCTCGGTTTAAATCCGCCTGGATTCGCAGCCGGTACTGTCGCCCTCGCCTTTGGTTTAGCTGGTTCGTCACTGTTCCCAGCGCTAATGATGGGTATCTTCTCGAAGAAAGTAAATGGACGAGCTGCCGTATCTGGTATGTGTGCAGGTTTAGGTATTACGATGCTGTATGTATTCCAGCATAAAGGCATTATGTTTATTCCTGGCACTTCGTTCCTTGGTGGTATGGAAGAAAACTGGTTCTTCGGTATTTCACCTAATGCATTCGGAGCAGTCGGCGCTATCGTTAACTTTACCGTTGCGTTTACTGTCACGAAAGTAACAGGTGATGCACCGTTACATATTCAACAGTTAGTTGAAAATCTACGCTTCCCTCGCGGTGCTGGAGCTGCTGCGGACCATTAGTTGCTGACGTGTAATCAATTACAATAAAGTCTGTAACGTAATAAAAATGCCGTTCTCATAGAACGGCATTTTTATATTTACAATTTGTAAGCGTATTTATAAACCCATTCATAAACAGAAATGAGATTAATCAGCAGTTACTTGTTTAAAGTAAGACCATCAACGACTAACCACCTACTATATTACGCACAACAACCAGATCTTCAGGAGTATCGACACCTGCAGCAGGAGCTTCTAGCGCTTCTTCGACATGAATTTTTTCACCATGCCAAAGTACACGTAACTGCTCTAATGATTCAATCTGTTCAAGCTCAGTTTCTTCCCACTGAACGTAATCACGGATAAAGCCAGCACGATAAGCGTAAATACCGATATGACGTTGATATACAGGCTTAATCGCTGTTACCGGTTCGTTCATGAAATTATCACGATGATAAGGGATCGGTGCGCGACTAAAATATAATGCATAGCCTTGCTTATCCGTGACGACTTTCACTGCATTGGGATTGAATACTTCTTCAACATCCGTAATAGCGACTGATAATGTAGCCATACGCGCAATGCTCTGCTTACCAAGGTTTGTTGCTACTTGCTCAATAATACGCGGAGGAATAAGCGGTTCATCGCCTTGAACATTAACAATAATATCATCATCATTAAAACCAAGTTTACTACATACTTCAGCTAGTCGTTCAGTACCCGAATTATGATCTGCTGAAGTCATACAAACTTCATAACCTAATGCCGTCACCGCTTGCTCAATACGTGCATCATCTGTCGCTACAACAACGCGTGATGCTCCACTTTGTAGAGCTTGCTCGGCAACACGTTGGATCATTGTCTTACCACAAATATCAACTAATGGTTTACCGGGCAAACGACTTGATTGATAACGTGATGGGATAATGACGATAAAACTCATTTCGCTAGCTCTTCACTGCTTAGTTGACGCGCTTTTACTTCAAGTAACACAGGAATACCTTCAGTAATAGAATAAGCAAGACGATCTACATTACAAATAAGTTCATTACTGCTTTTGTCATAATGTAATTTTCCCTTACAAACAGGGCAAGCAATAATTTCAAGTAAGTTATGATCCAGAGTCATGGGTTAATTCCTTTAATTTTAATAATAACTTCGGTAAAAATCCGCTATCTAAATGTGCGTTTACCGGTAAATAATACCAATTATCTTGAGCAAAAGATTGACACTTCACAGCATCTTTTTCGGTCATAATAACGGTTCTCCCTGCTGCAAATTTTTCAATGTCAGCGGCAGTAAAAGCATGGTGATCAGGAAATGAAAGATGTTCCTCAATCACATAATCGTGTTGTTCTAAAGTCGTGTAAAATCGCTGAGGATTACCAATTCCGGCAACAGCAACGATAGACTTAATGTTATCAGGTGTCGCTAACTCATTGTTTATGACTTTGCGCAAAGGGGCTGCAGCAAGTAGCATATCAGTTTCATCGGTTAAACCATTTCCACCGTTGCAAATAACAAAATCTGCGGTTTTTAAACGCCAAGCGCCTTCACGTAAAGGCCCCATCGGCAATAAGTGTCCATTCCCTAATCGGCGTTTACCATCAATAACAATAAGTTCGATATCACGTTGCATCGCGTAATGCTGCAAACCATCATCAGTAATAATAACGTCAACATTAAAATTTGCTAATAAATGGGCTGCTGCTTCTGTACGTACAGGGCTAATAACCAATGGACATTGCGTTCGTTGTTGCAACATAAAAGGTTCATCACCACTGTGCTCAACAGGTGAGTCAGCGTTAACAATATAAGGATACTCTGGCGCTTTAGAGCCATAACCACGACTAATAATGCCCGGTTTATATCCCGCAGCCATTAATTGTTCGCATAAATACACTACAAGTGGTGTTTTACCTGTACCACCGACAGTAATATTACCCACTACAATAGTCGGTACGCTTGGTTTTATACTAGTTTTAATCCCAGCTTTAAACAGTGCGCGACGGCAACTTGTAACAGCAGCAAAAGTAACACTTAACGGAGCCAGTAACCATTTACCCCAATGGTTACCATACCAAATATCCTCTTCTATTTTCACACTAAGTCCTATTAGCCGCCAAGTTGTAAACGGTGTAACTGTGCATAATGCTCACCCTTAGCAAGTAACTCGCTATGTGAACCGCTTTCAATAATAGAACCAGATTCGATAACCAAGATACGATCTGCCGCTTCAATGGTTGATAGACGATGCGCAATCACTAATGAGGTTCTATCTTTCTGCAACCTCTCAAGCGCTTCTTGTACTTTTTTCTCCGACTCAGCATCCAGTGCAGACGTTGCTTCATCTAGAATTAAAATTGGCGCGTCTTGTAATAACGCTCGAGCGATAGCAATACGCTGACGTTGGCCACCCGATAGCATAGCGCCATTTTCACCGACCATAGTATCAAAACCATGCTCAAAGCCTTCAATGAACTCTAATGCATTGGCTTTCGTCGCTGCTTCAATTATATCTTCACGCGTTACTTCAGCCATGCGCCCGTAAGCAATATTAGCTGCAACACTATCGTTGAACAAGTGGACATTTTGAGACACTAGTGCAATTTGAGTACGTAATGATTTAAGTTCAAAGTCATGAATAGCGACATCATCAATACTAATTTGGCCTTTTTCGATTTCATAAAAACGTGTAATCAAACTAGCCAATGTTGACTTACCACTACCAGAACGCCCTACTAACGCAATCATTTCACCTGGTTGGGCGGTAAAGTTCATATTCTCAATTAAACGAGTTGTTGCTGTTGGGTAAGTAAAATCAACATTACTGAATGATATTTTACCTTTAACACGCGCTGGTTTAAACGTACCTGTATTCTTTTCAATTTCAAGATCTAGAATTTCAAACAAGCTGTTGCACGCTGAAATTGCTTTTTGAATCTCAGAATTGATATTAGTAATGTCACGTAGTGGACGTAATAAGGCCATCATAGAGCCAACAATCGCAACAAATTTACCTGGTGTCAGTTCTGCTCGAATTGAATCAAATGAAGCAAGATATAACACAACACCTAATGCAAACGAGGCAACAATTTGAACAAGCGCATTACTGGCTGCAGATGTTGTCGCCATCTTCATTTGCTGTTGACGAATATGGTTACTCACAGTACCAAAACGTTCGCGCTCTGTTTCATGTCCCGCAAACATAAGTACGTCTTTTTGGCCATGTAACATTTGCTGCGCTGTTGATGACACATTACCCATCGCTTGTTGTAAACGTCGGCTAATAAGACGGAAACGACGACTAACGACGTTAACAATGAGTCCAACAACAGGTGCAATGAATAATAAAACAACAGATAGCTGCCAACTTTGATAGAACATCCAAATAAGTAGACCAATAATGAATGCACCACTTCGGAATATATTCACTAATGATCTAGATGCTGCACCAGATACTTGTGTTGAATCATAGATAATTTTTGATACTAATTCGCCAGATGGTGTTTTATCAAAAAAACTAACGGGTAAATGCATTAAATGATCAAACAATTGACGTTGCAGGCGCATCACGACGGTATTACCCACTTTAGCCATACAATAACTAGAACCAAATGAGGCCAAACCACGTAACGTGATCATACCAACAACAAAAAGAGGCATCCACTTTAGGAATTCTGATGTTTCAGCATTAAAACCTTCATCGACAAGTGGTTGTAAAATATTTAATAATGTTGCATCGACAATACCATAGCCAAGCATGGCTATTACACCAAAAAATAAGGTTGTTTTTAAATCGAGAACATAAGAAGAAAATCGCTTTGCTGTTTGCCAAGCTGTACGCTGTTGATCCATGAAAACCGTCTTGTTATTGAGATAGAAGCTTATTTTAAACCTAGGTTAGCTAAAACGCCAAACTTTAAAACATCGATCTAACGAATAACTATTTTTTAACCACCTGTTTAAGATGTAAATTCACGATTAGGCTTAATAACCCATAGCTTAGATAAAATAAAAAGGGTTGAACTAATAGCCCAACCCTTTATAAAACAATTACTTTTTTAAATATAAAGCACTAAATTATGCGGCCGTATCTTTATTCATCTCAATAGGTTTTTGATCTTCTTTCGAGATTAACGATGTTTGTTGTCCAATATTCAACAACCACGCAAGTGCCGGTAAGAAACAAAGTGCACCAAGCATATTCCAAATAAACATGAAGGTTAGCATTAATCCCATATCAGCTTGGAATTTAATCGGTGATAATACCCAAGTACACACACCAATCGCCAAGGTAATACCAGTAAATGCAACGGCCTTACCTGTACTTGATAATGCGTATTTATAAGCATCCTGTAAATTATCACCCATTTTCAACCTTGCCGATAATTGACTGTAAATATAAATACCATAATCGACACCAATACCCACACCCAGCGCAATAACAGGTAATGTTGCGACTTTAACACCGATACCGAGTGTAGCCATTAACGCTTGGCCTAAAATTGACGTTAACGCTAGCGGAAAAATAATACATAATAATGTTTTAACTGAACGGAATGTTAGAAAACACAGTAGCGCTACAACACCGTACACCCACATCAACATTTGATATTGTGCTTTTTCAATCACACTATTTGTTGCAGCTTCAATTCCAGCGTTACCCGCTGCAAGGGCAAAGTTTACACCTTCCGTTTTATTTGCTGCAGTATATGCGGTGATATCAGCAATAACAGTCTCAAGCGTATTCGCCTTATGATCATCGAGATAAATCATAAGTGGTAACATACTGCAAGTATTATTCATAAAGGCAGCAGGAGCACGGCCCACTGCCGCATTTAATACTAATTGGTTTGGACTCAAGCCCTGCCATTTCGGATTACCTTCATTCATACCAACAATTGCTTTTTTCGCAATAGTTGCAACTGAAAGCGTTGACTGAACGCCGGGTATACCTTCAACGTGTGCCTGTAATTGATTCACTGCATTTAATGTATGATAACTGCTGCATTGTTCAGCAGGCGTCTCAACCATCAATACCATGATGTCTGTACTCGCCTGATAATTATTAGCAACGTACGCATTATCAAGGTTATAACGACTATCTGCACGTAACTCAGGTGCGCCAGCATCAAGATCACCAATCTTTAACGATTGTCCTTGGTACAGACCAACAGCAAGACAAACAACACCAAAAACAAGCGCTGATTTAGCCCATTTAGCATCAGCAAAGCGACTAAACACCTTAACAATAAGGGGGGTCTTTGACTGCTCTGACAGCAAATACTTAATACCTGCAGGTGACACTCCAGTCCAAGACATCAGTATCGGTAGCAATACGAGGTTAGTTAATAAGATAACCGCCACCCCCACACTTGCCGCTGTTGCCAGATCTTGAATAACTTGAATTTCAATCACGTTAAGTGTGATAAAACCAAGGCCATCACTTAACAATGCAATCAAACCAGGTATTGCTAATGCGCGAAACGCAAGGCGTGCAGCCTGTTCGGCTTTATTTCCAGCCGCCATATGTTGACCAATTGCACTAATGAGCTGAACACCATGACTCACCGCAATAGCAAAAACTAAAAATGGTACAAGCATAGAATAAGGATCAAGCCCCTGCCCCAACAAATTAAGTAAGCCTAGTTGCCAAATAACAGCAACCAATGCACACGTTACCGTGACAATCGTACTTCTTAAACAACGGCTATACAGGTAGAGCAGCACAAACGTGATCGCGATTGCAGTAATAAAGAAGATAACGACTTCTGCTGCACCAGCAATCAGGTCGCCCACCACCTTAGCAAAACCAGTGATATGGACTTTAACGCCTTCCACTTCGTATTTACTACGAATATCTTCCAGCGTATTAGATAGCTCATTGTAATCAAGTGGTTTACCCGTAACAGGGTTAACACTCATTAACGGCAATATGAATACCGCTGATTTAAAGTTATCACCAACTAAATAACCCACTTGACCTGATAGCATGACATTACGACGTAATCGGTCTAGTGTACGTTGAGTTCCATCATAATCACTCGGGATCACAGTACCACCGACAAAACCGTCTTCAGTCACTTCTGCCCATGTCACGTTTGAAGTCCAAATTGATTTCATTCCAGAACGATCTACGCCTGGAATAAAAAACAGTTCATCATTTAATGCACGCATCTGCTCTTGAAATTCAGCATTGAAAATATCGCCATTTTCGTTTTCAATAACGACACGTACACTGTTGCCGAGACTCGCTAACTCTTGCTTGTAGTTTAAATAATTTTGAATATATTCATGTTGTACAGGAATCATCTTTTCAAATGATGCACTCGGTCTAACCAAACTCGCGTTATAAGCTAAAAAACCAGTTAGTAATACGATAAATATAAATACAAAATTTTTAAAACCAAATAACTGCTTTTCGATCCAAATAGTAAGCTTTTCCATTTACTTTAGACCTCCCTGTTCTAAGTCATTTTTCAAATTACTTTGCCAACCACGAAGGCCTGTTGTAATGACATCATCATTAATCACTTTGACTGACGTAATATCAACACGTTGGCTTGTTTGTGAGATGTTATTGAATTGATGACCGTTATAAACAAGTTTTAAACCACCAGCACCCACTAATAACAGTTCCTTGTTATTTAGCCAGTCAGCAGAAAAAATATGATTAGTGACCCCTGTATTAAGCGACTGCCACTGATATCCTTGATCTTGAGAAATGAACATGTTGCCACGTAAACCGTAGCTATAAAGTGTGCTGCCTTGTACTTCAATACCAAATAATGAACCTAAGTAGTCAATATCGAGTGAACGCCACGTATTACCAGAATCCGATGTGCTCATCCCCACACCTGCTTCACCGACAATATAGATATTATTCTCACTATCCTTTGTTAATGCGTTAAGATGGAAACCTTCCGGATTCGGTACTTTATGCCCTATATATTGCCATGAATCACCGCCATCCTTTGTCTCTAACATCGCACCGTAAGCACCAATAACAAGACCGTAATCCGCGGTAGTAAACAACACATCAAACAATGAGATTTCAATACCCGCATTCACGGTTAAATCTTCTAATTTATAGGTAGCATCATCCAGTTGCATCTCAAGTTCATCAAGCGCATCTTCATCAATGTCTACCACTTGGGCGGTTTCAAAAGCAGCGGTTAATGACATAATTTGCGCTTCGAGGCTAACTTTCAACAATGCAGTTAGCTCAACACCATCAAACTTTTTAACCCAATTATGTCCACCGTCGGTTGTTTTTAGTATCACGCCTTGATGACCAACAGCCCACGCTGTTTTATCATCAATAAAATCAACCGCCGTGATTGTTGTTTGAACAGGCACATTAGCCTGAACCCACGCTGAATCACTATTTTTACGAACCACAATACGACCGTATTCACCTACTAAAATTTGTCGTTGTGCATAATTATCAACTTCTAAAAAAACACTTTTTTCTACAAGGCTATTCATTTCTGCAGCCACTTGTAGCACATTATTATTGACGAAGTCGCTTGCTTTATCGCGCGCTTTATCCTCACTTGCACTGTGTGCTGGTAAACTTAATGTACACAACAGCGCCAGTAATTTCTTATTCATACTTGGCATTTGTACCACCCTAATCCCTTAAGTTTACGAAGGTCTTTTCACTAAGACCTGAACTTTCACACCAGTGATAATATCGTTATCCCTGATGTAAATAATTTAATCATGACTCATTTACTTATGAATGATAATGCGCTCCTCGATAGGCACCGGGAGTGATACCCTTCCAGCGTTTGAAAGCACGGGAAAAATTAGCAACATCAGAAAAACCTAATAAATAACTAATTTCACCTAAAGATAAAAGGTTTTGATTTAAGTGTTGTTCTGCCATTGTTTGGCGAATATTTTCAACGAGATCTTTATAGCTTGTTCCAGAGTCATTTAATTTACGCTGTAAACTACGCTGACTAAAATTGAGCTTATCGGCGACAAAATCAATATTAGGAACCCCACTCGCCATCAAAGAAACCACTTCTGAACGCACTTGGTTAACGACACTATTACCACTTAAACTAGCAAGGTAATCATCTGCAGCCTTATCACTTAATAAAACCAGATCCGGTGCAAAATTAGGGAGTCGCTTTGATAGAACCTCGCTATCCATAACAAGCATAGATTGACTTGAGTTAAACTGAATTTGGCAACCTGTGTATGATTCAAACTGCGCGGCACAACGGATATCAACCGTGGTGTATATTTTGACTGGTGCAAAACCTGGATTAGATAAGTCACGACATATTTTGATAATCGATAACAGCATTGTTAACTCAAGCTGTGGACCAATACGATTGACATGACCTTCTGCTTCATTCAAGTTTAACTCAAGATAGCAATACTTATCATCTTCAGTTAAATTGATTCGACAGGCACTACTCAGTACACGATCGTAATGGACTAAACGTGTAAACGCATCTTGCAATGACGATGATGCTTGAATGGCATAACCTAATGCATGAAATGTTGTGGCAACAATGCACTGACTAACTTTGATAGGTAAGAGTGGATCATCCGTTAACGTGACAGATTGCTCGAAGAGTTTATTACACAAACTAACAGGTACACGACTACCCACACTCGTTATTTCATTCAGACTAACATCTGACTTTTCAAGTAGCTCGAAAGGTTCAATCCCTTTCCATAACAGCGCTTTATACAAAGCGACTAACCAACCACCGATTACATCTCCCTGTCCATCCATTATCAGCACTCCTTTGCTTATACGCTTTATAACTTCATCTAATTACTGCTAAAGATAGGATATCCTTATAAATTAAACCAGAAGTCGTATAACAAATATTTCACATAAGCAACATATCCACAACAGTATTAATGCGAAAATAAGACCTTAGTATCATAATAATTTAAACGTTTGATTAAGATATTATAAAGGTATTAAATTATACTGCTATTTAATACCTAAATATTAATAGATTTGGGGTGTGGGGCGAGGCCTAAGGTCTAACTTAAAATGGTGGCCATACATAATCTAGAGGATCTCACTAAATACATCAGCCGCTTCAATATCAAGAATACCAGAGCGATTTACTGTTATTTTGTGACGTTGATAAACAACTTTAGCACTATCATCTTTCAAACCAACAACAACATTAACTTGATAACGCCTTTCAATCGGTTCTTTACTTATTTTACTGTCACTCTCTGAATATACAGCGCCAGTACCACGCTCTAAATAACGGATAAGCGGTCTCACACTAAAGTAGATCTGCTCTTGAATACGGTCGTAACCCGCTTGAAAACCTTTATTACTCACCTTACTATCAAGTCGATAGTGTAATAATATGGACTCTTGCTTATTCTGTGGGCGTCGGCGATACAAAACTTCACGTACGACTGTAGGTAATTGGTTTTGCTTAATGTAATCAAGCCAAACACGTTGCTTTGAAATAACTTGTTTATTCGATGTATCAATTAACTGTCTTGACCATTTTGCTCGACCTTTACGGATCCAACGCCATAACGTATTATTGAATTCGTCTTTAAAGATTTCCCTGAACCCATAAATCACCGATAGCACTGCAATCAATGCGTAAGTCAGCCCTTTTAATTCACCTTGAGCGAAGAGTATTAAGCTTAATACAATCACCATAACCAAAGATGTTGCCGTCCCTTTTACAATTTTTTTCTGATGTTTACCCAATTGTTGAGTTTCTTCTTTGAAGATCACACCATGTTCGATCAAGCGACGTAATAAACGCATTTTATTGGCGATACGATTTGGATCTAATAACGTATTCGCGGAATTATAGCCTTTTTCTAAACGATACTTGGCTTCACCCCGACAAAAACCAATGACCTCAGCACGTTCATCAAGAAATTCGCTTTGTTTTTTTCGTTTTGATAATGCTTTGTAGCAGCACTGCTCGCTAAACCATGAAAGGTAATTATCTACGTTATTAAAATATGCGTTTAATTTTTCATCTGTTGGGGCGTTACGGCGAAATTTTTTAATAATAGATTTAGCAACATCAATTAATTCAATCAAAGCTGAATAAAATAAGTGATGCTCTAATTGTAGCTGAATATTGCGGATATCTTTTTCGAAGGCTTTAGCGAATTGATAAGCAAATAAGTTCAAATTAACACGATACTCGTCAGGCGAACGTTTCATTCGACTTGCAAATCTACTTTGCACTAATGGGAGATGTAGCCCCTCAGAATAATACGCACGCTTTCCTTGAATACCACGATAGAAATAATCTTCTTCCGTCAACGTCTGCGGGTTGATACCCATTTCATTTGGTAATAAAAGATAGACGTCGACACGTCGATAATCACCTTGTGGAATAAGGTGATTAAGCTTAAATGATAACTTATCTTCTTGTTTTAAAACAATCTTAGCCACGTGCTATACATCCTTTATTCATTCACGTATTCCCTCACTTCCCCATATAACGCTATATAAACCGTTACATACTAAAAATTTAGGGGTTATTCATGGCTAAGTATATTATCCTTTACAACGCTAAATAAGAAGTTAAATCCAGATAGTTAGCTGAATTTTCATTTTTATCTTCAATTGATACAAAATAAGGCATTTTTCCCATCAATGGTGCTGGTAATGCCACCAATAACGTTTCTATCATTGCATCATAATTGGCAATATCTGCGGTTAAACTATTTGCAACCCAACCAACAAGATTTGCACCAGAATGCTGAATTGCTTGTGCAGATAAAATAGCATGATTCAAACAACCTAACTTAACCCCTACTACAAGAATAACATCTAACTGGTTTTCAGCTACCCAAGACGAAAAATAGTTACGCTTATCAATGGGAAGATGCCAACCACCCGCCCCCTCAATAACAACAAGGTCGACATTGTCTGTGATCTTAGCTAACGTCGAGTCTATCACGCCCAAATCGATAAGCTCGCCCTGTTGCTCCGCTGCTATATGTGGCGCGATGGGGGCTTGGTAAGCAATTGGGTTTACAAGCTGATAATCCACTTTTTTCGATGCGTGCTGCTGCAGTAACAATGCATCTTCATTACGCAGTCCTAATGGCGTTAATTCACAACCCGCTGAAATAGGTTTAAAGCCAACCGTTTTAAGTCCCCGACTATTTGCATTATCAATAAGAGCGGTGCTAATAACAGTCTTGCCTACGTCTGTATCTGTTCCGGTAATAAATACTTTTTTGATATTATTTGTCATCGACGATCGTGGTCCTAATGTTTGCGTAATAAGCAATAAGCAAGTTTATAGCTCAATGGTAATAACCCTTGATTATCGCGTAACGTTTCATAATTCGCTTTGAATGCTCTCAACTCACCCTGTGTAGTTGGTTTTGCCTCTTTATCATGTACATGATTTGCGCCAATGCCTTTAAGGCTTAGCATCACCTCTTTGACACTGGCGTAATGCATCGTAGTAACTGCAACCTCAAATGTATCAACACTTAACCCTGACTTAAGTAATGCCGCTTTAATCTCACCTTCAGATAAAAAACGATTAACATGCCGTTGTGAATCTACCGTAGACCATGATTGAGTGAGTTCATCTAAACTCCCTGACACTAATGTACTAAACAACATCAACCCGCCCGGTTTTAAGCAACGCGAGACTTCAATTAAAGGGGTTGCCAGATCATCACACCATTGCAGCGCTAAATTAGACACGCATAAATCAATGCTAGATGATTGTAATGGTAAGGCCTCAGCATCACCATTTAGCCATAGTGGTTGACTCGGGAGTTGATTATGCGCTTTTGCGTATGAAAGCATGCCCATAGATAAATCAACTGCAATTAATGTTTCGCTGCAATTTGCTAATGCAGGTAATAGCGCACCACTACCGCAACCGAGATCAACGGTCGAAGAATACACCTTAACATCATCTGATCGCACCGATGATTTAGGTAAATAACGTAATAGTTTATCGCTGGATAATCGCTGTAATATCGCATGCTGATCATAACTCGCCGCCGCTTTACCAAAGCAACGCGCAACTGCATTTTTATCTATCATGCAGTGCCTCCTCTATTTGTATCTAATGCATCCTTCAGCCGCGCCAGCAATAAATCAATATCTTTCATACTATGGCTAGCTGATAAGGTTATCCGTAAACGCGATGTTCCCCTAGGCACTGTCGGCGGACGAATCGCTTTAACTAACAGCCCTTTACTCGCAAGATATCGACTGATTTTCATCGCCTTATCAGCATCACCTATAATAAGCGGTTGAATTGCGGTGTCCGATGGCATCAAGGTGATATTCTGTAAAAAACATTGCTGTTTAAAATAAGCTATTAGTTGATTTAGATGCTCAACTCGCCATGTTTCCTTCGCCATTATCGTTAATGCTTTATCAATACAGACCGCCATTGCAGCTGGCATTGCTGTTGAATAAATATAAGGTTTTGAAAAATTAATCAGATAATCGATAACGTCTTTCGATGCTGAGACGAATGCACCAGAAACACCGGCCGCTTTACCAAACGTAGCCATATACAAAGCTATATCATTTGCTGACAAGTTATGTTTCTTTAAGCTTTGTCCCTGAGATACGATCCCAAAACCATGGGCATCATCGACTAACAACCAACTATCATGTGCTTTGCATTGTTGATGAATATCAACCAAGTTCGGTTGATCGCCATCCATGCTAAACACACCTTCAGTTACGACTAGTGAATTAGTATAATTATCTCGGTATCGGCTCAGCGTCTGTGCAAGATGGTCACTGTCATTATGTTTAAAACGTTTCATCGTGGCAGGCGAATAAACCCCCGCTTCAATTAACGAGGCATGATTCAGTTTATCCTGAACTAACAAATCATTCTGATCTAACAAGGCTTTAATTAAAGCTTGATTCGCACTATAACCCGAATTAAACAATAAACTCGATTCATGACCCGTTATATCAGCTAACTTATCTTCTAATGCCGCATGCGCATGTGTGTAACCCGTAACAAGAAATGATCCACCGCTGCCAACACCATATTCTGCTGCACCACGTTGCCATGCAGCAATTAATTCAGGGTGTGTTGCCAGTCCTAAGTAATCATTCGCTGAAAAATTAATTGCACCATTACTTATCACCCGGGTGCGTAATAAAGACGCTGATTTTTGCTGGTGTAATGCGTGTGTAATGAATTCAAATGCCATTTAGTTTGCGACACTTGTTGCGTCATAAAAAAGTGACGGTGATGCTTGCTCGGCGATCTCATCCATTAATTGTGCTGATTGCGCTTCATCACTGGCTTCACGAATACGTGCAGGATGTAACCCTAGTTTTCTAAATAAACGTTTATCACTGTCTTCGTCAGGGTTATCCGTCGTTAACAACTTACAACCGTAGAAGATTGAATTGGCACCGGCCATAAAGCACAACGTTTGTGTTTGTTCACTCATCGCCTCGCGACCAGCAGACAAACGAACGTAAGATTTCGGCATAATAATACGCGCGACAGCAATCGTACGCACAAATTCTATTTCATCGAGATCTGGAGTGTCTTCCAGTGGTGTACCAGCAACCTTAACTAGCATGTTAATAGGCACGCTTTCTGGATGATGTGGTAAGTTCGCTAACGATTTAAGTAAGCCAATACGATCGAGTTGTTGCTCGCCCATACCGACAATCCCGCCAGAGCATACTTTCATACCAGCATCACGCACATGGTCGAGTGTATTTAAACGATCTTGGTAAGTACGCGTCGTAATAATCTGCTCGTAATATTCTTCAGATGTATCTAAATTGTGATTATAATAATCTAAGCCCGCTTCAGATAAAGACTGTGCTTGATCGGGTGCTAACATCCCCAAAGTCATACACGTCTCAAGCCCCATTGCTTTTACACCTTTAACCATATCGATTAAATATGGCATATCTCGTTTGTGTGGGTTCTTCCACGCTGCGCCCATGCAAAAACGACTTGCGCCATTATCTCTTGCTTCAGCGGCACGCTTTAATACAGTTTCAACTTGCATCAAACGCTCTTTTTCAATACCCGTTGTGTAACGTGCGCTTTGTGGGCAGTACTTACAATCCTCAGGACAGGCGCCTGTTTTAATCGATAGTAACGTACTAATTTGTACACTGTTGGGATCAAAATGCTGACGATGAACCGTCTGAGCTTGAAACATCAAATCATTAAATGGTTGGTTAAATAGCGCTTCAATCTCATCAACTTGCCAATCGTGGCGAACAGTTTGGGTCATCTTAAGTCCTTTATTTGAATTTGTTCTTAAACTCGATTAGTCTATCGAGCATAGCCGCAAGGTCAACCAAATGCTAAAACCAAGGTTTACAATGACTCAAAAAACAAACAGTGATTTAATGAAGTTCGACCAGCAACACATCTGGCACCCATACACATCGATGACAAAACCACTCCCTTGTTATCACGTTGATAGTGCGGATGGCGTTTATCTCACATTAAATGATGGCACACAATTAATCGATGGTATGTCTTCTTGGTGGGCCTCTATTCATGGCTATAACGTGCCCTCGCTAAATCAAGCCATGCAAGCACAAGCGAGTAAAATGTCGCATGTGATGTTTGGCGGTATCACCCACGAACCAGCCATTAATCTATGCAAAAAACTAGTGGACATCACACCTGATGGTTTGGAATGCGTCTTCTTATCGGACTCGGGATCAGTCAGTGTTGAAGTATCAATGAAAATGGCTATTCAATACTGGCATCACCAACAACCAAGCAAGAAAAAGTTCATCACCATACGTAACGGTTACCATGGCGATACCTTTGGGGCTATGTCTGTTTGCGATCCCGATAATGGCATGCATGAATTATTTACCGGATTTTTAGCGCCACAGTTTTTTATCGATGCACCAAGTATCAAGTTTAATGAACAATGGCAACAAAGTGCCATGGATGATTTAGAGCAAACGCTAGAAGACAATCATCAACAAATAGCAGCGCTCATGCTGGAACCTATCGTGCAAGGTGCCGGTGGCATGAAATTTTACCACCCCGAATTTTTACGTCAGGCGAAATTACTTTGTGAACGCTATGACGTACTACTCATTGCAGACGAAATTGCAACAGGCTTTGGCCGTACCGGTAAACTCTTTGCTTGTGAACACGCTGAAATAACGCCTGACATTATGTGCTTGGGTAAAGGCATTACTGGTGGTTACATGACGTTAGCAGCAACCCTCACTACTCGCCATGTTGCAGAAACAATCAGTAATGGTCCAAGTGGCGTATTGATGCATGGGCCTACGTTTATGGGTAACCCATTAGCTTGTGCAGTTGCAAATGCCAGTATTGACTTATTAATGGCGACAGATTGGCAAACACGTGTACAACACATTGAACAGCAACTACAACACGGTCTATTATCATTAGCAGATCATGAGCAAGTCACAGATGCGCGTGTACTTGGTAGTATTGGTGTGATTGAAACAAAACAATCCATTGATCTTGCAAAGGCACAGGTATTATTTGTGGAATTAGGCGTCTGGATAAGACCTTTCGGGAAGCTCCTTTATATCATGCCTCCTTATATCATTTCTGATGCCGAGCTAGCGACATTATGCAATGTGATCAAACAAGTACTCTCTGCTGATATTTGGTATCAGTAGTGGGTTAATGTAAGTTGAACTAAGCTTAATATGAATTCAACTTGCATTGTCCTAAAAATAGGCTTTGCTAAAGATAAGCAAACAATAACGAGGTATAGCTCAATCCTCTATTTGTTTAATACCGTTAATTTAGTGGAGTCTATTTATGCTCAGCAGTGTCATTATTATCAGCTTATGTTTAGTGAGTTTTATCGCCATTACTTATGCTATTTATATCAAAGTCATCGCGCCATTAACTGATATAACTCGCTACATAACTGAAGCGAAGTTCGAACATAACATTATCAACAAGCTGGAACACGCAACCGGAACGCAAGGATTGTCAGAACGTTATAATTTAATGCTCGACAACAATATTAGTGAATCGAGTTATTTTGATAAGCTAGAACAAAGTTTAAAGCGTCGTACAAGTACCGAATCAAACAATCCCCAAATAAAGCCTAGTAGCAGTATTTTAAATCAAGCGCGTATATTACAACAAAAGAAAAAACAAATTAATTATCATTAGAATCCTTAACCATTTGCAATTATCAGTGTTAATTTACTAAATATTAAGCAAACAAAATGATTTTTCGTTGTTTTTACTTGTATACTTCATCTGCAAAGGTAATATAACCTTACTTAAATAATCATCATTCGCTCAGCAAGAGCTTTTTATGCTGGAGAGCAATAATCCTATGACGCATACGTCAGTTAAAGATATTTTTGCCGGTAAATTCCCGGTAGGCAGTACAGTTACAACGAAAGGCTGGATCCGCACACGTCGTGATTCTAAAGCTGGTATCTCTTTCTTAGCTATTTACGATGGTTCGTGTTTCGATCCTATCCAAGCAGTTGTAAGCAAAGATCTACCAAACTACGCAGAAGACGTTTTAAATCTTACTGCAAGTTGTTCAGTTGAAGTTACAGGTGTTGTAGTTGAATCACCAGGTAAAGGTCAAGCATTCGAAATCCAAGCAACAGAAGTTATCGTACTTGGTTTAGTAGAAGACCCAGACACTTACCCAATGTCAGCTAAACGTCACAGCATCGAGTACCTTCGTGAACACGCTCACCTACGTGGCCGTACTAACGTTATGGGTGCAGTAATGCGCGTACGTAACTGTTTATCACAAGCTATTCACCGTTTTTACCATGAAAATGGTTATAACTGGTTAAGCACACCTCTTATCACTGGTAGTGATTGTGAAGGTGCTGGTGAAATGTTCCGTGTAAGTACACTGGATATGAATAACCTGCCTTTAACTGATAAAGGTGACGTTGATTACAAAGAAGATTTCTTTGGTAAAGAGACTTTCCTAACAGTTTCTGGTCAACTTAACGCTGAAACTTATGCTTGTGCGATTGGTAAAGTTTATACTTTCGGTCCAACGTTCCGTGCTGAAAACTCAAACACAACGCGTCACCTTGCAGAATTCTGGATGGTTGAACCTGAGATTGCGTTTGCTGATTTAGACGATGCTGCAAAACTAGCTGAAGATATGCTTAAATATTGCTTTAGAGCAGTACTAGAAGAACGTATGGATGACATGCAGTTCTTTGCACAACGTATCAACAAAGAAGCAATTACTCGTTTAGAAAGCTTCGTAGATTCTGACTTTGCACAAATTGATTACACAGATGCAATTAAGATCTTAGAAGAATGTGGTAAAGAATTCGAATTCCCAGTTTCTTGGGGTATCGATATGTCTTCTGAGCACGAACGTTACCTTGCTGAAGAACACTTCAAAGCACCTGTTGTTGTTAAAAACTACCCGAAAGATATTAAATCATTCTACATGCGTATGAATGAAGACGGTAAAACAGTTGCGGCAATGGACGTACTTGCACCAGGCATCGGTGAAATCATCGGCGGTAGCCAACGTGAAGAACGTTTAGATATGCTTGATAAGCGTATGGAAGAAATGGGCTTAAACAAAGAAGATTACTGGTGGTACCGCGACCTACGTCGTTTCGGTACAGTGCCACATTCTGGTTTTGGTCTAGGCTTCGAACGTTTAGTGTCTTATGTAACAGGTATGCAAAATATCCGTGACGTAATTCCTTTCCCACGTGCACCTCGCACAGCGGAATTCTAATTTAAGTCTGACTTACTTTTTATTTAAAATAAGTAAGTCGCTTAAAACAAAAAGGCCAGCAAGATAATTATTATCTTGCTGGCCTTTTTTTTGAATACGGTAAACTGTTATTCTTTGTTGTGGCTATTAAGCATCAACATTAATCAGGTTCATCACCATTAATTTTCGGATGACACTTACGTACATTACGTTGATGTTCGCAATCTTAGTTACTTCAGTTAAAGAACGACCTTCTTTCAATAATTCAATAGCTTGTAATACTTGTTCTTTATTCATAATAGCCTCTACATATGTTTACACTTGGTTTATATGGCTATAATAAAGGGTTTTATAGAACAGCATATATCATATTCAGAAAACTTTCCGAATATGATATATTTTATATGATTATTTATAATTAAATGTGGATTTAGCTAATATTCTTAATGCTTCTTTATAAACTCAACAATCTGCTGTAGTGCAGCTTTACTTTCAGGCAATTGCTCAAACAATGGAAATACATGCGGCATTTGATGCCAAATCTGTATGTGAGCATCTACGCCTTTAGCCAACATAAATTCTGCTAGCCGAGTGGAATCATCACGCATTAATTCAGCGCTACCAGCATGGAACATAAACGGTGGGAACCCTGAGAAGTCACCAAATAAAGGGGATATCTCATGATTGTGCAGGTCATGATTATCGTCTTCTAAATATAAGTTACGGCAATGCAGCATCACCTCTAAGCTAAACAACGCATCACTGAAACGATTTTCCACCGAAGATAAACCGCTCTGAGTCATATCTGCGACTGGTGATAATAAAACGCAGCAACTTGGCATCGGTAAACCATTATGCTTCGCGCGTAATAGTAAAGATAACGCGATGTTACCACCCGCAGAATCTCCACCTATAATGATATCTTCAGGTAATGTACCTGAATCCAATAGCGATTTATAAACAGCATAACAACAATCTAAGGCGGCAGGGAAAGGATGCTCTGGAGCAAGAGGATAATCTGGAACAATAGCGTGAACGTCTAACGGTTCAACCAATCTGGCGATAAAGTTATTATGTATTGCGGGTGTTTTGAATACGAATGCCCCACCGTGAATATATAATAATTTTTTCTTACTATTTGACAGTTTCAGCTTTATTTCGTCACACAAGATCCCTTCACGAATTAACTGTGTACGCTCAATTTTAGCACTAACACCAAATGTAAACTTATCCAACGCTCGCATTTGAAAACGTAATTTATTTACATCTTTAGTATTTTCAATGGAACGCTTAACGGTTTGCTTTAAAAACAAATTAAGCGCTTTAGCTTGCCAACTAATCAAGATAACCTCGAACTATATCTGTACATATAATAAAATTATAGTCGTACATATTAGAATTTTTCTTCTAAATGCAGAACTAACGACACGCTCACATTTAACAAATGTGTAACTTAATCAAAGTAGCATGAAATATGAAGAAGGGACATATAAAGATGGCAACCTAAGTCACCACCTCATATTTTAACGAGAAGAAATGAGTACTGAGTGCTGCTTCGCATTATCAAGAATATCATCCGATAATATTTCACAAGCGGCTTCAACATGACGTGACAGCATATCTAAATCTGGTAATTCATTTTTACAACCAACAAGGCCAAAAAACACCTTTTCATGATAGCTGTATAATGTAATGTTTAATGCTGTACCAGCAGAAAGTACTGATACTGGATATACTTCAGTAAGCTTCGCCCCCGCTAGATAAGCATGCTCTTGCTGACCACGTACATTAGACACAAGTACTGAGCCCAATGGAGGTAAGAATTTAGACACGCCTAGCCACTCAGAGATTGATGCGGCCGCCTGGATCAGCAATGAAAAATTAACAACCGATTCGGCTGGCAAGCTAAATAAATCTTCTTTTACACTGCTCGTACGTTTATAAATCGTTTCTAAATGATCTAATGCATCTGCATCGACATTACCTAATTCAACACCTGTTAATGCATTTCGACGACCATTGCCTATACGAACAGGCACCTGAGCCACTAATGGCTTGCGTAATAAAATGCCCTTCTCTTTTAGATAACGGTTAAGGCCAATATCAACACAACATAAGATAACGTCATTTAATGTGACGCCTGTTATCTTGCTAATAGAACGCATTTTTTCAAACGGTAAACGACCAAAAGAAACAATACGAGATCGTGTCGCAGGTACAGAGAAAGGTGTTCTTGGGGCGCAGAATGGTAAAGCAGGTCCTTTATCGCGCAAGTGCATGAACTTTAATCCCATGCGCGTACCGAGTCTAAACAAACCAGGTATCGATTTAAGTTGTTTCAAGCCACTGACGTAATTCGATAAAATATTTTCGATCACACCTGCGGATTCTTTATACCCTGGACGGAATGATGGGATCTGCCAAAATGGGCGATAATCATTAACCGATTGGTCGCTTTGCAAGTAACCCGATAACCAGCTGTTTGCCATTTTACCGTCTGCCATTGCATAATGGATTTTAGTAAAGATAGCAAAACGACCTTCAGACAATCCCTCAATAAGATAAACTTCCCACAACGGGCGTGTTCGATCAATAAGATGTGAGTGCAAACGTTCAACTAAATCACGTAACTGCTCATCAGAGCCTTCGCCTGGCAACATTGACATACGAATATGATAATTAAAATCAAATTGGCTATCATGAACCCAGTAATATAAGCCACCAATACTCTTTTTCAGCTTAAAATTAAATGGCGTCGCCACTGCCGGATCCATAATCAATTTTTGAAATAGATCTCGAGCAAAATTACCTTCATAGTCCTTCGGGGGTTCAAATATTTGTAACCCTGAAAAATGCTTAGGACTTGCTGTACTCTCACTTAATAAAAAGGAGGTTTCAACCAATGATAATTGTTCCATAATTTAAGCCTTAGTGTACTTTATCGATGTGAACAGACTGCACTTGGCAATAGCTCATCAAGCGTTTCTTCGATGCTTTGTTTTAATACAAAACTGACTGGAAATAAAAATATTCCCAACTTTAATTTGATTCTGATACTCTCAGCATCAGCATGTAAATACCCTCTGGTATGTGCATGCTTGATATGAAGTTTATCACCCTGCCACTGGAGCTTAAGGTCATATTCCTCTGCTATATCAACCATTACTTTATCTGCGATAAGAATAATTTGCTTCTGTGGCAAACTATGATCGCGAATGATTTCAATATTACCCATGGCTCATCTCGCTCACTAATTGTAACTCTAACGAGTTTTTAGTCTAATTGGGATATTATAAGGAGAATAACTAGAAAGCGCTTACTAAATCAGTAAACGCGTGGGGGGAGAAAGTAAGTACAAAGAGGTATTAACTTATCAGTCTTTGTCTGCAACATCCTGATTTGTATTAGTTAAAAGCACTAACCAAAACCCTGCGGAAGTAAAAATAGCATGTTTCCACCAAGAAAATGTCGCTTCGTTTAAGTGTGATAGTTGGGAAGCAATACTCCACAATAATGCAGATTTAAATCGGCCGCTTGCAAACCTGTCAACGAGTAAGGTCGCGATTAAAATTAAGGCTCGACGTATTTGTGGACTTGTTACCCTTACACCACAAACCTCATGCACGAAATGCTCACAATTGTTTTTGAGCAAATGATAACGTTTAGGATCTTCAACGAGCTGCTTAGCATTATCGATGATATCTTCAGCAGGTAAACTATCTGGTAAGAAACCATGATCGATAATATCTTTATTATCAGAAAAATCACTTAAACTGACTAAGCCTCGACCGGAACGTGCTCGTGAATTTTCATAAACATGACCACATCCATCCGAAATACCAACATGATGATAAAGTGGAAACTGTACGCTAAGTAAATGTCCTTTTGGATATTCTGCAGTCATTTAAATTCCTACGTTCGATTCAAGTTAAAAAGCCTAGCTATCCATGCGTGTAATAAAACTATTAGTATCTAGCTGACGAATTTTTTTACATGAAACATCCGGTGTACCTAAATATAAAAAGCCGACAATTTCGTCTTTTGCTTCAAGTTCAAGTTTTTGCTTTATGTAGTTATCATAAGCAAACCAGCCTGTACGCCAAATGCCATTAAAACCTTGCGCTTGTGCTGCCATTTGCATTGCCATCACAACACAGCCAGCCGACATCAACTGCTCCGATTCCGGGATCTTTGGATGATCTTCTATTCGTGCAATAACAGTAATGATTTGTGGTGCTCGAAACGGTGCATTCGACGCTTTCAATACATCTTTCTCTGCTTTTCCAAGATTAAATGCCGCATCTTGAAAATAACGCGATAATGTTTTTAAACCTTCACCTTCAGTGATAATAAAACGCCAAGGGGTTAAACCACCGTGATCAGGAGCCCGTAGCCCTGCATTGATAATGTTATCCAACGCCTCACCTGCAGGTGCTGGTGCTGAGAGTTGGTTACAAGAATGGCGATTTATTAATAAGTCAATTGCGTCCATTATTTACTACTTTGAACAATGAGTGATAATTAAAGTATTAAATGCGGGACAGAAAATATCAAGTGATTAATTTATGAAGATAAAAAAAGCCCATACATAGTATGGGCTAGCTTTCGTAATAGCAGTCAAAAAGCTGTTAACTTAATTGTCTGATATTTGAATTAGATCAGTATTAATTACATATTAAATTGTTGCAGCGAGTTCTGCACCTTGACGAATTGCACGCTTTGCATCAAGTTCACCGGCTTCAAACGCGCCACCAATCAAATGCGTTGTAATTTTTTCTGATTTTAACTGCTCAAATAACTCTCTAAATGGTTCTTGACCAGCGCATAAAATCACATTATCAACATCTAATACTTTTTTCACGCCATCGACAGTAATATGTAAGCCTTGATCGTCAATCAGGTCATAAGATGCACCCTTGATCATTTCTACATTTTTCTTCTGTAATGTGGCCCTGTGTACCCAACCACTGGTTTTACCCAAGCCTGCGCCCACTTTGGTATCTTTACGTTGTAATAAGAATACTTCACGTACTGGAGCTGTATTTTTCGCTGCCGTTAAACCACCCACAGTTTGATCATCTTGGGTTACACCCCACTCGCTTAACCACTGCTGCGTATTCGTTGATGGTGATTCACCTTCTTCTTCAACCAGATACTCAGAAATATCAAAGCCAATACCACCCGCACCAATAACTGCAACGCGTTTACCAACCGGTTTATGGTCTCGTAATACTTCGATATAACTTAATACTTTTTCATGTTTAACACCGGGTATAGCAGGTGTTCTTGGCTTGATACCCGTTGCAACAACAACATCATCATAACCTTGACCTTGAAGTGTTTTGACTGTCACCAACTGATTTAGATGCAAGTTAATACCAAGCACTTCAATTTGCTTTGCAAAATAACGTAGCGTTTCGAAAAATTCTTCTTTGCCCGGTACTTGTTTTGCGTAGTTAAACTGTCCACCAATTTCTGAACGGCTATCAAAAATATCAATTTTATGACCACGTTCAGCCGCATAACAAGCAAATGCTAAACCAGCAGGACCCGCACCTACAACTGCAATACGTTTTGCTGTCGCTGCGGTTTCAAAAGTCAGCTCAGTTTCAAAACAAGCACGAGGGTTAACAAGACAAGATGCGCGTTTCGCTTTAAATACATGATCTAAACAAGCTTGGTTACAAGCGATACAAGTATTGATTTCATCCGCTTTACCTGCGATGGCCTTCTCTACGAAATGAGAATCTGCAAGCATTGGACGCGCCATCGATACCATATCAGCTTGTCCTGAAGCAAGAATGTTTTCAGCAACCTCAGGTGTATTAATACGGTTAGTCGTTACTAAAGGAACATTAACGTGCTCCTTCATTTTTTCCGTTACCCAGCTAAACGCAGCACGTGGAACACTGGTTACAATTGTTGGTACACGCGCTTCATGCCAACCAATACCTGTATTGATAATAGTCACACCTGCTTTTTCAAGTGCTTGCGCAAGTTCAACGGCTTCTTCGAATGTACTGCCGTCTTCAACTAGATCAAGCATTGAAAGGCGGAAGATAATAATAAAATCCTGACCAACACGTTCACGAATTGATTTTACAATTTCAACGGGAAAGCGCATTCTATTTTGGTAGCTACCACCCCATTCGTCGGTACGCTTATTACTACGACGACAAATAAACTGATTAATAAGGTAACCTTCAGAACCCATGACTTCGACGCCGTCATAACCAGCAAATTTTGCTAACTCAGCCGTTTTAGCGAAATCAGAGATAGTGCAACGAATAGAACGTTTTGACATTGCTCTTGGTGTGAACGGGTTAATCGGTGCTTTCTTTTTACTCGCGCTCACACTAAATGGATGATACGCATAACGACCAGCATGCAGAATCTGTAGGGCAATTTTACTACCATTATCATGAACAGCTTGTGTAACGACTTGGTGCTTCTTCGCTTGCCATTTATAAGACAGTTGCATACCGTGTGGCATTAAACGACCACGTAGGTTTGGCGAGATACCACCAGTAACAATTAACCCGACACCGCCTTTTGCACGTTCAGCATAAAACGCAGCCAGTTTCTCAAATCCATTTTTTTCTTCTTCTAAGCCAGTATGCATCGAGCCCATTAATACTCGATTTTTCAATGTTGTAAAACCTAAATCTAACGGCGCCAACATATTCGGATAATTGCTTGCAGACATAACTCCACTCCCAGTGGTTACACAATTGCTACTTGATTGATACATTGTTGTTATCTATTTTAATTTTAGAGTAATTAATTTAATCGTTCATTTCAAACGGTATTTTAACTAATACAGCGTACAAGTGTAGTCATAAATTCATGATTTCGTTGGTTTTCAACAATTAACAACACATTTTGTCATGTTTACACTAGTCTTAGTTTGTCATTATTTATTATTAATGAGAACTAGATCCGCTGCATACTGTCAAACCTCTATATTGTAAGTGCTTTAATCTAAACTAGAATTATGGCTTAATATACGAAACAACATCCATAACAGTCTAATCCCATTGGGTTTACTAGGAATATAATAATGAGAAAATTATTCTCAATACTCGGATTTATCCTTTCTAAAATAGGTAGCTCGATTACATTTACGCGTAATTTGATCCTAAACCTATTTTTCATTTCTTTTATTGCTATTGTTTTTCTCGCATTACAACAGCAAAAAGAAGCACCAGTAACATTCGCAGAGAATACTGCCTTGGTACTGAACCTAAATGGCGTATTGGTTGACCAACCAAAATTAGTTGACCCGTTTGACCAGCTTATTGGTGAAATCGTTGATTCTAAAAACGTCGTTAACGAAATTGCAATTTCAGATGTTGTGAACGTCATTAACAACGCGCAAACTGACGATACAATTACTGCATTAATTCTCGACCTTGCACAATTAAAACCAGCTAGCTTAACCAAGTTAACTGATATTTCGGATGCCTTGACTGAATTCAAAAACAGTAACAAGCCTATCTATGCTTACGGTGATTACTTTAGCCAAGAACAATACTTCCTTGCTTCATTTGCTGATGAAATCCTATTAAACCCTGCAGGCGGTGTATTACTGCAAGGTTATGGTAGCTACAGCCTTTACTTCAAAGACGCAATTGATAAGTTAAACCTCTCATCGCATGTTTTCCGTGTAGGTACTTATAAATCGTTTGTTGAACCTTTCACTCGTAATGGCATGTCAGAAGCGAGCAAAGAGTCAAAACTAAACTGGTTAAATCAACTTTGGGACAGCTATACAGCAACTGTTGCTAACAACCGTTCAATAAATGCCAATGATGTAGCACCGCAAGCAGATAAATTTATTGAGCAACTACAATCTGTTAATGGCAACATTGCAGAGTATGCCTTAAAACAAAAACTTGTAGATCAACTGCTAACTCGCGAAGAAATGTCACGCTACCTAGCAAAAAAACTAAACAGCGAATCGGATAAATACGAAAAAGTTGAATTCTTAGATTATCTCGCTCTTCAACCTACAATCTTTGAAGAACAAGGTTTTGCTAATGCTCCCGGTGTTGGGATCATCTTTGCAAACGGTCAGATCCTAGATGGTAATCAACCTCCCGGTGCAATTGGTGGTAAATCGTTAACGAAGCTGTTATTACAGGCTAAAGATGATGACCAAATAAAAGCACTAGTATTACGCATTGATAGCCCGGGTGGCAGTGCCTTTGCATCAGAACAAATCCGTACAGCACTATTAGAAGTGAAAAAATCAGGTAAACCAGTCATTGTATCAATGGGCAGTGTTGCTGCTTCAGGTGGTTATTGGATCGCTTCTGCCGCAGATGAAATCTGGGCTAAGCCAACAACAATAACAGGCTCAATTGGTATCTTTGGTATGTTTGCAACAACTGAAAAACTACTCGCAAAATTGGGGATTTACAGTGACGGCATAGGCACAACGGATTACACAGGGCTATCTGTTAATCGAGAACTGCCTGCACATATGGCAAAAATCATTCAGATGACTGTCGAGAATGGTTACAGTAACTTCTTAAATGTCGTTGCTGAAGGTCGTGAAATGACTACCGAACAAGTGAATACGATTGCTCAAGGCCGAGTTTGGACAGGCCGTGATGCATTACGTTTAGGGCTTGTTGATAGTTTAGGTAGTCTTGATGATGCGATTGCATCAGCGGCTAAGCAAGCGGAAGTATCGAGTGATTCATTAATTTTGATCCAAACGCCACGCAGTGAACGAGACAAACTACTTTCAATGTTTACTCAATCAATCGCGACTCAAGTATTAACTCAACTCAACATCAACCCGAATAGTAATGTTGCAACTTGGTTAGCGACGATAAATCAACAGGCTGCACAACTCAACAACTATTCAGATCCACAAGGCCTGTATGTGCAATGCCTAGTGTGTGAGGTTAAATAAAATAGTCATGAGGCTGTAATCAGCGATAATAACTGATTCGACCAGTCTTCCTCTTGAGCGGTAAATATGTCAATTTACCGCTCAATTCAAAGTTCTGCCTTAAATCCCCTATTTAATTGCAGTTTTATTAAGCAATTTAGTAACAAACTATTCCATTAATTGATTTCAGCACTATAATCCTCCTTAAAAACGCACAGGGAATTTATTAATGGCTAAGAAATCAATCTACATCGCGTATACTGGTGGCACGATCGGTATGCAACATTCAGAGCACGGTTATGTACCGATGGAAGGATTCATGACAGATTGCTTAGCGCGTCTACCTGAATTCCACCGCGAAGAAATGCCTGATTTCACCCTTCACGAGTACTCGCCGTTAATCGACTCTTCTAACATGTCACCTTCAGATTGGCAGCAGATCGCCGAAGACATTCAAACTAACTATGATCAATATGATGGTTTTGTTATCTTACATGGTACAGACACCATGGCGTATACCGCATCAGCATTATCATTTATGTTAGAAGACCTTGGTAAACCCGTGATTGTGACAGGTTCACAGATCCCGCTGGCAGAAATTCGTTCAGATGGTCAAAGCAATTTACTTAACTCGCTTTACCTTGCAGCAAACTACCCTGTACACGAAGTATGTTTATTCTTTAATAACCAGCTATTACGCGGTAACAGAACAACAAAAGTGCATGCAGATGGCTTTAGCGCTTTCGCAACACCAAACTGTGAAACGTTATTAAAAGTTGGGATCAACATTGAAGTAATGCTAGGTGATGTTAAACCTATTGAAGAAAAGACACTTACTGTTAGTAACATCACTCCACAACCAATTGCGATTGTGACACTTTACCCAGGTATTTCAACAGAAGTCATTGGTAACATCCTATTACAACCTGTTAAAGCACTTATATTACTGAGCTACGGTGTCGGTAATGCCCCACAAAGCGAAGATATTTTAAATGCACTTGAAGCGGCAAACAAACGCGGTATCGTTGTCGTTAATCTAACCCAATGTATTAAAGGTAAAGTTAACATGGGCGGCTATGCAACAGGTGATGCCCTTGCTCAAGTTGGTGTTATCTCTGGTTATGACATGACGACAGAAGCAGCGTTAACTAAACTGCATTATCTCATCAGTAAAGAGCTACCAAGCGAAGAAATCAAAGTACTTATGCAACAGAGTCTTCGTGGAGAATTAAGCCACTAAGACTAAGCTACTAAGCTACTAAGCTACTAAGCTCAATAGTATTTATTTTAGAAATAATAAATAAAAAAAGGGGAAAGACAGTTAATGTCTTTCCCCTTTTTTCATAATCGAAAGTCACTCGTTAAAGCAACTTTCATCATATACGAACTAAGCAACTACAGCAGTACTTGCCGCAGCATCCGTTGCTTTATGTTTCGCTAATACATAACCAATCACAATCACGATACCTTGGAACAACATTACCGCTGTCACTGTATAAAGACCGTGTTCAGAAAATGTAGATACCACACTACTTGCTAAGAAGCAGAACATTGTTTGTAGGAAGTTAAGTAAACCAGCAGCTGTTGCACTACAGTTTTTAAAGTCCGCTAGCGCAGAATTAATCACGAGTGGATAAATCGCGCCATTAGCAACCGCTAAGAAACAAAATGGAATCAAAATTGGCCAGATCGTTGTCGGTGATGTTGCAAACGCAATAACAAACATAAGCACAACGGTCGTAATAAACAACGTCATTAACCAAGGTAGTAATTGTTTAGCGCTAAAGCGTACAAGCAGACTACGGCAACCATAACCACCAACAAGGAAAGCAACTGTCTGAGGCAGGTAACTCAAACCAATATCCGCGCCAGAGTAACCCATCGCAGTCATAATGAATGGCGAACCAGTTAAATAGGCGAAGAATGCAGCGGAACAAGCAGCAAATATCAACATATTACCCATGAATATTTTTGATTTTACAATTTGCTTATAATCTCGCGCTAATTGCGTCGATATTTTTTCTTGTTTTTTATCAAGTGGCGCACTCTCTTTTTGGCCCTTAGTCGCAAATGCTAAACCTAAACCAATCACTACAAGTACAATAAAAATACTACGCCATCCAAAATACTCTTCCAAGCCTGCACCCAACAAAGGCGCTAATGCTGGCGATAATGCAACCAATGGCATGATAGTAGCAAAGATGCGCTCTGATGCTTTACCTTGATAACGGTCAATAACAACAGCTTGCCAAATTACCGTCCCACTACACGCACCTAATGCTTGACCAAAGCGAGCAATAAGGAATAGCTCAATACTGTTAGATACTGATATTAAAGCCGTTGAAAGCACAAATATGGTCATACCAACGAATAGCATTTTCTTACGACCAACACGATCAGATAATGGACCATAAACCAATTGACCCAGCGCCATGCCTAATAAAAAGATACTCAGCGACAGGCTAATTAATGTTTGAGATGTTTCAAATTCATGACGAATAGTTTCGAATGCAGGTAAATACATATCCGTCGCTAAAAAACCAAGCATACTTAATCCAGAAAACCAGATCATGGTGCTCATAGGAACTTTATTTTGTTTGTTATTTTCAATATTGCTCATTGCTTAAACTACATATACTAATGATGATGGCGCTAGTTTAATACTGGTCATTCCGTTTGAGAAACGCTAATATTTCACCATTGCTTTCAAAAAATTTGATGTGTATGTTTTCTCAACAAGATCTGCAGGTTATCGACGCTGTTGCGCGACGTGGGAGTTTCACGGCGGCAGCAGATGAATTATGTAAAGTGCCCAGTGCAATCAGTTATACGGTGCGTAACATTGAAGACCGTTTAGCGGTTGAACTGTTCATTCGGTTACACCGAAAAGTAAAGTTAACACCCGCGGGTGAATACTTTGTTATCGAATCACGTAAATTACTTAAACAAATGGCCCACATGAAATTCCAAACCCAACGTGTCGCGAATGGGTGGAATCAAAGCGTGTCACTTGCATTGGATAATGTCGTCCATGAGGGACGTATTAATACCATGGTCGGTGACTTTTATAACGCCTTTCCCGATGTCGAACTTCTACTCACGATGGAAGTATATAATGGTGTTTGGGATGCGCTCGTCGATTCTCGTGCCGATATCGCCATTGGCGCAACGGCATCTATCCCCGTTAGTGGCGGCTTTGACTACCGTGCTATGGGCGAATTAAAGTGGACATTTGTTATCAGTCCTAATCACCCACTGGCCGCAGCAACACAGCCAATCGGAAACGAAGAACTCGCGAAATATCCCGTTATCTGTTTGGAAGATACGGCCCGAAAACTACCGAAACGAACAACCTGGTTACTTGATAATCAACGCCGCTTAGTTGTCCCTAATTGGCACAGCGCAACACAACTATTAAAAGGTGGTTTAGGTATCGCAATTATGCCTGCCCACATGGCAAATAAGCTATTATCAACAGGTGAGCTCATCGAGAAACAACTTATCACTAGCCTTCCAGTGAGTGACTGCTGCTTAGCCTGGAATACCAAACGAATGAGCCCAGCAGTGGAATGGTTACTTGATTATTTAGGTGATAGTGAACAGTTACATCAACAATGGTTAGAATAATTACTGTTATGGATCTCTTTAGTCTTCTATAATTAGTATTACTATCAGTATTTAAAAGGATTTACATTTCTAATGGCAGCTAACTTTTCAAATTTCCGACAACGATTTTCACGTGCGCCACGCTATCAACGCCTATTAAGTTATACGTTGGTTGCCTATTTAGTGTATGCCTTATTATTAGGTTTACTGGTACCTTATCTGACGAAAAGTATCGCGCCAGAAAAAATGAGTGCCCTACTTGGCCGCCCAGTACTGATAGAAGACGTGACTATTAATCCATTTACGCTCAAATTTGAAATTCAAGGTTTTGAAATTCAAACACAAGCGCAACAAGATTTCGTTGGTATTGGTCGTTTAACACTACAGGTCAATCTATGGAAAAGCATATTTAATGGCAGTATCAATGTTGAAACAATAGAAGTTGATAAAGCCTTTGCCAACATTGAAAAGTTAAATGAAAGTGAATTCAATTTCTCTGACATTCCTGAGCATATCGCAGCACAAGCGACACCATCAGAAACCGTAGAACCCACTGTTGAAGAAACCAATGAAGAGAGTGAATTACCACACATTCAAATTGCCAACATAGGTATTACCAATACAGCATTTAATTTTAAAGATCGCCCGACTGGTGCTGTATTAGATTATCCAGCCATCAACATTGGCTTAACCGCGTTCAATAGCCTTGCAATGCTAGATAATCCAAAGCAAGCGAATGTGCCTACACCTTACAATAACTACAACCTGAGTATTGAAGGTGCTGATAATAGCGCAGTCATAACAGAAGGTCGCTTTCAACTATCACCATTAGATGTAAAAGGTGATCTCGCACTCAAGCATATTAAATTAATCACATTCTGGCCATTTATAGCAGAACAGCTCACGGCGAAACTTGAATCCGGTGTTCTCGACTTTGCGACAGACTACCAATTCAAAATCATTGATGATGAGCCACAATTCATCACAACGTTAGGCCAGTTTTCATTACGTACATTAGCATTTACGGCAACAGAGAAAGAGATTGTCAACTTACCCTTGCTAACTATCGCAGGCATCAAAGTTGACCTGCTACAACAACAAATCGGCTTAGACAATATCAGTACTGATGGACTCCAAGTCAATGCGCATGTGAATAAAGAAGGTGTTGTTGATTTAGCGACTGCTTTCACTCCAAAGCAAGTACCGAACAGTGACACCGAATCTAACACTTCAAGTTCTACAGACACAGACCCAGCCACAGTGGATGCAGGTAATGATAAAACTCAAACGAATGATACTGAAGATAAACCAGCATGGTTAGTAACACTTGGCGAGTTCAATTTAACTAACTACGATATCAATGTTGTCGAGTCAATGATGACAAATGCAACAAAATGGCGTGTATTTCCAATTAATCTACACACCAAGACATTAACAAGTCGCCTAGACACACCGATTGAATATGACCTAGAGCTAACCATCAATGATAAAGGCACGTTCGCTTCACAAGGTAATGCCGATGTAAAGCAACAAGCGCTTGATGCGAAAATAAGCTTAACTAAATTAGATTTGGCACAATTCCAACCTTACCTTAGCCCCTACGTAAACATTCAGCTCGAAAGCGGTGAATTCACGACCAAAGGTAGCCTCTATGCGAATGCACAAGGTGCAGCTCGCTTTAACGGTGCTATCAAGCTAGAAGCGCTTGCGATTAACGATAAAACATTGGATAAAACACTCGTTAAATGGCAAACGTTTAATATCAATAACCTTAAGTTCGACCAGAAAGCTAATAGCCTGCTCATCGACCACGTGTCATTAGTGAAGCCTTACGCTCAAGTAATTATGGCTGCGGATAAAACATCAAATATCTCAGACCTCGTTGTCGAATCAAAACCATCGAATAAAACAGTCGAAGGTAAAACAGAAAAAATAAAAACAAAGGAAGAAACAAGCTCATCTGAAAAGCCAATGCTGATTGAAGTAAACAAGATCACACTAGCAGCAGGTAAAGTCGATTATACCGACAACGTACTTAAACCTACCTTCGAAGCAACCATCGAAGAATTAACAGGCTATGTTGGAAAAATATCTTCCACTGCAACAAAGAATGCGGAATTAAACATTAAAGGGATTGTTAATAAATACGCGCCAATGCTATTGAAAGGGGAAATAAACCCACTTATCCCTCAGCCTTATATTGATATCGAGTTCATCTTTGATAATTTTGAACTACCATCGATGACGCCCTACTCTGGTACCTATGCAGGCTTAGATATTGATGAAGGACAACTATCACTCGCGTTGAAATACAAATTAGAAAAAGAACATTTAGAAGGCAGTAATCAAATCTTTATCGATCAATTGGATATGAATAATACCAAAGACAGCGATGCCGGTACTCTATTGCCCGTTACACTTGCGATCCCACTATTAAAAGACAGTAATGGTGCCATTGATTTAGGCGTTGATGTGTCAGGTAATGTAAATGATCCTAGCTTCAATGTCGGCGAGATATTACTAAAACAGCTCACAAATATAATTGTAAAAGCGGCTACCTCTCCTTTCACATTACTAGCAAGTATTGTTGATACAACGGAGGAATTGGATAAAATCAATTTCACCAGTGGTTCATACATATTAACTCAAGCAGAGCAGAGTAAATTAGACTCACTCGCGAAAGCCCTTGCACAACGACCACAGCTGAAACTGAACATCAAAGGTAGTTTCGATGCAAATACAGATAAAAAAGCACTGCAAAATGAGGCGCTAAACACGAAGTTAAGCGAATCTTCAGGGACTCCAATAGCCATGGGGGCAAATGCTGAAACGATTTCATCAACAAATGACATAACTGATGCGCTGATTGAATTGTATGAACAGGATACAAAAGGAAAAGCAGATGCGTTACGTGTAGCCATTGCGAAACAACAAACCTCATTAACTGAATCAGCACTCGATAAAGTCTGGCGTCGTAGTTTGTATAAAGAAACAAGTACGCGTCAAACGGTAACAGATAAGCAGTTAAAAGGATTAGCAAAAGCGCGAGCTGACGCAATTAAAACACATCTACGCGATGTCAGTAAAGTGGATGCTGGTCGTATATTCGTATTGAGCCATCAAAGTAATGTACCGGACAAAAGCACACAAACAACACTGACACTTGTCGTTAAGTAAATTAATTAACAGGCCATCATAAAACAGGCTTCATTGAACGTTCATGCTCAATGAAGCCTGTCTAATCACGCCACTTATCATGTCTGAATAACGTTATTTAACCGTCACAATATCAGCTTTCGTTGATTCTAAAATAGCGAGTAAATCATGTGTTTCCATTGCTGATACTTTATGTTTCGCTAATACCTCTTTAAACAAAACGATCATCCGGTACCATTCTTTTTCTGTTATTTGTAAATGTTTATGGGCATCTTTCATTTCTCGTCCTTTATAAACACAAGGACCTTTTGTTACTTGGCAAACCAATGTCGCCACTTGAAATTTTAAATACGTTTTTGGTACCCTCGCTCGTGAAGCATTAATGGCCGGATTTTTATTTAACTCGACATCATTGATAACAACATCGACAAAATCATTCACGACAACTGTTATTGGCATTAATCCACCAAGCCGAACATAGAGTGAATTATCTGAATTGTTATGCCCTGTCCCCTCTAAGGCATTAACATTTGAAGTAAATATCACGGAGGCTACAAATAAAAATAAGCCTAGTACAGTGCGCATTAACGGATTATATCCCTGAATCATTATATCCTACCCAGTGAGTGTGTACGCCATAGTCTGAGTCTAGTTAAAAACCAAATATTTTCCATCAATACCGTTCCTGATAAATTATAGTCAAAGTGTAATATGCTATAAATATACAAACTGCAGAACATGGCATATGCTTAAGTAAGTTTTAAGAGATTAATTAAGTTTAAATACCGCACAGTGCACTTTACTGATGGATATCTTCAGTGATTTAGTCGTTGGAGGCATCGTATGCTTGAAGGTAATTTCATCACGGTGAAATCAGAATTGTTAATCAGACATATTCAGCTATTTATGAAAAATAAGCTAAGTTACACCGTTCTCATTGATTATATTTGGGAAATATTACATGACTGGCAGATTTTAAAAATACCGCACAGTGCACTTTACTGATGGATATCTTCAGTGATTTAGTCGTTGGAGGCATCGTATGCTTGAAGGTAATTTCATCACGGTGAAATCAGAATTGTTAATCAGACATATTCAGCTATTTATGAAAAATAAGCTAAGTTACACCGTTCTCATTGATTATATTTGGGAAATATTACATGACTGGCAGATTTTAAATGTCGTCGACAGTAAAATAGCCAGCCAAAAGGAGCAAATCTTTTGGTATTTAATATTTGAGTTACAGTTACAAGATGAAAAACACTTACTGAGTAATAAGATTCTGAATTTAAAATTGAATCATTGCATGTTGTTTCTACAAGGTCAGGTCGATATGCCTAACGACTGCGTTGGCGTTAGGCCTAATCGACTACGCTAACCTTGTAAATTAATGATATAGATTCACCTTAAATTCTATTATCTATATTGTATTCGAGTCGGTTACGACCTGCACCTTTCGCTTTATAAAGATTATCATCCGCTTTTTTCAATTCTCGCTTAAACTGATTATTGATTGACAGCAAGTTCTTATGCGTCACAAAGGCGCCACATGATATTGTAACCTTAGTTCGAATACCATCATGCTCAAATAGATTACTTTCAACTTTAGTTCGTATTCTTTCCAGTACTTCAGTCGCAATACTAATATCATCAACCGCTAAAATGACAACAAATTCTTCACCGCCAAATCGACATATCAGATCATCGTCTCTCACATTCGACTGTAAGATCACAGATAACTCTTTAATCACATAATCACCAAAGAGATGACCAAACGTATCATTTATTTTTTTGAAGTTATCTATATCAAATATTGAAACAGCCATGTAGTTACCGTTCATTTTGGTTTTTATTTTATTCTTAAAACCTCTGCGGTTAAGTAACCCTGTCATCTCATCTTCATAAGATGAAGACAACACCAAGTCATTCTTTTTTACTTCACTTCTAATCCGAAATCGTAAAAATAATAACAGCGCAGAACCAAGTACAAGAACAATATAGATATATTGATATTTAATCGCTTTATAAAATAGATGTGTAATAGAAAAATCTTTTTCTAAATAAAGCCCAGTCCGATATTCATTAATATAAAATTCAGAAGATAGGTTATTTTCACTTAATTTATTCTGACTAAAAAAGCAATCTTTACATAGAGCACCTTGTAAATCAGCCACTTTCAAATCCAAGTTCAGGTAACCAACCAAACGACTTTCTATATATAATGCAGTCGTAAAGGTCAGCATCGGAATATGAGTAACAATATCACTATATGGACCCGTGATAACAAATGCATTCTGAGGAAGGTAAGACTTACTTTCAAATTTCTTTATATAAGGTCGTTTAAATAATATGTCTTCGAAATCTTTAACCGCAATAAACTCAGCATCTGATACAAGTGATGAAATAACAAACCCTTTCTTAGAGATAAAGTAAATTGATTTCAATTTTTCAGTCGGATTATTATTTATCATTAATTGAGTGATATTTAATGCATAGCGTAAATCAAATGCGGCCTCGGAGTTATTTCGAGTACAAATTTCACTGTATGCCATCGCCATAAACGCACTGCTCGAAACCAGCTTATTACGCTCTGTAATTAAGCAGTCCCTCGCCGTGACACGAACATCATACAAATCTGCTATGTTTTGATTTATCGGTCTAAAAAGTTCTGCTGACATTTTGATAACATTAAGGTACTCGGATATGTCATCTAATTCCGATTGAATAAATGTATATTCTTGTATAAATTTTGCCTTTTCAGATTGTCGAGCTACCAATGTTAATGTGGCTAAAGTAATTAAAATAATAATCACAAATAGGTAGGAGAAGTGTTCTTTATATTGCATTTTATCTTCCAAGGCACGACATAGTGTTTTGATACTGACATTTACAAATACAAGAAACAACACAAAAAATAGCGTTATTTAGATATAGTTGAATATCGCTTCAATATATAAAAATACATAATTCTTAATACAAAAATAACCTATAAGCCGCTGATAACATATAGGCTATTTTTAGTATGACATTGTTTGTTCTATTTTAAATGGGGTCAGCTTCATTGTTAATAATTATACGATTACGGCCCATGTCTTTTGCTGTATACAGCTGCTGATCTGCCACCTTCAACGCCGATTTTAAACTCAGAGCCAAATTATCATTATTATCAACTATCGCGACACCGCCAGAGATCGTGATTCGATGACTATCGTTACCCAATTTAAAGTGATGCGCTTCAACACATTCTCGTATACGCGCTAAGATAAGCTTAGCCACACTTAAATTTTCAGTTAACAATATAATCACAAACTCTTCACCACCAAATCGACATATAAGATCATCATTACGTATATGATCCTTAAGTAAATCAGCAAGCTCTTTAATCACATAATCACCGAACATGTGCCCAAAATGGTCATTCACTGATTTAAAATGATCGATATCGATAATCGTCACTGTTCGATAGTCAGCATTTGGTAAATGCTGAACTTGCTCTGTAAAACCACGTCGATTTAACAACCCTGTTAACTCATCTAAATGCGATATATTCATGATGCGTTTATTTCGCTTAACCTGATAACTCATGTTTAACTGTGCAGAAACCAACAGTGATACCACTATGAATATACTAATATAGATATAGTTATTGATGATGCTATTAATAAATATTGAAGTGAGTGTGAACTCTTTTTCATAAAACACCCCCGTTGTTATATTATCAACCTCAAATTCCAATGAGATATTATCAATATTCATATGGCGATTGCTGAGAAAGCAGTTCTTGCATATCTTATTATTGAACATATTCGCAGGTATATCTAAATTAAGATAGCCTATTGATTCTCCATTACGATACACTTTCGATGTAAACGTTAATGTATTCTCTCCGGTGATTAAGTCATCATATGGTCCGGTAATAATAAATGAACTATCTGACAAAAATGGCTTACTTTCAAAGTTTAATATATAAGGTCGATTAAAAAGTATCTTGTCAAAATTTTCAATATTAAAATATTTAACGACTGAATCAATTGATGAAATAACAAACCCTTTCTGAGAAATAAAATAAATCGATTTCAGTTTTTTATTCGGCGTGTTATTAAGCATTAGTTTGGTTATATTTAATGCATATAATAACTCCATATGCTCTTCTGACTGTGTATTAATACAAATATCAGCATAACTTTTAGCTATAAATGTACCTAACGTATTTGTCGTGTTGTTTTGATCACCAATGATGCAGCTATCACCATTAATATCAACGTTATAGTTTTCACTTAAGGCATTCGTATCTAGGCTAATTTTACTGGCTGATAGTTTAATGATATTGAAGTGTTGCGCGATATCGTCGAGCTCTCTTTGAATAAAGTTATACGCCTTTAGGTATTTATCTTTTTCAGTTTGGCTACTCATAGATATAAGCCAAAATAGACTTACTAATACAATTATAATAAATATGTAAATTAATCTTTCATTTGATTTCATATATATACCTATACAACTTGATACATAATTGATGTTGGCATAAATAAATATTAATCACTATATAAATGTATAATTAACACAATAGAACGAAGGCTGCTATCAAAAAATAAACAATCAATAATTTATAATAAAGTATATTATATGTTGATTTAATTAGATTAATCATGGGAGATATGGAAGTAATTACTCTAGGTAAAACAAAGTATTAGTAGATGAAAAACTGAATGTAATGAATAATAAAAGCCAATTTATGTTTCCATAAATTGGCTTG
Source organism: Moritella sp. 24 (assembly GCF_018219155.1). Taxonomy (NCBI): domain Bacteria; kingdom Pseudomonadati; phylum Pseudomonadota; class Gammaproteobacteria; order Alteromonadales; family Moritellaceae; genus Moritella; species Moritella sp. 24. The sequence goes on along the minus strand of NZ_CP056123.1, from coordinate 2,003,214 downwards.
ACGAGTTAGCTTAGACGAATCAAGTAACCACTCATATTATACGTATTTCTTCGCGGTAAGTTCAGCTAGTCTAACAATAACTCGAACCGATTTTTCCATTCCTTCCACAGTAATAAACTCATGGATACCATGGAAATTATAGCCACCAGTAAAGACATTCGGGCACGGAAGTCCCATAAATGACAATCTAGCACCATCAGTCCCACCACGGATCGGTTTAATGTCAGGCTGAACGTCAACATCAATCATCGCTTGTTTCGCTAGATCAATAATATGTGCGTGTGGCTCAACCATTTCACGCATATTATTGTAACTATCACTGATTTTCAGTTCAATTCGCTCGCAACCAAGTACTTCGTTTAATTCAGCTACTTTTTGCTGCATGAATGCTTTACGTTCAGCCAACCCTGCCGTATCAAAATCTCGGATGATATAGCTTAGCGTTGTTTTCGCCACACTCGTCTGCATTGCATTTAGGTGATAAAAGCCTTCGTAACCTTCAGTACATTCAGGTGTTTCATCTGAAGGCATCATGGCTTGGAATTTAGCAGCCATACCCATGCTGTTCACCATTTTATCTTTCGCTGAACCAGGGTGAACATTAACGCCATGACATATTACATCGGCAGAACTAGCATTAAAGTTTTCAAATTCTAGTTCACCAACAGGACCGCCATCAATAGTGTATGCCCACTCTGCCCCAAAATCTTTTACATCGAATAGGTTTGCTCCACGACCAATCTCTTCATCCGGTGTAAAACCAATACAAATATCACCATGCTTAATTTCAGGGTTTGCCTGTAAATAAGCAATGGCAGTAATAATTTCTGCAATACCCGCTTTGTTATCTGCACCTAATAATGTAGAACCATCAGTTGTGATTAATGTATCGCCGTGTAGCTGATTTAATTCAGGATACATAGATGGCGATAAAATTTCTCCGTGACCTAAAGAAACATCACCTCCTTGATAATTCTCAACAATCTGAGGATTGACATCTTTACCAGATGCATCAGGCGCGGTGTCCATATGGGCAATAAACCCGATAGTTGGCACACTTGTGCTAATATTACTCGGTAAACGCGCAGTTAAGTAACCGTTACTATCTAGCTTGACGCTTTCAAGGTTTAATGCAATGAGCTCTTGCTGTAGTTGCTGAGCTAATACTTGTTGTCCAGATGTGCTTGGACAGGCATCAACAGTATGATCAGATTGAGTATCAAAACTTACGTAGCGCAAAAAACGTTCAATTAATGTTGTCATAAAAAAGCCTTCATGAGGTAAGTAATAATGATGTGTGGCTATTATGCTAAACAAAAGCCGATAACAACTTGTTCTTAATCATAAATAGGTATGTAATTTCAATTCAAGGATGATCTATAGCACAAAAATCTACATATTATTAAGTTACACCCAAGAGGTTTGCATGCGAAATACGACTCTTCACTGGTCTCGATTATTCCGTTACTGTCTGCTGTTTATCTTTGCATCTGTATTTTCCAGTGCTTTATTTATCATGATTTTCACCCATGATTGGCGTAATATATTTAATGTAAGAGTACAAATTGAAGCCATTGAACTGTCCTTTATTGCTGTTATTTATGTCGCGTTTCCATTTTTATTAATTCGATTTTTTTATTATTTCTATCAACTAGTTACCCACGGAAGAAAAAACGGTATTTCACTCTTCTGTTACCAAACCTTATTTAATCCATTCAATTTTTTATTCCGTCCCAGCTTACTCAATCGAAACGGCCTGACTCATCGTCGTCGTTGCATTATTACGATAATTCTGATGTTGTGTTTGTACGGATCAACTTTTGTGATGAATCAAATACCCACATAATTGAGTAAACAGTCTCTTTTAGATATTTCACCCTAAATATCACTTAAAACTTCCATTTTTATTTAATTCGCTATATCATGCTGCCAAATAATATAGTTGAATTAAACTATAGTACTTAAAATACAACAAGTTAGTGAATTATCATTTGTTTGACCACCAAATTTATAATCAATTAATAGGGAATTGTTATGTTAGGTACAGCCAACAGCAAAAATGCAACACGTGTATTACTATTAGGCTCAGGTGAACTTGGAAAAGAAGTGGCTATTGAGTTTCAACGCTTAGGAGTTGAAGTAATTGCAGTTGACCGTTATGACAATGCGCCAGCCATGCAGGTTGCACATCGCAGCCATACCATTAGCATGCTAGATGGTGTTGCATTACGACGCATTATTGAACTTGAAAAACCACACTATGTTATTCCAGAAATCGAAGCTATCGCAACAGACACCCTACTCGAATTAGAACGAGAAGGTGTTAATATCGTACCAACCGCACGTGCGACTAAACTGACGATGGATCGTGAAGGTATCCGCCTACTTGCAGCTGAAACCCTTAAACTCCCCACCTCACCTTATATCTTTACCGATAACAAAACTGAATACGAAGCTGCTGTCGCAGAAATTGGTATTCCATGTGTGATCAAACCCGTCATGAGTTCATCAGGTAAAGGCCAAAGTATTATTCGTGATGAAGACGATATAGAACAAGCTTGGAACTATGCCCAAGAAGGTGGACGAGCGGGTGCTGGCCGCATTATTATTGAAGGTTTTGTAAAATTCGATTACGAAATTACCCTACTGACTATCAGCGCTGTCGATGGTATCCATTTCTGTGATCCTATTGGTCATCGCCAACAGGATGGTGACTACCGTGAATCATGGCAGCCTCAAGTCATGTGCGACGAGGTACTGGCTAAAGCACAAGCAGTATCTGCTGCTGTAGTGAAAGAATTAGGCGGTTACGGTCTATTTGGTGTCGAACTCTTCATTCGTGGCAATGAAGTATTCTTTAGTGAAGTATCACCACGCCCACATGACACGGGTATGGTTACGCTCATCTCGCAAGATTTATCTGAATTTGCATTACATGTACGTGCAGTTCTCGGATTACCGATTACACAAATCCAACAGTTTGGTCCATCTGCATCTGCGGTTATCTTAACTGAAGGTCATTCGACTAACATTGGTTTTAATCAGTTAGCTCCCGCACTTGCGTCTGTAACAGGCAGTCAAATCCGTCTATTCGGAAAACCAGAAATCGCAGGTCAACGTCGTTTAGGTGTTGCTTTAGCACGTGGTATTAATACGATTGATGCTATTGATAAAGCAAAGAAAGTAGCAAATATCATTGAAGTGACGTTTGATTAATAATGTAAATACTTGATGCGTCTATATAAACATATTTGATCCATCGTTAAGTTAATACATTAAAAAAGGCTAACAGATTAATCTGTTAGCCTTTTTAGTTTATAACGCGCTGCATGTTATTTAACGTTTCTATCTACACCTAGCTTCTATCAATCAATCAATCAATCAATCAATCAACACTCACGTTATAAACTTAAGATGACACCTGCAAGTGATGCGCTCATTAAGTTTGCAAGTACACCAGCGAAAATAGCACGGAAACCATGACGAGAAATAAACTCGCGTCGCTCAGGTACCACACTGCCTAAACCGCCGATTAACATTGCCATGGTGCTAATATTAGCAAAACCACACAATGCAAATGTAACAATCGCAGTTGAGTGCTCACTCAGCTGGTCCTGCACTTCCATTAGCTGCATGAAAGCAACAAATTCATTCACAACAATCTTATTACCAATTAATGAACCCGCGATATTAGCTTCATTCCAAGGCACACCAATCAACCAAGCCACAGGTGCAAAGAAGTAGCCTAAAATAAGCTCAAAGCTTAACGCCACGCCAAACCAATCGCCAATTCCAGCCAACATACCATTAAGTAATGCGATAACACTGACAAACGCTAAAAGTGTTGCACCAACAGAAGCTGCAATGCTTAAACCAGACATAGCACCGTCGGCTAAGGCTTCAACAACATTGGTTGCACGTGGTATTTCAACATTGGTTACTTCATCGTGATTGTTGTCGTCTGCAGAAGGTGGGAATAACAGTTTAGCCATTAATAAGCCTGCAGGTGCAGACATGAATGAAGCTGCAATTAAGTACTTCATTTCAACACCCATCATTGAATAACCGACTAACGTGCCACCAGCAACAGAAGCAAGTCCACATGTCATCACAGCAAAGAACTGCGAGTCTGTCATGTGTTTCAAATACGGTTTAACGATTAGCGGAGCTTCAATTAAGCCCACAAAAATATTCGCTGTTGCAGACAGTGATTCAGCACGACCCGTGCCCAATAACTTCTGAATACCACCACCAATGATATTAATCACTCGAGTCATGATACCAATATGATACAAGGCTGATATTAAAGCCGAGAAAAATACAATGATACCCAATACATTAATCGCAAATACAAAACCGCCAGAGGTTAAGCCGCCAAAGATAAAGTTAATACCTTCTTGTCCATAATCAATCACTTTTGAAACAGCAAGGCTGACGCTATTTAATACTTCTTTGCCTGCTGGAAAATATAATACTAAAAGTGCAAAAGAAATCTGTAAGCCAAATGCTAGGATGACGGTACGCAATGGGATATTACGACGATCTTTTGAAAAGATAATAGCCGTTAAGAGAATTGCCATTATACCAAGTAAAGAAATCATGAGGTGAACCACTGTAAATTAAAGGATTCGGCGCATTGTAAACAGTGGTATTTTTAACAGCAACTACAATACGTTAACTGATTGTTACAGCTAAATATTACGATTTACAGTATCGTAGCTAGGTCAGTGTTTTTAAAGGGTTTAACGTATTCGCCAACCCATATTATTTCCATATGGAAAATATATTTTCACATCAAAAGATAAGTTGTCGTCATTACACTTTTATTTGTGATTTTAACGCTTTATCCCAGTACGAAGGTGCACCAATATAGTCTTTAAAGAAACTCACCGCCGCCGTAATTTTCTTAGGTAAGTGTTTACGGCTTGGGTATACCGCATAAAAACGCATAACTTGGCTTGCTTGCCACTCAGGTAACAGTTGAATCAGCTTTCCTGTTTTCAATTCATCAGTCAATAAGTAAGTCGCAAGATAGGCAATGCCCCACCCCGATATCGCCGCATCACGGATCGCTTCAGCAAGATCGACACGGTAGTTACCATTCACATTAACGTATAATTCTTCTTCGTCTTTTTTAAAAGCCCACACACCATAGTTACGTTCACGGTTTTGATATATCAAGCAATTATGTTCTTCAAGATCTTGAGGGTGAGCAGGTGCAGTATGATTAATCAGATATTCCGGTGAGGCTGCAACCACAAAACTAGTATCTGCTAACCGCTGTGCGACATAGCCCTCTGAGATATTATCTATATTCGTTAGCCATAAATCTAAACCGTCATCGATCATATTGGATTTATAATCAAACAAGCTCACTTCAACACGTAAATCAGGGTATTTTTTACGGAACTGTTCAATTGCAGGAATAATATGGATCGCACCAAATGATTGCGATACCCCTAACCGAAGAACACCAGAAACATCATCCTTTAGGTTTTCCATCATAATGTTGGCATCTTGCACCTGATTAACGACTTGAGCACAATACGTTGAAAACTGCTGCCCGGCTTCCGTTAAGGTGAAACTGCGTGTAGATCGCTGCACAAGTTTTACATTTAAATCTGCTTCTAAACTTTTTAACTGTTTACTCATATGCGAGACAGAAACGCCTAACGTATGTGCTGCAGAAGTAAAGTTACCGGTTTGTACTAGGGTATGGAAGAGAACCATTTGGCTGGCGCGGTCTTGTATCAATGGGTATACCTAATTATGTCTAATCCACGTGATCACATGGATAAGGAGAATGTTAATTTATGCAAACCAGTGTATACAAAAAAAACCAGTCATGAAAGCGATAAACAACATAGCCTGCTTACCGCTTTCATGGTTAATATCAATGATTCAAAATAGCATTCACATAACTGCGCGTATTAGCATTATGGTCAAGCATAAACTCGGCAAGCAAATTAGTCATTTTTGTCACCCCTTCTTCACCATGCTGTTCGCGAATTTCATCAATCAGCATATCGAGCTCTTTACTGCCATCAACTTCAAAGCTTGGATCACTCACTAATTTCGCAGGTACCCAGCGCTCAAGGTAATCAGCCAATTTCTCTGATTTAGCGTGTGAGTTTTTAGCGAAGACCTCTACAAATGTCGAATGAGTGTACTCAATCACTGGAGTATCAGTCGCTAGTGCTGTAAATAAGACACTACTAAAGTCGTTATTTTCATAAGCGTGCTTGGTAATAATCTCTTGAAATTCTTCGATTACTAAATGACGATTAGACAGTAGTTGAATCGCATCTACCTTGCCCTGTGGGAACCCCATCATGTCTTTAGCATTAATCCATAAGCTCGATGCTGTACTCACACCCGGTTGTAATGTTGAATGGTATGATTGGGCAATGTCACCGATGTAATGCATCCCCCACCCCATAAAGCGCCACCCCCAGTAATCATGACCAGTACTGAAAGCATATTCAGATAACGCTTTATACATATGCACACGATAATGAGGGAAAGTATCACGCAAAAACGGCGCTAACGTATATAAAACACTTGATTCATAATAAAACCCCATATGGAACGGCGCTTGTGTACTGTATTCTAACGCTGGGTTACCGAATGCTTGATTGCCAAAACCGTACTGTGTGCCGTATGCAGTATTACTGTCTTCAAATAAACCGATATCAAGGCCATTATCAGGATCGTCATTCGCCGACACCAACACTTCAATTGGCGTTACCATCTCACCCGGCTTTACTTCTACAAACGTCATCTTGTTGTAATTATCTAAGTTCGAGAATACAGCCACCTCAGATGCAGCCATGCGACGACGCCCTTGGGTATCCTGCCCTGGTAATAACTGAATATATGGATTAACACGAGCATTGGGGTTAATACGTATCGCATGAATAAAGTTTTGTACTAACGCATCATTCGGTCCATTAGCATCAAACGCCAATGCATCAGGTCGCGGTTTATAATAAGGGGTGTTTTGACGTAACCATGCTTCGTTCGTCGCTAACAGTTTTTCTAATCCCTTCGCCTCTGCTGACACAAATTCAGCCAGTGTCTCTACCTTGATAGGTGCTTGCTCTGCAACTTCAGGCATGGTTTTCAATATTGGGTAAGTAATCAAGCTATGCTCAGACCATGCATTTGCTTGACCGATAACAGCGCTGCTACACAATAATGCAGCCAAGGTGGTTTTTAGCTGACTTTTAAACATCGTCTTAATAGACATAACATTCCTTTGAAATGAGTAATCACTATGTATATAGGTAATAGCGACATAGTAATGTCTGATTATAAATGATTTATTATCGAATTATTGTATGGCGTTGTAAGTATTCTTCATATTGCGTTATCAAGCACAACTCGTATCGCATTATTAATACGCTCGGCCTTACTGATACAGCTTACCCATTAAAAAACAAATACATGTTAATTTATAAGTATTTACTTTATATATTATTATCAAATTCATATAACTGTCACATTTTTTTTATACTCTAGCGGCAATAAAAACAACTAGATTAAACATTTATAGGGATTTATGATGATTAAAAATAGTGTATTAATGCTTGCGATTTCAAGTGTATTACTGAGTGCGTGTAACAGTACGACAGATTCTATCGTGAATACGCCAGCACCGACCAAAGTTAAAAACGTCATTTTAATGATTGGTGATGGTATGGGACCTCAGCAAGTTGGCCTACTAGAAGAGTATGCACAACGAGCTCCCCTTTCTATCTACAACGAAAAGAACAATAAAACAGCTTTATCAACATTTGCAGATGCTGGTCAAATGGGTCTGTCATTAAACGCCCCTTACGGAAGCACTGGCAGCCTTGTCGTTGATTCAGCTTGTTCGGCAACGCAACTGGCAACCGGTGTTGCATCAGGCTCTGAAATGATCGGTTTAGACAATCAAGGGAATATTGTTGAAACCATCTTAGAGAAAGCCAAAGCACAAGGGAAAGCAACAGGACTGGTTTCTGATACACGTATTACTCATGCAACGCCCGCTGCATTCGCAGCTCATCAACCACACCGCTCATACGAAGCTCAAATTGCAGAACAACTTATCGCTTCAGGTAATGTCGATGTAATGCTATCAGGCGGTGCACGTTTCTTCCTACCGTCTGATATAAAAACAAACCAAGTAAACCGTAACCAAATGGCTGCATTAGGCGCACCTGATAGCGTTTATAAAAAATCAAAACGTAAAGACCAACGTAACTTGCTATTAGAAGCGAAAGATCAATACGGCTACAGTCTCGCATTTGATAAAGACCAACTTGCAGCATCAGACAGCACTAAGTTACTCGGTTTATTTGCCAACTCAGGAATGGCTGACGGTATTGCTTATACTGCCTGCACAAAAGATAACAGCTGTACACAACCCTCATTACGAGACATGACCATAAAAGCATTGGATGTACTGTCTAAAGATGAAGATGGTTTCTTCTTAATGATTGAAGGTGGTCAGATTGACTGGGCAGGTCACGTGAACGATGCAGGTTGGATGTTACATGAGTTAATCAAGTTTGATGAAGCCGTAGCCGCAGTTTATGAATGGGTAAAAGATCGTGATGACACACTTGTCGTTATCACCGCCGATCATGAAACAGGTAGCTTCGGGTTCAGTTATTCACGTAACGATTTACCTGCAGCAGAGCACTTAACGGGCAATGGCATGCAAGGTAAAGAATACAAGCCAAACTTCAACTTTGGTGCTCTTTCACAACTTGATAAACTTTACGCTCAAAGCGGTACTTTCTATGCAATGATGGATAAAGTCAATGCAGATTGGGACTTCACAGATACAACGGGCCAACAATGGGCTGATGCAATCAACAGCTACAGCGTATTTAAAGTGACAGCCGAGCAAGCAACACCAGTGAGCTTACGAGAAGAAAATGAATTCTATGTTGAAGGGCATAAATACCTTAGCGCAAAAGAATTTCCAAAGGTAAATGACTTCAAAGAGTTCTTTGTTTATGGCGATGAAGTGCACGCTAACTTAATTGGGCGAGTATTAGGCGCATCTCAAAATGTTGTTTGGGGAACGGGTACACACACAGCCGCGCCTGTACCTGTCTATGCGTTTGGCCCTGAGAATATAACGAAAAAATTCTCGACCATGCAGCACCATGTTGAGTTAAATCAAAAAATGGTTGATGCATTACTGTAAATCAATTTGATTAAAGCCAATATCAAGCTTGTTTAGGGTCAGTGCGCCTTAAACAAGCTTTGTTAATATCTGATTCTTACCTGTCTCTTTCACTTTATACAATAAACTATCGGCCATTTCATATAGCGTAAGCATATCTTTATTTGAATGCTTAATCGTCACCATCCCTAATGATATCGTCACACAACCATAACCATTATTGGCCTTGTGCGGTATACCAAGAGCTTGCACTGCAAGTCTAATATCATCGGCAAACCTCGATGCGGCAATATCATCATCTGCATAAAATAACAAGCCGAACTCTTCACCACCGAGCCGGAATATATAATCATCTGCGCGTAATAGTTTATTTTTTAACAGATTAGAAATGATGACAAGCGCATTATCACCTGCTAGATGACCATAATTATCATTAAACTGTTTAAAATTATCTATATCGATAATTGCAAAATTTAATAAGCGGTTATGACGTTCGACTACACGTAAGCTTTCCGGAAAGACAGTGCTGAATTTACGTCGATTATACAAACCTGTTAGCGGGTCCGTTAATGAACACATTTCTAATCGGCGGTTGTTCTCTTTCAATTCGCGTTTTTTATTTTTTAACTCAGATACATCAAGCATAACCCCAACAATTCCGATAATTTGTTGTTTATCATCAAGCACAGACGCTTTATAAAACGTAAATATACGGATAGAACCATCGGCACATTTCACTGATGTCTCATAGGTTTGTTTACCTGGGTTTTTAAGTAATAACAAATCTTTAGCGTGATAGATTTCAGCCAATTCAGTTGGTATAGAATCCCCTAAATCGAACAGTGATTTATTAATAATATCTTCTTTTTCTATGCCCAATATTGTCTGTGCAAATGCATCGTTACACTGTTGAAATATACCCTGTGTATTTTTATAATAAAGCGGGCTCGGAATCGCATCAACTAAGGCCTGTAATAATTGTGTCGACTTTAACCTTTCAGTTGTTATTTGGTTAGCGAGATCAAGCTGCTGCTGTAAAAGGCCCGCTTTATTTTCTAGCTCTTTGACTCGAGCTTCCAATTCCTGATTAGTTAATTTTTTGTTCATCGCACACCAAATAATAAATAAAACTGAAATAATAGGCTAACAATACCATCAGCCTTAACACTTCTATACCTATATAAAGGAATTATACCGCACCATATGCTAAATCACTTCACTCACTGCTATATTATTTCAATTCAATAAACAAAGGATCATGATCTGAAGACGAAAATACAGACTTATCTTGATTAACTTTATTCACATGCGGTGTCTTCCCTGCTGTAACCCTGCTTTCACTGGCATTAATGTGCCACACCTTCTTTGCGGCTAAATGCGGTAACAGACCAGCACTTAATAAAATATAATCCAAACGCCCGAGAGCTTGAAATGAGTAAGTCCAATTATCAGTATTATCATGAGCAAATGGATCGTGATACCCAAATCCCTTCGTCACTTTAGGATCAAGCAACTGCTGACCAAGGTAACTGTGCGCACTGCCCTGTATTTCATAATAGGCATAACGTGAGCGTTTATAATCGGTTAGCACTAAGAGTGGATCTTCTTTGGGGTAACTGTTCAAATCCCCTAATATTATCTTATGACCCGCTTGCTTGACTAACGCTTGCGCTAGTACACGAGCCGCCATGACCCGAAACTGTGCACAGTTTCCCTGTCTATCTTGCTTTGCTCTTTTCCGTGCTTTATGCCATTTATTCAGCGACTGACTGTCTTTACTGCGCGTCGCTTTTAATTGCTTTAACTTCGCCGTTCGTTGTTTATCTTCAACACATTTAGAACCTTTAGATTTAAAATGGTTCACACTAATAGTCAGTAACGGCGTATTCTTATCATCTCCGACCCTAATAAAGGTCGGCGTTAACGCAGGGCGGTGATACGCGTTACCCAAAACACTTCGTTGAATAGGCAAATTAATCACGCGAGTTTTAATTAATCTAAGTTTAGACGGCCTATATAAGCCTGCAACGGTGATGGCACCAGACCCTAAATAACGACTTCGATATAAATCTAATTGATTCGGTGTCACTATTTTATAATGTTTAGCTGGATACTGGATTCGGCTATTAACCAAACGAACTAACCGCTGGACCGCAGAGTCGTGACCAAAGCCATTATTTTCCATTTCCATCAATCCTATAAAATCAGCATCAAGTGCCACTATCGTTTCAGCTAGCTTCGTTTCTTGATGATGTAATCTAGATAATGATGTCGCCCCTCGATTACGTCTTAGTGGATTATCAGCGCCACCAGCAACAGAGTTAAAATAATTAAGTAAATTGAAACTAGCGATACGTAAATGATGATTAATACGTGGCAATAATACCTCTCGATCATTCAAATGCTCAAACTGTAACTTCGAGGCAGGTTCTTTAATCAGTAACCTAAATTCACCATAACTAAATTGTAAAATACCAACAACATCAGTCACTCGGTCATTAACCCGAATAGATGCAAGTTCATGTATTAAGCTTTGCTTGTCTGATAACTGTAAGTACAAACGTCGTTGCTTGTTTTCAAGAGCATGCTGGTCGGCTAAAATACTGCCAGGGAAAGATCCGCTATTCGGATGAATATTAATGTGCTTATGAGTTAAAATCATATTATAGCGTCGCCAACGTCGATCATAATGCAGCGGCTTAGTAACACGCATATCGGTAATACTCGCCAAACGTACACGCATACCTTCATATCGTTCCAGTGTTTCACGAAAGTTAGCATCTGCTGTTGCAACTAATATGTCAGTTGGCGCGATCGCCTTTGCACTACCCTGTATTATTATCGTCTCAATCGGATCGAGTTGTGTCATGCCGTAGTGCTCTTCAACGACGCCAGTCACACACACCCGTGTATTTGGTTTAATATTTTCAATCATGGGGGTTCGAACAAAAATGCCCGTTGACGCTAAAGGCAACAACGACCGAGTGGTTTGTTGCATAAAGAAACCTGCATTACGCCCCCGCTGCCACTTTGTTACCACCCCTTTAACCGTGAATGATTGCTCACTCCGATAACTGCGACTACCTTTTTTAACAACATAAGGCGAGCGATGCCCTTCTCCTTGTAATTGACTAATCAAATGAGGCTCACTAGTACATGGCATACTGTCGTCATTAGTGTTGTTAATGCTCAATAATTCATTTGCATACAGTCGATTGAACAATAAAATAACGGTGATCGTGCATGTTAATAAACGACCTAGCATTCTACGAACTTCTGCTTTAAACTCATCCCAACCAATCCTTTCATTAGACCCCGCGTCTTGCGTTGTATGAGTGTAGTTATTATGGATATAAAATCGCTTACTTCAGAACAAAGAAATTTGGCAAGTGCTAACCTAGATCAACTTTCAACATTAGAACTTGTTAAGCTTTTCAACAAAGAAGATGAAAAAGTCAGTCAAGCCATCAAACTCGAATTACCGCTTATCGCCGCTGCCATTGATATTATTGCCCATGCATTCCAGCAAAATGGACGATTGATTTATATTGGCGCAGGTACATCTGGTCGACTGGGTGTATTAGACGCATCAGAATGCCCTCCTACCTTTGGCGTTGGCCACCAGCAAGTACAAGGAATTATTGCAGGGGGTGAAGCAGCTATGTTTAAAGCACAAGAAGGAGCTGAAGACGATTTAGATGCTGCACAAGTTGATTTAAACCAAATTCAATTAACAGCAAAAGACGTTGTTGTTGGTATTGCAGCGTCAGGTCGAACACCCTACGTTATCGGTGGTCTAAACTTTGCGAACAAACTCGGCTGTAAAACGATTGCGATTAGCTGTAATAATGACTCACCGATTTCTGTTATTGCGAAAATTGCAATTACGCCCGTTGTAGGCCCAGAAGTATTAACTGGCTCAAGCCGTATGAAAGCGGGTACAGCGCAAAAACTCGTACTTAATATGCTCAGTACAGGGGCAATGGTACGTACCGGTAAAGTTTACCAAAATTTAATGGTGGACGTAAAAACCTCTAATGAAAAACTTATAACCCGTAGTGAGAACATCATTATGGATGTCACCGGTGTAGAACGAGAGCAAGCACAAACCTTATTAATAAAAGCAAACCAACATGTGAAGTCGGCTATTCTTATGGAGTTAAACGGTGTTGATTATGATACCGCACAGCAACAACTAGCTGATAGCCAAGGGTTCTTACGACAGGCTTTAACAATTTAAATTAATACTGACATTCCCCAATCTGAAAGGTTTACTTTGCCTTTCAGCGTACTCAATGAGACTAAAGATATGACAGAACTACAAATAACAGACATCATCATCGGTGAAGGTAAAGAAGCGGTTAAAGGTGCTTTGATCATGACCCAATACCGTGGATTCTTAAATGACGGTACGCAATTCGATTCATCTTATGACCGTGGTAAACCTTTTCAGTGTGTGATTGGAACAGGCCGTGTTATTAAAGGTTGGGATCAAGGCATCATGGGCATGAAAGTTGGCGGCAAGCGTAAATTATTCGTGCCTTCAGAATTGGCTTATGGCGAACGTCAAATGGGCTCTGTGATCCCTGCGCATTCAGATTTAAGCTTTGAAATTGAATTACTTGAAGTACTGACTCGCGACGATTAATTCTCAGGTCAATAAAAAAGACATTCATAATCGTTAATCTCACGTTATGAATGTCTTATACTGTTAGCCATGCTCTGTGTTCAATTCGAAATTCAGAATTAATTCACTATTAAGCAGCTGGTAATAACTTTTTCAGCAAGTTTTCACACTGCGCTTTGTTCATTAACTTAGGCACAGGGTAATCACAATACGCTTCTCTCACTGCACGCTTTGCCAACGCTGGAATATCACTTTCTTTAAGTGCTGGTATATCAGATTGAATATTCAATGCTTTGTTTAATGCTTTAACACCTGCAACAAATTTATGTGCAGCTTCAATTTGCGTATCATCGTTTGTCGCTAACCCTGCTGCAATTGCAAGTTCTGCATATCGACACAATGCATTCTCAAACGAAAATTCTAATATATGCGGTAAGATGATCGCGTTAGCCAATCCGTGAGGCACATGGTAATAACCGCCCATCTGATGGGCAATCGCATGTACATAACCAATTGATGCACGTGTAAAGGCAACACCGGCATTGAAACTCGCTACCGACATTTGACGCCTTGCTTCTAAATCACTGCCGTCTGCATAAGCTTTTGGCAAGTAAGCAAAAATACGTTTAACCGCATCATAACCATATGCTTTTGTTTGCTCAGTTGCATGATAACCAATATAAGATTCAACCGCGTGCGTTAATGCATCAATACCGGTTTCAGCCGTAATTTTAGCCGGTAAACCTTTCATCAATAATGGGTCAAGAATAGCAACTGCAGGTACCAGACTTGGATCTACGATAGTAAATTTCTGCTTTTTATCAGGGTCAGTCACAACAGCAACAACTGTCGCCTCTGAGCCAGTACCAGCTGTCGTTGGAATAGCTATAAATGGTGGTAACGCTTTACGTACACGTAATAAACCAACAAGTTTTCTCGCTTCCACATTTTTAACCGCAGAGGCAGCAATACCTTTCGCGCAATCCATCGGTGAACCGCCACCTAATGCGATCACACTATCACAACCATTTTGTTTATACTGTTGTAGACCGTTACCAATCAATTGTAATGTAGGATCTGGAGTCACTTCATCAAACAAAACATAAGCAATATTTGCTTCATCTAACGCATCAGTTAAATGTTTAGCAATACCTAATTTAACAAGCATCGCATCAGTTACAATTAACGGCTTAGCACCACCAATTTCTTTCAGTACAGCTGCAGTTTGTGTAATTGCACCTTCACCTTCAATAAGTTTAGGTAGCGGAATCGGTACTAACTTATTTACTTGCCCGCGTATTTGTATAACTGTTTGATGTAACATAACTTTTCCATTTCTATTGATACGTCGTAAAAATTAACACGATTGTTTTTTCAGTTTACACCAGGTAATTAAAGTAATAGTACTAATTTCGTATTAAAAAAACTCAATAACAATAATTGATTAAATTTAAGATAGTTACATTATAGATACTTATGAATTGGCTTTATTATCATTATCCGCCAATAGCAAGTTACAACCTTTACTATCACACTCTTCGCTATACATACCAAACTGTGAACACTCAGATGACAAGGCGTTAACTGTTGTAGTCGTAGTTGAACTGGTAGTCGCCACATCAACAAGTTTATCTGCCAGCATTTGATCACGATGGGTTTTACATTCTTTTTGTTTTATCAGCTTAAATGCCAATAGAATAGATGCAATACCAAAGAAAACAGAGCCAAGCGCCTGGCCAATTAATATCCCCTTCACGCCCGCAAGTTCAGCACCAACCAATACAAATGGGATCGTACCGAGTGTCGCTTTGCCCATATTAAACCACGTTGAGTATTTAGGTTTACCTAGGTTATTAAAGCTGGCATTTGCAATAAACATCATACCATTAAAAATAAACGTCAAGGCTAACAAACGACAAAATAAGGTAACAACTTCAATCGCATCACCCGTCAAATTAAAACCACTAATCAAGTAATCTTCGATTAAAAATAGGATTAACGAAACAATGACCACATAGCCACAACAAAACCACAGCGCGTCTTTGAGACTCTGTCGCACTCGAGGAATGAGCTTTGCGCCATAGTTCTGCCCTAAAATAGGCCCAATCGCACCAGACAACGCAAAGATCATACCAAAGGCAACAGGAAGAATACGGTTAATCGTGGCATAACCCGCCATAAAACTATCACCAAACTCAGCAATACTACGCGTCACAAACGCATTACCGATTGGCGTGGCAATATTGGTTAGCATGGCCGGTAACGCAATCGCCATAATAAAAGGCAATTGTGCTTTAAAGCTGTCACTGTACCAACTACCTAATAGTTTATGCTTTGAATACACCCCATAAAATGACAACGCAAACACAGCACAACGCGATAGCACACTCGCAATAGCGGCGCCTTCAATACCCATTCCTAATGTAAAAATAAAAATAGGGTCGAGTATCGCATTAACCAAACCACCGCCAATGGTCGAGAGCATCGATAATTTACCATCACCGACGGCACGTAAACTCGCACCTAGAGACATCGCCACAGACATCAGCGGCATAGAAGGCACTAGAATTTGTAAGTACACTGTACCTAATCGTAACGTTTCGCCTTTAGCACCTAACAATGCCAGCAACTCTGCAATGTTAAACCAAGTCAACAGCATGATAATAAGGGAGACAAAAATAGTCACGACACTGATATTCGTCACATACGATCGCGCACTGTCACGTTTACCCTGCCCTAAAGCTTTAGAAACTAGCGCGCCCATTGCAATGGATAAACCAATCGATATCGAGGTAGTAAAAAAGGCAACAGTACCCGCATAACCAACCGCAGCTGCTAAGTGTTGCTCGCCAAGTAAGCTTAGGTAAAACAGATCAAGTAGATCGACAAGAAATAAGCAGGTTAAACCAATCGCCCCCGTCGAGCTCATATAGATAATATGAGACAAAGTAGAGCCTTGCGTAAATTTAGCAGTAGTCATAGAAAATCAGAATAATTAGGAGGAATAGATACTATTAGTAACACTGCGCGCGATGTATCGCAATACAGAAAGCAAAAAGCCGGAACTTAAATGAATAAGTTCCGGCTTCTCTATATAGATGGCGGAGGAGGAGAGATTTGAACTCTCGAGGAGCTATTAACCCCTGCTGGTTTTCAAGACCAGTGCATTCGGCCACTCTGCCACCCCTCCGCAGCAATGGAGCGAATAATATAGAAGCTGAGTGACGTTGTAAATACATAAATCACATAATATATCTCTGCCGTTGCCATTTAAAACAAAGTGTTCACGAATTACGCTTATGTGCCATTTTCATTCCTCTACTCGTGGTTATATCCACCTAGAAATAACTACGACTCAGTATATTTACTGTCTATTAGTCATCTTATCCGTATAATGTCGAGATTACTCCTAATACAATGAGATTTCCCATGAAAGAAACAAATCCGATTTTAGCTAAATTCTTTGCAGACGCAAAACCAAGCCAACAAGTTTGGGGCTTACAAGACAAATCAGGTGAAGATTGGGTTGTTTGTGACTCGGTTAATTTTGAAGACACTGATGCAATGCCACTTTGGTCAACTGAAGCGCTAGCACAAGTACATTGCAGCGATGAGTGGAGCGAATTCAAACCAACAGCTATCTCTGTTTCCGACCTTCTTGAATTTTGGATCGAAGATCTAAACGAAGACAACGTGATTGTTGGTCTTAACTGGGAAGCTGAAGGCGAATGTGCTGAACTTGAATTAAACGAATTCACACAATCAGTAGTTGCTATCGAAGCACTTTAATTCTTTATCGCTATTAGTACATATAAAGAACTAAATAGCGTGCTCAACTGAGATACGTTGAGCACGCTTACTTATAAAAGTAATTATTTAAACCACTGATTGCATAAACATACACATTAAAAAAGACCGTTTATTATAACCCTCTCTAATTCCGAATCCTGTCATTGAAAATTCAATACGTTCTGCTTATGATGGCTACCTAATAGGTATGCGATTAAGTCATTCCTAACAAAACATAATCTAACAATAAAGTGAGTATCTTATGAGATTTTCAGGGTTTGTTTTATCCGCAATAGTGCTAGCGAGTTCTGTATCGTACAGCAATGATGTATCTGCCGCTCGCATCTCAGACAATGGTATTTGTAAAGCTGCACTAGCACTGACTTTAAACAAATCACCAAAAGCAATCAATGCCGTTGGTCTTAAAGGCCCGACCGTCTTGTTATCGCTTAAAAGCATGAATAAGGATAAGTGGGAATACAGCTGCCGTGTTAATAAAAAGACGGTTGACCTTGACGCACGAAAACGCCGTATGGATGCCTTTGTTGATGGTGTGATCACATATGATGTATTACGTGGAAAGCAAAAAGTTGCTGTAACACGAGACAAGAAAGCCACAGGCGTGACACGTAAAACATATCGCTTTGAAGAACTAAGATAGCCTACATTCAAAGACTGCTAACAGTTCGCGATCCTGTTGATATACCCAAGCACTTTATGTGATTGGGTATTTTTTTACTGAGAACTAAAACTGAGTCACTTAAAATAAGTTAAACATTGACCAATCACTCAGCCTTTCGATCGTACTTGTTATTTCAGGTGTTAAATACCAAAGCGCCCCCACCGCAGTTACCATCGCTAAGGTTAATAAAATATTGTCAAAGTCTGCTATTTTTAACGCGGTACCAAATGATCGTTTAATCTTAATATTCCTTAAATCAACACTGTATACTTCATCTAGTGTTAAATGTATTAATCCACCTAAAAAGATAAACCCACCAGATAACCACGCAATCATATCGGCATTACTTGAATTGATACTATCAACACTCGAAATTATTTGAGTCGTTGCCAGCCCACATAACACAAGAAATAACAAAGAGTGACAGCTACCTCTATGCACTGTTAGACGTTCAAAAATAGCCCTTAACCCATACTTCATTAACCCATAAGTAACAACTGGCACCGCAATCACTTCTAAAAAGCTCAAGTCCCTAAAATCATCACCAGAAATATACCGCATAATAAAAATTATCACAGTAAAGGCAAAGATATTAAAAATCGTATCCAATGAGGTCGAGTTGTCAGAGTCAATATCAGGTAATAATCCTCCGATTGTGCCTAAAAACCAAAGCCAGATAGCAGTATTGAGCTCAACATGACCCGCAGCAACTAAGCTGGCAGAAGAAACCCCTGTTAATAATGCAGCCACATTCAGGTGTGTATTAAAATTTGCCATGTTATCTTTCATAATAGAGTTTAATGCTGCTATTATATGATAAATAAGAATTAATTAATCATTAGATTGGAACTAATATGTTTAAACTTTTCGCTATCATTTTTATTGGTCTGGGTATTTATATTGGTGTGAATTACACAGATGAAATAAATAGCTTTGTAGAAACGGATACATTTGAACAAGTACAAGAAAAACTTGTTGATGGTAAAGACAAGCTTGTAGAAAAACTAGAAGAAATTAAAGACTAATCTAAGCGCAATATGCCCCTATTTCAATAAGGGCATTGGCTAAATGGGTCAACATCAATAACATGACCCATTGTATTCTATTTACTGTATATACAAGATGTTATTTGTTTAACACAAATTCTTCAATGACTAACGCGACACCGTCATCATTATGACCGGCAGTAATATGATTCGCGATAGCTTTAATATCATCGCTCGCATTATCCATCGCGACACCTAATCCTGCGTATTCCAGCATCTGCTTATCATTACCCGCATCACCCATGCAGATCACTTCATCTGCGTGAATACCAAACTGCTCTGCAATCGCTTTAACACCAATACCTTTATGGCTATCAGTATGTAAGAACTCTAAAAAGAAAGGTGCGCTTTGCAAGATATTATATTGTTGATAGATTGATGCAGGTAGTTTTGCGATAGCAGCTGTTAACGTCTCAGGCTCATCTATCATCATTACTTTTAGCATGCCTTCATCATCACTCAACGTACTAAAATCAACTTCGGTAATGCTCAATCCGTTAATTTTAGCTTCATGATCAGTATAGTAATTATGCTTAGGAGTAATTAAACCAGCCTTCAGTGAGAACGCATGAACGTGTACACCCAGTTTATCAGCCAAGTTAGCCAGATTTTTGGCATCTGCACCCGTTATCGTTTGACTACGTAACAACTGCTTGTCTGCAACTTGATAGACAAGGCTGCCATTATAACAAGCAACATAATCATCTTTACCTGTCATACCGAGTTCTTCCAAAGCCCAAGTCATGCCTTCTAATGGGCGACCAGAGGCAAGAACAACACGCGTACCCTGCGCTATTGCAGCTAAAATAGCTTTCTTGTTACGTGGTGAAATCATACCTTGAGAATTGAGTAAAGTACCATCCATATCTAACGCGACTAATTTATACATATATCCTCAGGAAATTTAATGAATAACTCGTGGTTATATTACAACAAAGGGTTGTCACGTTCAGCTTGGGATGAGTAATTAATCGAACCCATCACACTTTTATGTAATTAACAGACATAAAAAAGCGACAGTACTGAGGAACCTCAATACTGCCGCTTTACATTTAAACTAAGTCAAAACAGGTTTAACCCAATCGTATCGATTACATCGCGATTGCGAAAACAGCACCTAGAATAACAACTGCACCCAGTAATAATAGTGGGTTAAATTTACGCAATTGTTTCGCTTTCGCTTTAACTTCAGCACTGTGTATACGCTTGAACTGTCCTGCAACTGCGCTGATGTTAGCATCAATCACTGCTACCGATTCATCACATTCAGCGTCGTCATTACATGGAACGTCTTCTGTTACTAATGCAAAGTCACCGCTAAATGAATGCATAGTGACATCTTCGCCACCTTCAGAAAAAGTTACTTTTTCCACATTCGTATTTAGGATCGCATTACAGCCGATATCAGCGGCTAATTGCTTAATGTGACTACGACCTTCATTTTGATCTTTAAAGAAACGTGTGCTCAATGTATGTCTTGCTACAACATGTCCATATCTTGGTTGATTGCTCTTCGCAGTGAAGAAAGCAACTAACTGTTTTTTGAAATTGACGTCAGGTACATGCACTTGTTTTGCTGCAAGGCCTTTTGGTGTTTCTGTTGGTTCGAACTCAACAACAACATCCTTTACCAATTTGCATTCATTGGCTTTATCGAGCAAGCTCGATACATGTAAGAAATAACTCTCGCCATCATCGCCACAAATAAAACCAAACTTCTTTGCAGAAATGTACGATATAATTTTTCCTTTCACTTAACTTAGCTCCTTTAATATCTAAGTAGAGCTTAATTAGCCCAATTCTTTAATTGTTTTTTTAACTTTCTTTAAAGCCATTTTCTTTTTCAACGGCGATAGGTAGTCAATGAAAAGCGTACCTTTAAGATGATCTATCTCGTGTTGCATAGCAATCGCTAAGAAATCATCATCATTAATTTCTATTGCTTTCCCTTCACGATCTAACGCTGTTACTTTTACTTTAGTGTAACGAGCAACATCTGCATAATAACCAGGAATTGATAAACACCCTTCTTGGCCTGATTCAATGTTTGAACCTTCAACAACAACAGGGTTAATTAAAACCAATGGTTCATTACGCCCTTCTGAAATATCAATAACGACAACGGCTTCTTTACGACCAACTTGCGTTGAAGCAAGACCAATACCGTCGTCAGTCTTGTACATTGTATCAAGCATGTCATCAATCAATGTTTGAACTGTACTTACATCCGATACTTGTTCAGCTGGTATCTCTAATAATTTGTTTGGTGCCGTAAGAATAGTTAATACTGCCATATGTCTTTGAATCCCAGTTTTGTTAATTTATTACAAGTGCGCTTATTCGAAGCGCCGCATTATAGCTTACAATGGGGTTTAGTTTCTAGTTGATAAATTGCGATAACGAAGAGATATTTGAAACTTATGTATATTTATTTCATATAGATGGGAAATAAGTACATTAACAGCTCGTTTTTTAACTGTTTACATTATTTAACACACCTTTTTAACTACACTTAACATGATGAGGGTGATATCGTACCCTACCATAAATAGGTAGTTACAAGATAAATAGCGCAGGATTCATGATGAAAAAATATTATCTACTGTTACCTTTAGTGGTTATAAGCACATTTAATCTCGGCTGTTCGAGCAATCCTTATGGTGATAGCTACGAAGTTGCAGACACTCGAAAAGTTCAAACGGTTAACTATGGTGTCGTGATTAGTACTAAACCTGTGAACATTGAGGGTGATAAAGGAAGTAGCACTGTTGGTACAATTGCAGGCGGTGCTGTCGGTGGAATAGTCGGTTCTAAAGTCGGTGGTGGCACAGGCTCTATGATCGCTTCTATCGGCGGAGCAATCTTAGGTGGCTTCGCAGGTAATCAAGCAGCACAAGAAATAACAAAACGTCACGGGGTTAATTTAACCATTAAGCTTAATTCAGGTAAAATAATTTCAGTTGTACAAGAGGTCGATCCTGATATGATATTTAGAGTCGACCAAGCTGTTCAAGTCAACCAACAAGGTGGTTCTGCACGGGTCGTCCCGTTTTAAATACTGACTTTATTGTCCCACAAGGTGTGAGAACAGCAGAACTAAAGTATACGTATGGATACTTTAGCACAGATAGAACAGCTGTAAAAAAGGGTTAATCCCACGTCAGAGATTAACCCTTTTTATTAATCGTTAATTTAAATAGCTGTGACATTCGTTGCACAAGGGCCCTTTTGTCCGCTACCTACTTCAAATTCGACTTTCTGACCATCCTCTAAGGTTGCATAACCAGACGTTTGAATTTCGGAATGATGGACAAACAGGTCGTTACCACCTTCGTCAGGGGTAATAAATCCAAACCCTTTGTCAGCATTAAACCACTTAACTGTACCTCGACTCATAACGCTTTTTTCCTCAACTTGTTTTATCTTCGAATTAAGCTTAGTTGAGGGGGACTTTTTGTCCAGTTTAGATCTTGAAAGGTGCGAGCGACGTTTACACAATGCAAACTATATTCGTTGGTTATATTTATAACCTTATTTTATGATCTATTGATGGACTACATGAAATCGTTCTAAAACAAGCACCATAATTTCACTTGGCTTAATACCTAATTCGTCGCACTCTCTAGCAAAGAAATTCCAATGAGCTTTACGCCACCATTCAAGAGAACGGTCTCCCTCCCCTTCTGCATAAGCAAATTCGGCTGTTACTTCGTTATATCTACAAATTACAACTGAGTCTATTTCGATAATACAAATTGGTTTTCCACTCCAGTCAACGACAACTTGTAAATGACTAACGGTTGGCATTGGCTCTTCACCTGATTCATACCAATGATTTAGGCTGCAAGTTGCTGTCTTTTGACCTGTTCTAATTAATTCAGCACATAGGTTGGCATTATGTTCATCACCACAGAAATAGTCTGAGCTGAATGATTGATATTTTGAGCGTTCAGACTCTTTTAGAGCACTGAGGTATTTATCCAGATACGTTTGTGACAGTTCTTCCATGAGTTCCTCTCATTACTTTAAGGTCAGTTCGAATCCGGCACCCGACAAGTAACGTGACCTATTCTTATTAATTACAATCGCTTACTTACAACTTGTTAACGCGTATTTATCATATAGGAAATCAATTAATAGGGAAATCTAATGATTAAAAAAGCATGGCCGTTATTGGCTCTCACTTCATTTATGTCTACAGCAGGAAGCAACCAATATGACGATATAGTCATTCGTGATGCTCTAAAAAAAATAACGCTAACACCCACAGTTGAAGAATCCGTCGATTTAGTGAGTAACTCTATGGATTGGTATTTATTTTATGGAGGGAAAAGTTTCACAGGTGAGAATAAATATATTTCTGCGCCATATTTAATTAACGGTGCAGTACATAAGTGCGCTACGCCAGCAACAGCTAGCGACTGTAAATCCTCATATATTTCACCGTATGATTATACTTTTATCGACAACAATGAAAATCATAAATCATCTTTCCAAAACGTGAACGCAGAACAAACATCCATTGGTATTCAACATTTATTAAAGAATACAGGTGATGGTTTCGGCTTTGATGTGAAGATTCCAAACACAGGAAGATACATAGTCACACTATTTCATAAGGGCTGGAAGTCATCGAGTAAAATGAGTGTTTGTACCGCTTCTAACTGTAAAGAACAATTCTTAAAACAAGTCATAGGTAGTCATCAGTTTTTCTCAATAAACAAGGTTGAAGTTGAAGTGACGACAACAAACAACAACGAAACTGTTCAGTTTAACTTTAAGCGTCAAGATCGTCATTACGATTATAAAGGCACGCAATGGCAAGTTTTAGAAGCAGTTAAACTAGAGGAAGTACAATGAAATTATTAAAAACTATCGCCGCTTTATCACTTATCCCAACCACTTCATTTGCTATCGGTTTACTGGATAAAGGGGCTGATTTATACGATACCAGTAGTTTCCGACATAGTATGCAAGGAAATGGTTTCGCTGTTGTAAAAGGCAGTTGTTGTACAGGTACACTGATTGACCCATATTGGGTTATTACTGCTAATCATGTTAGCTCTTCGAGATGGTCAGTAAATAAATATGAAGAAAAAACTGAAGGTAATTACACCCTTGTCGCCCAACAAAAAACAACACTTGATATGTTTAATGATCCCTGGGGAGAGGTAAAATGGATCATTAAAGACAAAAATGGCAAAAACCGAGATCTTGCAATATTTAAGCTAAACAAACCATTTGATATAATAAAACCTGCTGAAATTTATGATTTTAGAAAATTTGGCTATGATCTAGGTGGTAAACTTGGCTACGTACCTAATCGCAGTGGTGGACAACAAATAGTAGGCTCTTTTACTCACAGAGCAGATAAAGATTATAAAACGTGGGATAAAGCTGGCTGGCTTGATGTTAGTTATACAGGGTTGCCTCATACCAAATATGAATCCGATATTGCAAGTGGAGACAGTGGTTCGGGTATATACGTTGAACATAATGATAAAATATATTTAGTCGGAGCAATGGCAATGACCTTCTCCGTAGGCTCAAGAAAAACGGGTCAATCTGGTATCAGTGCGTCACACTACTTAGAGCAGATTGAAAAGATAATGGCAGATAATGCTTACATCAAATCTTTACCACTACCAGAGTGGGAAAGTGAAACAAGTAACCTGCAAGAAGTTTTCCATTCATCACCATATTTCACCAATTCAGTTGAAGAGTCATTCGAATCAATGGTTGGCGATAAATACAGAATATCATTTGATGCCCGCTATACGGTCAAATACGATATTGAAGTTGAAGGCAGAAAGATAGCTTACGACAGAACTCAAAACGATGAGGTGCTATACACGGAATTGGTATCTACAGATGGGGAGTTAAACATTAAACTAACCAACAAGAATGATATTAAAGACGGTATCAAAAACCCAGCTGACTTTTCTGGGATCTACATTCACAAGCTGTAGCGGATTAGCTTTAACGCCTCCTTCTTTACGAGGCGTTGTTTCGGTACTTGTCAGTTGAATTAGATTCAATAACAAAAGTAACACTTATTACTAAAATAAAAGGTGAACAATATAATAGTGTATAGTTTAAATGTTACATCTGGCATAATGCCCCCGTTATTACTAAACGAGTCATCTAAATGCCTAATAGAAAAATGCACCATGGTTTTACTTTAATAGAATTAGTTATCGTGATTATAGTGTTAGGCATAATATCAGCCGTTGCTATTCCTCGATTTATCAACCTTTCAAGTGATGCTAAAGTCAGTGTTTTAGAGTCGATCGAAGGTAATATGAGAAGTGTTGCTTCTATTGTTCATATGAAAGGCATAATAGAAGACACCCCCGATAGAGCTATCGATGCAGATAGAGCTATCGAAACGAATTTAGGACTCGTCGATTCTTGGTATAAATACCCTGAAAGTATCGGTGAACAAGGTAAAGGTTATGGCATTGTCCAGCTAATATCGTTAGATCATGACGGTATTGAAGTTTTTGCTGAAAACAAATCAAATCCAGATTGCTGGTCTGTAAAGGTGGGCTATGATGAAGCCGTTTGCTATGTTCAGTATAAAGAAGCATGCAGTAGCGAAATTCCACCAGAGATAACGGTAGTATCAACGGATTGCTAGTCAGTTGAATATTAGAAGCATAAAACGAAATAACAAACAGGTTTCTTTCTATGCTTCTAACTATGCTTCTAATCAAATTTAAAATAATACGCTTATAAAATGTAAGACACGATCAAGCCAATTCTAAGTCTATCCACGTATAGTGCCCTTCACTATTAATCTCTCCGGTTTTGATATCAATACCCTCAGAAAATAAGGGACTATCAAATACAAATGTATGAAACTCACCGTTCTCACCACAAGGATCTATTTCTTCAGGTAAGCTTGCAATAAAGGCCTCGTCAAAGACTTTACCAACATAATCCGCAGACAGACGACGCGGGTCAACACAAGTCACGATCGCTTTTTGGCCACCAGCAATCATGTCGTGCGCAAGTTGATGGGTATCTCGCTCCCACAACGGAAAAATAGCGTCAATGCCAGTGCCTACAAGGTTATTCACACGGTAGTTTTTAATATCCGCTAAAAACAAATCGCCATACGCAAAGTTAACAACCTCGCGTTGCTTTGCCTTTTCAACAAACGCATCCATTATCGCTTCATATTCAACATTACTACACGGATAAGGAATCTCTATAATATCCAGCGGTAAGTTCATTGCCGCAGCTTGGCGTTGTAACAACTCAATACGCACAGAGTGAACCGCAGTACGTTGATACTGCGCATTGACCGAGCAAAATAAACCAACGATCTCGATAGTTGGATCTTGTGCCAGTTGCAGACATGTCCATGAAGCGTCTTTACCTGTACTCCACGACACCAATGTTCTTTTCTTATCCATGATTTAGCCCACTCTTCTCATCTTATTTATAAGCACAATGACGGCAGTTATTACCACAACAACGTGCACGTTTTAAATGATACCATTCGCTAAATACGTACAGCCCATTTTCAATGGTAAAATCGACATTCTCAACCAATTCTGTTTGATGACGATAAGGTTCAGCAATGGCTAAACGCGCCTTGGGTGATCCAGCAGCATCTAACTGCTTGATGATCTCTGCACCCACGGCTTTCGCCAAGCAAGATTGACACAAGCAATCACTAAGCTCGTCCAACGGCATAACTGCGGGTAGCGATTGACACCAGCAACCACTTTGCTCAGTACTGCTAGTCTCACTCGCTGCAGTCACGCCACAACCAAACTCGGTTTGACACTGTGAGCAGGTTTTCTTAATACTAACTAGCTCTGCTTGCATGCTATTCACTTCATTTTGTTCGATATTATTCACTGCGGTATCGACGACTGGCTTTGCCATTTATACGTTCTCACTTTCATTCGAATTTTGTTGTTGCCATGCTTCAATAATAGCAACAAGTTGATCTAAACCGTCAGTTAACGCAGCTGGCCCAGGTTGTAAAATATTGGCTGATTTAACTTCGTATAACTGATTATTCTTTACTGCCTTAATAGTATCCCAGCCCTCTCTTGCAGCGACATTCTCAGGTTTAAACTTACGCCCACACCATGAACCGATAATGATATCCGGATTCGCGTCTACCACAATACTTGGATCGGCAATAATACGGTTCTTTGCTAATGACTCTTTAGCCAAGTCAGGGAAGCACTCTTCACCCCCCGCAATTTCGATTAGCTCTGATACCCATTGAATACCCGACATTAATGGATCATTCCACAATTCGAAATACACTTTAGGACGTTGACTATGTTTAGCTGCGTTCAGCTTGATTCGCTCTATCTTAGCCTCGATCTCTTGCAGCCAAATTGCCGCTTTATCACTCGCACCTACAAGGCTTGCGAGCATCATGATCATACTAAATACTTCATCTACAGAACGTTGATTAAAGATGTGAACCGCAATCCCCTGCTTAATTAGTGAACCCGCAATGTCAGCTTGCATGTCAGAAAATCCAAGAACGAGATCAGGTTTTAAATCTAATATTTTATCGACTTTAGCAGAGATAAATGCAGATACTTTAGGATGCGCTTGTCGCGCGTGTGGTGGACGAACAGTAAAACCTGAAATACCGGCTATACGAGATTCCTCGCCCAATATATACAACATTTCAGTTGTCTCTTCTGTCAAACAGACAATCCGTTTCGGGTAGTAATCCTTCATTTATTTATACACAGTCTAATTCGAATGGCGAAAGTATATCTTGTTTATAAGAGCCTGAATACCCAGCCATCGTGAGATTATACCTCTGCTCGATAGCTGGGTTACTTTATACTATGGCGCTTAAAGTCCCATGATATAACCAAAGGCGATAAAGCTAGCAACGACAGCCATAATCGGTAATTTCAATGTACGTAGTGCAAAGAAACCAATAATCACAGCAGCCATATCAACAGGGCTTACTATCGCAGATGTAAATACCGGACTATAAAGGGCTGACATCAATAAACCGACAACAGCAGCATTAATACCCCATACCGCACCAGCAACCTTAGGTTTAGCCGCTAACGATTCCCATGCACCATGGAAACCAAGTACCAGTAAGAAACCCGGTAAGAAAATAGCAACTGTCGCAATTAACGCCCCCGCTAAAGGTGAACTCGCTAACAAGTCAGCACCTAAAAATGCCGATAACGAAAACATTGGGCCAGGTACAGCTTGAGCTGCGGCATAACCCATTAAGAAACGGTCTGTATCAATAGCGTCTCCTAATGCTTGCTGCAGCATAGGTAGTACAACATGACCACCACCAAATACTAAACTACCTGACTGATAAAAATCAGCAAAAACAGTTAACCACGCTGGTGAATTCGTTAATAACGGTAATCCCGCAAATAACACCGCAAATATAGCCAGTGGTAAATAATTAACACGACCCTTTGACGTAACAGATGTTGATGCTTCACTTGGTTTTTTAAGTTGCATTCCAACAATACCAGCAGCAATAAGTACCAGCATTTGCGTTAATAAACTCGGCGCGATCAATAATACAGCCGCAGTAACAACACAAATCGTCACCGTACTGCGTTCTTTACAAAAACCTTTGTACATATTAAGCGTTGCATCAGCAACAACCACAACTGCTAACAGCTTAAGTCCATGCGTCATGCTCACTAGCCATGCAGCGTCTTGTGTGGCATTTGTTGTCGCTAGAATATAGAGTAGCAATACAGAAGGGAACGTGAATGCTATAAAAGCAGTAAAACCACCAATAACACCCGCGCGACGTAAACCGATAGCAAAACCGATCTGACTTGAGCCTGGGCCAGGTAAAAACTGACTTAATGAAATTAACCTTGCATAGCTTTCGCTATCTATCCATTTTAATTTTTGAACGAATGTTTTCTCAAAATAACCTATGTGTGCAGCTGGGCCACCAAAACTGATCCACCCCAATGTAAAAAACTGCCAAAATACTTCCAAAACTTGCTTCATTTCTTTGCCTTTCCTAGCTGTTATGCGATACCAATTTCGCGTGATTATTATATTTCACTTTTGTTACAGATATATGACAAAAGTGAAAGCTAGCAGGCTCTTGTATGGGGAGTAAACACTATCTCAGTCGCTTATACCTTTGTTAACGATAAACGCGATATCAAGGGGGCAGGGATTAAATGGGTGTATAACTGATTTCACCTTTATAAGGTTCATAATTTAAGGCCATAGTAGCGACTATGTCAGCAGGTACATGATGCGTACTCACAAACTCTCCACAGCAATGAATGATGTGTTTGTCTATATTGTAGTCTGCGGCAATGTCCAATAATGTCGTTAACTCCCACATTTTAATGGTGGTATTACTGACAATAACGGACTGCCCCGCTTGTAATGCGGCACGCATTTTTTTCTGACAGTATTGATGTGCCAATTTTATCTTTTTACTATCGTAAATATATCGACCTTGCTTATTAATGAAGTAATGGTCTGCCTCACAATGCACTGCGTTTGGGAGTGACAGCAGAAAGCGTTGAGCCAATGTTGATTTTCCAGAACCGGGAATACCACGAATAATAATTAAGCAAGGGTCAGAAAATGGAGACAAATCAGATAACAAAGACATAAGACTCAAAATGGTAAATAACTAAAGGCCTTTATTATAAATAATCTCATTAAAACAAATCAAGCAAGATACATACGCACATCGGCTATAAACAATACAGTCATTGAAAATAACGCCGCACCAAGTGTTGATTAAATGTAACGAAATATCACAACCCATCAAAATTCAATAAAAATACGAATATCATTTTATATTTGAAAATACGGAAAATCATATACCATTGATTAAAAGCGATAATTAATCATACAGCCACACTTAAAAACAAATCAAACTGTTACTCAAATGTTAAATTAATCATATTTAATATTGCGCTGCCTCACACAATACGTGACACCCTGTTAACACTTAAGTATGAATGTTCTAGACTCTCAGCTAATGAATTTACTGGTCAGACCTAATTAATCATTATAAATAGATAATATACACTAAGTAAAACAGCATATTATAACTACTTAGTGGTAAAGGTGTTATCTAAATTGTACGAGAGAATAGTTAATTGAAACAAAGCAGATTACAAGGAGAGTAAATGCGTAGATTTAATATAACAGTAGGATGCATTCCGCAGACCAATCCCCATTTAACTCATCATCTAAGTGCACTATCACTATATTCAAAATTCGGAGTTACTAATGAAAAATAAAAAAATTCTTGCTCTTGCCATTGCAAGCACACTTGGATTAACAGCTTGCGGTGATGACTCTACAGCTCTCCGTATTGATGACACTATTACCGATTCACTTAATCGCCAATCAAGCATTGCATTTGATGTCGTGTCTTCAAATAAGAAAATCTCTATACCTTCTTATCTATTAATGAATACATCAGATGGTACATTAGATATACCGACGACAGGTGATCTAACTGACCGTAGTAACCCAGCGGTTGCAATGGGTGATACCGACGGGTGGAGTCCAACACAGCCTTTCACGATTGAATTAGACCTACCAGCTAATGTAACACTCACAACTAATACAGCATTGCTTAATGCAGCTGTAAAAATCGCTAAAGTAACGGTCAATAATTATGTGATGAGTAACCCTGTTGCTTTAGAAGCCAGTAAGGATTATACAGTCATCTCAACAGGTACTTCTCTAGCCGTATTACCACTAAACGGTAGCTTAGATCATGACAGCGATTATATTTATGCGATTACAGATGCGCTCGTTGACAGTTCTGGTGAAAAATTGGGTATGTCATCGAACTATGCAGCGCTTAAAAACAAAGAGATTTCTCAAGTCGGTGGTGCGTTAGAAGTACCGCAAAAAATCGTTTTACAAGCCGAAGGCTTAATGGACGGTTACGGCATCGCGAATTATGAAAACATTATTTACTCAAGTTGGTTTACTACGTCATCGGCTGGTGATGCGCTGTTCTTTACCAAAATGGCAACAGCAAAAGCGCTAGAAGCTATATCATTAGGTGAAACCGCAAGTGCTATTTGGCAAGGCAGTGCAAATCCAAAAGGTTTAGATCTGACCGGTCTTTACAACCCAATGGCAACAGAATTAGCACCAGCAACGCTTGCATCAATCATGTTAAAGTCAACTGGTGTCGATATTGCAGGAACAGATACTGAAACTTATTTAAATAGCCAAATCACTGCACACACAGGTAAAATTAAATTGCCTTCGTTCTCAGAGGTTGATGTAGAGGAGGATAAATGGAAGAAAATACCTTGGCAAAGTGGAATGCCAAGCCTTGCGATTATCTCTAGCGTACTAAACGGAAGCGATGAAGCGAATAAAAATGAACTTGCTGGGAAATTAATTACAGCAGGTATTGATCCCGGTAATCTTGCGGATCCAACAGAACAGCTGAAACTGGTTGGTCAATCATTTACGGTTGATGGTAAGCAACTTGATTCTGAACGATTAATCACAAAATATAGTCCTTTACCACAAGTTAAAGCGGTTGAAGATATTAACTTCTTATTAATTACACCTACATTAGATAAAGATGGCGCACTTGTTACTGCTGATAATCCCGTACCAGTCGTAATCTATCAACATGGTATTACGTCTATAAAAGAAAATATCTTAGCATCTGGTAATGCGCTTATTAAAGGCTATGCGATACTTGCAATTGACTTGCCTTTACATGGCGAACGAGCGCTAAGTGATGGAACGGTTACTGATGGTGCAAATGCCGATGTATTCATGAACTTCGAATACTTAACCGTTGGTCGTGATAACATGCGTCAAGCTGTTGCTGACCTTATCGGATTACGCGCTGGTATTAGTGTTATTGGTTCAGCACAAGATTACGCTAAAAGCTTAGGGGGAAATCTTGGTAATAGCTTCGACTTATTAGATACCAAGAAAGTAAGCCTATTTGGTCACTCACTCGGAGCGATGACAAGTATTAGTTTACAAGCGACTATTGACCGCCCTATGCCATCAGGCAATGAACTGTTCGCTATTGATAAAGCAGCATTTGCTAATCCAGGTGGTAGCGTTCCATACCTACTACTTAATTCCGTCGGATTTGGTGGTACAGTTAAGCATGGCTTAATGATGTCTGCTAGTACTGATTACCAAGCCTTCTCTGGTGCATATTGTGGTTCGTTAAGTAACACAATTTGTTTTAATAACTTCTATGCTGGCGCAGCAGCGACACCTGGGGCTCAAGCTCAAATTGACGCTACATTCCAAAGCTTTGCAGTGGCAGCGCAAACAGTACTTGAAACTGCAGACCCATTTGCATTAGCACGTAATATCGATACATCAACCCCTGTTTACTTAGCACAAGTTAAAAATGACATGGTCATTCCTAATATTGTAACAACAGGTACAGGTGAGAATACTGATAATAAAAATGCTGCACCATACTCGCCTGTCGCAGGAACAACACCATTAATAGCGCAGCTTGGTCTAACAAATATCGGTACAGATAATACAACAGATAAGAAAGTGGCTTTATTAAACGCAGGTGAGCATAGCTCTGCGATTGCCTATAACCCCGCTTATCCAGAAGCATACAAAATGTATACAGCTGAACTACAAAGCCACATCACTAGCTTCCTAGCGAGTGATGATGGAAAGACAGCGACTATTCTTGAATCTACTCGACTTGATTAAGCCGTTAATTAAACAATAGCGTTAATACATCCTCAATAAAAACGAAGGTTTAGTGATAAGCCTTCGTTTTTTCGTTTAAATTCCGTTGAACTATTCCAATCATTTGATAACCAATACATAATCCACACAGCAATATATATTTTTACAAAACTTTATACATCCTAGATTCAACAAATAAGTGAAATCATGAATATTAAATTAATTTCAGGCGTTGTTATCGCCGGGCTTGCAGCAAGCTATGCTGGCGGTAAATTTTATATGACAGACAAGGTAGCAACACAGATTGATGCGAAAATCATCGAAATGCAGCCTATGGTTAATATTAAATATAGCGATCTGAGTGTTGAGCCTATCACCCAAAAGATCCAGCTACACAACGTCGTGCTTAGCCCGATTGATAATAGTGCTAAACCAATTACGATTAGTGAAATCACGGTTAACGAATTAGATGTTCAATCAGAGTTCCCTACTGCTTTAGATATCGCTCTTAGCGGGATTTCAATCAGTATTGATGAAGTTGACCCACAAACAGCACTACAGCTTAGCGAACTCGGTTATACCGAGGATATGTTAATCAGCTTATCAACTAAATATACGTACGTGAATAACGTGATGGATTTAGAGTTTGCTTTAAGTTCGAAAGATATGGGAAAAATGGACTACGCATTAAACTTAGCTAACTTCGAGTTTGATCCAAAACAACCAGTAAGCTTGCTATTTTCTTACCCGAACTATCAGCTTAATGCTGCTAAATTCACCTACACAGATGAATCATTTATCAAACGTCTCATCGAACAAGAAGCACAAACAAGTGATATCAGTGTTGAAGAATTAAAACAACGCATCTCAGATAAGATCACTGTGATGTTAGATGCAGACCTTGAAAATGCGAATAATGAATTGAGTGATGCAGAAATAAAACTCGCAAAAAATGCAGCGGAAACATTCATCAAGTTTATTAATGACCCGAAAAGTATCACCGTTTCTATCAATCCAGAAGAAGCTGTTACTTTAGGTGAGATAACACAAAATCAAGCAGACCCTGCTAAATTAATCGCCTTGTTGAATATGGCATTTAAAGCCTAATTGACAGCATGAATTAGTCGTTAATTAAATAGAATAAAGTCAGTCATTTTTGTAAGTGACTGACTTTAATTACTTATACATGAATAGTACAAATAGAGTCTGCTTCAAAATCAAAATCTTCTTTGACCAAATCATTTGCGCATAACTGTTCACGAACTTGTTTCAAACCATTGCGAATAATTTGTCTCACACGTTCTCGAGAAATATCCATTAACTGTGCAATCGCTTCTAGGCTCATCGGGTCTTGCCCCTTAAAACCAAAGCGCAAGCGGATAATATTTTGACTACGTACGGGAAGATATTCTAATAATGCATCCATGTATTCGTAATAGTCGCACTTCTCGTAACGAATGTCTGGTTGGCAATTGGCTTCTGCGGCCACAAGGTCTTTTAAAGACGCGAGTAGATTATCGCCACTCCGGATTTCTTTATCCAGTTCACCTTCGTTAAAGTAGTGACCTAATATATTAAGCACTTTGCGTGGTGAAATCTTTAATTCTTGCGATATTTTTGTAATACCTTCATTGGTATCAAGGTCTAAGCCTAATTGAGATGACGCTTTAAGAATTTGTTTATAGACGCGGGTTACATGGATAGGGATCCGGATAGTACGTGCGTGGTTCATAATATACTGTTCAATATTATTTCTTATCCACCACACTGCATACGTTGAAAACCGACAGCCTCGCTCGGGGTCGAATTTATCTACCGCATGCATTAAACCTGTATTCCCCTCTTGGATGATCTCATCCCAGTCGAGTGAATAATGTTGATATTTTTTTGCCACCATCAGTACCAATCTTAAATTAGACTGGATCATCGTGTCTCGCGCATCTTTATCTCCGTTCATTGCTGCAACGGCGGTATCGTACTCTTCCTGCTTAGACAATAACTGGCTAAACTTTTGTAATTCATCAAAATACGCATCAAGAGCATTATTCGTAATATTATTCATTAATCATCCCTGTTTATGACCCGATAGTTATACTAGCACGATAAGGTGACACGCAGTCTTGTTTATTGTGGTTGATATCACTAAATATAAAATCAAAACAGAAAGTTAGCCTGGCAGGGGTATACTTAAAGAGATAATCTAAAATGAAAATATTAAAGGCTTCTATTTAACAACCCTAATCACATAAAAAAGTACGGCTAGGACGAGATGACATTTCGACTAAGCGCTGTACTTCTTCTTGGATACATTCAACGTTATTCACTAATGTGAGAGCCAATATTTTTTGCGCCCACTCTGGAATATTAGGGTTGATATGATAATAAACCCATTGTCCCTGTCGTCTATCCACAACAAGTTGCTTTTGACGTAATAACGCCAGGTGACGTGATATTTTGGGCTGGCTTTGTTCTAATGCGTGCGTTAATTCACACACGCATAGTTCCTCTTCATGCAGGATCAACAATAGGCTTTTAAGTCTAGTGTCGTCAGCTAAGCACTTGTAAAACTGGAGTAAATCCATTATTCAGTTCACTTTTATGATACAGACCGCCACTCTATATAAACCTTGTTTAGCTGTCAAACGGTTCTAACCAGGTCGACCATCCGTGCGAGCCTTAAACAACATAGGTGCATAATGATAAGCAAATAATCCAAACGAAACTAACCATAAAAGAATACTAAGATTAATAAACGTAAGATAATGCTGAGCCCAAAATATAGGACCAATCACACGTATTACAGCGGCAATAAAAATACTCATGAACCCTAAAAACATGGCTTTTGGTTCTTGTAACATACGGCCAGTATGACCAAGAGAAACACGCGAGATCATCGCCAAAATCAAACCACCCATGCCACCAACAGTCAGTAAATGCCATAAATGACTCACAAATGGCACATTAATAAAATAGCTCATACCGAGTGTAAATAGGCCCGTCCAGATAAAAAATATCGAGATGTGAATAGACCACAATAGTGGCACACCCAAGGTAATCCAAGGCTTCCAGCGGCACCAACGGATCGCTTGGCATACACCAGAAAGCAGAAACAATACGCCAAATACAAATGCAGGCGCACTCAATAATGGTTTAATGAGCAATAATACCGTAATGATACCTAGGCTTCCCGTTGCTAATTTTTCCAACCAAGGCAAAGGTAATGCTTTTGCTGTTTTCGTGCCATTAGCGGTAAACATAGGAACAACACGACCCGCCATCACCGACATTAAGAAGGTCATCAACATGACAGAAGCATAAGCTGCTTGAGTAACCGTCATGTTAGCCAATCCAAGTTTTGCTAAATGCATTTCTACATTAGCAACGGTAAATAACACTAATAAAGGGACAAAAAATAAATTTCTATATTGTTTTATTTTTAACAAAGGTTTGGCTAAAACATAAGCAACAGTAGGAAGAAAACTTAGGTCAATCAACATGATAACACTATCGTTTAACACGTTTGGTAAAAGTAACGCGACTCGCCCAGCAAGCCAAAGCATAAATAGACCTAATAACGGTAATCCTGATAATCCACGAATACCCGTCCAATTTTGAATGGCAGTCAGTAAAAATCCAGCAACAATCGCACAACCAAAACCAAATAACATTTCATGTATGTGCCACCACATTCCGCCACCATAAGGCTGAAATGAAAGATAGCCAGACAACATAGCGCCCCACAATAATAACGCGATAATGCTGAATAATGCGCCCGCTAAGAAGAAAGGACGGAACCCAAGGCGCAACACAGGAAGTATTTTTTGTTCCACTGCCAAGTCTGTAATTTGCATTGATTTAACCTTTACATAAAATTTAATAATACGAAGTGCATTAAATAAGTCATCACTGGTTTCACAGGAAGCAATGATCATCTATTTAGTGTGATTAATAATAAGTATATAGGCTAGCAAAAGGGCTGTAATTGACAAAAGGCAAATACCCAAGTTAATCACTCAAGTATTTGCCTTTTATTAAATAACGAATGTCATTTTATGTAGAAAGTGTATTACATCTTAATTAAACACGGTGATCGCGAGTTCTCGTTCTGCATTCCATCGATAATAAACATCATTATCTAACGAGGCTATTTTAGATCGTTCACTCACTATTTTTGATACTTTACCTTTAGCAATCCATAACCCTAGCATCGCATCAACACCATCTTCACTGAGTCCAAATATTTTGGCTAACTCAACTCGCGTGGTTTTACCGTTAGCAACAAGATGATTTTTCAGGCGTGTTAAAATCATATTTGCCCTGCTCCTCTTCCAGTTTGACTTGGTTACCTTGTTTCTTTAATAGTGCAATAACAATCAGCATTAGCACAGAGAAGAAACTTATCCAGCCCATACTCGATGCCGGATGTGTCGCAAACTCCGCGATTTGGTAATACATACTCGCTACAAAATAGCCAAGGAACATCGTCCACCCCGCAATAAACACGGCAAACGGACGACCAAATTCACGCACATATGCGCCCATAGCCGCTGCACAAGGTGTATACAACAGAATAAAGAGTAAGAATGCAAAGGCTGCGGCATCTGAACTGAAGCTGTCTTTTAAATTACCAAAGATAGTCACATCAACTTCTTGATCGTCTGCAACCGCACTCATATCAGTCAAATCACCCACATCAACACCCAGCGGATCTGAATAGCTTAAATCAGCTAAATTAGCGGGGATTGATAACACCGCTTCTTTTAAACTTGCGAGTAAATCAAATTCTGCATCATCACCTTCTGCACTTGAATACAGACTATTTAAGGTACCGATTACCGCTTCTTTAGCGAATATACCAGTAATAATACCCACAGTTGCTTGCCAATTATCTTCTTTGATACCAATAGGTGAAAGCAACGGTGTCGCTACCTGTGCTACTTGTGATAATACTGACTTTTCAGTTTCTTCATTGCCAAAACTACCATCTGTACCCAATGAATTTAGGAAACTTAAAAACGCGACAACTAATACAATGGTTTTACCTGCACCAAACACAAAACGTTTTAGTTTTTGCCACGTAATAATAAGCATGTTTTGCACTGTCGGTAATTCGTAATCCGGCATTTCCATGATAAAGCTATCACTACGACCCGGGTACAAGCTCCAACGTAAAATCAATCCCGTAAATACAGCAACTAAGATACCAATAATGTATAAAGCAAAAACGATATTTTGACCATGCTCAGGGAAAAATGCAGCAGAGAACAATGCATAAACAGGTAATCGCGCACCACACGACATAAACGGAGCCATAGCAGCCGCTAAACGACGCTCGCGTTCATGTTCTAATGTACGAGTCGCCATAATAGAGGGTACATTACAGCCAAAGCCTAATACTAGTGGTACAAATGCTTTACCCGGCAATCCAATTCTTTGCATTACTTTATCAAGTACAAATGCCGCACGCGCCATATAACCAGAACTTTCAAGTAACGATAAGAATAAATACAAGCAACCGATAACAGGAATAAACGTCGCAACCGTTTGAATACCACCACCAATACCGTTAGCGATAATAGTCACTAACCAAACAGGTAATACATCATCAAGTAAGTAATGCCCACCGTCCACCAGCACACTACCAAAGCTGATATCAAAGAAATCAATGAATGCACCACCGATGTTAATCGAGAACATAAACATCAAGTACATAACAACAAAGAAGAACGGGATACCAATGTATTTATTCAATACAACTTGATCAACTTTGTCACTGAACGAGCGGCTTAATTTCCCTTCTTGACGACGTACTTTATTACATAATTTATGTAAAAAAGTATAACGTACATTGGCAATGTGAAAATCGGTTTCAATCGACTCTGCAATCTCGTTCTTTACTTCTGCAACCTTAATCATGTTATCAAGACTTAACAGATCGACAATTAACGTATCGTTTTCTAAGGCACGTACAGCCAATGAACGTGGCGCTACGTCTTGATCGATAAAGAGTACATCAAGATCACGAATAACCGCTTCAATTTCCTGACCGTAATCCACTATCAACGGCGTTGTTGTTACACCCTTTTGTGCTAATGAATGCAAGTCTTGTTTAAAACTATTAACTTCATCTTTCGCGTTAGCAGATAAAGCTAATACCGGGCAACCCAGTGCTTTCTCTAGTTTTTTAATATCTAAAACTTGACGTTGACGTGCTAAAACATCCATTTTGTTTAACACAACAACCATTGGACGACCGAGCTCGCGCAATTGTAACGTCATATACAAACTACGTTCTAAGCAAGAAGCGTCAACAACATTAATGATCAAGTCTGCGGCATGATTTAACGCGGCTTTAGAAGCAATCATTTCATCAACACTGTTGACTTCATTACTGCTGTCTAGCGCATAAATACCCGGTAAATCCGTTAATAAGAATTCATCCCCAGCATGACCATAACGTCCTGTTTTTTTATCCACTGTCACACCGGCCCAGTTGCCAACACGCTGGTTAGCACCTGTTAATGCATTGAATAAGGTTGTTTTACCACTATTTGGATTACCAATAGTCAGTATTTGATACAACATTAGGCCACCTCAACTTCAATCTGTTGCGCCAACTGCTTACGAATAGCAACCGAAACACCACGTACCGAGATTTGTAACGGGTCGCCCATTGGCGCACGGCGAATTAATGTTACTGGTGTATTGGGCAGTACACCCATCACCATTAGTTTTTTCCGCGTATCTGCTGGTAACCCTGACATATCGGTAATCTTAGCGACAACACCGTCGTTTAATAGCCCTAATTTCATATCTACACCCAATCCTAATGAGAACGATTATTATTAGTAATAATTTTACTCGTACAGTATAAATATCTATTGATATGGATCAATACGATATAAACGAAATCGCCAAAATGGAAAATAATTAACCATAAAGTAATAGTTTTATATAACAAGTAGATTTATAAAGAGGATATATGTGTGATAAATGAATATATGCAGCTCATCATACTGAATAATATGTGAACTGCATCTCAATTCTACTGCAAAGAGGGATTAAGCATTTTCTCCAATGAAACCACCTGTTTGGTGTGCCCAAAGTTGCGCATAAATACCTTTTTTCGCTAATAACTCTTGATGTGATCCCTGCTCTATCACACGGCCTTCATCTAAAATAATTAAGCGATCCATTGCAGCAATCGTAGATAATCGGTGCGCAATGGCAATCACTGTCTTACCATCCATCAATTCATTTAAGCTATCTTGAATTGCCGATTCAACTTCAGAATCTAACGCAGATGTTGCTTCATCTAAGACGAGTATTGGCGCATCTTTTAATAGTACCCGAGAAATTGCAATACGCTGACGCTGACCACCCGAAAGTTTCACCCCTCGTTCACCAACTTGTGCATCGTAACCTTTATTACCGAATGTATCTGTCAGGGTTGAAATAAACTCATGTGCACATGCTTGTTTAGTCGCTCGAAGCAATTTAGCTTCACTTGCCTTGGGATCACCATACATAATATTGTCACGAATCGTACGATGCAGTAAGGATGTATCTTGCGTTACCATGCCTATTTGACCGCGTAAGCTATCTTGCTGAACATCACTAATTACCTGTCCATCAATCTTAATCGAACCTGACTCTACATCATGAAAGCGCATTAACAGATTAACTAAGGTCGATTTACCCGCACCAGAGCGGCCCACAAGTCCTACTTTTTCACCGGCTTTAATCTTCAGGTTTAAATTCTCAATAATGCCCGATGCTTCACCGTAATGAAAACTGATATCATCAAACTCAATTTCACCCGCTGTGACTGCAAGTGGTTTCGCATTGGGTTTATCTTCAATCTCTATCGGCTTCGCCAGCGTATTCATGCCGTCAATAACGGTGCCCATGTTTTCAAACAATCCACCGATTTCCCACATGATCCATTTTGACATACTGTTTAGACGTAGAGCCAAGCTAATAGCCACCGCAATAATACCGACACTTAAACTCGCGTCTAACCACAGCATGATCGACATTGCTGCGACACCAAACAGTAATAAGTAATTTAATAACTCAACACAAAAAGTAAAACCCGTCACTAAACGCATTTGTTTATGCACAGTAACGAGGAATTCGTCCATGCCTTCTTCTGCATATACCATTTCACGAGAGTTATGTGAGAACAGTTTAACCGTGGTGATATTGGTATAGCTATCTACTAATCGCCCCGTCATCATTGAACGGG
This sequence comes from Moritella sp. 24, assembly GCF_018219155.1. Lineage (NCBI taxonomy): Bacteria > Pseudomonadati > Pseudomonadota > Gammaproteobacteria > Alteromonadales > Moritellaceae > Moritella > Moritella sp. 24. Next base: position 1,961,967 of record NZ_CP056123.1, on the reverse strand, counting down.
CATTGGCTTGTTCTGTTGATATTTTTTTTAGTTTTGGCACAAAATATAGCTGAATCGCCACAAAACCAAAAAACCACACCAACATAGGTAACATCAATCGTATATCTGCTTGACCAATCATGGCTAGCATCGCGATAAAGTACACCGATATATATACCAATACATCCAGTAGTTTCATGACTGTTTCACGTACAGACAACGCAGTTTGCATTACTTTTGTTGCGATACGTCCGGCAAAGTCACTCTGGAAAAAAGACACACTTTGACGCAGTAAATAGCGATGAGCCATCCAACGAATAGACATTGGATAGTTGCCTAACAATGTCTGATGCATAATCAGCGAATGCAATAATACCAGAAGTGGCATGCCCACTAATATCAGCGCACTCAGTCCCAGCAAGTTAGTGCTTTCTTCTGCTAGAAAACTTTCCGGATCATGATTTGATAACCAATCGACCAACTGGCCCATAAAACCAAACAGCGAAACTTCGAGTATCGCAATCATTGCGCTTAACACTGCCATCGCTAATAAAGGGGATTCAAAGCCACGCGTATAGTATCGACAAAAAGCAACCAAACCTTGCGGCGGTTGCTCTGGTTGATGTTTCGGAAACGCCGAAGACTGTTTTTCAAAAAACTTAAACATAAGGGATTATTATCTGAGCAAATTAAAGACCCCCTTATATTACTACGTAATTGATAAAGTTCGTAGTATGGATAAACAGAACAGTAAAATACCGCAGGATTTAATGCGACAAAATACGTAAAACAAAAGGTGTAAATTATAGTTTACGAATTTAATTTGCACATTTACACTAAATATATTGCAACAAGCCCTATAAAATAAGTAAACTCGCTATTCCTTAAAGGTTTATGGATATTTAAGGACTTTATTGTAAACATAAGTTTACAGATTTAAGTTGTATTCCGTAATGGAATTGTTTATGACTGCGAATAAGGCTTTATAACGTGAATAAAATACTAGGAAGTACCCTGATTATTGCTGGCACCGCGCTTGGTGGCGGCATGCTAGCTCTGCCCCTTGCTTCTGCGGGGTTAGGTTTTTATACATCTGCATTTTTGATTGTCGCTAACTGGGGGCTGATGACGTACACAGCCTTACTGATGTTAGAAATTCATCAGCATGCAGATCAAGATGCAACACTGAACTCGCTTGCGAAAAGCTTACTGGGTAAACCCGGTCAATATCTCGCGACATTTGCTTCTTTCTTCCTATTTTATGCACTTTGTGCTGCTTATATTGCAGGCGGCGGTTCGCAGTTAACAAATAAGATTAATGATTTACTGAATGCAGAGCTAACACCACAGTTTGGTGCCGTATTGCTAACTATCATCATCGCAACTGTCGTTTCAATTGGCACACATTCGGTTGATATCGTGAATCGAGTTTTGTTTAGTGTGAAAATTATAGTATTAGCACTGACGCTGAGCTTATTATTCCCACACGTAGAATCGATTCACTTATTAGAAATGCCAGTGCAACAAGGGTTATTATTATCTGCGTTACCTGTTATTTTTACTTCGTTCGGTTTTCACGGCAGCATTCCATCAATCGTACGTTATGTCGGTATTGATATTAAAACGCTGAAGAAAGTAATGATCTGCGGTGCATCAGCGCCACTTGTTATCTACCTTTTATGGCAAGTAGCAACACAAGGTGTATTAAGCCAAACAAATTTAATGGCTAATAACTCATTAACTAGCTTTATTGAATCGCTAAGTTCAGTGTTACAACAGCCACAGGTAAGCCAATCAGTATCTGTATTTGCAGACCTTGCGTTAGCGACATCATTTTTAGGCGTGAGTTTAGGTTTATTTGATTTATTATCAGGCATGATGAAACGCGCGAATACAAATATCAATGGGAACAATAACGACAATTACGGTAAATCACATCGTATCAAAACAGCCCTAGTGACATTTTTACCACCACTGGCTTTTGCATTGTTTTACCCACAAGGTTTCATTACAGCGCTAGGTTATGCAGCCATTGCTTTGGTTATTCTTGCTATTTTCTTACCTGTTGCCATGGTATCAAAACAGCGTAAAGCACAAGCAAGCGGTTATAGAGTAATTGGTGGCAACCTGACACTGGTACTTGCAAGTTTGATGGGTTGCTTGATTATTACATCGCAGTTTTTACAAATGGCGAATGTGATCCCTTCTGTTGGTTAGTTCGTTAACCAAAACTAACTGAAAACAAAAAGCCCCACTGTAATGCGTTAACATTGCAGTGGGGCTTTTTACTTCCAAGTCTTACACAGGAAACTTAGATTACTTCTTCTTCCACTGACCCGGAGAAGATTCAATAAACTGACCTTTCTCAGTCATCGACATTGCTTTTTTAGCTGCGCGCGCAGAAATAGCTTGAACAGATACTTTATGCTTGGTTGCTAATTCTTGATATTTCGCTTTACGCTTATCATTTACTGTTTTAACTAACGCATTCACTTCACTACTTGGTTTCACTGCGCCAAGGTAGCCATTCGTTTGCTCACCAACTAACCCTGATTGCTTTGCTGTCTGTAAGTCAATCGCCTGTACCGAAAAAGACATCGCGAATAAAATAATTAAGGTTGAAAAAATTCTTTTCATTGTAATCTCCATTTTGGCTAGAATAACTCATCGTCGCTAAATACATCATCTAGCTCTTTATCCACTTTCACTTTTATCTCATGATCAATTTTCACATTTAAGTTAATCACAATCGGTTTATCGGGAACTGCTAGCTGTACTGTCGGCGTACAACCAGCAATAAGTACAAGTAAACTTGCACTAAATAACAGTGCTTTCATATTATATCCTTATGGGTTATTCATTTTATCAAGCGCATCATACATCGAATCATTAATTCTTAAACTACGAAATAGCTGCAATATATTTTCTTCGTGAGAATAGTTAAATTCAATCGGACGCTCCACACTGGGATTACGTCCTTTAATGTTAATTGTTAGTTTAGTTTCTCCGCTTGGCTTAAAGTTCACATCACTGTGTAAGCGATCGTAATGCAGGTTTTCTAATAACTCCAACGCATAACGTAACTGCGGCTGTGTTAGTTTCAACTGGTCTATTGTTACATTATCCTTAATTTGAATAACGCCCCCATCACCTTGCTGCTCTATCGTTCCATCAGTGATAGATAAATCCTTGCCTTGAACGATAAATGGTAAATCAGCCTTTAATAACCCAGTCACATTTACACCTGGAACTTGATATAATTCAAGCGCCTCTGGTAAAGATAGATTGCGAATATATAACTGACCAACAATATGATCAAAATCAGTAATTAACAATGGTGCAACGGACACAGTACCCGAAAAAATTTCCGCAGAGGCATTATCAACGGCAACTTGTAACTGCTCATTCGCAAATAAAACCAAGCCAGAAACATTCACATTATGCACAATAGGGCCGACATTCACAGATGAAACAGCACTATTAACCTGACAACTTGCGTTTAATGATGCTGCTATATCAGGATCAGCCGCACTTACTTTACAACGCCATTGGTTATTAATGTCAGTCGCGCTAAAGTCATTAAAATCGCTGCTGTCTGCTGTCATCTCACCGACAATATTGGCCGATAAATAAGGACTCCCTTCATCTAAGTTCAACGTATAGTCAACTCGATTAGTAACAGATGCAGGTAAGTACAGCCCTGTTGGCAACGGGTATTTATTTATAATAAAAGAGGGAATCGTTTGTTTTGGTACCTGCCAATAACCTGTTACTTTCGTCGGTAGTCGATTCGACAAACTAACGGTATTGTTACTTGTTAGTATCGCATCATCTAATTGCCAATCCGAATTAAGTGCCACTCGATGTTCACTAAACTGCATTTGATGCTGGGCAGTTAATCGATTAATCTTATCGTTTTTCTGGTATCGGTTATTAAATAGTGTGGTAGAAAAAGCGCTATCAAAAGGTTGAATCTTGTTATTTTCAATCTGAATTGTTGTCGGTTCAAGTAAATGAATACGAATATCATCACTCGATATATCTGTGTATTTAAACTTTTGAGCTGTGATGCTGCCCGTTTTAATTGCCAACTCAATATTTGCCGATGACACAGTAGGATTTATGCTTACATGCCCTTTTGCAGCCATCTGCACTGGAGTCGGTTGCAATACATCACTAAAATAGCGGCTGTTCGTCTCCGCTGAGAATGCCCAATGAGCTTGCCAAGATTGTGGGGTCAATTTCAACTCATCAGCTTGTGTGACTAACTTGCTATCAGACATTAATGCAGTAAGTGCAAGTGATTTCGATTTTACCAGCCAGTTCTCCACATCTCTATCTTGTAGTCTCACCTGTAAAGACAAAGGTACCTGTGGCGTGATCACGATAGGATCAAGTACTGGTGATACGCCCTGCTGAAACGATTGGCAAACACTACTTGCTATTTTAAACAGCGCACTCAATTGTGAACAATTATCTACTGATAGCGTCATAGGGCTGATATTCACCAAATTAACGTCTATTTTCTCTGGTAGCCAACCTTTATTATCCTCTACTAAGGTCGTGTTTAACGAAAGTTCTGCATTCATGATCGCGGGGATCTGCGCATAGGTTAGCCCTCCGTCAGTAAGCAATACCTGTAATGCTATACGATCTGTTTTTTGCGGGTCAAGTACTAGCTCAAGTTGCACATCGCCTGATAACGACATGTCAATATCAGGTAAGACTCGCGTGATTAGCGCATTCGTCTTAGCCAAGTCTGTAGCCAAGCGCGCTTTTAATATTTTACTATCACTCGTTTGACTATCACTTGCCTTGCTAGATCCAGTACTGCCTGAGGTTTTTAGCCCATAGCTTAATTGAGTCGTCAGCAACTGCTGGTCTTGTAACCACACAGAAAAAAGAAACTCAGAATAAGAGTCAGTATAACGAAAGTCGATATTTTTAAAATCGAGTGTATTTAACTTTAATTTTTTTGACTCTACTTTACCGAATTCTAATTGACTTAATAATTGTTCTTTTTCAAAGGCAAAGTCAGGTAGGTTATCACCCTGAATTGTTATATTGGTAATATGGAGATCGGGTATCCAATAAGGTAACTCAGGGATTACAAGATTGACTGGCGTAGCTTTCTTTTTATTACCTTGCTCTTGAGTCGCTTGCTCAAGCTGTAAATAATCAACGTCCACTTTAAGTTGTTCAAGGCTGATGCTGTCGACAAAAAAAGGCTGGTTGAAATCAAACTGTATTGTAAATCCCGCGAGTTCTTCGACTTTTACACCATAATTTGTCGAAAAATGATTAGTGGCATGAGTCAGAATACGTTCACGATTCATAAATGTGGTCACGACACTTAACATCACCAATATAGATAGACCTAAAATCCAAAATATTACCTTGTTCGATGATTTTGTTGTTTGTTTCGGTGTCGACATTTAGGAAAGAACCCTCATCAATTTAATTATCTATTCGATAGAGATATCCTGAACTACAAAGGTTCTCAAAGCAAGTACACTCCATATATATACCACTGTAAAACAATAGATTAAGTATTTTTAGCATCCGTTATCATATGTATGTTTATTGATTTCTGTTAGATATCTTACTAATTAAACATTCGCCTTTAATTGCAGGCTACAGTTATATACTATTCACTTACATTTAATAACCCTAAAGTGTTAGCATGAAGCAGCGTGGATTTACCCTTATAGAACTGGTCATTGTCATCATTGTACTTGGCATATTAGCCGCAACGGCTGTACCTAAGTTTATTAACTTACAAGACGATGCAGAAAAAGCGACGTTAAGCGGATTTGCGGGAGCATTAACGAGTGGTATTGATGTCATTAGTGCTAAACACGAATTAGAAGGGCGTCCAGGTCATTTGCAGTTTAATTCTCCGCTTTCTCCAGTAGGTTATTACAACGTCGGTTTTCGTTCATTGACAGGCTCCGCGATAGAACACTACCCTGCTCCAGCCTCAGAACATTTCTGTGAAGGTGTTTGGAACACAACAGTTGAAGGAGCTGTAGCAAAAGAATCTAAACTTGCGAACGATGACACAGACATAACTGTTACGGTGAAAGTTCAAGGTTATGCGCTACGCTGTAATTATAAATATAAAGATATTGGATCTATTTATTATATGTCAGGTGAAGGGAAAATATGTATTCAATACGAGGGTGATAATATTCCTGATACCTGTAATATATAGCGCTATCAGAATAATAACTTTAGAAACGACATATTTAAATGGCAAAACCGAATAAGAAAGGTCCAACGCAAACTGTTGAGATATTTTGCAGTAAATGTAAAACACTGCTATTTAAGTACCGTAAAGGCGGTAAAGGTAGTCTGGTGAAATGCTTTAAAGAGCGTATCGTGACAGACTACTGTGAAACGCCCTGCACTTGCCCTAAGTGTGAGCAAGTATTTGCAAGAGATACGCTAATTCGTGGCACACCGGCTTATAAGATGGTCGGTGGCAAGGTCACGATGAAATAATTAACGTCGATTCCCCCTATTCTACGAGTAAATCTCACCTCTAAACTCAACTTGGGTTAGATACAAACGCATTTCAAATTCAAGTTGATGGTAATCTGGCAACATGTGTTCACAAAGCTTGTAGAAAGCTTTGTCGTGATCCTTAAACCTGACATGGCATAACTCATGTACTGTAATCATTTGTAAAAAGGCTTCTGGGCAACGTCTAAAAATATCACTAATCCTAATTTCATTTTTACTCTTTAGTTTATTGCCCTGTACTCTTGATACAAAGGTATGTAAACCAAGAGCATTATTCACTACATGAATTTTAGGATCGTAAATAATCTTACTGATTGGCGATGATTTTTTTAGGTAATTATTTTTCAATTCCATTACATATGCCCGCAATTGCTTATCATTCGTTACTGAATGCGTTTGAGGGTATTTAGTTAATAAGAATTTACCAAGTGTATCTTGCTCTAACATCAGTTTGACTTTGCTTTTGACTTGATCTGAATAAGATGAGAGGTATTTAAGTGCGGTTGAATCTATTTTTGAAGCAGACATAAGTAAGATTAGATACTGATAATTAAGATGAGCAGTATTTTACCCGATCCACTTTACCTTATCTACTCTGTTCTCGCCCTCCAATCTATAGCTGAATAACCTATCTAAATAAGCAGTTGATCAGTATTCGATATACTTTTACAATGACCCTTTTATTATTATGGATGAACAATCATGTCATCAGATACTTTAGGTACTAGCGCTGTTTATAAGCGTATGGAACAAGGCTATCGCGAAAAAGCACTTAAGTTATTCCCATGGATATGTGGCCGCTGCACACGCGAATTTGTTTATTCTAACTTAAGAGAGTTAACGGTTCACCACATGGACCATGACCACAGTAACAACCCAAATGACGGTAGTAACTGGGAACTACTCTGCTTATATTGCCATGACAACGAGCATTCAAAATACACTGAACAAGATCAATACGCGACAGAAGTTGAAGCGGGTGATAACAACCAAGAATCAGCGACTTATAATCCATTCGCTGATTTAAAATCAATGTTTAAAAAATAACATCTGATTATTGATCTTAATTATCTATACTAAAAAGCCGTGATTACATCCCACTAACAGGAGATAATCACGGCTTTTTTAACTTTAATATCTCTATCAAGGTACTTAAGACATCGCTTTAGAAAGGCTGATTAACCATAAACCACATCTGCGCATCATTTTCACTTTTCGCGTAATCAATACGAACCAGTACACCTTCCACATTAAAACGTAAGCCTAAACCCGCTGTCCATTTTAAATCGTCATGTAACTCAGCCATATCAAAGCTATCTGCAACCTGCCCTGTTTCAACAAATGCAGACCACTGCCACCAAGGGAAATCATAAAATGGTAGATTGTGTAATGGTTGCCAATGTGGTTTCACACGATACTCAGCGCTATAAGCAACAGCACTACGGCTATAAAATTGACCTGATGAATAACCACGTAATCGGTTAAAACCGCCCAACTTAACACCTGCAAATGCGGGTGGTCGGTGCTTATTATCAAGACCAGTACCACTATCCCATGTTGGAGTATCTGCAAGGTAATAGTTAAATGCTAACACTTGTTCTTTAAATAAGATGTTCTCATCAAACGGGACAAACGCACTTTGCTCAAGCTCCCACGTTGTCCAACTGTTACGCTCGTCATCACCAAAATCGCGTCTAACAGTGAAACGAGTTTGACTACCCGACTCTGTGTCGCCAATGCTGTCACGATTATCCCAGTTAAATTGAAGCTCTAATCCTTGCGCATCACTTGGTAACTCTGTGTAACCAGTGATCTCACGCTGTTGCTTAAATGGTGTAATGTTAATACTCGTAACACCAGACGTAAGCGGATTAAATTCAATCTCGCCACGTTGTTGAACTAAACTACGCGCAGCACCATTAGCGCCGAGGCCCCAAGGTAGAACATATCGAGCATTCAAACGTAATGATGATTCAAGCCCTTCAGCTATAATTTCATCTGTTACGCGGGTATCACCCGGAGCTCTTGTTGTTGGTACATAATAGATACCATTACTAAAATAGCCACGATAATACTCTGTCGAAAACAACCATTGTTTCAAGCCTGGTAATGCGTAGTTATTAAATGAAATAAAACCAATATTACTGTCGTTATCACTGTATAAACCAAGACCGAATATCGATGCCTGTGGCTGTCCAGCATGTTTAATAATACCGGAGACACCAAGGGCTGTACCTAAGGTTTCAGTTGATATGATGAAAGGAACCGCTGCGACTTCAGCATCAAAATTAGGTCTTTTCGCTGTGCTGTCTGCTGTAGTATTACCGCTGCTATTACCGCTACTATTATCGGCACTAGTCGCAGTACTTTCTACTGCACTTTCTACCGCACTCTCGACTGCACTTTCTTCTACACTATTTTTGATATTATTTTCTACAATATCTTCTGCACTAACCTGACTTGTCATCAGTAATGCACTACATAACAGTGAGGTGCAAATATTTTTATATGACACTAATACTCCAAACAGTAATAAAGATCGACATTAATAAAAATGTGATTCGGGAAGATAGCCCAAATCAAGCTATTTGTATACGATAATAAAGTATACGACAATCACATAAACCTAATTCATTATAAAATATAGTCAATTAGGTTGGTTTCTATAATATTATCAATGCATTAAAATCGTTCTAGCTCTCACATTATTAAACCCATGATGAAGACTATTATATAAGACTCGTGATATAGAATAAGTTCAATGGTATAGAATAAGCTCGTGGTATAGAACAAGCTCAACGGTATAGAACAAGCCCAGTAATATTAAAATAATCCAGCGGTATAAGCATAGGTAGGTTAATTGTGAATAAGAATATAAAGCGAATCGTCATCAAGGGGTTTTTAAGTTTATTCATTATACTAAGCGGTTTGTACTCTACTGCGAGTATTACAGCCCCCCTATCCTATTGGGATAAGAGTAATGAATCAATGTTGCAAGATGTTGACCATAGTCAGTGGCAATATATTTTGACCCGCTATTTAATCACAAGTAAAAATAACACGCAGATTAACTTATTTAACTATCAGCATGTCACTAAAGCCGATAAACGAATCCTTAAACAATACCTTGCTAGACTACAACAAATCGACCCGTTACAGCACTCAAAAATACAGCAACAAGCTTATTGGATTAACTTATATAACGCCCTGACAGTACAATTGATATTAGATAACTACCCAGTTAAATCGATTACTAAACTCGGTAAACGTTTCTTTTCTTTTGGTCCATGGGATGATGATGCAGCAGTCATCAACGGAAAAACGCTAAGCTTAAATGACATTGAACATGAAATACTGCGCCCTATTTGGCAAGACCCACGTATTCATTATGCTGTAAACTGTGCCAGTTATGGTTGCCCAAATTTATCTGCAACCGTGTTTACTGGCAATAATACTGAGCAACTTTTAACTGCGGGTGCATATGCTTATATCAATCACCCAAGAGGCGTGAAAATTAAAGGAGGTGATCTCGAAATTTCAAGTATTTACAAATGGTATTCAGAAGATTTTGGCGATGATGATAATGCCTTAATTGAACATCTAAAACGCTATGCGAATCCAAGATTAAAGCAGGCTTTGATATTATTTCAACAAAGCCCTGGTGATATAGATTTTGAGTATGATTGGCGTTTAAATCAGCCTGAATAATTTGTATATTATAGCGATTCATCATACATGAATCGCTATCGGGATTATTGATGCGTCGTTACACTGCCATTATTACTGTCATAGCGGATGTACAATGATCGATTACTAGTACGTTGATACTGACAAACACCTGCTGGTTCTTTCGGCTGGTTATAATCGCCATATACAGCTGTAAAATCGTCATTATAACCACTCGATTTATCTATCTTACTGCCACCAGTATTTAAGATTGTATTCCAAAGTGAAATACAATCATCTCGGTTATCTGTTTTAATTACACTGTCATTACCAGTAAAGCTTTGCGCGGGCCAACCTGTGTCATTAAAATCAATTTTCCCTTCATCACCTGTGCCGTAAAGTGGAATATCATTATTTGATTCACGATCAGTTGGTGACCCCATAAGTATCCACTTGCTATGAGCAAGGTTAACCGCACTTTTCAATGCCCCAGCCGTGCCTTCGACAACCGCTATATCCGCATCATCAGCAAGATTAATAAATCGTGGAAGCGCTGTAGCAGACAAAATGCCAAGCACGATAATAACAATAACCAATTCTATAAGGGTAAAACCACGTTGTAGCGTATTCAAAATTATAAACCTTTAGGGCTAATCAGGAGGACAATTATAGAGTAAAAAGCCTAGTTGTGTATCACTTTATTAACTATTATTCTGTGTACTTTCGAAATAATAACTAATTCGGCTTCGTGGACTTAAGTATTCATGAATCCGTTCCGGTAATTTATCAGGTTTTATAACGCCAGTAATCGATAGTTCCCGCTCTTCCAGATCGATAATGGGCGCTTCTGCACGTGGTATTTCTGGATCGTAAATAAGGATATTTGGATACAACAATCGGTCTGAATTTACTGACAATACCATGCCTATTTGTTCATTCGATAATCGTACAACACTGCCGGGGGGATAAATACCGAGAACCTTAACTAAAAGCTTTAAGTCATCTTGATTATATTTACCGGCACTGCTTTTATATAGCCATGACAATGCATTTGATGGTACGCGTGCTTTAGCGATATCATTCGGATGACACAAGGTATCGTATTTATTTACCACACTAACAAGTTGTGTGAATGAATCAATTTCACTTCCTGATAAACCTTGTGGGTAACCACTACCATCTAATAATTCATGGTGTTGAGAAATAATCGACTTAGCCGATTCTGGAAACGTATCTACAAGATTAACAAGATCAAAGCCATATTTAGGGTGTAAATTTAAAAAATTCTGCTCTGCGCTCGTAAGCGCCGTTTTTTTACGTAATATCTGTGGTGGAATTTTTAACTTGCCCATGTCATGAAATAGCGCACCCATGCCAATAGCCTTTATTTCATCCGCGCTTAAATTTTTCATTTTAGCCAATAGCATAGCCAATACAGATACGTTTAGTGAATGATAATAAATACTTTCATTTTCTTTTGTTTCACTCATCAAGTGTAAAACAATATGTTCTTCTTTTAATAACGACTCAACCATATCACCGACCAGTTGCTGAGCTTCGTCAATGGCATTAAGTGGTCGACTGCTCAGTTTCACCATCACTGAACGAACTTGAGTCATCGCTGATTGAAAGTTTTTTTCTGTTTTTGTTATTTTACGGCGATGGCTTTTTAATTTTTCTATTCGGTCTTGTTTACGTTCCCACAATTCACGCTTAATTCCTTCAAGATCAACATTCGACATATCAGAAGGTTGAATTTTAAATTCAGAATTTGGCTCTGGTAGAGGTAAAAGCCCATTATCACTGCGCTGCGGATAAACCGTGACATGTGAGACGCCAAGTTTACGGATAAGGAGAAGTTTTTCTTGAGTGTCAATTTTGAAATTATTGAACATGAAGGGGTGATCACACCAGCCCAAGGGTAATTTTACATAATTCCCTACTTGGATACGATCCACAGTAACTTTAATACCACTCATAATAAACCACAAACCAAAATAGACAGGATATCTTAGTAGAATGACTCTATATTTTAAAGTTCTTTTATATTACAGATGAATAATAATAGTATTAGTTGATTATCATCACAGCTTTACCCCATTTAACCTCGCTATTATTCTTCTATTTCGAACAATAACAGGTGTTATCACATGTTTTATAATAATACCTGTTATAACAAGGCATGTTAGTGCTGTTTATTCCAGTCAATACATTGCTGTAATGTGATGCCTGAACCACCAAATATATCGAGCGCACTGCCTATCGTTAAATCGACCTTACCATTTGATAATTGATCGACCAAAATAAGATCATCGATGCATCTTGCACCACCCGCATAAGTAACAGGAATAGTCGTATGCTGACCCAATAAAGTGACGAGTTCTTGATCTATACCATTCTGCAGCCCCTCTACATCAGCCGCATGAATCAAAAATTCAGCACAATGCTCAGATAGTTGTAACAAGGTTGCTTCATTAATAACGGTACTTGTCACTGTTTGCCAACGATTAGTTGCAATATTCCATCCTTGCGCCGTTTTTCGGCAGCTAAGATCTAAAATTAAGTGTTCTTTACCAATCAAGGCTTTCAACTGCGCGAGTTTATCCCAGCTAAATTCATCACCATCAAATAGATAGGATGTAACAATAACGTGAGATGCGCCTGCTGCTATATATTTAGCCGCATTCGTTAAATTAACACCGCCACCAAACTGTAACCCTTGGGGCCATGCCGCTAATGCTTTTAATACTTCCGCTTCATTATTTGGGCCTAACGCAATAACATGGCCACCGCGTAAATCGTTCTGGCAATAAATGTCAGCATAATAAGCAGCATCATACTGACTAATAAAGTTAGTTGCTGCACCTTGGTCATTCAAGCTACCGCCAACTATTTGTTTTACTTTACCTTGGTGTAAATCGATACAAGGACGAAACTGAGTCAAAACAACACTCCTCTGTTTAAAGACCAAACGATCAAATCCTGATCGTAACTGACATTTTTAGTACTACAGTATAACCATAATATCCCGATAAAGTGGTGATTTTAAACATCTAATATTAAAAAACTATTTAACAATAGCAATACCAGTCTAGAGTTAACATTCTAGTCGTATCGCCATGATTATATGTTACCCTGTTATTGGTAATACATAAGTATTAGGGCTAAACAGGAGCTAGGTTTGCACAAGATAAAATTATCACTGACAAATTACACTGCAATCGCATTCTCAACATTTTTATTCATCACTGTCAGTGTCTTAATTACCGTCAGCTATAATCGAATGTCACAGATGGCTCATGACACGGTGTCACTACAATTTCAACGTTATGTCGAAGATATTTACACCTCTGTTAGCTATAAATACAAACCGATTACCCAATTATTTGGCTACCTAAGTACGAGTTCAGATTGGGATAAGAAAAAAGCAACTGACATTACCTTAATCAAATCAATTGATCTTGCCCGCTACCTTGCTAATGACCCCTTAACTAACTCCATTTATATGGGATTCCCCAATGGTGATCTGCTCGGCGTTCACAAACTCACGACTAAAACACAACAGTATTATTATGATGCACCGAATAATGCTGAATTTGTCATCGAGAGATTAGAATACCAACAGAAAGAAGCCAATAAGCTTGTCCGTGTTTATCTCAACACTAAATTCAAGACAATCAGTACTACCGTTAACAGCGACTCTTCATTAAACGTGATCGAGCGTCCTTGGTATAAAATTGGACAAAACAGCCCTCAATTAGTACCAACGCCTATCTATAAAGACTTAAGAACAAATGAAGATTCATTAACATTGGTTCAAAAGCATCGATTTTCAAATATCGTTATTGCAACGGATCTGAATATAAACACGATAATTGATAGCCTAAAAGCGTCCGAGCTCACCCATGATGCGATCCGAGTATTATTCGGAGATAAAGGTCAATTCGTCGTTTATCACAATAATGACAGTCGTTTTTCCAATTTTAATCAGATGTCTGATAATGACTTAGGCGACCTGTTACAAAAAGACAAGTTTAAACAAGTTGTTAAAGATAATATTAATAAAAACAAGCTATTTTCTTTCAATTTTAAAGGCGAAGAGTGGTTAGCTCAAACTCATAATATTAGCTTTTTACAACATAACAACGCCCGCTTACTTATTGCTGTACCAAAGAACAGTATTCTCGCACCATCAAAAAAGATGTTGCACGAAAATATGCTCATGCTGGTTTCAATCGGTCTTTTATTTATTCCCCTAAGTTGGCTGTTTGCAGGGGTATTAACGCGCCCTCTTCGCAACCTATCAATACAAATAAAACAAGTGACGGCACTGGATGTATCAGAAACAGCGACTGAAGTTTCTAGAATTAAGGAAATTGCCGAGCTGCAGTTATCAACCGCTAAAATGCGTAAAACACTTGATGACTTCCTACGCTTACTGACAATGCTGTCCAACGAGCAAGATATTCATAGCTTATTAGAAAAAACCTGTTCAAAAGCAAGTGTCATGCTTGATGCTGAAAGTGCGTTCGTATATTTGAAATCTGAAGAAGACGGTAATGTTCTCGAACCTTTTATTCTACATACAACAGACGACAAGTTAGATTCGGATATTAAACATTGCCCGATACTATCAACATCATGGCCTTATCAAAAATTAAGAAGCAACGTCAACGTTAAAGACATTCAATTTAATATCATTCATCCGATGTTAAAAACAGCGTTAATTAATGCAAAAATACACGCAGAAAACAGCACTGTTTACACTTTAACTATCCCATTAATTGATCGTGATAATAATATTATTGGCTTACTTGGTTTTAGTTATAGCGAATGTCTTGAAGGTGAAAAACTGAATCATATTCTTGGTGTTGCAAAAGCATTATCAGACTTTGTTTCGTTATCATTCGAAGGGCAAAATTTAATCGCGAAACAAAAAGAATTACTTAATTCATTTATCAAGCTGATAGCAGGTGCAATTGATACTAAGTCCCCTTATACAGGCGCTCATTGCCAGCGAGTCCCTGAGTTAGCAAGTATGTTGGCTGATGCAGCATGTAAATCAACACAAACACAGTTTGCAAAATTCAACCTTAATTCAGATGGCTGGGAACAGCTAAATATTGCTGCTTGGTTACATGACTGTGGCAAGGTAACAACACCTGAATACGTCATTGATAAAGCGACAAAACTAGAAACAATCTACAACCGTATTCATGAAGTAAGAATGCGATTTGAAGTATTAATTCGGGATGCACAGATTCAAGCACTAACTGCAATATCTCAGGGTGAAGATGCGAAGCAAACAAATCAAATCCTTGCTGACAATATACAGCAGATTGAATCTGACTTCGCATTCATCGCGCAATGTAATCTGGGGGGTAACTTTATTGATGACAACACAGCTTCACGCATAGAGCAGATCTCGAAACAGACGTGGTTACGTTATCTAAGTGATGAGCTTGGCCTTTCCCCTGCAGAGCTTGCACACAAAAAGAGAAAAAAACCAATAGCCTTACCTGCAATGGAACAAGTGCTAATTGATCGCACTGAGCATATGGTTGCACATATTGATAATTCACTAGAACTCGAAGCGCATTTACGTTTCAACATGAAACGCCCACTACATCGCAATAATCTCGGTGAGTTATACAATCTAAAAATTCAACGAGGCACAATTAACACTGAAGAACGCTATACAATTAATCACCATGTAATTCAAACAATTACAATGTTAGAACAGCTCCCATTACCACCACATTTAAGCCGTGTACCCGAAATCGCCGGAGGCCATCACGAACAACTGAATGGGCGTGGTTATCCACGTGGACAAAAAGGTGATGAAATAGCACTCGAAGCAAGAATCCTAGCCATTGCAGACGTATTTGAAGCGTTAACAGCCAGTGATCGCCCTTATAAATCAGCCAAATCATTAAGTCAAAGTATCAAAATACTTAGCTTTATGAGTAAAGACAAACACATCGACACTGAATTATTTAAGTTATTTTTAAGTTCAGGGATTTACCTTGAATACGCACAGAAATATCTAAAACCAGAACAAATTGACGACGTTGATATTTCAGAGTATCTATAAAATCGCATGAATCTGCTTCACGATTCAATTTACAATAAGGTAAATATAATAACTTAAAGTACTTAGTGTAATAGACTGTAAATATCCTAGCCAGTAAGTGGTACAACCAGAGATAATTTAAAAATCAACGCTTAATATTACTCACTCGCTAGGACACAAGATGAAACACAAAGGATTTACCTTAATTGAATTGGTGATCGTCATCATTGTATTAGGGATTTTAGCCGCCACCGCGGTACCAAAATTCATCAATATACAAAGTGATGCCCGAATATCCACTTTAAAAGGTGCTGAAGGAGCTATATTATCGGCAAATAGTCTCGTTTACAGTAAAGCCGTAATACAAGGTATCGAGAATAGCAGTGGCGCAGTTTCTACAGGCGGTAGTTCACTGACAAGATTAGCGCCTGAAAACAGTATCGATACGGTTAAAGGTAATATTGTCATGACTGCTGAGAATTTAAAAAAGGCAATGACAACGACACTTAACTTAGTAAACCATACGAAAGATGGTGGCGTATTAGTTTCTATTGATAAAAATACAATGGCTGAGATAAATGATAGTCAGTGCTATTTATTGATTCAGAGTGATCCAACAGAAGGTACACTCTATTTTAATGAAGACTTTTCAGGCTGTTAATTCGTCATGATAACACGGGTACTATATCTATAATGAAGATAGTACCCATCATAATTCATGTAATAAAAACCAATTTATATTAGTCTTTATAGACTGTCGTTGGTCACAAACTCAGCACCGTATAATTGCAGTACTTCATCCCCTTCTACTAATTCCTTTTCAAACGACAACCCTAACTTATCTAATAACTTAATACTTTTGATATTTTCTTCCGTTGTAATTGCAACTAATCGCGTAATACCCAAATAATCTTTAGCATAGTCAACAACCGCTTGCGTTGATTCGAGTGCATAACCGAAACCTTCATACTCAGGATGAAAACCATAACCGACGTCGATATCATCTAACGAATCTCGTTTGATTAGACCACTAATGCCTAACGGAGTTAAACACCCTTTTAACTCGACCAAAAATAAGCCAAAGCCTTTCTCTGAATACATCGCCCGCGGACCTGTTCGAATATAAGCTTGAGCATCGGCAATCGTTTTCAAATTCCGATCACCGATATATTTTATAAATGTCGCGGTATTGAATAATACATGGATAAATTCAGCATCACTTTCTTCGATATGACGAATGTTTAGTCTTTCAGTTTCAAGTATTTGCACAAGCAACCTCAATATTTGAATCTTAAATGAGGTTTAATAATAGCAGTCTCATCCACAGAAAAATATGAAGAACAGCGCTATATAGAATAATTCGAGGTTTGGAGTATTTGGAGTATTTGGAGTATTTGGAGTATTTGGAGTATTTGGAGTATTTGGAGGTATCGTACTGCAGAAACTAAAACGCCATCTATAAATAGATGGCGTAATATTTTGAATTCCTAGATATTAGTAACCTAAATGTCTTGGGTAAGTGAATTTTGTATTATATAAATCACCAAAGATTGGAGTTGCAGGTACTGAATTTTTCATAGGTCTCACCTTCTAAATCATTAATCAAAAATTGAACCACATGGCTCAGTTGATCTCGGTTCCCTGGAGGCGGTTTAACGGACTCATCCTTTGAGCATTTCTTTATCTTCTCGAGAAGATGTGACCAATGTAACATAAAAACATGCAAAGGCAAGCTTTCATTTGAAACAAATCACATAATCAAACAAATAATATTGCTTTATCCGGAATCCATTTATCTTCAATGCCTACATATTGGTAATCATAATTACATATTACGACGGTACTTCCCTCCCACCAGATACAAGACTTCGGTCAATTGCGACAAGCTAGCAAAAGGACAAGCTTGCGTTAATGCTTCAAAACTATTATTCCCTGACAGTAATGCCGATTTCATCGTGGTTAATGAAGATTCCCGTCGCTGCTGGTGCTGCTGTTTAAACTGGTTATTTGCTTCTATCTGCTGTTGTTTCTTTATATCTGAACAACGTACTAATTGTTTATTAGCTTGTTTCGAATCTGGTCGATGATGACTACCACCCACTTCTCTGGACATGCAATTAACTCCAACCATATCTAACTTTGCAGCGCCTTTTAATTTTTCATAGTACATACTTTGCTGTTGGATTTGCGTTCGTTGATACCCTGTTTCAATTGCACCTAATACACCACCTCGACGTGCTAAACGGTTAAATTCAGCATATACCGCCTCTTCGACCAAATCTGTTAGTAGCTCTATAACATAACTACCTTGCAGCGGGTTTTGATTTTTATTAAGGCCAAATTCACGATTAATAATGGATTGAATTGAAAGAGCCCGATAAACCGAATTTTCCGTAGGGGTCGTTATCGTTTCATCATACGCATTGGTGTGTAGACTATTGCAGTTATCACAAAGCGCATAGATAGCTTGCAAGCTCGTTCTAATATCATTTAAATCTATTTCTTGAGACTGCAAGCTACGGCCTGATGTTTGAATATGGTATTTCAATTTTAGGCTACGTTCGTTGCCGTGATACACCGACTTTAATGTGCGCGCCCAGATCCGTCTTGCCACACGACCAATAACCGCATATTCAGGGTCCATCCCATTACTAAAAAAGAAACTTAGCCTAGGCGCCACATCATCAATATCTAGCCCCTGTGCAAGGTAGTACTCCAATAACGTAAATCCATTCGCAAGCGTAAAAGCAAGCTGAGTAATTGGGTTCGCTCCAGCCTCACCGATGTGATAACCGCTAACGGATACCGGATAGAACTTGGCAATATCGTTCGAACTAAAATACCCCTGCATATCAGCCATTAACTTAAGTGAAAAATCTAACGAAAAAATACATTCATTCTGTGCTATTTCTTCTTTTAAGATATCAGCTTGTAACGTCCCTCTTACTTTATTGTAGGTGCTATTTTTGAGCGCCATATACTCATTATTAAGCCCAAGTAATTCAACCATAAGAACTTGCCCTGATATGTCTAATAAACTCAGTCCTAAACTATTATGCCCATCGGGTAATTTACCTCGATACGCAGGGCGCTGCTTAGTTGTAACGCCACAAGATGATAAGTAAGCTTTAATCTGGCGATTGGCCTTTGGCCATAACTTCATTTGAGTTAAATACAACTCAACTTGCTGGTCTATTGCGGTATGTAAAAACCAAGCCATAAAGATAGGCGCTGGACCATTAATCGTCATCGACACAGAAGTCGCGGTATCACACAGGTCAATACCAGAATAAAGGATTTTCATATCATCAAGGGTTGCGATAGACACACCCGACATCCCAATACAAGCAAACACATCGGGACTTTCAGCAGGATCGTGTCCATATAAGGAATTAGGATCAAATGCGGTAGACAGTCGTATGGATTTTTGACCTTTAATCAAATAATGAAAACGCTTATTGGTATCTTCGGGCAAACCTTCACCCGCGAACATACGCGTCGGGTCTTCATCATTATGCCGAGTAGGAAAAACACCTGCGGTATAGGGAAATTGACCAGGGCTATTTTCGTTAAGCAAAAAGGCAGTAATATTATCCCAGTGCTGCTCGTTTGGTTTAGCAATATGTGGGAGCACAGTACCGCTTAAACTGATAAAGTGATCGTGATGTTCACCATAAGATTGATGAGAGCCAATCGTATCAACGCCCTCTTCAATGCGTTTAATCGCGAGTTCATCGGCATCTCTAAACCAAGCCAATAAAGCATGGCGAAGTGGTACCGTTATCTGCGTCAATAATTTATTATAGCGTGCTCGCAACGGTGGTAATAATACCTTGAGTGATGGTTCTGTGACTAAAAAACTATCAGCATCAATATCATCCTCTAAATCCGCTTGTGGATAACGAACTAATGGGGACGGTAAACAAGGATCACCTAGGTCATTGAGCATTTGATAACTACAGTGCAGCTGACGGACCTGTTCTATTTGTTGCTCATTCTGTTCTGCTAACTGTAAATAATGCTGGTAAATAGACGTTAAATATTCTGGATTTTGCAACTGCAATCGACTTTCTGTCAGCATCCAATCATAACGAGGATAGTTAATTAAGGCTTGTTGGTAGCAATTCTTTAGTGACGGCTCTGCTGAAAAAGGCAGTTTCTCAATCAGGAATGCAATAAAGCGGCTGAAACCATGATCATTATAATGGCTGGCAACCATCGGAAAAATAGGTAGTTCATTGCTAGCTACATCTTCATTTTGCGTATTAAAGCGCAGTTGTTGTTGAATATCGTTAAACGCATCTTCGCTGCCTTGTTGATCTGCTTTATTCAATACGACGGCATCAGCAAATTGTAGCATCTCTATTTTTTCTAGCTGACTGCTTGCGCCATAATCCTTGGTCATTAAATAAAGACTAAAATCGACCATATCAACAATCGCGCTATCACTTTGACCAATACCAGCAGTTTCGATTAATACTAAATCAAAACCATGCTTAATGAGCATAGGTATACACGTTTGCAAAGATTGACTCACTGACGTATTCGCTTGCCGTGTGGCTATCGAACGCATAAACAGACGGTCATGAGGTAATGTATTAATGCGAATACGGTCCCCTAATAATGCCCCCCCGCTTTTTTGCCAACTCGGGTCAACGGCCAAATACGCTATATGTATATCTGGATAGAGCTGCAGTAAAGTATGTAATAATTCATCTGTAAAAGTACTTTTACCCGCACCACCAGTCCCGGTAATGCCCATGACCAAAGATGTTTTAAATTGCGAGTTGGGAGCATTAGCACCCGCTTTATTTTTGTCTCCTCTACGACACTTAACCTCACCTTGTTCTATCGCGGTCATCAGCTTACCTAAATACAACTCAGTAACAGGCTCTGTTTTATCGATAGTTAAATTAGTTTTGCTATCTCGATAGGATTTAATATTCACTAAACGCTGTAGTAAATCAGAGATCATCTCTTCTAAACTCAGTGGGTCAGCACTGGTATAGACCCGTGAAATACCTTGTTCTTCGAGTGCTGATGCTTCTTTAGCTGTAATCGTCGCACCACCACCGACAAATATCGCTGGATTAGCACCAGCCTCTTCTAATCGTGACAATAAATAACCAAAATAAGGGTTGTGACCGCCTTGATAAGAGCTCATTGCAATGGCATCAACATCTTCCTGCAAGGCCGCTGTCACCACATCATGAACAGAGCGATTAATACCAAGATGAATAACTTCAACCCCGCGAGCTTGTAATAACCGTCGGACAATATTTATCGCGGCATCGTGGCCATCAAATAAACAAGTCGCGGTTAAAATCCGTAAGGGGTATTTAGTTGAAGTCGTCATCATCACTCTTCACTCCGTTAGTTATTCATATTAATGCCATGTAATTAACCACATCGCATTAATTATCCAAGGCTAGATCTGTCATTAATACAGCTAAAAATCGTGCAGCTTCACCACCGGTAATTGAACGATGATCAAAGGTTAACGACAAGGGTAATAAGGTGTGTTCGATAACACAGCCAGTGCCGTCATCAGATTTAGCATAGGCGAGTTGCTGGAATAGTCGACCGGTACCAAGAATCGCGACCGTTGGCGGCATCACAATAGGATTCGCATATTTACCAACCATGCTGCCGAAGTTGGACAACGTAATCGTATTACCGCGTAAATCATCCGCGGCAATTTTCCGTTGTGATACCAGCTCTTTCAGCGTGTTAATTTTGTCTCGCATTTCATCTGCACTGTAACGCTGAGCATCTCGGATAACAGGAACAAATAAGCCGTCTTTGGTATCCACCGCTAAGCCAAGGTGCATTGATTTAATAATTCGACGACCGATCGCGTGACTGTCATACCATGCATTTAGTGTCGGCTCTGCTTCGCATGCAAGCGCCATTGCACGGATAAGTCTCACCGTAATATCGCCTTGTTTAAACCAAGCAGTAATATTGGCATCATCATGCAAGGTGACAGGCACAACTTCGGCATGAGCCTGACTCATCGCTTTCGCCATACTCCGACGAACACCTTTTAATGAGACTAACTCCCCTACATCGGCAAATATTTTGACTACACGTTCAACATCGGCAGCGGTGATCGTACTGTGCGGACCAGATGGCGTCACCACTCCTAAGTCAATATTGTATCTGTGTGCAAGTGCACGTACCGCAGGGGTCGCTTTCACCCCAATGCTATTGCTAGAGACAGATTGTGCAGTTTCTTTTAACTTAACGTCCGATGTATTCAGCTCTCCCACAACAGATGTTGATACTTTGGGTTTTACTGCCTGCTCCGTTTTTGGTGGCGCGACAACACCTTCTTCTAAAAACTCCACCAGCGGATCGCCAGTATGAATAATATCGCCACTTTCTCCATACAATTTAATCACAGTTGCAGACTCGGGACAGGGGATCTCAACAATTGCTTTGGCCGTTTCCATCGACACCATTAACTGGTCTGCCGTCACCACATCACCCGGCTTAATGAACCATTCCACAATTTCAGCTTCGGGTAAGCCTTCACCTAAATCCGGTAATTTGAATATATGCATCAGAACTCCATGACTTCGTTAACGGCGGTAAGAATCTTATCCACGCTTGGCATATAGTGCTGTTCCATTTTAGCCAGTGGCATAATCGTGTCATAACCCGTAACGCGCATCACAGGTGCAAGTAATGACATCAAACCTTCTTCAGCTATAATGGCAGCAATTTCAGAAGCGACCCCTCCACTCCGTGCAGCTTCAGACACAATCACACAACGGCCTGTTTTCGCTATAGAACTAAGTATCGTGGTTTTATCAATTGGTTTAATGGAAGCAAGGTCAATCACTTCAGCCGAAATATTACGTTCTGCTAATTGATCTGCCGCCTGTTGGGTTTCATATAACATCGCGCCCCAACTAATTAAGGTAACGTCGGTTCCTTCTCGTAAGGTAAAGCACACATCCAGTGGCAATGCTTTACCATCATTTTCAACGGCCTCTGTTTGCAGTCGGTAAATTCGTTTCGGTTCTAAAAATACCACAGGATCAGGGTCACGGATTGCTGCAAGTAATAACCCATAAGCACGACCCGGTGAAGACGGGATCACAACACGAATACCTGGGATATGGGCAAAAATAGCTTCGGTACTTTCACTGTGATGTTCAGGTGCGTGAATACCGCCACCATATGGAGCACGCAATACCATTGGACAGCTTAAACGGCCACGTGTACGGTTGCGCATACGCCCTGCATGACAAAGAAATTGGTCGAACGCTGCATAGATAAAACCCATGAATTGGATTTCGACAATCGGCTTCATCCCTTGTGCGGCTAAGCCAATCGCCATCCCACTTATTAATGATTCAGCAAGTGGCGTATCAATGACACGTTCACAACCAAACTCAGCCTGTAATCCTTCCGTTGCACGAAAAACACCGCCATTAGTCCCAATATCTTCACCAAGGATTACGGTATTTTCATCTTCAGCCATTGCATCAAACAAGGCGCAATTAACAGCATCAATTAGGGTCATGTCCTTCATTCTTCACCTTCCTGTAAGCTTGCATTACGCACTTGCTCTAGCTGATCTTGATAATGTTCCGGTAAGGTTTCATACAAATACTCAAACATCGCAGTTGGTGATGCTGGCGGCGTAGCAAGATAGCGAGCAACCGCAGCTTCAATATCATCTCCGCATTGTGTTTCCAATCGGTCAATATCAGTCTGTTCAATAAGGCACTCATCTAGTAACAAACTTTTAAGTCGTGTAATCGGTTCTTCCTGCCATGCTTTACCAACATCTTCATCATCACGATAACGAGAAGCATCATCGGCCGTCGTATGATCAGATAACCGATAACTAATGGTTTCAATAACATGTGGGCCTTCGCCTTGCCGTGCTTTTTCGATTGCCTCTTTTATTCTGATATAGCAAGCGATAACATCGTTACCGTCAACTTGTTCACAACTGACACCACCTGCTATGGCTTTCTGGGCAAGGGTTTCGCAACTAGACTGTTCATCCCGCGGTAATGAAATCGCCCACTGGTTATTATTAATAATAAACACCAATGGCAGTTGCCATACGCCCGCAGCATTAACAGCTTCATAAAAATCACCTTTGGATGTCGCCCCATCACCACAGACCACAACAGCTACGCGTGGCTCTTTACGTAGTTTCATCGCATAACTAATCCCTATCGCATGACAACATTGGCTGGCAATTGGAATCGCACAAGGCATATCTTCCCGTGGGCCTTGAAAGTCCATGCCCCGCTCATCTCCCCCCCAATACATTAAAATCTCTTCAGGTTTAACACCACGAATCAGCAAGGTTGCGGTTTCTCGGTAAGATTGAATAAACACATCTTCTTCTCGCATCGCTTTACCAATTGCAGCACCCACACCTTCTTGACCAAGGCAGGACGCATATGTACCTAAACGACCAGTTCGTTGTAATGCAATTGTTTTACAATCAAATGTGCGGGTGAATAACATCCAATGGTACAGCTCAATCAGTAATTCATTACTGACTCCGGCAGCATGAAATTTCTGTAACGATTCGGTTAAATGCCCTTTTTCATCAAGGTATCGGGTATAATTAACGTTAAATGTAGTTTTTATCGTTGTACTGTGTTTATTCATGGTTCGCTCCTGCAAATGAATTCGTCAGTATTTGTTCAGCCAAGCGATTAGCCACAGCAACTGTCGAACTATTTTGGCGTTCCGCTTGTATAAAAATGTCCAGTAAGGTGTCATACAAGGCAGCCAGTTTATGCTGAACGACATCTGGTTTATTCAGATAAGCGATCTGTAATACACCACCTGAATTAATGACATAATCAGGCGCATACAAAATACCCTTGTTCGTAAGCGCGGTAATCATGTCTGGTGTTTGCAGCTGATTATTCGCAGAACCTGCAATAATAGCCGCGTTTAATAAGGCAATAGAATCAGCATTAATGATTTGACCTAACGCACAAGGAGAAAAAACATCACAACTGACAGAATAAATATCATCAGCTGACACCACATCTACCCCAAATTCATTCACGAGTCGTTCAGTTGCCTGCCGGTTTGGATCTGATACGGTTAATTTAACCCCATCCTCATGTAGCAGCCGAGCCAGAGCATAACCAACATTACCTACCCCCTGAATAGCAATATGAAGACCAACAAGTGAATCACGCTGCAACTTAAACTTAACAGCCGCTTTGATACCGTAATAAACACCTTTAGCGGTATGTGGAGAAGGGTCGCCCGATGCCAGACCTGCTGTTGTTGTACACATGACATGATTCGTTTGACTGGCGATGACATCCATATCATCAATCGTCGTACCACTGTCCATTGCCGTTATATAACGTCCATTAAGACTTTCAACAAAGCGCCCAAATGAGGCGAACAGCGCCTTACGGTCGGTTAAATGAGGGGGTTTTAGAATGACGGCTTTACCGCCACCAAAAGGCAGTCTATTAATGGCTGTTTTATAACTCATCCCCGCCGCTAAACAACAGGCATCTTTCATTGCCGCATGCGTAGATGGGTAATTAATCATTCGGCAACCACCAATCGCTGGGCCTAATTTTGTGCTGTGAATGGCGATAATTGCTTGTAATTGTGTTTCGGGATCACGCCAGAAATGCACATCGCTGAATGGATGTTGTTCAGCCATGTCAAATAGATCGGTCGATTCTATGAAGCTTGCCATGAACGGTTCTCCAACCTTGGGTTACAAATACCCTGAAGACGCACAGATTTTCACATTTAAAGTCATTGGGGTATGTAGGACGTTACTCTATCGATAACTATAGACACGATACGCAACAGTGACCATTACGATACGATCTATCATTAATAACAAAGGGGACTAGCGTTAAGCACTAAGACTTATCGTGGCTAGCAATAGAGAGTGGCGGTATAGAAATGAAGCAACAAGAGATAATTTTATATACCGTATATTAAAGCAATAAGGGGCATATCAACTGGATATACTCATTTTGGTTAAATAACGAACCAAAATAACACTGACACATAAAATATACGCCCTCCGGGCTTTTAATGTTACGACAAAACTGTTCTACTTGTCACCAATATCGTTAAAATCTAATTTTCAGCATCTGTACATAAAGGTTTACACCCATTATAAACCCTAGGTTCGATACATAAAATTAATCACTAACTCAGCAAGAAATACGTTGGAATAAAATCATGGCAACAGGTTCAAGAGCACAATTTTCGTCTCGATTCGGCTTCATTATGGCAGCAGCAGGTTCTGCAGTCGGTGTCGGTAATATTTGGGGATTCCCTACACAAGCAGCCAGTAATGGTGGTGCAGTTTTTTTACTTGTTTATTTATTGATGGTATTTATTCTGGCTTATCCATTATTGGTCGCAGAATTAACCATTGGTCGTCATGGCCAAGCTAACCCGATCAAATCTCTTCAATCTGTTTGGCCAAAGCAAAAAATAGCCGCGGCAGGTATCGGCATTGCAGGCATGGTCGCTGTATCAATGATTTTAAGCTTTTACGCGATTGTTGCAGGCTGGTTATTAGGTTCATTACTGTCTCCTTTCTTTGCACTTATCGGACTTGATGCCGCAGCTGAATGGGTTAATGCATTTGGTACTGAGCGTAACTTAGTGATGATGGTTATCTTCATGATCATGACGATTAGAGTTGTTAAAAGTGGTGTAACTGATGGTATCGAACGTTGGTCTTCACGCTTAATGCCTGTACTGTTCCTTCTGTTCGGTTTAATGACGGCTTACATCTTAACGCTAGATGGCGCAAGTGAAGGCTTAGAAATGTACCTTGTACCTGACTTCTCACACTTAAGTTCTGACTTAGTGATCAGTGCGATGGGTCAAGCATTCTTCTCATTATCATTGGGTGTATGCGCAATGATGGTATACGGTTCATACCTAAGCAAAGAGACCAACATTCCAAAAACAGCGGCGCAAGTAGCATTACTTGATACGGGCGTTGCATTTGGTGCAGGTCTATTAATCCTACCTGCTATGTTTGTGGCACAAAAAAATGGCGTGCAAATTTATGACGCAGCTGGCGCCCTACTAAGCTCTGATACATTAGTGTTTACTGTATTACCTGCTATGTTTGATACCATGGGTACGATGGGTATCGTGATCAGTATCTTATTCTTCCTATTAATGCTGATTGCTGCACTGACATCATCTATTTCGATGCTAGAAGTACCTGTTTCTTGTGCAACAGAAGAGTTGAATAAAGACCGTAGTACAGTGGTATGGTGGATTGGTGGAATCATTACACTGATTTCAGCGGTAATCATCCTCAACTTCGGTGATTTATTTGGCCTAGTTATTACTGCAACAACAGTTTATGCACAACCAATCCTTGCACTAATCTTCGCATTATTAGTAGGCTGGGTATGGCGTCGTGATCAACTACTTACTGAGATAAAACAAGGTAACCCTGAGATTGAATCAGGTTTATTCTGGAAGATTTGGCCTTGGTATGTACGTGTAGTTTGCCCTGCACTAATCATCTTAGTATTGGCGTCTTAATTAACCGTTACACGTTAGCTATTAACTATTAACGATAACTGTTAAGCGCTAACAAAATGGCGGCTATGTCTCTATTACTAGTATCACTAGGTATAGTACATAGCCGCCATTTATCTATTTTAACTTGATGCTATTTATCTTATTTTTGACCGAGTTCGTGTAACACCATTTCTTTATAACCAATCAAACCAAGAATGTCTTCATTTTCAATAACTGGCGCATTAGATAAGCCAAAACGTTCAAATAAACGTGCACAATAACGAATATCCATTTCTGGCGGTACTGACACAATTGGTTTAGCCATCACTTCATAAATGTTTACACGGTCAGGTGAACGATCTTTCGCTAACACTTGTTTCGCAATATCTGACAAGACCAAAATACCGTAGGCGTCATGTTGATCACGCTTATTTACGATAATTACTTTCGTGTCATTCTTTTTCATTGCATCAATCGCTTCGCGGATCGTCTGCATACCGTCCATGCAAATATAATTTTGCGTCATAACAGCATTGGCTTTAATTACATTTTTGGTCACAGTTCATTCTCCACCGTTTTTGTTAATTGACTGATTTGATGATTAACGCCAACCGCGTCTTCTACGTCGATTTGCACCGCAATACCAGAACCCGGCTTTTCATCAAGCTGCCCGACTTTATTAATTTCTTCTAAAATGTGTCGGCTTAAATGTTCTTCAACAATAAATAATAAAACGTCACGTTGCGTTTCGAGTGTTAAACCAAAGAAGGTCTTAGATTGCTTTAAGCCCTCGCCCCGTGCGTTATTAATGATCGTGGCACCAGTCGCGCCAGCACTACGAGCTGCATCCATGATGTCATCTGTTATGCCACCATCTACAAATGCGACGATTAATTTAAAATGCATTTTACTCTCCAACAATTCATAATTTTTAACTGTTATGACACGTGCGTATCCACGTTTTAACGTGATGGGATCGCCTTACCACGTGTACTAATCCACTGCGATATTTGTGCATAAGCCATGACCGACATAATCGGAAACAAACTTGCAAACGCAATTAAACCAAAACCATCGATAATAGGATTACGTCCAGGTACCGTTTCTGCTAAGCCTAACCCTAATGCGGCAACTAACGGAACGGTCACCGTTGACGTAGTTACACCGCCAGAATCATAAGCTAAAGGAATAATTAATTTGGGCGCGACAAGGGTTTGTAAAACAACAACCACATAACCTGCCATGATGTACCAGTGAATCGGATCGCCAACCACAATACGGTAGCAACCTAACGAAATACCAATCGCAACACCCAAAGCAACCGATAAGCGCAAGCCCCAGATACCAATCGCCCCACCCGATACTTCATTTGCCTTAATCGCGACCGCAATCAATGATGGTTCTGCAATCGTGGTTGCAAAGCCAATTAAAAATGCAAAGAGATAGACCCAGTAATAATCAGTCCACACTAACTCTCGAACAGTATCAGTCACGACTTCAGCATTATTTACGCTGGCAAGGAAAACAGGATCTGTTAATTGCTGCGCCATCAAACGTCCTAGCGGGAACAAAGCCCATTCAAGACCAATCAAAAATAGCGATAAACCAACTAACACCCACAAAAAACCCATTAATACCCGGCCTATATTCGGTAACGGTTTACGAATAACAGCAAATTGAAAGCCAAATAATATCGCTGCAATCGGCAATACGTCCTGAAACGTCGTGGCTATAGTCGATCCAATTTGATTCAACATATCAATAAAGGTCATAGCATCACCATCCCATATGCCATTACAAAGATCATCGGGTTAAGTGACGCCAACGCGATAAGGCCAAAGCCATCAATCATTGGATTACGCCCTTTAATAGAAGAGGCAAGACCAACACCTAATGCTGTCACCAGCGGTACTGTGATCGTTGACGTAGTAACACCGCCAGAGTCATAAGCAATACCGATGATTTCAGGAGGGGCGAACATGGTCATAATCACCACCAGCACATAACCGCCAATAATGAACCACTGTAACGGCCAACCTTTGATAATACGTAACACACCAATTCCAATCGCAATACCAACACTCAGTGCAACACTCATTCTTAAGCCTTGCGCGTAATCATTCATTGCGGCTTGTGTGTTACCAATTAAATCGCCACTGGCTGCAACCCTTGCCGCTTCTGCTGCAACAGCAATTAACGCGGGTTCAGCAACCGTCGTGCCAAAGCCAAGACAAAATGCAAATGTTAACAACCAGCCAATACTGCCCTTGCGCGCAAACGCATGCGCCATTGATTCGCCAATAGGAAATAAGCCTTGTTCTAGGCCATGAATAAAAAAGGTTAATCCCAATAATACAAACAATACGCCAATGAGGAGCTGGCCGACATTCGGTAGCGGTTGTTGAATAACCACTAACTGAAAGAATAAGATAACAAGAATGATAGGAGCAAGATCCCTAATGCTTCCTAACATAAATTTAAACAGGGTTTTGAACGTGTTAACCAACGTAACCTCCTTGATTAGTTTAATCAAGCGGATACTAGCGTACTGGAAAACTAAAAAATTGATCTAAATCAAAGAGAACAGATCCAACCCCATAGAGGTGTATTTAACATAAAAGAAATCATACGATAAACATATCACAACCACACAGCAACCATTAGACAACCACTGGATAACAAGTAACGATATCACCCATTACTGTAATATTGAGGTATTAATCTTACGAACCCTATTATTTAAGATTAATACCTCAGGTCTAATCACGATGCCAAAAGCAACATCTCGCTTATATTAAAACGTATAAGCAACGTTAGCACGAACCTCTCGACCAGCAGCAGCAACACCGTTTGATAAGTAAGGTTCATAATACCTATCTGTTAAATTCTTAACCGTCAGTCTCATGGTTAACTTTTCTCTATCAGCCAAAGGCTGCCATTTCACATAGATATCTTGCAGTGTATAAGCTTTACTTGCATTGTTAACGACATAACTCGTTGTAGGCACATCATCTTGTGCATCATACCAACGTAAATCCCAACCGGTTGTTAACCCTCTAATCCATTCATAACCTAGTCCAACATTTATATTCAATGGTGGTATACCCGGTACATGATCATCAGCGCCAGTGGCATCTTTCCATGAACCATTATGCTTACCTTGAATACTCACCAATGATGAATTCGCATAAAATCCATTAATGCGATATTGCCCCATCAGCTCAAAGCCGTAGGTTTTAAAACCATCGAGATTTACACGCCAACCTTGCTGAGTGTCCTTAACTCTTTTAGCCCCCATGCGCTGACCAATATCATTTTCGACTTCATTATAAAAACCGGTAATTTGCCCTGCGAACTGATCGTTATGGGTAAATACACCCACTGTATGGTTAGTTAAACTGGTACTAAATGCATGTACTCGCTCCGCATCAATATCACGACTTGTCGCTTTCGCACCACCTGCTTTTGCATATTGGACAGAATAGATATCATCAATTGTTGGCGCTTGAAACGCATAGGCATAAGCCACGTTCAAACTGGTGTTATCGGTAACATAATAATCCAATTCTATACGCGGACTCCAGCCATCATGTGACACCGCACTATAGTCATGCCCTACCGTTGGATCATTGTAGTCACTGGCTAAATTACCTTTACCTTCGCTACGTACATAATCGTAGCGAATTGAAGGTGTGATTAATAAATCATCGGTAATTTGATAAGCGTCAGCAATATAAAATGAGTAGGTTGATTGAGTACCTGATGGCTCATAATAAGGAGTGTAAATACCAAAGTTTTTCGATGCTTTCGTGGCGGCTGAGCGATTGTTTACCAATGAGTCACGATCTTGATATTGGTATTGTAAACCTGTCGTGATCGTATGTTCACCCACTTGTGCAGTGTTATTCAAGTCAGCAAAATGACGCTCATATTCAAGATCTGAAGCATGGCCGTATGATCCAACACTCACATACATGTAACTCTTATTTTTAGTTCCGTCAGGGTTATACTTATTCCAAGTAAAATCAGGGCGTTCCCAGTGACGTTTGTTCTCTGAAATCGACAATGTTAAATCAACATCAACCAGCGCACTAATTGGGTTATAGCGATAATTTGCCGTGGTGACATTATTAGCATATTTGTTATAAACCGTATAAGCCAACTGCGCTCTTTCTACCGAGCCGTATTTCTCGATATGGCGTTTCCCTATTGTTGGCATAGTACCGCGACGTGTTGCCCAAGGTTTACGACCCTCATCAGAAAATTCGCTGTGACTGAGTGCAAAACGATGCGCACCAACCTCATAACTCATTTTAGCTAACCAGTTTTTTTGCTCTGACCCCGAAAATTTAACTGTATTGCCATTACCGTCGGTCATGTCTTCGGTATTTCTCGTAATACCATTAACCAAGTATTGAAAACCACCTGTTTTACCGTAAGCAGTCACATTATAACGCTGGTTATTATCACCGCTGTTAAAACCTGCTTGTACACGAACACCAAAGCTTTCGTCTTCACCAAGTAGATCCTCTGCATCTTTCGTTTTAACGCGGATCGTACCACCTGTGCCACCGTTACCGGTTTTGTAATCATGTGCACCTTTGGTCACTTCAACTTCGCCAATCATACTCGGGTCAAAGAAGAAGCTACCATAACGGTATTGCTGAAAACCAATAGGCGCACCATCAACATAAAAAGCCAGATCTTCAGTCGCAGAAAAACCACGAATATTAATTCGCTCACCACCCTGACGTGCACCGCCATCAATGGTTACACCTGGAATAGTATCGAGAATTTCAGCGACATTATTGGCTTGTTGCTCTTCAATTTCTTCTCTGGTAATTAACGATTTACCCGGTTGGTCTACCGTAATCGCACGTTCAGAGTCATTCGCGACAATCGTTGTCACATTTTGATCTGCTTGTGCTGCAGCTGAAACATTTAAGCTAGAAATCACCGCCAGTGCGACAGCATTAAATTTGAAGAGATTATTAAATGTAGTATTACGTTTAGATGTAGTGTTAATGCGCATTTCATTTGTCTATAAGGTTTGTAAAGGCACATTCTAGACAAAAACAAACTCAAATGATAATTATTATCATTTGAGTTTTGTAAGCATTTGTAAGATTTCAGTTGGTTAAATCGACTAAGGCGGTAATAAAGGAGTTAAATATCAAGATGGCGATCATAACCAGCGGTTAACACTGACGCATATGAACAAACATATAAGTGATATCTAAACCTGCTTACTCATCGCTAATTTAATACCGAAAAATAGGAACAACGCCCCCGTGAACTTGGTAAGGTAAGTCGTTAATCGCTGATTATGCTTCAACTTACCCCCAATAGAGGATGATGACCAAGCCAGAAGATGGCACCAGATCATCGCGTTAATGTTAAAAATAACGCCAAGAAAGATAAATGACAGTGCTTTATTTGGGTAGTCCATCGCGATAAATTGCGGCACAAAAGCAAGAAAGAATAAGGCTACTTTAGGGTTTAACACATTGGTTAAAAAACCTTGAAAAAAGATATTCGATAACGATGTATTTTTGCTTTCGACACGCTTCGCATCGACGCCCTCAGTACTCTCTACAATAGCGGTGTCCATATTCACCGCCTTACTCTTTGACAATAGCATCGTAAAGCCGATGTAGAGTAAATAAATACAACCAATCACTTTAACAACGGTAAAAGCCATCGCTGACGTAGCCAAAATAGCTGATAACCCAAACGCTGCAGCAAAAACATGCACTAAAGTGCCGGCTCCAATACCAAATGCGCCAACAGAACCAGCTCGAAATCCTTGCCCTGCACTACGGCCAATAACATAGAGAGAATCAGGGCCGGGGATCAAGTTGAGCATAATGCCTGATACCACAAATAACCACAGTTCTGTTACTCCAAACATATATAACTCCCTTTATGTTATTGACTACTTATGACTTATTAATTAATGGCTTAGTTATTCATTAATAGTTTAGTTATTCATTGATTAGCAGTTTATTGATGCATAATAAATGTCTGACTGTTCCGTTTTTTTAAATTCAAACTCAACCCTTTTTTCTGGCTGGATACGATAATCTAAACGTAACGTATCGATCTCGTCAACAACTATATTAAATTCTAGTTTATACCAAATCATTTCTTTATCCCCTTCAGCATTAGGTCTGCGGGATACACTAGAAACAAGACTTGGTATTAATGCTTTATTCGATCCATTCACGATAATGTAGACATCATCCACATCAACTTCGGTGCCAAAATTTGTCGTTTCTAAAAATAGAACCGCTGACAAGTTTTCGCCTTCGACTAAGTGGGGAAAAATAGAAATATCGGTATCACCTACCGTTTTCTTCAATCCATCATATTTAGCTTTGTGGTAACCACAACTTTGACTTTTGGCAAGTTCGCTGTCGTTATTCGCATTCATCGGTTTAAAGTAAATGCGGGTCGTCGGAAAAACAGCGCAAGCACTCAGGGTTGTTAGCATTACAAATATACAAATTAACTGTTTCATTTTTATTTAACGCTCAATGTTCACATACAAAGGCGCATTATGAACAATGCGTTTACTTTAATCTATATGCATTTATAGACGCTTACAAAGGTCATACAAAGACAATACAAATCATTCTGAAGA
This sequence comes from Moritella sp. 24, assembly GCF_018219155.1. Taxonomy (NCBI): domain Bacteria; kingdom Pseudomonadati; phylum Pseudomonadota; class Gammaproteobacteria; order Alteromonadales; family Moritellaceae; genus Moritella; species Moritella sp. 24. The sequence continues at coordinate 1,927,555 of NZ_CP056123.1, read as the reverse complement.
CAATATTTAACGCAAATTTGAACACCCACGCGCTTTACAGCACCAAAATACTTTACTTGTTGATAACAACCTGAATACAATCCGTCCCATTAATACCAATAGCTAAAACTTAACTAAGTCTTTCAATACAATACTTTATAGATAATAAAACATACCTTTTGTTATCTCATTACTTCTATTTTAAAGGGATTAAAATCAAGATGGATATACCGGTTATTAACCTACTTAATTTAACGCTAGGCGGATTCAATGTCTCAGATATTGCAACAGGCGCGTTAATACTCATGATGACCACAATGGGATTAACACTCAAGCTAAGCGATTTCTATCGTATTATGACACAGCCACTCCCTGTTATTACCGGGCTATTTATTCAATTACTCGCTTTACCAGTGATCGCTTTTTTGCTTATTGCAATTTATGAACCTGCTTTTCCTATTGCGATTGGTATGATCATTCTTGCTTGCTGCCCAAGTGCTGCTACCTCTAATTTTTTCACCCATATTGCCAAAGGTGATGTAGCTTTATCGGTATCTATGACGGCAATAAGCGGTATTATCGTTGTCTTTACCACGCCACTGTTTATTAACTTAGGTTTTATGAATTTAACCGGTGAAGGTCAAACTATCTACTTGCCTCTGCTGCCATCAATGCTACAAATTATCAAACTGATTATCTTACCCGTCGCGGTTGGCATGACCTTTCGTCATTTTGCTTCATCACTTGCCCAAACGATCGAACCTTACGCGACAAAGCTGTCGTTTGCGTCCATCTTATTTGTTATGTGTATCTTATTCGCCGAAGTTTACCCGAGCTTAGGTACCATTATTGAGTTGGCTTTAGCACCGGTGCTCACACTGAATATTGTGATGATGGTACTTGGGGTGACCATCGCGAAATTACTCAAGCTCAATACCCAACAAGCCCGCTCTATTTGTGTCGAAATTGGTATTCAGAACTATGTGCTCGCAGTGGTCATTGCAATTGCGATCTTAAAACAACCTGAATTTGCGATCGCAGCGATTGTCTATTTATTCACTATGTACGTGTGTGTTTTTGCATTTATTGCTTATTGCCGCTTCCAAGACATGACTGTAAATAAAACGGTAAGTGATTAGCTCTATTGTTCATAAACAGTAAGTAATTTTGTTTTTCATAAACAGTCAATAACAAAAAGGCTCACTTCAACGGTTCGTTAAAGTGAGCCTTTTATTTTCTGATTCAGCTTACTGCGTCATTTTAGTAACCATTATAGGCTAATAAAAATACCCGCTAATGCAGCACTCATTAAGTTAGCAAGCGTTGCCGCTAATACTGCCTTGAAGCCTAAGCTTGCAACATCTGAACGACGTTCTGGCGCCATCACACCAATAGAACCGATTTGAATTGCGATAGAACCAATGTTTGCAAAACCACATAATGCGAATGTAATAATCACTTGGCTGTGCTCTGAAATAGTCTCTTTTACTGCAGCAAAGTCCATGAAAGCAACAAATTCATTTAGAATCATTTTTTGACCAATGAATGAACCTGCGATTAGCATTTCATGTTCTGGTACACCAATCATATATGCTAATGGTGAGAAGATATAACCAAGAACACTTTGTAGTGTTAAACTTTCAATACCAACCCAGTGACCAACTGTCTCTAAACCAGCGTTTGCCATTGCGATAACACTCACAAATGCAATTAACATCGTACCGATTGCAACAGCAACTTTCATACCGTTCATCGCACCAGCAGCTAATGCATCAATTGCATTACTGTGTTCGCTTTTTGCCATTTCAATATCAGCGTCTTCAGTCACTGTTTCTTGCTCTGGCACTAATAATTTAGCCATCATTAAACTACCAGGTGCAGCCATGAAGCTTGCTGCAATCAGGTATTTAAGTTCAACACCTAAACCAGCATAACCACCCAGAACACTACCAGCAACCGATGCCATACCACCCGTCATTACAGCGAATAGCTCTGAACGTGTCATTTTTGGTAAAAATGGTTTAACAAGTAATGGAGACTCACCTTGTGAAAGGAAAATGTTACCTGTTGCCGCTAATGATTCAACGCGACTCGTACCAAGAAACTTCTGGATACCACCGCCAATCACTTTAATCACCCATTGCATTACACCAATGTAATAAAGCAGTGAGATAAGCGCACTAATAAAAATAACTAATGGCAATACACGAATTGCGAAAATAAAGCCTTCAGTCGCTAAATCACCAAATAAGAATTGAATACCAACATCGGCAAAGCCTAGGATGCTTGCAACACCACTACTCATTGCGCCCAACATTGTTTGGCCAATCGAAGAATAAAGTACAATCGCAGCAAAACCTGCTTGTAAAAACAGTGCACCACCAACGGTACGCCAATTGATTGCTTTACGGTTTTCAGAAAGTGCGCAAGCACATAAGATCAGTACTGCGATACCGACTAAGCTAATTAACAACTGCATAATTTCACCTTGTTCATATAATAAGTGTATAAAAATGAAAGGTGTCATACCGATTGTAATAAAATTTAGATGGCAGTAAACGCAGGAGAAATTAACACCCAGTGGGATTAATTTAGACCTGATTAATGATCAGTATTTTATTGCAATGGGTATTACGTGTATTGGTATATGAGGAGAGGAAAAACAGTATTTTTTAAGAAAATAATCTAGTCAGTCCGCCCAATAACAACATACGAGTCACCTTGATAGCAAGCTACAGTCACGCTGGTCCAAAATCCTTGGGTCGTTCACATTTCCTTGGTGACGGCTTGTAACTAAGGTGGCTAAACTCGATGGTTCTGGCCGGATGAGAATTATATAGAGATCTATGTCACATTAACAATAATAATTAAAAGAATATGACAAAAAACAAATTAACGGTTAAATATAAAACTAAAAATACAATTATTAAACTAAAGACACAATAAATCCCTCTGAATTCGAATTGGCAACCTACCCGTTAACTACCATACTCAAATGAATGAAAGGCAAGATTAATTTATTAATTTCGTCAACCAAGACTCGCTAACCTGGCTCTTCACTTTACAATTCGAGTAGGTACACAGATGGCAAATGCTTACACATCACTGAACTTCGCCCTTGGGGATACCATCGAACTGTTACGTGAAAGCGTGGCCGCATTTGCTGAAGACGAAATAGCCCCACGCGCGGCACAAATAGATAAAGAAAATCTCTTTCCCAGTGATATGTGGCGTAAGTTTGGTGATATGGGGTTGCTTGGTATTACCATCAGCGAAACATACGGTGGCGTCAATATGACTTACCTTGCCCATGTCATTGCGATGCAGGAAATAAGTCGCGCATCAGCATCAGTGGGACTTAGTTATGGTGCCCATTCCAATCTGTGTGTCAATCAAATCTACCGCCATGGTAGCGAGCAACAAAAACAACAATACCTCCCTGCACTCATCAGCGGTGAACATGTTGGAGCATTAGCCATGACCGAACCCAATGCAGGCTCAGATGTGGTATCTATGAAATTGTCTGCCGAACTCAATGGTGATAACTACATACTGAACGGCAATAAAATGTGGATCACCAATGGTCCTGAAGCCACAACTTATATTGTTTACGCGAAAACGGAGCCAAGCCTAAACAGTCATGGTATTACAGCCTTTATCGTTGAACGTGGTTTCAGTGGTTTTAGCCAAGCACAAAAACTCGATAAACTCGGTATGCGTGGTTCCAATACCTGTGAACTGGTATTTCAAGACTGCATTGTCCCCAAAGCGAATATACTCGGTAAACTCAACCAGGGAGTGCAAGTGTTAATGAGCGGCCTTGACTACGAACGGCTGGTTCTCACTGGTGGGCCATTAGGCATTATGGATGCATGTATGGATCTGGTCGTACCCTATATCCACCAGCGCCAACAGTTCGGTAAAGCAATTGGTGAATTCCAACTTGTACAAGCCAAAATAGCCGATATGTATAGCCAAATGAATGCCGCGAAATGTTATACCTACACGGTAGCGCGCGCGTGTGACAACGGTGAAGCCAGCCGTAAAGATTGCGCGGGAGTGATCTTATACTGTGCAGAACTCGCGACCAAAATGGCATTGGATACTATCCAATTATTAGGTGGTAACGGCTACAGTAATGAATATGCCGCTGGACGTTTGCTCCGTGATGCCAAGCTGTATGAAATTGGCGCGGGTACATCTGAAATGCGACGCATGTTGATCGGCCGAGAACTGTTTAACGAATCTGGAGCGTAGCGCACATGGCTAAGATTGGTTCAATCGTTAACATTCAGCACCCTACCTTCGTGGCCAAACAACAAGCGATGCATGATCTTGTTAATCAGCTAGAACACAACTTAGCAAAAGTAAAACAAGGTGGTGGAGAAGTAGCCCAACAACGCCATTTATCCCGCGGTAAAATGTTAGCCCGAGAACGGGTTGATGCCTTACTCGATCCCGGATCCCCTTTATTAGAACTCAGTCAATTTGCCGCTTGGCAATATTACAATGATGCCGTACCCGCAGCAGGAGTGGTGGCTGGGATTGGGCGAGTCAATGGCATTGAATGTATGATCATTGCCAACGATGCAACGGTAAAAGGCGGTACTTATTATCCCTTAACCGTTAAAAAGCATTTACGCGCACAAGAAATTGCAGAACGCTGTTGCCTCCCCTGCATTTATTTAGTGGATTCTGGCGGTGCATTTTTACCACGACAAGATGAAGTTTTTCCCGATCGTGATCACTTCGGCCGTATCTTTTTTAATCAAGCCAATATGTCCGCCAAAGGTATCCCGCAAATCGCGTCTGTCATGGGGTTATGTACCGCAGGTGGTGCGTATGTACCAGCCATGGCAGACGAGTCAATTATCGTGAAACAGCAAGGTACTATTTTCTTAGCTGGCCCGCCATTAGTGAAAGCCGCAACAGGTGAAGAAGTCAGTGCTGAAGCGCTAGGCGGTGCGGATGTGCACTGTAAAATATCAGGTGTTGCAGACCATTACGCTCAAGATGATAACCATGCCTTGCAACTTGTTCGCCAAGCCATCGCCAATATCAACCATGTAAAAAGAACTGATTTGGCGGTGTGCCCCAGTAAACCCCCCTTATTCGACAGTCTTGAATTATATGGGATTGTCGGCACGGATTTAAAAAAACAATTCGATGTAAAAGAAGTTATTGCTCGTATTGTCGATAGTTCTGAATTAGATGAATTCAAGCAATACTACGGCTCAACACTCGTATGTGGCTTCGCCCGTATTCATGGCTATCCCGTTGGTATTATTGCTAATAACGGCATCCTATTTTCAGAGTCTGCACAAAAAGGTGCGCATTTTATTCAGCTCTGTTGCAAACGTAAGATCCCACTCGTGTTTCTCCAAAATATCACTGGGTTTATGGTCGGTAAAAAGTACGAGGCAGAAGGTATTGCTAAGCACGGTGCAAAAATGGTGGCGGCAGTATCCTGTGCGCAAGTACCTAAGTTTACCGTGATCATCGGTGGCAGTTATGGCGCGGGTAATTATGGTATGTGTGGCCGAGCTTATAATCCAACGATGTTGTGGATGTGGCCTAATGCAAGGATCTCTGTCATGGGCGGTGAACAAGCGGCCAGTGTTTTAAGCCAAGTGAAGAAAGACGGATTATCCCGCAATAATCAAAGTATGACAGCGGATGAAGAGGCTAAATTTAAAGCCCCTATTATTGAGCAATACGAAACGCAGGGCGACCCTTATTATGCGAGTGCTCGGCTATGGGATGACGGCATCATCGATCCACTACAAACAAGGCAAGTACTCGGACTCGCGATTTCAGCAGCACTGAATGCGCCTATCGCAGACACCCAATTCGGTGTTTTTAGAATGTAATGTTAATGAATGCATAGACGATAACGTCAGCACAACTACTCTAGCTAGGATCAGTTAATGACAAATAATTCAGACAAGTTAAATATCATCAATGCAGAACACTTACACACGGCGATTAACGATCAAGGGATTGCGACGATTACCCTGACTCGGCCTCAAGTTTGTAACGCATTTAGTGTTGAAACAATTAGTCATTTACTCACGACCCTTGCCGTATTACAGCATGATCCAGCAGTACGTATATTACTGTTACGTGCGGAAGGTCAGCATTTTTCAGCAGGTGCCGATATTGGTTGGATGAAAGATATTGCAGAACTCGGCTATCAAGATAATCTCGCCGACGCAGCACAATTAGCAAAGTTAATGAAAAACCTAAATCAATTTCCTAAACCCACTGTCGCACTAGTTCAAGGCTGCTGTTTTGGTGGTGCAATCGGACTTGTTGCCTGTTGTGATTTAGCACTTGCGACAACGTCCGCTAAATTCTGTTTAAGTGAAGTAAAAATAGGACTGATTCCCGCTGTCATTAGCCCTTATGTCGTCGCTGCTATTGGCCCTCGACAAACACGCCGCTACAGCTTAACCGGAGAGGTTTTTACTGCTAAACAAGCGTTAGACTATGGTTTACTCCATCAGTTAGGTGATGATTTAGATAGTGTCTCGGCTCCTTTTATTGACGCATTATTGGCTAACAGTCCCGCGGCAATGCACGCAGCTAAATCATTAATCAATGATATTACGAATCAAGTCATCAACGACACCCTAATAACAGAAACAAGCCAACGTATCGCATCAATTCGGGTATCAAGCGAAGCACAGGAAGGACTCGATGCGTTCCTGAATAAACGTAAACCCGACTGGTTCAAGGAATAACGTCTATGTCGCATCAGGTCTTAGCCAATAAACCAACCCCCTTTACCAAAATACTTATCGCTAATCGTGGTGAGATAGCGTGTCGTATAATAAGCACCGCACAGCGACTTGGTATTCAGTGTGTTGCGGTTTATTCTGCTGTAGACAAGAATGCTCGTCATGTTTGCATGGCAGATGAGGCTTTTTATTTAGGCCCAGCCCCTGCGGCTGAATCTTATTTGAATTGCCCACGTATTTTAGCCATCGCACAACAAGCAAATGCCCAAGCAATTCATCCTGGTTATGGATTTTTATCGGAAAATGCGCAATTTGCCCAAGCTTGCGAACAACAAGGCATTGTTTTTATTGGACCAAGCGTTGATGCCATTACAACGATGGGCAGTAAAAGTGCAGCGAAGACGATGATGACCGCCGCGAATGTACCACTGGTCGCGGGTTATCACGGCCATGCTCAAGATACACAAACACTAACAACCCAATCGCAAAAAATTGGCTATCCACAACTCCTAAAAGCTGTATACGGTGGCGGCGGTAAAGGGATGCGTATCGTCAATACAGCTAACGAATTTAGTCATGCGCTTACGGCCACAAAACGTGAAGCAATGGCGAGTTTTGGCAATGACGATATGCTCATTGAACGCTACCTAACCAAGACCCGTCACATCGAAATTCAGATATTTAGTGACCATCACGGTAACTGTATTTACCTTAGTCAGCGTGACTGTTCTATTCAGCGTCGTCATCAAAAAATATTAGAAGAAGCCCCCGCTCCAGCACTTCCCCTTGCAACACAAATCGCGATGGGAGAAGCAGCCGTTGCCGCTGCAAAAGCCATTCATTATCGAGGCGCAGGTACGGTTGAATTCTTATACGATGAACACGACCAATTCTATTTCATGGAGATGAATACCCGCTTACAAGTTGAACATCCCGTGACCGAAATGATCACTGGACTCGACTTAGTTGAGTGGCAACTTTGCATCGCCAATAATGCGCCTTTACCGTTAACGCAATCAGACGTCCACATTGACGGCCATGCTATCGAAGTCCGGATTTATGCCGAAGATCCAGATAATGATTTTATGCCTGCCAGTGGTGATATTACGTTTTTAAAACAGCCGCCAACATCTCAGCATGTACGGATTGATACAGGAATACGCCAAGGCGATGAAATTAGTCCATTCTACGACCCAATGATTGCAAAATTGATTGTCTGGGATCATACCCGTGACCTTGCTTTACTGCGATTGCAGTCGGCTTTGAGTGACTATAAAATTGCTGGTATAAAAACAAATATAGGTTTTTTAACTCAATTAGCACAAGTGCCCGCGTTACAAGAGGCTGCACTCAATACAGACTTTATTATCACCCACGCTAATGCCTTATTGCCTGACTCAATGAATCTCGAGTATGCATTTATTCTTGCTGCAATGGCATTAGAATTACAACAGAACAATATAAAAGACAGCATAAAAAATACTATAGACAGTCACTCTTCACCTTGGGATGAAACCACTGGCTGGCGTTTGAATCAACCCGCAATCAATAGTCAACAACTGATGACAGAAGATGGCGTTCATTGTCGCGTATCACTAATAAAGCAGGCTCAAGACTATAAAGTTGAGCTATCTAGCCTAACACAGACTAACACCGCACCTCCTGAACACCTTAGTTATAACGTGAGTGGCGAGCTTGATGATAGTGAACTGGTGGCATTCATTGATGGTCATAGAGTCAAAGCAACAGCCGTTATTACCGCATTCAATATTACGTTATTTTATGCTGGTCAGCGTCTTGTATTATTACGTCAACTCGCTATAAAAAATCATGCATCACAAGCCAATCATGCAAACGAATTAGAAGCAAAAATAACAGCCCCAATGAATGGCGTCATTGTCAGCGTACTCTGCCAACCCGAACAACTTGTCGAGGCAGGCGAACCTTTAATCGTGATGGAAGCGATGAAGATGGAGTGTAATATCACCGCTCCAACAGCTGGTGTAATATCAACTGTGTTTTATCAGGATGGAGACATGGTCGAAGATGGTGCTGAATTAATACAATTAACCCCATCCTTGGCTCTTGATAAAAAGGAACAAGTGTCATGACTTCTCTGCTCTCAGATAAAGTGAATCTCGTCGCTGACAAGATTAATCAGCTCCCAGACAAAGTTAAGATTGTTGAAGTCGGTCCCCGAGATGGACTGCAAAACGAAATAGAAATAAGCCTTAGTGACAAGATTTCGCTCATCAATATCCTTAGTAATACCGGATTAACCATGATCGAATCAGGTAGCTTTGTCTCGCCAAAATGGGTGCCTCAAATGGCAAACAGTGGCGAATTATTTAAACGCATCAAACGTAATCGTGGCATTACCTATTCGGCATTAACCCCTAATTTAATCGGTTTAAATGCCGCAATCGCTGCAAATGTGGATGAAGTAGCTATATTTGGTTCTGCGTCCGAAAGCTTTAGTCGGAAAAATATTAACTGCTCGATTAACGAATCATTGCAACTGTTTGAGCCAGTGGTAACACAAGCGCTTGCAGCTGGTTTACGTGTTCGCGGTTATATATCTTGTACACTAGGTTGTCCGTATGAAGGTTATATTAGTATTAATAAAGTGGCAAAAGTCGCGCAGCAATTACATGACATGGGGTGCTACCAAATAAGCCTTGGTGATACTGTCGGCGTTGGAACACCTGAATCAGCAAAGTCGATGATCAATGCCGTTTCTCAGCATGTTCCCATTGATAAGCTAGCGGTTCACTTTCACGATACTTACGGTCAAGCGCTGGCAAATATTTATGCAGCATTACAATTAGGCATCAGTGTCATAGATAGTGCTGTCGCAGGATTAGGTGGCTGCCCGTATGCACAAGGAGCATCAGGTAATGTCGCAACAGAAGATGTGGTCTATATGTTAAATGGATTAGGTATTGAATCAGGCGTTGATCTCAATGAATTAATCGCAGCTGGTAATTTTATTTGCCAACGCTTAAATCGTCATAATGGTTCTAAAGTCGCGTTAGCTTACCCGACTGCACAAGCACGGTTTCAATCATTAATATGAGGTTTTAATGACAGTACAGTTTACAGTGCCTATCTGGACTCCAAGCCAAGCCCGTATTGATGGCAGTAACATTAACCGTTACCTGCATTTTTTACGTGATGAATACAGCCTTACATTTGTACATTACCAACAATTACATCAGTGGAGTATTGATAATACCGCTTTATTCTGGGGGTCGATTGTTACCTTTTTCAAATTTAAAGGCCACTTTGATCTTAATCGCATTTTTATTCAAGATGATTGTTTTTACCGCTGCCAGTGGTTCCCAGGCTCAACATTGAATTTTGCTGAAAACCTGTTATTTCCCAATAATATTTCGACCAATAAAAATGAAAAATCAAACCAAGATAAACTCGCGATCATCAGTCGTGGTGAAGACGGTCGACGTACAGAACTCAGTTATAACGAGTTACGTAATGAAGTCACTCGCGTGGCTGGAGCCATGCGAGAATTAGGTGTAGTCAAAGGCGATCGTGTCGCTGGTTTATTACCCAATAGTAGCGAAGCCATTATTGCCATGTTGGCCACCAGCAGTATTGGCGCAATCTGGTCATCTTGCTCTCCCGATTTTGGACATCAAGGCGTCTTAGACAGGTTTCATCAGATCCAACCTAAATTATTGTTTGCCTGTAACGGTTATCAGTATGCCGGTAAACAAATTAATATCATGGATAAAGTGACCGCCATTGCCAATAAATTACAAGATCTACGCAAACTTGTTATTATTCCCTATTTAAAGACACCACAAGATTCTCAACCAAGCAACATAGATAACCAACACCTTAAAAATACCATACAATGCGGCTGGCAACATTTCAGCGCAGCTATCCCCCGCTCGCTCACCTTTGAAGCTGTACAGTTTTCGGATCCCTTGTATATACTCTATTCATCAGGCACAACGGGCATGCCTAAATGTATCATCCACAGTGTCGGAGGCACGTTATTACAGCATGTCAAAGAACTGGTATTGCATACAGATGTGAGTGTCGATGACCACATTTTTTATTATACAACCTGTGGCTGGATGATGTGGAACTGGCTTGTCAGTAGCTTATCTCAAGGTGCCACCTTAGTGCTATTTGACGGCTCACCTTTTTATCCTCATCAGCAAATACTGTTTGAACTAGCTGACACAGAAAAGGTGTCTATTTTTGGTGCCAGTGCGAAGTATTTTTCAGCCTGTGATAAAGCATTATTACGCCCCCAGCAAGACTATAGTCTCAACCATTTAAACACCATTTTATCGACAGGGTCGACTTTAACACACGAGAGTTATGATTATATTTATCAGCACATTAAAAAGGATATATGCGTTTCAAGCATCTCTGGTGGCACGGATATTATTTCTTGCTTTATGCTAGGCATGTCTACCTTACCCGTATATCGAGGCGAGCTACAATGCCTAGGTTTAGGCATGGACGTTGACTTTATAAAAGGGGAATTGGTTTGTCGTCAACCCTTTCCCTCCATGCCAACCGGTTTTTGGCAAGACCCTTATAAGCTGAAATACCATAACGCTTATTTTACACGGTTCGATAACATTTGGGCACAGGGTGATTACGGCGAGCTAATTAAGCATTACGTCGAGCCCACAGATAAAATAAACATCGCCCCCACTATAAATAGCATGCAGCAAGACATCAATGTGAATCAAATTGGCGTGATGCTCCACGGTCGATCCGATGCTGTATTAAACCCTGGTGGCGTTCGTATCGGTACCGCAGAAATATACCGGCAAGTAGAGAAATTAGCCGTCGTGCAAGAATCGATTGCGATCGCTCAGCAATGGCATGATGATGTTCGCGTTATTCTATTTGTGCGCCTGTCTACTCATGTTAATTTAGATGCCCTGTTAATATCACAAATAAAAAACATTATCCGAACCAATACCAGCCCAAGGCACGTCCCCGCTAAAATAATTGCCGTGGCCGATATCCCAAGAACCATTAGCGGTAAGATCGTCGAACTTGCAGTACGTAACATCGTACATGGTATCGAGGTGACAAATAAAGATGCTCTCGCCAATCCGGAAGCCTTAGACTTGTTTGCTAACCTCACTGAGCTACAATGTGACTAGTAATGTGAATAGTAATGTGGTGAATAGCAATGTTATAACTGTCACATTCACACCTTGCACCTTTACACTCTTATACATAGCACCACTTGTATATCGTAAATTTACAATGTACGATATACATCATTGTAAATACAGATGATAGCGACAGTATTAGAGAGGGTCAGATGTCTTCAATTATAATAAAACACTTTTTTCACCCAGATAGTTCAACGATAAGTTACCTTATTTATGATTTGATTAGCCTTAAAGCTGCCATTATTGATAGTGCACTCGATTATGAAAGTAACTCAGGTAACATTACTTTTGATTTTGCTAACTCTCAAATTGAATTTATAAAGCAGCATAAGTTAACGCTAACGTGGATATTAGAAACACATGCGCATGCAGACCATTTATCAGCCGCTTATTATTTGAAATCACAGCTTGGTGGTAAGATCGCTATTGGTAAATACATCACGCAAGCGCAGCAAACCTTTAAAGACATTTTTGCATTAAACGACGCTGAAATATCAGTGTCTGGTAAAGAGTTTGACCAACTACTCAGTCACGATGACACACTATTCATTGGTGATACCGCCATCAAAGTCATTGAAACACCCGGCCACACCAGAGATAGCGTCACTTATCTCATCGAAGATAATGCATTTATTGGTGATACCTTATTCATGCCAGACAGTGGTTCAGCCCGCTGTGACTTCCCCGGCGGTGCAGCGTCAGAGCTTTATCAAAGCATCAAACAGCTTTACGAACTGCCTGACAATACCAAGCTTTGGATGTGCCATGATTACCAGCCAAATGGCAGAGAATTACAATTCCAAACGACAGTCGCAGAAAGTAAGCAGTCAAATATTCATATTACAGATGATGTCACCCTCGATAGCTTTGTTACTGTTCGTCAAACCCGTGATAACAAACTTGCAGTGCCAAGACTTCTGTATCCTGCATTACAAGTGAACATTAAAGGGGGAGAACTACCGCAAGCAAGTGATCACCAACCAGTATTCTTCAAAATACCTGTGCATATATTAAAAGCAGAGGATCAAAATGACTGAATTAGCATTTTTTGACTCAATTTTAGGTGGGCTTATTTTATCAAGTTCCGCTTTATTACTGCTGTTTGGCATAGGTAAAGTCTGTGGTATATCGGGGATTTTCTATGGCTTAAAAAATTTGCATTCGTCAGGTGAATACTGGCGAATCATGTTTATCCTCGGATTGATCATCAGTCCATTTTTCGCCGGTTTATTCGGATTTTCATTACCGAGTAGCATTGATGTGAGCTGGTCTGCAATTATCATTGGTGGTTTACTCGTTGGTATCGGTTCTCGCGTGGGCTCTGGCTGTACTAGTGGTCACGGTATTTGTGGTATTGGACGACTGTCTGCTCGCTCAATAATAGCAACTATCACCTTTATGAGCACCGCTATGATTACCGTTTTTATCGTCAATAACGTTTTTGCCATCAACTAAGTTAGGATAAACATGACCCTTTTTATAGCGTTATCTATCGCCTTATTCTGCGGTATCTTGTTTGGTTTTGGTTTGATCGTCGCACAAATGGTCAACCCGAATAAAATATTCAATTTTCTTAATATTACCGGTGATTGGGATCCGAGTTTGGCTTTTGTTATGGGCTCGGCATTATTACTCTTCATTCCCGTTTACAAGATCCTAAAGAAAAAATTGAGGCAGCCTTTATTTGCACGTGTATTTAATTTGCCGATAGCAACCTTAATAGACCGTCGCTTAATTATCGGTGCTGGGTTATTTGGTATCGGTTGGGGAATATCAGGTATTTGTCCGGGGCCCGCCTTGGTTAATATCGCGAGTGGAGAGCCTAAAATTATTGCATTTATATTTGCAATGGTGCTGGGGATGTATATTTCTAACTATGTTAATATAGTGATATCACAGCCAAATGACTGATTAACTATGACTGAACAAATGAGCATTGAGCGATTAGAGCAGAATGCAACTAAAGCTGAATCACTGATGAAGGCATTAAGTAACAAGCATCGCTTGATGATACTGTGTTTATTACAGCAAGGTGAGTTATCCGTATCAGCACTGAATGCGTTAATACAGATCCCGCAATCGACGTTATCACAACACCTCGCTTGGTTAAGACGAGAAAAATACGTGAAAACACGTCGTGAAGCGCAGACAATCTATTATCAACTTGATGATAATAATGTGACCAAAGTGATTGATGTATTGCATGACCTGTTTTGTGATTAATCTTGTTTGCTCATTCGATAATAATTAAGCCGTTACTGAATAAGGCAAAATAAATAAGGTGCAAATCATGCACCCTATTTATAACTAACAGTTACTTTAACCATTTGATAGCTAAGCACTGTATGAATGAATAAGCTAAGTATTAGTTTTTATATTTACTCACATCAATACCTAACAACTTAGCAATACCATGGGCATAATCAGGGTCAGCTTTGAAGCAATGTCTTAAATGCCTGATCTGGATTTCTTCAGGTACACCGCCTAAGTTACGCGCCGTATTATCAAATAAAATAGCTTGTTTCTCTGGTGTCATTAGTCGGAACAAATCACCCGGTTGGCTAAAGTAGTCATCATCTTCACGATGATCCCAGTGTGCAGCAGCACCATCTAGACTCAGCGGTGGCTCAGAAAAATCTGGTTGCTCTGCCCACTCACCTTGATCATTTGGTTCATACCCCACTGTTCCGCCATGATTACCATCAACACGCATTGCACCATCACGATGATAACTGTGTACTGGGCAACGCGGTGCATTAACCGGAATGCTGTGATGATTCACACCGAGACGATAACGCTGTGCATCGCCATACGAGAATAAACGCCCTTGTAGCATTTTATCTGGTGAGAAACTGATACCCGGTACCACACTTGCTGGATTAAAAGCAGACTGCTCAACTTCAGCAAAGAAGTTCTCGGGATTACGATTAAGCTCTAACTCACCCACTTCAATCAAAGGATAGTCGCTATGCGGCCATATTTTTGTCAGATCAAAAGGATTATAAGGGACTTTAGAGGCATCATCTTCAGGCATAATCTGTATTTGCATCGTCCACTTAGGGAAGTCGCGATTATCAATACTTTCTAGCAAATCACGGTGATGACTTTCTCGGTCTTTACCAATTAAGGTTTCTGATTCTGCATCCGATAAATTCTTAATACCTTGCTGTGATTTGAAATGGAATTTAACCCAGAAACGTTCATTATCACTGTTGATAAAGCTAAACGTATGGCTACCAAATCCATGCATATGTCGATACGTTGCTGGAATACCACGATCACTCATCACGATTGTAATTTGATGCAAAGCTTCAGGTAATGAAGTCCAGAAATCCCAGTTGTTTTTTGCGCTACGCATATTGGTTCTAGGATCACGTTTTACCGCATGATTAAGATCGGGGAATTTAAGTGGATCACGTAAGAAGAACACGGGTGTATTGTTACCGACTAAGTCCCAGTTACCTTCTTCCGTATAGAATTTCATGGCAAAACCACGGATGTCACGCTCGGCATCGGCAGCACCACGTTCACCCGCGACCGTTGTAAAACGAGTAAATAATTCTGTTTTTTTACCAATAGCCGAGAAAATTTTCGCCTTCGTAAATCGAGTAATATCATGAGTAACAGTAAACGTACCATAAGCGCCAGAACCTTTGGCGTGCATACGACGTTCAGGGATCACCTCTCGATCAAAGTGTGCTAGTTTTTCCAGAAACCACACATCTTGTAGCAGTTGAGGGCCTCGTTTACCCGCGGTTTGGACGTTCTGATTATGCGCAACAGGGCAACCTGCTGCTGTCGTTAGTTTTTTACTCATCATTAATTCCTTCTATGGTTTATGACTTCATACAAAGCACTTAATACTCGTTTACCCTATTTCAAAAATATCGCACCTTCAAGCAGCTTCACCTACTCATGCGATTTATGGTATTTACTCGCTTCTTATTAAACCGATGTATAAATAATAGAATGGTTTTATACTAAAAAGAAAACGGTTTAACCTAAATTGTCAATAGCTTAAAACTATTAAAATTAAAAAACAAAATGCTACAACCTATCTAATGATAATCTCATTAATATTGCGTTATCGTGACGACAAGCTAAAGATACCCATTTATAAATACTTTTATGTATAAAATATTTAACTTTTGATTCATACTTTGTTACAAATAGTATATACCTCTCCGTAACTACTTGAAGATATACAACTAGGAAGTAATTTAAATGCAAGATACATTAACGGTAGTACTCGCAGGCGGAATGGGCGCACGCCTTTCACCACTAACGGATAACAGAGCAAAACCAGCGGTTCCTTTCGGCGGAAAATATCGCATTATCGATTTCACCTTAACTAACTGTCTTCATTCGGGTTTAAGACGTATTCTGGTGCTAACTCAATACAAATCCCACTCTTTACAGAAACATCTACGTGACGGGTGGTCCATCTTTAATCCAGAGTTAGGCGAATACGTTACCGTTGTCCCGCCACAAATGCGCAAGGGAGATAAATGGTATAGCGGTACTGCCGATGCCATTTATCAGAACCTATGGTTACTATCACGTAGCGAAGCGAAATATGTCGTCGTACTTTCTGGCGATCATATCTACCGGATGGATTATGCGCCTATGCTACAACGCCATAAGGAAAATGGTGCCGACTTAACTATAGCCTGTATGGATGTTCCTGTTGCTGAAGCGAGTGACTTCGGAGTGATGTCTATAGATGAAACCAAAAAAATCATCGCATTTTCAGAAAAACCTGGGCAACCGACCCCACTACCAAACGATCCAACAAAAAGTCTTGCATCAATGGGGATCTACATTTTCACGACCGAAGCATTAATCGACGCGTTAGAACAAGATGCTGAAAACCCGCATTCAAACCATGATTTTGGTCAAGACATCATTCCTAAATTAATCGATAAAGAAAAAGTATACGCACACCGGTTTGCAGGCAACTCAGGTCGAGTGAGTAAGGATGCTTATTGGCGAGATGTGGGGACTATCGATTCTTTGTATCAAGCTAATATGGATCTGCTGAAGCATGTATCTCCAATAGATTTATACCAGCGTGATTGGGCAATAAGAACCTACGAGCGACAATTGCCACCAGCAAGAACGACGTCTTCGGAAACGGGGAATGAAGGGATTTTTATCAACTCGTTAATTTCTAATGGCGTATTAATATCAGGCGGGTCTGTTCAAAATTCCGTGCTTTCTGCCAATGTAAAAATCAACGATGCGGCAACGATTTATGCCAGTATACTGTTTGATAATGTTGAAGTTGGCGATCATTGTCAGCTACAAAATTGCATTATCGACAAACACGTTAAGATCCCACCAGGTACAAAAATTGGTGTGAACGCGGCAGAAGATGCTGCACGATTCACCATTTCAGAACGTGGTATTGTAGTCGTGCCATCGACTTATCAGTTTGAGTCGTAGACTCACCCTTTTACTTTCAATACAGTGGTTAACTCTGGCAGTACTTCAAACAAGTCTGCCACTAATCCATAATCTGCGATATCAAAAATAGGCGCATCAGGATCATTATTAATGGCAACAATCACCTTGCTGCCACTAATACCGGCAATATGTTGGATTGCACCTGATATTCCGACCGCGATATACAAATCGGGAGCAACAATTTTTCCTGTTTGCCCTATTTGCAAATCGTTTGCCACAAAACCAGCATCAACCGCAGCACGACTCGCACCAACAGCACCATTAAGTTGATCTGCAAGTGTATCAAGCAGCTTAAAATTCTCTGCGTTTTTCATCCCACGCCCACCAGCAACAATCACCTTCGCAGTCGTTAACTCAGGTCGAGATGATTGAGTTAATGCCGCATTAATAAACGTCGATTTACCACTGTCCGCTTGTGGGTTAAGCACAGTGATAGGTACTTTGTTACCTGTGATTAACAGCACTGGCATAAATACGCTACTCCGTACCGTTATCACTTTAATACGATCAATCGACTGCACGGTAGCAATTGCCTTGCCTGCATAAATCGGCCGTTTAAATGTATCTGCAGATTCGATACTAATAATATCGGATATTTGAGCAACATCTAGCAGCGCTGCGACACGCGGTTGATAGTCTTTCCCACTTGTACTTGCAGAAGTAAGGATGTGACTGTAATCAGCGCTGCTTTGTTCTTGTGCTGCCGATACAATTAATGAAGCAATATTTTCAGCTAATGGCGACTGGTAAATTTGATGATCGGAAACCAGTATTTGGCTAACCCCTGCTATCCCCTGTGCAATTTCAACAACGGACTGACATTCATAACCAATAATAAGCAAGTGTAATTCGCGATCATCAGTGTGCTGCGCTAATTCAGTCGCAGCAGAAAGCACGCTCAGAGTGGCCGTTTGAAGAACCTTGTTATCATGTTCAGCCACGATCAAAATTGCCATTTAAATCACCTTCGCTTGATGCGTGAGTTTATCCACAAGTTCTGCCACATTGGCTACTTTAATACCGGCTTGACGCGCAGTAGGTTCTTCGACTTTAAGGGTGACTAAGCGAGGTGATAAAGCCACCCCCATCATATCAACCGGTGTGATGGTAATAATTTTGCGCTTGGCTTTCATGATGTTTGGCAATGATGGATAGCGCGGAGTATTCAAACGTAAATCGACGGTCACAACAGCAGGTAAACTCAACTCTATCGTTGTTAAACCACCATCAACCTCGCGGGTCACTTTGACGCTATTCGACACAACAAATCGAATCTCAGAAGCAAAAGTTCCCTGCGGCATATTTGCCAGCGCCGCCAACATTTGTCCGGTTTGATTGTTATCAGTATCAATCGCCTGCTTACCTAGCAACACTAGATCGGGTAACTCTTCTTGCACAACTTTATGCAATAATTTAGCAACATCGAGGGACTGCACTTCATCATCTGTTTTAATTAATATGGCGCGGTCTGCACCCAATGCTAATCCTGTCCGCAGTTGCACATCAGCAGCTTTAGGGCCAATACTGACAAGGACAACTTCATCTGCAATCCCCTCTTCTTTAAAGCGTACCGCTTGCTCTATCGCGATTTCACAAAATGGATTAATCGCCATTCTAACATTCGCGTTTTCAACTCCCGTTTCATCCGCTTTAATCCTGATGTTGATCTTATGATCAATAACCCGCTTCACTGCGACTAATATCTTCATGATTGCCCCACAACATACTTCTATTTATTCAACTAATTGGTTCGTGTTTAACAAATCAAACAATGATGCATATAAGAATAGTGGTGTTATGAGGTATGGCAAATTGAGGGGTATACGTAATAATCGATATCGGTAACGATACCTATTATTAACGAGGTGATCTTATTGACTAAATGCGAGGCGAACTTCTGGATCAGCAAATACTTTTTCAAAACGCTGCTTGTAGATGAGCTGCATTTCATTTGAGATCAAGCTGCCGTCAGGCACATCATTTTCACCTTTAAAATTTTTAACTATTTTTTTATTACCTAACTTATCAACAATAATGACGTCCATGTCGTACCACGAATTATCAGTGAATGTATGAAAGTCATATTTCCATTCATTTAATACAAATAAAACTGACTTAAGATCATCTTTGGCCAGTGAGCCCACGACCTTATCAACAGACATCGTTGGTTCAGTATTAACAACGCTCGCTTTAATCCCTTTTTTATCAAAGCCAGCTGATAAACGATTCGTTAAATACACAGACATCGGTTCTTTCGTCGTTGTGTAATATGAATAAGGGATACCAAAACCACTGCGAATAATGCCTTCGAACGCGGGTTCTTTATCGCTGTCGACCACGTATGCTCGTTTGTCCAATACCGCAATCGATATTTCAGTTGGCTTTTCTGCAAAGTTGATTTCAGGTGCTGTTTCATTGGCAGTCAATACACTAGTACAGCCCGAAAGAAGTAACACTGAAGCGCCAATAAAAACCTTTTTGTTTAACATTCTCTATCCTTGAATTTATATTAATAATCACAAAGTAGTATATGTTAAATTAACTTTTTAATAATGGTGTTTTAATATGAACTATTTGTTTTATGATCAACCTCATGAATTTTATGTGTTTTATCTATATATCGATAAATAAATAACCTTAAACCTGTTAAAAATTCAGTCTCATACTCATTTACTCCCTGTCAGCTCATAGATTACGGTTTAGGCATTAAGGCTTAAAACACCGTAAGACTTTAAATCATCAACTATAATCTGTAAAATACACGCCATATTATAACAAGTGACTTGCTTAATTGGGCGAGTCGCCACAAAGAGTACGCACAGATGAATAACGAACATGATGTCATTGATAATTTAAAAGACCTTGAGACTTTCCTACTAGACATTGAAAACGGTGGTTTAGGTCTGCAGGGTGTTGCAGGTGTTGGTATGGCAACAAACACTAAAGATGGCCGTCACTTTATCGCTGTATTTGATGATAAACAAAGTCTACTGTTAGCACGTTATGTAACAGAAGACGTTTATGAAGGTGGTAAAGAAATGGTACGTAACGGTGTTCAAAAGAAACACTAATACCTTACTGCGCAGTAATGAATATTTACCATAATAGCGAATAACAGGGTCTAGTCGATTGGCCAATACCCTGTTATTCTTTCTGTAATATCCATTTTCAAATCGCCGACCTATGAATTCACTCCACCTTAAAGCATTGCTCCTCGCGATTGAAACAGGTTCGATTTCTGCCGCAGCGCGTAAGCTCGGTAAGAAACAACCACAAGTTAGTCAGTGGATAGCAGATCTTGAGATTGATCTTGGTGTCAGTTTCTTTGACCGTACTGGCAATAAAACGACCTTAAGTAAAGCAGGTGAACGCTTGCTGCCAAGCTTAACGCACACCTTGAGCCAACTTGATAAGTTAGTACAAAGTGCAAACATGATCGCGCAAGATGAACCGACAGTATTAACCATCGGCATAGAAAACTACATTCCCGAGCAGACCTTTACGCAACCGCTGTCATTAACACTGGATTTAACCAATTTAAGTGTTGAAGTATACCGCGATGAGATAAACAGCTCACGCAAGACTTACAAAACGGCAATGTCGATATCATTATTACCCATGAATCGGATACCTTACATCATCAGCTGTTTGAATATTGCCGATTAGGACACTATCGAGATGTACTGGTATCGAGCCCTCAACACCCACTTGCCTCATTACCAATCGTAACGACCAATGAATTAAGTCAATATAGAGAATTGATATTAGGTGAAGCGAGCGAACACAGTGAAGGGTTTAGCCCAAGCTATGCCACCTTCTCAGATATTCAGCCACTTATCGCGATGTTGAAACACCATAAAGGCTTTGCATTTTTACCCGCTGAATATGTAAATACTGCAATAGAGCGCAATCAACTTGTTAAATTAAACTGTGATTTTGAACCAGCAGGTATTAACCGCAGAGTTGAATTATGCTGGCGTAATGGCTTAACACTCTCAAAGCAAGGTTGTCAGGTGATATCCGCCTTTAAAGAAAACCATCAGCTTATCCGTTGATGAAACACCCGCGGACTGTAAAAGACCCTTGAACTTAAATCCAATACGAGCGTAATTGAGATAAATAATAGACCTGTTATTTATCTCAATTTAATCGGTTTACTCTTCCGCGTCGTATACTATATTTCCCTGTAACACTGTCATCATAATTTCTGTTTTCGCGATCGCTTTAGGTGACAAACGCGTTATGTCTTTATTCAAAATAGCGAAGTCAGCCGATTTACCCACAGTAATAGATCCCGTAATATCACCAATACCCAAGCTGTCTGCGGCATTTATTGTATACGCATCAATCGCGGCATAGATATCAGGTAACCCTGTTTCTCCCATCTTTAAGCTATTCGCAATACCGACTAATGGGTTGATATCATGTACATTCCAATCACTGCTTAAGGTAACATTCGCGCCTGTCTCAAAGATAGGTTTTAGGTTCATCATTGAATGTGTGCGTTCTTTGCCTAAAAAGGCTTCTGCCCACTGGTGATCATGTTCCGCTACATAGTCAGAACCGACTTGGAAGTCAGCAGTAACATCCAGTGTTTCAAAACGAATAACATCTTCAGGGTTAACCAATTCAACATGCGTCAAGGTATAGGGTTTATCAGAGCCTTGCTCACGGGCATATTCAATCGCATTCAATGACTCTCGAACCGCACCATCACCAATGGCATGAATATGAGCGCTATAACCAAGCTTATCTAATGCAGCTAACCAGCCTTGCATCTGCTTTGGCTGAATATAATTAATGCCGAACGGTTCATCTGGAATGTATGTATCGTCATAAGGCGCTAATGTTTTGGCTGTTCCATTGATGAAAATACCATCGCTATACATTTTCACTTGATCCACCAGCAACAAGCGCGACTTATCACTTGATTGAATGGTCTTTAAAAATGCCAATTGTGGTGACATCGCATCTGCAGGGTAGATCCACGGGCGTAGAGAAACACGCGCGGTCAAATCACCGTCTTTTTCAGCCGCTTTCCATACATCGTACCAGCCCCGTTTCCAATAAAGTCGTCCGTCACCGATAGTGGTAATACCATGTGCAGCCGCTTCTTCAAGCCCATTCATTAAGCCGTCATAGCTTTGGTTAAATTGATTTTCAATACTGTTCCATGCCATTTCCATCATAATGTCACCTGCGTTATCAAACAGGATGCCATTAAGTTCACCGGTTTCTTCGTTTTTGAGTATTTTGCCACCTTGAGGTTCCATCGAGTATTGAGTGATACCAGCCAATTTCAGCGCTGCAGAATTAACCCACATCGAATGTGATGTCTGTTCCATCAATACGACAGGCTGCGTCGGGAATATACGATCAATCACTTCTAGTGGTGTATAACGATTATCATCAGCGAGCACCGCATCGAGCGAAAACCCATACCCCATTAACCAACCACCAGACTTAGCATTTTTACTACACGCTTTTAAATAAGGGATTTGTTCTTCAAGAGACGCATCCATACCAAGTTCGCAATTACCGCCTACTTCTGAAGCCGCTTCAAACACATGATTATGGTTATCAATAAACCCAGGCATGACGTACGCTTGCTCAAGGTCGACAATTTTAGTGCCTTTAGCGCGATACGCGGTACTCGCTTTGGATTTACCGATAAATACAATAGCTCCGTCACGGATTGCAATGGTATTCGCTTTATCATGACCGTGTATATTGGCATTGGTTAGGATCATGTCGGCTTCATTTGTAGCTAAAGCCGTAGGGCTTATTATTAAACTCGCGATTATTGCTAGCGGAGTGACTCTATTCATCGTTGATTCCTTTTATGCCCTACAATCATCATAATTATAGGAGTATGTGGTGATGAGGAGAGTCTACGTCAGTAAATAAATAGAATAAAAGTAGTGAGTATCAGGATTTTTGAATGGTGAGGAATCGCTAATAACTACTCACCAACTAACGAGGCTACCCGCTCTTGCAAATGTGGGATCACATCGTCTTCAAACCACGGGTTCTTCTTCAGCCAAATATTATTACGTGGACTTGGATGTGGTAAAGGTAATAGTTCAGGCCAATAGTCGCGCCAGTTCTTCACTGTTTCAGTCAAGTTTTTCTGTTTTACATCACTCATGTGCCATTTCTGCGCATAAATACCAATAACCAGTATCAGCTCAATATTAGGCATGGCTGCGAGTATCTCCGTTCGCCATGTTCGAGCGCATTCAGGTCTTGGTGGCAGGTCGCCCGACTTCCCCGTTCCCGGATAACAAAATCCCATCGGTAATATTGCTATCTTACTGGCATCATAAAACGTGTCGTTATCAATGCCCATCCATTGGCGTAAGCGGTTACCACTTGGGTCAGTGAAAGGAATACCGGACTCATGTACACGAATACCAGGCGCTTGCCCTGCTATTAATATTTTAGCTTCCGTATCAACTTGTAATACAGGTCTAGCCCCCATAGGAAGTTCACTTTCACAGAGGGTACATTTTCGTACATCGGAAACGATTATGTCTAGCATACGATTTGTCATACTGTCATTTTCTCAAGCATTTTATATAGCTTAGTCATCATTGATTATGTAATAAATTCTACACTATCAAGCAAGTGCTGCTTCAAATAAATAGTTAACTCATCAACCTTCGCGGCTGGAAAGATAAACTCAGGTACAACACCAGATGAGAAATGATGAAGGGGTAATGAAAAATATCCCTCATTTTTAACAGTATCAAGCGCCACTTTTCGAATCGAAGAAACAGGCAATACAGTGGTTCCAATCGTCATATTTATACTATCGAATAAAATGTATGAAACCGGGTCCTGAATATACTGAGGATTATTTTTACGGTTAAACGCAATACAGAAAATCATACTCGAAATTAAAAGAGCAAAATGCACGTTAAAGTCGAAATCGAATACAGCAATAACAGAACAGTAACCCAGTATCGCGACTAGCCATAGCTTTACTGGGTGCATAGTATTAATAGAATTAAACAAAAGACGACCTTATTATATATTTACAATATTCACTGACTTGGATTAAAAACATGAGTATGGCTATACCATTGGGACCAAATACCAATATCGAACCCATAGATAAGCGTTACTTGAATTAAATCTTTATTGATCGACTCTGGATAAGCACTCACCATCTTTTGTACAATTTTTTTAGCCAGTTCATTATCATCAACTGAATTTTCATAAAGCACAATTTTAGCTTTGAGGTACGTGGTCTTCGTCGTCTCATAAGAAGTCGAATAAACTGATTTTGTGCTCTCTGTAACACCTGCATCTTTAACAAATGGGATAGTGCTTAGTGAATTCTGGATCGAGTACAATTTCTTAAAGGGTTCT
Source organism: Moritella sp. 24 (assembly GCF_018219155.1). Lineage (NCBI taxonomy): Bacteria > Pseudomonadati > Pseudomonadota > Gammaproteobacteria > Alteromonadales > Moritellaceae > Moritella > Moritella sp. 24. Next base: position 1,902,828 of record NZ_CP056123.1, on the reverse strand, counting down.
GATTGCGTTAGATCTGATAAAAATACAGGCATAAAAGCAGTCATTATCAATAGTCCTGATACAATTATTAAGTGCGGCTTCCACACGGTACTCGTATTTTCTTGCGCTGCGTCAGTGTTAACCACATAGGTACCAACGACAAGATCATGAAGAGACTGCCGTGTCACACGGTTAAAAATATACAGGTAATTTATCGTTATAAAACCACCAAAAACAATAATAGATAAAGGGTATATGAGATAGGAGAACAGAATTTCGTTATTAATAGCTTCGTTATCAAGATTAACGCCATTTAAAAAAAAGGGCATTGCAAGCACACAATAACGAAGCAATGATCTTGGTAAGCTAATCGTATTATTCGTAGAATCGACAACTTTTATATCGAAATACATCTTTCCCAACGACTGCCCATTACAAATACGGCTGTTCATCACACCGAAATAAGCAATAGCAATAATAAAGCCGATTAACTTACCCCAAGAGCCAATTTGAACAAGCGAGTTTTCAAATAATAACCCTAAAGCAAAGCCAACCGCTCCAAGTACAAATCCATCTATAACAAGCGCGCCTATTCGCGTCCAAAATCCACAAATCCATTTGCGTTCATCTTTATCCAAAATTTAATCCTTGATTACTAAGTATAAAATATATAGTTGATTCTATTGATTTTTTAATTTAATAGACAGGAACGTAAGAAAGGAAATTGAAAAGTGTGATCAAGCAACTAATTCACCGCCATTGTTTGCCTGAGGAAAGCCAATATCCACAGGGTGACGAGCTTATCATCAGCTTCCTTACTGAGTGACGTCATCGCAGTGTTGATCGTATCCGCAGGAATTTTATCACGCCGTAATGCCATGATTGCCGAAGAAAACTGGGTACTAAATTCAGGGTGCCCCTGCATACCGAGAAAATGAGAATCAACTTGGAACATACTGTAAGGGCAGAATTCATTACTCACCAACACTTGCGACCCAAGGGGAAGCTTACAGACTTGATCTTGATGACAAACCACAAGCGCAATATGATCTTGTTTTGGCTGCATCCAATCCTGTTCTAGCAGACAACGAGACTGAGCCACACCTACTCCCCAGCCACGTGGGCTTCTTTCGACTTCACCTCCGAGTGCTTTAGCAATTAACTGATGACCAAAACAAATACCGACCAAGCCTTTACCCTCGGTATAAAGTGTACGGATAAACACTTCCAATTGACGTATCCAAGGTTGCTCATCATTTACCCCCAATTTACTGCCACTGCAAATATAAGCATCACATTCTTCAATATGTTGTGGAAACTGGCCATCAATAACAGGGTAAAAACGAATATTGACTGCTTCATCCGTAAGTTGAAATAGCGCCTCAAACATCGCAGGATAATCACCAAACTCCGGCTGTAATATGGCTTGTACATGGTCGCATTGTAGAATGCCTAATGTCATCACCTTACCTCCATGCTGGGTGTTTTGTGAGGTTATTACGCCCATTTACAAATCTCCATGCACTGCAGATAAGCAAATCTCTGCATATTGCTTCGCATCAAGTGCAATAGGATTACCTGCTGCCGATGGATCTTGTTCAGCCATGACTCCGATGTCATCAACGCGCTCAGCATCAATGCCAATCGCACTTAAAGCATGTGGAATATCGAGCTCTTTACGTAACGTTAATACCCAGTTTAAGAAACTATCAAAACCAGGTTCTTCCAACTCGAGGTAACGACTTAAACGGGTTAACTTTACCTCAATAACACTACGATTCGCCTTTAATACATAAGGCATTAAGATTGCGTTTAATAAACCATGATGGCTATCGTAAATAGCGCCAATAGGATGAGCAAGTGCATGCATACCACCAAGTCCACGCTGGAAAGCCGTTGAGCCCATTGTCGACGCTGTCATCATTTGAGCTCTGGCTTCAAGATCGCCCCCATCTTCCACTGCCCGCGGTAGGTATTCTTTAATTAAGCGAATCGCTTCCAGTGCAATACCTTCTGCCATTGGGTGATAATAATTCGCGCAGTACGCTTCTAAGGCGTGGGATAAGGCATCCATACCCGTTGCTGCGGTTAACTTAGCGGGTAAACCAGTACTCAATTGCGGGTCTAAAATAACAATCGTAGGTAGCATGTTTGGGTGAAAGATAATGCGTTTAATGTGATGGTCAGAATCCGTGATCACCGAGGCGCGCCCGACTTCAGACCCCGTACCAGATGTGGTAGGAACCGCGACAACGGGGGCCATACCATCGGTACATACATTTTTCCAGTTATCTCCCACATCTTCAAAATCCCAGACAGGGCGGCCCTGTCCCACCATCAAGGCAACAGCTTTACCAGCATCAAGTGCAGAACCACCACCCAATGCGATAACACCATCATGGCCGCCACGTAAGTATGCTTGTACCCCATCACTGACATTTCCACCTGTTGGATTACTTTTTATTTGTGAAAAAAGACCACACCTTAAACCAGCTTGCTGACAGCTGATTAATACCGCTTGCACCATGGGTAGTTCAGCCAACGCAGGGTCTGTAATTAACAATGGCGCAGTCATGCCTAATTCTTGGCAACAGGCAGGTAAATCTTGAACCCGCCCGATACCTGCACGAATAGCAGTTGGATAATGCCAATTAACAGTAAATTGATTAAGTTCCATGACTTCCCCCAATTAACGAAAACTAAAGCTTAATATGGAATGATTTTGGACGTGTGAGCGACTCATAACCTAGCGCAGATAAGGTACAGCCTCGTCCTGAATTCTTAACCCCTGTCCACGCTAACGCAGGATCGAGGTAGTCACAGCGATTAACAAAAAAAGTACCTGTTTCTAAGCGCTCACCAATCTCGATAGCCGTTTCAATATTTTGCGTAAATACCGACGCGGTAAGACCAAATTCAGAATCATTCATTAACGATACGGCCTCTTCATCGCTCTCTACTTTCATAATACCGACCACAGGGCCAAAGCTTTCTTCTGTCATGATGCGCATTTGGTGATTCACATTGGTTAATAATTGTGGCGCGAGATATGGTGTACCAATTTCATCCTGCGGAAAGTTATCCACATCGATATGCGGAACAGCACCTTGAGCAATGGCCTCATTAACTTGCGCACGAACAAAATCAGCAGCAGACGTTTTCACAACAGGGCCTAATGTAGTGTGTTCATCATCAGGCCGCCCCAGTTGATAGCCATTAACGATATTGACAGACTTACGTACAAATTCGTCGAACACGCAGCTATCTACGTAGATACGTTCAATACCACAACACGATTGTCCCGAATTGAAAAACGCACCATCAATGCACGTTGCTACCGCATGGTCGAGATCAGCATCAGCACGAACATAAGCAGGATCTTTACCGCCCAGCTCTAAACCAACGCCAATGAAACGCCCACAGGCTGCAGCTTCAACCATTGAACCTCCCGCCACAGAACCCGTGAATGCCACGTAATCAATGCGGCTATCTTTAATCACAGCCTCAGTATCTGCATGGCTAAGATGCAAATATTGGAATACGTCATCTGGTAATCCCGCTTTTTGAAAGGCATTAAACAATTGCTCTGCACACAAGGGGGTCTGTGCAGAATGCTTTAATACAACACAATTCCCCGCCATAATGGCTGGCATAATCGCATTAATTGCAGTGAGGTAAGGATAATTCCACGGGGCAACAACAAAGACAGTACCTAATGCTTCACGTTGAATATAACGCACAAAGCCTATTTTTTCTGGTAATTCAATATTAGCTAAAGCATCGCTTGCAGTGTCAATCATGTAACGCGCACGTTCTGCTAATCCAGCGACTTCACCACGTGCGTATTGAATTGGACGTCCCATCATCCAGCATAATTCGTTAGCAATCTCGTCTTCATTTTCAACAAATATATCGACCATTTTATGGCAAATTTCAGCGCGTTCTTTAAGCTCTACATGATGCCAGTGAGTTTGAGCGACGACAGCATGTTCCAATGTCTTGTTAATGCTTTCAGCACTCGCGAGATGACGCTCAACATAAAGACTATTATCAATGGGTGAATAGGTTCGTTGTATGTGATTTTTGCACGTCATAGTCACGCTGCTCCTTAGATGATCTCAAAATAACGTTCGAGTTCCCAATCTGTCACATGCTTTCTAAATTCACACTCTTCCCACTCTCTGGTCGCAGCATAATGTTGCACAAACTCTTGACCGAACAATTCCTTAGCGACCTCAGAACGCTTTAACTTACGTGCAGCATCAAACAGTGTACGTGGCAGCGATAGTGCTTCTGAATGGTCTTGTTCATACGCATTGCCTTTCACTTGCGCGTGAGGTTCTAGTTTTTGCTCTATACCCATGAGCCCCGAGGCTAATGCCGCAGCAAGGGCAAGGTAAGGATTCGCATCTGCAGAGCCTAAACGGTATTCAATACGCTGAGACTTTGCTGAGCCCGGAATAACCCGTAATGCAGTCGTTCGGTTTTCAACGCCCCAAGTCGCGTCAAGCGGTGCCCATAATCCTGGTACCATACGGCTATAACTGTTTACGGTTGGCGCTATCATCGATAAAAACTCTGGCATGTACTTTTGTTGACCAGCAAGGAAGTGGCGTTGAGTATCACTCATGTTGTGCTTATTGTTAGGATCGTGAAACACCGCGTTACCCTCTTTGTCTTTTAGAGAGATATGAATGTGCCCACTTTGCCCCGGTAAATCGGCAGACCATTTCGCCATGAAAGTCGCCATCAACCCATTGCGCTGCGCCCACACTTTAATAAACGTTTTGAATAAAGCGGCTTTATCGGCTGCATCTTGCGCACCATCATAAGCAATCGCGGCTTCTAATACACCAGGGCCGGTTTCGGTATGTAAACTTTCTAACGGGAAATCCATCTCCTCCCCTAGGGACATAATTTGATGATGTAAATCGGCATGAACAGAATTGCGGAGCATGGAATAACCAAAAAAATCAGGCGAGAGTGGCGTGAGGTGCTTATAACCCTTCTCTCTCACTGATTCAGGTGTTTCTTTAAACATAAAGAATTCATATTCGAACGCGGCAGTGGCTGCAAAGCCCATTCGTTCAGCACGCGCGAGTACGCGGCGCAAGGTTCCTCTAGGGCAGATAGCTTCGGCATGCTGACTAAACTCAGCCATAAATAACAACATGTCGCCCTCGGCAGGTAACGCACGACAAGTCTCAGGTAAAATACGAACAGGGGCATCAGGATAACCGGTGTGCCAGCCTGTATATTCAACATTATCGTAAAGCTGATCTTTTGAATCCCAGCCTAAAACCACATCACAGAAAGAAAAGCCACTATCGAGAGAAGAGAAGAATTTCTCTTTATTCATATACTTGCCACGCATGATACCGTCAGCATCAAACAAACCGACTTTAACATGCGTTAAACCACGTTGTTCGACAATTTTTTTAGCATCGGCAACCGTCTTTATTTCCCTTGGGTTAAGCATAATACATCCTTATATGACAGAGCCAATATCGGCCATGCTTCAAATAGCGTACGCTTCTGTGCCCTTTGTAAAGTAACAGAATAGGTAACAGCATCTTTCTAGTATAGGGAGTATTTTGAATCTCGTAATGATTGTCGTCTCACCCTGCGGGTTAAGGTAAACGGAATGGCAGTTTTCTGTAAGATAATGTTCAGCGTCTTAGCTAAAGGATCAACACATTGAAAAAAAAGCAAAAAAAATGGCGAACCAATGAAGGTTCGCCATTTTTTAGAATTTAGTCAGCTCAGTATAAGAGCTAAACATGATAGCAAATTAAAGTGCTACGATGTTTTCTGCGTTAGGACCTTTAGGACCTTGACCAACAGTGAATTCTACTTTTTGGCCTTCAGCTAAAGTTTTGAAACCTTCGCTTGAGATTGCGCTGAAATGTGCAAATACATCTGGGCCATTTTCTTGCTCGATGAAACCAAAACCTTTAGCTTCGTTAAACCATTTAACAGTACCTTGAACTTTAGACATAATATTATCCTGTAATCTTAATTTTAAATCGCCTTAATAGGCTTGAATAGCGTACAAAAAACTGGAACTTAAAAACTACAGAGCGAGGTATTATGAATAAAACAACGAAATGGAGAATGTAAACAAAAGGCTTTCTTGCTGAGACCGCACTTTATAGATTTTTAAATAAAAGTCAAAGTTATTTAAAAAATAAAAATGAATCAGTGTAAATAAAATTTGTATTGAGGGTATATCCAACCCTCTTCCCAATACCTGAAAGTAGTTAAACATCACGCGATAATAATATTAATATCATCAACTTACAGGTAGACAACGAGTTAAAATGTTTGTATACATGCAGCGTTTACACTGTCAATTTATCTTAATTTAGGCATCGGTTTAAAAATACGACACATTAGTGCACCTTTTAAACAAGTCATAAAAAGAAAGCACGTTTATGATTTAACATGCACCTTTACGTCCATCACTCCTTACATATTAGGCAACCCAACCGTTCGATATTTTAGTTATTAAAAATCAGCTATTTTTGTTCGCTGTCTTCGTATAGAATCTGCCATAGAATTTAACGAAAAATACCTTCTTATCTCTTTCTAAGATGACATAAAACAAATGAATGATAAAACAATAGCAACTCACAATGGTAAGTTCCATGCAGATGATGTTTTCAGTATCGCTGCACTTAAAAACATTTTCCCAACATTTAAGCTCGTGCGTACACGTGATTTAGAACTGATCGGCGAAGCTGATATTGTGATCGATGTAGGTGGTGAATATGATCCAGATACAGGTCGTTTTGACCATCATCAACGTGGTGGCGCAGGCCAACGCGAAAATGGTATTCCCTTCTCTTCATTTGGTTTAGTTTGGCAGAAATATGGCTTAGAAATATGCCAAGGCAACCAAGAAATCGCTGATGCTGTAGATGCAGGTTTAGTATCAACAATTGACGCGGTTGATTGTGGCCATGTTGAAGGTGTTGCCCAAGGTATTAGCCTTAGCCAAACGATTTCAATGTTCAACCCAACTTGGGAAGAAGACAGCGATTTAGATGCATGTTTTGATGAAGCGGTTGCGTTTGCATCACGTATTTTAACGCGATTCATTGCTTCTGCGGCCGGTGGTATTAACGCGAAAGACATTGTAGCAAAAGCAATTGATAACGCAGAAGACCCTAGAGTGATAGTGTTAGAACAATACACACCGTGGAAAACAACAGTACTAAACTTAGCACCAAATGCACTGTTTATGGTTTATCCGTCTCAGTCTGGTAAATGGATCATTCAAGCAGTACCTGTTGAACTTGGTTCATTCGAAGACAGAAAATCACTGCCAAAACCATGGGCTGGTTTATCTGATCAAGCATTTAAAGACGAGACTGGTCTTGATGATGTGATGTTCTGCCATAACGGTTTATTTATTGCAGGTGCAGAATCGTTTGAAAGCACGATGAAAATGGCTGAAATGGCTGTTAAAGCATAACTAGATTTAGGCGGGAAAATACCTTGGTTATCTTCCCGCTTCACTTTAAGTCACATCTTTAGTCGGTTATAAATCAGCTAAAGCGGCATCAATTTTTAATGCAACATCCTGCGTTACCCACTGACTCCACATCGCTTTATTATTCAATAAGAAATTCTCGGCGGCATAATCACCATCAGCTTGTTCTTCATCTATCCATGCCAATTGCTGATTCATTTGAGCATTTGTAAATGAACGTTTACCAAGGTACTGCATCACCTCAGGTTCTCTTTTAGAGAAACTCGATGTCACAATACTCTGTACTGGTGCGGCTGGATAATCCGTCACTTTCGGATCTTCACACTCTTCTATAATGGTACAGTTTTCAAATTCATCACGGTTAAACCCAGTCCCGAAATCAACACGCACCATGTCATATTTATCCATGATCGCAGTTGGCGACCAATAATAGCCAAACCAAGCTTCTTTGTTTTCGTACGCTTTAACCATTGATCCTGACAATCCAGCACCAGAGCCTGGATCAACTAAATCAAAGCCATAATCAGCTAAATCCATCGCTTTATATAAATTGGTTGTTGATATCTGACATGTCCAGCCAGCAGGGCAAGCCATAAAAGCAGAACGGCTTGGATCTTCAGGATGCTTGAATAACTTAGCATTAGCCTTGATACCCGCTAACGTAGCTAACGATGGATCTTTTTCAACCATATACGCAGGTACCCAAAAACCTGATACCGCACCGTCAGACAGTAAATCGCCTGCAACAACAATACGCCCTTCTTCACCGCCTTTTTCCAGCGTTGCTCTTATTTGATTAGTCCAAAATTCAGGTGCAATATCGGGCGTGTTTTTTTCAATCATCGATGTAGCTGTTATCGTCGAATTACCCGGAACAATCTCAACATCGCAGCCATAACCATTCGCTAAAATGAAAGCATCGATATTAGCCACTAAAGTCGCACTGCCCAAATTCATATCCGCGATGGTGACTGAACCACATTCCGCTGCAAATGAATTAAAAGATGCCATGCTGAGTAGCAATACTAAAGGCGATTTTTTAAACATACTAAAACCTCAGGTTAAACAAATACATTGATTGGATAGATTAATTTCCATTGTACTTATTATTTTACACAAAATGCTCACATTCACTAAAAAATGTTAACTAATCAGTTAAATTTATCCGGTTATCTATGATTAATAATATTATTGGCGATCATCAAAACATACACAATACTTAAACAAAGTTAAAACATAAAGGTGACAAGCGTGAAACGTGAATCAATGAATTTTGATGTCGTTATTGTAGGGGCTGGGCCTGCGGGTCTCTCCGCCGCTTGTCGACTACGCCAACTTGCGCTTGAATCAAATACAGAAATCAGTGTTTGTGTATTAGAAAAAGCCGCTGATATTGGCGGTCATACTCTAGCAGGTACGATATTCGAGCCTCGCGCATTAGACGAACTATTTCCTGATTGGGCTAACTTAAATGCGCCTGTCACCAATGCCGTACAACGTGATGAAACTTGGTTATTAAAAAGCGCCACGACAGCACGTAGAATACCCAGCATGTTAATTCCAGCCAGTTTACACAACAAACATAATTTTATAATCAGTCTCGGTGAATTATGTACTTGGTTAGCAGAGCAAGCACAAGATCTGGGCGCTGAAATATTCACAGGATTTGCTGCTAACGAACTATCTTTTAACGAAGACGGCAGCGTAAAAGGGGTTATCACCGGCGATATGGGGCGTGATAAACAAGGGAAAGAAAAAGACAACTTCCAATCCGGCATGGAACTGAATGCAAAGTACACTCTGATTACAGAAGGTTCTCGTGGGCATTTAGGTAAAGAGCTCATTGAGAAGTATCAATTAGATAGCGATGTTGACCCACAACATTACGGCTTAGGTATTAAAGAGTTATGGGAAATAGATCCTGCGCTTCATCAGTCTGGCTTAGTGATGCACAGTATCGGTTGGCCCCTAGCCGAACACGGCGCAACAGGTGGCGCATTCATGTATCACCTCGGTGACAATCAGGCTTATGTGGGCCTTATTACCGATCTAAATTATCAAAACCCTTACCTTAGCCCTTTCGAAGAGTTTCAACGATTAAAATTACATCCCGCAGTAAGTCGCTTCCTAAAAGGAGGAAAACGCCTTGCTTACGGAGCAAGAACCGTGACCAAAGGCGGCTATAATTCGTTACCTAAAATGGTATTTCCAGGTGGATTATTACTGGGTTGTGATGCCGGTACGCTTAATGTGGCAAAATTAAAAGGCACACACACCGCCATGAAAACAGGGATGATAGGTGCTGAAGCCGTGTTCTCGGCAATGTCGTTAAATAACTATAAATCGACTTTAAATCCAGAGCAAAAAATAAAAGCAGACATAGATACAAACAAAGCAGAAAGTCTTGAGCATTTCACCTTGTTATATGAAGCGTCATGGGTATATCAGGAACTCTACCAATCTCGTAATTTCGCGCCCATCACACATCGTTGCAATGCGATGTTAGGTGTCACTTGGTTCGAACAAAACATATTGCATAAAAGCCTTCCCTTTACATTACACGATTGCAAACCCGATCACTGCCAATTACAAAAAATAACGTCATCAACTCAAATAGCTTATCCAACACCAGATAACACCCTAACGTTTGATAGATTAAGCTCTGTCTTTTTGGCCAACATACAACATGATGCAGACCAACCTTGTCATCTTAAATTGGCAGATCCAGCTATTCCGATGTGCACAAACCTCCCCCGTTTTGCAGAACCTGCTCAGCGTTATTGCCCTGCTGCGGTTTATGAAATACAGACAATTGACGAGCAAATCAAATTCCAGATAAATCCCGAAAATTGCATTCACTGTAAGGCCTGTGATATTAAAGACCCCTCACAGAATATTACATGGACACCGCCAGAAGGTGGTTCCGGCCCTAATTACTCAGGCATGTAATATACGATTCAAGATAAAACGGCAAAAAAAAGCGCGACTAATCAATGATTAGTCGCGCTTTAATTTAAGTGGATTAATGAACGTAGTGAGTTACGTTATTAGCCCACTTTATCTAGCTTTACCGGGTTTAGCTTTACTACTTTTGCATTAATGTAGTCAGCAACTTCCGCTTGTTGTTCTTTCGTTAAATACAGGCCAAGCTTAGTTCGGCGCCATAATACGTCTTCTGCTTTCTTCGCAAATTCAGTTTCAATCAAGTAATCAATTTCGCGGCTGTAAACGCCTTGACCAAAGTGAATACCGAAATCTGCTTCAGAAGTACAACCCGCAAATAAATCCCAAGAATCTGTACCAAACTGATTAACATAACGCTTAGCTGTTTCAGGGTTTAACCATAAATGCTTTGAACAGATATTTTCAACTAACTGCGTTCGTGGATAGTTAAAATCACCACCAGGTAGTGCTGTATCAGCAGTCCATGAACCACCTAGCTTGTCAAAATACGGTGAAATCAGATTCATCGCAGACTCAGCCAGTTTACGGTAAGTCGTTAACTTGCCACCAAAGATTGATAGCAATGGCGCTTGATCGCCTTCTTGCTCAATTTCTAATGTGTAATCACGTGTAATTGCTTGTGGTGATGAAGATTCGTCATCACACAGTGGACGTACGCCACTATAAGTCCAAACAACATCACTTGGTGCCAGTTGTTTAACAAAATGTTCGTTTACAACTTCAATCAGGTAATCAACCTCATCATCAGAGATTGCTACTTTACGTGGGTCACCCACATACTCAACATCTGTTGTACCTATGATTGAGAAGTCTTCCATGTAAGGAATAACAAACACAATGCGGTTATCTTTGTTTTGTAAAATGTAAGCTTGTTCTTCGTCGTGAATACGTGGCACAACAATGTGTGAACCTTTCACCAAACGAATATTACGTGGCGACTTTTCTTCCATGCTGTCATCGAAGAATTGCTTAACCCAAGGGCCAGCTGCATTTACTAGTGCACGCGCAGTACGTTGGAAACAAACATTTGTTTGTTCGTTTCTAATCGTTACTTCCCACAAACCGTCTTTACGTACCGCTTTTTCTACACGGCAATAGTTTTCAACTTCAGCGCCGTTACGTTGTGCTGCCATTGCGTTTAGGATAACTAAACGTGCATCATCAACCCAACAGTCAGAATATTCAAAACCTTTAGTAATCTCTTTTTTCAGTAAACCTGACTTTGCTAAGTTTACTTGTTTACTGCTTGGTAACGTCGTGCGTTTACCCAAGTTATCATATAAGAACAGACCAGCGCGAATAAGTACCGCAGGACGTAAGAAAGGACGATGTGGTAAACGAAAACGCATTGGTTTCACAATGTGTGGTGCTTTCTTTAATAAGACTTCACGTTCAGCAAGTGCTTCAGATACCAAACGGAATTCGTAATGCTCAAGATAACGTAAACCACCGTGAACAAGTTTAGAACTTGCTGATGACGTTGCTGAAGCAAAATCAGCGGCTTCATATAAGCCAACCGTTAAACCACGACCCGCTGCATCTGCAGCAATACCAGCACCATTAATACCACCACCAACAACGATGAGGTCTAACACTTCATTGGTCATTACTTTCTGATTTCCATTATTCATACTTAACTCACTTTAATACATTCTTGTCTGAGCGAACGACCGCTATCGAACATCTGCAACTAATATAAAACATTTTTTGATTTAAATCATCATTTACTTTCGAATTCGCGCATTTATTTTTATATTACGAACATTTGAATGGCATAGTAACGAACAAACCGTGCTCGAATAACTATTGAGCAGTAACTCGAATGGCTATTAAGCAGTAAATAGATGTCAATCTGATGACAAAAATACACAAACAAGTAATAGCACACATAAAAATGGCACAAAAAAAGAGTGCCACTAATAAAGATTAATGACACTCTTTCAATTTCGATAAGCTGATCGCCAGTAGGCAATCAAACTAACATACGATTATAGTAAATCGTCTTCTTCGTCATGGCCTTCAGACCACGATTGCGCCGCTTTAACTGCACGCTTCCAACCACGGTAACGACGTTGACGCTTAATGTCATCATCATGCGGTTCGAATGATTTTTCGATAACTGCTTTATCAGACAGCTCATCTAGACCATCCCAGAAACCAACAGCTAGACCAGCAAGATATGCCGCACCGAGTGCCGTTACTTCTGTTACAGCTGGACGTAATACCGTTGTATCTAGTACGTCAGATTGGAATTGCATTAAGAAATTATTTGCAACTGCGCCGCCATCAACACGTAGTTCAGCTAATTTAATACCTGAATCCGCTTGCATCGCATCAAGTACGTCACGCGTTTGATAAGCAATACTTTCTAATGTTGCACGGATAATGTGGTTTGCACCAACACCACGTGTTAGACCAACAATCGTACCACGTGCATAAGCATCCCAGTATGGTGCGCCTAAACCAGTGAATGCAGGTACAACATAAACACCGTTTGATGTATCTACTTTTGTTGCAAAGTATTCTGAATCTCTCGCATCTGCAAGTAACTTCATTTCATCACGTAGCCATTGGATAGAAGCACCACCCATGAATACCGCGCCTTCTAGTGCATATGCAACTTCACCACGTGGGCCACATGCTAACGTCGTTAATAGACCATTCTTAGATGTTACTTTTTCTGTACCTGTGTTCATTAATAAGAAACAACCAGTACCGTAAGTGTTTTTCGCTTGACCTTGTTCTACACACATTTGACCATAAAGTGCAGCTTGCTGATCGCCTGCAATACCCGCTAGTGGGATACGCGTACCACCTTTACCACCAATGTTCATTTGGCCATAAACTTCCGAAGATGATTTAACTTCAGCCATCATTGATAGTGGAATATCAAGAATTTTAAGTAGTTTTTCATCCCACTGTAGCGTGTTGATGTTAAACAACATCGTACGTGATGCGTTGGTATGATCTGTTACATGCACTTTACCTTGTGTCATTTTCCAAACTAACCAAGTATCAACAGTACCAAACAATAGTTTGCCTGCTTCAGCGTCTTCACGTGCACCCTCTACGTTATCAAGGATCCATTTAATTTTTGTACCAGAGAAGTACGGGTCAACAACCAGACCGGTGTTTTCACGAACATACTCTTCAAAGTTTTCGTTTTGTGCTTTTAGTTTATCGCAAATATCTGCTGTACGACGACATTGCCATACGATTGCGTTATAAACTGGTTTGCCTGTTTCTTTATTCCAAACAATCGTCGTTTCACGTTGATTCGTAATACCGATACCAGCGATTTCATCACTTGTGATACCTGTTTTAGCTAACGTTTCTACTAATACTGAACTCTGAGTTGCATAAATTTCAAGTGGATCATGCTCAACCCAACCGGCTTGCGGATAGATTTGAGTAAATTCACGTTGAGAAACGCTGACAATATTTGCATCGTGGTCAAGAATAACGGCACGAGAACTAGTAGTTCCTTGGTCTAGCGCAATAATGTATTTTTTCTCAGTCATTATGAAGTCCTTTATATTTCATTTGGTAGAGTACTTTATGTTTAAAGTAATAGGTCTTATTTTACTATTTATTTAACTTTATCTTTAATTATATACCTAAGCGAATACCTTTTGTAATAGTTTGAATTCGCTTAGGTTTACTTACCGTTGCCGCTTATACTTTAGCAACTTCACCTTTAACAGATGTTTCATCACACTGGTTTGGAATAGTGCAACCATGACCTGTTGTTGGTAGATATTGTGCAATCGCTTTTGGATATAACCAACCACCGAAACATGCACCAGCAATTGGGCCTAAGATTGGTACGATGAAGTAAGGAATATCTTTAGCGCCTGTTAATGCAAATTCCCAACCCGCGAAGTAAGCGAATAGTTTAGGACCAAAGTCACGTGCAGGGTTCATTGCGAAACCAGTTAGTGGACCTAAAGAGCCACCGATAACAGCAATCAGCACACCGATAAGGATTGGGTTCATTGCACCGCGGCGGTCACCGTTGTTCTCATCACCTAATGCTAAGATAACGAACATTAATACCGCTGTAATTACAAATTCAACTGCAAATGCACCAATAAATGTCAATGATGGGTGTGGGTAAGTTGAGAAGATACCAGCAGTAGACAATGCTGCTTCACTATTACGTAAGAAACCGTTCGCGATTTCGTAATCAGTAAATAAGTTGCTGTATAAGCCATATACTAAAGCCGCAGAACAAAATGCGCCAGATAGTTGAGCAAAGATATAAGGTAATACTTTGCTTTTATCAAAACCGTGGAAAGATGCCAGTGCAATGGTGACGGCAGGATTAATATGAGCACCTGATACGCCAGCGGTACAATAGATCGCGATTGCTACACCCATACCCCATACAATACTAATTTCCCACTGACCGAAGCTAGCGCCTGTTAATACCAGCGCAGCTACACAGCCAACACCAAAAAAGATTAACAAGCCAGTCCCGATAAATTCAGCGAGACATTCTCCCATCAGCGTATGCTGTTTATTGTTAGCCATTATTCATTCCTTTGTTATATTTTATTATGTAGGGTTCACACAATGTTCGTGTGAATTTAAATTTACACTTTTAATACATAATTAAAACAAACAAGGAATAAAAATGAGCGTTCGAGCACATAAATGTTACAAAATGCGACACAGTGAAGTGTAATCACATAAAAAATACGCAGTATCGAGCTGGTCTGACCATATTTTCTTATAGAATAATAGAATGTGAGCACATACCCGTAACAACATTAACACTTTGGAAGTAGCTTTAACATCTGAAATAAAGTCTTATATAATCAAATATGGATATAAACAGCGGGGACATGATTGAATGTATATAAACGAAAGTACTTAAGTGCATTTGAACAATTCGAACATTACCAGGTTCTCTGGTATCGACTTTTCAATATGTAGAATAAGGGTTCAGGATAGATGACTAGTCATCTAAAGAAAGGTTATCATTAAAATCGCTATACAAAACACGGTTTTTCCCCGCTATTTTCGCTTCATACAACAGCTTATCAGCTTGTTTCATCATAGTTGTCATTGATTTAACTTGATCGATTGATGATGTTGTTACAGCACCACCAGACATAGTCACACGAAACTCAAGATCATCACTGTAATGTGGCAAATTGGCTACCGATTCACAAATACGTTCAAATATATTCATCTGTTTATTATTTTTATTATAAGTAATTAATAAACCAAACTCTTCACCGCCAAGGCGGCATAACATGTCTCTGTCTCTAATTTGCTGCTGAATAGCGGTTGTGACACGAACCAGTACTTCATCGCCAATAGGATGCCCATAGGTATCATTAACATGCTTAAAATTATCTAAATCAATGATCATAAAAGAGTAATATTGATGATGCTTGATCACCCCAAGCTCTGCCATAAAGCCACGGCGATTTAATAACCCAGTTAAAGGATCATGATGGGATTCAGTGGCGAGTTTCTGCGATACAAGACGTAATTTTAACGTATACAATACCCAGCCAGCCAGCACAATAGCGATAAAATAAAACGCAATATCAATAAGGCTATTCTTAATTAAATACGTGATTTGATCACCGATTGAATTTGGCATAACCAGACGTAAATCACTGGCGACCCCATCAAAGCTTAGGGGATCACTGAGCCAAGCACTACTGGGAGCTGGATTCGGATCATTAATAATATGAAAATCCGGATCAATGCCAGCAACAAGATCATCCCATAAAATATCCATGTTCAGTACACCATAGAACGCTTTATCCATAAAAATCGCAATGGAGAAAGTAAGCACATCTTTGTTTAAACTCAGATCTGCATAAGGGCCTGAAATGAAAATATTATTACCCAGATTTTCAATGCCAGCGCTAAATACTTTTTGCATATAAGGTCGTTTAAATAGTTTACTTTCAAATTCATCTGGCTTGACGACTAAAGCATTATATTTTGGTGAGGTGATAACGAATTTATCCATAGAGATAAAATACAGGCTAATCACATCTTCAGCTCGACCTGCCAAGAATGTCATCATAGGGGCGATTTTAATTGTCTCGATGATCTTATTATTTAATACCGAGTCAGATTCACAACCAGATCCACCACTGACCACTAAGAAATTAGTTTCAAAGTCATACATCTGATCAGGACTAAACTTTTTTGATATTTGGCAGGTATTATCTTCCATCCGATTAAAATTTAAATTCGCAACACTAGCAGATTGATTGTCAGCACTACTCAGTAATGACATACCATATTGTATCGCTTGGAGATGATAAAAGAGTTCACCTAGACGCGCCTCTACCATTAGAAACGATTGTTGAAATTTATCTAGCTGCTTGCTCTCGGAACGATTAATCTGATAAGAAATAATAACGCTAATAATAACAACTAAGTAAATAACAACTCTAAATTTCAAGACACACCTGTTCTATATATAGCTTGGCTGGGGATAATAATGAATAACCTAAACATTATGTTACGCTAATAAATAGATTTAAAGCATTTTATAACGAGTTTAACCTCACAAAAATGTAAAACCAGAACATTAACTAGCTATAAAGGGTTATTAACTAGTGAATGAAATGCACAAAAAGACCGCAATTAAGCGGCCTTTTTAACTCGTAGACTGGCAATAAGTAATAACTACGACCAGAACACCCAAGCAATAAGCGATAAAGCGAAAATACAAATCAAGTTAAGATAAATACCAACACGCATCATTTCTGATTGTTTGATATGCCCTGTACTAAATACAATCGCATTTGGTGGCGTGGCAACAGGCAACATAAATGCACAAGAAGCTGCAATCGCGATTAATGTCGATAGCACAATAGGTGACATACCAAGCGCTTCTGCGACACCTGCAAATACCGGAATTAACAAGGCAGCACTCGCTGTATTACTGGCAAACTCCGTAAGCATAACCACAAAGGCAACCACGGTTAGAATAATAATAACCATACCTGCTTGTGCTAAAATATCACTTAAACTTTCAGCCAAAAACACACTCGTCCCAGTGGCTTTTAAGATATTACTTAAGCAAATACCACCACCAAATAAGATTAATACCCCCCAGTCCGTCGTTTTCTCGATGTCTTTCCAGTTAACAACACGGGCGACACCCACTAAGACAATAGCCATCAACGCAACTAACGTATCAAACTTAGAAAAACCACCCAGCATTGCATTAATGGGTTTACTGAATATCCACAAGCATACCGTAAACGCAAAAATAGCTAACGTAACAACCTTCCCTTTATCCCACTCAACCGGTTTATGGTCTAATTCGAATATTTCATTTAGATTCGGCTTAAGCAAGACATATAACACACCGACAGTAATCGGCAATAAGATCAAAGTAACAGGCACGCCATACGACATCCACTCCGTAAAACTAAGGTTTAGCTGTGCAGCGGCAATCGCATTAGGCGGGCTACCAACAATAGTCGCAATACCACCGATACTTGCACAATAAGCAATACCAAGTAATACAAATACATAAGTGTTATGTCCTGTCTTGGTATTAACCTTATTAAGCACCCCTAATACCAAAGGCAACATCATGGCTGTGGTTGCCGTATTACTGATCCACATTGATAACGCAGCTGTCACACCAAATAGCATGAATACAGCAACATTCATCCTGCCTTTTGCCAACACTAATACTTTGTCTGCAATCACTTTATCTAACTCTTGTCTGTGTAACGCAGCCGCTAATGCAAAGCCACCAAGAAACAAAAAGATAATCGGATTAGAAAAGTTATTTAATGCCGTTTGCGTATTAAACACGCCAAATACCACCGCAAGCACAGGCACTAAAATAGCGGTGATACTCACATGTAACGCTTCTGTTAACCATAAAACGGCAATAAAGCTCAAAATGCTAAGCCCTAGTACGACGTCTTTTTCAAAGGGTAAAAAATTATATAACAATGCAAACAGGACAATATCCAATATAACAATCACGCTGTTTTTATTTGTTAGCCACTTCATCGTATTGGTGGGTAGCGGTAGGCTTTCATTTTTGTTCATGTGAGCTCCATTCTCCTAATGAATATACAGTTATAAGTACTCCAATAGGGTTATTGTTACACACAATAAATTTTTACTCGTTACGATAAAGATAATTATGGCGGGTAAAACAAATCCAACATTCAATAAAGCGAAGCCTCTCACATTTTACATCTTAACTGCCATTTTTTAACCAGAATACAAACTTAACAACACAAATAATCAACACCAACAAACAAGGTTAATGCAATTAAACCGCTCATTTATTTACTTTATACAGTTTCATTGACAAATCATTGACATTGCAGACGTTATTATCGACTCCATAGTGATAATTCGTTCACACCATTATTGAGATGACAATTATGAACAGAAAAATACTGCCACCACTAATTATGTTACTGACATTTTCACAGCCCGCTCTATCTCTGAATTTAATTGGCCATGTTGCGAGCAATAACCCACTGAATATCGTTGCCGAGATCAGTGGTGTCGTTCAACAGGCTAAATTAGAGCTCGGTGACAGTGTGATACAAGGGCAAGATTTACTCACTATTCAGTCTCAGGATTTCTCATTAGAAGTCAATAAACAGCAAGCAAATTTAGCCTTATCTAAAGCCGACTTAAAAATCAAAGAATCTATCTATAAACGCTACCTTCAATTACAGCAACAACAAAGCTTGTCACAGAATGAACTGGATATTGCATCAACCGATTTTGATGCTGCAAGTGCGAGTCTGCAGCTGGCTGAAATTGGTCTTATAAAAGCAGAGTTAGACTTAGATCGAACTCAGATAACAAGCAGTATCAGTGGTTACATTAGTCAACGCAGTATTGATAATGGTTCTTGGGTGGATCGCGGTACCCCGCTCTACCAAGTCGTGAATATTGATACTCTGACAATACGTTTACTCGCCAGTGAATATGAAATTGATCAACTGAAAATAGGTCAAGATATTCAACTTTGGTCCGAGGCTAACCCCAACAATAAAGTAACCTCCACGATCAAACGTATTGGCATTGCACTAGTCGATAACAGTTTCGCCTACCCTGTAGATGTCGAGATAAACAACCCTCGTCATCAATTTAAGCCGGGTATGTCAATGCACGCGACAACAAACATCCTAGATAAATAACCACGACAAGTCCTAACGGATAATCATTATGCATTCATTTATTGCCTATTTTGCACAACGTAGCTTTTTAGCCCGCATCATCACGATTATGGTGTTAGCGATTGGTATTGGCGCTGTCAGTATTCTAAAACTGCAAGAACTACCCGATATTGCGTTTCCAGAAGTGACGATCACGACTCAATATCCAGGCGCATCAGCACAAGATATCGAACTTAATATAACCAATAAAATTGAAAAAGAATTACGTTCGGTACAAGGGGTTGACCGCTTCACATCAGAATCTGCAGATGGACGCTCTTACATAAATCTTGAACTAGACGAAAGCAGCGATATTGCCGAAACCGTCACCAAGATTCAACAAGCGGTTGATCGTGTCAGTGATCTACCTAAAGATGTGACAAATCCGCCACTCGTTGAGCGAAAAAACACTGCTACATTTGAAATATTTACCTTTGGAGTCACGAGTACGGGTAGCGATAGCGAATTACAGGCGTACAGTCGAAGTCTTGAAAAACAACTACGTACTTTATCAGGGGTTGGCTCTGTCAATATGTCTGGGTTCCGTGAGCGCGAGTTCTGGATTGAAGTTAAACCAACCAAAGTAAGCCGCTATCAACTCACCTTCGATGACGTCATTAATGCGGTAAAAAACCGTAACTTATCTTTATCAGGAGGCGCTGTTGAATCGTGGAATAATGAACAACGTATTGTTACGCTAACCCAAGTTCAGGGTATTGAAGAACTTCAAAACACGATTATTAAAGTACTACCCGGCGGCGGTTTGGTTCGTCTTGGTGACATAGCCAAAGTCAGTGATTCATTTGAAAAAGCAACACAACTAGGCGTGATTAATGGGCAACCAGCCATATTATTTCAAATCAGTAAAAGCGCAAGCGCAGATATTCGCGCAACCATTGCCAATGTTGAAGGTTTATTTAGCCGAGAAGAGCAACGTTTAGACGGACAGTTTCAGTTTTTAACATCACTGAACCTTGGTCAAGACATGGATGACAAGTTTAAGATTGTATCCACTAACGGCGGCGTAGGACTATTGCTGGTTTTAATTGTATTAAGTTTGATTTTGAAACGTCAAATTGCATTTTGGGTGTCTGTTTCCATTCCGTTTTGTGTACTTGGAGTAATGGCTATTTTACCCGCCCTTGATATGAACTTAGACAGTATTACACTGTCAGCCATGCTATTGGTGATAGGTATTATTGTTGATGACTCCGTTATTGTCGCCGAAAGTATTTATCAAGAAAAAGAACAAGGTGCAAGTGCAATTGATGCCGCAGTTAATGGTACAACTAAGGTAATCAAACCAATCCTCGCCAGCTTAACAACAACAGCGCTCGTTTTCATTCCTATGCTCTTTATTCCGGGAATATTAGGCAAAGCCGTTGCTGTGATCCCAATAACCGTCATTGCAGCCCTGTTATTTTCGTTAGCTGAATGCACATTAACTTTACCCGCGCATCTTGCAAACTCACTTTCGAAAGCCGATAACAAACTCAACGCTAAAACGAGTGAAACGTTAGCACACAATAAAGTCGTCGAGAACACAGCTAGTTTTCAAGTGCCAACCATGATTTATCGTAAAATACTAACACACTGCTTAAAGTGGAAACGCAGTGTCATCGTTATCGCCATCGGACTACTTTTCTTTGGCGGTTTTCTTGTCAGTAATTTAAAAATCGATTTGTTTCCCTCTGAATCAGCTAAGTACATTGAGATATATACCGAAGTCGAATCTGGAACACCACTGGATAAGATCCGTCTTGCCCACCATGAACTTGAACAAGCTATATCGGCACTCCCAAGTAATGAACTTGTAAGTTACGAAATCACCTACTCAACACCAACGAGCCAAGGCCTTATCAGTCTAACAAACGCAGAACAACGCGAACGGAGTGCAGAGCAAATTATTGATAGTTTAAATACACAAATAAAACATATTAATACGATTAATTTAGTTAAGTTTACGGTTGATGCCGGTGGTCCACCTCCTGGCGAACCAGTTGAAGTGAGGGTTATTGGTAACAACAAGTCAGATCGTGATGCTGCCGTCATCGCTGTCGAAAACTGGATGCAGCAGCGACAAGGGTTAGATAAAATAACGCATAGCGAATCATTGAAAGACCCACAATTACAAATTATTCCACAATATGAATGGTTAGCACGCTATGGACTTACCGTTAATGATCTTGCAACCACATTACGTATCGCTTTTGATGGTGATAGCGTGACAAGTACTTGGATTGGAGATGAAGAAGTGAGCTTAAGAGTGATTATGGACAGTGAAAGTCGCACGTTAGAAAAGTTACGTAATACCAAAATTTACACAGCGAGTGGCTTACAAATTCCATTAAACCGATTAGCCTACGTTGAAGCGATTCAAGCACCACGCTTACTTCAACACTTTAATGGCGAACGTCAAGTCATCGTCACGGCACAAATTACCGATAAATCGTTAGAACCCAATACGATAACGACGGAGCTAACAACTGCATTACAATCTCAAATAGCAATGGGAATTCGTCTTGATATTGGTGGTGAAGCAGAAAAAACCAACGAAACATTAACCGGTTTTGCCGTTGCTTTCCCAGCTGCGATACTCGGTATTTATTTTGTATTAGCGATTATGTTTGGTTCATTACTGCAACCGTTATTGGTGATGTCGGTTATCCCGTTTGCAAGCGTAGCTGCCATGCTCGCATTGTTTATTCATTTTGAACCCCTGTCCCTATTTGCACTTATCGGTATTCTGGGCATGACAGGCGTAGTGGTCAATAACTCATTAGTATTGATTAACTGTATTAACGAATTAAAAATGCAAGGATATGCGTGCTTCGATGCGGTATTAAATGCAGCCCTAAGCAGACTTCGACCAATACTGCTTACATCAATAACGACCGTCGCAGGATTACTTCCACTTGCCTATGGACTTGGTGGCACCGATGTTTACATGGGGCCCATGTCGCTTACTCTTGGTTACGGGCTGTTGTTTTCACTGCCCGTGGTATTAATCGTCATACCTTGCTTATATCTGACCTTTATTCGACCTAAAAGTATCACCGAATAAAAGATCTACACATAGGTTAAACCAGCATTTTCAATATGGTTTAACCTATTTTTTTAGCCTATTTTATAACCTACAAAAACCTTGAAAAACATAAGGTTGTTAAGTCCCTGTTATATTTGAATTTTCATATAATGACATGCAAACTTGCGCTTAATTTTATTGAAGAACTGTCCATAAAGTGTTAATTTAGCGGTGTAAATTAATTGATTTAATTTCGATGTTTTAAATCAATATATCTCATGTTGCTCTAGTTTATTGGATATCATAACTATTGATGAATTTATCTTTATCCCGTCAAATTGTCATTTTCATTGCTGTATTTAGCACCAATGTCGCATACGCACTCGATAGTGTTAATTTAGATTTAAGGTGGAACCACCAATTTCAATTTGCTGGCTATTATGCAGCAATCGAAAAAGGCTTTTACCAAGAAGAAAATATTAGTCTAAACCTGCGCAGAGGCTCTGCAAATAAAGATAATATTTCAGAAGTCATTAGCGGCCGTTCCGATTTTTCGATTGGTAACAGCGAATTGGTTCAAGCGCGCTTGGAAGGTAAACCCGTTGTCGCAGTGTCAGCCTTATTTCAATATTCTCCAGAGGTGCTGTTAAGCCTAAAAAGCAGTGGTATTAATACACCTGCGGATCTTGAAGATAAGATTATCTCAACAAACACAGGACGACTTGAGCCGCATTTATTAACGATGCTTGAAATGCAAAATGTCGACCTTGATTCACTTCCCCCGATTACCAAAAAAAGTGATTATTCGCTGAATGCCCTAATTTCAGGCGAAGTAGACGTAATCACCAGTTACTTAACAAATCAACCGTATATATTAGCGCAAATGGGGATCGACTATCAGATCATGGACCCTCAAGCTTACGGCATTAATTTTTATAGTGATATCTTATTTACAAGTGAAGCGTTCTTTTCGAAAAACTACCTATTAATAGAGCGATTTCAACGTGCCTCGCTACGAGGTTGGGAGTATGCACTTGCGAATCAAGATGAAATAATCACGCTGATTAAAGATAAATATCAAACGACAAAATCAGCTGACGCGCTCCGTTATGAAGCGCAAGTAATGACGACATTAATACATAATGATCTTGTTCAGTTAGGTCACATCAACCCCGAGCGCATTGATGCGATGGCTGAAGCAACAATAAAATACAGTAAGCAAGAATATGATCTCTCTAATATGGATGGCTTTCTAGCCTCAACTGAAGAGAAGAACATTTTACAATTTCAGTGGCGGTTGCGCTTTCTCTTAGTGTTTTTTATTATTGCGACTTTAGTTATCCTGTTATATTTTCATTTACATAAGAATTTACGCCGCGATATTAAAGAATATAAAGTTTTAGAACGACAGCTAAAGTCTGCCGTTAATACCGATCCACTCAGTGGCATTTATAATCGCCGTAAATTTGCCAAATGTTATAAACACGAAACAGATCGTTCGCTACGTTACGGTGGTAAATTTAGCATCGTCATGATTGATATTGATAACTTTAAGCAAACTAACGATCTATACGGCCATGAGTTTGGTGATGAAGTCATTAAAAAAGTCGCGATTATTTTATCTGGTGGTGTACGAGACATCGATATATGTGCCCGCTATGGCGGTGAAGAATTTATTCTATTATTACCAAATACCGATGAATATGCATCAGGGATATTGGCAGAACGCTTACGTGTAGCAATCGAACAATATGACTTTATTGCACCGAATAGCGATAGAGTCTCTATCACCTGTTCGTTTGGTGTCGCACAATTTCAAGGCGGTGCGACTGCACAGTCAAATATTGCAAACAAAAATAGCCAGCATGAAGGGACGATTGCGTGTGCAGACAAAGCATTATACATCGCTAAAGAAAATAGCCGAAACAGAGTTTGTTATTGGTCTGTGATCTCAGCGACACTTGCAGAAAGTGCTTAATACGTTAGCTCAGTAGTACGCTATGCTTACGCTTTAGTTATCATAGTCGGTAAACTGTTCAGGCTATCGTTAAGGCAACAGTTAAAGCTATCTTTAAGGTAACAGTTAAGAGAAGTCGTCTTGTTTAATTTACGCGTGAATATTTAATATAAACAGTATTAAGAGTGAATACTCTACTTAATCAGTGTATTATGCCGACGTTTAGGCACTATCAAAAATGCCACATGTAATTGATTAATGTTTATATTTAATAAAGGATAGAAATTTTGAATTTAATGTTCATGGAGATGGGTATCCTATTACTTGTATTTACAATGATTGCCTTTGCAATCGTGGTACAAGCTAAGAAGATGATCTCAACCAAAAAACGTCAAATTTTAGCATCACAGCGCCGATGTATTGAAGAGACTGAAATGGTCTTGAAATTTTCGACTTCGCTGGTATTTAGCACTAAACTTACGATCTTATTACACCAACGTATTATCTCGGCCCTCAAAAAGATCTCAGCAGTTGAGCCTCTACACGACAAAGTAAAGCACCATATAACACAACAAAACATGCATATCGCAACAGCTAAAATAACCCCGTCAACCACGGTTTTTATTGAACCTGTTGATGAACGCATTGCGATT
This sequence comes from Moritella sp. 24, assembly GCF_018219155.1. Taxonomy (NCBI): domain Bacteria; kingdom Pseudomonadati; phylum Pseudomonadota; class Gammaproteobacteria; order Alteromonadales; family Moritellaceae; genus Moritella; species Moritella sp. 24. Next base: position 1,877,570 of record NZ_CP056123.1, on the reverse strand, counting down.
GATTTAGCACGTAGTATCTCTCGCCTCAAAATTATATTACGTCACGAACTGCTCAAAAAAAATATCTCATTAGAAGACTGTATCGCTGAAGAATCAAAGCTAGAAAAGATACGCTTAAAATTACGGCTAAGTAATTGCTTAATGAAAGCCACCTCATTCTTTGAGCAAGAGAAATACAGCATCACAGCCAAAATGGTCAGTGAAAATATCGCATTAATTGAAGCGGCAACGTTCAAAGATGACTTCTTGATTGATAAACGTGACAAGATGATGATTCTACTCAATAAATCGACCTTTTTACTCGCAGAAATAGAAGCGAGAGATGTGCAAGAAAAAATACCTGAAGACACATCAACACTTGAAACTTTATTTGATCAACAACAGCCTAGATAAGCAATTAAGAAGAGTTGATTTAGCCAATCAACTCTTCTTAATGATGAGTTTTAAAATCCATGAAATGGCTAGTTAAGCAGTTTATCCACTGAATCTTTGACTTTATCATCCGCCTCTTTTTCTGCGCCATCTAGCGTACTACTGGTACTCTCTTTGACATTATCATAGGTATCGGTTGCTGTTGCAGACACAGACTCTATCGCAGTATTTGCTTTGTCTTTCGTTTTCTCATAAGCATCACTGGTCGCTTCTGAAGCGCTATCGATTGCATCCGTTGTCGTTTGTTTTGCACTGTCCCAAGCATCTGAAGATGAACTCTTAACGTCATCCGCCATTTCTTTCGCACCATCAACAGCGCTTACCGCGGCAGATTTCGTTGTATCTAACATATCCTCAGCGGTACTTTTTGCATCATCATAGCTCTTTTCAACTGCGCTTTTATTCGATTCAACTTGCTCTTCAGCTTTATCACTGCTGTCACAAGCGGCGATCAAACCACAAGATAATAAGATAATTGCAAAATTACGTATCATAAACTTACTCCTAACCATGATTACAGGAAGTACTTAAGTCACCTTAAGCATCATGAGCGTAGCAGTAAATAATCATTCGTACATAATAATAGGACTAAATTAAACCCAAAAAAAAGACCCGCTATCTGTTTAAGATAACGGGTCTTTATTAATAATAGGCTAAGCTATTATTTATCAGCACGACTCATGAATTTATGATCAGTCGTGTTAATTTTAACTTTTTCGCCGCTTGCGATGTATTCTGGTACTTGAATCGTTAGACCAGTAGACATGATTGCAGGCTTAGTACGTGCACTTGCAGAAGCACCTTTAATTGAAGGGTCAGTTTCAGTAATAACCATTTCAACAGCAGAAGGTAATTCGATAGATACAGGCTTACCATCAACGATTAGCACTTGAAGACCTTGTGTGTCTTCTGTGATGAATAATAATTCATCTGCAATTGCTGCTTTGTCTAGGCTGTAAGGTGTGTAATCTTCAGTATCCATGAATACATATTCTTCACCGTCAGCGTAAGAAAATATAACTTGGTTACGCGTAAGATCAGCTAGATTAAGGTTGTCACTGTCTTTGAATACTTCGTCAATTTTAGAACCCGTTACTACATCGTACATACGCATACGGTAGATACTACCACCAGCACGGCCTTGTGGTACTGAACGCTCAATATCACGGATGATGTATACGCCGTTATTATATTCAACAGCGGTATTCTTTTTAATATCACTTGCCTTTGGCATTTTAGGTATTCCTAATAATAAATAGTGTATAGAAAATAGCATAAAGGCTAAATCAGACCAAGTGCTGCAACCATGAAGCGCTGACTTCTTCACCATTTTTAACTAATTTAATGATGACTACAGCGCTAAATCAACGAACACCACTATAAATCACGCTCTCATTATAATTTAGTGAGCAATAGCACCACTTAACACGACTCGAATTATATACATTTTTATTAAGCTTTATATTTTATTTTTTAGGTATATAACAGCATTTAAAATACCATTTACATAGCAAATATATTCACTTAAAGTGCTCCTAACAGTTTGGACAATTGATAATCGTTAATGGCTCTTCTAGGTTAAATAATGAAAAGAAATGTAATAAGTAAAAAATGGATGTACTTCCCTATCGTCAGCATGTTGATTTCTACAATCATCGGGTTATTTATCTTTAATTTAACACTATCAAATTGGATAGAAGAAAAAATTGAAGCGGGCTTATTAACGGAAATAACAAGGATCACGCATAAGTTACAAGCATCAGATCTACAGTTTGATGACTTGGAAAGACTCGATATTTATATCAAAACAGATATTGAACTTAGCCGTCAAAACCACATCACTTTAATCAAATTTGATGGTACGGTATTAGCAGACAGTGATATTTCATTAATTGAAGTTCTGCAAATTGAAAATCATCTCAATCGTAAAGAAATCATTGACGCAAAAAATACCGGGCACGGTACAACTACACGTTTTAGTACCAGTCGCTTTAGAGACTTACTTTATTCGGCAAAGTCATTCTCTTATCAAGGCCAAGATTACATCCTTCGTGTTGCGACGCCTTTAACGCGCATTGAATCGATGGCAAATGAATTGATGACCATTTTAATTCTCTTAATGACGATTAGTTTAGTGCTCGTGACTGCTTCAACATTGCTTAGTAGTAAGTTAATGAATCAACAAGTTCAAGCAGAAAAAGATCTGCAAGAAAGTAAAATTGAACAGCGTACATTAGAAATTGAATTATTACGTCGTCTGACGAACATGCTTGCTGCCTGTAATTCGATTGATGAAGCGCAGATGATTGTTGAAGATATCATTCCGCGTATTTTAGGGGATGTAAATGGTGTTGTGTCACTTATCCGTTCATCACGAAATCAGCTGCTAGTGAAACTGGATTGGGGTGGTGCTTGGCCCGGCAGTAAAACCTATGCACCTGAAGAATGCTGGGCTCTTCGCAAAGGTAAATTCCATTTAGCGAATGACAAATATACGACATTGCCTTGTTCGCATATGGCCGAAGTACAAACTGAGCACCCAGATGCAAACCAAACATTATGCATCCCACTTGTTGCGCATGGTAATACAATTGGCATGATGCACCTATACTCGGGTGATAACGATTTAAGCGAAGACACTCAGCAACTGGCCTTTACGGTTGCAGAACATTTAGGCCTAGCGCTCGCTAACTTGAACATTCAAGAGAAACTACGTGAGCAGGCAATTAGTGATCCGCTCACAGGTCTATATAACCGTCGTTACTACGAAGAAACCATTAACCAAGAGTTGATGAGAGCAAAACGTTACAAGCAAGAACTGTCATTGTTGATGCTCGATCTAGACCACTTTAAGCGCTTTAATGATAACTATGGTCATGATGCGGGTGATTATGTGCTTAAAACGATTGGTTCGCTCCTATTAGAGTCAATGCGCGGCGAAGATACCATATGCCGTCTTGGTGGTGAGGAATTCATTATCGTATTACCGGGTACAGGGATTGCTGCAGCAAGGCAAATAGCGGATGGCTTATGTAAATCAATTAACGATCTACATCTGGCAATGAAAGACTTGTCGCTGGGTAAGCTTAGCGTATCAATCGGTATTTCAACGTATCCGATTAATGGTATGCAAAAAGATGAACTCACCAAACTTTCTGATATTGCCTTGTATGAAGCAAAAGAGCGTGGGCGTAATCAATCATGTCATTACAGTGATTTAATCATCACGGGTGAGCAAGCATTAACGTCAACCGAGAAGCTTATCGAACAAGACACCAATAAAGACAATGATAAGACAGACTTAAATGTCGTCAGTATTTAATTTAATGATGAAGTACTGATAATATGACGTTCAAAAAGGAGTCACTGTTAATGACAGTGACTCCTTTTATATAAACTACAAAATCCCCTGCTCTACCGCCACTTCAAGCTTTTGTTCCAATGACGACCATAGCGTTTCACTCCCTTTACCGATGCGACTATTCACCGAGAGCACTTGTTCTTTCGAAATGTTATGTGCTTTCCAACTGTGCCCTTCACCGTGAATGTTATGCAATAACGGTGGCACACGGTCAATGGCTTTCGCATAAACAGCATCATCGCTAACACCACTCTCAAATTCTTGCCAAAGGGCAATATACTCGCTCGCGAGTTCACTTGGTAATATATTGAACAGTCGATGAATACCTGCGAACTCTTTCGCTTTATTCTCTGGTGTTTCAGCGGCATAAATGATTGTGTCACCCGCATCTATTTCACCTAGGTCATGCAGCAATAACATTTTAATCACGCGGTCGATATTAATCTCACCATCGGCATAATCTTTTAACATCAAGGCTGAGATACAGACGTGCCAACTGTGCTCTGCAGAATTCTCGTATCGGTCTAACCCAACAGGTTTTGTTTTACGTAATACGTCTTTTAATTTTTCAATTTCAACAATGAAGTTTAATACTTTCTCAATATTTTCCAAACCAGCTCCTTGGTTAACAACCTCTTATCGATTCATTTTATAACTCAAGCTGTGTTTTACCGTTGGCCACTCATGATCGATAATCGAAAACACAACAGTATCGCGATAAAAACCATCTTTGTCTTTTCTATGATTACGTAGTACCCCATCTTGCTTTGCACCTAAACGGGCAATTGCAGCACGTGAAACATGGTTATGCCAATGAGTTCTAAATTCTGCGGCGATCACATTCAAGCTTTCAAAGGCGTGCTGGAGTAGTAGGTATTTACATTCGGTGTTCACACCTGTTTTCTGATAACGTTGCGCATACCAAGTATAACCAATTTCAACCCGGTCATTCTCTGCCGATATTTCACATAAACGGGTCGATCCGATGATCTCATTCGTCATATTATCAACAACAACGAATGGTAATGCTTTGCCGAGTGCGTGATCGTTAAGGGCTTTCTCAATATATTCATCGATAGTCTCTCCAGAGGGTATGCTGGTAAACCATAAATCCCACAAATTACCATCTGAAGCTGCATTGATTAATGCATCAGCATGCTTTCGCTGTAACGGCATGAGCGTCACTTTATTACCGATCAGTTTCGTTTCTTCTAACCAAGTATCATTGTTCATGTCTCACCACTCTCCCTATAACTCAAACCTAAACATTTGTTTATTATTAACTTACTCCAATAATAAAATAAATCAAACAAATACTTATTTATAGGTATTCAACTATATTGCGCTGTAACTCATTACCGTCTCTTTTTTTGTTAGAGCTGTTGCTCACTCACATTTGATTCATGACTGTTCGCCATACATTTTTGTATGGCGAACTACGTATTTGAATACCCTGTGCGCAATATTAGTCAGAGTCAAACAACCGAGTTTACTCAAAATCAATAACTCTGACCCTTTTGATTGATATCTGTGGTATCACAGTACCGACCAAGCAAGAGTAAAATGACGGTTTATTCAAATACCGCGGCTAACTCAGTAGCTGTCTTGATATATTTAACCTCAGATATTTTGCCTTCACTTACCGTATAAACCGTAATATGATCTTCCTTTTTTGAGAACTTGTCTTTGTTACTATCGTCTAATAACAAAATTGAAAATGGATATTTTCTCATTTTAGGCAAAGCAAATAATTTGCTAATTAAACTTGGCATCCCTGATATGTCAGCCACATAATAAGCTTGGTTAGCCGCTAAAAAACCTTTTTCCTGAGCTAATAAGAAATCACGAATGATACTGCTGGTATCTTTATCACCAGCGACAATGATATGTTTGCTATCCGCTTTGATAGTATGCACTTGGTCAAATTGATCAGTAATTTCAAAACGAGGTATCGCATCTCCGATATTAAATGCGTGGGCTAAATTTGCCGACAATAGTAGTAATAATACGAACAATTTTTTCATTATTTTTCCTAAATTTTTAAAAGATTGATACAACGACTAATATACCAAATTATACTATCAAATAGTAAACCACTATCAAGTTAGTCTTTAAGACAAAGGGCAGATTTCGAATCCGGCTGGGCTTATTTAGACTTTAAAGCCTAACCCATTTATTGAAATAATTTAGCGTCAAATGACGGGGTACGCAATGATATTAAGATCTATTTAGATGACACAATTACAGCGGACGTTAATCTCAATTTAGCCATGCATGCCTGAAACTCGAACCGTATCCTTTAAGGTCCAAGCCCTAAGCACCATTAGGTTAGATTTAATCAATAGCGTTGAGCTAGCATAAGATTCAATGTTAGTATTTTCAATACCCGCCTAAGGATTCAGGCTAAATACAAGCATATGGATATTTCATGGATTATTTTTTCGCAGTGATACTTTTCGCAATATCATCATCGGTCACACCCGGCCCCAACAATATTATGGTCATGACATCAGGCGTGAATTTTGGAGTAAAGAAAAGCCTGCCATTACTGACTGGAATTTGTGTCGGTTTTACGGTCATGCTGTTACTTATTGGTATCGGCTTTGGTCAAATATTTGAATTATTCCCTAGCCTACATTTAATCATTAAGTGTGTGGGTACCTTATATTTACTGTATCTAGCTTGGTTAATTGCTACATCAGTTAATACCCTAGCCTCTGATACACAAGCACAGCCGTTTTCATTCATAAAAGGGGCTCTGTTCCAATGGATTAACGCCAAAGCGTGGGTCGTCGCAACAGGTGCAATAGCCGCATTTACAACTGTCGGCGCTGACTTTTACAGCCAAAATATAATCATAGCGTTGACCTTTTTTATTATTTCATTTCCCTGTGTCGGTATTTGGCTGTTATTTGGCTCAATGCTTAAAAAGTGGTTAAAGAACGACAGTTATCAGCGGTACTTCAACTATGCCATGTCAGCATTGCTGATGCTGTCTGTATTCCCTGTAATAAACGAAATCGTTACGCAAATCACCTGATACACAATTAATCAGATATGAATAATTAAAGGAGTCACATTTGCCAATTGAATATATTCTTGGACTTATATCATTCCTGACATCCGTTGTGGCGGGCGTACTTGGCTTTGGTGGCGGTATGCTACTTATTGCAATACTGCCGCTATACCTACATCCCAGTACCGTTATTCCTATTCATGGCATTACACAATTAGCAAGTAACTCATCTCGAATGCTATTTTCTATTCAAGATGTTCAGTGGTCACTCTTACCTCAATTTCTCATCGGTTCATTTGTTGGCATCACTTTATTTGGTTTTTTGCTGGTAAACATGCCGAATACTTATATCCCTATCGCAATTGGCACTTACATCCTGCTCAACTTGTGGAATGCACGTTTTTCTACCGCCATCAAAAAATATGAAAGTTATTATATTATTGGATTAGTTCAGACAGGTTTAGGGATTATTGTCGGTGCAACAGGGCCAATCGCGACCAGTGTATTAACAAAACAATTAAGCTGTAAAAACCAGATCATAGCCACCAGTTCTATGTTCATGAGTATTAGTCATATTGCAAAGATTATAGTCTTTGGTTTCATCGGGTTTTCATTTTTCGAACACATTAGTTTACTTATATATATGATAGTTGGCTCCGTCATCGGTTCACTAGTTGGGACTAAATTACGTGGCCTCGCTAGCAACAGCCGATTACTATTCGCGATTAAGCTATTACTCAGCCTGTTAGCGATAAAGATGATTTTTTCTGTCTTTGTAATTTAACTCTCAATGAGTGCAACTAAATCAGCCATAGAATTAAAGCTGACTACCGACGGTAAGTCGCAATCTTGATTAAAGCGGTTATAAAATAATGTTCTTATGCCCGCTTTATAACCTGCTTCAATCCCAACAAGGCCATCATCTATCACGATGCAGTCTTTCGGCTCAAATCCCATCTCTTTTACGGCAAACAAGTAAATTGCAGGATCAGGCTTCCACACACCGATGTCATAGGCACTGTAAATACGCGAACCAAAATATTCACTTAATCCACATAACATGAGCGCTTGTTCGACTTTATGCGTAGGTCCATTCGATACTACAGCTTTTGGGTACGGGAGATTGTCTAACGCCGCTTTAATGCCTTGAATGGGTTGTAAGTCTGATTCGAAAAGCGCTGCAACAGCGAGCCTGTATTCGACAATAAAATCGTCAGGGAGTATCACGCCACATTCACTAGACAGTTCATCTAATATTTTTTCTAATTCCCAACCTCGGTATTTCATCATCAGTTGATCTGCATCCAGTGCTATACCAAGTTTACGAAACTGAATGACCAACCCTTGATTACACAGTCTTTCACTGTCAACCAAGGTACCATCACAATCAAAGAGTAAACATTTATTCATGAGATCCTTATTCAGCACTTTCAAAATACGAGGTTCTAATCTTATTTAATACTAACCCAAAAAAAACAATCACACATGAACCAATTAAAACTGGCGTAAATAAAAATCCCCAACTTTGACCTGATAACATGATGACTATAGGATTAGCGCCTGCTGGCGGATGCGTTGTTTTTGTAAGTAGCATAATAGTAACAGCTAATCCAGTTGCAACAGCTAGTGACCAAGCTTCCACACCTATGTATTCAACAAATAACACACCAATACACGCCGTTAATAAGTGTCCAGCAATAACGTTTTTAGGCTGAGCTAGTGGACTCTCAGGTACACCAAATACCAAAACTACAGTAGCACCAAAGGGGGCCATTAACCACTGCATCGAATTTGTGATACTTCCCAAATAAGCCAATATACCGATAGTTAACATTGCAAACATCCCCGCAACAATCGGAAAAATAGATTTTTTCATACAACCTCCTCTGAATGTAGACCGATCTGTCTACCTCCAATGATAGACAGGGTGGTCTACCTGTGTCAACATATTTAATAACAAGGAGTTATTCATGAATGAAAAAAAATTAGTCTTAATTCAAACAGCTTTACAACTGTTTTATGCGAATGGAGTTAACTCTGTTGGTATTAATGAAATATTGAAGCAGTCAGGTATTGCAAAGAAAACGCTATATAATCATTTCACTAGTAAAGATGAACTTGTATTAGCAACCCTGGAATACAGAAATGAATTATTTAAACAATGGCTTACACACACTATAAATAGCGAACCGTCTGGTGATAAATCCATACTTGCCATTTTTTACGGTTTGAATGATTGGTTTAATAATAGAGTCCCAGAACTTGGGGAGTTTAGAGGGTGTTTTTTTATAAATACAGCGGCCGAATACAGTGTATCTGACTCTCTAATACGTCAATGCTGCGCCTCACATAAAAGAGAAATTAGAGCATTAATACAAAGCCAAGTTAGTTCGTGTACAGACAATATTGAAGAAATTAAGCAACTTACAGACATTATTTTCATGATTAAAGAAGGTGCGATAGTGTCAGCCCTCGTCGAAGGAAACAACAACGCAGGAAAAACATGTATTCCAACGATAAAAACACTTCTTAATATGAGATGTTAAATCATGCACCTCCGTAATAGAATGCGCTAAAGCGATACACAGAATAAAAGGGATAAACAGTGATTGGAAAACATAAGTTAGAATTAGATACGCCATGTTTGGTTATCGACAAGAGTAAACTGATGAATAACATCAGCACCATGCAAGCATTCGCAGTTTCAAAGTCTAAACATGTTCGACCGCATGCTAAAACACACAAGTGTGTCGAAATATGCCAACTGCAACTTGATGCTGGCAGTATCGGCATATCAATCACAAAACCGACAGAAGCGTATGAGTTGGCAAGCGCAGGTATTCGTAACCTACTCATAACCTCTCCGATAGTCACGAAGCATAAGTTAGCTACCCTCGCGAACATCCTTACGCTTGCGCCAGAAACCATGATCGTGGTTGATGCTGAAGCAAACCTTACTCAACTAAACCAATTAGGCCGTGAATTAAACCTAAGCATTAACCTACTCGTCGATATCGACGCGGGTATTGGTCGAACAGGTGCATCGTTTGATACCGCCTTTGATTTAGCGTTATCGGTGCACAACAATGCGCATACGACGCTTAAAGGTATTCAATGCTATGCAGGTCATTTCCAACACATCCTTGGTAATGACGAAAGACAGCAAGCCTCTGCAACCTTATTGAATAAAGCTGGCGAATTAAAACAACAAATTGAAAACGCGACAGGCTTAGCTAATCTGATTCAATCAGGTTCGGGAACGGGTACCTATGAAATTGACAGTGACATTGCATCGGTTACCGAGATCCAACCCGGTTCGTACACGGTAATGGATAAAGAGTATTTTGATATCGAGTATAACAACGGTCACTTCCAGCCCGCAATGACACTACTAACCAGCGTTATCAGTGCGAATCACACAACGCATGTGACGGTTGATGCGGGTACAAAAGCAATTTATAAAGAAGCAACACATCCACAAATCATTAGCCATGATGGATTAAACTATGAGTGGCATTATTTTGGTGATGAACACGGTAAAGTATCAGGTGATAATCTACCCGCGTTAGGTGAGGTCATTGAAATGATTGTGCCGCACTGCGATCCAACCATTAACTTGCATGATAAATTCTACGTAGTTGAGAATGACATCGTTGTCGACATCTGGGATATCGCGCTACGCGGTAAATTAGCGTAATTCTAAAACGAATTTGGATAACACTGGTAAGATAAAAGCCTATCAGGTGTTATCCAGTTGAATCACTAACTAATCATTACTTAATATTCGTATGCGTGAAACACTGTCTGGTAACAGGCCCAAACTTTGCGTCTTGATAATCGTCTTCGACAAAACCAGCCGTTATATTGTTAGCTGCTGTGTAGTCAGTGAGAACATCACGCCAAAATTTTACAGCATGGTCAGTATTCGCAACTTGCTTAATTTCCCAACTGCCACCAAGGCGAGTGAACAACTCTGAAATGAAACGTTTGCCCACTTTATTTTTACGGAAATACGGCAAGATATAAAAATCACAGACTTCATAACAATCAGGCGCTTCATTCGCGATTGCGGTATGTCCAGCAGGAACACCATCAACATATAACAAATAACCTGATACGTTACCTTCGATAAGCGTATCTAAAGGTAATAAGCCATTTTCATCCGGTTTCTTCTGCATTATTTTTGAAAACTCAGCCTCAAAAGCTTGCGCCAAGTTCATATATACATGCTTATTACTACTATCAACTTTTACAATTTGCATCACAGCCTCTCATATCAAATGTATTTTCGCTAATATGGACAGTATACTCCCCAATAAAGGGAAGTAATACAGAATGTTATTCCACGTTAGAATAAATAGAGGTGCCGATTCTACTGGCTGAACCGCCTACTTTTACACTGCTGATTTTTGACCCGTTTAGCTCAACAGATGCAGTTAACATTGATGTGCATCCCATTGCCCGCCCCTGTTCGACAACATAGTGGCAATCTAAAGGAAGGTGTTCAGCGAAATAGCAAGCAAGCGCACCTGTAGCACTACCTGTTGCTGACTCTTCCGATATACCGACCAAGGGTGCAAAGTTACGACAGCTGGCTGTTAATGGACTCTCTGCATCACAAAGTTCAAATACATGAAAACCAACAACATCATGTGTACGACAAAAATCAGAAATAGCAATATCGTTCGGTATAATTGAATCCAAGTAGCCCATAGGTACTGGAATAATAAGGTCAGTGAGTCCTGTCGATATAATCTCAATAGGTAATCGAGTACTTGCTAAAATAGCGCTATCAATACCAATGACATCTGAAATTGCTTCATAGCTAAACTTACCCAGCTTCTGAGGCAATTGTAGATCCATGATCACATGACCAGTCGGCTCAACAACAACCGCGAGTAATCCGGCTTTGGTTTTTTGGATATAACCCCCCGCTGCCACAATTCCCTCTTGAAACAGCGTGGAAAATACAGCCAAGGTGGCATGACCACAAAAATCAACTTCACCGGTAGTGGTAAAAAATGAAACCTCAAAATCAGCCTCATCATCACGACAAACAAAAGCTGTTTCAGAATAACCAACAGCCTGAGCAATACTTAGTTTTTGTGCATCAGATAACATATCAGCATTTAAAACAACACCTGCAGGATTGCCACCAGCGCCATTTGACGTAAATGAATTAACCAGTATAACGTCTGTTTTCATTAAGATTCCTTTCTGTATTATTCAATAATATTAACTACGTATTAGTCGCGAATGCGCTATCAACAATGGCTTTACAGTGAATATCGGTGGTGGAAAATAAGGTGATACCTTGAACTTCAACCGTATTCAAAAGTAACGTGATTTCTGTGCAGCCCAATATTACGCCTTTAACATTCATCGACGCCATTTCTTCTATTACGGTTAAAAAGCCCTGCTTTGTTTTCGAGGTAAACTGGTTCAACACTAATTCAGAAATGATTTTGTCATGAATGTATTCCCTCGATGCTTTCTCTGGAACGACAACGTCGATACCATGAGACTGCAATTTGCTTTTGTAGAAGTCGCTTTCCATTGTTCGCTGAACGCCAATGAGCCCCACATAATCCAAGCCTGATTTTTGAATCGATTTTGCTGTTGCGTCACGTATATCAACAATCTCAATATCATAGGTTTTCTTAATGATATCCATGAAACGGTGAACGCCATTCGCACATAACGCAATTATTTCAGCGCCACCAGCAACTAAAACACCAACAGCATCAATAATCATTTTCTCACATGCTTTTTCGGTTGGGTCATTTTGTTGATGATACAGAAATTCACCTTCGTTAAGACTTTCAATCAGGATATGAGCACTCCAGTGCCCACCTACTTTTTCTACCGCATAACTATTGATTAAACGATAATACTCAAGTGTAGATACCCAGCCTAAACCACCTACTAACCCTATTTTTTTCAACTCAACAAATTCCTTTTAAAGTGTACTTGGCTAAATCAACAATATCTTTATCTGACATATGTTCAAAATCCATTTCAATTCCTTGTTAGTAATAACGATAAGAATCGCTTACGAAAGTGTGTTTACGACTAATGCTGAATCTAAATATGCACGAACACGTACGATTACCTGATCCTCAAACTCACAAACCCAGCAATAACGATTATTAAAATCAGTCCCTTTTTTTGTGGTTGAGTTAGCGACTAATTCGACCGATGCGGAATGTCCATCAGTGATACAAGAAAGTAATTTCAATGACAATGGCGACTCTAGAACTTCATTTAATTTTGAGATAGTGCCAGCAATAAAGTTTTGCTTAGAGGTATAGGTACCCGCTAAAGGATGACTTCCTGTGACTTCCCAAACAACATCATCGCTAACATGCACAAAGAAACCTTGGGGGTTACCATTTTCCAAATGTAAAAACATATCCATTATCGATTCATTCGTTACCATTATTTAATCTCTCCCTGTAAACATGTTTAATACCTATAACGCCTTGCCACGCACCAACGACCAGCTCCCAATATCATCCATGTGTTCATATTACCTTTGACATATTATAACCGGTGATCGCAAAGCCAACTTCTTGATATAACTTTAATGCTCTTTGATTATGGTAAGCCACTCTTAATTTTATTTGTGTAATACCAATCGATTTCAATTGAGATTCAAGGGCGTTAATTGCTAATGTGCCATAACCGTGATTACGACTATTAGCGAAAATGAAAAAATCATAAATGAATGTCGATTTCTCACTCTCCTTCACGGAATGCCATAAATAACCTACAAGGCTAGTATTCGGTTTAGAACCAAAATCAATGCACAATAACTCATGTTCATCCGTTTCAAGTCCATTCGGAAAACAACGCAACAGATCTTGCTTAGCTAATCCGATTGATTTATCTATTGAGTGACCATAATTTTTCGCAATTTCCTGACTATAATCGTCAATAAAATAATCACAATACGCAGGGTATTCACTTGCAGTCATTAAGCGAAGTTGGATCATGATTACATCATTCCCACATAACCCGGTGTTGATTTAATTCGTTCACACCAGCTTTGAATAGCAGGGTAATGATTTAAGTCAAAACCACCTTCGTCTGCAACATGTGTATACGCATAAAGTGAAATATCGGCAATGGTCATCCTATTACCCACTAAATAGTCTGACAGCTGTAATTGGGTTTCCATTAATTGAAGCGCTTTATTACCGCCAGATTGTAACGAATGATATTCGTCCACTCTTTCTTTCGGCATCCCTAAGTACTTTTGGATAAAGCGAGCGACAGCAATAAAGGGTTCATGACTGTATTGCTCAAAGAAAAGCCATTCATACACTTTAGCTTTTTCGTATTTATCTGTCGGCAGGAGGCTCGTATTCTCGGCAAAGTAACCCAAAATAGCATTAGACTCACAAAGGCACCTTCTATCGTCTAACTCTACTGCTGGAATCTTGCCATTTGGATTTTTAGATAGGAATTCATCAGTTTGCGTTTCACCATCCAAAATATTCACATGGATCCATTCATGCTCAATATTTAAAATAGACAGCAACAACTTCACTTTTAAGCAGTTTCCTGACTGTAGATCACCGTATACGTTCATTCAATTCCTCCTTGAAGGCTGTATTTCATAAATTAGTTTTTATATACAACCTGTTATTTCCTTTTAATATTAAAAATATAAGCTCAATTCAGGCTCACGTCCTTCAATATAATTCCCCGTCAACTTAAAACCTAAATCTTGATAAAATGTTAAAGGGCCAATCTCGTCTGTAATGACACTTGTTGTTATTTCCGTCGCATTAAATTGAGTTTTCAGCTCGCTAAGTAATAATTGAATGGACCGCTTACCTAATCCCTTTCCTTGATACTTAGCATCAATCATAAAGCGCCACAGGTAGTATTTATTATCTTGCGGGTTTACATCAACCATAACAAAGCCAACGGCTACGTCACCAAGATAAATCCCTTTAAACCAGGCATGTTTGCTAAATGAAGCCTCAGCTATAGATATCGCATTTGAATCGACATGATGTTCCTGTGTTGACTTAACAGAGAGCAAACAAACTTCATAAAAACTATCTTTGGTTAATCTTCTTAAATTTAAACTTTTATTGATAATATTCATAAGTACTCCAACTCCAAAATGTCCAATGTTATCGATCTAATCAATTGATACTGACGCTTCATTGAAATTCATCGCCCTGATTGTCTAGCGTTTTGTAACCGCATTCAGCGCAAACAACATATCGATCTATCAGTTCTAGAGATGCGAGAACGGGACTTGCAGTACCTGAAAAAAAACCGTCTAAAAATGCTTTAAACTGTTCTTTTTTACTTTTTCCATATTTCGATGGTTTCTGCTTCAGCATCTCCTTATGCTTGGTTTCTTTACCACATTTATCACAAAATCTGATGTCCATGATCACCACTCCAAACTACAAGCGTTAATGCCAGATACTAGATAACCATATTATTCATATTTAAAATGTGATGAACGGTATAAAGCTCGATTAACCACATGAAAAGTCGTATTTATTTCATCACTACGATGGTTTGAAACCCGTTGCTATTAGTTGATTCTTGTAATGTAAAACCAATATTTAATAAGTGCTTTTCAACCCACCCCGCAGACAGCCTAATTTTACGGTAACAACTCTTATTAAGTTTCCAGGTTTCATGGTCTTTTATGTACACAATGTCATGTATCTTAACCGTCTCAGGCTCATATTCTAAAAAACAGGTGAAGATAATATTCTCATCGCTTCTCACCGGAATAAACCTATCCGTATCTGTCAGTTCTTCAGATAGATCACGAAAAGTTAAAATCAGTTTCCCACCATCTTCAAGTGAATTGAATGACTCCTGAAATATTTTTAAAGCATCATCTTTCGATTTTAAATGTGTGATCGTATCTGTCATGCAAACAATCAATTCACAGTGAGTCGCAATATGATCGCTAAAATTTAAAATGTCATCTTTAATGACTGTTACTGAGTGCGCATCAGTATTTGACTTCAACTCATTCAATAACTTTTGGCTCAAGTCTATCGCAGTAACAGCAAAACCAAGTTCAGCCAAAGGTATCGACTGAAAGCCAGAACCGGCACCTAAATCAACAGCAACACCAGAAGATAAAGGCTTGATGTTCCTGCTATTAAAGAATGCGACATTACTCTTTTTAGCTTCATCAAACCCACCCATTAACCATGTATACACATCAGATAATAGGCTGTCATAATGTTCTTTAACACTGACCATTAGTCTTCCTCCATTTGCTATTTAAAGCCGATTTCATCTCTGATACCAACTCGGTTACCGTCTGGATCAACGATATTAATCACCGACCCCCAAGCATTTTTCACAATGTGCGCAGCAATGCCATAATCACAGACCGTCTTTAACGCCAGATCGATGTCTGCAACATTAAATCTCAACTTTGTGGCATTTTCAGTAATTGATTTTCCCGACGTATTCGCAACGCCCTCAGTTTCAATCATTAAATACGTTTCACCCAATGCCAAACAAGTAAGCTTAAAGTCGCCTTCAATTTTCGAAAACAAGATAGGTAAAGCAAATAAATCTTTGTAGAACGCAACACATTCGTCAAAATGTTCAACATTCAATATAATTCCGTGCCGTTGAATTTCCATAAATCCCTTTTTGTTTCCCTTGCCCCTCACACTTAAAAATCAATAACGTCGTTAGGCGGACTTCTTCGATAACATAGCTAAAAGACGTTTCTTGCTGGTCTTCAATACAAATGTTGATGCAAATTTCGATGCAAACAGTGCAACAAAAACAGCACCTAATATATCAAGCGGATAATGGATACCACCATACACTCGAGACATGCTACTAATAAGGCTCAGCACAAACAGGACAATACCCAGCACGCGAGTTTCTTTGTTAAGTAATAAGGTGATCGCGACAGAGAAAGTAAACGTGGCATGATCAGATGGGAATGAAGAATCTGGCGCATGTTCTATTAGTTGAACACCTAAGTTCTCTACAAAGGGACGCGGATTATAATAGAACATAGAAATGACGTTACTCGTTAACATCCCCAAAGCAACTGACATAACTGCGTTCAAACTGGCTTGTTTCTTTTCTATGTTCGAACTAAACCATAAATACAGTAATACCATGACGAAAAGGTAAGGCATCATGTCAACTGCAGTAATTAAAATACTATCCAGCATTTTACTCTTACCTGCATATTGGTTCACAAATAGAAAAGCTGATACGTTGAATTGTTCCATCAATTTAATCTTTATCCTGTTGAATGTTTATAGTACGCGTTAAGTCCATTTTTGTTGTGGTGCTTTATATGCAAACGTAATCGTAACGAATAGTTCGCCATACAGAATTACTGTACCAATTTGATATGTCATCAACATTACCAAATTATCTTTAAATTACAAAGTGATAACTAAAATAAGTGAGAATAATATATATCGCGTTGACTTAGGGAGTAAAGTTATAGGTTTACGGAGATATGCAACATAACGAGGGGCTTTATTCAATCAACAATTTCGACCTAAAATCATCACTAAATAACCATAAAAAGGGAGAAAAAAAGAAATGATGACATCCATTTTATCACCATGTATGTAAGCCATGATCATATTAACCGGAAAGTATCCCCCGAAAAATAAAATTAAAAACACAAATAAGCCAAGACGTTCAATAAACTTCGTCACAAATATATAATCCCTTAAAATACAGCTTAATACGCAGTGACCAATTGGCATAAAACCACGCATACGATAATTCATATATTTTGGATTCTATTGCAATTCCATTGCCATAAAAACTAGTAAAATTACTATAAATTTAAAATATGTTATATAAAAACTCATTATTAATAATGCGCTATTAGGGGGGAAAGGAATGAACTTTATGTCCATAGTGTAAAAATAGGCAGGGTCATTAATCTATATATTTTAAATGACTTGCAGTTGTTAATATGGAATATAAGTCATTAATAACGGGGGAACTGAAAGAAAGACGCTGCTTAGATAACTTAAACAGCATAAAAGTTAAATATATTACATCCGCTTCAAATCGTGTGCAGTTGTAATGTTCACTTTTGATTTTAGTTCGCTTGCTGACAGCGGTTTATCAAAAAAATAACCTTGAAAAAAATCTATATTGTTATCCCTACATTTATTAAAGGCATTTTCGGTTTCTATGCCTTCCGCAATCGTTATTGCACTAATGTCTTGTGCAACTTTAATCGCCTCTTTTAAATCCGAATCGCAGCCTGAATCGCACATATCAATAATTGATTTATCAATCTTTAAATAAGGCGGTCTTATTTTTAATGCTCTATATTCATTTGAATAATCAGCGCCATAATCATCAAGCGCAGTCAATATATTGAATTTTTCTAAAATATTCTTTCCATTAACTATATTTTCAATATCTCTTTCTTTGAATTCTGTTATCTCATAAATAATTTGATTGGGGTTCAATTTTAGTGATGTGATTTTATCTAAAAAATTCAATATTGCTTGTTCATTATTTGACAGTATTGCGAATGTGACAGGTGATACGTTTATAAAAAGGAGCTTATTGCTGAAATGAGACATCGCAAAATTGTGCGTGTGTATCTTTCCACAAATTAACGTTGAAATGACACTTTCCAAATCATTATCGTTTATATTTTTAAAATATTCGTATGGATTAACATTATTTCCTACAGAGTCTTTTATTCTAATTAGTCCCTCAAGCGCAACGATTCTTTTGCTACAATCAACGATAGGCTGAAATACACTGCTAAATTCAAGTCCATTAACAGTCGCAATCATTTCTCCTTTATCATTAATACTAACTAACCTCTGTATTAAATCATCTTGCATAGAATAAATTTTGGATAAATCCATTAGCCAAGCCTAATAATTAAAAAATATGACTGAATAGTAGCAAATATATGACCTTGAGTTGTAAGGGGGTGTAAGAATGAAAAGCAATAGTTAACCATGCTTAAAGATATTTAGGTGGGCGTTATAAGCAAACAAAAACGCTGCTTTAGATAACTAAAACAGCGTTGGGGTCTAGCTATATTACGGCAGCGTACTACTCGTCTTTATGACTACCGTTCTTGTCATTCAAATCCAAGAACTTCAGTGCCAATGCTAAAAGTAAAATAGAAATCGGTAAGATCAGAATTTCCCAGCTTAAATTATTCAAATTAATTAAGATCATTTCTAAAAACTTAACAAACAAAATAATAACGATCACTTCACCCAAAATATTCTTTAGATGGCCAATGTCAGGGGTTTTTATCCAGCTTAATACCGTTGGGATATTGTTTAGCTTCTTATCTGTAATAAATAGTGTGAATACACCATGGGCAAAAATGAAAAGTACCAAAGCGATTAAAAAGGTATCTAAACCCTTAATTAAATAGGCGGTGGCAATATCGGCGGAATCAAGGTGCGCTAATGTTTCATCTGGTACATAACCAAACGCAACTGCAGCCAGTGCATAATAACTTTTGATTGCACCAACAACAAACAATAGCAAAGAACCAAGTAACGAACAGATAATCGCTATCCAACTTATAAATCTGAAAATAAAGAATACATCCTTCATTCTTTTAACATTATGGTTTTTCATTTCTACTCCGATATATTGTTATAACAATCAGCTACCTTTTCTAATATAGAACAGCCTATAGATTGCGTTTTATGGCGGGCAATATATAGCGTTTTTTACTCATGAACAAGCCTAATTAACCTACTAATACAATTAATAAAATATCATAAATTGATGATTGCGTTATTTACTATCTAAATCGAAGTATAGGCGATAGTTGAAATCATAACTATTACAGGACAGTAATAGTTATTTGCAATTTTAGGGGATTATCAATATTTGAGACATAGATATAATGCCGCCATCAGATTTAGTTACACAAAATAGTAGAGCATATTATGTTAAGAATTGTTGTTGTAGGTGGTGGCGCAGCTGGCCTTGAATTAGTAACCCGATTAGGCCGTAATAAACGCCACGAAGTGGTACTTGTTGAGCCGTCTTCACATCATTTCTGGAAACCACGCTTACACGAGATCGCAGCAGGTACATTTGATGCGGAATTAGATGCTGTGAGCTATTTTCAACATGCCGAATGTAATGGCTATACTCATATTCAAGATGCAATGACAGGACTCGATCGCACAAACAAAACGATCAGTTTGCGTGGACTAAATAGCGACCTAACAACGTTGCAATACGATCACTTAGTCATGGCTGTTGGCGCGGTCAGTAACGATTTTAAAACTCCGGGTGTGAGTGAACACTGCTTGTTTTTAGATTCATCAGGACAAGCACAAAAAGCTTGGCAACACATTAAACAACAACTTAAAGCAACAGGTACACGTCGAATCTCGATTGTGGGCGCAGGAGCAACAGGTGTTGAATTAGCGGCTGAATTAGCAAAAGTAAGTAGTAAACTGCAAAGCTATAGACAAGCGTCTGAATTTGAGATTACTTTAATCGAAGCAGCAGACCGTACTTTACCGGGCGGGCCTGAGTGCATGTCTAAAAAAGTACAAGCGGCGCTTGAGAAGCAAGGTATTATCGTACGTACAGAAACGCGTATTCAACGTGCTGAAGCCGGTAAACTCGTCACCTCTGAAAACGAAGTTATTCCAGCAGACTTACAAATATGGGCAGCAGGAATCAAATGTGCAGAATGGTTAACAAAACTTGATGGGTTAGAAACAAATCGATTAAATCAGTTAATTGTTAAACCGACCCTGCAATCTAGCCTTGATGACAACATTTTTGTGATTGGTGATAACTCTCAATGTACGCAACCTGATGGTAGTTTTGTACCACCTCGTGCACAAGCCGCTAACCAAGCAGCTACGCACTTAGCAAAGCAGTTTAATCTCATGCTCAAAGGTAAACCATTACAGCCTTTTATTTATAATGATGGTGGTATGGTTGTCGCTGTAGGGCATGATAATGCCGTTGGTGCATTAATGAATAATAAGTTGGTCTTAAAGGGGCGTTTAATTCGTAATTTATACGATACGATATTCCGTTTACACCAACGTGTGCTCTTTAGTTGGGGACGTGTGACAGCACTTGTTATACTAAAACGGATCAAATGCATGCTTAACCCGTATTATAAAAGTTTTTAAGATAAATCGACTACGTTTGGCTCTGGTAATATTGACTCTGAACTGCCCATATACGTTAAGTATTGCGCCCACAACTCATGGGTACGTTGTTGGGTAAGCTTGGTTCGACAACTTAATATCATGACCACACGAACACTCCCGTCACGCCATACAGTAAACACCGAGTCACACTGGGATTTACTGTATGATTGCCATGCCGATTGTGCAATATTGATGGATTCAACAACCTGTGTATCCGCTGAGTATTGTGCGATGCTCTTATCAAGATAACGCTGCATTTCAGCTTCAGCCTTATCGAATTCAACTTTTGCACAATAGTTTTTTTCTAATGTATTAAACGCGTTATTGCAATCTATCGATGCTGCCACCGAGACAAAACTACAAACACTCAATATGAAGAATGTGATTACCTTTACCATTATAAAATCAGCCTAGATGTGAATAAGCTGACAATATAACGGTATCTGACAGTGAATCCAATTACTCAATACACTGGTTTGATTAGTTTGGTGTTTTTGCCTAATTGTTATTAATAAATATCACCGCTTAGTCATGTTAAGCTGGAATACGTACCCAACCTTCCATCAAAATACGCGCACTTCTGCTCATACTGGCTTTAGTGACAGTCCACTCCCCGTTCACTTTCGTCGCTTGAGCACCAACGCATAATGTCCCCGATGGATGACCAAAGTTAACGGCATCTCGCACACCACCGCCTGCAGCTAGATTCACCAATGTACCAGGAATTGCAGCCGCGGCACCAATAGCAACCGCAGCCGTACCCATCATGGCGTGATGTAATTTACCCATCGACAACGCCCGTACCGATAAATCAATGTCACTCGCAGCAATTTGTTTATCACTGGAAGACACATAATCAGCCGATTTAGCCACAAACGCGACCTTAGGTGTATGTTGACGCTGCACAGCTTCAGAGGTATCGGATATCAATCCCATCTGCACTGCGCCATAAGCACGAATAGTCTCAAACATGGCAAGTGCTTCAACATCATTGTTAATGTCTTCTTGCAGTTCTGCCCCTGTGTAACCAATATCTTCAGCATTAACAAAAATAGTAGGGATACCTGCGTTAATCATTGTGGCTTTTAAGTGTCCACCAGCAACAACAGATTGAGGTACGACTAAATCATCAATCAAATTGCCCGTAGGAAACATCGCTCCCTCACCATCTGCGGGTTCCATAAACTCAACGGGTACCTCCGCTGCGGGAAACGTTACCCCGTCTAGCTCAAAGTCACCGGTTTCTTGTACTAAACCATTAGTAATAGGCACATGAGCAATAATCGTTTTACTAATATTAGCTTGCCAAATACGCACAACTGCAACACCATTTTCTGGAATACGATTAACATCAACTAAGCCACTGTTAATCGCAAATGAGCCTACCGCGGCAGACAAGTTGCCACAATTACCGCTCCAGTCCACAAACGGTTTATCAATCGATACCTGACCAAACAGATAATCAACATCATGATCGGGTTTATCCGTTGCTGACACGATAACCGTCTTACTGGTACTGGACGTTGCCCCGCCCATACCATCTGTTTGTTTACCATAAGGATCTGGGCTACCAATGACACGTAACAACAATGCGTCTCGTGCAGAACCTGCAACTTGAGCAGCCTCGGGCAAGTCTTGAAGGCTAAAGAACACCCCCTTACTAGTGCCACCACGCATATATGTAGCTGGGATCCTAAGCTGTGGTAAAGAGTGTGCTGAATATTCCATGTTAGCTTTCGACATAAGTGGTTAGCTCCCACTCGATTCAAGGAAGTCTTGTGCAAAGCGTTGCAGTACACCACCAGCGCCATAAATAGACACTTCTTCTGCGGTATCTAATCTACACGTCACAGGCACATCAATCGTTTCACCATTTTTACGTGTGATAATAAGCGTCAATGTCGAACTAGGCGTTGGCTCACCAATCACGTCAAACGTTTCACTACCATCAATTTCGTAAGTTTTACGACTTTCACCCGCTTTAAATTCAAGAGGTAGTACGCCCATACCGACAAGGTTAGTACGATGAATGCGTTCAAACCCTTCAGCAACAATCGCTTCTACACCCGCTAAACGAACGCCTTTCGCCGCCCAATCCCGTGAAGAACCTTGACCATAATCCGCACCAGCTACAATAATCAACGGTTGCTTACGATCCATGTAGGTTTCAATCGCTTCCCACATGCGGGTTACTGTACCTTCAGGTTCAATTCGCGCTAATGAACCTTGTTTAACTTGTCCGTTTTCCAACACCATTTCATTGTTTAACTTTGGGTTTGCAAAGGTCGCACGCTGTGCCGTTAAGTGATCACCTCGGTGTGTTGCATACGAATTAAAATCAACTTCAGGAAGTCCCATTTTATCGAGATACGCGCCCGCAGCACTATCAAGCATAATAGCGTTAGAAGGAGATAGATGGTCGGTAGTAATATTGTCACCCAATACTGCTAATGGACGCATACCTTTAAGGCTACGCTCACCGGCTAATGCACCTTCCCAATAGGGAGGACGACGAATGTAAGTACTCATTTCACGCCAATCATAGAGCGGATCGTTTTGCTCGCCATAATCAACTGAAATATCAAACATAGGGTTATATACTTGCCTGAACTGCGCAGGTTTCACACTCGATTTAACAACAGCATCAATCTCTTCATCTGTCGGCCAAATATCTTTCAGCGTTATCGCATTACCTGCGTGATCGAAACCAAGGGTATCACGTTCAATATCAAAACGAATGGTACCAGCAATAGCATAGGCAACAACTAATGGGGGTGAAGCAATAAAGGCTTCATTAGCATGTGGATGAATACGACCATCGAAATTACGGTTACCGGACAACACAGCAGTCGCATACAAATCACGATCTAATATCTCTTGTTTAATAGCAGGATCAAGCGCACCACTCATACCATTACATGACGTACAGGCAAACGCGACAATACCAAAGCCAAGCTGTTCGAGTTCCGGTAATAGATCGGCTTCTTGTAAATACAATTGCACCGCTTTAGAACCCGGCGCAAGCGATGTTTTAACCCAAGGCTTACGGGTTAATCCAAGCTTATTAGCGTTACGGGCAATCAAACCTGCGGCAATCATATTACGGGGATTACTGGTATTGGTACAGCTTGTGATAGCAGCAATGATCACTGAACCGTCAGGCATTTCGCCCGCTACATTTTCAAATTTTCCACTGATACCACGTTGGGCTAGCTCAGATGTTGGCACACGGTTATGCGGATTTGAAGGACCTGCAATATTACGACACACACTCGATAAATCGAAAGTAAGCACACGTTCGTATTCAACCTTACTTAAGTCATCAGCCCATAGTCCTGTTTCTTTCGCGTAGGTTTCTACCAGCTTAACTTGATCATCTTCACGACCGGTTAATTTAAGGTAATCAATAGTCTGCTCATCAATTGAGAACAATGCAGCCGTCGCGCCATATTCAGGTGTCATATTAGAAATAGTCGCACGATCGCCTAACGTCAGATGCGAGACGCCTTCACCATAAAATTCTAAATAACTTGATACGACTTTCTGTGCACGTAAGAACTCAGTCAATGCTAATACTGTATCAGTTGCTGTCATGCCTGCTGGTGGTTTACCTGTTAGTTCAACACCAATAATGTCTGGCAAACGCATATATGAAGCACGACCCAGCATCACACTTTCCGCTTCCAGTCCTCCGACCCCAATAGCTATCACACCCAAAGCGTCAACCATAGGGGTGTGGCTATCCGTCCCCACTAAAGTATCAGGAAACGCCACACCATTTCGTGATTGGATCACCGGAGACATACGTTCTAAATTAATCTGGTGCAGAATACCGTTACCAGGGGGGATCACATCAATATTTTTAAACGCGGTTTTTGTCCAGTTAATAAAGTGAAAACGGTCATCGTTGCGTCGGTCTTCAATGGCTCGATTTTTTTCAAACGCATCAGGTTCGAAACCAGCATGTTCAACAGCCAATGAATGATCCACAATCAATTGCGTTGGTACAACAGGATTCACTTTTGATGGATCACCGCCTTTTTCCGCTATCGCATCACGTAAACCCGCTAAATCGACTAATGCGGTTTGGCCTAAAATATCATGACAAACAACACGAGCTGGAAACCAAGGAAAATCAAGATCGCGCTTACGTTCAATTAATTGCTTTAGCGAATTTTCTAATGCGTCGGGTTCACAGCGACGCACCAAATTCTCAGCAAATACACGCGAGGTATAGGGTAATGTTGCATAGGCACCGGGTTGAATTTCATCAACTGCTGCACGGGTGTCAAAATAGTCTAGCTCACTGCCGGGTAAAGGTTTTCGATAGTTAATGTTCATCACTTAATCCATTAAATTGGTGGGGCTTGAGGTTAAAACACAGTCGGTATGCTTTACTCTTCCCTCTTTTAATCAAAACTAACATCATGACTTGCTTGGATCTGAACGAACACAAGCAAGTCACTCAATACATCGTCATTCATCTTGATATGAATGGTTTTACGGTTATTTATCTTTGTTCGATTGGTGTGACGGTTCTAGGTTCTGCACCAATATAATCTGCACTTGGGCGAATGATACGGTTATTGCTACGTTGTTCCATTACGTGTGCAGCCCAACCCGTTAAACGCGAACAAACAAAGATAGGTGTAAATAATTTGGTTGGAATCCCCATGAAATGATAAGCAGAGGCATGGAAAAAATCAGCATTACAGAATAACTTTTTGCTGTCCCACATGAACTCTTCACACGCGACTGAAATATCGTATAACGACGTATCGCCGTGTTCATGCGCCAGTTTTTCAGACCATTTTTTGATAATTACATTACGCGGATCGGAAGTACGGTAAATCGCATGGCCAAAGCCCATGATTTTTTCTTTACGTTCAAGCATGCCTGCCATTTGTATTTTCGCATCTGCTGGGGATGTGAACTTCTGGATCATATCCATCGCAGCTTCGTTAGCGCCACCGTGTAATGGTCCACGCAAGGTACCTATCGCACCAGTAACACACGAGAACATATCCGATAAGGTTGATGCACACACACGCGCAGTAAAGGTTGAGGCATTAAACTCATGCTCGGCATAAAGGATCAGCGATACATCCATTACTCGACGATGCTGTTCTGATGGCGATTCACCACGTAACAATTTAAGGAAGTGACCAGCCAGTGAATCTTCATCCGTTGTACAGTCAATCTCGACCCCATCATGAGAATAACGATACCAGTAACACATGATTGCAGGAAATGCCGCCAATAAGCGATTAGCCGCTTTATTTTGAACTGAGAAGTCAGCTTCAGGTTCAATATTCCCTAAAAATGAACAGCCCGTTCGCATGACATCCATTGGATGCGCGTCAGCTGGAATATGTTGTAGTACTTCTTTCAGTGATTGGGGTAAATCACGTAGAGTATTCAATTCAGCTTTGTATGTTTCAAGCTGATCAAGTGTAGGTAATTCACCGTTAAACAGTAAATAAGCCACTTCTTCGAATGTAGCGTGTTCAGCAAGATCAGCGATGTCATAACCGCAATACGTTAAGCCACTGCCAGATTTACCAACCGTGCATAATTTTGTGTCACCCGCGCTTTGACCACGTAAGCCTGCGCCTGATAATTTTTTATCTGTCATAATTATTCCCTTAATTAATTTCAAACTGTTAATAGCAAGTCGATACCCAAGTTACTTCAAGATGCTGTATCAGAGACGATCAGGGATATCAGAACAAGGCGCAATATGTAGAGAATGGTTATTCCATTTTCAAATATTGTAACGCTGTACTGTTATTCCTGCTCGCCTCCCGTAGGGCAAGCCGAACGAAGGCACCTTCGGCGTTATGACGTCTTGATTTAAAATAACTAAATCCTCGACCTCATGCCTTGAATATACCCTCCATTCGGCTTGCTGATTATGCATATTGAAGTAGCTTGAGTATGCATACTAAAACCTATAACCCTGCAACATCCTGCTTGCTATTATTCGTTCAACTTTTGAATTTGATTTCACATCACTTTAATCATAGCTGTTATTTATTCTTGCCTTCCGAGAACAGCGTATCTAGCTTTTGCTCATAGTCGTGATAACCAAGGTAATCATAGAGATCCATGCGTGTTTGCATGTTATCAATCTCGGCTTTTTGATCACCATCTGTCAACAAGGTTTTATAAACCGACTCAGCCGCTTTATTCATTGCTCTGAATGCGGATAACGGATAGAGCACCATCGCACATCCCCACTCACCCAACTGTTCTTTATTCCATAATTCTGTTTGACCAAACTCAGTAATGTTCGCCAAAATAGGGACATCTAGCGCGTCCGCGAATGCTCTGTAATGCGCTTCTGTTTTCACCGCTTCTGCAAAAATACCGTCAGCACCCGCTGCAACATAAGCTTGCGCTCTCGCAATTGCAGCTTCTAAGCCTTCTTGTGCGAATGAATCGGTACGCGCCATAATGAAAAAATCAGCATCAGTACGTGCATCAACAGCGGCCTTGATACGGTCAACCATCTCTTCTGTCGATACAATTTCTTTATTCGGTCGATGGCCGCAACGCTTTTGTGCCACTTGATCTTCTAAATGCACCGCAGCAGCACCGGCTTTTTCCATATCTCGAATGGTTTTAGCGATATTAAATGCGCCACCCCACCCCGTATCAATGTCCACCAGCAGCGGTAAACTCGATGCAGCCGTTATACGTTGAACATCTGCGATCACATCGTTTAGTGAGGTCATACCAAGATCTGGTAAGCCATACGATGCATTCGCAACCCCCCCGCCTGATAAATAAATAGCCTGATGCCCCAATTGTTCAGCCATCATTGCGCAATAGGCATTGATAGTGCCGACAACTTGTAAGGGATTATTGTTGGCTAAAGCTAAACGAAATTTAGCGCCTGGTGATAAACGTTGAGACGAAGATGGTTTTGTAGACATTATATTTCTCTCCTTGAACTTGTGCTGTGTCTGTTTTCATACGGTTACTTTCTTGAGTTTTATTATCTGCTTATTACCTGTATATGGTGCTGGCTGTTTACCGCTCAGAAAGTTGATGGGCTATTTTGATTTCAATATTCTTACGTGATGCAGCGATATGACGGCGCATTAGCATTTCGGCTAGCTCACCATCACGGTCACTAATGGCTTCAATAATTTGGGCATGTTCTGAAAATGCACGACTGGCTCGTGGGCTGTGCATGCCAAATTGGCAACGATACATGCGGACTAAGTGATAGAGTTGGCCACAAATTAAATTAATAAGTTGTGCGTTATGGCTGCCCATGATGATTTTATAATGAAAATCTAAATCACCCTCTTCTTGGTAATAAGCCACACCATCTTTAAGCGCTTGTGCGGATGCATGTTGATTAAGCATCGCTTTCATGTCGACAATTTCAGCGTTACTCATGTTTTCTGCCGCTTGCCTGCATGCCATGCCTTCTAGCGCCTCGCGTACAAAGTAAAGATCGACTAGACCTTGCGTTGTACACTGCACGACTCGTGAGCCGACATTGGCTTTACGCTCAATTAAGTGGCATTTTTCAAGTCTATTTAATGCTTCACGCAGTGTGGAACGACTGACTTTATATTGCTTTGCAAGTTCAGGTTCACTGATTTTACTGCCCGCGAGTATGTCACCGTCAACAATGGCACGCTGCATCAGCACAAAGACTTTGTCCGCTGTCGTCACTGCAACTATTTTGGTTGGATCATCTAAAGACATAAATTAGCAGGCCATTTGAAAGTGTAAGATTGTCGACAATGTTTATTTTTTATTCAATATGATTGAGTTTTTACACCTTGTCAACATATGCGCAACATATCATCACATTTACTCATGATACAAACGCTTCGCATTAGAAACTGGAAAGTTATTAAAGCTGTTCTATACTGAATAATGAGAAGCGTTTATTTCTACTAATAAACCTTAGAGGTGAAGTAGATATAGCAACCACGTCAGTTTCTGGGCTTGAAACGTGGCCAACGGGAAAGAAGCAGAACCCTGTAATAGCTAATTCTCGACGCGCTTTTCACACTTTTAAAATCCATAAAAAAACCGCATCATTCGCGGTTTTTTTATGGGCTTTAATAAATGCCATTATTCCTAGCGCCAGCTTTATAGCGAGTCAACATACAATAAAATCAGCGAATATTTGATAAGTAAACATGTATTTTATAGTGAAAAATACATGTTAAATATAATCGAAAAGTTGGTATGTTCGATAAAACGACTACTTAATAGTTGATTAGCCCCTGAAAAATCAGGCTAAGTTTGCTACACTCACCTAACCATAAATACATACATAAAATAGAACGGGACAGTTCTAACTGAGGACTAATGAGTATTAATAGGGATAAATACAGTATTGATAATACTGACTATACGGTTGGGCAAGATAATGTCCAAAAATGGGGCTTTGATGTTCACAATCCAGTATTCGGCATTAGTGCATCACTTATCGGCATCTTTTTAATTGCCATTTTATTAGTTGACCCTGAAACGTCGAAATCTGTTCTCGATGGCATCAAATGGCAAATCATAGGAGCTTTTGACAGCCTATTCATGTGGTCTGCAAACATCTTTGTTATTTTCTGCCTTGCATTAATTGTTTCACCATTTGGTAAAATTCGCTTAGGTGGTGATGACGCTAAAGCTGACTATAGCCGCATGTCTTGGATAGCAATGCTATTTGCTGCAGGTATGGGTATTGGCTTAATGTTCTGGGGCGTTGCAGAACCTGTTGCTTACTACACGGGTTGGTATGAAACACCACTTAACGTAGCAGCAAATACACCTGAAGCAGCACAACTTGCACTCGGCGCAACAATGTTCCACTGGGGTCTGCACCCTTGGGCTATTTACGGTGTTGTTGCATTGTCACTGGCTTTCTTTGCTTATAATAAAGGCTTACCACTTTCAATGCGTTCTGTATTCTATCCTATTTTAGGCGATAGAACATGGGGTTGGGCTGGTCATATTGTTGATATCCTAGCGGTTATCGCAACACTGTTTGGTTTAGCGACATCACTGGGCTTAGGCGCACAACAAGCAGCAAGTGGCTTCCAACATGTATTGGGCATTGAAAACGGTCTGTTTTTACAAATTTCGATCATCTTTATTGTGACATTACTGGCCGTTGTATCCGTTATACGTGGTATTGATGGTGGCGTTAAAGTTATTAGTAATATCAATATGCTACTTGCTTTAGTATTATTGATATTCGTTGCATTGGTGACGTTTGCAGTATCAATGGGCACAATTCCAACGACGATCATGGGCTATGTTGAAAATATCATTCCACTAAGTAACCCTATCGGCCGTGAAGACTCGGCGTGGATGCACGGTTGGACTGTATTCTATTGGGCTTGGTGGATTTCATGGTCACCATTCGTAGGTATGTTCATCGCGCGTATTTCACGTGGTCGTACAATTCGTGAATTCATCACTGCGGTATTACTTGTTCCAACAGGTGTTACTATCTTATGGATGTCTGTATTTGGTGGCGTCGCTATTGATCAAGTTGTAAATAACGTGGGTACTTTAGGTACTGAAGGCTTGAAAGATGTACCTCTAGCTATGTTCCAAATGTTTGATGCGCTGCCTATGGGTGATGTGTTATCAATGCTAGCGGTATTATTGGTGTTAGTATTCTTCATTACATCATCAGATTCAGGTTCACTGGTTATCGACAGCATTACTGCTGGTGGTAAAGTTGATGCGCCTGTACCACAACGTGTGTTCTGGGCATTAATTGAAGGTGCTATCGCAGCAGCACTACTTTGGGTTGGCGGCACACAAGCAATTGAAGCGTTACAAGCGGGTGCAATTTCGACTGCACTACCGTTTACCGTTCTCTTGTTGGTTATGTGTGTAAGCTTAATCATGGGTTTAAGAACTGAACAGCGCAAACGCTAAGCAAGTTCAACCCACCTTAAATTAGACTCTACTTGAGTTTTCTATAAGCTGTCAGTTCACGCTGGCAGCTTTTTATCTCGCCATTATTATGCACTTCAATTGACAACCCCCTCAAAGTAATGCACTATTTTTTAATGCGTACTCTAAAACAACAATTATGTCATTTTGTATTGGTTTTCATTCTGCTATTGAGTGAGGCTTCTGCTGACGTAAATTTTGATACGTATATAGGGTCAGAAACTGCCCTTAAATCTGAAATGAATAGTGCCATGATTACTACCGAGCCAATGGCTGCTACGGGTATGAGTATGGGTATGAGTATGGGTATGAGTATGGGTATGGGTATGGGTAACTGTATTCAATGTCTCGATTTACCAGAAATAACCTGCACCAACAGTGCGTCAGCTGACTGTGACAGTAACACTTGTTCTTCTGGGCAATGTAATAATTTAATCGAAAACCCATCATTTCAAACGCGTCATACGCGATCAGACGACTCACTCAAATTCCAAACTATTATTTATAAAGACTATTACGTTTCTCTGATCCCACGCCCTCCTCTCTTATCTCTCTAAGCGCTAAGACCAGCAACACCTCTCATAGCGCACGCTCATAAATAAAAAATTAAAATGCAGCAGCATACTGCATTGCTGCACCATATCAATTAAGCGTTGAGATACTAAAGATGAAACTATCAAATACAAACAAAGTAATGACCCTGTCTATCGCCCTACTTATCATGGGTTTGTTAATCTTCACATCAAAAGCAGAAGCTGGAATTAGAGCGATTATGTACAAGCCTCTACAATGCGGTTGCTGCGATAATTATGCCGATTACCTAGAAAATAATGGCTTTGATGTCGACGTAAAATCAATGCCATCACTGGTACAGACAAAACGCACAGCAGGCGTACCAAAAGGTTATGAGGGTTGCCATACTCTTTACGTGGATGGCTATGTTGTCGATGGACTGGTACCCGTCAATACCATTTATAAATTACTTAAAGAACGCCCTGAAATAACGGGAATTACACTACCTGGTATGCCTTGGGGTGCACCAGGAATGGATAGTCGCCCTAAAAGCGCGCCATTAGTTAGCTACGGATTTCAAAAAGGCTCATCCGATACTTTTGTTTACGCAAGAAACTAAGTTATCAGTTTCATTTGTTTATAACCAAGGTATTCATTTAGGAGTCAATTATGTCATCACTTACAATTACGCGTGTTAACTCGGTCTATCATCCTGCCCGCAAGGTCTTACGTAAAGTTTGCCACTACTTTGTATTCATTATGTTCGCGAGTACGAGTATGGCGACAGTAGCAGAAACAGGTACAAACGGTTCGCTTATATCAATCACCAGTAACCCAGACAACAAGACGTTAATGCTAGCTTATTCACAAGCATTATTTCAGCTTAATATGGAAGATAATAGCCGCGAATTAATCCCATTACCTCAGTCCGTAATCACCCTGACAGGGGTGGCGGTAAATAATGAAAATGGCGAGATATTTATTGCAACTCAAACCCAAGGCGTACTTACTAGTTCTAATCACGGAAAAAGCTGGGAGCCCCGTAATAATGGACTAGCCAGCAGGACAATAACAGCGCTCACCCAACATGCTCAACAGCCAGAAACCTTATATGCCATTGATCCCACACAAGGGATCTATCACACTGAAGATGCGGGGAAAAACTGGCTGTTAGTCGATGGTGGTCCACCTGAAATGAACAATGTCATCATTCATTCAGATATGCCAGACAGTATGCAAACAGGCTGGATATTTACGGCAACAAGTAATGGTGTCAGCCGCTCTATGGATTGCTTTTGTCTTTGGAGCCAAGCAGGTGAATTACAAGGCGAAATAACCGCGCTAAGTTATGATCCTCAGCTGCCAAAACAAATCTATGCGGCAACAGATAAGTCTATTTTTCTGACTAAGGATGGCGGACAAAATTGGACCCAAATATCAGTACTAAAATCAACGTTCAGTGCGTTACACATCACGGATTCGGGCATCATTTATGCTGGAACACAAAACGGAAAACTGATGAAAAGTGCAGATAAAGCACAAGACTGGGACGTTATCGATGGGAAATAAAACATTCACAATCACCAGTGTTTTTATCATGATCATTGCGTTTACAACCAAAAGTTACGCAGTATCAACTAACAATACCACTGAACGTTTGCCTCATAATATTGGCTTGAAGGTATATCAACAAAATTGCAGTGTTTGTCATGGTCAAAATGCCGAGGGCGCTCTAAGTTGGAAAGTACCAAATAGCCTTGGTGAACTACCAGCGCCACCCCATAACCAAGATGGTCATACTTGGCGACACAGTGATGCCATGTTACAGCGAATGATAAAAACAGGTTGGCGGGATCCCTTTAACAAAACAAAACGCCTGACGATGCCCGCTTTTGGCGAGACGTTAAGTCCAATAGAGATCAATGCTGTTATTGATTATATGAAAACCCTTTGGACCCCTGCTCAAGTGGAGTATCAGCAAAAGGAAAATAGTAGACGCTAAATAGTAGACGAGAGGCCAGTGATACGGATATTACTGACCTCTCTTATCAAGAGAATCTTATCAATTAGTCTTAAAATATAACCATAAAATATTTCATATTAAACAATTAAATGCGATACGAAATATTAGTATTCTCACCTTTCATATATAGTCGTCACACTACCCAAATTACCTTAAGGTAATACCCCAATCAATTTAGTTACTGAGTGCATTAATGAAAAATTTGATTACTGTTATGATTCTTTCTTTTCTATTCATAGGTAAAACATACGCGGCAGCAGATTTAATTGCGGGCAAATTTTATGCTGAATATCTACAGCCAGATCCGTTTGATAAAACAAAAGAATACACACACCTGCGTTATGATGGTTACAATCACCATATCAGCTGTAAAACCTTTGCGATTAGCGCACCGTATAACGAATATGCAGGGTTTGATAGCTTTACTTTTCCAGCACAAGTCAAAGTAAAACGTGAAAATGGAGAGATAATTAGCTTTACCAATGCACAATATTCGACAGGCACAAGTATCGAAATCATTAGCCGAAGCCGCAACTACCTCATTTCAACCTATGGCAAAGAATACAAAACATTAATTAGTGCAATGAAATCTGATAACAAAATAACATTCGCAATGAAATGGCATAAAGGCTGGGAAACATCAGAGATGGATCTAAAAGGTTTTACTAAAGCATATAGCGTACTTAATTGTAAATAAGCTAATTTTCGCCAATATTGAAATTTTTGAGCGTCTATTGCGCTTTTAGCAAAACTTGTTACTATTACCACTTACATAGTCGGGGGGCCTAAAGGCTGAGATCGCAAATTGCGAGACCCGTTGAACCTGATTCAGTTAACACTGACGTAGGGAACTATCAGTCTCGCTTCTCATGATTTGACTTTCTACGTCTCTAAATCCTTAGCTAGATAAAGTTCCTGTGCGTCTGCTCTAGGGATATTTATGCTAAAGGCTATCACAAACACATCAACTGATTTTTCATCAGAAAACAGTCTCTCAAAAACACAAAACCAATCGACCCCTATCGTACTAACGATTGCAGGTTCTGATAGTGGTGGTGGTGCTGGTATCCAAGCTGATATCAAAGCCATGTCAGCAACAGGTAGCTACGCTTGTTCAGTAATAACCGCGATTACCGCACAAAATACCCTCGGCGTTTCCGCAATCTTCCCTATCCCACTTGAACATATCGAAAAACAACTTGATGCCGTATTTAGCGATCTAAATATTGTGGCCGTTAAAGTAGGCATGTTAGCTGACAGCGAAATAATCAAAGTCGTGGCTGATAAAATCAAGCAATATAACCCTGAATTCTTAGTCGTCGACCCCGTAATGGTAGCTACCAGCGGTGACCTTTTACTTAAAGAGTCAGCGATCAGCACACTCAAGTCAGAACTATTCCCACTTGCCGATTTAATCACCCCGAATCTACCTGAAGGGGCAGCATTGATTGGCTCTGATATTCCGACTGATGAGCACCAAATGCAAAACATGATCAGTGCGTTATGCCAGCTTGATGTCAAATCTGTGCTACTTAAAGGCGGTCACTTAGAACAAGATACAAACAGTAACGATCTACTTATCTTTCCTCATCATGTCGAACAGTTAACAGCAAAACGCATCAATACCAACAACACGCACGGTACTGGCTGTACGCTTTCTTCTGCAATAGCCTCTTATTTAGCGCAAGGACATGAACTACTTCAAGCCGTAAAACTCGGTAAACAATACATCTCTAAGGCTATCGCCCATGCCGATGAATTAGAGATAGGCAGCGGTCATGGTCCCGTTCATCACTTCTTCGCTGGTCACAAAAATGTCTAACCTCGCATCAAAAGCGATACAGGTCGAAAATGACCCTATCAGTCATACCCAAGCCATGAACATCTCAATTAGTAATGGCCGCCTACGATACAGCGATAGTACAGCACCTGTATTACAAGGGCTGAATATAACAATGCTTGCAGGGCAATGGACCTGCATTTTAGGGCGCAGCGGTTGTGGTAAAACAACGTTACTACGCCATTTGGCAGGACTGTTAAATCAAAAAACGGAATGGTCGGGTGATATATCTGTTTATTCAGCGCTAACAATTGACTCAGATTTGAAATCCAAATCAAAGCCATCACCCCAGCTCGATTTGACCCAGCATATAGCCTACATGGCACAGCAGGACTTGCTATTACCTTGGCTATCCGTACTCGAAAACGTCAAGCTTAGCAGTAAATTCGGAGATGAGGCATCAGCAGGTGACACAAAAAAAGCGCTCGACTTACTCAGTAAAGTCGGTCTTGCTGATAATGCGGACAGTTTACCTCAGCAACTCTCGGGTGGGATGCGTCAGCGAGTGGCACTCGCAAGGACATTAATGCAAGACAAACCCGTGGTATTAATGGACGAACCTTTCTCTGCATTAGACGCCGTCACTCGTTATCGATTACAAGATCTTGCCTGCGAATTATTAAAAGATAAGACCGTTGTGCTCATCACTCACGAACCACAAGAAGCGATCCGCTTAGCCCACCAAATTTATATTATGCAGGGGGCTCCAGCAAGCACAGCACAGTTACAAGTGCCAACTTCTGCAACACCACGTCCATTTGATGCTGAATGTGCACAACTACAACAGCGCATAATGACTTGCTTAGCACAAGAATATGAGGCTGATCATGAGTGACACCATAACCCCATCACATACCTTGCAGCAGCAAACCACAAAAAAGAATAAATTATCCATTGGATTATCCCCCCTTCTTCGCATCTTGATTAGCGCATTTGTGATTATTGGATTATGGCAAGGTATTGTTGTGGTTTTTGATATGCCCTCCTTCATCTTACCGACGCCTTTGTCTGTTTTTGAACGGTTAATCGAACGCCATGAGGTATTACTTAAGCACACGTTAGTAACCGCCCAAGAAATTGTATTTGGCTTATTACTCGGTTTATTCATGGGACTGTTTTTTGCGCTACAAATGTTGCTTTTCAAACCCATCAAGCACTGGTTATTACCGATACTGATTGCCAGTCAGGCTATTCCTGTATTCGCGATAGCTCCCGTTCTGATGCTTTGGCTGGGTTATGGCATGGCATCTAAAATTGTCATGGCTGCGTTAATCATTTTCTTCCCTGTGACCACTTGCTGTTATGACGGTTTACGTAATACACCAACGGGTTATCTCGACCTTGCTAAAACCATGGGGGCAACCAAGTGGCAACTCCTACGGCATGTTCAATTTCCAGCATCGTTACCAACCTTAGCATCCGGTATTCGTGTTGCCGTAGTGATTGCACCAATAGGGGCCGTTGCAGGTGAATGGGTTGGCTCAAGTGCGGGGTTAGGTTATCTGATGCTACAAGCCAATGCGCGCATGATGATTGATGAAATGTTCGCAGCATTACTTATTTTATCTGCGCTGTCTGTCTTACTGTATTTCGCCACCGACAGAATATTAAAAAAGCTCGTTCCTTGGGACGCCTAGTAGATCACCATTGATCGTCGCCGATCACCATTATTCACTCACTATCGACTTACTTACATTTTCGTCGAATAAAAGAAAACATAAAAAGGACATTTAATGAAAAGCAATATGTTATTCAAAGCCGCTGTATTTACTACTGCGATCTTATCTGTAAACGCACAAGCAGAAACTAAGACACTGACGCTGATGTTAGATTGGTTTGTTAACCCAAATCATGGCCCTATCGTTATTGCGAAAGAACGTGGCTACTTTGAAGAACAAGGCGTCAACGTGGTGATACAAGAACCAGCGGATCCAAGTATGCCCCCTAAGTTAGTCGCAGCTAACAAAGTTGATTTAGCGATCACCTATCAACCCAATTTAACCATTGATGTTGCTGCAGGTCTCCCGCTTATTCGCGCTGCGACGTTGATCGCCACACCGCTGAATACCTTGATGGTGCTAGATAACAAAAAAATCAATGATATTTCTGATCTTAAAGGCAAGAAGATAGGTATCGCGATTGCAGGTAACGAAGAAGCAACTATTGGCACCATGTTACAAACAGGCGGTGTTAACTATGAAGACGTAGAGATCATTAATGTCGGTTGGGCACTGTCATCATCATTAGCATCAGGCAAAGTAGATGCTATTTGGGGTGGGTTACGTAATTTCGAAACCAATCAGCTCGAACTAGAAGGCTTTAAAGCTAAAGCATTCTTCCCTGAAGAACACGCTGTACCTGCTTATGACGAACTTGTGTTTGTTGCTAATGCTAACACGTATAACAAATCAGCAATCAACGCATTCAATAAGGCGTTAGAACAAGCGACGACTTACATCGTGAATCACCCACAAGCATCATGGAAAGAATTTGTTGCTTACGCACCTGATACGTTAAACAACGAGCTTAACAAACGCGCTTGGAACGATACGCTAACACGTTTTGCCCTACGCCCTTCTGCCGTTGATTTAAAACGTTATGATGATTATGCCGAGTTTATGTATTCACAAAAAATCATCAAGACATTACCAAAAGCACAAGATTACGTACCAACGCTGTAAACAAATAATCAAAAATGAGAGTACATAAACAATGAATCACCAAGATTTAATTAATGCGTGTAAAGAAGATTGGGAGGCGTATACCCAACATGCTTTTGTGCAACAATTAGCGCAAGGGACATTATCACAGCCAAGTTATTTACATTACCTTAAACAAGATTTCTTGTTTCTAAAACAATATGCACGAGCTTATGCATTAGCGATTTACAAGGCCCGTACCTTAGCTGATATGCGAAAAGCATTACCAAGTGTACATGCACTATTGGATTCTGAAATCGGTCACCACGTTAGCTATTGTGAAAACTGGGGGTTAACCGAATCTGATTTAGAAGCTGAACCTGAAGACTTCGGCACTGTCGCGTATACACGTTACGTCCTTGATGCTGGCATGACTGGCGATATTGTTGATTTGTATGCAGCCCTAGCGCCCTGTTCTATCGGTTATGCCGAAATAGGCCGTAACCTAGCGGCAAGTATTAATACCAAACGAACTGATAACCCGTTTTCCAGTTGGATTGAGCTTTATAGTGGTGACGAATTTCAACAAGGTGTCGCGCAAGGCACTGATCACATAGATGCACTGCTAGCTGAAATAGACGTTAATAGTTCTCGAGGGCAAAACCTTATCCATGTATTTAGAACGGCAACACGGATGGAAATTGCGTTTTGGCAACAAGGATTAGACGCGGATAAGTAGCGACCACCTATACAAGTAAACTAAACACTGTCGTCGACTAGCGATTACTCAATAACTCGCTAGTCGATAACGTCAATATTAAAAGAATTGCCATAACAAATATTGAATAAATACGACAGTATTAACACCTCTATCATTAATTAAAACTACAGCCACAGCTTTTTGACTGGCGTATCCGGTGAAAAGTGATAATGAATTTGAGCTTGTAATAACTCAGCGGTTGCAATCGCATCTGTTAACGCATCATGTGGCGGATAAGCAGGCAGATTATAACGCGAGCGACTATTCGCAAGTCTAATTGATTCTTGGCGCTTACGTTTAAAGAAGTTTAGAAAGCCTTTATTTTTCGCGTCTTGAACATCGGCTTCAATTTGCATCGTATCAATAACTGGAAATACAATTCCCTCGTTAATTAAACTGCGTAAATTGCTGTCGAAAAAGTCACGTTCAATACGACGATAATGAACCACTACAACCTTTCCTGATAATGCCTCTAATACGGGTTCTAAAATCCGTAATAAATCCGGAGCACCGTTCAAGTCAGTATGAGTAATGCCATGAATAATAATGGAATTTTCTTGTAACTTATCTTCAGGATCAATATACCAGTGCTGTGCTTGACGACAAAAGATACGCTTTAAATTGAACGGCACAAGGCCAATGCTAATGATACTGTTTTGTTCCGAATCTAGACCTGTTGTTTCAAAATCTAACGCGACAAAATCAATATCACTTAACTTTGTTTCATCGTGATACATACCAGCGCTATAAAAAGACTTTAAACGTTCATCCTTGCTCTGTTCTACTTTAACTTTATAGAACGCACCCCAGTTTAAAATCTCTTTATTAATAAAATTATGCATTAATCATCCCTACATTTTATTGGCGGTATAACGATATTTTAAAAAGTTCTGGGCGTTACTTAACACCAAAAATGCATCTTTAAGATTACGACGTTCAAATTCCGACATATTTTCTGGTTCGATATTATTATCCGGTTCGATTTCAGACTCTACGTCTAACGCTTGGTGGCGCAAGCGCACAAGAGAAATTAATTCCATTGCATGCTGTAGATCTTGTCCTTTCGACGGCGGTAAAATACCCGCTTCAATGATATCTTCCAAGCGTTCGAATGAGTTTTGAGATTGCGAACCAATCGCTAACCCATGCACACGAATCAGATCAGCAAGTGGCGCTGTACCACGACGTTTCAAGTTAATCGAATTATTATGGCGACCGTCTTTTTCCATTACAAAGTTTTTAAAGAAACCCAATGGCGGTGTACGATTTAATGCATTACGTGCCAAACAGGCTAAGAATCGATTATTTTTCTTCGCTCGACGTAAAATGAAGGCATTTAATTGTTCAGCCCATTTAACACGACCATAAACACCCGTTAAATCAAAGAAAATAGAGCAATTTAATAGTGCCTGTGGATTCGGGTTATCAATCCAATCAGCAAAACACTCTTCCCACTCCGTTTGTGTTTTACGAAACTCAGGATTCGTTGCCATAATATCGCCCGTACAATAGGTATAGCCGCAAGCTGCTAATCCATCACATACAAACTTAGATAATGCTTCAAAATATGGGCCATGCTTCTCATTATCGTAACTATTATCTAAAATAATGCCATTATCTTGGTCTGTTACAATCAATTGTTCGTCACGTGCCATCGAGCCTAAGGCTAAGAAACAATAAGGCACAGGCGGCTGACCTAGCTCTTCTTCAGCAAGCTCAAGTAAACGCTGCTTAAAGCTACGCCCAATCTCTGACATTGCACTACCAATCATGTGTGAGTTGGCATCTTCATTAACCATACGCACAAAACAATCTTTAAGCTGCTTAGAGAGTAAAACCAGATCTTCAATATTTTGCTGTTGAAAAATACTACCTGACAACAACAAACTATTTTGAGATTCATAACGAATAATATCAGCCACTTCAATAAGACCAATAGGCTGCTTGTTCTTTAGAATAGGTAAATGATGGACGTTATAACGCAGCATCATCAGCATCGCTTCTGAAACATAAGCGTTATGATCAAGTGACATTAACTCTGTCGACATAACATCTGAAACAGGGCTATCAACGCTCAGACCCGTCGCTATCACTTTTGCACATAAATCATGTTGAGTGATAATACCAACAAAGTTATGGCCATCTTCATTGATAATAGCCGGATCATTAATCAACGCAGCTGACACATTTTCTTCTGCCATCACCTTAGCAACGTCTTGAATTGATGTCGTATTTTTTAACATCACCAAGTCTCTGCTTAATAACGTTTTCACTTTTGATGTGGTTAATGAGTTAGCATCATCACTATTTTCTTCAACCGCTTGTTTTAATCGAATAGTACCTTCCACTTCCGAAAAATCAGAAAATGCTTCATAACGTTCACAAAAATCATGAAATACAGCTTCAGGAATGCAATAAACAAGCGTGTCTTTAACGGCTTTAGCAGGGAGTCGTACTTTATTATTCGCTAATAACCCCATCTGCCCAAATATCTCGCCTTGATCAAGACGGTTATATAACTCACCTTTACGACGATATATTTCTACTACGCCACTGCGAATAAAATACAAGTCATGGATCTTATCGCCATACTCAATGATCATTGAGTCTGCACGAAAATAAGAGATTTCAATGCTTTTTACCACTTCCTCTAACGCTTCTTCTGGGAGTTGATCAAAAGGTTGATACTGGCTTATAAAGCTTTGAATTTCTAGTAATTCGATTTCCATTCTTTACTCTACTTATAAATTATTAATATGCCGAAGCGCGTTTAATTAAAGATTCTGCTTGTCGGCGTAATAGCCAATCAGCACCAAGTGTTATTGATTTTTCTGCAAGTGAACGAGCTTGATTATATTTGCCTTGAGAGAAATATTGTTCACCTAAACGGTAATAAGTGTCGGGATAACGCGGGGCAATACGGATTGCACGCTCTAATGACACGATAGCACTACGATGGTCGCCACTACTAGACTGCTGTTCAGCTCGTTTCATTAACGATAAAACAGCGGCAGGTGCCTGTGCAGTATGATCAATCGGTGCAGGTTTTGGCTTCGCTTTTTGTGTCGTTTTACCTTGCCCAGTCTGCGTCGTTGATGGTTTATTCGACTCTTGTACTGCTGTACCATTCGAATTATATGTTGGAATTGTTCCGCAGGCCGTCAACAGCCAAGGCAAAGAAACTAAACACAATCGCTTTATTATTTTCATTATTTCCCACATTACATTTGAGGCTTATTAACTAAACGGCTATACACAAAAGAACTATTCAACAAGATCACGGAACCATTCAATCACTCGCTTCACGCCTTGATTACAGCGTAATTCAATTTCAGGCTCATCGCCATTTATAAACGGCATTGGAATTGAATTAAGGCAACTACCTTGGCTACCCTGTCCGGTATCACGATCAACCCAGCCCACAGTAATATTTTGTGGTGGCAGATTCTGAATTGGTAGTTCTGAACGTTGGCGTAAAATATCAGCCCACACTCGCAGTGCACCGCTCGAACCCGTTAAACCAGTGCTCTTGTTATCATCGCGGCCCATCCATACAACAGCCATCATGTCGCCAGAGAACCCAGCAAACCAACTGTCTCTTAAATCGTTAGTCGTGCCGGTTTTACCTGCTACTTCAAAGTCAGGTAATAGCCATTCAAGTGCTCTGCCCGAGCCTTCGTGTGTCACCGCCTGCATCGCATGACGTAACATATAAACAGAGCCCGCATCAAAGCGTTTATCAACCGCTAGTGGGTAACTTTTAAGTACATTACCACTTGGTTCCACAACAGCACTAATCGCTAACAGGGGAGTATAAAAACCATCTGCAGATAATGTCTGATACATTTGTGCAACTGTTAATGGTGTCATATCCACGGCCCCAAGCGTGATCGCTGGTAACTCAGGTATACGTTGATCGACACCTAATCGATTAATCGTTTTAACCACCTTGTCTAAGCCTAGTTCGTTACCCAAACGTGCTGTCGATTGATTGTAAGAATTCGCTAACGACTTATAGAGTAGTACCTCACCATGATCTTTCTTATCATAGTTTTTTGGTGACCAAATATCCCCATTAGGTAAACTCAGGTTATATTCATCATCACTGATTACGCTGGCCAAATTATACTTTTTAGGTTGCTCTAATGCAGTAAGGTAAACCGCTGGTTTAATTAATGAGCCGACTTGACGCTTAGCATCAATCGCTCGATTAAAACCAGCATAACGGGCATTAGCCCCACCCACTACAGCAATCACAGCCCCCGTGTTTGGACGGGTGATCACTACCGCACCATCAAGCTTGGTACTCAAGCCATTACGTTTATGTTTAGCTATCGCTTTTGTTAGGCTTGATTCGGCACTGTTTTGAACAAGTGGATCAAAATGCGTAAAAATAGATAAACCATTTTCACTTAAATCTTCGACCTTATAATCTCGCTGTAATTGCCGACGTACTAAATCAAGATATGCAGGGAATCGTTTGGTGCTACTTGCGGTACGCTCGCCCATACCTAATGGCTTGGCTTTTGCTTCCGCAGCTAAAGCACTGTCTAAACGCCCTTCTCGCACGGCAATATCAAGGACTAAATCACGACGTTTAAGTGCTCGTTCTGGATTTCTCCACGGATTGTAGTAGCTCGCACCACGTACTAATGCCACCAATAATGCCTGCTTATCTAGCGGTAAATCTGCCAGTGGTGTTTTAAAGTAATACTGACTTGCTAAACCAAAACCGTGAATAGCGCGAGGGCCATCTTGACCAAGGTAAATTTCGTTAATGTAACCTTCTAAAATATCTGACTTACTCGAATGAAGCTCAAGTAAAATCGCCATTAATGCTTCTTGTGCTTTGCGGCTTAAGGTTTGTTCAGAAGTCAGGTAATAATTTTTAATCAGTTGCTGAGTCAGTGTCGATGCACCTTGAGAGATACCACCTTGTTTAATGTTTGCCACTAACGCACGTGCGATACCACGAACAGAAATACCAAAATGCTCATAAAAGCTATCGTCTTCAACTGCGACTAACATACCCTGTAATGATTCAGGCACTTCTGACAACTGCACTAATAATCGGTCTTCATTATGTGCAGGGTAAATACCACCAATAACAACAGGCTCTAAGCGTAATAGCCCCGCACCATCGTCCGTATTAAGCGAGCTCACTAACCCATCTTGTAATGTAAGTAAGATATTCCGAGGCGGCTCTAAATCATCACTAAATTGGAATCCAGGCGTATAAATTCGCACTTGATTACCGCGAATATTGGCTTGCCCAGGTTTCGTTGGTGTTGAAACAAATTTATAACCTAATAAGCCCAACTCGGTCTTCAAATCACGAACAGTTAATGCTGCACCTTCATATATTTCTAACGGACGAGCATAAACAGTCGATGGTACGGCCCACTTATTTTCATCAAACGTTGATCGGATAATAACATCCAAGTAAACCATGACCGCAATACCAATAAACACTGGGATGAGTAATAATTTCCACCACAATCCACTGCGTTTTTTATTCTTATTTGTATTATTATTTTTATTGTTCTTCTTACTTTTCTGTTTATTGTTATTCACAAGCACCTCTCGTTGCCATTCCGCCGTAAAACGACAACTCATTC
The DNA here is from genome assembly GCF_018219155.1 of Moritella sp. 24. Lineage (NCBI taxonomy): Bacteria > Pseudomonadati > Pseudomonadota > Gammaproteobacteria > Alteromonadales > Moritellaceae > Moritella > Moritella sp. 24. Next base: position 1,833,264 of record NZ_CP056123.1, on the reverse strand, counting down.
TAATCTGTTACTATGATCGAATACTAACATAGTAAATGCATTTCAACCGATATTGTATTTACTGTAATAACAACCATAATCATGAGATAGTAAGTTAATAACTGCATTTAAATAGTGTATTAATCCAATAAGTTAATTATCTAATTCGCTATAAAAACATAATAAAAAACACTTCAACCACTTTCAGGTGAAAGCACAATCGATTATGTTGATAAATTACCTATATCCCCTACTAGATCTGCCTTTATTACTCTGGAAGCAGTCGATCGGTATCACTAAAATAAGACTCGTTATTAGATAATCAACTGATTATTGGTCGATATTATAGCAAAATCTATTCTTGTAACTATGATTAAAAAAACACGTCATAGTTCACATAAAACAAGGATCAACGATGAAAAAATTAATCCCCGCTATTTTATCACTCAGTGCAATCGCAACAACTTCGGTCATGGCAGAAGATAAAACATCTGGTGATGTCGACTTCTACCTCGGTGCTAAAACAGGTTATATTTATACTGCTTTTGATGAACTGGATCCTAAAGTGCCTGCAACTTTTCTTGTGGGCATCCAAAAAAGTGGCTTTGGTCTAGAATTTGAAGGTACTTTTGTCGACATGGATGAAAACAGTGTTGATTTGGAATATGAATCTTATGCTATCTACGGCACTTACCGCACACCAGGTCAATACTATGCCAAGTTAAGAGCGGGTTATTTAGAAGAAACATTAAAGTCAGATAAAAATAAATGGGAAGATCAGGGATTCTCAGGCGGTATTCTATTTGGTATTGAGCTGAATGATGCGTTCACTATTGAAGCAGGCTATACCGTCATCCAAGCTGATTTGAAATACTTCACTTTAGGCGGTAACGTTCACTTCTAACACAGAGGGATAGTCATTGCAGCGCTATCCCTTTGACGAAAATTAATCATGAATCAATGCTAATAATTACGCTTTAACCGTTTTCAATTTATTTGCTTCTTTCGCTAATACTACACTTTATCTACAGGCTTAGTGAAGAATGCAATCACAGTTACAGCAACTAATAGTGCCGAAAAAGCAACATAAGTATTGTTAGTTGTACCTGTAAGCATAGTTAAAAAACCACCGAAAAAACCCGATACACCCCATGCAGAATAAAGAATACCGAAGTTAGTACCATAATTTTTTAGCCCGTAGTTATCAGCAGTCATTGGGGGAAATACACTGAATAGTGCACCGTATGACATAGCCCCAATCGCAATCCCAACCATCAGTGGTATTTGAGCTGTAATTGTAGTGAAAAATACCATATTACCCGCTTGAAGCATAAATATTAAAGCAAGTGTATTAACACGACCAATTCGATCAGAAACCAAACCACCAACAACACGACCTCCCGTGTTAAAGATAGCAAGTAAAACAACACCGAATGCAATTTGATCTGGTGTTAAACCTATTGATGAACTGATACTACCAACAGAACCAATAAGCATAATACCAGCGGCAGATGACACCATAAACATTATCCATAATTGGTAGAATTGAGGTGTTTCCAGCATTTGTTGCCAGCTAAGGTTGATATGATCACTTGATATCCCTGCATTAGCCTCTAATGATTCAGCACTGTAATCAGTAGGGGGATCCGCAAGCTGGGACGCTAATGGAATAATAGTTAATACACCAGCACCTAATATCTTAAATGTGTCGTAGATACCATAATGTTCAATTAAGGTTGTAGATAATGGCGCGAGATATACAGCAGCCATTGCAAAACCGCCCGCAGTTAAGCCACTGACTAGGCCTTTTTTATTTGTTGGCCACCATTTCATCGCACTTGGACTAATGCATGCGTATGCGAACCCCATTCCTGCACCAACAATGCCACCAAAGGTAAATTTAAGTTCAGCTAACGTCGTTGTATAACCAGAGGCAATAAGTCCAAGACCAACAAGAGACACACCAAACATGGTTACTTTTTTAGGGCCAGTCTTGTCTTGCAATATACCTGCAAGCAGTAAACAAGTAGCAAATGTGAAAACAGAGATTTTGTACGGGGATTCGATATCGGTTGCATCCAGATTTAACGCTTCAGCTAGAGGTTCACTAAAAACACCCCACGCATAGAGAATACCGATTGTTAAGTTTATGCCTATGCCTGTTAATAAGATTTGCAGTGGTTTATTAGTCATTTTGTACTCAAGATCAAGCCGATGGAAGAAATTTACACGTGTTGTGATCTAGGTACAACTTTTAATTAAAAATATACCTTGTTTAATATGGTTTTTTTTAATCATAAATGCTATTTAGTTGGCATTTTCATGTGAATCGTCTTTTCATAGGAAAAGACGCTATAAATTTATTTCGGTCTACGAGGAATTTAAGATCAAAAAAGGGATAGTCAATTACTTGAACTATCCCTCTAAAACAAATTATTAAACGCTAATTATTAAGCTTTAGCTGTTTTTAATTTGTTTGCTTCTTTCGCTAAAACAGCTGCTTTATCAACAGGCTTAGTGAAGAATGCGATTACAGTAACTGCAACTAATAATGCTGCGAAAGCAAAATAAGTATTGTTAGTAGAACCAGCAACAGTTGCTAAGAAACCACCGAAGAAACCAGATACACCCCATGAAGAATAAAGGATACCGAAGTTAGTGCCGTAAGTTTTTAGACCGTAGTTATCAGCAGTAATCGTTGGGAATACACTTAGTAGTGCACCGTATGACATAGCACCAATTGCAATTGCTACCATAAGAGGTATTTGCGTTGTAATTGTAGTGAAGAATGCCATGTTAGCCGCTTGCAGTAAGAATACTAATGCAAGTGTGTTAATACGACCAATCTTGTCAGAAACTAAACCACCAACAACACGACCACCCGTATTGAAGATAGCAAGTAATACAACACTGAATGCAATTTGCTCTGATGTTAGGCCAATTGATTTACTGATGTTACCAATACTACCGATAAGCATGATACCTGCAGCAGCTGAAACCATGAACATTACCCATAACTGGTAAAATTGACGTGTTTTCAGCATTTGTTGCCAAGTAAGGTTGATGTCATCGCTTGACGCTGTCGCTTTCGCTTCAGATGGGTCAGCAACATAACCAGCAGGTGGAGCAACAAGCAGTGATGCTAATGGGATAGCAATTACTAGTAGGCCAGCACCTAAGATTTTGAATGTATCGTAGATACCGTAGTTTTCAATAAGGCTTGTAGATAATGGTGCTAGGTATACAGATGCAAGTCCGAAACCACCAGCAGTTAGACCACTTACTAAACCTTTTTTACCTTTAGGCCACCATTTCATAGCACTTGGGCTAATACATGCGTATGAGAAACCGATACCGGCACCAACAATACCACCGAAGGTAAATTCAAGTTCTACTAAAGTCGTAGTGTAACCTGAAGCAATAAGACCAATACCAACTAGAGTAACACCAAGCATAGCCACTTTTTGTGGACCAATCTTGTCTTGTAAGATACCAGCAATAAGTAAACAAGTAGCAAATGTGAAAACAGCGATTTTGTATGGTGCTTTTACATCAGTAGCATCTACATTTAACGCTTCTGCTAGAGGTACAGTGAAAACACCCCACGCGTATAAGATACCGATTGTTAAGTTTATGCCTATACCAGCTAATAGGATTTGAAGTGGTTTATTACTCATTTTTGCCTCAAAGTTACAAAGATTGCGGCAATTTACACGTTTTGTGATCTAGGTACAACTTTTAATTTAAAATATTGCATTTTTGTTGATATAAAACATAAACAGAACGAGGTGTCACAAGTTAAATAAATCACAATAGGTGTTATTTACAGCTAAACAAACCAAAAGTAACCAGATAGGCAATACTTTAATAACATCAGATCTTTAGCTTTCATAATACTCACTCTATTTATGCACATCCAACCATCATATAAACAACTCTGTAACGTCTTCTGCACTGCGAATAATAGACCTATCGGTATAGTACTTTTATTCATGAACCAAGGGCTTCAGTGCCATTTCATATTCCAGAAACAAAAATGAGTGCCGAAGCACTCATTTCATCATGACCAACTCTAATCACATTTTAATGATTAAAGTACGGCTGCAATCGCTTTACATAAAGGCTGCATGTTCGTTTTAGTCATACCAGCAACACTGATACGGCCTGAACCAACGATATAAACAGCATGCTCATCTTTTAATGTAGCAACCTGTTCTTTCGTTAAACCAGAGAATGAGAACATACCGTTTTGACGTGCGATAAAGCTGTAATCGCCAGTAACACCCATTTCAGCTAATGTCGCAACAAATAGTTCGCGCATTTCATGAATACGAACACGCATTACAGCAACTTCTTCAACCCACTGTTGACGTAATTCTTCATTATCAAGAATAATCGCAACAACTGCCGCACCATGTGCAGGTGGATTAGAGTAGTTTGCACGAATACCTGATTTAATTTGACTGAATGCCGCAGTAGCAACATCTTGATCTTTAGCAACCAGTGTTAAACCACCAACACGTTCATTATATAAACCAAAGTTTTTAGAGAATGAGTTTGCAACTAACAGTTCTTCACAATGTTTTGCGAATACGCGTAGGCCTGCAGCATCTTCTTCAACGCCTGTTGCAAAACCTTGGTATGCAAAATCAAACAAAGGAAGTAATTTTTTGTTCGCACACAGTTGTGCAAGTGTAGTCCACTGCTCAAGTGTTGGATCAATACCAGTTGGGTTATGGCAGCAACCATGGAAAAGAACAACATCACCCGCTTCAGCTTCAGCCAAAGAAGCCAGCATAGCGTTGAAATCTAAACCGCGTGTTTCTGCATCATAATAAGCATACTGTTTTACTTCTAGACCAGCGGTATTGAATACATTACCGTGATTCGCCCATGTTGGGTTACTTACCCAAATACGATCACTTGTTAAATGGCTTTTGATAAAATCGGCAGCTGTACGTAGTGCACCAGTACCACCCGGTGCTTGTGCTGTGATTGCGCGCTGTGATGTTACAACTTCGCTATCTGCACCAAATAATAGTTTTTGTACTGCAGACGCATATGCTTTATGGCCTTCAATACTCAAGTAACTTTTACTTTTTTCTTCATTAATTAGCTTTTGTTCTGCTAATTTAACTGATTTTAGGATAGGTGTTTGACCTGTTTCATCTTTATAAATGCCTACGCCTAAATTGATTTTTTCAGTGCGTGGATCTTTAGCAAATGCTTCAGTTAAACCTAAGATTGGATCTGCTGCTGCTGTAACGATTTTCTCAAACATGGTATTCCCTATCTGTTTGTAATTAAACTACGTATTAAACCTAACATTTCACTTATTTATACCATCACAATCCCTAAATTAATAGCAATGTGACGAAAAAATAGCTGAGATATAAAAAATAATTAGGCAGACAAATTGTCATTAATTATAAAATAAAAAAAGGAGCCTTTCGGCTCCTTCGTCATTCAAAAAATCTTGTATCATTTAACCGATACTTACAAAGCAATTACATTGCTTTGAAGATTTCTTCTACGCTTTCTTTAGCATCGCCAAATAGCATCGTTGTATTTTCTTTGAAGAATAATGGGTTTTGAACACCAGCATAACCAGTCGCCATACTACGTTTGAATACAACAACGTTCGTTGCATTCCATACTTCTAGTACAGGCATACCTGAGATTGGCGAGTTTTCTTCTTTCGCTGCAGGGTTAACCGTATCATTCGCACCGATTACAAGTACAGTATCAGTTTCGTTGAAATCATCGTTGATTTCATCCATTTCTAATACGATATCGTAAGGTACTTTTGCTTCAGCAAGTAATACGTTCATGTGACCTGGTAAACGACCCGCTACAGGGTGAATACCAAAACGAACATCAACACCTGCTTCACGTAATTTCTTCGTGATTGCAAATACAGGATACTGTGCTTGAGCAACAGCCATACCATAACCAGGAGTGATGATTACACGTTTAGAACCCATTAGCATTTCAGCAACTTCAGCTGCAGATGTTTCAACGTGAACACCTTGCTCTTCATCACCTGTTGGTGCTGCAACATCGTTACCGAAGCCGCCAGCAATAACAGAGATAAACGAACGGTTCATCGCTTTACACATTACATAACTTAAGATTGCACCAGAAGAACCAACTAACGCACCCGTTACGATTAACAGATCATTACCTAAGATAAGACCTGTAGCCGCACCAGCCCAACCAGAATAAGAGTTAAGCATAGATACAACAACTGGCATATCTGCGCCACCAATTGATAGTACTAAATGCGCACCAAATACGATTGCGATAAGGCTCATTAATACTAACGCAGTTGTGTTGCCTTCAAAGCCAGCACCAACAAACGAGAATAATAGGTAAACAGTAGCAAGTAAGGCAACTAAGTTCATTTTATGGCGGTGTGGTAACATTAACGCGCTCGATTTAACTCGACCGTTTAATTTACCCCAAGCGATTAATGAACCAACAAATGTAACGATACCGATGAATACACCCAGGAAGATCAACGTTAAGTGAATACTTAACATTACTGGTTCTGTAATACCGTGTTCGATATAACTGTTATAACCGATAAATACTGCTGCTAAACCACCGAAGCTGTTTAGGATCGCAACCATTTCTGGCATTTCAGTCATTTCAACTTTGTTTGCCCAGCGTACACCAAATGCACCACCAGCAAGCATAGCCGCAATGATATAACCGATATTTGTCACGTCGCTACTAAATAGTGTAGCAACAACCGCTACCACCATACCTAGAATACCAACGTAAATACCTTTCTGTGCTGTGTCTTGCTTTGATAGTGCAGCAAGAGCAAGTACGAAAAGTACGGCAGCAGCGATATAAGCCGCTTCTAAAATACCTTTACCGTTTGTTGCCACTGCGACTTCTTTTACAGCTTCAACAACGACAGGCGCTTGTTCTACTACTGCTGTTTGTGCCACTAACGCTGCTTGTGTTGCTGCGTCTACTGCCGCTTGCGCTGCATCGATAGCAGTTTGAGCAGCTTCAATTGATTCTTGAGACATTATAAAAATCCTTATTTACGGAACATTTTCAGCATACGCTCAGTAACGGCAAAACCACCGGCGATGTTGATAGTGGCAATAAATGTGCCTAGGAATGCGAGTAAGGTAACGAGACCACTCTCTGCACCCATTTGGAAGAAAGCACCAAGGATAACAATACCTGAAATAGCATTAGTTACACTCATCAGCGGCGTATGTAGTGACGCTGCAACATCCCAAATCAGGTAATAACCAATCACACAAGCCAGTGCGAATACCATTAAGTGATTTAAGAATTCAGCAGGTACATAACTTGCTAATGCTGAATATGCCCAGATACCGCCACCCGCTAATAGCGCTTTGTAGATACCTGTTTTTTTCTTCTCAGGCTTAGCTGGCGCTTCTTTCACTTCTTCTGCTTTAGCTGCTTGTGGCGCTGCTGAAACTTGAATAGGTGGCGCAGGCCAAGTGATTTCACCTTCTTTAACAACTGTCACACCACGTTGAACAACATCATCAAAATTGATCGTTATTTCGCCGTCTTTTTCTGGTGTTAATAGTTTAAGTAGGTTAACTAAGTTCGTACCGTAAAGTTGAGATGCTTGTGCAGGTAAACGACGAGCCATTTCGTTGTAACCGATAACTTTAACGCCACCGTCAGTCGTAATAACTTTATCAACAACACTTGGTTCAACGTTACCGCCATTCACAGCCGCTAAATCGACAATAACACTACCCGCTTTCATCGCATCAACCATTTCTTGGCTGATTAGACGTGGCGCAGGACGACCTGGAATTAATGCAGTGGTAATAACGATGTCAGCATCAGCAACTTGGTCTGCAAGCATTTTCTGCTCGTGAACCTTATAGTCGTCACTCATTACTTTAGCGTAACCATCACCAGAACCAGCAGACTCTTTAAAATCTACTTCTAAGAACTCAGCACCCATACTGGTAATTTGTTCTTTTACTTCTGGACGCGTATCGTAAGCACGTACAATCGCGCCTAGGCTACCCGCGGCACCAACAGCAGCAAGACCAGCAACACCAGCACCAATAATCAGTACTTTTGCAGGTGGCACTTTACCAGCGGCAGTGATCTGACCCGTAAAGAAACGGCCAAACTCATTTGCAGATTCAATAACCGCACGGTAACCGGCGATATTAGCCATTGAGCTTAATGCATCAAGTGACTGTGAGCGTGAAATACGTGGCACAGAGTCCATTGCTAAAACGTTAATTTCACGTTTTGCAAGCTTCTCTAAAAGTGCTTCATTTTGGGCTGGCCAAATAAAGCTGATTAATGAAGTGCCTTTTTGTAAAAGCTTAATTTCTTTGTCATTTGCTGGCGCATTTACTTTAAGTACAATGTCAGAAGCCCAAACTTGTTTGGCATCTTCTGATATCGTCGCACCCGCTGCTTCAAAAGTAGCGTCACTGAAACTTGCTAATTGACCTGCATTGCTTTCAACCAATACAGAAAAGCCTAGTTTCTGTAACTGCTCAACCGTTGCTGGCGTTGCAGCAACTCGAGTTTCACCTTTGAGGCTCTCTCTTGGTATACCTATTTGCATCATCTGTTCCTGTCTGTTTCAACATCAAAGATAAAATACTACGTTCCATGTGTATCCCATATAGCATGAGGTACGGAGAAGCATCAGTACAAAATATCGTATTTAACCCATTCATAATAAAAATGAAGTGAGTCATTTGTCACTAACGATTGTTCACAAAAATGTGACTTAACGCAACAACAATTTATCCTAACTTACCTCATTTTAATTGGAAATTAGAATCTAAAATAAGGATTTTGCATAAAATAAATAATTATCTATCTCGGATTAAAGCATCTTTGAAGTAGGATTGACAAGATTAAATTGGTTTAATCTTCAATGATTTACATCACCAAGGCGGGAGCATTTCGATTGAAACTAGAAAACATATCAAAGTGTCATAATATTTCAAATATGGCACCATGAATTAAATAGGCATAAGTAGTGACTTTTTATTATAAAGTGTAATTATTTTACTTATTATCATTTTCTTTTGTGATTTATGGCTATTTTTACAGCAATAGAGGTTAAGTTTTACTACCCTAAAAATAAGGATTCCACAATTAAAACACCTGTTTAATGTTGATTAATCAGGTAAGGCTATCAGATTGAATGGTTTTGTTTATCAAACGGGCTTAAATTTAGACGCTGACGTTAGACATTATCTACACCATTAGCGTGATATTAGCCGCTCCTTTTAACTGATTATCCTTAAATAGGAGTAATGAGTGGATATTACTGTTTTCGTTCGCCACCGAAAATAATTCCATTTGATGATGAGATGATTCTATGTTCATACGTAAAAATCCATTGTGAATATGCCATTCACCATGAAATTGACTGCTGAACAATAATGGGCATAAAACAGCATCGCGCGACTGTAAACAATCTAATCTAGCAGCTTGCCCACGATACGTGGTTTCTAACCAGTGTGAATTAGCAACTTCTGGATAATCAAAATCACGTTTACCCGACTCCCACAAAATATATTCACCCGAAGTACGGATAAAACGAGCCTCCTCATCTGATATATCAAGTACTGACTCCGGTTCTAATTCACCTTGAGTTTCGTATTGGTACAACAATATTAACTTATCAACTTCAGTTATCTTACCAAGCATACGTGACACTCTTCTGTGTGGGGTATAATTTAACGGTAGCCAAGATAAATAAAAATGCATGAATAAATGGGCAGATGTATGATATCAATACAAGCGCTTACAAAAAATCCAACACAGATCGCACTAAGTAATGCCAATATACCCGGTTTTTGCAGTTGCGATGCTATCAATATACAGTAGTCGTTAAGGCGCAATACTCAGTAATATTAATAAATAAACATATCGAGATGATATAAAGAGGTAAGGATACAATGGATACACACGTATTGGTGGTCGAAGACCAACAGGATATCGCTAATTTAATTCGTATCAACCTTGAGATGATCGGAAACAAAGTCACGTGTTGCCACAACGCTAAAGATGCATTTCAGCAATTAAGCGATAACACGTTCCAACTTATCTTATTAGATCTAAACCTACCTGATATGGATGGGTTAGACATTTGCAAAAAAATAAGAACAACCGATGCTATCGTACCCATTATGATGTTAACCGCTCGAACAGAAGAGCTCGATCGTGTTCAAGGGCTAGAAGCCGGTGCCGATGATTATCTTGCTAAACCATTTAGTGTGTTAGAGCTACAAGCGCGAGTAAAAGCCCTACTACGCCGTAGTAATGTTCAAGCAGCGAGTACCGCAATACCAGAGAAAATTAAGATTGCCGACTTAGTCATTGATCAAGCGACGCACAGTGTGCACCGTAATAAAGAGTTAATCACATTAACCAGTACGGAATTTTCTTTATTAGTGTTCTTAGCTAAATCGCCAGGTCGTGTATATAGCAGAGAACAATTACTTGCTGAAGTGTGGGACTATCACAACGATTGCTATGAGCATACCGTTAACTCGCATATGAATAGATTACGAAACAAAATAGAGCCAAATCCAGCGCAACCAACTTACATTAAAACCGTGTGGGGCGTTGGTTATAAACTGGAGGTCAGCGATGTCACATAGGTCGTTATTAGGGCAAATTACATTCCCGTTGATTATTTTGTTTGTCATCATGGCAACGGGCTTGTTTATTATTTATTGTGAAATTACCGATAAAAACTCAGCCCGTGTAGAACAAACATTACATACCAATTTAGCCCAACAAATCATCCAATATTCAGATGGTTTACAACAGGGAGAGATCAGTAAAACAGCGCTGAAGCCCGCCTTTCATAGTTTGATGTTATTGGGGCCAAGTTATGAGATATACATTACTGATAATCAAGGTAATTTATTAGTTTATGCCGCTGAACCAAGTAAAATAAAGCGTAATACGATTAATATAAAACCACTAGACAACTTTATTGAAGGGGCTAGCTACCCTATTTATGCAGACAATCCACGAAGCAAAAATCAACAAAAGCTCTTTTCGACAGCGCCTATCTTTAAAGATAACCAACAAATCGGTTATGTCTTTGTCATCCTAGGGGGTGATAAGTACGATAATATTGTCAGAAACTTAGCATTAGACAGTGATCTATATAAAATACTCGCTGCACTCATCATCTTTTTTGCACTTGCGTTAGCTGTATTAGTGTTTATTTTTGCTCGCATAGTTCGACCAGTGAGCCAGCTTGATAAAGATATGACAAACTTTATTAACAGTGATTTTTCAACCGTATCGAAATTAGCGCCACGTCAATATGCGGCCAATGAAATCATCAACTTGCACAACAATTTTTCATCATTGGAAAATAAGATCCATAAACAATTAACTCAGATAAAATCGACCGAACAACTGCGTCGAGAAATGCTGTCACATATATCGCACGATTTAAAAACACCACTTGCATCATTGAAAGGTTATTTAGAAACATGGTTATTACAATATCCAGAAGCAGCAGGTAGTGACTTCATCCAAGTCGCACAAAAGAATGCCAACCAATTACAGCGTCTTGTCGAGCAGATCATTGAACTTGCGCAATTAGACAGTAATACCGTTAGCTTATATCAAGAACCTGTTGCTGTTGCTGAACTCGCACAAGATGTATTAAGCAAATTCCAACTCCAAGCAGAACAAAAAAATATCACCTTGTCTGTTGAGCCAAAAGATCCAAGCTTACAAGCCATTGCTGATATAGCTAAATTGGAGCGTGTACTAACCAATCTTGTAGATAATGCGCTAAGGCATTGTCAATCTGGTGACAGTATTAAAATCCATCTGCAACCTAAGGATAACCAGCTTATTATAAGCATTGCCGATTCAGGTGTTGGGATCCCCAAAGAAGATGTAGACCGTATTTTTGATGCGCATTTTAGAGCTAAAAACACGGTAAATGGGCAACAAGGTAATTCAGGATTAGGACTCGCAATCGTGTCTAAGTTACTGTCGCTACATCATGCTAAGATCTCAGTGTCTAGCGTGCTAAGTCAAGGAACCACCTTTAGCTTTAGCCTACCAACAAGTGCAAGCATCTAAATTTTACTGCAGTCTAGTCTTTATTAGCTAAGCTGCAGCCTTTATTTTAAATAACCTCGATACTTCCAATCTGTATATGATTTTATTGACACTCGATCATGATTTTATATAAATTTCACAACTTCGCATTATCTTTTATACCAAGTACAAAAATAGTAACTAATCTTATATAAGCCATAGCGTTACGACTAAAGTAACGCTTAATCGACTCGTTTAGGATGGATCTATATGCGAATATTTAAACTCTCTCACACCGTAATATTAATCACGCTTGTCACAGGCTGTGCTAGCTTTGAAAAAAAATCATCGGCTGACGCAGTGCCACAGCAAGTTCAAATAAGTGACACAAAACTCAGTGAACGAGTCGATAATGCGGCATCACAAGTTGAGCAACATTACGTAAAAGCGCAAAATGAGAACTACTCGTTCTACGCACCAAGCACTTGGCAATCAACTCAAAAAGACATCGTCAGTATGCGTAAACTTGTTAATGAGTTTGACCCAAATAATCAAGGGTTCTTTGGCGGTCCATCTGAGCGTGAAGTATTAGCAAGTATCTCTGAGGTCGGTAATGCGCTAACTCAAGCACAAAATACAAAAGATCAAGTCACCACATTTTTAGCCAAACAGTTAGCTGATATCGAATACCTCACGCCGAAAATTGATAAAGTACGACAAAGAGAATTTGCCACAATTAACAAAAAACTAAACCAACTCATTAGTATGATTGAAAAAGAGTACACGCTGTCACGCCAAGAAGCTTATCGCGACAAGTTACAAAAACGAATTCACACACTTGAAATTGATATAGTAACTGCAGATTATTACTCTCCCCTTGAAGAGAAATTTAACCAGTTAAATCAACAAGTCATTCCACAAAGTTACAATAGTGTATTACAAGAACTCAAGCAGCTTGATCATACGATCACAACTGAACCTCGTAATCAAAACGCTTTAGAGGGTGCGGCCAATGTAGTCGACAAAAATATTCAAAGTGCAGTGCATGTCACGACAGATGTTAATTGGATCAATTCGTTAAATAAAAAACAACGTGAACAGATTGTTCTAAATTACCGTTCTACATTAGAAGATTTAGGGCTTAAATTTCTCGACCAAGACCTTTCGAACCTGTCATATAAAGCACAAGTCAAAACGTTTGAAGTTGCACTTTCAGCTAAGTTAGCCGAGTTTGAAGTAAAAGATACTGACGTCACCACTGAAAAAGTCGAGCTTGTGGAAAGTAAACCTAAAAACAATATTACTGAGATTGAAGCGGTGAAAACAGATACAGTTGAAGTTGCTACTATTGAGGCAAGCACAGTCGAAAACAATCCTGTTAAAAATGCTTCGACGACAACCAATATTGCCAATGCTTCATCTGAAGCTGTATTAGTTGAAACAACACAAGTGACTACAAGCACCACAGTAAATAATCAATAGTGCTACAAAATCAACCTTCTATCAATCAGCCCTACCTCAGTAAAAATGAGTTAGGGCTTAATCGCTTTAAACACGTCAGGTAATATAACAAGATACTCCCCCCCCAACGCTTTTTCCTACCGTTAATTCGATTATTACCTGTCATTACTCAAATATATGCTCAAGAATAGAGTAATCAAGGTCACTATTCATAGAGGTAAAACTAGACTCTAGTGTCAACTCGCGATATTTTAAGTAGGTTAATGAATAATGATATAACCTTATATAAAAAGGAATAATATGAGTCTTGAAGTTCGTGATCTGTCTATTTTATTAATAGAGCCGTCTAGTACACAACGTAAATTTATTAGAACACAATTGCAGGACGCCGGTGTTGATAACATCGAATGTGTCGTTTCTATAGAGCAAGCAAAACAAAGTCTAACAGGGTTTATTCCTGATTTAATTATCAGTGCAATGTATTTTGAAGATGGTTCAGGGGCTGAATTTGCTGAATTCGTTAAATCAAATGTCCTCACTGAAAATATTGCCTTTATACTAATTTCAAGTGAGCAACGTTTTGCCGTTTTAGATCAAGTAAAACAGGCTGGCGCTATCGCTATTTTACCAAAACCATTCAAATTTGTTGATTTACAGCGCGCACTTAATGCCACACTAAGCTATATCGAAGAAGATGAAATTGAATTAGATTTATATGACGTTACCGCGTTAAAAGTACTGGTTGTCGATGATAGTCTAACAGCAAGAAAACATATCTGTCGCGTACTGAGCAGCATGGGAATTGTAGGTATTACTGCCGCTGAAAATGGCGTGGAAGCATTAGAATACTTAGCACAAAACACATTTGATTTGATTGTCACCGACTACAACATGCCAGAAATGGATGGTAAGGAATTAATTGAAAAGATCAGGATGAATCCTGAATTATCTTATCTACCAATTATGATGGTGACATCTGAAGAAGGTAGCGCGCAGTTATCTGCAGTAAAACAAGCTGGTGTATCTGCACTTTGCGATAAACCTTTCGATATTGATACCGTTAGAATGCTTGTGCAGCAACTCTTAAATGAGCAATAGCAGTACATATATACATAAAAGGGACCACCTGATGATCCCTCTTCCGCTATCGTTCCAGATTAAATCGCCGTTTTAATGCCTTTCAACTGTTGAAATGAACTTGCTTTCGCATCTTTTAAAAATTCAACCATATAAGGCATTTCCAGTTGTTCAACCCGAATGGCCGCATACAGGGTTGTCCAACAGCTTTCTTCACCCAGCGGTTTCGCTAAAATATAATCTTTTTCTAAATATTCGGTTAACGCCCAGTTAGGTAATGCCGCAACACCACGCCCGCTGGCCACCAGCTGTAGCATCATAATCGTTAATTCAGCATGACGAATTGCATTGGGTGACACGCCCGCAGGGTCTAAAAATAAATTAAAGATATCCAGTCGTTCTTGCTCAACAGGGTATGTAATTAAAGTTTCAGTGATTAAGTCTTCAGGATCGATATAAGCCTTATCAGCAAGCGTATGATGACGACTCACAGCAAGCATTGGTTGATAGCTAAACAAGGGCTCATAATGAATACCTGAGAGTATTTGCGGGTCTGACGTCACCACTAGATCTAAATCACCTCTCTTCAAGGCCGGTAACGGGGCAAAACTGAAGCCAGAGCTCAAATCTAGCTCGACCTCTGGCCATTGGTCACGAAAGACATCAATCGCAGGCATAAGCCACTGGAAGCAGCTGTGGCATTCAATCGCCATATGTAAGCGCCCTGCATTACCGGATAACAAGCGGTTAATATCACGCTCTGTATTAGTAAACATAGGTAAGACAGATTTTGCGAGTTTAAGTACCCTTTCCCCCGCAACAGTAAAGCGTAACGGTCTTGTTTTACGAATAAACAACGCCGTATTTAAACGATCTTCAAGATCTTTTATTTGATGCGACAGTGCCGATTGCGTCATATAAAGACTTTCAGATGCTTCGACTAATGAGCCTGTTTTTTCTAATGCAATGATTGTTTTCAAATGCTTAACTTCGAGCATCGTTAATTCCCTTTTAAACGGATGACTAAATTCAGCATAATCGTAACTTCAATTTTTTTCAACTTAATCAATAAAAATATGAATTTGATTCATGTGAAATAATATTCAATACTTTAGCCATCTAAACGGCTTTACGTATCTATAACCCAGAGCATAAAGCAGTACATAAAACGAATACATCTAAGCAAATGGAGTTACAGATGGCTAAATCACATATATTAGGTTTCCCACGTATTGGTGCAGACCGTGAGTTAAAAAAAGCAATTGAGTCATATTGGAAAAATGACATCACTAAAGTTGAGTTAGAAGCCGTTGGCAAACAACTGCGCGCTAAACATTGGCAACAACAAATCGACGCTGGCTTAGACTTCATCACTGTCGGTGACTTTGCTTGGTACGATCAAGTATTAGCATTATCAGCAACCTTAGGTGTGATTCCAGCGCGTCACCAAGAAGATAACATCACGCTTGATACCTTATTCAATATGGCGCGTGGCTCTAGTCCATGCTGTGGTCAACAAGCTGCTGCATGTGAAATGACAAAATGGTTTGATACCAACTATCACTATCTTGTACCTGAACTAAACGAAGACCAAAGATTCGCGTTAAGTTACAACCAATTGATTGAAGAAATTCAAGAAGCAAAAGCACTTGGTTTCCCAATCAAAGCAAGTCTATTAGGTCCTGTCAGTTATTTATCACTAAGCAAAACTAACAGTGATTTTGATAAACTTACATTGCTACCACAACTGATTGAAACTTATCAGCAATTACTTGCTAACATCGCAGCGGAAGGTGTTGAATGGTTACAAATTGAAGAACCAATTTTAGTTCAAGACCTAACAACTGAATGGAAGCATGCATTCAAAACAAGTTATGCTGAATTAGCAAAAGGAAACAACAAACTATTACTCACTAGTTACTTTGGTGCACTAGGTGATAATACTGAACTCACATTCTCATTACCCGTTGATGGTTTCCACATTGATTTATCTCGTGCTCCAGAGCAATTAGACACAGCCTTAGTATTACTGCCTGAAACAGCGATCTTATCTGCGGGTATTGTTAACGGTCGTAATATTTGGCGTAACGATCTTGCTCAATCAATCTCTTCACTACAAGCAGCCAAAGCACAATTAGGTGAACGTCTATGGGTTGCATCGTCATGTTCATTACAGCATAGCCCTGTTGATCTTGATAACGAAACTAAGCTCGATACTGAACTTAAATCATGGTTAGCATATGCAACACAGAAACTAACAGAAGTAAGCACAATTAGCGCTATCTTAAATGGCAATCAAACGGCACAATTAAACGCCCAAGTCGAGTTATCAACGGCTGTTGTTACTTCTCGTGCTACATCGGCCCGAATTCATAACACCGCAGTACAGCAACGTGTCGCCGCGATAACAGACCAAGATGCACAACGTCATAGCCAATTTACACAGCGCATTGCGAGTCAGCAAAAAGAACTTAATCTACCCCTGTTCCCAACAACAACCATTGGCTCATTCCCACAGACCAGTGATATTCGTCAAACACGTAATCAGTTTAAACAAAACGTAATAGATCAAGACGAATACATTACGAAGATGCAAGCAGAGATCAAGGATGTTGTCGAACGCCAAGAAGCGCTGGGCCTTGATGTACTCGTACATGGTGAACCAGAACGTAATGACATGGTTGAATACTTTGGTGAATTACTCGATGGCTTTGCTTTCTCTAAAAATGGTTGGGTACAAAGTTATGGTACGCGTTGCGTTAAACCACCTATCATCTTTGGTGATATCTCTCGCCCAGCACCGATGACGGTTGCTTGGAGTCAATATGCACAAGCTCAAACAAGCAAACTAATGAAAGGGATGTTAACCGGCCCAGTCACTATCTTATGTTGGTCGTTTACTCGTGATGATATTAGCCGCGAAGAACAAACCAACCAAATTGCATTGGCAATCCGTGATGAAGTGGTTGATTTAGAGAAGGCTGGAATTAAAGTTATTCAGATTGACGAGCCAGCACTGCGTGAAGGGTTGCCACTACGTGGCAGCGAGCAGCAAGCGTATTTAGATTGGTCAACAAAAGCCTTTCGTATCAGTGCATCAGGCGTGAGAGACAACACGCAGATCCATACGCACATGTGTTACTGCGAGTTTAACGAAATTATGCCGTCAATTGCCGCATTAGATGCCGATGTGATCACGATTGAAACATCACGATCTAATATGGAATTATTATCAGCCTTTACTGATTTCAGTTACCCAAATGACATTGGCCCTGGTGTATATGATATTCATTCACCAAACGTACCAAGTGTTGAATGGATGACGCAGTTAATCACAAATGCCAGTGAATACATTGACGTTGCACGTTTATGGGTTAATCCAGATTGCGGTCTTAAAACTCGTGGTTGGAAAGAAACGGAAGAAGCATTGAAAAACATGGTCACCGCAGCACATAACTTACGAGACACATTCTCGAATTAAGCTTTATTTGATGCCGTGCTAAAATCATCTGATACAAAAAGGAGAGCAAGCGCTCTCCTTTCTTTTATCTCTATATTTCAAGTCAATTCGTATTAACGAAAAGAATTAGTAATCAACAGCTGCACGTTGGCTCGTAATACTTTTCATCATAGGTAACACAGCTTGGTGTGCTGGATGATCTTGATATACATCTAGCGTTTCACGAGAATCCAAATCTGCGACTAATACTAAGTCGTAAGAACCTGCACCTTGTAAACAATCAATACCCACTTCCAAATGTTGTAATCCAGGGATCTGACCATTCAGCGCTTCAAGAGCCTCTTTTGCTAATTTAGCATTTGTGCTTTTATCATTACCATTGACAGTGTCGTGTAGAGTCCACATAACAATATGTTTGAACGCCATGATTGTTCCATCCTTTTTAACAAACGAATAATTCACCCAACTGACTTGGGAATTGAAGAAGCGAGAGTATAGCTTTAAACGTCACATTTAACTGGATGAATATCAATAATTCACAAATTTGTCATGTAAGCATCATAAATATGCACCACATATACCCTATATTTATTTAAACAAACACGCATAAACTAATTTAAGAAGCCATTAAAATGAAAAGAACACTGATAAGCTCAATGCTTGGCCTTGCTTTCACAACAGTCGTGAGTGGTTGTACTGCAAAACCAAATGACGCAGTTGCCAATTTTCAGCAAGATGAATCACCACTAACTGTCACCATGCTTGCACGCTATGAATCTGGTCAATATGGTGTCAGTGCTGCTGAGATCTTAGATTATCATACTCAAAGTCAGTCTATTTTTGTTGTTAACGCCAAAAGTGGTCAAGTGGACATCCTTGATGCCAGTATTATCAGCGTAATTAACAATGCTTCACCATCTAAAATTGACCCGCTAACGTTAAATAATTTAGCTAAAAAAGCCACCTTAAATCTAGCGTCAGACTTAGGACTAAGTCGCCTAGGTTCAGTAAACAGCATCGCAATTTTTGATGATTTACTCGCAGTTGCCATTGAACGAGGTGATAAACAGGGTAACCCAGTACAAGATCGAGGATTTATTGGCTTTTATAAACTCGATAATGCAGGTAAAACAACATATTTAAACGCGGTCGAAGTTGGCTACTTACCTGATAACGTCGTCTTTACTCATGATGGCAGTAAAGTCGTTGTGGCGAATGAAGGTGAACCAAATCAAGATTACACCGTTGACCCTGAAGGTTCTGTTTCAATTATTAATATCAATAACAATATGCCGAGCAAAAAAGCAATTAATATCAGCTTTAACGATTTCAATCTTCACTCAACACGTCATCATGAGCTACCTAGCGGCGTCAAGATCAACGGCCCAGCATCTACAGTTAGCCAAGACCTTGAACCTGAATATATCGCGATATCTCACAACAACGCACAAGCATTTGTATCTTTACAAGAAAATAATGCGATTGCAGTGATTGATTTAAACTCACAACGTGTTGAACGTATCGTAGATTTAGGCAGCAAAGATTACGGTCTAAATAGAAATGCCATTGATACGAGTGATAAAGATGGCAAAGTAAATATTCAAACATACCCAGGCGTATACGGACTTTATCAACCTGACACGATAGCCAGCTACAGTATTGATGGCGCTGATTTCATCGTGACAGCAAATGAAGGTGATGCGAGAGATTACGCAGGTTTCTCTGAAGAAACACGCGCGGGAAAATTGACCCTAGATAAAAATCATCCTCAATTTGATGCTATTCAAGATAAAAAACAATTAGGCCGATTAAAAGTAACAACCAGTATGGGTGATACGGATAATGACGGCGATATAGATAAGATATACAGCTACGGTTCTCGCTCTTTTTCTATTTGGAATGCACAAGGAAAGCAAGTATTTGATAGTGGTAAAGATTTTGAACGCATTACCGCAGATCGTCTGGGTATTAACTTTAATAATCATAATACTAAAAATAAAGGCGACACGCGTAGTGATGATAAAGGTGCAGAACCAGAGGCGCTAGCACTAGGTACTATTAATGATCGTCAATACGCCTTTATTGGTCTAGAGCGTACATCAGGTTTCATGATTTATGACATAACTGAACCACAACACGCCTACTTCATCGATTATATTGTGAATCGCGATTTTACAGCTAAGTTTGAAATCGAGGATGGCGTAATAACAAAAGGAAATCTAAATACAGTAGGCGACCTTGGCCCCGAAGGGATGAAGTTTATAGCTGCAAACAAGAGCCCTAATGGTAAACCACTCTTGTTAGTTGCTAATGAAGTAAGTGGTACAGCCGTTGTATATCAACTACAACAATAGTTATGCGTTGCCTAATATAAAGCAATAAACAACAACCAATTAGCTTATTTAAATGCATTACCTACGGTGATGCATTTTTATTTAAAATTTGTCATTTTTTTACGTCCTCTGGAATGTGATTTCTAAATAAAACCAATATGATTAACTCAGTTGAAACAAACCTTAACCTAAAATACTTTCACTAGGAGTGATAACAATGGCTAACTTACTAAACCAAGTAGAAACTATCTACAATGTCGCAAAAGAAACAGCAAAAACATCTATCACTGCAGGTTTTGGTGTTTACGGCACAATCGTTGATGAAGCAACAAAGTCATCAGATAAAGCAACTCAACTATTTGAATCTCTAGTTGAACGTGGCGCACAAGTTGAACCTCAAGTAAAAGAGCAGGTTTCTTCACTTTTCAGCAAAAAAATCTCTTTAGATTCAATCGAAACTAAAGCTCAAAGCATCACTGGCCGCTTTACTGGTGTTCAAGGTCAAAAATTGAATGAAGTAGAAAGCAAAATCGACCTACTTGCTCAAATGATCAGCGAATTAAAAACAGAACCAGCAAAAGTACAAAAAGTTGTTAAATCAGCAGCAGCAAAAGTTACTGCTGAAGCGTAATCATATAACGATTACATAATACGTGAGGGGGAGGTTTCTCCCCTTTATTTATTCTGCACCCTATTTAATATAGATTACCCTCACACTCATATTTCGCTTATCAATTGATTTCCCCATACTTTTAGCATATTAATAGCCGTTATTACCCCATTATTTTCTTTTAGCTCATGCTCTCGGAATCTGCATTACAATTACCTTTAAACTGTTTGCTATTTGCATTTGCACTTTACGACGTAAAAACTACTATTAAGTTATATCAATACAATGTAACGCATCCAGTAAGGATAACGAATGAGTCAAGTCAGCTTAACGTACAACCCTGTTGAAGACCGCATGCTACTCATCGTTTCTAATAATATAAACCATCCACAATGGTGGCTTACTCGTCACATGTGTAAGAAATTATTAGAAATGCTTAATGCAGAATTAACCCTGCAATATGAGTTAGATAAAATTCAATCGCAGTATAAAGATAATAAAATGGCTTCAGATTCGTCATTTGCAGATAAGCATCAACGCGCATTACATGACGCGGCGGGTCGAACCGAAACACAAAAAAAATCAACACCAGCACAACCCGATGCATTACTCACAACACGAATATCTTTAGATAAAAAGCCAGATAATTTGGTCGCCTTATATATTTACTCACGAGAAAATCACGGTATCTGCTTGGATCTCGATAATAACGGCTTACATATATTTTTAGATATGATGCTAAAGGTAGCTGTCAAAGGGGAATGGGGGCTAAAACAAGCGCGATCAATAGAGAATAAATTAATCGAATAGAGTCCTGTCATGCAGATGAAAGATAGAGTGATGATAGTGATAATCCTAAATTATCACTATCATCATTGATTATTCTTTATTCATTATTCATTATCATCATTACTACGACGAGTTAATTGCTCGCGTAAGTTTGGTGGAATACCAACAATCGTCAGCGTATCTGTTTGAGCATCATAACTAATGCGCTCGCCCATTAACTTTTGATCAAAACTCACACTCAAACCACCGCCCTGTCCGACATACTTAGTCAGTTTACGTACCGCACCACGGTCTGCAGGAAAGCTGTCTTCAAGCTCATATGCTTCTGATGCATATTGATAAAAGTCGCGCGATGATACGTCGGCTAAATGATCAGATAGATCCTTAACTTCAATTTCATTACCTTCTTTAATTTGCTCGTTACAATATTGCGCCACTTGCTCACGTGCTTGGATCGCTTCTTCAGCATCAAGTTCTGCAACATGACAAAACTCATCAACAGCGCGCATTAAGCCTGCATTTTGCAATTTAGCGTCCATGCCTTCCGTACAACCGAGGAAATCTAAGAAGAAATCAGACACTTTACGTCCTGCTCGACCTTTAATAAACGATAAATAACGTTTTGAATCGCTATTTTGACGCCATTCAGTCAAATCGATTTTTGCGGCAAGTTGTACTTTAGAAAGCTCAAGGTAATGTGTATTACTCAGATCAAGTTGCTCAGTTACCATTACACTGTCTTTATTTTCTAATAACGCAACAATCAAGTAATCCGATGCCATCCAGTTGTAGTGTACAAAAGACAGAATACCCTGCGTAACAAAGTCATATTTAAGTAACTCACCCACCAATAAACTTGACGCTGCGCTCGAAAAATCAACAAAATTACTTTCTTCGTCCATGAATTTACGCAGTTCAACTTCAAAAGGTAGACGACTGTTGTCTTCTTCTGCGCATTTAAAATAGCCAAAACCTTTCGCTGGCTTCGCGTTATAAATTCGATGTAATTCACTTGCAAGTTCTTCAACCGGTTGCGAATTAACCAGTTCTTCACTGCGTGGGTAGCATTTCAACTCGCCTTCGGTGTTAAAGGCTAAAGAATGTAGAATAATGTTATTTAATTTTAGCTGCATATATTTAAAGTATTAGAGTTAATGAATCCTGTGAGGTATTATAATCATCTTTGACCATTCATACATTAAAAGATTAAATTATGCCTATAGTTTCTAAATACAAAAATGATAAAGTTGAACAAATTATTGATGAAGTTATTGATGTACTAGAAAAACACGATGCACCATTAGACCTTGGTTTAATGGTTCTTGGTAATTCAGCTGCAAACATCATCAATGCATCTTTATCACCAAAGCAACGCCAAGCTGTTGCTGAAAAATTTGCTAAAGCACTTGTTGCTTCAGTAAAGTCAAAAGATACATCACATTAATTAAAATGATAGGCAAGGATGCCTTGTCATTTATGATTACTCATTACATTATTAAAGCACATTAGAGACAGCAGTTTAACTTATGCTAGAAACAGGACATCATTATCGCGATCAGGTCTCCAAAATTATCAGTTGGGGTCATTGGTTTAGTTTAGTCAATATCTTACTGGCAATCGTTTTTGCATCACGATATCTTTTCATTGCCGATTGGCCTGAAACGATACTTGGTCAAGCCTATTCGCTAATTAGTCTGCTTGGTCACTTCAGCTTTATTATCTTTCTTTTATATCTGGTTATCATCTTTCCAGTCAGTTTTTTGATACCATTCCCACGCGCGTTACGCTTTCTAACAGTCATCTTTGCGACTGTGGGACTGTCTCTGTTAATCATTGATACCGAGATATTTAAACTTTATAACTTACATATTAACCCCATTATCTTTGAGATTTTGCTGGGTGAAAGTGAACAAACCCTTAATTCAGATTGGCAATCATTCTTTGTTTTTGTCCCTTTCTTATTCCTGTTTGAATTACTGATTTCAAGTTTCCTTTGGCATAGATTAAGACGCTTGAGTCGTTTTAAGCTGGGCCCTATTATTGCCATTTTCTTTTTCTGCTGTTTCCTAACCGGACATCTACTTCATATGTGGGCAGATGCAGCCGTTTACCGCCCTATTACCGCACAAAAAGCAAACTTCCCATTAGCCTACCCAATGACAGCAAGAACCTTCCTTGTTAAATATGGTTGGCTAGATAAAGCTGCATTTGATAAACGTGTAAGTAATACAAAGAATTTAACCGACTCACGACTTGATTACCCTAAAAATCCATTAGACATAAATAAGAGCAGCCAAAAACTAAATGTCTTGTTGATTAACATCAGTACACTTAGAGCCGATATGCTCAATGACAGCGTAATGCCAGAAATGTCAAAACTGTCGCGCAAGGGCCTACAGTTTAAGAGTCACTTTAGTACCAGTAACGATGACTCATTGGGTAACTTTGGGATCATGTACGGTCTTGCTCCACAATATTGGGGTGATATCGAAATATCAGCAAAATCACCCTTCATGCTCGATTACTTTACTCAAGCAAACTATAACTTAGGTATTTTTAATACTGAGAAATTGTCAGAGCATAAACAGAACCAAACGACGTTCATTAACTTAGATAATCCTCAAACAACAATTGTAGAAGGTACTAATGATGATAGAAAGACTGTCGAAAAGACTCGTGACTGGTTGAGAGAACAGGATAAAACAACACCTTGGTTTGCTTATATTAGCCTGGATTCAGTGCAAAATATGAATACGCCAGATGGCTTTCCAGCGCTGTTTTATCCTAATATTCAAGATCTAAATAGCCAAGCAAGCAATCGCCAAATTGCGCTATTTAATAGCTATAGAAATAGCGTGAGTTACGTTGATAAGGCCATAGCAAAAATCATCTATGAGTTAAAATCATCTGAGCAATATGATAATACTGTCATTATATTCACCGCTAATCACGGTAATGAATTCAATGATTCAGAAGATCATTCATGGGGTTACGGTAGTAATTATTCAACTTATCAAACTCAAGTTCCCTTGTTTATCGTGTGGCCAAACAAAGAACCAAACGTAATAAATCAAGATACGAGTCATACTGATTTAGTCCCGACTATTTTGACTAATCTATCTGCTGTCAACAATCCTATTTCAGATTACAGCAATGGTATCGATTTATTTTCTGGCGACTTTAAGACATGGCAATTGCTCGGTAATAAGAATAACTTTGTAATCCTACAAGAAGACACTATTACATTATTTTCTTACCAAGGTCTATTTAGCCGCCAAGGAAATCATGATGTACGTAATCGTAGTGATTATAAACCGATTCCACGAACAGCGATGCATGAAGCTAAATTCAAGCAAGTACTTAATGAGCTAAACTACTTCTATAAGGCTGCGCCAGCTCAAACTGAGAATTAAGCGATCACCATATATGCTTGTTGTGCGGATAAGACTGTTAAACGTCTTGTCCGCATTAAAGTATCAATCCATAATTGATTCAAATTAGTCGTCACCCTTGCGCAATTAACATGTCCATGTATCGTAAATTTAACATCATGGATGTGAAACATTTTCCCCTGCTTAACTTCCTGATATTGTTTTGTCGACCACAAGCAATCTTTTAATAACGCTAAGTTTGCTGTATCTGAATATTGTAATTCAGACCAATTAACCGGTGCGTTAGCATGACAAACACCGATACTTCCATATTGAGATTCAATGGTGAATGCAATTGGGCAATGCGCTTCGATTAGTAGCCTCAATTTAGCTTGTTCTTCTGCCGTGCATTGAAAAAACCACTCACCACCGGCATTACGATGAATGCGAGCTAACTCACTCGCTTCATCTGCTAATAACATCTCTTCATGATTCCCTCGAACGGCATAAAACCAAGGTTCATTCAATAACTCAAGACACGCTATAGAATCAGCGCCTCGATCAATAATATCGCCAACAGAAAACAAGCGATCACACTCAAAATTAAACTGACATTGCGCTAATGTAGCTAATAACAAATCATATTCACCATGGATGTCTCCCACAAAGAAATCCTGCCCTTTATGATTAATTGGTATATTTTTATGTATTCGCATTTTCTACCTCATTAGACGTATTCAACAACATTTTATTTTTGCTATAGAGCTCACGTTAATCCTGTCATAAGTTAACGCTAACACGAGTTAATCAACGAAACCCTCTCTAAATACAACAGCCTAGTAATTTTACTAGTATTATTTAGTTACATACCTACAGTATGGTACATACAATGATAACAACATCTTGATAACATATTTAAACCGTTAGTATTAAAGAATACTGATCAGAGCATCAAAGATATTCTAAAACTAATATAGTGCTTTATGCACAATCTTGATGTGAAATTAACGATTAAGCAGTAGGGGTAATAAATGTCGAGTACTAACTTTGATTTTGACCAGATTATTATTGGATCCGGTTTTGGTGGTTCAGCCAGCGCATTGCGTTTAACAGAAAAAGGATTTCGAGTATTAGTATTAGAACGTGGTAAACGTATTCAAACTAAAGATTTTTCTCGCACAAGTTGGAACTTAAAACGTTTCATGTGGCTACCACAATTAGGACTAACAGGTCCTTTTACACTCTCTGTCACACGAAAAATTAACTTGGTTCACGGCAGTGCTGTCGGCGGTGGGTCAACAGTTTACGGTAATACCCACCTTATTCCCGATGCAGACATATTTGCAGATCCGTCATGGACAGGCATGCATGAAGATTGGCACTCACGTCTCAGCCCTTATTACGCTTTAGCACAACGCATGATTGGCGTACAAAAAAATCGCTTCTTTGGCCCAGCAGACCTTATCTTAAAAGATGTAGCAGTCGATATGGGACGAGAAGATAGCTTTAAAACCGTTTATAGCGGCCTACTCTATCCAAAAGGTGAAGATAAAGTTTCACGTAACATTGATGTAGAGCGTTTAGGTGAAGATCGTGGTGACCCTTACTTCAATGGTGATGGTCCAAAACGTAATAGCTGTACTTACTGCGGTAACTGCATGTCTGGCTGTCGTCATAATGCAAAAAATAGTTTGGATAAGAACTACCTCTACTTTGCAGAACGCAATGGTGCAGAAATACGCCCAGAATCAAATGTCACCAAGATTGAACCAATTGCTGATGAGAACGGTGTTAAAGACGGTAGCGCTGGTTATACCATTCATATTACCGAAGGATTAGGTCTATTTAATAAGAAAAAATATACGCTAACTACACGTGGCGTTGTCGTCTCTGGTGGTGTATTCGGTACGATGCCGTTATTACTTAGAATGCGAGATGTAGAAAAAACATTACCTAACCTAAGCCCGAACCTCGGTCAAAATGTACTAACCAACTCAGAAACACTGCTAACCGTTTCACACGATCGCTTAACCCAACAAGAGCAAAAAGAAGAAGTGTGGAATGGTACGGCCATTACCTCAATATTCTCACCGGATGATGAAACAAAAGTTGAAATTGTACGTTATGCGAAAGGCAGTGATGCTTCTTTTGCAGGTGCGATGGCGGTTCCACTAACATCAAAACACGCTGGTATCCCCCGTTCAATGACGATGCTTATGAACATTGCTAAGCAGCCAATTAAAACATTAAAAATGGCAAACCCAATTGGTAAAGCAAAAGACACCATTATCTTGTTAGTAATGCAAACAGCACAAAATAATATCCACTTAGAAAGTAAGCGCGCATGGTATTCCCCTTTTAAGAAAACATGGTTACCAGTACAACATAAGGGAGATACTAAACTAAGAAACTACTTCCCTATCGCGCACAAAGTCGCAGAGCATTACGTTAAACATTCTGGTGGTAATGCCGGTAATCTTGCTTTAGAAGTGATTGCAGGTACACCTATCACAGCACACATGATGGGTGGTGCTAGAATGGGTAAAGATCCAAAAACAGCCGTCCTTGATGATTCAGGGCAAACGTATGGGTACAAAAACTTAAGAATCCTCGATGGTTCAATTATCGCGGGTAATTTAGGGGTGAATCCATCGCTGACTATTCTCGCGCTAACTGAACATGCGATGGCACAAATTCCAGTATTTGATGCAGAAAGAGCGGCAAAGATTAAACCTATCTACTTTTCAGCAGCACTCGCTGGTAATCCATCACTTGTTCAAACAGCTGGCGTACCGGATATCCTAGCCAAAGCTGTTTAAGCATTCATATTATTACGACAAACAAGAACTCGTTGGATTAATTAAAGCGAGTTTTTGTTTCCGTGATAACTGTTTAATCGCATATTCTCGCTTACTTGCCCTACTCCGGTCAGGTTGTATTTCTGTATAAGCAATTCGAATCGGTTTTGCCCGACGAAAAAATTTTGCCCCCGTCCCTTTACAATGCTGCTGATAACGCCTTTCCATATCCGTTGTAATCCCACAATACAGACCCGCGTCTGTTTCAATAAGATACACAATCCATAAACTCGCTTCCACTTTAGTCAAAACTGAACCTTTTATACTTATACCAATCATAATAAAGAGATAATCATGACTGCAAATTAAATCGATATTGAGCACGCTCTGCTTATCGTTTAACAACAGTTGTAATGAGAATAACAGCTTATACTATGAATATTTGAGTGTTATTTAATTATTCACATTCTATTACTTTCTAATCTCAGATAGAATAATCATCCACACGGCGAGAAGTATTTAAAAATAATATGTTACGAACTTACCTTTACTGCATGACACTCCTCTTCATTAGCATCAATGCGAATGCGAACACGGATGAAATTGCGCCTTTAAAAAAATTGCTACCTTCAGGTACAAATGTTGCCTATATCATTGGACAACCTTTAGATTCAACGACAAGCGCCAGTACTGCATTATTCAGTCAAGATAACGCAGACCTTCTATTAACTCCGGCATCGACACAAAAGCTACTGACAGCATTAACAGCAAAGCTTTTTCTCACTGACAACTATACTTTTAATACCAGCTTGCACGGCAATATAAATAAACAGCGCTTAAATAATGCAGAGTTTAATTTTACTGGAGATCCCACCTTCACACGCAAAGACTTACGCAATATGCTTAAGCAATTAAAAGCAAAAGGGGTTAACCAGATTAACGGTGACATTATCCTCAATCAGAGTCGCTTTAATGGTTACAATTGGGGTAATGGCCAAGTTTGGAATGACCAAGCTGTCTGCTATGCAACGCAGGCATCCGCGCTAGTCATCAATAATAACTGTGTATTAGGTAATCTTAAGCGCTCTGCAGACATGACAAAGGCTACGATTTATATTCCCGACTATGAGCCTGTTATATTAAACAGCCAAGTGCATATTCTCACTAAAGAGCAGCAACAAGCACAATTTTGTGATTTAGAGGTCACACGTCATCCTAACAATAATTACACGCTATTTGGCTGTATCACCCCCTCTAAACGTAACCTTCCGCTGTCATTTGCTATTTCTGACCCTGCGACTTACTTTACAGCATTGCTTAAAGATGAATTAACACAGGCAAGAATAGCATTTACAGGCAAGGTTGTTGAAAGCAAGAAAGCAGTAAAAACAGCAACGATCATAAATCAACAATCGGCACCATTACCAGACATTATCACTGAAATGATGAAAGAGTCGGACAACTTAATTGCTGATATATTATTCAAAACAATAGGCGCGGAATACTTCCAACAGGCAGGTAATTATCGTAATGGGGCTAAAGCTATGCGCTTAATCCTGGCGGATAAAGACATTTCACTCGCATCGAGTGTGATTGCAGATGGTTCAGGTCTGTCACGCCACAATTTAGTATCAGCTCAAACCATGTTTAATGTACTTGAGTATATTATTAACCATGACGATGAGCTGAAGTTGTTAGAGACTATGCCAATATCAGGTGTGGACGGAACATTGCAATATCGTAGAGGATTACTCACTAAAAAATTGGCCGGTAAAATTGCCGCTAAAACGGGTTCTTTAAAAGGCTTATCAAATTTAGTCGGTATTGTGAAAACAGAAAAGAATCACAGGGTACCCTTTGTTCTAATGGTAAGCGGTTACAATCCTAAAAATATAGAACTATCGAATAAGGATAAACCGAGGCAGCCCTCTCCTCTCACACAATATTCCGCAGCGTTCTTTAATACTATCGTGTCTAATTACTAAGTATTAGTAACGTATCTCGATCTGGAAATACAAAAATGGCGAACAACTCACGGATTACCGTTTTGTTGTTCGCCATTTTTGTATCGATGAACTGCTTAAATCATACCAATGTATTTACTTAATAAATCACCAGTATTAATCAATTCGATTAGCTAGACCAATAGCCTTCATCTAGTGATTCTTCACGTTCCGGTAAACCTTTTAATAAACGTGGAGAATGCTGTGCTAACACTTCATAACTTACACGGTTTGCATATTTACATAACTGTGAAAGTGATGAATAAGCAAGGCAGCTCGCCGTATGCTTATCAGAGTTAGGCACGATGTCTCTGTGGTAAGAATTCGCTAACATATCATGTAAAATAGCAGATAGCGCACCATCACCAGCACCATTGGTGTTTTTGATTTCAACTGGTCCACCTAAATATGGTGCAATATGTGAATACATTTTTAATGGCTCAGTTGTATCAGCTAAGCGCATTGGACGGCTGTATTCATAACGGTTAAATTCGGCAATTGCGCCCGGTAATAACTGTCCGCTTGTTTCACGTTTAAACTTCTCATCCGTATAACCAGCCATATATAGGCCTTCAGCACCTGCAGTACAAAGCACAAGGTCACACCATTCCAAAGCCGCATCTGCAGCTAATAATGGATCAGTAAAGCCAGTTAACGCTTCACCTTCATCTTCATTCATTGCGATAACAGTAACGTATTCGTTAATGAAATCTTGCCACCACTTTTCATTACCTTCAATAATGAAGCGCGTGCCCAATGTAAGAATGATTGGAATATTAAGGTATTTAGCCTGCTCAACCATATGCATTGCAGCTTCTTTAATTGGATCATCTTCTGCACAACGCAATAAGTAAGCAGAGATAAGTAATCCAGAGCTTTTTTGTAATTGATCAACAGGTAAATGCTCTTTACTTAACTTATTCATTAAGCCAGCATTGATACCGAAACTACGATCACCATCTGAAGAAATAAATGTAAAGCAACGCCCGATTGGACCGTTCACAGGTTGCAAGTAATTAAGGTTTACCTTGCTGCTGGTATTACATAGATATTGGTATGCATAGCTGCCGATTTTAATTTGATCACACATAGTACCAAATAGAAGCGACTGAGATTCAGATAGAATGGCATAGTTATGAAGTGTATTCGCTACTGTACCACCAGCAAACTCACTCACGATAAGGTCGTTCTGCTTTAATTCTGTATAAATTTGCTCGGCTATTTCATCACTGATCATCAGTGACTCACCCTTTCTCAAACCAAAGCGAGTTAAAAACTCATCTTCGACATGAGCTTCAATATCAACGAGTGTCTGATCAATACCGCATAATACAGGTTGAGCTACACTTGCAGCGTCTACCGGTTTGACAAATGGATTGCCTGTATTTACAGGAAAGTAATGCTTAGACTTGCGTTGACCGGGAAATTTCATATTTGAACCAGCATGAGAGAATAAAAGGGGGCTGATTTTACCAGTCTAATTCTGAAATACCAGTAAAACCAAATTAATGATCCAATTATTAACCATATTCCGGTCAATCACATAGATTTATGCGAAAAAAATAGAAAATAAGACTACGATTGTCGAATTGTTACGACAAAATCACCACCCATTTTATTACTATCACTACCACGAATAACAAAACTGCGACTCGCGAGATCGAATTTACACTCGTGCCAAGCGCAGGTAAAGTTCATCATATACCCTATTTGAGTTAGGTCATCATTGGGGTCAAGCCGAATAGTCCCTTCGCAATAACCCGCAAGAACGAAACTCACAAGTGTCTCGACACTGCATTTACGTAATGGGCTAATGTATTCAACGAGGGCAAAAAACGAGGCGTTACCAAAATCATTGGTTGGTAAATCATGCGCAAGTAAATACTTACGCATATCTTTATGTTTAATCAAAATATCCTCCATGATTATCATGCCATCCTTGGCAATCCGTTAGGTGATATTCAAAAACACCTAACGCTATTACATCTACCGCTACATTTAACTCTTATTTAGTGAGAAAAGTTAAGTTGCATGTTATTCCAAACTCGACGTTGCGCATGAAACGCCTCTTTTAGTTGGCTTAATTGCAATTTAGTATCAGTGATCTGTTGTTCAAATTGAATTTTATCCAATTTTTCATTCAATGATTTTTTCTTTGATTCAAATAATACGACTTTTGCTTTATAAAAAGCGTTAAGTTTCTCACATAACACATCGTACTCTTGATTAAGACGTAAAATAACTTCTTCAGAATTAGGCAAGTGCTTCACTTTATCGTGACGACGTTTTAATTCCATCTTCAGTTTAGCTTGCTCAATACGTGCTTCTGGAACCATACGTAAATCACTGGCTAGATTACACCATGCTAAAACATTGATTAACCATTTAGTCGGATCATATTGATACCATTTAATACCGTTACGGTAATCTGTTTCAAAAATATGATGATAATTATGGTAACCCTCACCATGAGTGAAGATAGCTAGCAGTGCATTATCACGAGCAGTGTTACGATCTGTATAAGGCTGTGTGCCCCACATATGTGCCCATGAATTAATAAAGAACGTGAAATGATGGCTTAATACTAAACGTGCAACGCCTAATAATAATAAGCTCGCCCATACATCGCCATACAACAAACCAACTAAAATAGGCACACCTACATTCATTGCAAACGCAAGTACGTTATAGTATTTGTGCTGCCATACTGCGATAGCATCTTTTTGTAAATCACGAACATTCGTGTAATCAGTGTAAAGCATCGCGTTATATTCACGTAGCATCCAACCGATGTGTGAAAACCAAAACCCATGGCTCGCTGAGTACGGGTCTTTATCATCATGATCTACATGCTTGTGGTGACGACGGTGATCAGAGCTCCAATGAATTGCACTGTTTTGTAACGCAAACGCACCACCCAGAGCAAAAATCAATCGTACAGACCAATGTGCTTTATAAGTACGGTGAGACCAAAGTCTGTGGTAACCACCAGTGATCGATAACCCGCATACGAAAATACCAATAATCATGGCAACAATTTCGAATGTTTCAAATCCATAAACATAGCCATACCAAGGTACTGCCGTGATAGCAATAAGGAAGGTTGAAGCAAAAATTAGTACATTTAGCCAAATTAACGGTGGTTTTTTCATAACTATCTCTAACATCCTGATGAAGTAGTTTCACTTATAATAGCGAACAAGTGTAAGCTGAGTTGTTAATTAAAGCAATGCCGTGTTACAAAAACAGCTACATTATCGACTATTTTCTTTCCATATATTAAATATACGACACAAATCACGTTTTTAAGAAAACTGTCCGTACATAAAATAAGGTAGATTAAAATTACTTGAACAGAAGTCTTAACCATTAGTGACCGAAATCACTATTTACGTTAAACTAACGCCAGTTTATAAGACTATGGCAGGAAATTTTTCAGCTGCGATAGCAACCAAGTTTCAGGCCTACGTACTAAATAGCTAATTACGTAAACAGTAGTACTTAATTACGTACGCATGTAACTGCATATTAAAATCAAAAGGTATATTTCAAATGACCATTCAGTGGTACCCAGGGCACATGCACAAAGCCCGTAAAGAGATCGCGGAAGTAATGCCGCAAATGGACCTCATTATCGAAGTGCTTGATGCACGTATCCCTTATAGTAGTGAGAATCCAATGATCTCTGACTTACGTGGTGATACCCCTTGTATTAAAATTCTTAATAAGAGTGATCTTGCTGATCCAATTATTACAGCGCAATGGTTAGAGTACCTAGAATTAGAAGAAGGCGTTAAGGCGTATGCCTTTACTACACAAGAAGTACATGAGATCAAAAAGATCCCTGCACTAGCACGCCAATTAGTACCAAATAAAGAAGGTGCTGACAAAGTAATCAAAGCGATGATTATGGGTATTCCAAACGTGGGTAAATCAACCACGATTAATATCCTTGCTAACCGTATCATTGCTAAAACAGGTAATGAGCCAGCTGTGACTAAACAACAGCAACGCATCAAGCTGGATAACGGTATCGTATTATCAGATACCCCAGGAATGTTATGGCCAAAAGTACAAAACCCACTTTCAGGATATCGCTTAGCATCTACTGGCGCGATTAAAGATACTGCGATTGAATATGATGATATCGGTATGTATGCAGCTGAATACATGTGTAAAGCTTATCCAGAGGCGATGCGTGAGCGTTATAAACTCGATAATCTAGACAAAACAGATTTAGAACTGCTAGAAGATATTGGCCGTGGTCGTGGTTGTTTAGGTCCAGGTGGTTTTGTTGATTTAAACAAAGCAGCTGCAATTTTAATCAATGAATTACGTACAGCTAAAATCTGCCGCCTTAGCTTAGAAACACCAGCAATGGCTGAAGCAGAGAAAAAAGCTGTAATTGAGCGTTTAGCCCTTGAAGGCGAAAAAGTTAAAAAACGTAAGCCAAAGAAAAAACGTCGTTAATCTTTTCGTTCCGACAAGCTTGATTAAATAATATAATAAAAAAGCGCCTCTCGTTACAGTAACGAGTGGCGCTTTTTTTGATGAGTAATTAAACTAACTTTTCAGCTAGCTTAACTTTACTCTTTGTTTTTATTTGATGATTAGACGTACATCGTCGTCATCACCAAGTTCAATAATGAACTGCTTCTTATCCGCTTTAACAGAGCGACTAACCCATTCCAGTGGAATTGTGATTGAGCCCATTTCACCATCAAAAATTTCATCTTGATTCATTTGAAAATCAGCATCTTTCTCTGGGTGACAACCTTGTGCATACGCTAACGTACCACGATCAATTGGCGAGATATCGCTTGAGACATTGTTCATAATGAAAATGCCGTGCTCAGCCATCAAGGTTAATTGTGCTTTCAGTTTTTTAGGATTAAGTTGATTAACATCTGGCCAGAAGTTTAGACCGTTACTTAATGCTTCAACTTCCGTGTTGCCATGTTCATCAACAACTTTAGAACCTTTGAACTTACTCGCGTCCCAAAGATCATCATAAGTAGGGGTAAAAGTCTTTGCAGCAAGTGCTTCCGCTTCAATCGGCAAAACTTCATCAAGAGAAAATATAATTCGTTTCATTTTTGTCCGCTCTTTAATGACAAAAGCACAAACCAAAGTTTGTGCTTTATAATATGCTAGGACTATATACCTAAACAGCGGTGCAATGCAAGTCAGCTAACTGCTTGCTTATTTCACTGTACGTCGTGTAGCAACTGCGTCAGATAACTGTGCCATCATAGTTTCAGTGTCTGCCCAGCCAATACAAGCATCAGTGATACTTTGACCGTAAGTTTCAACTTTACCGTCAACAAGATCTTGGCGACCTTCAACTAAATGACTTTCAACCATCACGCCAAAGATACCTTTATTACCAGCACTAATTTGACCAGAAACATCTGTTGAAACATCCATTTGTTTTTGGAATTTCTTTTCGCTGTTTGCATGGCTAAAATCAATCATGATATTAATGTCTTGCTTCGCCGCTTCTAACTGAGTTGTAATTGTTGCTACATCGTCAGCAGAATAGTTTGTCGACTTATTGCCACCGCGTAGAATCAGGTGACAATCAGGGTTACCTGCTGTTGAGATAATCGCAGAGTGACCAAATTTAGTTACTGATAAGAAGTGGTGCGGTGCATTTGCACTACCAATTGCATCGATAGCAACTTTGATTGTACCGTCTGTACCGTTTTTGAAACCAACAGGGCAAGACATACCAGAAGCAAGTTCACGGTGAACTTGAGATTCTGTTGTACGTGCACCAATTGCGCCCCAACTCATTAGATCACCAACATATTGCGGTGTGATCATATCTAAGAACTCACCTGCAGTTGGTAGACCCATTGCATTAACATCAAGTAATAGTTTACGTGCAATACGTACACCATCATTTAATTGGAAGCTATCATCTAGATACGGGTCGTTGATTAATCCTTTCCAACCAACCGTTGTACGCGGTTTTTCAAAATAAACACGCATCACAATTTCAAGTGTATCTTTATATTTTTCACGTAATGCCACTAGTCGCTCTGCATATTCTAATGCAGCTTCAGTGTCATGAATAGAACAAGGCCCTACAATCACTAAAAGGCGATCATCTGCTTGTTTAAGAATTTGGCTAATGCTATTGCGTGATTCAAATACTGTTTTAGTCACATCATCAGAAGCAGGATATTTTTCTAACACTGCAATTGGCGGTAATAGTTCTTTAACTTCTCGAATTCTAACGTCGTCTGTTTGATAATGCATACTACTAATATTCCTTTATTCGCCCGTGGGCATTCATACTCTAATGTTATATTGTCCGCATTCAATGTAACGCCTATTTCACTCGGAAGCAATTAGAAATCACATAAAAATTCCATGGATATTCTAAGAAATATTCTTATCTTGTCGAGATTAAGGTAAAATCCACTATAAATTGGCTAAACTTGGAAACCCCATGCTATTAAAAACTGAAGACGAACTCATTGACTTTGCCTACGATACATTTCTAGACAGCGCGCAAAAAGAATTATCCCCTGCAGATCAAATCTTATTTGCAATGCAATTTGAAGACCGTGGTGCAGTTGATATCGTTGATTTAGGCAAAGATTGGCCAGCAAGTGTCGCAATGGGTATCAACGACAATGACTATTGTGAATTGCATATTGGACTTGTAGACGACAATGATCTACTAAATGATGTTTTCGGCCGTGTATTAGTAAAGAAAAAAGCCAACGATAAATTCATTCATATTCTTTGGAAAGCTGAATAATCAAACAGCAGTGACTTGCTTTCATCTCCAAATTAAGGAATATTAGCGTTAGAACACGCTGTAGAAGTCCAAGGAGATGGAATTGAGTCAACAAGATAACCAGTTAGTGCGGTGGTTTCGCCAGTCCGCACCCTACGTTAATGCCCACCGCGATAAAACAATTGTCCTCACACTCAGTGGTGAAGCGATTGCACACGCTAATTTTATTAATATCGTCAATGATATCGCCTTATTAAATATTCTCGGCATTCGTATCGTACTGGTCTTTGGTGCCCGTCCGCAAATCAACACCATATTGGCCCAACACAATTGTGAAAGTGTATTCCACAAGCGTCAGCGCGTAACAGACGAACAAGCTTTTCCACTAATTAAACAAGTTATTGGTCAACTTCAATTTGAGATCACAGCTGCGTTCTCAATGGGATTAGTTAACACTCAGATGCACGGTGTAAAAATTAATATTGTCAGTGGTAACTTTATTACAGCGCAACCGATTGGCGTTGATGAAGGCGTTGATTTTTGCCATACAGGCAGTGTCCGTCGTGTCGATACTGATGCACTTGAATATCAACTTGCTCAAAATGCAATTACCGTCGTCCCGCCACTTGGCTATTCAGTCACAGGTGAAAGCTTTAATTTGAGTGCGGAAGAAGTGGCGACTAAGATTGCCATTAAGCTTAATGCACATAAGTTGATTAGTTTCTGTTCAGCCCAAGGCGTTCTCGACTATAACGGTGAGCTTATTTCTGAAATGTTCCCAGAACAAGCACAAGAACGTTTAGCTGAACTTGACGCTGAAGGTGGTATTAATAGTGGTACAGCCTCTTATTTACGTGCCGCAATCAATGCGTCATTAGCAGGCGTTCCCCGCTGTCACTTAGTTAGCTATAAAACGGATGGTTCTCTATTACAAGAATTGTTCTCACGTGATGGTGTTGGTACGCAAATAGTACGCCAGAGCGCAGAACAAACACGTGCAGCGAGAGTGGAAGATGTAGCCGGTATCATGTTACTCACACAACCATTGGTTGAACAAGGCATGTTAGTTCAGCGTACAAGAGAACAATTTGTGCGTGATATTGAACATTTCACCGTGGTTGAACGCGATGGCACCATTATTGGATGCGCCTCACTGTATTGTTTCTCGGGAAATATTGCCGAAATGGCGAGTGTCGCGACACATCCGGAATATCGACGCTCAAGTCGTGGTGACTTGTTGGTTAAGGAAATCGAGAAACAAGCAAAAGAGCAAGGAATGGACAACCTCTTTGTACTGACAACCCACAGTATTCATTGGTTTAGAGAACGAGGATTTGAGCCTGTTGAATTGGAGCAATTACCCGTTGAAAAACAAGAGCTCTACAATTTACAACGTCGCTCAAAAATATTGATGAAGAAGTTGTAACTAAAAGCGTAGGTTAGCGCCTACGCTTTTATTTACACTTACACTTACACTTACACTTACACTTATACTACAACGTTAAACTTAATCGCGTATATTAGCGTAAATACTCACTCGCGACAGCATGTATGGCACGTATGTGTGCATCGTCATCATTCAGACACGCAATAAAATGATAATCTTCACCACCAGCATTCACAAACACTTCTTTATTCTCTATCGCCATTTCTTCTAATGTTTCTAAACAATCGACAGCAAATGCAGGCGCAAGAACATCTAGCGACTTAGTGCCACTTTCAGCCAATTTGACTAAGGTTTCATTCGTATATGGCTGTAACCACTCGGCTTTACCAAAGCGAGATTGATAGCAGTGAACAACATCCTCTTCAGATAATCCTAAGCGCGCGCATAATAGCTTAGTCGTTTCAACACAATGCTCTGCATAAATGTCACCTTGTTCAACCAAGAACTTAGGTATGCCATGGTAAGACAACAGCAGTTTCTCTGCCCTGCCCTTTTCTTGCCAATGACGTTCGATACTTAAGGCTAATGCATCGATAAAGAGCGCATTATTATGATAGTGTTTAACTAAACTCACACTTGGTGTATCAATCGTTGTTTGTATATAACGCGCAACCTGATCAAATACAGGTGCTGTTGTCGTCGACGAGTACTGCGGGTATAAAGGCAACACCACAATATGTTCGGAACCTGATTGCTGTAACGCTGTAATTGCATCTTTGATGCTGCGCTCACCATATGTCATCGCGAGTTCAACTTGCACATCTTGCCCTGCTTCGGCAAACAGAGCAGCTAACGCTTTTTGCTGCAACAGACTGTAGTGTAATAATGGAGAACCATCATCAAACCAGATTGACTGATAAGCTTTCGCTACACGTTTACTACGTAAAGGTAAAATGACACCGTTTAGTAATGGTAACCAGAATAATCGTGGAATGCTAACAACACGAGAATCAGACAGAAATGGTTTTAAAAAAGCTTTAACGCCCGCTGGTGTTGCCGATTCAGGCGTACCAAGGTTAACCAATAACACACTTTGCTTAGTCATATTACACATGATCACTATATCGTTTAACGAGTATCGTCATTCTATTCGATTAAACGTATCGGATCCAATAACTCACTGAGATTTAGTTATAAAAAAACCCCGAGCATGCTCGAGGTTAAATAACCGTATACAGATTAATCGAAAGGGTTATCCCTCTCTATTAAGCTATAGATTAGCCAAGTAGTTCAGCTAATTGTTTGCTTACAGCGTCAACAGCTTGAGTGCCGTCAAATGTAACGTATTTGCTGTTACCTGCTTCCGCTTCTTTGCCATAGTAAGCAATAAGTGGTGCAGTTTGGTCATGGTAGATACCTAAACGTTTACGTACTGTTGCTTCAACATCATCCGCACGGATTGATAGATCTTCACCAGTTTCGTTGTCTTTACCTTCCACTTTTGGTGGATTGTAAACAGTGTGGTAAACACGGCCTGAAGCAGCGTGAACACGACGACCGCTCATACGTTTAACGATTTCTTCATCAGGCACATCAAATTCAAGTACGAAATCAACGTCAATACCGTTTTCTTTCATAGCGTCAGCTTGTGGGATAGTACGTGGGAAACCGTCTAGTAGGAAACCTTTTGCACAGTCTTCTTTCTTAACGCGATCTTTAACTAATTCGATGATTAGTTCGTCAGATACTAGTTGGCCACCATCCATAACAGCTTTAACTTTTTGACCTAACTCAGAACCTTCTTTAATAGCAGCTCGTAGCATATCACCAGTAGAGATTTGCGGAACACCATAATTTTCCATGATGAACTGTGCTTGAGTTCCCTTACCTGCACCTGGTGCACCTAATAAAATAATACGCATAAATTGCCCTTAAATTGACTTAGCTTGTTTAAATTGCTTAAATTTCAGAACCGCTAGACTACACGGGAAATCCGATGTGTTCAAGTCTGGCCCTGTTTTGTTAACCTTTTGTATACAACTTTGTGAGTAATTCGATAAATCACTCACAAAGTTTACGGTCTTATTAACCGATTAAACGGTTTATACGTGCGATAAATGCAGCTGGATCATCCAAACTACCACGTTCCGTCAGTTGTGCTTGCTCTAATAGTAACTGAACCCAGTCAGCAAATACCACTTCATCCGCTTCATCTGCAACACGTTTAATCATTTCGTGCTCAGGGTTTAGCTCAAAAATGTACTTTTGCGGCGGTACAGCTTGACCAGCAGATTCCATTAGCTTGATCATTTGACTGCTCATGCCATCTTCGTTTGTTACAACACAAGACGGTGTTTCTGTTAAGCGATGAGTTAAACGAACATCGGCTACTTTTTCACCTAATGTTGATTTAGCACGCTCAAGGAAGCTTGCAAATTCTTCAGTTGCTTCTTCTTTTGCTTTCTTAGCATCTTCATCGTCAAGGTCGCCAAGGTCTAGATCACCCTTAGTTACTGACACAAGTTGCTTACCATCGAAATCTGTTAAGTGAGAAAGTAACCACTCATCAATGCGATCTGTTAATAGTAATACTTCGATGCCTTTTTTCTTGAAGATTTCAAGATACGCACTGTTTACTGCTGTTGTGTAGTTGTCAGCAGTAATATAGTAAATCTTATCCTGACCTTCTTGCATGTTTTCGATATATTTACCGAAACCAACTTCTTGCGCAGGACCGCCAACAGATGTTGAAGAGAAACGTAATAAAGAAGCAATCTTCTCTTTATTCGCCATGTCTTCAGCTGGACCTTCTTTCAGTGCTTGACCGAATTCGTTCCAGAATTTAAGGTATTTTTCATCTTCGTTTTTCGCCATGCGCTCAAGCATAGTCAGTACACGTTTAGTACAAGCAGTACGTAGTGACGTTGTTACTTTATTATCTTGTAGAATTTCACGTGATACGTTTAGTGGTAGATCGTTTGAATCTAATACACCCTTCACGAAACGCAGGTAAGTCGGCATAAACTGCTCTGCGTCATCCATGATAAATACACGTTGAACATACAGTTTTAAACCATGTTCTTTTTCACGGTTCCACATATCAAATGGTGCACGCGCAGGGATATAAAGTAAGCTTGTGTATTCTTGCTTGCCTTCTACACGGTTATGGCTCCATGTAAGTGGATCTTCAAAGTCGTGAGCAATGTGCTTGTAGAACTCATTATACTCTTCGTCTTTCAGTTCATTTTTCGATAGTGTCCACAATGCACTCGCACGTGTTACCGATTCCCACTCACCTGGTACTGCTGGTGCTTTTTCACCGTCAGGACCTTCTGATTCAGGTTGTTCTTCTTTCCACATTTCAACAGGGATACTGATGTGATCAGAATATTTGTTTACGATTTGACGCAGTTTCCATGCATCAAGTAGATCATCTTCGCCTTCACGTAGGTGCAAGATAATGTCAGTACCACGACTTTCTTTCGTGATATCTGCTAGGCGGTAATCGCCTTCGCCTTCTGATTCCCACTGTACAGCTTGGTCCGCTGCCGCGCCTGCTGCACGTGTATTTACTGTCATCATGTCTGCAACGATGAAACCAGAATAGAAACCAACACCGAACTGACCGATTAATTGTGAATCTTTCGCTTGGTCACCAGATAGGTTGTCAAAAAACTCTGACGTACCTGAACGCGCAATAGTACCTAGGTGAGAGATAACATCTTCACGTGACATACCGATGCCGTTATCAGAAATGGTAATTGTACGGGCCGTTTTATCCAATGTAACACGTACGCGTAATTCACCATCATTTTCATATAAGCTATTGTCAGATAATGCTTTAAAACGAAGTTTATCGGCAGCATCAGCCGCATTAGAGACAAGTTCACGTAAAAATATTTCTTTATTTGAATATAAAGAATGGATCATTAATTTAAGTAGCTGCTTAACTTCAGCTTGAAAGCCGTGAGTCTCAGTATTAACTGTATCAGTCATTACTTATTCCTTTGTTCTAATGGGACGATTCATATTCAGATCTCAAAGTATCTGAATTTATTAGTTAATAGATAGATGGGTTTGTTATCCCTGTTTTCAAGGGCAATTCATTATTTTTATCTGTGAGCGAATACGCAACTACTAAAAAACATACGATAAAGTGACAGACAGTCTAAAAAAAACCTTGCATATTAATATACTAACCAGCAATATATTGCGCACAACCTAAATTAAGTCATACATTAGCAACTATCACTCATTCTATTATTTAAAGGTACTTACAATGACTAAGCTTTATGATTTCGAAGTAACGACTATCACGGGTGAACAAAAGAAACTCAGTGATTATGAAGGCCAAGCAGTATTAATCGTCAATACAGCAAGTAAATGTGGATTTACGAATCAATATGCAGAACTAGAAGAGTTACATCAACAATATGGTAGTAAAGGCCTCGCTATTTTAGGCTTTCCTTGCAACCAATTTAAGCAACAAGAACAAGGCTCAGATGCTGACATCAACTCGTTCTGCCAGCTAAATTTTGGTGTGACATTTGATATGTTTAGTAAAATAGACGTAAATGGCGATAATACAGATCCGCTTTATCAATGGCTTAAAACCGAAGCTAAGGGTTTGTTAGGCAGTAAAGGCATTAAATGGAACTTCACTAAATTCCTCGTGAACCGTGATGGCGATGTTGTCAGCCGCTTCCCGCCGACACTCTCTCCAAAAGGCATGGTTAAAGATATTGAAAAATTACTGTAACGTTAATTCAGTAAATAAAGTGCTTAATATTTACAAATACTTAGTTAAATAGTTAGTCTTTTTTTTAGATTAAGCTAGCTATTTAATCGCATTATTTTTTGCAACAAACAACCCTCATAAGGGGTGGAACTTAGCCCTTCTCTGTCGTATAGTATGCGCAATTCATTATAGGAAGGCTTTACATGTTTCGCGACAATCCACTACTCTCACAATTAAAACAAAATATGCGCCAAAACACGCCAAGTGTTGAAGGTACTGTTAAAGGCACAGAACGTGGTTTTGGCTTCCTTGAAGCGGATGATGGTGAAAGCTATTTCATTGCGCCACCTCACATGAAAAAAATCATGCACGGCGATAGAATCAAAGCGTATATCGAAACTAATGGTGATAAAACATCTGCAGAACCAGATACATTAGTTGAAGCTAAATTAACGCGTTTTATTGCCCGTATTAGTATTACTAAAAACAAGCTAACAATTCTTGCAGATAGTCCTGTTATCAATATGCCAATCAGAGCTAAATTAGTTGGTTTTGGCGAGCAAAAAGTTAACGATGGCGACTGGGTTGTAGCACAACTAAAATCTCATGCATTAAAAGATGGTAGCTTTGCTGCTGAAGTAACTGGTTTTGTTGCTACAGCAACGGATCCAAATGCACCATGGTGGGTAACACTAGCACGTCAAGATTTAGCTAAAGATGTTCCTGCTATGCCTGAATCTGTTGAATTTAAAGATGATACAGCGCGTATCGATCTAACAGACAAGCCATTCTTTACTATCGACTCAGCGTCAACAAAAGATATGGATGATGCACTGCTTATTGAAAAAACAGCAGAAGGCAACCTTAAAGTAACGGTAGCGATTGCCGATCCAACATCATATATTCCAGCTGATTCTGAGCTAAACAAAATTGCTGCTGAACGTGCATTTACTGTGTATCTACCGGGCCGTAACATTCCGATGATGCCACGTGAACTAAGTGACAGTGTTTGTTCA
The DNA here is from genome assembly GCF_018219155.1 of Moritella sp. 24. Taxonomy (NCBI): domain Bacteria; kingdom Pseudomonadati; phylum Pseudomonadota; class Gammaproteobacteria; order Alteromonadales; family Moritellaceae; genus Moritella; species Moritella sp. 24. The sequence continues at coordinate 1,789,425 of NZ_CP056123.1, read as the reverse complement.
CTCGTTGCTGGCGAAAAGCGCCCAACATTATGCTGTACTTATACCATTCAAGAAGATGGTGCATTAGCTGAAGAGTTTGAGTTCTTTACAGCTTGGATCACATCACAACATAAACTGTCTTACACACAAGTTTCAGATTGGATTGAAGAAGTATCGACAGAATGGCAACCAGAAGCACAACTGGCTGAACAATTACAATCACTGGCTACTTTTGCACGTCATCGTCAACAATGGCGTAAAAAGAATGCGATCGTATTCCCAGACCAACCTGATTACAGCTTCGAGCTAGACGAGAGCGGCAACGTACTTGCAATTCATGTAGAGCACCGTCGTATTGCTAATCAGATGATTGAAGAAACAATGGTTGCTGCAAATATTACAGCGGCGCGTTTATTCCGTCAAAATGGCGATGTGGGTGTATTCAATACACACGCAGGTTTTGATCCAGAAAAGATTGACTTAGTTGTTGAGCTATTAGCTGAACACGGTATTGAATGTACTAAAGAGCACATCCAATCTCTGCCAGGTTATGTTGAATTGCAACGTACACTAGCCGAAAAAGCGAATCCAGCATTAGACAGCCGTTTACGTCGTATGCAAAGCTACAGTCTTATTAGCGCAAGTGCAGAACGTCACTTTGCGATGGGCTTAGATGGCTATGCAACATGGACATCACCAATTCGTAAATACGGTGACATCATTAATCACCGTCTAATTAAAGCAACATTAACAAATGGTTCAGCACCTTCTGCAACTGAAGATGAAGTGATCTTAATGTCAGAACGTCGTCGCCAACACAGAATGGCAGAACGCGATATCTCATCATGGTTGTACGTTGACTACCTAACACCTGCCGTTGAAAACAAACAAGTATTCGAAGCAAGTATTATGGATGTTAACCGTGGTGGTTTACGCGTGCGTTTACTTGAAAATGGCGCGGTTGCATTTATCCCTGCTAGCTTATTACATGATAATAAGAAAGAAGTTAAATGCTTAACTGAAACAGGTCAAATCAGCATTAAAGATCAAGTTGAATATAGCTTGGGTGATTTAATCCAAGTCAACATTGCTGAAGTAAACAAAGAAAAACGTAACATTGTTGCTAAACCAGTTGAAAAAATAGCCGGTTAATCACAGCTACAATTAGTCAGACAACACATTACACCGAGTGTAAAACTGTTACTGACGTATAAAATAGGGCAAGGTAACTTGCCCTATTTAAATAATGAATCCTGTCCCACCCCACTGTCTTTGTCGTTCTGTATTCAACTTAACTGTTAGCTTAAAAGCATCATTTGGATCTACCTGCCAATCAGCATTAATGTCTGGGTTTGATTGCGTAAATTCAGTCAACATTTTCTGTAGATGTACAAGCATCATTGACGTCGCTTGCTCACGCTCTGACACTTCAATAACAAAGTTAAATGTTTGCAACTCCATCATTTCATACTGTTGTAATGCAAACGCTAAGTCGGCGAGCTTCTGTTCATAATTAATCTGCGCTTTTACAAGGCTACTATCAACAACATCACGTGTTTCAATATTCATGGCATCCGTGTAGATACGATCTATATTCACCATACCCGGCATCGAGTTATCATTATAAGCCGATAGTTTGTCTATATCTTTCGCATAAATATTATTGGTATTAGCCACAATTAAGCTTGCGGTAACAGCCAAACAAACAAAAAAGCAACACAGTAATAATTGTTGAGAAAATGGCATGATAGCGTTATAGAAATCGTGCCTAACTTTCCATGATAGGTGCTGTTTTAATACTGTATTCATCTCAATGTGCTCATTAGTGATTAATGAAACCATTAAAACAAACAACTATGACGATTAAATTTCACAAAAATGATGAAAGAAGATGAATTATGACAAAATGTGACAATGTTGAAATGAGGGGTTACAAAATAATACTCAAACTACAGAAAGGAAGCTTTCGAGAATTGTAGTTTGAGTATGAATACACTTAACTAATCAGTCGTGTTGAAACAACCATAACTTGGTTTTTTCAAAATAATTATTCATCAATCAATTAGAAAAATTACAACCATATCTTAATTTTGACTAAAACAACCATAAGTTAATATTCTTGTAAAAATACACTTATGACAGTTCATTTATGTAAGAAACATTCTTTCAGTATTCGCTATGAACGAAAATGCTCACACCCAATATACAACTACTGGATGGATATACCGAAAGTGAAATATTAGCTTTTTACAAAGTCCCTTGGTGATCACATAGCTTAGGGTGATCGCTCTAAGCCGAAATTGCCCCGAAGTGAGTTAGAGCTTTAACTCTCTCACAATATGTTCATATCGATTTACCATACATTTGTTCATACGATGATTGTGAGTTGCTTTTCACATAACATGATTTACAAGAATGAACCGAAAATAGTGGCCAATATTACTTAGCCACGGCACACCGTTCTTTATTTATTCTGCGTAAAGACCCTAATTCGATGTCCATCAGGATCAATCGCAACAAATGTAATACCAAAAATTAACTCTACAGGAGTTTGAATGAATTTAACTCCTTTGTTTTCCCATTGTTCGTAAAGGTGGTGTAATACTTTTGAATTATCTACCATTAAGGATAGTTCTGTACCGCCACCAGTAATATGAGCTTTTGGAGAAACTTGTGCGAGTTGTTTTAACTCAACACTAACACCATCGCCTAATGAGAAAGAGATAAATGTTGGCGATAAAACCTCACCGTCACATTCAAAAGTATTGGTGTAAAAATTTTTGCTGATTTCAATATTTTCGACATAAAGAACAAAGGAATCGATTTTAAACATATAAGTTCCTAAAAAGTACAACTGATTGAGTTAGTAATATAATGAATGTGAGTGACAGTTTTTGTCAGTAGCGAATTTCTTTCTCACTAATCCCTTCTATTTCCTGCCATTGTTTCAGTAAATCACGACGATTAGGTCGGTACTTTTGCTCAAGGGACTGCCACTGTTCTATTCTATCGAGCCTAAAATTACGAAATGTATCTCTTGTCTCACACCAAGCCACTAGAACATAATGGTACTGGAATAAACCAATAAGAATAGGCCATATTATCCGTGAGCTAGGATTCCCTTGAGAATCTTGATAGTCAATCTCAGCTTTATACTGATGTTTGATGGCATCTCTAATATATGATAGCTCTGTCGTTAATTCTGGTACTTCAATGATAGAAGCTACACGCATGATATCCGGGCTTCGCTTCACAATGTGATTTTCTGGTAATACTGATGATATTTTAGCAATAGCGTTTTTTGCGGCTTTATTCAACTCACCATTGGCCTGTTTTCCAACCCAATCAGCTCCTAACAGGAGAGCCTCTAACTCTTCTGTTGAAAACATTAATGGAGGTAGCGTAAACGTCGGTTTCAATACGTAACCAAGGCCAGCTTCGCCTTCAATCTCCGCACCTTGTGCTTGTAATGTCGCTATATCACGGTAGATAGTACGAACACTTACATTCAGTTCTTGAGCTAAGTGTGCAGCTGAGACTGGGTATTTATGACAGCGTAACAGTTGGAGTAAGTCAAAGAGTCGTTGGCTTCTAGACATGAAATGAATCCATTAAAATAAATAGGAAGGCTACTGTATGGGTAACGGTGTACAGCTTAAGATACATTTTAAGTAATGCAACCCTATTCTTTGAAGCTTAAGTCCTAAGACACTTTGTCCATCAATGGCTTAGGCTGACAGCTCTAAGCCGAAACTGCCCCTTTCTGGCTTAGAGCTGTAACTCAATTGAAATATGACTATATCGATTTGCCATACATTTTTTCATGTATAACATTTGATAAATTGAGTGTGATAGACCATCGTTATGATGAATGGGGGATAGCATAATGAGAGGTTTTTATACTGTATTATCAATCTTTAGTAAGGCAGTTATTTCATATGATTATATTAATATAATCAGCTGTATAGATAGTTTATGATGTAAATGAAAGGACTCTATTTTATCTAAAATAAGTAAAGTAAATTATGAACCTCATACAACTAAATGACATCCAGCTTAAAATGCTTATTCAGTCTGGTGATAAGCCTAAAGATCTTACGTTTATTGAACATTCTATTCCGCCTATACATGTTTTGGTTCGCTCAATGGATCTTCGCCATAATTTAGTAGACGTAATTTGGGCGTTTCCTTACTTTATCCAAAAAAACACGCAAATTATTGGTGCCTGTGGCTTCAAGGATGACCCAAAAAACAGCCGTATTGAAATTGGCTATAATGTGGCTCCTGATGCCCGAGGTTTGGGTGTCGCGACTTTTGCGGTTAAACAACTCAGCCAAATTGCATTTGGTTCTACTTTAGTTAATACCGTTTTTGCTCTGATTGCGTCAGATAACAAAGCTTCGCTAAATGTCGTTCACAAAAATGGATTTTCATACAAAGAATTAGTCGTTGATTCAGATGGTGAACAATTGGAATGCTGGGAATTAAATAAAGGTTTCAGTTAATTGAGCTAATCCAAATTTAGTCATATTTTCTGTAATGCGAACCATGCCCTTGAAAGCTTAAGCACTAAGCCATTTTTGTCCAGAACTGGCTTAGAGCAGAAAGACTAACAGCGATCACCCTAAGCTATCTATAAACATAAACGTGTTAGAGAATCGATATGAAATGGTACGGTATGCATTATTAATAGTATATCTATATCAAAATTAACGCCCAAATCTGGTACGCCGTAGGCGTCACCTAGATTTTTTGGTATGTGTTTAGGCTCACTTCTTGATTAATTGTACAAAGTAGAAAAATTTGGTGCCGCAGGTAGTATGGGCTAAGCCCCCCTTGTTACGCCTTAACACCATGTAATATACTGTGTTTATTCAATAAACCATCTTGTCTTACTATTCAATGGGTTGTTGTAAATTCGGTTCAGTTTCCACTTTGGAAGTTGAACTGGCATTTAATAGTTTTGAATTGATTTTTTCTTGTAGCTCATCAATACGGTCTTGGATTGAATCAATTTTCATTTCTTCAAGGGCTGCTTCGTATTCGGTTAGTTCATCTTCGTATTTTACTTTCTTAAAGTGATTTCGAAGAAGATTGATTACCTTTTCATAGAATTTATTTGATTCATACTTAAAACCTTTATCTTGTAGTGCTTTGTTAAATCTCATTGATCCTAGCTTCTGGCCTTCCTTGAACCAAAAATTATAGATGTCTTCTAACTCGTTCCAAATTTTTAAGCGTTGTAGATACTTTTCATCAGAATCTTGCCACTGGTGCTTCCACCAGCGTTTTGACTTTCTAGCAGCGTCAGCACCAGCTTTTTTAGCTTCTTCAGTTCCCGTAACTTTAGTATTGGTAGGGTCTTTACCTTCACCGCACCAGTTAATGTAGTACCAACCAAGAAATGTAGTAGAACGAATGCGTTGTCCACCAGTGCCAGATGATAGTTTATAGTACTTTTCAGCAGTATCGATAGATGTAAACTCTTTGCCGTCAGCCATTACGTCACCTTTGTACTGACCTGACCTACGACCACTGTTAGAACGGTCTTCTGTTACATCAATGCCTTTCCATACATCAATCATTTTGATCTTTTTTGTATCAAGGAAAGTATCGATACCGATTTCATTAATGTATGACCAGTACTTAACTTCTAACTGTGTGCGTTCTTCACTTGGTAGCTTATTTTCATCACAAAACTTCCTGATTGCAGCAATACGACCACCGACCAGACCTGCTTCCCGTCCATTTAAACTACGCCCAAAGCGCTCTTCATTGGTAACAAGCTGGGTGTATTCAATGCCTAAATGGTCAGCCATAACTTTATTAAACGTCTTCCAAGAATCGATGTAATTTTCTTTGTAAAGTCGATTAGCTAATTCAAACCATGCTTCTTCCCCCATTTTGTTTTTGAACGGTTTAAAGAAATCGATAGTGCGGCTTTTCATTTCTGTTAGGGCGCTACGGTTCTTTTTATAGCCCGTGATATTAACGCATGGTTTAAAGAAATTTTGGGTGTTTGATCCCCTAGCTTTGTTGTAGGCAGGGTCGTATAGAATGATTGCGAATGATTCAACGGAAATAGCCTGATCTTCTGAAATATTGATAGCCAAATATGAATGCGTTAGACCATCTTCTTGAATAGCTTTGTGCAAGTCATCATTGTGAGCATGCTTACCATAATGCGAATCAACCCTATCACCAACACCCCTACCAATATAGACAACTTCACCATTTTCATTAGTGAAACAATAAACGTAATTGTCAGTTAAAATCATGTTTTCACCTGAGTTTTTAAGATGCCTTATTATGCCATGTTAATGGTATTCTGTTCGCTTTTGTTGTGGTGAAGCATTATTAGCCACTGTTTTAGGCTCATTCCTGAAAATTATGCATAATAAGAACTATTTAAATCACATATTATTTCAGGGTTAAATTATAACCCTAACGTACTTCGGGAAAACTGGATTAGATTCATCGTACTAGTCGATAGTAGTATTCATTAGACTTTTGGAAAAAGTAAAAGATTCTATCTGATACCCATACTCCACATAAGATCCACTGTGAAGTGGTTTATTACATTTGAGGGTATGGCTAAATTCATTGTGCCACAGCAATGTTCAATGACCTCTTACATAGTGGAAAAATTTATAGTTTCACTATAAGTTTATTTTTATGTATTACATTTCACCACTAAAACAAAAACTGATATAATTTAGTATCTTAAGAACATTGACATTGTATTTAAGTACCAGCGTGAGTTTTAACTTCTTTAAAACTACCTACGGAGCTAAAAATGCCAGAAAACAAAAAGCTTTATCAAACCAAACTCTTTAAGATTGCCATTGGTTTTCCCATTGTTTTAGCCATTACGGTCGGCCTTGCAATCCACTTCTGTACGGACGCTCCTCAATTCCTAGCAGACATTTGGGGAAACTATAAAATCCCTATGACCATAGCGTCGTTGAGTATGCCTTTGGTTGCTTGGGTCACTGCGAATCATCGTTCTGAGCAAACTGTAAAGGGACTAGAACTACAACGAGAGAAGCGCCTATATGAAATGTATTATGAGCAGCAAAAGCACTTTGAAAAAGTAATGGGTAGACGAATAAAGAACGCTAAATTCAAATACATTACAGAGGATGATTTACCTGTAATATTTTCAGAATTATATGAGTTCAACCGTCTCCAGCAGAAAAAAACAGTCTCTCTTAAGCCTGAAGCTGCAGAGCAGATAAAAAGATTTCTCTCAGAAACGAATGAAATCATTTATGGATTCTATGATAATTTTTCGAAGCATAAAGAGCAGGACCCAAGCCAAAGACGAGTTTTAGATGGATACATTCATCAAATGTATCAATTTTTACAAAGCAACTTGCATCAATTAAGTGATGAAATTGGTGTTCGCTATATAGATTTATCGGATGCAAGTGTTGAAATTTTCACAAGAGCCTATTCAGAGATCCCTCATCTTATCTACTATATGGGGGATGATTTCAAAGACGTTTGGGATGATCCTATAGAAGAAGACGGTAATACACGAAATCAAAATGCACTATATACTTTCAGTGCAATTGAAAGCGTAATTCAGACACATATGGGCATAGTCGGCAAAGCTAACTTCAGCAACCTACAGCACGATATATCATCTAGAGAAGTAATTAAAATGGGGGCCGAAACCCCTTTACAACAAATAGTTACAAATTTTTCCCGTAAGCTAGTAGATGACCTTAGAGTGCACTTAGAATTTAACGATATAAACCTATCGGAAGGTAAGTTCGAAAAATATCAATTTCCAACTAGAGATGACTGTCCTACCTTAGAGTTATGGTTTAATGAAACATCAGATACAGAGGGGCACTTAGTTATGACAACTCCTGAAACAGAACATAAAGCTAGATTAATAATTCACGATAAGAAAATAGAAGTTGATGGCGAAGAGAAAACTAAGTATACGATTGATGATGATATGGGTGTAACTTTTATCAAGAACTGTTTCGAATCGACATATATAGCACTACACAAGGTTTAATACTGAATGGATGATTTTTAACACGGCGTTAAGCCTAAGGGATTTGTCTTGTACTTTTTGTATTAACTGATAGTGATAAAGTTTATACATTCCAGTACAAATAACTAAATCCAAAAAATAAGCCCTATCAAAACCAGGTTAATAGGGCTAAACATTATTTATAAAATTGAGAACGTCTGTTTGAATTATGCTTCCAGCTTTTAGCTACATCATAAACATAAGATGGATAGTCACTCCAAGGATCTGCTAATACTTTCCCTCTAGCTGCTCTTAGCTTTATAGGATAACCTTCACATTCAATCAAATGCATATAATAAAAGCTTTTTTCTTGCTTTGTACTAAAAATTTTATGCATACCACTTCGCACATTTGGGTAGACATTCCACATATAATCGATTTTTTTATGTTTTTCAGAATTTCGATATTGTTGTTTAAGTTTCTTCATTTTCCCTCCAGGTTTAAATACCTAGAAGGGATCCTTTTCAAAATAATTCATTAAATTGTCCTCTTACATAACAAAATTAATTTACCAACATGCCTAGTATTAAGGCAAGTTAACACGCGCTGAATGATATCCTTTTCTTGTTGCATTAATAATCTCACGGATAGTTATCATCAAGCCCGAGCGAGTTTCTAAGCGTATTGCTTCTGATTTATTATCAGTAATAACATCAAAAATATTATTACATTCTAGTTTCATAGAGCCTCATTAATGCTTTCCGGTAGTTTATAATAGATCTTTAATCGTACATTCACGTTCTATCATAAAATCATCAGAAGCACTTTCTTCAGCCTTAAAAAACGAATCCCAAATATGACTATTTATAATGTCGAGTTCACATTCCAGTGTATCAGCACTAAAATCTTGACCATTTGGCCAACAGATACCCATACTTGAGTCATCAACTTCAACCAACTTTAAGTATGTTTCATTAGATAGTTCTTTAAATGTACCTTTTATGATGTAGTTACTTACATCAAACAAGCCCGTCGCTCCATCAGACAAACTTATCTGCAATTTATATGAACCAACATATCTAACACTATTCACTGTCAACATAACGCCTCACATGGTCAAAGAAATCCAAGCCTCATTTTAACTATACATACAAATATAACTTAAAATGGTGAACTAAAAGTACTTATTACCCTCTCCCTAAAATCGCCTTTAATCTCAAATGTAAGATCATCTATACAACTTTTATTTTGACCGGTTGAATAAGGTGATAATTGATGTACCGAAGCACTATCAATACCCATGCCTAGTGATAATTGTCCATTCCTTTTCCCTACGAAACCCCGTTTGTGTAACGCCTTAAAGTTAGGCTCTTTTTTAATATTGCTGTCCAATATAACTTCCACATCAGGGATCTCTTGCTGAATTCTCAATGCGAACTCACTAAGTAACGGCTCTGCAAACGTATAAAGCCATGCATCTTTATTTTTAGCATTATTCATACGTAAAATACGACCTAACACCTGTCTAAAATATAATTCAGTTTTAACGTGACTTAAGTGACAGCATACCTGCAACCGAGGTAAGTCTATGCCTTCAGATACCATATTGACTGATACGATCCATTCCGTGTCACTATGACGAAATTGATTGATAAGATACTGAGAATCGGGTTGCTTATAAGTCACTAATATCGCACTCTGCTTAAATTCAACCTCCAGAATATTCATAATATATTCTGCATGCTCAACTGAAGAGGCGACAATTAAACCGGCTGCATTTGGGTTAATACACCTTATTTCCCTTAACTTGCTGCATGATAGGCTTAATGCATAACGGATCGCAGTATCGTTAGTTATAATCGCTTGATAGGATACCGAAGGATCGTCTAATAGAGTCTGAAAGCTTGAGAATACTTTTGAAGCTTTATTTTCTTGAGTCACAGTGAGTTTTTCATTATCAATTAAAACAATTTTAGGATTTCTGCAGACCTTGTCTCTCACGGCCTCACCAAGCCCGTAGGCGTAATCACATTGAATAGCACCATCTGGCTCGATGTAATTAGAAAGAGCGATAGGAGCTTTATCTGAGCGCCATGGCGTACCTGTTAATGCTAAGGTATAGGCAGCCTGAGATTGAATCTTTAATATAATTTCCTCACCCCATGCATTTGCGTTTTCAATTGTCGAACCAGAGCAATGATGGATCTCATCAAAAATAACCAATACGCGATGATTATTCATGATTTGCCAAAAATCATCATTAAAAAACAATAAACTTTGGTATGTATATGAGCAACCTAATGCCCCGATAACACCATCAAACCGGCAGTTTAAACGTTGAGAAAACCTATCTCGAATGCTGTGGGCGACATTGATTGATGGTGAAAAGCATAAAATAAAGTCGATAAGATTAGACTCATGCAGACTCGCAGCTAGTTCTGCAGCCATCATAGTTTTACCAGCCCCAGGCGTGGCTAAACATAAAAAATGCTTGCTGGAGTGTTTAAAATGTTCAACAGCTGTAAATACACACTCTTCTTGCCAAGGCCTCAATTTCATCATTGCTTCTTCTGATATGAGATAACGCTTTTTATCGCTTTGATTTGCCCTAATAACTTAGAACTATGTTCGCGAGACTGCAGGTAATTTGACTCTAAATGCTCTTTCAATTCAGGGAGTGACTTGTATAAAGCCATGTACTCTTCAGACTCAGCAATACTTGCAATCAGGTCCACTTCACACTGCTTTAAACGTTCATCGAGTAATGATCGAGTTACCTTTTTAGGACTTTTTACAAGCATTGGACTTACTTGTTTATTCTTAATCTTCTCAGTTGTTAAACCTGCCTGGTAAAATACATTTGTTTTATTATAGCGATGCTCTTTTACGTTATCAGAATCAACCTTTTCAAGCATTCCAAGTTTTTGTAGACGCAAAATTTGTCGATAAACCATCTTTCGTGAAAGAACAGGATCTGCTTCACCGGTTGCTTCCATATAAGCACTTCTCATTTCACTGACTGTAAAATTATTCAAATCATCTGTAATAAAAATTGTATATATTGGCGTGGTAACTTTTATCGGTTTTTTAGGCATCGTTTAAAATCCAAGGGTCGCACTTAAAGTGCAGAACAAAATGCGGATTATAGTCCGTTGTTTTTGGTGTGACAAGAGCGGATAGTCTTTCATTTTTAGAATGATTTAAAATGAAAGACTTAGCGATTAATGTTGGATTGAAAATTAAAGTTAGAAGAAAAGAAATGCGTGTATCTCAAGATAAACTCGCGTTATTGGCTGATATAGATCGTTCTTATGTTGGCCGCATTGAACGTGGAGAAGTAAACATTACATTAGAAAAATTATATGAAATAGCTGAAGTATTAGAATGTGATGCTAAGGATCTATTGCCTTAAGTTTCACCTTTTCTCTAAAAATAACCACGGTATTAGATTAAAAATAAATCGCACAAGAAATATGTATTTATTCAAAGCCCCATACTACAACGTTGGTATATAATTATTTTGGTACTATATTTCTGAGATGACTTAACTATTAATCATCTAATATACAAAACTTATGTTTCGACAAAGGCCTGCCCCACACCACGATGAAAGCCTCGAGAGTTTCGTTATTCGGATAGCCAATAAAAATGGGTATGATGATGTAACTCGCTTTTTAATGGCCGTCAAGCGTCTCTTACAAAATATCGACACATATAAATTTCAAACCTTTCCAACAAATATTAGTCTACTCAATCCATTTTCTTCAAAAGCTCATTCAACCGCAAGAACAGCCGCACTTCATAAACTAGGTTCCTTAACGTTCAATGAGCCAGTAGAACTACTCGGTATTGCAATTAATAGAACATCAATTGCCTACTCTCCTAGTACTACTGGACTGATTAGAGGTTCTGAAGTTATACCTCGTTCATTGCTGCGTAAAGGGAACATACCTTGCTGCCCAGTATGCCTTCATGAGAACGGATATGCCTCCTACTACTGGCATTTTACAGCTTATGAAGCATGTCATACTCATAATGTAAGTCTCATTGATAAATGTACGTGCGGTGCTAATTATGATTACCGAAAAGATGGGTTGAGTGGTGTATGTAATCAGTGTTGTGAACCATTAGAAATTAATCAATTAGATCCAAGTGATAACTTTATCATGATTAGTAAATGGCTTACCGGCGGCATTAACCCCCCTTTACCAAATATCCCAATCTCCTATCGGTGGGGACTATTACATTGGTGGGAAAAAAATCCTGAATTAAAAATCAAATTAAATGATTTTGTACATTTATGGCACGAATGGCCTTTGGCATTTCATATTCACATCAATGATAAAATAACATTTAGCATTGAACATGCTGTAGTTAGCAAAAGTGAACTTCGTGTAAAAGATGTTTTTGATACATTACTTTTTAACGCGATACGTCTTCCTGACCGAAGTTTACGCCATAACCTTATCTTGCGAGAATTGGTTCAATTCATTGATGATCATTTATGGGAACAAGATGGCCTTATTGCTAATTTACATATGAATGCAATTGAGATCTCAGTTTTTCTAAATTGCACTCTAGAACAAGTGGCATCAATGGTTGAGCAACGTCTTATTAAACCATTTAAGCGAGTCAAACCTGGTTCCCCTCTCAATGTTACTGATTACCAGTTCTATTTAGGTGACGTATTTTGTCTTTGGCTTGCAGAATTTCAAACTGATGAATTCAACCGTTCATTTTATGTATCTAGGTGTTAAATGAAAAAAATCAAAGATTTCAATGCCGAAGAATACGAAGATCTCAACGCAGCTTTACGAAATGCTTTCAGGCCATTAAGTAAACCTATTAATATTTCTGATGATATTACATTAGCTTTAATAATATTGACTAACTTAACAGAACCAATCAAAAAGCAAAAAAACTTATTCGATAAAAGTACCAGCAAAGAAATGTTACGCTGTGATAAATGGTGGGCTTCATGTATCACTGCGTTTAAATATCGTCAGAGCCATAACGTAAAATTTCCTGATATTCGAGCCCAAGGTTCAATACGAATACAATCATTGACTGAAGTTCCTCCATACCTACTTTCTTCTGTTAAACTGCCAACAACAGATTGGTGCTATGCTCACGACTCAAAGTATATGAATACTGCTGTTTTTTTCACAAGTGAGTTTATTTGGGAAGATAAAATCACCTGCCTTGGTGACCTTCTTTCTGATTTTGATCATCCGATATGGCAACAGCTCAAAAATCTCGGTTGTTATCAAAAAACACAGCGTTCAGTGTCCAACCAACTTAAAAAAATTTCCAAAGAGATCATAGATGTAGATCTTACTTCAAACTATCTATCTCAAATCTCACTTCCTGATAATAAAAATAGTTATATCAGCCTTTCTCCTGTTGTATCACAAACCATGCAAGCTGACTGCTATCAATCACTTGAAGGCAAGTATCGAGTTCAATGTATAACAAGATATTCCCGTGCAACTAATATGGGAGTACTGCCAATGACGTGCGGAGGAGCAATTCGAATGATTCGCTCATTTCCTCAAATAGGACAAAAAAAACACAATTCTGTTAACAATACGAATCAATGGCTTAATCATCAACGCACCAGAGCTATGCAGCAGTATTTAAGTTCATATCAGTGGCTTTCACCTATTACCAAGATAAAAATTCAAAGAAAGTTATTCACTAACGAAATTAACCAAATGATTCGAGATTGGCTCATGCTGCAACCTGATTCAACACTCTCTGCACAACAGTTAACTGAATCATTAAATTACGAATTATCATTAAAAAACTATGCGAACCGTTTTGCTTATGAGCCCAAGCTAACAAGACTATTTAAGAATCAAATAACGGGCATAAAAAATACATATAAAGAGTCGAAAAAAACTGATTCTCAACCAGAAGGAAGTTGCCTTACCATACCAAATCTTAGAGTTTGTAGTGCCAATGCAATGAGCACACCTTATAGCATTGGGTTACCTTCATTAATGGCATTTTTTGGATTTATTCATGCTTTTGAAAGGCGAGTGAAAAATAAAATCGCTAATTTCAAAATACTAAGCTTTGCTATTTGTATTCATACTGCTCATGTAGAGAATAGAGGTTTAACGAAAGAGCCAGTCCAAAAAAACTTTCCTAAGCAAACAGATGTTATTAAAATCTCTACCCCTGCAACATATGATAATTGGCAATGCGATTTACAATTCAGCCTCATTCTGCATTGTGATAAGCACCAACATTTAACCTCGGAACAAATTTGTCAGCTGATTCCTAAACGTTTTGCTAGAGGGAATTTAAGTTTTGCAATCAATAACATTCATAATTTCATATATAAAGCATCCGAACAAGCTGCCATAGAGTCCATTCCCGAAACAATAGGTCAATGGATTACATCTGATACCGCTCACTCTTTAAGTGATTTTAAAGACATTATCGCGGTACTAGAAAACGATCATAAAGCAAAGGTCAATTGCTTAGGCTATGCGTTGTTAGAAACGCCACACGATAAGCCTGGTAGTTTAAGAAGTTGGCCACACGCATTATGTGAAGCAGTGATTGCAATAACTAAATTGAGCACAATCAACAATAATACCAACCTAGACTCTATTTTTTGGGAATATGAATTATCTAGTTTTGGGCCAATGCTAAAAACAAGGAAATCAAATGGAACTACCAATTAGCCTCTCTTTCACTGGCTCTATTAAGCCTACTGATGTCACGTTTCATGTATGCTGGCCTGATACTATAAGAACACCTCTAAAAAAAACGACTCGTAAAGTGTTAGGATTATTTGATGGTTCTTCTGACGGGTATGAAAGCTCAGGTAAAGTAGATGAATCGGTTAGTGAATATAAGTTAGCACAAGGTAATCCACACGAAGTCGATTTCTGTTGTGTCCCATATGGTTGTAAGTACATCGAAGCAGAATGTTCAATTACAATATCTCCAGAACTACTCAACCCTTTAAAATGCTCAGATACATACGTTAAATCCATGATTAATCAATTTGTAGAAAACTATAATTCCAGAATTGGTATGAATGAAGTTATAACGCATTATTTAATTAATATGTGTAATGGTGATTGGCTATGGAACAACAAAAAATATGCTAAGACCTTAAATATTGAAGTAATACTTTGGCCATGGAACAAACAACCATTTCATTTCAATGATATTCGTAGAAATTACTATGACGGTGAACATTTCAAACAGACACCACATTGGAATGCTCTAGTTGAACAGGTTATAAAAAGTCTCACAGTATCAGATGAACTCACGATCCTTGAGATCAAAGCAACATTGACATATCCAACAAATGCTCAGCTTTATCCTAGCCAAACATTCACAGAAAAAAACAAAAATAAAACGAGTAATCAATCCGATAATAATAAGAAGTATCAAACGACCGACATCGAAGGGATAACTTCACCAATCATAGGATGCTATAAAGTTGGTGCAGCTATCGCAACAATAGACGACTGGTATCCAAACGCGGAAAAGCCCCTGAGGGTTGGACGATATGGAGTAGACAAACAAGATGTTATTGCACGTCGTCACCCTTCTTCTGAAAAGGACTTCTTTTCTCTTTTAAGGCGTTTAGATAGCTTTAATGAGCTTCTTTTAAAAAAAGAAAAGCTTAATGATGCTGACGTAGCTGATATGCATTTTATTATAGCAAATTTGATCAAAGGTGGTCTGTTCCAGCATAAGGGGAAATAAAACAATGAATTGGTATTACATAAATATCGGCTTTTTACCTAAGCATTGCAATAATGAAGTATTGGCCGCCAAATGCATCAGAGAATTGCATCGATTCAACTATAAATATGATACCAGAAATATTGGGATCTCATTCCCACAATGGAATCAAGAGACCGTGGGAGGGACAATTACATTTGTCAGCACTAACCGAATTGAACTGGAGTTCATTATCAGTCGACAATATTTCAAAGAAATGAATGAATTAAAGAATTTTCAGATATCACAAGTTAATGAAGTTCCTCCAAATTGCTCTTTTGCTTTATTTAAACGAAATCAAAGCATTGATAAATCGACAGCTGCTGGACAAACACGTACTTCAATGCGCTTAGAAAAAAGAGCGCTAGCTAGAGGAGAGATATACAATCCTCGAAAACTTCAAAAAGATGTAACGGTTACAAAACATTACCACTCACTTGCTGAAACCAGTTCCACGAAACAAAGAAATTTCAGATTAAATATACAAATGTCTGCTAGCTCTACAATGCAAGGGTGTGGTGTATTCAGCAGTTACGGGCTTTCAAATGGCGATAAAAGATTCCAGTCCGTGCCTCTAATTTAACCATTTTTTATAACTTGAGTTTAATTCATTCATTTTATTATGGTTTTTTAAAACTTCAAAAAATTAGTTATTTTACTGAAATTTTGCTAACCACATAAAAAATAATAGCTATATTTAATTAAGTAATAGTGCACTACCGCACAGGTAGTTGATCAAGATTATGCAGTATAAGAAAGGCCGCTGGATTGGTGCACTACCGCACAGGTAGTTGATCAATATAAACGCCGACGTAATAACCCATTTGAAACATGAACTACCGCATAGGTAGCAAGGGCGATTAACTCTTTCTAGTTGAAAAAATATGAAAA
The DNA here is from genome assembly GCF_018219155.1 of Moritella sp. 24. Taxonomy (NCBI): domain Bacteria; kingdom Pseudomonadati; phylum Pseudomonadota; class Gammaproteobacteria; order Alteromonadales; family Moritellaceae; genus Moritella; species Moritella sp. 24. Next base: position 1,772,813 of record NZ_CP056123.1, on the reverse strand, counting down.
CAAACTGATTGAGTAATTTATACAACTGAGCAATAAGTTAATTACTCAGTCAGTTTTTAAAGACTTATTCTGTTTATAGTTATTCAGATAAGGTTTTGTATTGAAAACGTCGAAGCAAGTGGTCAAAATCACTCTGCCATACCACTCATGACGACCACTCTTTAAGATTTAATTAAATCATTCTCGAAAGTATCATATATGTCACCTAAAAGCTTTGTAAGCGGCCCAATGTCTTGTATCTGAGTATCAATATTTCTTAGCGTTTCTCTAGGCACAGCCAACTCAACTACATACCCAATGGCAAAATTAATTACTGTTCTGTTGGAATCAAGTATCTTACTTTTCCAATCACATTGTTTTCGCCAGTCATAATCTAAGTGCTCATCAAGAAGTGCTTCAATCTCGTGCCAGTTTTCTTTCGAATAACGACCTGTTTTATTCTGAAAGTTCTTCTGTGTATACAACTTCTTCTTTAGCTTATCTTCATCAAACCAAAGACCTGTCACATAACCCTGCCCTGAAAACTTGATGTGACAACCGATAGAAACAGGATATGATTTGCCATTCAAGACTACCTCTTGATTGAATTCAGGATCTTTATGGAAGATATGCCATCCCTGACCTTTCGTGTTACCAGGGTAGATAGAAGCTACTAAGTCTTCTTCTTTAGTTACGTGAAACAGCACTTCATTTGCCCAGCTCTTCGAAAAGGTTGTGCCAAGACGATCATTGTAACTAAGGAGCTCTAACCCCACTTTAGATGTCTCAAAATGCTCTACAGCCATGCGAACACGACGATATATGGCATCAGCATTAATTGAGTTAAGTGAACCGATAGGCGTAGCTGGGAGCCAATTTGGATTATGATCTTTTATTAGCTTGATGAAGTCGGTCAAAAAACGGTTCTTGTTTCCACTCATCCGCTCGAAGCTAGATACCTTTACCGCAACCGTCATTAACTTCGACCAGTTCAAATCTCTATCTGTCACCTTATCTCTGCAATCGTCGAGATTCAGACCATCCTTACGGAGGATGTTGAAGATTTGATTATACAGCTGAGCGGTACAGTCGATACAGTCCCTCTTTGCTTCAATTACTATACAAACATCGTTGATGGTGAGCACTAAATCACAAATCGGGTCGTACTCATCCACCCTTGTTTGAGCCCAGAAGTCGGTCATCTCGGTTTCACTCAAACTAACTGCATAGATATGCTTAAAGCCCTTAATATCTTTAGAGTTCTTTTGAATCGCGATTTTAAGATTCGGGAAACTATTTAAGTCTTCAAATAGTTGGTTGTAAAGCTCATCGCCAGCAAAAATAATCTTAAGTACTTCATGCAGAAATAATGCATCTTCTTGCATACATATCGCCAACGCACGAGTTAGATCGTTTTCCAATTGGTAGGCTCGTTCAGTCTTTGCGTAGGTTCTAAAGATATTTAGATGTTTATTCATATGAGAGGAAATCCTTAATATATTGCAGCGATAACTGTACCAGATACACCATCCATCCTAGAATGATGTACGCATCATAACAGATACAAAAACGCTGGTCGTATTGCCTTTTTACCGAAGATCAATATTGTGTAATTACGCCCGAAACACACCGAAAAAACGATGTTGTCAGAGTCGCTTGGTGATCACATGAGTTAGCCAGATCAGCTAACTCGTTAGTGGACATAAGTGAGTTAGAGTTATTGTACTAGCTGATAGTAATATTCATTAGATTTAGTATCAAAATAACCAAAGCTTATTTTAGTGTTTGTCGTGAATGGAAATACCTGATGTCATAAAACTCACTCGTCAGCCAATATTTACAGCACTATCATACTCATAACTAATTAATTAATTTATGAGTATGATATGTTCCGTTACCTTCTTTGTTGTTTTACGCTTGTACTACTTTATCCCACTGCCATCGATCTTTATCTTGTTGGCCTGCCACAAATTGCAGCGGATCTTCACGCAACTGAATTCCAACTGCATTTTGCTTTTTCTATCTATTTAATAGGTATGGCAACGACAATGCTTATTGCTGGGAAAGTGGCCGATTCAATAGGTCGTAAACCTGTAGCTATTACGGGAGCCATCATCTTTACAGTATCATCAATACTTGCTGGAATGGCCGAACATAGTACGCAGTTTCTTATTGCTCGATTCATCCAAGGGATTGGTGCAGGTAGCTGTTACGTGGCTGCCTTTGCAATTATCCGAGATACTTTGGACGACATCCAACGTGCTAAAGTACTTTCTATGCTCAACGGGATCACTTGTGTTATTCCTGTTATTGCCCCCGTGATTGGTTACCTTATAATGCTCAAATTCCCATGGCCAAGTCTATTTATTACGATGGCACTGATGGGGTGCGTGGTCAGCCTATTATCTTCACTGATATTAAAAGAAACTAAGCCACGCAAGCTAACTGCCATTAATAATATTCATTCAGACTGTAACCTTGTGCAAGAATCATTTTTAGAGCGCTTTTTTATCAGCCGCGTGGTTATAACTTCGCTCGGAGTGATGACCATTTTAACGTATGTCAACGTATCGCCTTTATTGATAATGGGAGAAATGGGGTTTGATAGAAGCGAGTATTCTACTATTGTGGCAGGTACCGCTTTAGTCAGTATGCTTACCTCGTTTTCAGCACCTTTTGCATTATCTATATTTAAAGAACGCAGCTTACTACTAGCATCGCAAATATTGTTTGCACTAGCTGCTGCGATGATAGCACTCACACTCTATTTGAATTTAAATAATCATTTGTATTTACTCAGTTTTGGACTGTTATGTGCGGGTTTTGCCATTGGTTTTGGTGTATCTATGAGTCAGGCTCTTAGCCCGTATTCTGTACGCGCAGGAATGGCAAGTTCATTGCTTGGTATAACTCAAGTATCTTGTTCGGCTTTGTACATTTGGTTAATGGGAGCTGCAGACATAAATGCACTGAATATGCTACTTACAACCTTGATTATAGGTAGCGTAATTAGCCTTGCTCTAATATTATGGATACCTAAACCTTCTCACGGTCATCAATATGAAAAAATCACTTGCTCAGCTTGATTTTAACTTGCTGTATACATTACAACTATTATCTAAAGAACATAGCGTATCAAGAACAGCAAAAAAGTTGAATGTCACGCCATCTACAGTGAGTAAGTCGTTGAGAAAATTACGAGATTGGTTTGATGACCCTCTGTTTGTTAAAACCCCCAAAGGATTAGCACCAACCCCTTTCACACAGAGCATGGAACAAGATCTTGCAGATTGGCTACAGATAAGTAGCCAATTACTGGAAAAACATAGTGGTGACTCGCCAAAAGGGATTCAATTTGATTTAGCGATAGAATCTCCGCTTCTGCTAACCATGCTAAATGAACTAGCTCAGAAGATTCAACAGCATTATACAGACGCTAAAATAAAAACGCATAACTGGGATTACGATTCCTTAGAATCAATTATCCGTGGTGAAACTGATATTGGTCTCACGGGAAGAGAAAGTCATCCACGCTCTAAAGAGTCATTGCATCTACTCCCTTACTTCATTGACTTTGAAATTCTTTTTTATGATCTTCCGGTTGTATATTTGCATAAAGATCATCCGGCCTTGCAAGAAAAATGGAACCTCGAGACATTCCTCAAATATCCACATATCAATATTGTTTGGGAAAAGTGTGAAACTTGGGCGTTAGATGAAGTATTAAGTGAACAGGGATTGAAACGAGATATCACGCTTACTATGGCTAGCTTTGAGCAATCATTATTCATGTCAGCTCAACCAGATCAAAATATGATCACTACAGCCCCCGCATATTGTCAACATTATACTAAGCAACAGCATCCAGATTTGTTGTGTTTACCTATCCCAGTAGACAAAACTTATCATGATAAGCTATTAATTCCCTTCACGTTGATTTGGCATAAACGTAACGCTCACAATCCGAAGTTGCTGTGGTTAAAGGAAACTATTAAATCACTTTATTGCATTAACCAATAAGAATATCGAGTTAACTCGTTTGTGGACAGAAATGGCTTAGAGTGGTCACTCAAACAAGCTTAATTAGCATTATAAAAATAAGGTAACGCCTCATTATAAAGTGAGATTTAAGGGGAGTACCTTCTCCAACCAAATTGAACTGATGTATTTTCCATTTTTCTGAGCATATTCGTTGAATACACCGACTTCTCTGAAGCCAAAACGCTTGTGTAAAGCAATGGATGCGTCATTGGGTAACGCGATGCCTGACAAGACTCTATGAACTCCTTGCGCTTCCAACTCGACAAAAAGTCGACTATATAGTGATGAACCAACTCCCTTACCTTTAGCGTTTTCGTCGAGATAAACAGTAACTTCCACTGTGCCCTCAAATGCTGATATTGACCTATATGGTTGAGAGCAAGCAAACCCTAAAACCGAATCATTCTCTATTACCACATAGATTTGATACTTTGAATTAGACTCAAATTGCTGAAACCATTCCAATCTATCTTCGTAAGAAAAAATCTGTTCTTCGAAACGAGCATTTGTGTTAATGATGTAGAAGTTAAATATGTCTGTAATAACGATTACATCGGATAGCTTTCCAAACCTTATTTCCACGTAATATCCTTATATATTTGAAACATTAAGTCAGAGATAAACCTCCGTCGACAACGAGAGTATGTCCCACAACATAGCTTGATTTATCAGAACATAACCACTCAATAGCATTCACAATTTCTGATGGAGCTGCAAACCGATTAATTGGAACTACACCTTCGACTTCACTGCGAATACTTGGATTTTGTGTTGCTTGTCTCTCCTCCCAGCGAGGTGTCCAAGTAACCCCAGGCGCAACAGCATTTATTCGAATACCATCCTTAATTGCTTCAAGTGCGACTGAATGAGTTAAACCCTCTAAGCCATGTTTTGATGCGCTATACATCGATGCATTTGGTGTTGGACGTATGCCGTTCACTGAACTGACGTTGACGATAGATGCACCTTTAGACATAAGTTGAAGCTCATGCTTTAGACATAATGCATGTGACCAAAAATCACTGACTAAGGTTTTAAATAGCGCATCGACGGCCACTTCTGAAAACGTACCACCAGAGCCTAATGCCGGAGAAGCATTATTAACCGCGATATCTAATTCACCATAGGCTGATTTAATATGAGTAAACAGGTTATCAACTTGGCTATTGTCGGATAGATCAACAATTTGAAAATCGACATCAGAAAGCTCGGGATTAGAAAAAATAACTTCACGCCAAGTCTCTATAGAGCGAGCGCACGTAATAACTGTATACCCTTGAGCAAAAAAGGTTTTAACCGTTTCTAACCCAATACCTTTGCTACCACCTGTAACCAATACTTTTTTCATCATTGAATCCTTTCATAGAAGGTTAGTCATGCGCATTACGCCGTTTTCAGCAGCGCAGTTAAATGCCACCTAGAAAAATTTGTTAAATGCTAATATTATAATTTAGTCTTGTAAATTATAAACAAGCCTAGCTATGTGATTGAGTATATTCTATTTATTTTTAGGTACAAGGCAAACCTAAGGTCTTTTGTTAAATCGTGATTCTTTTCACCAAACTACTAAAACTACAGTATAAAACCGCCTTATCTAACCATTTTATTATGTATAATATGATCAGCTCAGTTGGTCAATTTTTCATGATAAAATGTATAGTAAACCGGTATGCGCATAACGTGAGTGAGTAGAAGCTCTAACGTAATATGGGGCAATTTTGAGTTAGCCCTATTAGCTAACTCGTTCGTGGACAAAAATGGCTTAGAGCTTAAGCATCAGAGAGGACGTTTCGCATTACTGAAAGTATAGCGAAGCAGTTACAACAAGTTTATTTATGAAATTTATCAATAAGCTTTTGTAAATTAATTCCCTCAATTATAAATTTAAACTTTTGTTCATATTCCTTTTGTATTTCAAATTTTAACCTTTTGTGTAGCTGTATAGAGATAGGGTTACTCATATGTACGTAGCTTATTAACGCATTTGGCTTTTCTTTATTTAATTCTTTTGCGAATGATTTAAAGAGAGTCTTAAGTACAGCACCATCTCTATGTAAAGGGTGAACTTGTAGAGACAAAATGAAGCAGTTTCCATTTTCTAAAAAATCATACTGAATATAACCTGCTAACTGTAGACCGTTATTATATTCAACAATCTTAATCCCATCAGATATCTCTTTAATTAGCTGATTTTTTCTGGTGTCATAGGAAAACTCATCCTTAGAATTTAAAAGGATATTACTCATATTGAGTTTATCTAATTCAACAATGCCTTTGATGTTTACTTGCATGCGTACACCTCCTACAGAGCAAAGACCAACGCCATTTTAAGCGACGGGTAATAGCTTACTAAAATGTAAAACGAAGTGGAACCGAGCAAGCTGTTACGAGTCCAACTTGAAAACCCTTGTTAGATTTTGTGCACTAAACTCAATTCTACAATGTTAAGCCAGCGTTTTAGCAACTAATGCTGAATCTAAATATGCACGAACCCGTACTATTTGGCTATTCTCAAATTCGCAAACCCAACAATAACGATTATGAAACTCAGCCCCTTTTTTTGTTACTGAATTGGCAACCAATTCAATTGAAGCTGAACTCCCATCAGTAATACAAGAAACTAATTTCAATGATAAAGGTGACTCTAATACTTCATTCAATTTTGAAATTGTCCCTGAAATGAAGTCTTGCTTAGATGTAAAGATACCAGCAAGCGGATGAGTTCCAGTTACTTCCCATACAACATCATCATGGACATGTGCAAAAAATCCTTGGGGGTTTCCATTTTCCAGATGCGAAAACAATTCAATTAACCATTCACGATTGATCATAATTTCCTACTAATAATGTACAGAATTCAATAAAAATATAACGCCCAAATAATGGGTGAAAAGTGGCTTAGCATCTTGATTTTCTCATTGTAATCTAGCTTGATTTTACAGCTACGATTGTTTGGAAGCCGTTCCTATTACTTGATTCTTCAATTTTAAAGCCAATATTAGAAAGTTGTTTTTCTACCCACTCGACAGAGAGTCTGATCTTACGATAAGAACTTTTATTAAGTTCCCATTTATCATTTTTTTTGATGTAAACAATGTCATGTATCTTAACTGTTTCACGCTCATATTCTAAAAAACAGGTGAAGATGATATTTTCGTCACTTCTCACCGGAATAAACCTATCTGTATCTTTAAGTTCTGTAGATAAGTCACGAAAAGTTAGAATTAACTTCCCACCATCCTCAAGCGAACTAAATGAGTTCTGGAATATAGTTAAAGCGTCATTCTTCGATTTTAGATGCGTAATTGTATCAGTCATACAGACTATCAATTCACAATTAGTACTAAGATGGTCCCTGAAATTTAAAATATCATCATTGATGGTAACGAGTGACTTATTATTAGAGTTCGACCTTAGCTCATCCAATAATTTTGGGCTAAGGTCTATTGCTGTTACATTAAAACCGAGTTCTGCCAAAGGGATAGATTGAAAGCCAGATCCCGCACCTAAATCAAAAGCGATACCAGAAGATGAAGGAGTAATGTTTCTATTTTGAAAGAACACTAAATTACTTCTTTTTGCTTCATCAAATCCACCCATTAGCCATGTATATACATCAGATAATAGGCTTTCATAATGTTCTTCCACACTCACCATTAGTACTTCTCCTGTAGATACTTACCATTACACTCATAAATAGGTAGTTTAAATTACAGTACATTGTATTTAATTAATAGGAAAATTTAAGACTCAGTGGTCAATTTTGATGAGTAACTTTGATATACCAAATTACTCCCATTTTTCACATGATAAAATGTATGGCGAACTTCCATGAATAAAACATGCGGGAGTAAAACTCTAACTCGATTTGGGGCAAGCTAGGGTTTAAAATTGCTGCAAGACTATTGGTTCATCAACAAGGGCGTATTAACTAACGACTAGATTAAGTCGAATTCTTACGCAACTTAAGAATTCTTAAAATAATGAAGATAATCTAAGAATTCTTAAAGTGGCTAAGAACTCTATATCTAAGATGATCACGAACATCTTAGTCACAAGACTTTGATAAACAAAGGCCGTTAAGGGTGAAAAATTGAAGATGGGAACACTTTTCTATAAAACTGGCACTTGTACATGTTTAATTACAAAATCAATAAACACTCTTACTTTAGCCGCTAAGTTTTCTCTATTGGGATAATAAAGATGATAATACCTATCTTGGTCTAGGCTATGATATTGAGGTAATAAGTAAACAAGCTTGCCTGAATCTACATAGGGCTTTAAATTAAAAACATCCAAAAAGCCAATCCCCATATGTGCTAAAATTGCGTCACACATAGCGTCTTGTGTATTTACCGTTAGTACGGTGTTTTCAGTCACTGTAAAAGTCTCTTCACTTTTTTCAAATGTCCACTCTTCAACCTTACCATTGCCCGTTAACCGAAAACGTACTTGCTGATGCAAGACCAAATCTGCTGGCGAAGTTATTCTTGGTTTAGAAGCTAAATACTCAGGTGTTGCACATAAGAAGAACTGCATTGGCACCAATTTACGTGCGATTAATCCGCTTGAAGGCATACCACCACCACGAATACCGACATCGAATCCGTGGCTTATCGGATCCTTTACATTATCATCAAAAAATAGTTCGACCTCAATATGAGGAAACTTCGTTTTAAATTTAGGGATTAATGGCATTATTACATGTAGCCCGATACTTTGCGGCATACTCACGCGCAACTTTCCCGAAGGTTGCTGCTTTCTCAAATCTAACCAATCACTTGAAGAATCTAACAGCGCTAACGCGGCACGATATTTATTATATAAGTATTTACCCTCATCAGTCAGCGATAAGCTGCGAGTGGTTCTATTTAATAAACGCGTACCGAGTTGCTGCTCAAGTTTTTTTACCTGCTTACTAATCGAGGCAGGAGTTTGTTCTAAATCTTTTGCTGCTGAGGCAAAACTTCCCAATGATGCGGTTTTGACAAAGGCAGTGATTGCTTGAAGAGAATGTCTCATCATTATTCTTAACTTTTAGTTAATATAGAACGTCAATAATACCCCCTAGTGTAACTAATAGCAATTTACTACACTGTCAAACATCGAGTAAATAAGTCAGTAAGTAAGCAACTAAAATAGAGGGAAAACAATGAGAGCAATGGCGATTAATGAATACGGAAACGCAAGTGTATTTCAAGCAGTAGAGATGGCTAAACCTGACGCAAAGGTTGAGCAGTTATTAGTTAAAATTCATGCAACAAGTTTAAACCCCAAAGATGTTATGCAAAGAAGCGGTGCTTTTTATGATGCGCTACCCACAGTTCTGCATTCTGATTTTGCAGGTACTGTTGAAGTCGTTGGCGATTCAGTTGAAGGCTTTAACGTGGGTGATAAAGTTTATGGTTGTATGGGTGGTATTGCAGGCAACCAAGGCGCTTTAGCTGACTATATGGCAGTAGATGCCGTACAAGTGGCGAAAATGCCTTCAAATCTATCTTTTTCCCAAGCTGCAGCGTTACCGCTCGTTGCTATTACGGCTTGGGAAGGCTTAGTCGATAAAGCCAATGTACAACCGGGTGAACAAGTGTTAGTTCACGGTGGTACGGGTGGTGTAGGCCATGTTGTTGTTCAATTGGCTAAAGCTAAAGGTGCGATTGTTACCACGACTATTGCTAATGATGGTGCAGTCAATCTTGCTCAAACATTGGGGGCAGATAATGTTGTTAATTATAAAAATGAAAAAGTAGCTGAATACGTTGAAAGATTAACTCATGGTACTGGTTTCGATATTGTATTTGATCCTGTTGGTGGTGCTAATTTTGCTAGCTCTGTAGAAGCAACAAAACTCAATGGTCAATTGGCTAGTACACAGCTATTTGGAGAGTTTAATTTAGCAGGTGCTGCTTCTAAAGCGCTGAGTTTACACCTTATTCTAATGTTGATCCCGTTAACACAAGGCGTGGGGCGTGCTCATCATGGTGAAATTCTTAATGAAATAACCCAGTTAGTTGAAGCAGGAAAGATTAAGCCTTTAGTTCATGACGAAGTGTTTAGTTTTAGTAATGTATCCGCTGCACACCAAGCATTTGAAGACGGAAAAGTCAGAGGCAAGTTAGTGTTAGAAAACGATAGCTGGAAATAACACAGCGATTAAAGAGCAAGCTGAATTAAGCCTCTGTCTGCGACAGAGGTAACTTTCAGAGGCTCTGATGTAATGGATGTAGTGGTTTAGTGAAATTTGCTTCCTAACTGGAGGCTTTTTTGATCTTAGAATACAAATCGTTACAGTTTTACTTGACCACTACACAGGGACAAAAGCGAGTGTGTAGTCGTGATATGACAAATTCCTCACATGAGTAAATCTATTGAAAATCGACATGAACATATTATTAGTGAGTAACGACTCTAAGCCAAAAAGGGGCAGAAACGTGTTAGCGTAATCAGCACGAGTATTCAGTTAAACGGTGTTTTTCAACTTAGCCTTTTCTACAAATGTGCCATTCAAGTGTTATTACCTTCATCATTCCAATCCACCTTTTCTTGTCAGCAAATGAGCTGCTTATTTGCAAGCAACTAGTGACAACTATCTTGAAAAACACCGAGAATAATATTACTGAATTTTAATACTGTTGATAAGTAAATATAAAGCACAATCAAAAATGAGGACTATAATCCCTATTAACTACTGATAAAAGTAGTTGATAAGGATTAATGGCACACTACTGAAAAAGTAGTTGATAAAACCACGACCTCACTTGGAGGTATTTTTAAATCGAGCACTACCGAATAGGTAGATAATCACTGGGGAAATTTTAACACTTCATTCAAGAGTAAACGTTAATGCGCTTACGTTCTAGGATGAGGTGCTTAGAACTCTATTCAACTTATCCACTGATGAATCAGTTGGTTAAGACTAAATATAAGGTTTTACTACAACTATACTCGTGCAATACTTTTACTACCTAGAAAATAATATGAAATCAACTCATTTCATCAATACCTTGAAATAGGTTTTAATTCAATTAAACGCCTTACTAGGATCAAAAGGTTTACCACCTCGTTTGTTGTGTTGAATGTAGTCCTCATAGCCTAGTTCTTTCGCTGGGTCTGCTAGCATATTATCGGTAATTGTTACGCCTTTTTGGAACGGATTTTCCCAACTGGCCAATTTATTTCCTGATGTAAGTTCAGAAGCATCGCGGAAATCATCGGTAATAATAGACTCTCTCTCAGACTCTATCGCATTGACTGACGCATGAAATACTAAATTTCTCAGTGAGCGCATATTACCTCCAGAAAATGCATACAGCTTTTTAGCTAATCGGTCCTCTCCTAATCCGGACATATTATCAAACGGCAAAGCTTCATCTAACCGTTTGAGAAAACCTATAAAAACATCCTTATTATAAGCATAACTGAACGGTCTAAGATGAAACTGTATTGAAAAAAGACCATTGAGCTGACTGTTCGTGGCAAAAATAACTTGTGAATATGGCATACCAAAAAGAGCTATTGGGCATTGCGTTTTTTTTATTATAATCTTTAGCCAATCTCCGACTCTAGCTAGGATTCGATTTGATATTTTTTCAATCAGGTGTTGAAATTCGTCTATGATAATCATCTCAATTTTAAGCAAAGACACCAAGTCAATGATTCGTTTAGTTAAAATAGTAACATCGGTTTCATGCAAAGCAAGGGGGTCATTTAGCTGCAACAACATTTCTCTAGCCACATCAACTGGCTTTGCATTATCGGGGAGCTCTATATAAAAAACTGGAACGATATCCCCCCTTAATGATGAACTCCCTTCATTTGATTTTAGATATTTACGAATAATTGAAGATTTGCCTACCCCAGAAGCACCGTAAACCATCATGCATGAGGGTTCCGCATCGAAACGAGATAACTGCCTACACCGCTCAATATTTTTCAGTATTTTGGCCACGTCAGGAGTGGTGATAAACGCTTTTTTTGCCCTTTCTATTCGTTCCTGTTTATTAAGTAGCATAGATAACTCCTAAACGTAATCGATATCCCAACCAGAACTATCCTCTTGATTAGGATCACTTATGTCTTCCGATTTAGCTTTATCAAGAATATTCGGCTTTCTCGCATTTTGAGCCCTTTCAGCATTCTCTTGATATCTAGCTGCGCGGCGTTTGTTTGTTATCGTCGTTTTTTTCATCGAAATCGAAGCATCAACCATTCTATCTATGCGTAACTCAGCATCTAACTCTGCGTCTTCATCGTACTCACTGCTATTAATCATCTGTTTTAATTCTATGTTTTTCTCATGCTGCCACAGAGTAACCGTGCTAGCATATTCATAATCTACGGCTGGTACTTTAAAATATGATTCATTATCTTCGTCGAGCACCCAAATGAATCCCATATTGTCTGGATTATATTTTATTGTAACTTTATGATTTCCCTTTTTGCCTCGGTATTCCGCTAAGCGCTCGCTGCTGTAATACAACTCAGTTTTAAGTCTAATCCCTTCTTTTCGCAGAGCAACTAGAACTAACTTCGCGAAACAAAAATCTAATTCCTCATCAGTGCCTTTGAATTCATCAGGCGGCCACATTCTAGCAGCTTGTTTCCAAGCAACATTAGGGCAGTTGGTACCTCTTGTGTTTGGCTTTGCGTGAAAAATATCTACAAGCCAAATCAAGTAAATCTCTTTGATTTCATCTAACGTAAGAGAAGCTTCACTAATCGCATCATAACCCTCTCTTTGTAAATAGTTACTAAATGCTTTACCTGGGAGATCATTAAGTAAAGAGGTATTTGTAGTTCCAAATTGACGTTCGGTATGAGGTTTATTATCTGGTGTTTCAACCTTATTCTGGTGCACATTGATAAAAAGACTGTCGCATGCTCTATGAAAGTCAGCAGACAAAAATTCTTTCCCATTGTCTGTAACAAGAAGATCTGGAATACCATAACAAACCCATTCATTCTGCACCGATGGAAATAACTCTAGTAATTCCGTTTTTGGCTTAATTGCATTCTTCAGCGCAAGTGCCACTGACATATAACTTGGAGGTTCAAACCCTAAGTAGAAACCGACTACCGCCTTACTATAACAATCTACAAGTTGGGTTAGATAAGGCCGACCTATAGCTACTCGATACTTAAAATGAACTGCAAACAAGTCTAGCCAAGTATGATCGACTTCTACTCGTTCCAAAACCCTCTCTGTAAGAATCTTTTTACCCATGCGGCGAAACTCACGTTTGGCAACTCGCGTTCCCTTCTCTGCTTCAAGTTTTTCGTAAGGTGTCAGCTTTTTTACTCGCTTTCGAATAGCTTCATAAGTAGGGTATTTGTGACTAGCGCTATGAGTAAGGTTGTATTGCCGTACTTTTCTTCTAACTCGTTTAAATGCCGCATAAACATTAATTTTTTTTGCTGAAATTACCTGTTCAATAGCCTGATTCATATACCCTGATACAATTTCAGGTACCTTGATGGTTCGGTTACCACGCTGTTTAACCTTTGGAACCAGTGATGTAATATCAAACCCCGAACGTCGAAAGCACAGCCACCATCTATAAATGGAACTCGAACTAGGTATTGAACGACTTTCACCAACCTGAAGTTTAACTCTGAAAGGTTCAATACTATCTAAGCTGATATTTGCACATTCTCGAGATATTACCTTCAAAATTTTCAGTCTAAAAAGAGCTTCAGCCACGCACTTTTCATTAAATGCGGATAAATCTTGTAAATCGTCACAGTCCGCAAATTCAATGTCTTTCAATTCACCCGATAAAGCAGAGGTATTATCAGAATTTGCGCTTCCATAAAATTCAGAAAATGAATTTCTAGGCACAAACCACACCTAATTTTGTACTTTTATTAAGAGGAGAATAAAGATCTGTCTGAAACAAAGATCTAGACAGTAAGTCACAAACCATAGGGAATATACTTTGGCAGGAAAAACCGGTTAAATACATAAGATCTTCAATTTTTTTGTCCCTATTCTTCTGTAAAATACTCAATAATATTTTTTGATGTTCAGTTAATTCTTTTCGAGATGAATACCTATGCATCAACTTTAAGTTTTTGAGTAAAGGTACAATTCTTATAGCTTTTTCTTTGATTAATTCGAGGTCAACGCCAAGCAGTTTTTGTGCAGCCAACTTTTTAGCCTCAAACTCCAATTTGAAACGCTGTGAATTTGCTTCCTCATCTGTTTTCACTTCATAAAGTACGAATTCACCACAATCAAACTGAACAAGAAAATCAGGTACATAAGTATGTTCTTTGCCGTTAAGTTCGTATGAAAATCGAATTGGCTGAGAACAAAAACGAATTATTTCCTTTTGAAAATCAAAGTGGAAACAAGAGTCAAACTCAAGCGTCGACTCTACAGAAATAATACACCTCATTTTGATACTCGCGTATCGATGAATATTTTTTCCGCGTGATTTGGTTAGGCTTCTTGCTGGACAAGTAAACGCCTTTTCTAAAGCGTTGAATAGCTGATATGAAGATAAATAAGACATTGGCATAAAATTGCCTCTTTCACCATTTGTAGTAAACTTACAGAAGTATGGTAGAAAAAGAGACAATTTCAAGTTATGGTTGTGACAATTATTAGGTTATGGTTGCAATTATTAAGTTATGGTTGTTTCAACAAGTCGTACACTATCGGCAATGTAAAAACTCTGCTCTTGTTTCAGGGCGAGATTTAAAGATACCACCAAGAGATGTAGTTGTTGTTTCACTTGTTGCATCCATAACACCACGCGCCTTAACGCAATAGTGTGTAGCAGTAATACTCACTGCTACATCTTGTGAATCAAGTAAAGTTTGCAGTGCGACTAAAATTTGCTGAGTTAAACGCTCTTGAACTTGCGGACGACGTGAGAAAAACTGCACAATGCGGTTGATCTTTGATAAGCCAATCACTTTACTACGAGGAATATATGCAATTGTTGCTTTACCATCAATAGTGATAAAGTGGTGCTCACAAGTACTTGTTAATGTAATATCACTTACCTTAACCATTTCATCCACTTGCATCTTATTATCAATAAGCGTTATCTTTGGAAATGAAGCATAATCTAAACCTGAAAATATTTCATTCACATACATTTTTGCTATTCGGTGTGGCGTTTCAGCCAAGCTGTCATCACTTAAATCAAGTTCTAACAGTTTTAGAATCTCGGTAAAATGTGATTCAATACGTTCTTTCTTCTCTGCGCTGCTTAGCCCAGTTCCGATCATCGGTGTTTCTAACCCTCGCTCTTCCAAGACTGAACGGACTAATAAAGCTTCTTTACTTAGGCAGGTCATTAATTACTCCACAAACGGATCGACATTTAAAAATATGGCGCATAATAACATCTAACAATTAATAATATAAACAAATTAGCTGAATTAACGTTAATTAAGGATTTTATTGTTATAGATCCTATCGTCAACCTGCTGAGTTTGTCATAATTAACAACATAATTATAAAATAACCAACAAGGGTATACGATGGGATGTTGTGACGTACAAGGGCTAAAACCTCTGGATTTAGCTATGGAAGAAATGTTATCAAATATCAACGCAGTAACAGAAACGCTAACCGTAGATTTAGCTGATGCGCTTGATTATATTTTAGCTGAAGATATCGCCTCTCCAATTAATGTCCCACCTTTTGATAATTCAGCAATGGATGGTTATGCCGTTAGAATCTCAGATCTGACAACATCAATGACACTGCCACTTGCAGGTAAAGCATTCGCTGGTCAACCATTTAATGGCGAGTGGCCAATCGGCACGTGTATTCGTATAATGACTGGTGCGCCAGTACCAACTGGTTGTGAAGCCGTTATTATGCAAGAGAGTACGCAGGTCGACGGCGATTTAATTACTTTCGACAGTCTACCTCCAATGCATGACAATATTCGTAATGCAGCTGAAGATATCGCTATCGGTCAAGCAGTACTAACCAAAGGTCGTCGCCTTACTCCACGTGATATCCCAATGTTAGCATCCATTGGCATTGATAAAGTATCCGTTTACCGCCGTTTAAAAGTCGCTATATTCTCAACGGGTGATGAACTTAAAAGCTTAGGACAACCTTTAGCTAACGGTGATATCTACGACAGTAACCGATATAGCATTAACGCGATGTTGTCACGATTGAATTTAGATATCATTGATTTAGGCATTATTCCCGATGATGAAGCCCTACTTCGTGAAACATTTATCAAAGCAGATGCAGTCGCAGATGCAGTGATCACATCAGGCGGCGTATCTGTTGGTGAAGCCGACTATACGAAAGTATTACTTGAAGAACTTGGCGAAATTGGTTTTTGGAAATTAGCAATTAAACCGGGTAAACCTTTTGCGTTTGGTACATTACCAAATAGTAAATTCTTTGGCTTACCTGGTAATCCTGTTTCTGCAACAGTCACCTTTCACCAACTCGTAGTACCTGCATTAGCAAAAATGACCAATCAAGTTTACACACCAACACCGCGTTTTAATGCTGTTGCGGCAACCAAACTGAAAAAAGTACCAGGTCGTATGGACTTCCAACGTGCAATTTATAGTGTCAATGCCCAAGGCCAACTTGAAGTTGTTTCTACAGGTAGCCAAGGTTCTGGTGTATTCAGTAGTATGAGCCACTCAAACTGTTATGCGATTCTAGAACAAGATCGAGGTAACGTAGAAATTGGTGAAACAGTGACTATCGAACCATTTAATGAGATCTTAAATTAATGACGAACTCACCAATGGATAACAATTTGCCTTCTGAGGATATTTTATCTTCCGAAGAGGAGTTACGCTATAACCGTCAAATCGTCCTTCGCCACTTTGATTTTGATGGTCAAGAAGCGTTAAAGCAAGCTAACGTACTTATTATTGGTGCAGGTGGTCTTGGCTGTGCAAGTAGCCAATATTTGGCTTCCGCTGGTATGGGTAAGATGACATTAGTCGATTTTGACCATATCGAACTGTCTAATTTACAACGTCAATTGTTACATCGCGACAGCCGTATTGGTGAATTTAAGTCAATGTCAGCCAAACATGAACTTCAGCAGATAAACCCGCACTGTGAAGTGCAAGCTATCACGACGAAACTATCTGAAGACGAGTTAACTGATTTAATCAAACTGCATGATATTGTGCTTGATTGTACTGACAATGTGGACACCCGTGAGCAAATTAATCGCGCTTGCTTTGCATCACGAACGCCACTGGTATCCGGTGCTGCAATCCGTATGGAAGGACAGATTAGTGTCTTTACTTATGCTGACGACGAGCCTTGCTATCAATGTTTGAGCCAATTGTTTGGTAGTGGGACATTAAGCTGTGTTGAATCAGGCATCATGGCACCGATGGTCGGTATTATTGGTGCCATGCAGGCTATGGAGGCAATTAAGGTGGTTGCTCATTTTGGAGAGCCAATGACAGGAAAGGTTTTACTTGTTGATGGTCTTACCTTGTCATTTCAACAAATGAAATTGCCAAAACTACCAAGTTGTAGCGTATGTAATAACTAGCCAATAAAAATAATGAGTAGCGCGTTAACTCTGTTAATCGCGCTATATTTCATTCACTTTACTCAGATTAATACTTCAATCGCCACCATCAAACTACAAGAATATGTGCGCCAAATAAGACACGATTAAGCAATACACCACGTTCGCAATTACGCTTGCCTCTAGTCCTACAAACCAATACAGTAATCCTAACGTCGCCGATGAAATTACCGTGACGATCACACAAAAAATAATAACATTGATAGAGAATGTTGATGTCACAGCCATAATAACAAGCGCAACAAATAGCGATACGACCAGTGACGATAATCCAATCGCGCGAGTGGTCAGGTTAAACTGTGACAGCTTATTATCGTTAGCTGATAACCGAGTTATCAACAGAGATAGCGGTAACATAAATAACCCTAAATAAATTGAGCTTAGCAAAACAGCCGTCAATAGAATCAAGGGAATATCTAATGAACTAAAGATCTGGTGATATACAAGAAATGATTGTGGTAAATGAGGCTCTGCTATCACGAAAATCAAACTGCATAAAATAGCAGTCAATAAGCCAAAACAAGCACCGAATACTAACGTAACGCGTAATTCAGACAAGAAGGTCGCATTATTTTCTTCTGCTGACAATAATGGTTTCATTTTTATCGTTGAAATAATACCAAAATAAGCCGCACTCGATAACGCGAGAATGCCAATAACGGTCAACGGTGCAACGAAGTTACTCGTTAGCCCAAGTCCCATTGGTAAGTTAGAGAAGAAGAACGATGCGATATTTGCTTTTTCAGCAAACATAACTGTACCTATCACTATTAAAGCGAAAGTAAACATCAAGCAGCGTTGTAAGGTTGAATAATTATTCAATATATCCTCGAATAATGATGTCTGTGTTTGTGTTTGTTGTGCGATCATATCTTATTTTACAATAAATGAGTTTAGCGTTACTTCGTTTATAAGGTAAATAAAACTGCCACCCAAAAGGTCGTAACTACAAATGGGTAATGATATATATTATTCCGTATATATCAAGTTTAATTAACATTTTTTAACTAAGACCCCCTTCAAGCATGCGCTATATCAATATACGGCCAATGTTCATCTATTTTATACATTTCCAGTATAGTGATTAATCAGATTAGAAAAGTCATACTTAAACTTAAGTTATTAGATTGAATAATAAGGATTTTTCATTATTTAAATTCATACCTAAAATTGAAATTAAAGGGTGTAATCATTTAAAAAAAAATGTAAGATTCGCTTGTAACTTAACTACTCATTAGTAGGTGTATTGCAGCGCTAGAACGCTGTAATGATATAAGTACTTTAATTCAACAATAGAATAGCTAAATAAAGGAATATAAAATGACAGACCTACGCGCTAAATTTGAAGCTACAGTAGACCAAGTACAGAATGGCACAGCAAAGAAAAAGCCTTCTCAAGAATTGAAATTAGAGTTTTACTCATTATTTAAGCAAGCAACAGAAGGCGATGTTGCTACTAAAAAACCATCTATCTTTGATATGGTTGCTTTTGCTAAATGGACGGCTTGGAATAAATTACGTGGTTTATCTTCAGATGCTGCAATGGAAAAATACATTGCACGTGTAGAAGAAGAAAATGCAGCTTAATTGAAGAAACGTTCTATATTGTCAGTAAATATACCTATTTACTGACAACTTTTTTAATTTACCCTACTCACTAAGAAATACTTTTAAATCATTCCTCATTATTTATGAGTGAAATGTTTTTCTACTTTCTTTTGACTAAAAAACCACTGTCTACGAACACTCTTACTCATAATCATTCCTTAATTTCATCTCGAATATCGTTTATCCACCATTACTTGGTGCTCTAGTCTTACCTGCTACCATCACCAACTATAATGCTTCTACATTTAAAATAGCTCTTTTATATCAAATTCTTATACATTTAGACTGATGATTAGCACAGTCCTAAATTAGCAACAAATAATAAGTTATCAATCATTACAGCCGACAGTGATTAAAAAATCAGATGGTGCTATGGATTGGCTGTTATATGAACTAATATCGCATAAAATAAGAGTCACAAAGGCTACAAAGGCACCAAGCAAGTCCATTCTTTGTTGATTTTGCTAATGAAAACAACAATTTTATAAAAATAACGGACGAGTGTGTTGCTATGAGGCTTCAACCATGTATAATTCGTCTTAAGAAATTAGGCTAGTTTATATCGGTAGAATAATCTTTAGTTGGTACTTGTTATCTATTATTGTTTTGTATTGTTTATATAAGTTATACCCTGGTTTTTTACAATTTTTTTTAATAACGCATTTACAGGGTTTTTTAATATGTCTAATACAGTAATCGGTAAAGTAAAATTCTTCAACGAAGCTAAAGGCTTCGGTTTCATCGAACAAGAAAACGGCCCAGATGTATTCGTACATTTCAGCTCTATCTTAGTTGATGGCTTTAAAGTACTTACTGACGGTCAAAAAGTTGAGTTCACAGTAGGTCAAGGCCAAAAAGGTCCACAAGCTGAGAACGTTAAACCTCTTTAATAGTTTACTATTAATCGGTTAAACAGTTATCAAAAAAGGTGAACTTAGTTCACCTTTTTTATTACCTAAAATTTACTCGATAATATATCAATTAAAATTTAGGTAATAAAAAAGCCAATGAGTTATCTCATTGGCTTTTTTTATATCTGTATCATTATACTTACTTAGCAATAACTTCCAGTTGCTTCTCTCTAGATTCAATACTGTCCGTTAAACTTTTCAATACACCATTACTAATATTAAAGATCCAGCCATGAATCGTTAACTCAGCACCATTACGCCACGCTCGCTTCACTACTGTTGTATTACAGACATTACGCACTTGCTCAATAACATTAAGCTCACACATACGGTCAATTTTATCTTCCCCACAGACACCTTCTAGGTCATCCATATGGAAGCGTTCTACATCTTTGATATGACGAAGCCAGTTATCGATTAAACCATGCTGGCCATCACCCATAGCGGCTTTAACACCACCACAGCCATAATGTCCGCAGACAATAATATGCTTAACTTTAAGCACCTCTACAGCGTACTGGATCACTGATAAGCAGTTTAAATCTGTATGCACAACAACATTTGCAATATTGCGGTGAACAAAGACCTCCCCTGGGGGCAGAGCCATGATCTGATTTGCAGGGACACGGCTGTCAGAACAACCTATCCATAAATAGTCAGGTGTTTGTTGTTTAGAAAGTTGCTCAAAAAAGTCAGGGAACTGTTCATTAATCTGTTCTGACCATGCGCGATTACGTTCAAATATCGATTTAATTGTACTCAAGACTACGCTCTCTGATTATGAAGACTACACTTTGAACCTTTAAACTATCTTGTTTAATCAATATATTCAACTGATAAATAAGTAATCTTCGGATATAAGCCACTGGACTTATGAGTGTAACAATTGAAAAAAACACTGTACAAGCCAGATATAAAAAAAGCACCCATAGTGGGTGCTTTCTATTATCTTACGAGGTTATCACAGCTACACAGTCGTCGGTTATTTCGCTTTCTCTTGATTCGATAAGCATGATTTCAACATGAAGAAACCAATAACACCTGACAGTAATGAGCCTAAAATAATACCAAGGCGTTCATCAAACAATAAGTTTGTACCTGTTGCTTCGAAGGCAAGTGAACCAATGAATAAGCTCATTGTAAAACCAACACCACATAAGACAGCAGTACTATATAAAGAACACCAGTTCATACCTTTAGGCATTTGTGCAATTTTACATTTAATTGCTAACCAGCATAATCCAAAGATACCAATTTGCTTACCAACAAATAGACCTAGTGCGATACCCATTGGTACAGGGTGTAAAATCTGTTCCAGACCAACACCTGATAAGTTGATACCAGCATTAGCAAATGCGAATACAGGTAAGATAACAAAGGCAACAACAAAGTGTAAACCGTGTTCCATCTTCTTCAATGGTGAGAATGATTTATCTTTTGACTGCATCGGAATAAACAAAGCAAGAATAACACCCGCTAATGTCGCGTGAACACCCGATTTCAACATTGCTACCCACATCACGATACCGACAAGGATATAAAGTGTTTTAGAGTCAACATTACGTTTATTCAAGTAAGCAAGCACTGGAATACAAAGTGCTGTAACGATTAGTGCCGAGATTGAAATTTTCGATGTATAAAAGAAAGCAATAATCAAAATCGCACCGATATCATCAAAAATAGCTAATGACGTTAAGAAAATCTTCAAGCTAATTGGCACTCGAGAACCAAGTAGACTTAAGATACCTAGCGCAAATGCAATATCTGTTGCAGCAGGGATCGCCCAACCACTTAATGCTGCTGGATCATCTATATTAAAATATACATAGATAAGAGCAGGAAATAACATACCACCAATGGCGCCAACACCAGGCAAGATGATGTTACGTGGATCAGACAACTCGCCTTCCACTAATTCTCTTTTTAACTCAAGTCCAACTAAAAAGAAGAACACAGCCATTAAACCATCATTAATCCAAAGCAATAATGGTTTCGCAATTTCTAAACCACCTAGTTTAATCTCAACAGGCACTTCTAAAAATAATGCATACAATCCTTGTGCAGGGCTATTCGCTAAAATCATAGCCAA
This sequence comes from Moritella sp. 24, assembly GCF_018219155.1. Taxonomy (NCBI): domain Bacteria; kingdom Pseudomonadati; phylum Pseudomonadota; class Gammaproteobacteria; order Alteromonadales; family Moritellaceae; genus Moritella; species Moritella sp. 24. The sequence continues at coordinate 1,750,635 of NZ_CP056123.1, read as the reverse complement.
GACAGCTGAGAACATTAGAACAATGCCTCCTGCTGATTCTAGTTTAAAGAAACTAGTCAAAAATGATTCTTGTGTGTTGTTCATACTTTTCCTTTATACCAATACATTCATCTATAGACGGTCGCTCAATACTGTACAACGCTAATCCATTACACCTAATATAGAGTGAAAATATTCAAGTATTATATAAATTAATAATTATATTTAATGCAGCTAAGGCGCTTTCTAATTTAAAACGCTCTTAATGAATTCCATTATTATGCAAAATGATCAGCAGGTCGTATTTACCTTGTCATATATTAAAATTATTAATCGACTAAAACGCCTGTCTGACCCGACATAATATGACACATAACAATGAAATATTACACATATATATATCAAGGAAAAAACATAAATTAGCCATAAATGGTTATTTTATTTCAGGAATACAGCTAAAAAAGACAACTAAATTAAAATGGAACACGAAATGCAAAAAAAACATGCGTACAGACCAACCAAAAACGAGCTGTAATGACATAACTGCACAACACACAGACTTAAGTTAGCTGAAATGAAATTAACTCCTTAAATTCACTTTAAACTACTTTTCATGTGAATTAAACTTTCAGTTTATGTATAAAAAACAAACAAACGAACAAAAAAAGACCTGCTAGCGTCAACTAGCAGGTCTTTTACTCTAAGTCCTTTGGACTATAGCGATTACATATCAGTGTTAAGCACGAATTAACCTTGCAGCGGCAGCATCTAAAATCCACTCAGTTTGACCCTGAGCCGCTTTTACTTGTGCAGCTGGATAAGCAAGAGCAGCATCATCATTATCATGAATCTGCTTAATAACTTCCGCTTTACCCTCACCCATTACTAAATAGCTAATGCGCTTTGCGTTTGCTAAAAGTCGTGCCGTTTTTGAAATTCGGAACTGACCCGATTCAGGGTGCTGTGCAATAATGGCAATATTTTGATCATTATAATCCGTTTGTCCTGGAAATAATGATGCAGTATGGCCATCACCACCCATGCCTAACAAAATCCAATCAAAACATGGTAAGCCATTACTCGCAGGAATACTGTCTTTCATCTCTTGTGCAAAACGAACAACTTCTTCTTCCGGTGCATCTTCACCTAAAATACGGTGAATATTTTCTGCAGGTAATGCAACTTGAGAAAATAATAACGCCTGTGCTTCACCAAAGTTACTTTCTGCATCAGTAGGGGCAACACAACGCTCATCACCCCACCAGAAGTGTAGATTCGCCCATTCAATACTTGTAGCAAATGGTGCCTTTGCTAATACCTTGAATAGAAGTTTTGGTGTACTACCACCTGATAGCGAGATATGTACAGGTTTATCTTGCTTGCTATATTCAACAAGCGAATTAGCTAATGACTCAACAACTTGCTGAGGTGTTTCAAAAGTACGATAGTCCATCATAGCTCCACTTCTAAAGTTTAAATTAATTAATCACTTCTTCACTAGAAAAGCGCCACTCTCGACCATCCTTCTCTAGCATTTCATCTGCTTTGTTTGGACCCCAAGTACCGCACTTATAACCAAATAAAGATTTCGCTTCTTTCTTGTAGTCTAAGATTGGTTGCACATATTCCCAACATGCTTTAACAGCATCTGAACGAGCAAATAGTGTCGCATCACCCTTCATACAATCTAATAATAATCTTTCGTAAGCTGTTAACAGGTTATTTTCTTCTAAGCTATTGTAGTCAAAGTTCATTGATACTTGCTGAGCAGTAAAACCTGCACCTGGTTTTTTCAAACCAAAGTCCATCTGAATAGATTCATTTGGTTGAATACGTAAGATTAATTTATTTTCAGGTGCATTTTCACCAAAAATAGGATGTGGTGTTTTCTTAAAATGAACCACAATTTCTGTCAGACGTTCAGGCATACGTTTACCCGTTCGAACATAGAAAGGTACACCGTTCCAACGCCAGTTATCGATCATCATTTTCATGCCAACATACGTTGGTGTACGCGAGTCTTCCGCAACGTCTTTTTCATTACGGTATCCAGGCATAGCCGTACCATTAACGATATTTTTGGTGTACTGGCCTAAAACTAAGTTATCTCGTAAGTCTTTTTCTTCAAGAGGACGTAAGCTTTGAATCACTTTCACTACTTCGTTACGCATAGCATCAGCGTTAATAACAGCAGGCGGTTCCATTGCAACAAGTGCTAATACTTGTAATAAATGATTCTGTAACATGTCACGTACAGCACCAGAATGGTCATAATAACCACCACGCTCTTCTACACCTAGACTTTCAGCCGCTGTAATTTCAACATAATCAACGAAACTACGGTTCCAAAGAGGCTCAAACAAGCCATTAGAGAAACGATATACTAGCAAGTTTTGTACTGTCTCTTTACCTAAGTAATGATCAATACGATAAACCTGACGTTCACGGAAGCAAGTATGCAAATGTTCATCTAGCTCGTTTGCTGACGCAAGATCATAACCGAATGGCTTCTCAACGATTAATCGCTTCCAACCGTTACGATCTTTATTTAATTTGTGTTTTGCTAAATTAGCTGAAATCGCTGCATATAAGCTCGGCGGTGTAGCCATATAATAAATAGCATTACCAACGGTATTATGTGTCTCAGATAATGTTTCTAAGCGCTCTTTAAATGCAACATAACTGTCAGCATCTGTCATATCCATTGGTATATAATATAAATGTCTACAGAATTCTTCAGCTTGCTGCTGAGAAATACCTTCACTTAGGATTAAATCATTAGTTACTTTCTCACGGAATGAATCATCCGTGAATGCTGTTTTACTCGCACCCAAAATAGAGAAATCTTCAGGTAACAGTTCATTGACATAAAGGTGGAAAAGCGCGGGAAGTAACTTTCGTTTTGTTAAATCACCCGAAGCACCAAAAATGACAATACTGTTATTCTCAGGTTTTACCATGGTTTTATTTCCTAAAGATTTTATCGAAAAGATTAGAATATATGGCTCTAGTTTGTTTGCATCACGGCTAGATAACAGACTAGGCGCGGCATTATCACTCAAAATGACCAAGAATTAAAATGGTTTAAGTAATATACCCACTAAATACCTATAAATAGGCACTTCATTAAAGGGGCAATGCTATTTAAACGGCACTAGACTTTCGTATGAAAGAAAGAATCGAAAGTTTAGAAAGCTGTAAGGGTATCCATCTTATTAACAATTGAGTGCATTGTCAGTGCCTGTCATACCCTATTCCAAACACTCACCAACAAGTTTAATATCCGCTGATGTAATAATATCTTCATTATATCGAACCCTATAAGATAGCGTACATTCAGTCGATTCCAGCTTGTTCATTTTAATCCACGAATAACTCTTGTTTACATTCTTACAGGTATAATTACCATCAGTAGAATCCACTTCAATACCTTCGAGCAGCGCGCGACTTCTCAACCCTAAAATATGGCATATTTCTGTTGGATAAAGTGTTTGCCCTGACACGCGGTAGCTTTTTTTCGAGTCGTATTGGACAAAGACAAGCCCGTTAGCGAGAGTTTCTCTTCTAGAGTCTATATTAGATGCTGTTTTCAAGTTATCTACCGCATTCGTTAACTTACCGCGCATATCATTAAGCACCGCAATTTTAGCTTCACGATGCGTCTTGGTATATTCCGGTATAGCAAACATAGCGAGTATTGAAAGAATCACAATGACGAATGTTAATTCCAGCAATGAAAAACCCATTTTTCCATTCATTAAAATCTAATACCTTAAAGTAATCCATCAACCAACCAAATACTAACATCCATAAAAGACTAATAATACAATCATTTTGATGTATAGATCGTGATGATTTGATACAGTAAAAAAAAGGATATTAATTAATCTCAATATCTTAAATGTTTTATATTGGAGTCTATCAATGCGACCTACTCGTCCTGCTATTTTTTATTCATTTCGTCGTTGCCCATATGCAATGAGAGCTCGACTTGCGATTCACTATAGCCAAGTTGAAGTAGAACTAAGAGAAGTAGTATTAAAAGATAAGCCAACAAGCTTACTCGCTTATTCACCAAAAGGGACTGTGCCTGTTCTTGTGACGCACGATAAAAAGGTAATAGATGAGAGTCGAGACATAATGCAGTGGGCTTTATTACAAAGTGACTCTAATAATTGGTTACGTACTGAACAACCGCATTTACAGAAGCAAATCAGTTTATTGATTGATGAAAATGATAACGAATTTAAAGCTATTTTAGACAAATATAAATATGCGGATCGTCACCCAGAATATACCGAAGCAGAATATCGTGAACAGGGTAATCGCTTTCTTAACCAATTAGAGTTGCTGCTTAGTTTGCACGACAATCTCATTGATGACAAAGTGAGCCTCGCTGATATTGCTATTTTCCCTTTTATCCGTCAATTCGCGAGTGTTGATAAAGCTTGGTTTGAACAATCGCCTTACCCTAAATTACGCGAGTGGTTAACACGCTATACGAACTCAGCCTTGTTTATCGATATCATGTACAAATACCCACAGTGGTCAGCTGGTGATAAAGCGGTTTACTTCGCAAAAGTAAGTTAAAGAAACGAAAAAGCCAGACTTACGTTCGTAAGTCTGGCTTTAATATCATCGCTTTAAAATAAGTCTTTTATTTATTTCATCACAAGATAAACAGTGTCATCTTTTTCATATACTTTTGAAAGTTCATCACCTTCGCCAAGTACAACGACATTCTGACCTTTTTCAGTTGTCGGTTGACCAGTCACGGCATCAATGATGATAGCAGCACCAATCGCAGCTAATAATGGATTTTGATACCACGATGGACGTTGATAGCCATTAACAACTACCACAGGACGTCCACGATAAACTGGCGCTCTATAGTTAGGTCCACGAACAACTTTTGTTGGTTTACCAATACGTCCGTATTCACGACATTCAACGCCACCAGCACGTTTACAGCCTACAGCAGCGTCTGCAGTCGTAATTGCAGATACGTTAAGAGTAAAAAATGCAGTGATCATTATAAGTAGCTTTTTCATCGTAAATCCTCAATTGATTTGATGATGAAATAGTACTGGATAAAGCGAGGTGGGAATATTCCGTTTGAAATTTAATTATTCCAAACGAAATATTTAGTCTAATTATTTATAAGGTTCTTTATATATCAATAATTAAACCTTTAACTGAATACAGAGACTATACAGCTAGCATACGGCGCGCTGCATCAACAACGACTTTAATCGATCTTGTTTCAACAAGTTTCATTGCCGCTTCGTCAGGGATCTCTTTTTGGGTACGATTAATGATAACACCTGCAACACAACCCGCTTTCAAGCCTTGACTTGCACACATAGTAAAGAGTGTCGCAGATTCCATTTCAAAGTTTAATACGCCCATGTCTTGCCATTCTTGCATTGAACCTTGGAAACGACGTGTAACACGACCAGAGAATGTATCGTAGCGCTCTTGACCTGGGTAGAAAGTATCACTTGATGCAGTAACGCCCATGTGTACTTTAATACCTTCTGCGTCAACAGCTGCTTTCATTTCTGTTGCAACAGCAAAGTCAGCAACCGCAGGGAATTCCATTGGTGCGAAGTGAGAACTAGCGCCATCAAGACGTACAGACGCAGTTGTTACAATCATATCACCGACATTGATGTGCTCTTGAATCGCACCTGTTGTGCCAACTCTTAAAAATGTAGTCACGCCAAGTTGAGCAAGTTCTTCAACTGCAATTGATGTTGATGGACCACCAATACCTGTTGAACATACAACTACTTTTTTTCCTTCCAACTCTGCTAAATAAACTGTGTATTCACGATGGCTTGCTAAAAATTTCGGGTTTTCCATTTGCGCGGCGATCTTTTCAACACGCGCAGGGTCACCGGGAATGATTGCCAATTCGGCACCTTGTAAATCAGATTTATTAACGCCAAGGTGAAAAACATTTGCAATAGTCATAACGTATTCCTTAAAACAGGAGAAACCGTCACTATAAATATCAGTATAGAAATGACGGTGAATAATAAAGACCAATCATATCGCAGGAAACACACTCACAAAGTGATAGCTATCACATATGCAGCACTTATTAATACTATATCTTACAAAAATTACATTTTTCAGGTGATAAAGTTAATTGGCACTAAATCAAAATGCTTCATTTACATTAAAATAGAAGCCCGAATCACCATTACCAAATCCCATATCTAAACGTAGATTAACCTTAGGCTTAACTTGGAACCGATAGCCCACTCCAGCAGTAGGTAGGAGCTCATCCGTTGATAGATGTGCGAACTCATCTGCAAGTGCACCGGCACCAGCCCAAAATACCATGCCATGACGACCAGTTAAGTTTAAGCGATATTCCATTTGAGCTAATAACATTTGCTCATCTCGATAGCGGCCAGAATTATAACCACGTAATAACCCACCACCACCTAGCATAGACAATTGGTCCCAAGGCACATCCCCCTGCGTAAAGCGACCATGAACTTGCCAGGCGAATACATCCCCGCTATCACCTATACTCAGATACTCGCTATACAATAAAGATTGAACATTAAAGTCCGTTTCACTACCAAATTCTTGGCGATACCACGTAGAATCAAGTTCAACAAGACGCCCTGAACTTGGACTCAGCACGCTGTCACGACTATCATAATTAACTAATAAGTTAATCCCGATACTGCGACTACTCTCTATTAAGATACTGCTATCAACGACCGATTCTCCGCTATCAATATCATCTGTGGCTGTATAATTAAAGTCCATGCCAACACCAATAAAGCTTTGTTCAGAAATTCGTTTACGTAATGAGGGAGTAAGAGATAATTGATAGCTATCAAATGTCACCTTATTCCCGTCTTGCCTATTATCGTGATAACCCGTGCCGTAATATACATCCGGTGCATCAGCGATAACCGCATCAACATAAAGCCGTAATGAATCTTGCTGCAAGAACGTTTTATTTTCGACCGCAACCCCCAGCGCACCATTCGCAGAAGTAAAACCATTAATAATTAATGATGATAATTGACTTACTTCATCATCTTTATCAACTTGATATAAGCCAATTGCGGAAACACCAATACCAAATGACATTTCAGGGTTATAAAATGGACCCGGTAAGACACTAAAATCAATAATTTTATCTTGATTATATTCACCGTCAGCACCTAAGTTTTCTAATAAACCATCAAGCCAACTTGTTTCATTTTCTTTTGTATTAGTACCTGCATCTGCGGTTGATAACAAACTAGAAACCATCAATATAGCTGGTATGAGTAACATAATGTGTTGCTTGCTGAGTATCATGGATTATCACCGACGCGCTTTGCTTTTAACTGTTTATCATCTTCAATTTTGTTATAAGCCGAGAGTGCTAAAAACATATTACTAGTAAAGCCATTCGACCACATATCACTCGGGATGTGGCTAAAGTTAGCTTTAAACTCCTCTCCAACAAATAGCCACAACTGGGCTACTTCATCGATATCAATGCCATGGCTATATCGCGGGAGTGATAAGGACTTAGCTTTACTATCCTGTTGATAGAGCGATGCAAGTAACGGCCAATGATCATGCTCCATAGCAGCTTGTTTATCTATTAAGTAGGGTAACTGCTGGTCACCGAGTGCATAATGACGTTTCAATAGCATAAATTTATTTGGCAATGGTTCATTCGAATCCCACCAATCGCCATCAATTACATCAAATAATGCATTGGTTTGTGCGGTGGTCACTGGTTCAAGTTGATTGATTGCCGCCGTTAACCATGTATTCATGTGCTGATTAAATAAGGTTTTATTCATGGCTAAATTATTACTAATTAACGCCAATGCTATTTTTGCCCCAAGCATATTTGAATAGATGTCTTCAGGTGAGTAAGCAGACACTTCTTCAGACCAAAGCGCCCAACTGCGGTAGCCATGCCACTGCGCAATCTCATGGGATTCAGCCATAAAGTAACCCAACCTTGCCGCTATGTCTGCCGCTAAGTTCCAACGCTGTAATGGGTCAAGATTTTCTATATCAAAGGGCTTTAATTGGATATAACGAGGGCCGATTTCAGGTGGTAACTCGATTTTTGCTTCTGCGCCTAGCTGCTTATAAATTTTATAAAACAAGATAATGGTATTATCTGCAGTATCTCGTACATGCGCTAAATCAATAAACCCGCCAAGCCGCGTGTATATCTGCCCATTGTTTTCACTGCTACTCCCTCCATCTGGTGACGCTTTTACATAACTAAACGATCCGGCATCAAAAGCATGTGGGCCTATATCACTGGCATTGAGTGTATTTGCATAACGGAAGAAGGGCACCTGTAGAGTCCCTACTTTCACTTTTTGCGCATTACCAAAAGCACAACAAGGTCTTACATCTTCAGGCATGTTCAAACTTGAAAATGCATTTAGTTGCGTACTTGCAAGCACACGTCTATCAGGCTGTTTAGTTAACGCTTCAGCGACTGCTGCATCTGTCGGCAGTGAACGAATTTGCCAATCTTGACTGCAAGCGGCTAATAAAAAAATGCCAAGCGAAAGCATCGACAATTTAATCAATTGAATTACATTGAACGGCATAGATTAGCCTTAAATAATAAAAATAAGTGGCGTAGAACGAGTGACGAAATCAGAAACGATAGCCAAGACTAACCATCATGCTACGGCGAGTACCAACACCCGCCTCTAATAATAGATCGACATTATTGGTAATAGCAGCTTGACCACCAATTAAGGTATTCCATTTATCTTTAAGGTGTTGTTCGACTCTGAACTTACCATTACCAAGTGCATCAACACCATCAAGAGAAATACCAATGTCTTTTAGGTTACCAGCAAAGGTTTGTTCCACATTCTGGTACATGGTACCGGTCCATAACTGCATATCACGGCCTTTAAATTTCCAGCGATAACCCACACGTGGCGAAACTACGATTGAACTGATCTCACCATCTAAAATATCTAATGCTGTATTGGTGTAATTGACATCTAGCAACGCAAACCAATTATCAATCCCCCCTACAATCGTAGTGCCTGCACCGTAGGTAATGCCCTTAAAATTCAGTTCAAAATCGTGTGAACCTAAATCAATCGGAGGCCGATTAGGGAAGTTAGGAAATCCAAGTGTTGGGTTAACGACTGCAGTACTACTGCCCTGAGTATAACCGAGGATGCCATAGACATTTAAGAATGGCAGCACCCAAACATCACCACGTAATGTGAGTGTTTCAGACTCCTGCTGTGCCGTAGAGGTCCCAACTTTGACCCTATCATCAATAGGACCTAAGCCACTAAAGGCAACCGAATCAACAATCAAGGGTTGCTCCATTTTCATATAGGTCATACTAAAACCGTATGGCTTTGGTAGCTCGTAGCCTAAGTCGATAGCTTCTTGTGCCCAAATCGGAAAATTGCGTTCGTACCTGTCATATTCTTCAGTATTCAGTAATGCACTTTCAGGCTCAGTTAATGCCGTAGAGGATACAGCGGTACTCTCAATGCCAACGATATAGTTAATTGGGTTGTCATTAGTGGGAGCTAAGTTAGAAGGTAGCTGAGAGAATTCACTTTCACTCGTAGATGCTGCAAATACGCTACTTGGAATAAGTGAAAATGCGACTAAAAAAGACCAATTACTGTTCATCATACTACCTCTAAAGACTAACTAGGCGCGGAGTCTAACAAACAAGAACAATAAAATAATCAAGCAAGGATATAAATTACATTAAATTACAATAATCATAGATTATATAAACGCACTAACAACAATGCACTGTTTCAATTTAAACCAAAACAATGACTAACCAGCCAATCACTGTTCACAAATCAAACCGCGACTTTAACGCTATCAATTTATTTTATTCATCAAAAAGGCTACAAATCCATTATGATTCAATAGGATATTGATATAAGATACCAACAATTGAATAGTGTGGAGTAATGAAATGAAGATTAAAAGTAGTGGTTTCACCTTAATTGAACTTGTTATCGTCATAATTGTTCTTGGTGTGCTTGCTGCAACAGCATTACCAAAATTCTTAGATATAGGTCAAGATGCGCATGACGCCACAGCAAAAAGCTCATTTGCAGCTTTCGATTCGGCAGTCAAACTTTATCATAGCTGTTGGTTAACAAGTGGTGAGAGTGGTGTATCTAAAAATTTAGCGTGCTTTGGTGAAGGTAACGTAGATTCAACTAAAACAGGCTATCCTCTTGCGGTATCACCAGTAAATGACAGTGGCGCTCAATTACAAGGTAGTTATTGCGAAGAAATTTGGGGTGCGTTGTTAAACAACAACGATTTCAAACTGGAAAGTCATAATAATTCAGGTGGTTATACAAGCGATACAAGTGTTGTTTATTGGTATGCGGGACGTTTTACAGATCTTCCAAATACATATTGCTACTACAACTATATTGCCGACGATCGTACTAAAGGTGCAGTCAATTGGCAATTACGTTACTACCCAGGAGATGGTCGCACAGAAGTACATCGCAGTGCGCTCTCGTATTAATACTACCCACAATACCTCTGTCACCAGAGGTATTGTAATACTTACTTGCCCCATCCTGCTAAGCTTGTTATAACCGTAATAGTTATTTTCTTTCTATCTGGTATTTCTTACCTATGCTAAAAATTGCCACCTTTAATCTTTTCAATTACATCGAACCACCGTTTGCTTGTTATGACTTTGACCGTATTTATGACGAGCATCAATGGCAAAAAAAGCAAAAATGGATCCGTGATTACCTTGCAGAGCATCAACCTGATGTGATCGGTTTTCAAGAGGTATTCAGCCCTGACTCTTTAAAGGCATTAGTTGCTGAATGTGATTACCCCTATTTTGAAGTTGTCGACGGTGCAGATGTTATCGAAGACTATATTTATCGTAGTCCCGTCGTGGCAATTGCATCTCGTTATCCGATAACCGCTATTACCGCAGTCACACCAGATACAGCCCTTGCTGTTGATATGGGGCTAACTGCAGAGTATCAATTTAGCCGTAAGCCATTACGCGCAAGCATTGAGCTTCCTCACCTAGGGACTACCGATTGCTACGTTGTCCATTTCAAATCTAAACGCCCAATGTTAGAAAGTGAAGATACTGAACTTGCAACAACCAAAGCTGTACTTGATGCCTTCACAAAGCAGATGTGTGGCAGCTGGGGATCATCAATGCAACGCGGTTCTGAGGCTGCATTATTATTTCAGCAAATGATCCAACGCCGTCAAGAAACCAAAAATCCAATGATGTTGATGGGCGACTTTAACGATGTGCTCGACAATGACCGTGACGGTGTATTATCACACCTCACAATGAATACATTACGTTTTAATTCAGACCCTCAAGCACAAGACATTGTTAAGCAATTTAGCTTACAAGATAGTTGGCATTTATATCAACATGCAACAAATGCCTTGGCAATAAGTAATACTCCCGCCCCTCGCCCTGCGACGCATTATTTTTATAATAAAGGGTCAGTATTAGATTACATTTTATTATCGTGTGAGTTTAATGCCGAATATCAACGTAGCCTTTACGAAGTCAGTGACTATCATACTTACGATCGCCACCTCATAAACCCGATCTACGAACGCGATAGCGAAAGTACCGATCACGCTGTCGTTCAAATCAATTTACAACTAAGACATTAATCACATAATAAAATGACATATTATGCTTGTGTTCACGTCATTCTATCTTATAATGCGCCAATCTATTCGAGGGAGTAGTCGCTTCATGCAAGTGAAGGAGTACATCAACATAACTGACCCGCAGGTCATGGTGTATTCAACCTAGTGGAAGGCTAATAAGCCAAAACTAAGTTTGATGAGACTTGAACAAGTAAACACCTACTTTCGAGGGCGGGTGTCGCTTGTTTATGTCTAAAAGCCCTCGAACGAGAAAACTATGTCTTTATTACTACCTATCATCGCAGTGTTAGTTGGCTTTATCTTACTAACCCTCAGCGCCGACCGTTTGATCTTAGTATCATCAACACTCGCTAAACAATTTGGCGTTTCAGTCATGTTTATTGGCATGACAGTGATTGCGTTTGGTACGTCATTCCCAGAATTAGTTGTTAGTGCAATCGCCTCATTTAATGGTGCGGAAGGTCTTGCTGTTGGTAATGCCATTGGTTCTAACATTATTAACTGTGGTCTAGTACTAGCGCTTTGTGCTCTATTCATGCCGCTGGTTATTCAAGTACGCTTTATTAAACGTGAATTACCAATTTTAGTTGCAGCATTACTTGCGACTATCGCACTCATGTCGAATGGCTCAATTACAATGTGGGACAGCCTTGTACTTATCGTATTACTTGCGCTGTACTGTGTATATCTCGCTAAATCATCATCAGATGAAGATGTTGAAAACGAGTTAGAGTTTTTGGATATAAGCCAAACACGCGCATTAATCGAAACAATTGCAATGCTTATCATGCTATTAATCAGCTCACAAATCATGGTTTGGGGTAGTGTTCAGCTGGCTAAAGCAATGGGTGTTAGTGACTTATTAATCGGATTAACGATTGTTGCATTTGGTACGAGTCTGCCAGAGTTAGCAGCCGCTATTGCTGGTGTTCGCCGTGGTATGCCTGAAATCGCATTTGCAACTGTGATTGGTTCGAACACGTTTAACCTGTTAGGTGTACTTGCATTTCCAGGGTTAATTGGTGATGGTCTACAACTGCCAGCAGAAGTACTAAATCGTGATATTCCAATGTTATCGATTATGACAGCATTTATGGTTATCTCATTTACATTTACGTATTTTGCTGTAAACAAGCGCCGTTCTGCGTTAAAACCTGAACAACAAACAGAAGAACTGATCGCAGCGGACAGTAAATTAAACTACCAATTTGGTCGTGTTTCTGGCGCTATATTATTGGCGATGTTTATTGGCTATAGCTGGGTACTATTTACAGCTTAATCGCTTTATTTAAAATTTAGCAGTCCATACGATAACGCATCATGTACTCACGTGATGCGTTATGTTAACAACGCAACATCAATCTCTTTAGCAATAACATGATAACGATAGCTCACCCCCAGCATAAGTCCAAGTAGATAACCAAACTGCACAATGATAGCCAATGCCAACAACCCGTAATAAGCAGGGTTATATAACGTAATCAATAAAGTGATAAGACTTAATATATGGCTATACATCAAGACTTGCATACGCTGCTTACTTAATAACGTATGCATGTTCGGTAACAATGCAAATGCTTGCATATGAAAACCACATTGTCGTTGTAGATGAAGATAAGCTAAAAAAGGAACGATTTTAATGATCATCGCCATGATCACACTTAATACCCAACCATAAATAAATACAGACGCCAATGTTAACGGTGACCAACCCAATCTAAATAGCAAATCTCCCGCTGCAGGGTCGGCAGTTGTAATAACACTCATCACTAGACTCACAGTGCAACAAAATAACAAACAACTGAGTGCAATAAACCAACACCTGACGCTGGTATCTTTAATTTTTCGCTTTCGTTTGAATAGGCAGTGCATTGCTGTTATTGCATAGGCTATCAAGCCGAGTTTTAATAAACTGACACAAATAGACTGGGCTACTTGTAATATCACGGTATTTGTCAAAGTAAGTTGAGTAATAACGAATGTCAGCAAGGTGTGCAAGAGTAATACGCTGAATAGAAATACGGGTAAATAACGCGTGCACCACACTGGAAATGCTGGGGCTACGTGAAACATAGGTAATACTTGAAAGCTCACACCGATAATCACTAAGCTAACCCAACCGATGAGCCCCCAACTGGCATGGCTATCGGTCAGTTTTTTCGTGATATTGAATTGCCCTACAAATAAATAGTCCGCGAGTAGTAAACTTGCAATGATCCCGACTATCAGCACAGCAATAAAACCTAATCGCATGGCATTAATTGATACGCTAACATTATTACGCTGCCGTATTAACCATAATATCGTACCAATAAAACCGCCAAAACCAAGCGTAAATGCACCACCCGCTAGGCTAAAAAATAAATCACTATTCAAACCAAACATACTGGCTAAAAATGCAGTCATTAATGACAATGTACCCATCGATATAGAGACTAATGTTAACATTGAAATCAGAGAAACCTGAGGTAACGACTTCCCTGAAAGTACAGGTAACAGCTGGAAAATAGCGCCGCACATGATCATAGAAATAATACCAATCACGACGGCATGAGTCACAGCAAGAGTGGCAGGATGCCAGCGCGTTAACCACATAGACTCCCCTGCAAACGCAATAATAAGCGCACTAATAAATGCAAATAGTGGTGCAGCAAAAAAGAAGCGCATTGGTATTGAAAATTTAGGTATCCTTTCAAAATCTAATCCAGCCAGATTCATTACGCTTATACCTCTGCCAAAGCTGAAAGAGCCAACTCGTCTACTTTCAACGCAACACTAATCACAACAGCCAAATCTTCACAAGTGCCATCGTGATTGCTGTATTTATTCATCTGTTCATCAAAAAATGTTGATAAATCACGCTCACGACTATTTATATCAACACGATAAACGAATCCCAATTCGGTCAATTTAGGGTACAAAGGTATTGGATTTTTACGATGATAAATAATCAAACACTGACCTTGAGATAATGTCGATAATGCCAACAACACTTGCCGCATCGGTTCCGGTGCTTCTAACTCACTAACATCAAGAGAGATAACCTGCAATCCACTGTTCACCATTATAAGTGCGCTTTAACTTGCGTTAACACCATATCGGCATCAGGAAGATGGGCTTGTGTCATAGGGTATAACATCTGCTCTTCTTTCATATTGTGCTGTTGCATTAAAATCATTAAGGTTTCAGAAAGGCCTAAGAACTGAGTTTTATTCTCTACACTCAGTTGCTCGTTCATCTCTACGATCAATTGACGCATCTGTTCATGCTCAGCACGCATAACTTGGGTTGGCCCCATTGTCATGCCCGTCGCTTGCTCAAAGGCCGGAAATAAAATCATCTCTTCTTGCGCGAAATGAATATCAAGATCAGCAGTAAATATCATCCATAGGCAATTAGCCTGTGACCAGTTACCTGCAGATACAGCAAACTCGGTCGCAATAAATGAATCATCACAATGACGATGCTGTGCAGTCATAAAACTTGGAATTGTGTCCATAATAGCCTTAAAATCATAAACTGTAAGTGTATGCAGGTTATATTACTGAGCCACAATTTAGTTGTAATTGATATATGTCTATTCCAGCATAAACACCGTAAAATAAACTGCTTAAATATGATAATAAGGAATAATGTATGAGTGAATGGCTTATCGCTAACGGTAATACGCTTAGAGCAAGTGCATTTATTGGCTTGCTTATTCTACTCGCTATCAGCGAATACTATAAACCTAAGCGTCCTTTAACAAGGTCAAAATGGCAGCGCTGGAGCAACAATCTTGCAGTTGTATTCATCAACAACCTTGTACTTAAATTATTTGTTCCTTTTGTTGCGATTGATGCCGCTATTTTTGTCGAACAGCAGCAATGGGGGTTACTCTCATTAACAAGTTTAAATAGCGCTGTGATCATCGTCACTTCAGTTATGCTTCTTGATGCGGCAATTTATTTTCAACATAAAATTTTTCATCAAATACCTATGTTATGGCGTTTACATCGGATGCATCACAGTGATCTCGATATTGACGTAACGACAGCGATCCGCTTTCACCCCATTGAGATTATACTGTCGATGTTCATCAAGGTTGCAGTCATTATTGCCTTCGGCGTGCCTGTTGTTGCTGTTGTGCTATTTGAATTATTGTTAAACCTCACTGCAATGTTTAACCACAGTAATATACGTTTACCAGACAAGATCGACCGCTTTATTAGAACAATTTTAGTTACACCAGATATGCACCGAATTCACCACTCAACAGACAGTCATGAGACAAATCATAATTTTGGTTTTTGTTTACCTTGGTGGGATAGATTGTTCGGGAGTTATCAAGCACAACCTAAATTAGGTCATCAGAAAATGGAAATAGGTTTGCCTTATTTCCGCGACTCAAAAGAATGTAAAATTCAGCACATGCTCACGCAACCGTTTAGAAATAAATAAAGTAATATTAACAACATTGAAAGGTATCAATAACGTGACAACTCCTACTAACTCTTCATCAATAATCTCTAATGATGACGCTCGTAAACTCAGTCGTAAAGTCACGGCTGATATAGCAACAAAACAACTTGATGAGATTTTTATCGACAATAATGTGTCTATCGATGTACAAATCGCTGTGACTGAATATCAAGGCAGAAATCCTGAACAATATTTAACAGTGTTAAGTACTCACCTACGTCCAGCCTATTTACGGGTGATAACAGAGTCATTACAAACTCAGAACTTGACCGCATTAGATGCTAACAGCCATTATCTAAAGCTCAGTAAAACGCACAAAAACATGCTTGAAGCGTTAAAACAACAAGCTAAGTACAAACAATTAAGCGATACGCAGATTATTGAATTCGCGTTATTAGGTTTATTAAAAAATAAGTAGATTTTTATACACCTAAACATATATAAATTACACAATCATTATGTAAATTAATTGACGTATTCACATACTATAACTTTAAATAATAAAATATTAAAACAACTAAAAATCAGTGCCTTACATTTAATTTGTCTTATTTTAAAATACGTATTTTACATGTATAGTCACCAATATTCAGTCAGCGTACGTGCGCATTATCAATATTTATAATTTAAAGGTCATTTAAAAATGAAAAAGAATATAGGTTTTACACTAATTGAATTGGTGATTGTGATTATTGTTCTAGGTATCTTAGCCGCAACCGCTGTACCCAAATTTATCAATCTGCAAGATGATGCTAAAAAAGCGGTTATCGACGGTGCTGAAGCAGCATTTCACGATGCAGCAAAAATTGTCTATTCTAAAGCGGCGATCAACGGTGTTGAGCGCGACGCTAAAACGACAATTGATGGAATTAACATCGTATACGGCTCTCCAGAAGCAACATCAGACACGTTATCAAATTTAATGGAATTATCTGGTTTTACATTCGCCAACGGTGGCATTGGGTTTATTGGCATATGGGCTGATAATGCGGGGCATAATGATCCTTGCTTCGTTTATGCAGAGGCTACAGATACGACCCCTTATACAATAACAAGAAAATCGGTTGATGCGAGAACATCTACTTACGTATGTAATGGCACACCACCTAACTAAAAATAACTAAGCCCTGCATTATGCAGGGCTTATCACTATTTATTTCATGTTATATCAGTAATAAATATAACCCCATATTTATGGACACGCAGTTTCTAATACGTTCGCAGTTAGCGTTGGACGAGTACGTCTAAATGGCATATCCGTAATAAACGTACCCACTTGTTCCGCACACCAAGTCCCCGCCTGCTTCTTATCTAAAATAGGTAAGTCACTGACAAAACAACTTGCAAGTTCTTCTTCTCTGTTTGCACCACTAGAGGTTGACGTCGAGGTAACTTGACACGCAATATATTCAGGCTGCTCTATCACCGGAGCGAATACTTCGATGTCTCGAGAAACGCTATTTTCAATACCTTCTTCTGAAGTAACCGTCAGCGCGATAGTATATAAACCCGCATCAGCAAACGTATAAGTAGGATTAGCCTCACTTGATACGCTTAAGCTATCGAAGTCCCATGCATACGTCGTAATTGGACTTGTTTCATTTGATGCATCAGCCCTAAAGTTAACAGTTAAACTTGGTGACTCTTCAAGCGCATCAGAGGTAAAAGTAACGACTGGTGTTGTAGGCTCTACAGCAGGATCATAAACCGTTACCGCTTTACTATTGCTT
Organism: Moritella sp. 24; assembly: GCF_018219155.1. Taxonomy (NCBI): domain Bacteria; kingdom Pseudomonadati; phylum Pseudomonadota; class Gammaproteobacteria; order Alteromonadales; family Moritellaceae; genus Moritella; species Moritella sp. 24. Next base: position 1,732,786 of record NZ_CP056123.1, on the reverse strand, counting down.
GCCGTTGTTCCATCACTGCCCGTTACATCTAATTTTACGGTATAAGTACCACCAACAGTATAAACATGAGTTGGCGAAGCAAGCGCAGAGGATGCACTATCACCAAAGTCCCACAAATAATCCGTAATACTGCCGTTATCAACACTGGTTAAATCTGTAAATGTAGCTTCTAAGTCTGTCACTACGACACTGAAATCAGGTTGAGGATTAACAGGATCAATCACATTATCCGTGATTGTAATTGGATAAGTCACTGTATCTGTTTTATTACCCAACTCAGAAATAACACTTAACGTAACGTTATAATCACCCGATACACTATACGTATGCGAAGGAGACGCTAATGTCGATGTATTACCCGGTGCTACATCGCCAAAATTCCAACTATAACTATCAATAGTGTCATTGCTAACCGTTGAATTATCAGTAAAGGTAACCGTTAAACCATCTGAACTATAAGTAAACTCAGCCGTTGGCATACCTGGTATTTTAGCGACTGTCACATCACGCGTGATACTGGCAGTACCACCATCTTCAGTCGTGACAGTAAGTAGTACACTATAGGTGTCTGCTGTTGCGTAGGTATACACAGGATTAATATCAAAGCTATTGTCCGAATCATCACCAAAATCCCACAGATAACTGTCTATCGGACTATCTGCACTTGTCGATGTATTTGTGAAGGTTACTTTGAGATTATCTTTTTGTGTTGAAAAGTCAGCCGTTACCGCTGATGAGTTCTGATCGTCACTATCATCAGAATCACCAAAACAACCAGATAATGCACCTAATGTCATTACGAGTAATAATTTTTTCATTATTCAACCTCCTCAATCGTAACAAACACCGGACAAGTGACTTCTTCATCATAAGCAGCTTCAAGAACAGTCACTTGCACTTTTTTAGGAAACCCTATAACTGGAGAGCACGGTATAATGTAATTACTATCAACAAGCTGAACAGCATCCCCGTCTACAACAATATCAACAGCCCCGTTAGTTGCATTAATAACACCCAATACATTTTTATCATAACTCGCAGAGGTCACTTGAAGTTGTGCGATAGCAATAGTACTCGCACTCATCAATGTCACAGCAAGCAGTAACTTCTTCAACATGGTCAATATCCTTATTTAATTTTGACGATAACGTATTTAACTTTGAAGATGAACAGTCCCTATCCACCCGCAGAAAAGGTTAGCATTTACGGTAAAAGTTAAAGTGCGAACGGCATGTAAGCAGTATGATATTGAAGATAAAAGAAGTATTAGAAATGCAATTAATGGGCAAGAACAAAGTCAATCATAGCAAGTAGTTAGTTACTAAGCGTCATAAACTTAAGTAGTAAAAAGTGAATTAAAGAGATTCGAGAAGTAAGTTTAAAAACGTGACCAATCGCATCAAATAGTAAGGATAATACCGGTAATAAAACCGGTATTCCTTAAAAATAGAACGATTACTTAAATAAAGTGATTAATGACATCACAGCAAACACATACAGCGATTAACTGTTAATCTGTCGTACCTGCTGTAAGTATTTAAGCCAGCCTTTTGCACTCGCTGATGGTGCAATATGCTGTGCAAGCTTGGCATGTGTTATCGCACGATCATATTTTTCAAGTTTGTAGTAAGCACGTACTTTCGCTAACTCTATCGCGGCTTGCTCTTTTTTACTTCTATATTGCTGAATTTGCTTGTGGTTAAGTTCCACTAAAGCCGCTTCATAACGCCCTTGCTGTAATAACAACTGTGCTAATGGCCAACGATACTCCGCAGATTGGCTTTCTGACAAGCTAAGAACATCACGCCATGTGCTAATCGCACTATTCCACTCTTTCGCCATTTGCCAATACTGCGCTTGCTCTACTAACATTTTTTGACGTTCAGCATTATCAGTCGCCTCTTTGGCCAACAAGCCTAACTCACGAGCGGCTTGCTCAGGGATACCTTGTTGAGCATACAATTGCGCTAATGTACGGCGCTCTTGTACACTTAATTCAAGTCCTTGGCGTTGCGCTAAAATCAATGTCGTTAACGCCGCTTCTGGCTGTGATGTTCGTAGCTGCAAACCAGCCAATTGTTGCCACCACAATAATTTATCTGGTTCTACAGCAATGATGCGATCTAATGTATCAATTGCAGCAGGCCAGCGTTGCAGTTGCGATTGCGCTGTCAATTGTAAATTTAACGCCTGAACTTGATCGCCTTGCGTATTTAACGCGTCATAAGACTCAATAGCACTCAACACCTTATTCCATTCGCGTAATTGATAATGCGTTTGCGCGATACGTAGCCACAACTCAGTAAACTCTTTAGGCTTAATATTTGATGCTTTTTTCTTACGCGCCGATGATATTTTACCGCTATTTTCATGATCCTTTACGCTTGTATTGAGCAATACATCATCTATCAACACATAACTATCCACGAGCACATAATAGTGCGGCAAAGCTTGTTTATATGCTTGCTGACTCAATAAGATATCCGCAACCATACGCTGCGTCATCCAAGTCTGCTCAGTCGGTAATAACTGGCTTTCAACAGCTAAGGATAAATACTTTACCGCTTGTTCGGTATTTTCTTGTTGCCAATGAAATATACCCAATACACGTTGAACAAAAGCTTTGTCGTACGCTTGTCGCGGGGTCAGTTCTGCCAATAAATCAATAGCATCACTGTAACGTTCTTGCTGCTGTAACGCTTGCGCTGCTTGTATTTTACCTGCTATAAACTGCGTTAACTGTGGAGGGTTAGCATAGACAGATGATGTAAATAGCGTTGATGAAAGCAATAAGGTTAAACCAAATGCCAGCTGTACTTTTAACTTGTTTAAATAATGTAAGTTCATCGTTCTAATTTAAACTCCAAGGTCACAGTCTGGTTAACTTGCATAATCGCTTTCCCCTCTTCCAATTTGGGTTGATACTTCCATTTTCTTAATGCTTTTACTGCAGACCTTTCAAATAAACGTCTCGGTTTCGCATCCATCACTTTAATATTTGTAGGACGACCCAAGGTATCAATCGTGAACGACATTTTAACCCAGCCTTGAGCACCTTGTTTCATTGCTCGCGACGGGTAACGCGGTTCAACACGATACAATGGCATCGCTTGCTGATTCGCACTAAATTCACCAATCGCAGGTAATCCAACTTCAACACCAATACCAGCCATATCAATACCTAATACTGGCATATCAGGTAAAGCTAGAGCTTTAGTTTCAGCATTTGCAACAGGTACACTATCTGTTGGTGGTGGCGCATTTTTAGGTTGCTCAGGTAATGCTCTTTGACGACGGTTAACATCACGTTCTTGCTCAACCATGACGATATCAAATGCTTGTGCGTTTGATTCTTCAGGTTTACCAGAGTGACCATTATCAACCATCCAAGCCATTAACGTAAACAAACCTAATGTCATGCCTAAAGCTAAAGGTAGAGCAAGTAAAAAACGTAACATTAAGACTTCTCCGCCGCCAATGCGATACCTTTCACGCCTGCGCCATTTGCAGCATCCATTACTTTCACTACAGTGCCATTAAAGGCATGCTCATCAGCTTGGATAACTAACGACGCATCAGGTTGAGAGAGTAATAAGTGCTCTAATGTCGCCTGTACACGCTCAACATCCACCATACGTTTATCAATATAAATGTCATTGTTAGATGTAATGGCAATAAAGATACCCGCGCCCGCTTGGCTTACAACATTACTTGCTTGAGGACGGTTAACTTCAACCCCTGATTCACGCACAAATGAGCTTGTTACAATAAAAAAGATCAGCATGATAAAAACGATATCTAACATAGATGTCATATCAATTTGTGCATCTTCACGCGCGGCTGAGCGACGATTAAATCTCATGTTCTATTCCTCAATAATTTTTCTAATCTGTTATAGCGTATATCACAAGCTTTCGTTAATCGTGCGTGCGCAAACATACCAGCCAGTGCTGCAACCATGCCTGCCATTGTCGGTAATGTCGCTAATGAGATACCCGATGCCATTAGCTTAGGTTCACTACTGCCTAATGTCGCCATGACATCAAATACACTGATCATGCCCGTTACTGTTCCTAACAATCCCAGCATAGGGCAAATAGCCACCAGCACTTTCAAAAAACTAAGGTTCTGCTGTAATGCTTGCTGCGCCTGTAGTAACCACCCACCACGTATAGCTTGTGCATGCCATGAACCCTGTTCTGTACGAGCTTGCCAACGAATTAACAAGTCGCGCTGTAGCGAGGGAAAATAGCAATACAAATACAGCAAACGTTCCATCACGCAGAACCAACACAACATAACAACAGCGGCAAGCCAATAGAGTATTGGCCCCCCTTGTTGCATAAATTGATTGACGCTTTCGAGCCAATCAACTGACGTTATATCAAAGTGCATAACTTAGCCCACTTGTTGCGTAAGAGGTGTCACATTCGTATTATTAACAGCGGCAACAGCTAACTTTTCAGCTTCTTCTGCGACTAAGCTAATGCCCTGTTTTTCTAACGTATCGCGAATGTTATCGGCTTGCGTACTCAATATGTTATGTGCAAGTAATAACGGCATTGCGGCAACTAAGCCTAATACTGTCGTGATTAGCGCCATAGAAATACCACCGGCCATCACTTTAGGATCACCATTACCAAATTGTGTAATAACTTGGAATGTTTCAATCATGCCTGTTACCGTACCGAGTAGCCCTAACATAGGCGCTAGCGCTGCCAGTAACTTCAGCATAGATAAACCTTTCTCTAAACCTTGCTGCTCATCAACAACAACTTCCATCAAACGCAGTTCTAACGCTTCAGTACTGTTATGCAATGCCGATTTAACATTACTATCTACATACACTTGCAGAATACGTCCTAATGGGTTGTTACCTATATTGCTTGGGTTCGCTAGTTGTTGCTGGATCTTACGACGAGCAAGCAACAATTTCATGCCTTGTACCAGCGCAATCAATAAACCAACCACAAGTAATGACATGATCACGTAACCCACAGTGCCACCATTTTCTAAACGGTCTTTTAATGTTGGGGTATTCTCTAATTGTGCTAGCATCACACCACGTGACGGGTCTAATACCACAACATTACCTGTTACATCAGAGTTGATAAGATCTGCCGCAATAGGTCCTTGTTCTGGTTGTTTTAAATAAGCCGTTGCAGTTTGCTTTTCAGCACTCCAAGCGAGATAACCTTGCTCACCAACCAAACCAATACTACCCAAACGTACAGCTTGTTTATCAGCAACGACCCCAGAGCCATCAATCACAGCCACATTGACTGATTTAATTTCAGCACTTGCTTTAATTTGTTCTGATAGCGCCGACCATAGACCAGTTAACTGCGTCATTGACGGTAATTTTTTCGCAGCAACAATATCTGTCACTATCGGTGAGAACGTTTTACTGTCGATACTGGTAACAGAGCTATTTATTTCACTGTTTAATTGCTTTGCCGATTGGCGTACAACACCAAATAGCTCACCTAAGCTGCCCGTTTCCAAACGTAAGCGCGTTTCTAGTTTTGCTAGTTTTTCTTCATTGCCAGTAAACTGCTTACTTAATGATTCAGTTTCTTTTTGTAATTGACGTTGTTTAGTCAATAATGCCTGACGCTGCTGCTTAATCTCACGTTCAGTTAATTTAAATCCAGCTTCACGCTGCTTTAATGCTTTTGTGAGCTGTTTATTATCTTGCTTGGTATCACTTAATAAGGTTGCACTGACAACGTCAGCCTCATTACTAACAACCGTGTTATTCGCCGCGATAGATTGTGCACTAAAGGTTAATGCACCAACAACCAATGCCTGTGTTACCAACGATTTAGCTTGATTCATTGCTGTATATGTTTTCATTGAGCATTACCTACACGTTGAGCCGTTGTCACAGGAAGAGAGATTAAACTTGGAGCGATTTGTTTATTTGCCATTTTGAAGGCTTTATCAATTTCACTAGTGTGTTCTGAAATGACCACCCACGCCTGATTTTCATCATGCCACTGCCAATAATTTTGACTGTCTAAGCTACGTGCAATAAAGGTAATTCGACCAAGGTGCAGTAAATCAACCGTGATACGCTGTTCACCAGCAGCAAGAGCTATTTCGCTTTGGTATACACCCAACTTAGTACCGTAATCGATTTCGATTTGGTACGCTTCTAAGATACGGCGGTATTTCTCTGCATCGCTCACATCAGCCTGACCCATCATGGTATTTAACTTGGTTAAGCGTGCTAAACGTTGCTCTTTTTTAATTGGTTTACCGGTATTAATGATACTTTCTAGTCCAGTCAGCATTTTGTACATCAAAGGTACTATGCCTTGGCGTGTACTTTTTATGCCTGCTAACTGCTCATCTAAGCTCGTCAACTCTTGATTTTGATTGTTAACTAATTTAGCCAAATGGTCGCGATATACGGCTAGATTGTCGACTTCTTCTTGTAAACGTTCGATTTCAGCCTGCATGCTTAAAGTACGGTCTGCACTCTTATCAATTTTTAACTGGCTGTTAGTCGCAGTGTTATTCATCTTTTGAGTCAACGCTTGCGCATTTTCAATACTATTTTGGCTATCACTAGCTACTGCTAAATTGCTAAACGTTGCACTACCAACCGCAGCTACGAGTATCAGAGAGTAAGATTTTTTTAAAAGCATAATTAATCAACATTCGAGTTAAAATTTAAAAGGGATAAAACCACAAAAAGCAACAACCGACATCTATGGGATCCAAGAGTCGATTGCTGCTGTTTAGTAAGGCTTTAACTATCTCGCTTAAGCTTATATTTGCTTAGCATATAGCCGCCTGTATTATTAATAACGTAATTGGATTGAAGCCATGTAGTTACGACCTTCACCAATGATAGTTTTCTCTTCACCACCACCCGCTAAGTAATCTGTATCAAACAGATTTTCAATATTGAAACGTAATACCAAATCCATGTCCTTATCATAATTAATGGTGTGCGCAATACCTGTATCAAAGCGTGTATAACCATCTTTTTTATAAGTATTACCTTCATCACCAAAACGTTCACCAACATAGATAGCACCTAAATTCACATCGGTGTTGTTCGCAAACGAGTAACGACTCCATACACTTGCTGAAAATTCAGGTACATCCGCAGGACGATTACCATCAATATCACCATCAAATGCATCATGAATTTCAGCATCTAGATACGTCATTGAACCACTTAATGAAAATGCTTCTGTTACATAACCCATCGCACTGAATTCAGCACCACGGTGAACTTGTTTACCAGCTTGTGTTGTTTCAGAATCATAATCAGGGTTATTTTTAATCTTTTTACTAATCACTACATTTTCTTGAGTAATGTCAAAGATCGCACCAGATACAAATAGCTGGTTATCCATTAATTCCCATTTAGTTCCAAGCTCATATAATGTGCCTTTAACAGGATCTAGCTCCGCCCCTTCATTCATATCCTTCTCAGTTTTAGTACTAATAGGATCTTTAGGTTCAAAACTTTCAGAGTAAGTAGCATAAATAGAACCATTTTCTAGTGGATGATAAATCACACCTAATTTTGGTAATACGTTGTTATAAGTATGTTTTTCATTAACTTCACGGTCAAAACGTAAACCAGCGAGTACTTGCCACTGATCGTTAACCGTTACCATATCCTGAACATAGATACCGAATGAATCTCGCTCAGTAATACTCTTAGTACCGTTGCTATAATGAGTGCCATCAGGCTTATCAAAAGGCTGGCCAACAGTTCCTTTATAGCCTTTAGTACTATCACTTAGTTTTGAGTAGTAATAACCTAACCAGTTCGCACCAATTAATGTTTGGTGTTGCATACCTAACGCATCAAATTCACCAACAAAGTCAATAAATGCTGTATTAAATACCCAGTGATCCATACGATCATAAACCTGATAATCGACTGTACCGTCATTATTTTTAAGGTAACTTTCAGGGTCTGTGAAACTCTCGGTATCATGACGTCTGAAGTCTTGGTTGTTATAACCTAATTTCATGTTCCAGCTGTCAGATAGCTGTGCTGCGATATCAAAACCAGCATTCTCAACGTCATTCTCAATCGTTGACCACTGTGCATCCCAAATATGCTCTTCACCGAGAATTGGTTTACCGGTGTCAATATCAATATAAGCACCTGAGTCAACATTACCGTTGTCGTTTGTTTTATCGTAATGAACTGACAGTGTCACTTTGTCATTTAAGTCGTAATCAACAAATAAACCACCAACAAAACGCTCTGTCGACGGTGTGCTACCATCACCATATGTACGCCATGAGTCGTAACTTTGTTTTGAAACAACAGCACGTGCACGTAGCGTTTGTGCATCATTCAACGCACCACTTACATCAACAGTCGTGCGAGAGTCGTTATTAGAGCCTAAATCTTGGCTAATATTCACTTGCGTTTCATAAGTTGGTTTTTTAGCAACCATGTTCACTAAGCCACCTGGAGCTGACTTACCGTAAAGTAGGCCTGCAGGGCCTTTTAATACTTCAACGCGCTCTAACAGCTCAATCGGTTGACGGTAGTGCGACCAATGCTGCTTACCATCACGTAAGAAACCACTGCTACTTTCTAAATCAAAACCACGTAATTTGAATGATTCACGGTTACGGCTTACACCACCAGCAGAAATACTTGAATCATTTTTCAGTACATTACCTAATGTGCTTGCTCTTTGCTCATCAATTAGCTGTTCGTCAATAACCGTTACTTGGCCCGGAGTCTCAAGCTGAGTCGCTTCAACACGCATTGCAGTACTGTTAGTATCAACTTTAAAGCCATAGTCACGACCGACAACTTCCATGTGCTCATCTGTTTCTACCGTTTCAGTAGAGTAAGCACTTGGCGCTGCAAGTACTGTCGCAATTACGACAGCTAATCGAGTTTTACAAAACATATTCCGTTGTCTCCGATTCATTTTAATTAATTTAAATTTTGCGCCGACGACTGTAGGTCGACTTGATGAACAGGATTCTAATTGATAATCATTACCATTTGCATGAAATTTACATTCTTTGCATTAGTCATAAGTTGCCGTTTCAAAAAATTGGGCTAATAGGATATTAATTGACCAATGCTGCATATAAAAAGCGCCTATTCCATATTGAAATAAGCGCTTTCTATAAATACATTAAGATATATATCAACTAAGGGATAGGAAATCGCAATTTTACCGTGACGCCATTATTTACATTTAGTTCCGCAATCGCTTCACCGCGCATAATCAGCATAGCCTCCTTTACAATCGCCAGTCCGAGTCCATAACCGCCAGACTGTTTATTCCTTGCTTGCTCAATACGAACAAACGGATCAAAAACTCGTTCTAATTGCTGCAAAGGTATACCAATGCCATTGTCTGCAATAATGATGTCTACAAACTCCGCTTGTTCGCAGACTCTAATATCAATCGTCGCTTCATCTCCTGCGTACTTAATTGCATTCTCAAGCACGTTTTTTATCGCTCTTAAGCATAATCTGTTGTCAGCTAACACCATCGCTGTCGCATTATCTAATTCAACATTTAGCGACTGCTGTGGCTTTAAATCTATTTCATTTTGCATGACTTGGATTTGACACAAAGATTCGAGCTGTGTCGGTATCAGTTTTACTGACACATTCTCATGCTCCAAACGGCTAAACTCAAGTATCTCACTCACTAAATTATTCATTTCTGAAGATTGGCTTTCAAGTTTATCTAATAAGTCACTCACGTCATCAGGACAACGCTTACGTAACAAATGTAAAACCAAACTGTGCCTTGCTAATGGCGTTCTTAATTCATGCGATACGTCAGTGATCAGCTTCTTTTGTTTACCAATCAATTGGTGGATATGCTCAGCCATATCATCTAAATCTTGTGCAAGCTGATTAAATTCAGTAACGCTCTTACCGACTTGGTGAGATGCGCGAATACTAAAGTCACCTTCGGCTAAACTTCGACTAGCGGCTTGTAAACGATGTAGTGGCTGTTGTAAATGCCGAGCGAGTAATAATGAAAAGATTGCGAGTAATATACTGGTGATAATAAATTGGATAGCGGCGAAGTAATAAGGAAAGTTATGTGCCGGATGTTCCTTATCGGAAAACTGAACAACTAACTGATAACCCGGTCGTAGAGGCAAAGAAATGACGGGCTTACTAACACGTTTGTCTAAGATCGTATCAAGTGGGCGGAGATAACGTAATTTAAACTTAAAGTGTGGGTGCATAATACGCGTGCCCACCTCTTCAAGTTCATCATTAAGTACAAATAAATAACTCGATTGCGCCTCTTCCCACTCTGCGAGCTGATTACGGTCTAGCTTCCCTTCTGCGTCTTTATTATCAAGCAGCTTATTCGCCTGTTCGGCAAGATCTAGCATTTCAGTTTTGACGGTAGCAGGCAAATGCAGCAGCACACGGACCAACGCCATTTCTGCAATACTTTGCAAACTGAGGATCAAGATAAGGGTAATCGCAAAATAGCTGAATAAACGAAATGCCAATCCTTGGCGATCACCTAAAAAAAACCACCTTCTTGCATTTTTTACACAACTCAGGTTCATGTTGCCATACTGCCTACGTGTTCAAAAAAGCTATAGCCTTTACCGCGCACTGTTTTTATGTGCAATTTTGATAAACCTGATTGCACCATTTTTCGACGGATATTACTGATGTGCATATCAAGGTTACGATCAAACGGGCACAAGTCTTTCTTTAATACTTGTTTTTGTAATTCACTTTTTGATACGACGATTTCGTGGCGAGACACTAGATATTCAAGTAACTCCGCTTCCGTAGCGGTGAACGATAGACGCGACAGTTGAGTCAACAGTGAGCTCTCATTACCTAGATTTTGTCTTTGCTTTTCTAAGCCTACACGACGTAACATCACTTGAATACGCGTTAACAGCTCAGGTACATGATAAGGTTTAGCGATATATTGGTCAGCCCCCGCTTGTAAACAGTCAAGCATCGCGGTTTCATCAGCTAATGCAGTCAACATTAAAATCGGTGTAGCAAAGCGCTGACATATACGTCTTGCCACCTGTAATCCATTAATGTTGGGTAACATCACATCAAGTAATACCAAATCAACAGGATTAGATTGTATATAGTCTAATGCCGTTTCACCACAATGCACGCTATGCACCTCGTAGCCATCTTCAAGTAAAACTTCAGTGAGTAGTTCACACAGCTGTATATCATCATCGACAATAAGAATTTGCGACACAGTTAAAAATACCTTAATAATAACAATTCGTATTAGTATTTTAATGAAGATCGCTTGTAATCACAACAAACATTCAACTACACTTGATTAAGATCAACGTCACAAAATCGAGATAAGTGAATTACAGCTGTATTTTGTCCTGCTAACCGATTAATTTTAAGCTAAATTTAGAAGAGATAACGCCATTTTATTTGCTAGCTTGCAAATCTACATAAATATATGGATATACTATGTTTAATGTAAAAAAAGACCTCTCTTTAAAAGTAAACCGTGAACATGCACGCTTTAATTATTGGGAGCAAATGCCCATATTGTATGTGAATAAATTAGGATTTTTTGACATATTTAAGATCCCGATTGAGGTACAAAATATATCTAAATCAGGGCTACTTGCAAAAGTGAAAATAAAAGGTAAAAAAAAGGATAGATTCACCGTAAACGAAAGCTTAGTTATTGAATTTGACAACTATTTCACAGACGTAATACCGACATCTGTCGTCCGCTGGGATCCTGAGAGTCAATTACTTGCGGTGAAGTTCTGTCGAGACATAAAGTTGATAGAAAGAATTGCACTGAATATTGCGTAATATCGAACAGTACCATGAACTAAAAACCTCAACTTTTCCTTTCAATAAAGTTCATGAGGTTTTTATTAGTATTCGTTAATCAAGCTGCTTGAACTGCTTTTAACCATGCCTCTATTTCTGCTGGAGACATGACATCAGGGTCTCCGAGTTCAGAATCAGGGGTATTTTTAAGTTCCAACGGCAAGGTATCAATAATTTTCTCTAATACTTCGTGAGATGACACTTGCTGTTCGAATACTGCCGCCATTTCTTGGCTATGCGTTGCATTACGTACTCTCACCGCTTTAATTAACCCATCTAACAATGTAAACCAAGTTGTCATTGGTCCTTGGACTATCGAAGCAGACTCTGCAGCTGAATCAATAAATGCAAATGGTACAGTTACAATATCCGTTTTTAGCTCCATTGCCGCCAAAATCCAATCTGTATCAAATGAAAAGTCATACACTGTTGGTGACGCCATTATTTTTACCAGAACCTCACGACTGTATAGTTTAAATGCGGCCTGCGTATCTTTAATACCTTGACTAAATATTTGCTGACCTATCATTCTTTGCATATGGCGTAACGTCTTAATACCAACGCCCCAGCGTTCTTCTTGCTTCACTAAGATTGAATCAGAATGTTTGCGATTACCCAATACAACTTGATAATTTTCAGTCAGGTATGGTTTAAGCAATAAACCTAACTGACCAAGGTGGACTGAATTATCTGCATCTGTATAAACGACACAGTCGACATTATTCGCAAGTGCTCGCTCACAACCATAGACAATCGCGCCGCCCTTTCTAGAGTCATCCACATGTTTTAAATTTTGAAGCGGCCCTCTGTCTGTCGGAATGACATCAGCTAAACTCAATACAGATACGTTTGCTTTATCTGGATGACTCGCTAATATTTTACTTGCGATACTTGCGCTACCGTATGGACAACCATCATCAACAGGGTAAAGCTTCCAAGTCACCGGAGTGCCATTAGTGATCCAGTTTAATTGATTAATTTTTACATTAAGCGAATCTTCACCATGAGGATTATCACTGCTTTTCTGCAGAAGACGATTATGTTCTCCCCACATTGCAAAAACAATCCCTACCGTCATTGGTTTAGAAACCGTTAATAAATAGCGTTTAGATTCAACTAGCTTGATTGCTAATCGAAATTCGAGAGGACAATCATTTTCTCTCGCTAATGTTTGATAATAATCAGTTGAAATATCTTTCAAGCAATAGAGAGTATTAGCTAAACTGAGAAGGTTTTTTTGGTGTGAAGGCGCTGTTAAATCAAATTCTTGGCTTGAATTTAACAGCGCATTTTGTATGAGTTCTTTTGATGTAGTCATCGCTAATCCTTTATTAACTATGGTCCTTGGGCTTAATAATAAAGGTAGTATTTAGATGACTATCGCACATAAACATAATGAAGAAATTTGAAGTGACGCGTATTTAATTTTCACTCATTGGGGCAAAGCTACGGCGTTGTAAAGCCTCAACATTTTTATCTTCTATCGTTGCCATCGTGCCTCTTGATAACGGATTAGGCTGGCTTATTTTAACATCAACCTTTTTTACGCTATCAGAAGTAATATCAGATGTAATAGGTGTCGTAATTTTAGGATCGAACTCTTTAATTTCAACTAAAGGGATACTTTCAAATGATTCTACTTCAGCACTATCGCTCACCGATTGAGACAAACCAGAACCCACAATACGGCTAGGTATAAAGTTAGGTTGACTACTCGCTGAGGTTTTTGGCTTTGATAAAGAATCAGGCGCTATAATACGAGGAGAAATACTTTTTACATTATCCGATATAACGTCAACATCATCGACTTCAGTATTCGCAGTTTTAAGCTTAGTAGCCTCGGAAGGCTGCGCTGCTACATCTTTATCTTTATCTTTATCTTTATCTTTATCTTTATCTTTATCTTTATCTTTATCTTTATCTTTATCTTTAGGCATCACAATAATCGGACTTGGTACAACAGGTAGTGAAATAACTTTAGTCGGTGTTATTTGTTTGCCATGAAACGTTGATGTACCTAAACCTGATAACTTTTTATTCGGCTGAAAAGCCCCTTTGTAATTAACGGAAGGTTCTTGAGATAAGACCTTAATCGGGGCTGGTTTACCACTCAAACCTAACTTTGGTGTTGTAAATGCAAACAAAGACAGTTTGTCATTCCAGACTTGTAACATAGACAAATCTTGCTGCCAACGATCACTTTCATTCATAGAAAGATCATTCACCTGCATAAATGCAGATAGCTGTGTATTTGTCGCTTCAAAACGTCGATGTAGTTGTTTTTGTATTAGCGGCCAATTTGTTCCACCAGTCATTAAATAGCGCGTACTATCCGCCCAGTATTGATATGCGATGACATCATTGGCTTTATCTGCAGACATCGCAGCGAGTGCTTCTGCGAAGCCTGCATATTGCCACATTTTACGACTACCAAGCTTGGCTTCAGAGCGCAAAAATACCACACTTAACTGATGCCACTGGCTTGCTGCTAACTTAAAATTACCCTGACCAAGATAATAACTGGCTTTACTGTAATACTTTAATTCGATATCAACAGGTTGCGCACTAACGGAAGTTTGATAAAAACAGCTACATATCACTATTATCTTCATCCATGTTTTTATCATCTAAATGTCTCCACATGACATTTACCTGGGTGGTTAAAGCGAGAATTAAAGCGTACATCCCGGTATTCTTTTGCTTTACTCGGTTTATATAACTTACCATTCGCTTTATACAATAATGCTTCAAGCACACCTGCATTGGTCTTTAAGGTAATAATTTTTTCATAACTACCATTCACTTCATAACGCCCTTCATACCAACCTCGGTCTGGGTCGTACAACTCTCTTACCAACACCATTAAATGGTCTGTATAGTTCGTTTTCCATAACGCCCACATCTGAAAAGCCACACGTGTAGACACTAAAGCAAGTTCATCATAGACAGAGCCATCTTCAGCAACCGTAAGCCAAGGCGTACCTAACGCATAAATACTGTCATAAACAAAATAAGGTTCACCTTCAACTACATGTTCACCACGTGCAGTGTAAATACGTTCTTCATCCCAACGAGACTCCTGAACACGGTAAACAGAATCAGCCATTGCCGACAATACATCGTCGGTATGATAGCTATCAAGTGAAGCAGTATCACTAATGCCATCCCAGTTGAACTCGAGCCCAAGTTGTAAATAAGGCGTGCTCATGATCGGCCTGAGTACGTTATATTTACGTGGATCTCGACCATCAAACAGTAAATCAATACCATTAATTGTCGCGACTTCATAAGGATTAACATTCATACTTTTAGCCGGTACAATTTGCCAGTCTAAATAACCGTAAGAACTATACTCCTCGATGCCCAAGCGCCCCTCTTGAAAACGTTGAGGTTGCCCGTTTACAATTGAACCTGCAAATAATGAACCTTCTTCATTCACTAGCTCACAAAAATTCCAACGTAATACCGCTTTATCAATGTATTCTGAAAACTCTTGATTACGTTGCTTAACCAACGCGAGAGCGATCAACAATCGACCAATATCAACAGATGACCAGCCAATGTCATTTGGTTGCATGCCATAATCAATCATTTCACCAGAACTTGTTGAATACGCTAAATTAGGTACCGAGACTTGGCTTAGTGGCATCTCAACTAAGAACGTAATAACCAATGATAAACGCTCATCATATTCTTTACTGGTGATTAATTCGAACTCCTGTGCCGCAATTAACGCAATCAAATAATCTGCTAATGCACTCATATTTGTACTTGGAAAATTATCGAGCGAATTCACTAATCCTGTTTTTAACTGGGTATTATTTTCAACATATAGCCATGCAGTTTGCGCCCACTGCAATTCATCTTCATTTAATTCACCAAAGCGTCCCTGTCGGATGATTTGAGATGCATTAAATGATGTAATCCCCTCTTCCACGCTTTGGTATACAACCCCACATGAGGTTAATAATACTGCAGAGCATGCCACCATTAGTTTGCTCAACATGTAAACTCGTTCCTTAAGTCACCCACCACGGTATTATATTTTACGAGGTAAGCACTGCCCCTCATAACCAAATGGTGATTCTAATGCTTTATCCCATAAACTTGGTAAAGGCTTGCTCTGGTATCTCATCAATTTACCTTGTTGTTTAAACAATAATATTTCGAGTAAAATACCGTTATTATTTGATGTGAAAGTATTAATTAAGCCAGTACCGTTTTCAAAGATACCTTCATAGAAGCCTTTTTCACGATCATATAAGTGAGAAATGTGATCAAACAAGAGATCTGTATACTCTGTATCCCATAATGCCCATATCCCCATCGCACCTTTCACTGCAACCGCTGAATATTGCGGTAAAAAATCACCGTTTTCTGAGATAGTGTTCCATGCATAACCATCAGTATAAATCGTGTCATAAACAAAGTAAGGCGCGCCAGCTAACTGATGCTCCGTACGTGCGGTAATGATACCAGTCGCTTCATATCTCGCTTCCTGTACACGATATATCTGTAGTGCAAACTCTGCCATCCATTCATTTGAGTAAGACGTATCAGGACCAGAGTGATCCGTCGATAAATCCCAACCCAACTCAATCCCATCAAGTACGTAACTCTCTGTTACTACATAACTATGGGCCTTTAATTTTCGTGGATCGCGAGTATCATAAGGCACATCATAACCATATAAATTAATAGTGTTATATGGTTCTGGCATTGATGCGCGTTTGGTATCGAAGCCCCACAATTGGAATCCTTTTGCCGCATATTCTTCGTAGCCTAAACGGCCTTCTTGCAGATACTGAACAGGCTTGTCTTTTTCAAGTAATGCACCAAACATTGTGCCAGTATCGTCAACGATGTTGCAGAAATTCCAACGTAACACAGCAGAATCAATACCAGTTGCGTATTCTGGATAACGATTTTTAATTAAATGTAACCAAATTAATAAACGCCCTAAATCTAAAGCTGAATAGCCAATTTCACCGGGCTGATTGGCATAATCCACTTTTGCCGCATTTTGGGTGTTATAAGCCTTATTTGGCATCTCGCCACGGAATAAATCCATCGTATTTAGCGTGGTAACAAAACGAATGATACGACGATCAAACTCTTCTTTCTCAATAATGCCAAGCTCTAACGCACTCGTCATCCCAGCCAAATAAGAAGCGGCATCCCACCAAGTAACAGAAGGGTAATCATTTACCGCATTCACTAAACCAGTTGATTCTTGATAATTATTCTCAAAATATTTCCAGGCAATTCGCGCCATATCCATTTCTTTTTCAGTCAAGTCGCCTTGACGTGCAGGTGGGATCGACCAGTGATTTTTTCTATCAACGATGTCATCTGAAAAATTATTATATTTACTGCCACAACCAGAGACCAGTAACCCAGTCAGGCAAACAATCGCTATCCGCATATTAAACTCCCTATGATATGCAAACTATCTCGCACCAACACGTAATAAAGTACCATTTTGAACATAGGCGAGAGATTCTAGAATAATACCATTGGTATTTGCTGTAATCGCCTTGTTAAGACTGCCATCGCTTTCGTAACGACCTGAGTACCAACCTTTTTGTACTGAATACAGGTCTTTGACGCCACCTATTAATTGCTCGGTATATTCAGTATCGTACAATGCGTACCAACCGAAGGAAGCTTTTGTAGATAAAGTCTTTAAATGTGACGCATCTTCACCTGAATCTGAAATAGCATTCCATTCCTTACCATCAGAAAACACGGTGTTATAAACAAAGTAAGGAGCAACGTCGACATTATCCTCACTTACCGCGGTTAGAATACCTAAACGTTCGAAACGATTTTCTTGCGCTTTATAGACACGATAAGCAAAGATTTCTGAAATACTATCAGCGCCAAACTCTAAGCTATCCAAGATATACGATTCACTGACCACGTAGTTGTGCGCGTGATATTTAGCGGGGTCACGGCGGTCGGTTGGAATATCAACACCATCAATGTTAACCATTTCTAAATAATCAATATATTTCATTGCATTAAAAACATCTAATCCCATTAAAGATAAGGCTTTTGATGCATATTCTTCATAACCGATACGGCCTTCTTGAACCAATTCTAATCCACCTGTTTTAGCAGGACGAGAACCGTACAGATAACCTTTATCGATGAGTGTACTCACATGCCAGTGATTCAAAATATCATTCACTTGCTTGTTATAATCAGGGTATTGCCAAATAAGAATGTTCAGAGGAACTAAAATACGGCCAATATCAATAGCAGACCAACCGATACCCTCTGCAACAGGGTTATTGGCATAATCCACCATCTCTAATGTTTTCGTGTTATAGGCTTTATTTGGTAACTTGCCTTCGATCAAAGGTAAACGTGCTAATGTATGTAGTACTTTTTCCATTTTTAAATCGAATTCAGCTTGGCTAACAATATTTAACTTTTCAGCACCAATAAGTCCCATTAGATAAGACGCGGTATCCCACATTGTTGTTGACGGATAACCATCAACTGAATTAACTAACCCTGTATTTGGCTGAACATTATTATCAAAATAACGCCATGCTGTTTTTGCCCATTCATATTCTTCTTCAGTTAGAATACGGCTCTCACGTAATGGAATAGGCTCTTCTGTCGTAAAAGATAAGTTACCTAATACTTGTGTGTATTCACGTGTTTCAATCGTAAAAGCAATGACTAATGCAGTCACTAACCCACCAATAAATACAAAATGGTGGCGCGCCTTAAGTAAATTCTGTTTAAACGCCATATTCAAGTCCCTCTGCTTCTTGTTCTTGTGTTTTTTCTGTTGGTGGTGTCCAAAATGCTGCGGCGATCATGCCCCACATCGCCATCATATTATTAATAATCCAAAAACTGTTCAGTACTAATCCTCCAAATGAGTAATCTCCATAACTACCCGTTGTATAACTAATCCACGCAAAACACATACTAAATAAACTTAATACAAACACCCCTATTTGCGGTGCAACTAACTTCCAGAAGTTACCGGTCTGACGCTCTTTTGGCGTTGTAGGGAAACTAATTTTACGTCCTCTTAATACTGTCCATAACGCCCGTAAATTGACGGGGAAGAAGGATAAGAAATTGGTTTTACCTTTATAACCCGCAACCCCCCATGTACCGAGTAGCATGGCAATTTCAGCAGTAATAACAAATGGTAAGAAATGCATATAAAACGTTGTATCATATGCGCTTACCGGTGCAAGACTGGTAAGGAAATAAACGATTGGACAAAGTAAGAAAATAATATTCCATACCGCGGATAGATTTGACCAGAAACTCGCTAAGTACATCGCCTTTTGCTTTAACGACATGCCTTTTTTAAATAACGGGTTATCGTTCATAAAGATATCAATCGAGCCACCCGCATATTTGAAACGCTGAACAGTCCAGGTTTGCAGATCTTGTGGTGATAACATTTTACTTTCGACTTCAGGATGTTGTACCGAACGCCAATTACGCTCTGTATCAGAATGTAAAACAATTGATGTGTAAATATCTTCTGATACATGGAACTTATAAGGTGTAAAATCAGTATCAAAGAGGATCTCTTGACGTAAGTTAGCCGAAATATCTTTGTCGACTTCTTTTTCTTTCGTCAATTTACGGATCTGTTTTTCAATCTCATCTTGTGACTGGCTAATTTGAGCACTATAACTACGCAATGCAGCTTCCATTACAGCTTCGCGGCGGTGAATAGAACCAGCACCACAGCAGAACGATGCATTTACCCAGTTACGACGACGTTGGATCACGTCATAAAACATCTGTGGATCATTAACAAAAGGGTCTTCCCCTAATCTTACTGGTCCGTAACATTTTTCAACTAACTTACCTAGACCATAACCAACACGGCCAGCTTTACCTTGTAACCAATCAGGTAGTCGTTGTCCTTCAGGTAAATCAAAGAACCATTGCGGAGTTTGCACCCAAGCAACATCAGGGTCACGAAAGTAGCCAAGCGTATGTTCTAAAATAGTCGAAAATGGGCGTGTATCTGCATCACAAATAACAATAAAATCACCGTAACTTTGTTCTAATGCATTTTTAAGATTACCCGCTTTAAAACCTTCGTTCGTTTGACGAGTGATATACTCAATATTATATTCTGCCGCTAACGCTTCCATCGACGGTCTACGCCCGTCATCTAGAATGTAAATTTTAGTCTCAATTTCAAAAGGATAAGTAATACTTAACGCATCTTCGATACTCAAACGCACAAGGTCTGGATCTTCGTCATAAGTAGGGAAGAATACATCAACGCTAATAGGACGATCCTCTTCTGTTTCGGTCACACACTCCGCAATCTTAAATGGGGGTGATTTTTTTGGTTCATCCTGCGTTTTCCATAAGTTGAACGTAAATAATACAGAACCAATAAACGCACAGGACTCTGCAAATGCTAACGGTAGCGAAAACCACAATGCATCATAATTAAGCGCAAAACTCCAGCGCCACCATAAATACCAAACCCCCAGTGTTAAGTTACACGTCGCTAAGTATTGATAAGCCAGTTCACGGCTAAAACTATATTCAACAGGTTTTGGCGGCTTACGATGCTCAAACTCTTTGAAATAAAAATCCATCTTCTCTAACTCCAAATAAGATTAATTAAAGTACGTATGATGTACAGCCAATAAGCCGATCAGACTGGCGTTATAATCAATCGCAAATTCATTCACTGCATAGGATTTTTCGCTATCAACATAACTCATCATCCCTTCCCCTTTTGGCGCGACACCCGCTTGTGCTTTTTCATTCGGTCCACCGACCATAAAGCCAGGTAAACTAACACCCGTAGAGATCCTGTATAGATGATGTAAATTACGCACGGCATAAGTGCCTGTGTTAGTCACAAAACTCATGTTAAATGCGTTCGCACCAAGCAAATAATCAATTTGAGACTGTACAACACTGCGATAATTATTCGTGTGTGATGACGCATCGGCAGAAGCCATTAATACACCTGCTTCAGCCGTCATTTTATTTGACCCCCAGATGAACTGCTGGTTTGCTATCGAAAAAGGTGAGTTTGCTGACTGGTCAGAATAGCGTTTAGCAACCGATTGTAAATCCGTCATTAATTGCTTAGTTAGTTCCGTGCCTTCAGACGCGATAAGGTGAAATATACCCATCAAAGCTGGATTTTTCCATTCAAAAATCCCCACTAGCTCCTTGTCGTATAACTCATTAAAACGAGAGCGGTATTTGCTTTGTCCTGTGCTTAAATATAATTCAGCAAGCGCCCATAAACGATCATCGACATCCGTATCTAAAGATGCTTCGCTATCCTCGGCGTTTTTGATATAAGGGCCAGAACCACTGTCATCACCCTTCTGCCAATCAATATATTGTTCTGGTTGTTGCTCTAAATAGCGCCAAGCATGAATTGCTGATTTCAAATAATCACGTGCTAAGTTAGGACGTAGCGGCTTTAATACACGAGAAGCAAATGCCATTGTCGCTGCAAATTTAGCTGTTTCAGGTGTGCTGATACCATAGATGTAGCGTACTTGAGTATCTTGCCAAGGTACTATTTTACCAGGCCACTTAGCGCCAGAGACTTTTCGATATACAGCGCCATCTTCACGTTGCATTTTACTTAACCAATCTAATCCATAAATAGCTTCGTCAAGTACCGCAGGTAACTCACTTCCGGTGTTATTTTTAGCCGTGAACAAGTCTGGTGCTTGATTATAAGCTTCAAGTAAGCGAGCCACTGTAATAGTTGTGGTTGCTACGTACTTGCCATAGTCACCCGCATCGTACCAGCCCCCAGTCATATCTAATTGGGTACCCACTTTATGAAAATCGTCAGTACGGAAGATAACAGCATCTTGGATATGACTTTTAGGTCTGCTCATGCCCGTCGCTTGATCCTTAATAACACTACCAGAGCGTTGTAAATACAGCGCTTTAACTAAACGGTCTGTTAGCCCTTGGTAAACATTATCAACAATTTGAAAAGGAGCGGATGTTGTCGAATTACTTTGTAATTGATACCAACCAGGTTGCGTTATATCAGAGAAGTTAATCACGTTTGATTGTGGTTCTGTAGATACGGTAAAGACTTGCTTTTCGGCTTGTCCTTTAGGATCCATTGAAACCAAGCTAACCAATTCGTTAGAAGGGTTTAACCAATATGCTTTTTTATCACCATCCGGTAAATAACCTAATTGATTAACAACTAATTGGTTGCTCGTTTCACTCATTGCAGAGCTAGAAAATGCTAAACCTAATAATGTAACGATGACGGTCCTTGCCATGGTTATCTCCTAACGATCTTGAGGTAAATACTCATTTCTACTAATTTCGTTATCATTTTGATCATATAAAACAATCGTGACCCAATCTGATAAACCCACTAATGGCTGTTTTCTTAGTACTTGATGCAATGTATTCGCACCGATGTTTAAGTTATTCATGACCCAAACATCACCTTGTTTATTATCCTTAATCATCATTTTTACATGTTGATAAGCCAATAAACTGTCGTTACTAATAGTCACTGAAATCCGACTATCTTCGCCTTCATTATTACGCTGTAAAATAGCTAATAGAGGCTGATAAGCACGTTGCATTGCAACATAACCGGGTTTGGCAATACGTTCGACATCAAGTACAGACCAAGTGATTGCATTCCAACTATCGTTAAACATAAATTGATAAATTGCAGCAAGCCCCAGCCCTTTATTTAATCTTAGTTGCTCGATTGCGTACTTGGTTACTAATCGTTGATATTCCTGACTATTTATCACAAATTGTGACAGAGATTCACCTTCATAAATTTTAGCTATTTGAAGGCTTTCGCGTGGTTGATAATTGTGGTAACTGAGTTGCTCAATAACCTTTGTTGAAAGCGGCCATTCAGGTTCTTCGCCTAACATATCGATTACAGCAGCATAATCGGGCATAGCTTGAGCGCCAAACTCACTAATAATAGCCGTTTTAGGTTTATTACTATAATCCTTGTATTTGCCTGAGTACCAGCCTAACCAAGGGTGTTCTGCAGTATAGGACGCTTTACGTACAATACGACCATCGTTTACTGTTGATAATTGCTGATAGACAGCTTCTGTTAATACACGGTTCTTATCTGATTTGTATGATGGATATTTGTATTTCATCCACGTCGCATCCCAAGGTGGCTCGTTCTGCCCACACCAAAATGCAATCGACGCATGATTATAGAGCATATCGGTCATGTCTTTTGCTTGTGATACCGCTTCGTTTCTGAATTCTGGCGTGTCGCTATAACCCCATTGCAGCGGAAAATCTTGCCACACAACCATACCAAGTTTGTCAGCTTGTTGATAAAATGCTTTTCCTGCTACATGCGCATGAACACGAATACTGTTTATATTTGCTTGGCGCATTAACGCGATGTCATTGGCATAATCATCTTCACTCACACCACCAAGCCACTGACTCGCAATATAATTAGTTCCTCGAATAAAGTAAGGAAGATCATTAACGTAAAATACCCCCTCTACTTCATCAAACCGTACTTTTTTAAAACCGATATTTTGCTGACGACTATCTGATATATTGTCATTAATATTCACGTTGACTGTCAACGAATACAAACTAGGATTACCCCAGTCCCACGGCCACCAGAGTGCTCGATCTACTCGTGGTAGTTGCCAATCAATCACTTGTTTTCCTTTGATGACTTTGGCTGTTATTTGGTACTTTTCGATATTACTGTGGCGACTAAGCGCTTCTTTAGTCCCCTGTTCAAGGTTATCTAAGTTAGGTCTTAGCGTTATCTCGAATGTTATAACCCCTTGATAATCACTGTCTAATACGATAGCGACACGACCTTCTGTTTGCTGGCTGTTTACATCAGCAACTTGCGCCGTTACTTTTATGTTGTCAATCGCAACTAAACCAGTTTTACGTAATATCACATCTCCCCAAATACCACCAGAATTGCGCTCTTGTCCACGATCAGACCATGCCCCACCCGGCCGTGTATCATGGTGATTAAGTACACCTTTAATCAGGGTTTTATTTAATGACCAATCTTGAGTTAACGTTTCATTAGGGCTATCAACTAATACCTCCAATTGATTACTACCACGCTTAACCGTATCTGTAATATCAAATGAAAATGGGGCAAAATAGCCCTTATGTGATCCAACTTCACGATTATTAATTCGTACAGTGGCTGCGTAATCGACAGCAGAAAAATCTAACCAGTAGCGATGAAGATTAGTTGAAGAGGTTGTTGGTGAAATCGATTCTTTACTGATAATTAAATGAGATGTGGGGATATTAAACTGCCGACGATATACAGCCTCACCTGCATGTTCTATACCTTCATTAGCCCAGTTATTTGGTACTCGAACACGATTATTTACGTGAGTGTTATCACTTGGATTTATCAATTCGAGTTGCCAATCACCGTTAAGTGATTGGCTATATGGCGTGATGTTATTACTGAATTTAAATGTGCTACATGATGTCAATAAAAGCATTATTGACATCATAAATGCAACTTTAACGCTCACACTCATCTTTTTATTACAACCACAGCTTTTTATTGAGACCACAGCTTTTTGTGAAACTCAAAGGTGTTTTTATTATCTTCACACGTATAAATTAAACTATCCGTTAGCTCTACGATGATGATAAAACCTCTTCCAGATGTAGTCCAAGTAGACTCATCATCAGGGTCTGGCACAACAAATTCAGCATTAACAGCCGCTTGAAATTCATTGCGATCCATTGCCTGACCAAAATCAGAAACCTCAATGACTAGTTCTGAACTGTCTTTAAAGTAACAAGTCACTTCAATAGGACAGCCATCTGCTAGTTCATAAGCATGTTCGTATGCATTATTGACTAATTCAGCAATGCACAATTCGATTTGCCCCATGACATCTTCTGATACGCCACTTTCAAGTGCAAATTTATTTACATCATTGGCAATGACTCTCGCTACATCATCAGAGCTATCGTAGCACTGCCTAAAAAGCTGCTGAAGGTTCGTCATCAGTTAACTCCTTATGCGTTAATTTTGTATCGGCCAATTTATTATTTTTCTTTAGCTCATCCGCTTTTAACTGGTCTCTAATCTGAGGGAGATACAGTGCAACTTCATTACGAATTGGAATTGGGTGTTGTGTTAAACGGCGATCTTTAACAATATTAATCGCGCCCATTTCAAGTAACGATTGCGAGAAACCATCATGACTAATGAAGTAATCACCAAACACCGTTTTGTTTTCAATATGTGCAGCACTCGAGATATAAATGTAGTCACATAATAAGCTATGCTTAACAACAGCCTCTGCTTCAATTGTACAGTTTGCACCAATCACCGCAGGTCCAACGATCGTACTACCCGGTCTAATATCACAACCACTACCTATTATTAATGGCGGGGTAATATTACATTTCTCGATATCAAAGACCGTGTTAATACCAAGCCAAACACCCGGTTTAACCTGTGTCCCTGGAATAGGGTAACCCGCAACTTTTCCATTCAGGATATCTTGAGTTACTTGCCAGATATCGCTAATATTGCCTACATCTAGCCATTGAAAATCCATATCCACGGCGCAGAATTTTATTTTATTTTCAACCAATAAAGGGAATAACTGGCTGCCAATATCAAATTCTTCATTATTAGGAATATAATCAAAAATAGCGGGTTCAAAAATATAGATACCGGTATTAATTCGATTCGATAATGCATCTTCAACTGCAGGTTTCTCTTGGAAGCAAGTAACCATATCAAAATTATCTGTTACTACAACGCCATATTTATCTACTTCTTCAGGTTCAACCTGACGCGTTATAATCGTCGCGATAACGCCTTTTTCTTTGTGTCGGCGCACGGCTTCTGTTAAATCTAAATCAATCCAAGCATCACCACAAACCACAACAAATGTCTCATCAAAAAAACCTGAGAATTGTTGAATTTTATTCATGCCACCAGCAGAACCCATGGCCTTAGTTTCAAACTTACCATCCCGAACTTCACCTTCGTATGAATACGTTAATTGCACATTAAAATGATGTCCATCACCAAAGTAATTTTCGATAACTTCAGCTAAATGACTCGTATTTACCGCGATCTTATCAATACCATGAGACGCAAATAACTGGATCATAGATTCCATCACCGGCTTACCTAAAATTGGTATCATCGGCTTTGGTATCATCTGTGTGATAGGTCTAACACGGGTACCCTTACCCGCGGCAAGAATCATTCCTTTCATTTTAAACCTCCATTAAGCATCGACAGCAACTGCATCATCAATGGTTTCATAACACGTGATTAATTGATCCATACGCGTCAGCTTTAATAATTCTTTTACTGCACGTTGCGGATTAACGACACTGAGTTTTTTACCTCGTAGCATTTTATAACCCGCCATAACGGCGCCTAGTCCACTGCTATCCATAAAGCGAACTTGAGTTAAATCTAATACTAAATGTGTATCCACATTTTTAGTTAACTCTGTTAACTCTGTTCTAAAACTTGGCGCTAAACGCGCATCAAAACGTTCTTCATTTATTTGAAGAACTGTGCATTGACCTTGGTTGATAATTTCGTGTTGCATGCGTGTTTCCCTTCTGAATAACCTGTCCATTCCACTGCTAAGACACTAACATCGTCATCAAATTGTGCTGATTCTTGCCAATCTCTGACTCTGTCAACGAGCAGTTCTGTTTGGATCGTTGTTGGATGATGTTGAAAATCGATTACTGCGTTTCTAAGACCTTCTTCTGAAAATTGTGTCGTTCCTTTTTCTGCCTCCGTTAAACCATCTGAATACATCCATACTTTATCTCCCGGCTCTAACTGAATATGCGCCGTTTTATACTCAACAAAATCAAAAGCGCCCACTACAAAGCTATCTTGACCGATAAATTCTGCTGAACGCTCTTCATTGTGTAACCAAACGAGCGGCGGATGTCCTGCGACAGAAAATGATAACAAGCCTGTTTTTACATTTAAGACTGAATAAATCATAGTGAAATAAAGTAAATTCTGATCATCGGTAATATAGATGTCATTTAACTGTTTAATCACTTTATGAGGTGGTGTAATTTCATAATAAGGTGCTTGAGAGGTGGTCGTTTTTAATCGTACGCCACTGTCCGTATTAGCGGTGATACTCTGCTGGATTGAGAACGACATTAAAGCAGAAGAGACACCATGCCCCGCAACATCAAGTAAGTAAAATGCAATGTTATCTTCATCTAATTGCATATAACCCAGCATATCACCACCAATTTGAGCGCTGGGAATTGAAACATAACTTAACTCTACACCTGTAAATTTACGCTTTGTCGGGAGTAAACGTTTTACAAGTTCACCCGCTGATTCCAAATCTTTCTTAATCGTTGCATAAGCCGTATCGAGTTTATTATTTTTCTCTGTAATCTCATTATGTAAAGATAGTGTTCTAAATCCCGCTTTTACACGTGCATCAACTTCATTAATATCTGCGCTTTTAACAAAGAAATCATCTGCTCCAGCATTAATGCCTTCGATAATGGACGTTTGATCATTTTTACCTGAAAGCAAAACGAAAAAAATATAACGATTATATTTTCCTGATTTAAGTGCTTTACAAAGCTCTATACCGTCCATGTTAGGCATAATCCAGTCACTCAATACAAATTGTATCTCTGGATGTTCAGCAAGCACTTCTAGCGCTTTCACGCCATCGGCTGCTGTTATAACATTGTAGCCACGCTTTATCAGAATTTGTGTCCAAACCAATAACATAGTTCGGTTATCGTCGACTAATAATATATTTTTCATTGAAAACCTGACCACTCTGATAATTTAAAATGCCAATAAACAAAGGAGTATATCTACACCAATAGTATTAATATTCGGCTCTTAACATCAGTCTAGTTAAGCACTTAATAGCTGCATACAAATAGATCTGAAGTTTGATCTGCTCCACAAATATAATTTTTGCAAGTAAGATTAACTTGATGTTATTACTCAATTAATAAGAGGATAGGACTCGTTTAAAGCTGTCAGTATGAAATCTAACAATGTATAGAATATTATCGCTAATCATCATGATTAGTTTTACGGTGCAATCAACAGGCTATGAAACAGAATCCTCAAGACGTGCACCAGCGGCATCCTCCCCAAGCATTAGTCCCTCGGCGTCATCAACGAGGTCAAACAAAAATACAAGTGAAGATGATTTAGATGTGATTTGGCAAGGAGTGAGTAGCTCATTCGCATTGCCGTTTGATAGCTGGGTTTATCAAGAAGGCAGTAATAACGATAGTTTGTTGCATGGATTAAGCGGTAATGTGGCCCTTGGAATTCCCTTATTAAAAACAGAAGCAGCTAACCTCCCTCCTGATGTGACCAATGGGCCAACAACAACGAATGCAACGGCAACCTTGTCATTAAAATACAGTATTTTAGGTAATTGGTTTGTTTCTGGCACCGTTTATTACTATATAGATCAAGAGCAACAGCAGCCTTGGAATCCTGATTTTACCTATGTATTTGGATACAGTGATTGGCGTCCCTATACTGTGAGTCTCATGTACGCTAACTACGGCGGTAACCGTTTTAAATCAACGCCAGACCAAGCTGTCACTAATTTTGATCAAGGTACCTGGTCATTAGGCTGGAAGTTTCCCATCACGAAACCGTTTGTTAATTGGTTATCCTTTACCGACGAAGGTGCAATAGGTTGCCAAGCAAATTATAATTACACCAAAGAGTATTTTGATCTCGCATCGACAAGTTATAAAGCCAACCATCAAACCGTCAGCCTTGGCTGTAAGTACGCTATTATTGGTAATTGGTATGTCAATGCGACGGCATTCTATTACTTTGACAGTGAACAAAAACAACCTTGGAATCCAGATTTTACTTATGGCTTTGGTTATTTTGATTGGCATCCCGGGACGATTACACTGCAATATAATAACTACTCTGGTAATAGATGGAGTTCAGCCGACCGTGCAGAAGGTACTGGCCGTTTCATTGATGGTGCAATTTCAATTTCATACTCTTTTACTTTTTAAATTTCATCATTTAAGTGTTTACTATTCCCTACTTTAGCTTGTATTTTTTAATTACCTCACACTTTCAGTTTTCCATTAAAAAAATTCGCTACAACAACAAATTATCTAACTATGTTTAATAATAACCCGCAAATTTAGTATGTAAATTTGGGTATACATTATTGAACAAATAGTAGGAGTTCATATGCAAGGAACGAATAGCAACGATAAAGTCATTGGTACATCAGCAGACGATAGCATCAACGTACTTTCAGGCAATGACCAAGTTAATGCCAAAGGAGGTGATGATTTCGTCACCGGTGGTGAAGGTAGCGATCGCTTAGCAGGTGGTGAGGGTAACGACACAATCTTCGGTGATGTGGATTACGCGACAGCCCCCGCAACACAACCCAGTGCAGATGATACTTGGGGTAACTCTCAATCTGTTTATAGCTTCACAGCATCAGAAAATACCTTACCTGCTGAGGAGATTAATCACAGTGTTCGCCTTAGCAACTATTTAGTTGATGACGTAAGCTCAATCACAGCCAAATTTACATTAGAACAACAAAATACCTCAGTTTTGGTCAATCTCACTGATAGTGACGGCACAGTCATCACATCGGTGCCTGCGACAGTAAATAACAGCGGCGAACTAGAAATTGATCTTGAACTCACAGCCGAGCAACTCGCGGCAGGTGAACTCGTTACTTTTACAGTGACAGAACCAGACGGAACCCCAATTACAGCAATTGAAAGCGTTGAGTTTCTCGCTAACAATATTTATGACGATACGATTAGTGGCGGTGATGGTAATGATAGCCTTTTCGGTCAACAAGGTTCGGATTCTATCTATGGCGGCGAAGGCGATGATTTTATCGATGGTGATATCAACGATGACATCCTGCACGGAAATGAAGGCAACGATGTATTAATTGGTGGTAATGGTGACGATACGCTTTATGGTGACTCAGGTAACGACACCCTACTCGGCAGCGACGGTGATGATAAACTTGACGGAGGATCAGGTGATGACTTACTACTTGGTGAGCTAGGTGATGACATCATTGTTGGTGGTGCGGGTCACGATACATTAATCGGTGATGACGGCGAAGACCAATTATTTGGTGGTACAGGTAATGACAAACTGTTTGGTGGTAATGACAACGATACCGTTTCAGGTGGGCTCGGCGATGATGAGATTCAAGGTGAATCCGGTGATGACCACCTTGAAGGCAATGAAGGTAACGATTTCATCTTAGGTGGTGACGGTGATGATTTCATTGACGGTGGTGCCGATGATGATTTACTGCTCGGTGGCGATGGCGATGATACCTTAATCGGCGGCCAAGGTCATGATCAAGTATTTGGTGAGGTTGGTGATGATCGTATTGGCGGTGGCGCGGGTAACGATCAATTGTACGGTGGTGAAGGCAACGATCAATTAGCTGGTCATGTGGGTAACGATCAGCTATTTGGTGGTGCCGGTGACGACCGATTAGATGGTGGTGATGGTGATGATATTCTCCACGCCAATGAAGGTAATGACACCATCATTGGTGGTGCCGGTGACGACACCGTTTACGCAGGTAGTGGTGACGATTTAATCTCGACAGGTGATGGTGACGATACCGTATTTGGTGAAACAGGTAATAATACCATCCGAACCGGCGATGGTGAAGATACTGTTTACACTGATAGCGGCAACGATATCATTGGTACAGGAGCTGGTAATGATACCGTTTTTGCTGGTGAAGGTGATAACAGCATTAGTACCTTAACCGGTGACGATACTATTTATACAGCATCAGGTGCAGATTCTATTGATAGTGGCGAAGGTAACGACATTATTTACGCTGGTGATGGTGATAATACTATCTTAGCGCAAAGCGGTGATGACCAAGTATTTACCGGTTCTGGTAATGATAGCATCCAAGCCGGCATTGGTGACGATGAGGTATACGCGGGTGATGGTGTTGATACGATCAGTGCGGGTTCTGGTAATGACATAGTATATGCGGGTGCGGGTGATGATCAGATAACGGGTGATCACGGTAACAATCAACTGTACGGTGAAGACGGTAACGATACAATCATCGCGGGCAGTAACGCGAGCGCTTTATTTGGTGGACAAGGTGACGATACCCTCACCGGTTCATCTGAATCAGATCAACTATTCGGGGGGGCAGATAATGACACCCTGCTTGGTCTACACGGTGATGATTACCTCGAAGGTAACGCTGGTGATGATAATTTAGATGGCGGAACAGGTAACGATACTATCGTGGCAGGTAGTGGCGATGATGTGCTAATCGGTGGCCAAGGTAACGACATTCTTATTGGTGGCACTGGCGCAGATACCTTAACAGGTGATGCTGGTGACGACATTCTTGTCGGTGGTGCTGGTAACGATAGTCTTGATGGCGGCACTGGTGTGAGTGAATTATATGGTGATGCCGGTGATGATACATTAATCAGTGCGAATGAAAACGACATACTCGGTGGTGGCGAAGGTAACGATACGATCACTGCTAATGGTGGTGATGACACTATTTATGCCGGTACAGGTAATGATGTCATTGATGCTGGTGACGGTGCAGATACTATTTATGGTGAAGCCGGTAATAATACCATCACAGCCGGAACGGGTGACGATATGATATACGGTGGTATCAACCAAGATACCATTGATGCTGGCGATGGTAACGACAGTATTTTTGCGGGTGATGGACACGATACAATCACCGCAGGTAAAGGCGATGACCACATTGACGCTGGTGCAGGTGCTGACACACTACTTGGCGGTGAAGGTAATGATGCCCTATTTGGCGGTGCAGGTAACGATACACTTATCGGTGGTGAGGGTTACGATTTCCTCGCAGGTGGCGACGGTAATGATACCTTGGTTGATGACGGTCAAGATACACTACTTGGTGAAGGCGGTAACGATACGCTAACAGCTGCCGCAACAGGTAGTCATCAAATATACGGTGGTGCTGGTGATGATACGCTCATCGGTAGTGCACAAGCAGATACACTTTACGGTGGTGAAGATCAAGATACCATTCAATCTGGCGCGGGTGATGATATTGTTTTTGCTGGTTCGGGTGATGATAATATTGATACTGGATTAGGCGATGACATCGTCTACGGTGAAGATGGCACGAATACCATTAACCTTGGAGAAGGAGATAACATCTTATTTGGTGGTGCTGGCGCAGATACAGCCGTCGCAGGTAGTGGTGATGACCAACTCATGGGCGCAGGTGGTAACGATAATCTATCAGGTGGGACTGGTAATGACCAACTGGAAGGCGGAGCTGGTAGTGATACCTTATCGGGCGATATTGGTGATGATATCCTGCTCGGTGGCGATGGTAACGACACCCTACGCGGCGGTGATGGCGCAGATAAATTATTTGCAGGTACTGGCGATGATCAACTCTTTGGTGGTGCAGGTGCCGATGAACTGCATGCAGAAAGTGGCAATAATACGCTTTCAGGTGGTGATGATAACGACACGCTTTACGGCGCAGAAGGTAACGACGTTCTAAAAGGTGATGATGGGGATGACAGACTCGAAGGGTTCGATGGTAACGATACCCTAGAAGGCGGTGCTGGTGATGATACATTAAACGCAGGCAGTGGTGATAACCAACTTGACGGCGGCGCTGGTAACGATGAGCTGACAAGTGAAGGTGGTAATGACACCCTCTCCGGTGGCGAAGGTCACGATACTATCAACGCGGGTAACGGTCACAACACGATTAGTGGCGGTTTAGGCAGCGATATTATCACAGCAGGTGCAGGTAATGATATTATCAGTGGCGACGCTGGCAACGATACCATTAATGCAGGGAATGGTGATAACCAAATCACAGGTGGTATCGGTAACGATGTCATTTCCGCAGGGTCAGGTAACGATGCTATTAGCGGTGGCGCAGACAATGATCAAATCACCGTCAGTGGCGGTAATAATCAAATTCACGGTGATAGCGGTAATGATCAAGTCAGAACCGGTGCAGGTAGTGACCAACTATTCGGCGGTGAAGGTAACGATAAGCTTTACGCTGGTAGTGGCGATGATCTACTTGAAGGCGGGATTGGCGACGATAAGCTCTATGGTCAAAATGATAACGATCAACTTTCTGGTGGTCTTGGTGATGATTACCTAAGCGGTGGTTCAGGTACTGATACCCTACTCGGTGGCGAAGGTGATGATTATCTTCGTGGCGATAATGGTAACGATACCCTGTATGGTGGTGCTGGTGATGATACTCTCCGTGGTGCCAACCAAGATGATATCGTCTTTGGTGAAGAGGGTAACGATAGACTAACGGGTGACAACGGTAACGATCAACTTTACGGTGGTATTGGTGATGACCAACTACAAGGTGGTAGCGGTGAGGATATTCTTTCCGGTGGTCTAGGTGATGACTCACTTGATGGCGGTACCCAAAACGACAGTCTCGATGGTGGTGCTGGTAACGACCGCTTACAAGGTGGCAGCGGTGATGACCTGTTATTCGGCCAATCAGGTAATGACATATTAGATGGCGGTACCGGTAGTGATCAACTTTTTGCTGGCGCAGGTAATGATACCCTCATCTTCGATGTCACAGAAACAGAAAATACCGATGGTTCAACCGTTCACTTTAGTGGTGGCGCAGGTTTTGATGTCTTGGCGGTTGGTAGCGATGCTGATAACCAAATAATTGATATGACGCAAACAGCTTTCCAAGAGATTGAAGGCGTCGTCGTCAATGCCAGCGATGCGCAACTGAAGATATCCCTTGATAAAGTATTACTCAATGAGACTGCCGATGTAAGCAATAGCCAATTTGTTTGTACGGGTGCTGACAAACTGGATCTAAACGGCTTTAACTGGGAAGTATCCAACAGCAATGCAACTCTCAATGATGACCTACGCGATGCCTACGAAGCAAGTAACATTAATACAGATTCATTGTTCGGTTATACCTTTGCAAATAATGACGGCCAAGAAGTGACTATTTGGAGTGACAGTGAACAAGATAATATCAGCTTTAACGGTGCTGATGTTTAATCTTCAACAACAGCCTTAATCAATAATTTATTGACTAAGGCTACAGGTTATAAACTAAAAGCGGAGATATCATTCTCCGCTTTTTATATTCTCACTCCTCATACAAACTACAAACTACAAACTACAAACTACAAACTACAAACTACAAACTACAAACTACAAACTACAGGCATAAAAAAACACATAGAACCGCAATGAAAGCTGTTATATGTGTTAATTTAAAATTTCTATAGCGATTAACTACCTAGGCATAACTTCCGATTCTTCGCGGTAATCAAACTGTCATTTGAAATAACATAAAAGTAGTAATCATCTTTCATATTATTTGACTGAATATAAGTGCGAATATGATTTAAGATACTTTTGGCTTCATTATAGCGATATAAATAAGCTTTATCACATTCGTTCATGACATCTAAATCCACTTGTAAGCCATTAAACTGATTCATTAAGTCATCGACACGGGTTACATGAACAGCTTCCTTCGCTTCACTTGCATAGAGTATATCAAACGCGGCTTTTTTCTTTTCCCACGCCTCGACATCCCCTACTCGTGCTAATACTTGTTCTTCTTGTTTTTGAAGACGAGCTGACTCTAATTTCAATTGATCTCGTACTATCGCAAGCCCCGCTTGTTCAGCTTTAATTATTTTGTGCTGTTCAGCAACCGTTTTATCTAATTCTATTTGGAAGGAATTACGCAAGCGCTTAATATCACTTTCCTTTCGAGTTAACTGCGCACTCTGATACGACGATTTTAATTGCAATTCCTCAATCGTCTTACTCTGAGATCTAATTTTCTGCGTTAATTTATTATGTTCAACAGTTAATGCTTGCTTTGAACCTTGATTCGCTGACGTCAATGAGTCAATCAACACCTGCTGCTCAAGGATAATATTACTTTTCGCCACAAGTAGATCTTGGTCAGTGCTACGTTGTGAATAGTGCCAAATTGTACTACCCGCTAAACCCAAAAAAACGACCGTCGTTGTCGCCGCAAATGCCAATGCTTGATTCATTGGCATCGATAATCGATTCTGTTTCCTTTTCATCCTCACCCTCCCGTTAAGCGACATACAATTGCTTCGTTTTACATTGCGGACAGAAATAAGACTGAATATGAATACTCGAGTGGCAATGTTGGCAGATCATATGCTTTCGATCTTTACTAAAATACATACAAATAACACCGACAGGCCCCAATACGTACCCCAATAAAATACCGGCAACCAAATTACCTTTTTGATAGCCGATGTAAGTTGATAATAAGAAAAAGAATAAATAAAACCCTAACCAAAATAACATGCTACATCCTTATAATTATGTTTCTCTAAAAGCACGGTAATACGAAGTAAACAACGGGGCAGTAAAGTAATCCCACAGCGTCCTATCTTCTAATAAAATTAAGACTTCTGTCGGCATGCCGGGATACAAACTAATGTGTGTAAGCGCTTTTAGTTCCGCGTCATCCAATTTAATTTTAATACGGTAACCCGATTTTCCTTCATTATTTTCAGGGATCCGATCTGCAGCCACATAAATCACCTCCCCTGTTACAGGGGCTGTACTACGAATACTGTAAGCTGACAATCGTACTTTTGCTTTTAACCCCTGCCTGACCATATCAATGTCTTCGGACTTCACGATGGCATCAATAATCAAATTATCCCCTTCCGGAACAATCTCCATCAATACCGCACCAGCACCAACCACACCACCAACACTGTGTACATTAAGACCAACAACAGTACCTGCATGTTCACTACGTATTGTTACTTTTGAACGCGCATCACGTGCTACATTTAACGCTTGTAATACATCTCTTAGCTCTTTATTTATCACTTCCATTTGCATTGTGTATTGTTGTTTTAATTCGATATTTTCTGCTTTAAAGTCTTGCTTTAATGAGATAACTTGGCGCATCATCACTTCACTCTGAGCACTAAGCCCAGCTCTTTTCGCTATCACTTCTGCTTTATTGCGCTGCAATGCCATCACACGCGTTTTTGACACGTAACCCTTATCTAATAATCCAGATAACATCGTTAATTCTTGGTCAAGTAAATCCAATTGATTATCAATAGCAATGAGTTGATAACTCGTGCCTTTAATTTTTTCTTCTAACAATATTTTGCGTTGCGAGAATTGTTCAATACGTAATTCATTACGTAACATTTCTTGCTGATACTGCAATTGCTGACTAGCCATAATATTACTGTATTCAATACTTTCGATATCTTGAATAGTAGCTTCGGTCCACACCAAGGTACTGCTCTCATTTAGCTCCGAGGATAAACGGTCGTGCTGGGCCTGTAAAAAGGTGGCGCGTTGCTGCAATCGGAGAAAATCAGAATCAACTTGCCCACTCGCAAGCTCAAGTAAAATATCGCCCGCTTGCACTTTTTGTCCTTCAACGACATGAATTGATTTAACTAAACCACCATCAAGATGCTGCACCTTTTTATGCTGAGACTCAACAACGACAGTACCCGGAGCAATGGCTGCTGAACTCAATTTCATTGATGTGGACCAAGCTAAAAATCCACCAATAGTGACAGTAATACTTATACAGCCAGCAATAATGAGGCTACGCGTATCAAATAATTGTTTATCCATGTTTTTTCGCCTTTGTTGCTTCCATTGCAGCAGTTCCATTCATTGCACCAAGAAATTGCTCACACGTACCTGCTTTTTCTACTTTGCCGTCCTTCAATACAATGACCCAGTCCATCTGTCTTAAAAAGCCTGGACGATGACTGATCATGACGACAGTAATGTCATTTTCTTTACAATATTGCAGCACAATAGACAAAGCAACTTCACCTTCAGGATCAAGGTTTGAGTTCGGTTCATCAAGCACGAGTAATCTAGGATTAGAAAAAATAGCCCTTGCCAAGCCAATACGCTGTTTCTGACCACCAGATAACTGCAAACCTCCTTCACCTAAGTAAGTATCATAGCCCTTGGGTAACGAAATAATCAGTTCATGAATACAAGCAAGCTGTGCAGCCTGAATTATTTTTTCTGAAGGCGCATTCGAATAGCGACAGATATTTTCAGCAACAGTGCCAGCAAGTAACCCAACTTCTTGCGGTAAGAAGCCGATATGTTCACCAATTTCAAGTTCAGGCCATAACTCCATTGCGGCACCATCGATCTTTATGGATCCTACCGATGGTTTGTGTATACCCATGATCAGCGCGGCTAATGTGGATTTTCCCGACCCCGTATTCCCCATAATGGCAAGAGCCTGACCAGCTCCTAACTTAAAGTTAATATTCTGCAACACAGCTTTCTGTTGATTTGGAAATTTTAGCCCAACGTTCTCTAACCGTAATTCACCTTTAGGGACTGGTAAACTCGTTTTAGTACCCTCATCAAGCGCACCATCATTTAATAACTGCAGTCGCTTAAAGGCTTGCCAAGCACTGTACCAACCTTTCCAGCCCGCGACGGCTTGTTCAAATGGAGACAATAAACGTCCCATAATAATCGAACTCGCAATAATTGAGCCGGCACCCAATTCTTGCTGTAAAACTAACGTCACACCCACAGTCAAAATTGATACTTGTAAAAGGGTTCTAAAATAACGGCTTATCGCTAATAACTGACCTGTTCTTGCGTTCACTTGCCATTGTAGGCCCAATACTTGTTGATTCTTACCATCCCAGACTTTACCAATATTATCCGCCATTCCCATAGCTCTAAGCATCGGCGCATTTCTTAAAAAATCATTCAGTTCCATGCTTGTTTTCATCGCTAACTCTTGCGATTTGCCACTTGGCTTGCGTGCTGCATACATCATTAATAAGGCTAAAACGACAAACACCGCACTGCCAATTAAGGCCACAATGCCAAGGTAAGGGTGTAACATAAACAAGATCACAAGAAATACTGCAATCCAAGGAATATCAAAAATCGCAGATGTAGAGGGACTCACTAAAAAGTTTCTCAGCTCGGTGAGGTCTTGTAACCCTTGCTTGTGAATACAGTTATGTTTAGAAGATTGACGGATACTGTCTGCAAGTAACAATGGACTAAGTGTGAGGTCTAGATTTAGTCCTGTTTTTTGTAAAAGCAATGTACGGATGTGCTCAATCACAGCCTGCGCTGTTAATAAAACAAACGCGATAGTGAGTAACGCATACAGAGTATCTAAACTTGCGCTGCTTAGTACGCGGTCAAACAACTGTAAACTGTATATTGGTAGCGTTAGTACCAAAAAATTAATAGCGAGGCTAAATACAACAACATATACGAGGTTTTTTTTGCACGCATTAAATGCACTTTGTAGCTCATTTTTCAACAAGATAGATATCCTTAACAGCCTAAATCCCTTTTAAAAAGTATAGTAAATAAAATCGTACTATTTAATAAAATTCAGTGTTTTAAGATCAAGCTCACGTTTATGATTACTCACGAATGAAGATAGTAGGTAAAATTAAATGTCTATTCTAATATCGACATAATAAACTTTGTATTACAGGTAATTAAGAGCATTTTATATATGCTTAAGAGGTGTTTATATTCGCGCTTAATCTGAGAGTTTTCGTATTATCGATTAGCTTATGTAGCCTTAGTTCCCCTATCGCTGCAGAATCAAAACAAAACGAACAAACAAGCGAACCCGAAAAAATAAGTTTTTATGGGGGAAGAGTCGTGCCTCATATATCGGATAATGACAACCCAGTTGAAACATCAGTACCCGACAAAAAAGTCTCAAACCAACGCCGCGTGATACACCAGAATAGTGCTGTCGTGAGTACCGTCGCTATTGACGTTGATACTGATACTGATACTTCCAAGGTTACCGCACAAAAAAACAGAGTAATATCACCTACCCTATCTAACACCGACCCTACAAGTCGAATTAAAATCAACTCTGTAGTAAGTAATTCACTTAAAATTACAGTGCCACAAGTCACTTTAACGCAACAAAAAAATAGCGTCACAACAATGGCATCCACAACAGTCGTTGTTGAAAACAAAACACCATTAGATCGTAAAGAATTATTATTAGCCAAAAAAGCGCAATACTACATCGAACGTAATTGGAATAAAAAAACAGGGTTAATTGATTCAGTACAAGGCTATCACCATACAACCCTTTGGGATATAGCTAGCGGTATAGGCGCAATTCTCGCGTTAGATAATCTCGGCTTAATCACCAGTTTCGATGCAACCTCTCGACTGACCAAAACTTTAAAAACAATGATTAACATGCCACTATATAACAACGAATTACCAAATAGGGAATACAGCACGCAATCAGGTCGCCCTTCTGGTTCGCTGAGCAAAACAGCGTCTAATGGCAATGGCTGGTCTGCGCTAGACCTTGGTCGGCTACTTATCTGGTTAGAAATAACCAAACAATATAAGCCTGAATTAGCCCCGCTAATCAGTTTAATTACTGACAAATGGCAACTGAGTCGTGCCGTCGATAAACAAAGCCTATATGGTGAACTCAAAACGAAAAGATCTACATCCTACCGACAAGAAGGCCGTTTAGGTTATTTACAATATGCAGCACAAGGTTATCAATTTTTAGGACTCGATGTATCTGCCGCGTTTGAACCGAATAATGTCAACGTCATCTTGCAAGATGGTATTTCACTATATGTTGATCAACGAAACCTCCCTTTTTTCACTAGTGACAGTTATGTCCTACAAGCAATAGAATTAGGAAGTTCAGTATCCTGGTGGAATCAGCTAGATGCTGTCTATGAATTGCATAAGCAGTACTATCAACAAACCAGCACGCTGCAAATATTTGCTGAAGATTCCATGAACAGAAAACCATGGTTCTCTTATAATAATATTAATATCTATGGGCAACCTTGGCTTAGTACAAATACAAGAGGTAAACCAATATCCAACCCACAAATATTCAGTAATAAAATTGCATTTGCTTTTAGCGTATTATTTAGTGATGATTTTAGCCAACAGCTATCAGCGAAAGTTGTCTCAAATAGTTTGTCTACACGTGCAATACCAACAGGTCTATATCAAGATAGTACAACTAACACAGCGTTAAATATCAATACTAACTCGTTAATATTGGTGACATTATGGTTTAAATCACGCGGTAACATACCAATTTATCAATAGCCGGAAAGGCCAGTAATACAGACAACTGCTATACTTTTCGGTATTCAACATACATCAATTGGTGCCCCATGCCTTTCCCTGTTTTACATCAATATAAGCTTCCTTTAATGCTATTACTTTGTGGTGCTACTTTTCCGATAACGAGTCTCGCAAAGCCTGTTAGTTTTTCAGACCCACTAACCGAACTTAACTCACCAATATGGTGGCATTCAAACGGTTGGAGTAATGGCTTTCCCTTCACCAATAGTTGGGAAGATGAAGCGATTAGTTACAGTGACGAAGGCATGGCAATAAGCCTAATACCAACAAATTTCCCCGAAACAGGTTATCCCTATCAATCTGGTGAGTTACGCAGCCAAGAGTTTTACGGTTATGGTTGCTTTGAAATTGACATGAAACCAATATCTGAATCAGGTGTCATCACTTCTTTTTTCCTCTTCGCAGGTCCCTTTGATAAACCTGCGAATGGTAATAGTCAGCATAACGAGATTGATATTGAATTTTTAGGTAAGGACACTAGCATGGTTCAAATCAATTTCTGGACTAATGATGATCGTTATGAATTTGCCCACGAGCATATTATACCACTGGGGTTTGATGCATCAGAGGCGTTTCACCGCTATGGTATTGAATGGAAAAGAAAGTCCATCTCTTGGTATGTAGATGGCCAACTTGTACATAAAGTTAAACACCATAGAAGTGATCCAATTCCCCAAGTATCAAGTAGCAAGCTAAGAATCCTTGCAAATGTATGGGCGACAGACAATAGAATATCAAATTGGGCTGGATATTTTGAAGCAGATAACTTCCCACTTACGGCACATTATCGAAATGCTTCTTATCAACGAAAAGCAAGCTGTCAGTAAATCGATGTGATTGTTAGCAGCACGAAGGAAAGCGTGCTGGCAATTGCAAACACCGATAAAAATGATAGCGAGATCTTGTTTTTTATAAAAATAATCGTTAGCAACCTGCTACATATCATTTCTGGCTATACTAATGTGTACCATAAACTATTCCGTAGCGTTACCCATTATGACTATAAAAGTGACAAATTTAATTAAGTTTAGCCTCCTCATATTATGCTCAGGGTCATTGTTATTCTCCGCCTCTAGCATCGCTAAAACCGTTTCATTTGTTGATCCACTTAACAAACTAAATTCCAATCTCTGGTGGCTTTCTGATAACTGGAGTAACGGCTTTCCTTTTTTAAGCTCTTGGTCAGACGACACGGTTAAGTTCGACGAAAATGGCATGAATATCAGCATAAGAACCACATCATCCCCTGAAAGTGGATTTCCTTACGAGTCTGGAGAGCTACGTAGCCATGATTATTATGCTTACGGTTGTTTTGAAGCCGAAATAAAACCAGTAAGAGAATCTGGTGTTATCACCTCATTTTTCCTGTTTGCAGGCCCGGACGATACACCTGAAGGAGGTAACGGTAGACATAATGAGATCGATATTGAGTTTCTAGGCAATAATACCCAAATGCTACAAATTAATTACTGGACCAACGATGACAGATACGAAAATGCACATGAAGTACTTATTCATATGAACTTTGACGCGGCGGATGATTTTCATCGCTATGGTATCAAATGGACGGAAGGTGCCATATTTTGGTACATTGACGGTGAGATGGTCTATAAAGTACATGATGATAATTATGATCAAGTACCAAAGGCAAGTGACAGTAAGCTTAAAATCATCGCTAATACATGGGTTACGGACTCAAGAATTTCAGATTGGGCTGGTGAGTTCGACCCTGAAAGTTTACCACTCACCGCCTATTACCGAAATATAAGTTACACCGAAGAAGCTGAATGTAGCTTAAATTAATCCCAATCTTCAGCAACAAATTGGATCATCAGTTCATCATTTTGATACATATTTAAAAATGGCCATTGCACCTGAATCGCATTTACAACACCCAGCGCTTGCTGCAGCTTTTGCTCGACCGCATTGCTATTTTGGTCAGAACAAGCCATCAACGTTGAACCAATAGGCCCTAATTTCAATAGCGTGTTTTGTAATTGTGCATCTTCAAATAAATGCTGAACTTGACCAAACATATTATTACAGCCAGAGAACCCTGAAAAACGATCATCTGCAATAGTAATATTGGCTGGTTTATCCAGCATTAGCGGATTCACTTTACCCAAACCAACAAGCTGCTTTAGATTCCATTTTCTATTCTCAGTCAACATCGTATTATCAGCATAATGGCGTGGTGTTTTATCCACTTCTGAAATTAACTTATACGACAAGCTTGAACTGTCGGCAGCAGGGTTAGCGACTTCAGACGTTTCAACAAATAACTTATAAAAATAACCCAGTTCAAATTCAAAACCTGATATATCATTATAAAACAACTGCCATCCATTCGTTTCACCATCAATTTCTTGATTAACAACCAAACACTGCATGGGTACAACCCCCTGGCAAGCCACGCGTTCAGGCGCAACCCAATAAGTTTCAGTTACCACTACATTCGTATTTGATGCATCAACAGCAGTATCACCAACGACGCTCTGCTCACTGGTATTAGAACAGGCGCTAAGTAACCCACTAACAATTGCGGTGAGCAACAAAGGTGCCGACAATTTAAATTTCATATTGATAAACCTTCTTCCTAGATGATTTTCCACTAAACTTAATAAACAAATAGCAACACACACCTTAAAAAATACT
Source organism: Moritella sp. 24 (assembly GCF_018219155.1). NCBI lineage: Bacteria > Pseudomonadati > Pseudomonadota > Gammaproteobacteria > Alteromonadales > Moritellaceae > Moritella > Moritella sp. 24. The sequence goes on along the minus strand of NZ_CP056123.1, from coordinate 1,690,064 downwards.
AGGGATTGTAATGCAACCACTCTCATTTCGGATCATAAGACTGTGTGTACTCTGTTACTTATGCAGTATGGCAACATATAGTTATAGTAGTTCCGTTATTGAAAACTATAATGATCCCCTTACTGAAAACAATAGTAGTCTCCTTATTGAAAAAAATCGCCCCACGATGAACGTTGGTACCTACCATTGCCCCCCCTTTGTAATGAGCCTCGACGCAAACGGCATTCAGCAAACCACCAGCACAGGGTTAAGTATTTTATTGTGGCAACGCATCGCCAGTAGTATCGATTTACAATATAAGATGCAAGATTACACCCTAAAGGGATTATTAACCGCGGTTGAAAATGGCAGTGTCGAAGTAGGTATATCGTGTATATCTATTACACCAGAGCGCGAATTACTCATGGATTTTTCGCATTCATTTTACGAAACACACCTTGCTATCGCCGTTAAGGATAAAGGATATTTATCTTCTTTTATCGATTTAATCACGAATACAACACTACTCTTAATCGTCGGGTTAATCTTCGTCGCTGCTGGTATTATTGGTTGGGTATTTTATTTATTGGAGCATAATATTAACGATAAGCTCTACTCCATGCCAACAAAAGGGGCACAATGGTTAGAAGCCTTTATTTTAGGTTTACTGTTTATCACTAAAGGTCCCTTTAATTACTTTGAATTTAAGACCTTAAGTGGACGTGTACTGACCGTATTTTTAGCTATTACGTCAACCCTCTTTATTGCTAGTGTTACCGCAATACTTGCCAGTACCTTTACGTTGGGTTTAATGAACTCAGATATCAAAGGTCCGTACGACCTAATTAATCTTAATGTAGGCGCAAAAGTGTCTACAACATCGTCGATATACCTTGATAATCTAGGTATCGTACATCAAAAGTTTTCCAGTATCGATGCCATGCTTATTGCATTAAATAATGGTGTTGTTGACGCAATTGTTGACGATGACGCCATATTGAAATACAAGCTAAAGCAAGCAAAACAAGCAGGTCGCTATCAACAGATATCGGTACTACCTTACCAATTTGAAAAGCAGAACTATGGTTTAGCAATCAAAGGGAATAGTCCCTACACAGAACAGTTAAACCGAGCCCTCCTTAACGTGCGTCAAAGTTCAGAGTGGCAACAAGCACTTAACCAATACCTCTCAGATTATTAGCGTAGCAGTCACTTAATCCTGTTGTCATTACAACATCAGCAGCTTACACCTCCTTACATTTTATCGCCTAGCCAAACCAGACTTAGTGTTTGTTTATATGGATAATACGCCCATCGATAATTCCAGTTATTTCTCGAATTTATAATGGGTATATTATGAAAAAGTTGATTCTTTCGATACTTGCAGTAAGTGTACTTTCAGGTTGTGGTAGCGTTGCGCTAATGACTAAAACCAGTGAACTTAACGCTCAACCAGAAATGTTAATTAAAACAGAAGGGGATTTTTGGGGCCTAGGGCAAGAAGGTAGCTTTGATATTGTCGGTCAATATACCGGTAAATATGACCGTAGCTCATCTGGCTCAACTTGGTTTAATACCATCAGTACCAAAGAAGGTGACATGGTGGCTGAAATCACTCGCACCGATAACGGTAAAAAGTGGACACTAGTTTGTAGTGGTGGCGGTACAAGCATCAACGTCGGTGGTTTATCGTTTGGTGGCAATAAACCTTATCGCTGCGATATTAACCGAGACGGCGTCATGATTGGTGAATACGAAATGAAACCATCGAGCGCTGCAATTTCATTGGATGTTGCAAAATATGAATCAGGCACTGTCCGCATCAACAACGAACATTTAAATGTAAAATCAGTGCACAAATCAGATGACTTATTCATGACGGTTGAAAAGCCACTTGGTTATGTTTTTGAACAAGGGACGCAAAGTGTCGCAGCAGTACAAACCAATGGCTTATTAAGCTTACAAATGCTGCCAGATTTATCTACGGATAAACAAGATCTTATTATCGTCGGTTCAATCGCAAGTGCACTAAGCTGGCGTCCAGAAGAACATTAATTAAGATAAGATGAATAGAGCACATAAAATAAAGGGCTGTCATATTGCAGCCCTTCTGTCATTTTATAATCGTGTTCCGTTAAATTATTCCGTTAAATTATTCAATAATGCTTCACAGCTTGCTTTCATCATTAACAGCTCTTCTTTCGGTAAGCCCGCCTGACAAAACATATTAATTGGAATGTCTTTCGCTTGTTCTTTAAGCGTCAATCCTGCCTCTGTTAAACATAATATACGCGCACGCTCATCTTCTTTACTGCGATCTCGACGAATTAATCCTTTCAACTCTAATCGTTTTAGCAAGGGTGTTAATGTACCTGAATCTAGGTGCAATTGTTCACCCAAAATTTTCACACTAATTTCATCTTGCTGCCAAAAAACCAACATCGCTAAATACTGCGGATAAGTAAGATCAAGCTGTTTTAACAATGGCCTATATGCTCGAACCATCGCGTTAGTGGCGCTATACAAAGCAAAACAAACCTGATTATCTAAGTGTAACATCGTCTCTTCATTCATTTTTGACATCAGGGTAACCCTCGTAACTGTCTTGCGCACAATATACTTAGTATATACCCAAACCATTACAAGATGCTATATCTGAGACGTACAAGCTCATTCAAGTAAAAACTATTTACTCCCCTCTTCCACAAATAGTCACATTATCGTTAAATAAACGAGTTACGCTGCCGATAACATAAGAAGCAATAAATAATAAGACCTAATGAGTCGTCACATCGTCGTACCGAATATAAAAAGTAACTATATAATTAATAAGAAAAATAAATCATCTCTTATTACAATTTACGGCCTAATTATTGCTTACTAATGATTAATAGAACTCAGCGGGATCAAACTTTGCCGCTATAAATTATAAACGACTAAAATAAGGCAGATCTAAGCTATGTTTAATTTTTTCAACTCGAATAAAGTCCCTCTTGGACAAACTCTGATTTCAGAAACAGACTTAGCAGCGCTGCAAAGTAAAGCACAGCTTTTAGACCGACTACAAGATAGTGGCGCATTAGCAATGGCTCAAGAAATAACTCAAAACGCACATAGAGTGAATAAGTCATCAGCAAGTCGCCTTAATAACATTGAACAAAACTTCGATTTAATTCAAGGTTTTATGGATCAATCAAAAGGTATCGAAAACCTTTCTAATGACTCTTTTCATTCAGCGCAAAGTACAGCGAACATATCTCAAACAGGTATACAGCAACTTGAAGAATTAACGGGTAACATTACTGGTTCAGCACAATATATTGCAGAATTTACAGTACTGTTAGCAAACCTAGACGAAAACAATAAAAATATTGGTCAATTAGTTGACTCTATTAAAGGGATTGCCGACCAAACTAACCTACTTGCACTGAATGCGGCAATTGAAGCTGCGCGTGCGGGTGAACATGGCCGTGGTTTTGCCGTAGTTGCCGATGAAGTTCGTGCACTTGCGAATACAGCAAATCAATCAGCTGATCAGATCCAAGGTGAAATGAAAAAAATCATGGATATTTCTGCCGCTATCATTGATAAGCAAAAACAAGTAACCAGTATTATTGATGACAGTGTTGATATTGCGACAGTGACAATGCAGAGCCTACAAGAATTAGTATCACAAGCAAATTCGAGTTCAAGCTTAGTTGAACAAACAATCACGCAAGTTCAGCAGCAGCTAAGCCACTCCGACAATATTCGTCATGGTATGGAAGCATTAATTAGCGATACTCGTGAGGCCTTAGATGGTTCGTCAAATAACGTAAACCTTGGCGAACAACTTGTGACTAAATTACGTTTATAAGTATTAAACAATAAGATATTAAGGCCGTAATCAATAAGTATGGACAGTTTTGCACAACAGGTTTTTGCTCTCGTATATCAAGTGCCTGAAGGCAAGGTTGCAACTTACGGAGATATAGCAAAATTAGCTGGTATGTCTCGCCATGCTCGTCAGGTTGGTAAAGTGCTTAGTCGCTTACCAGCCGACAGTAAGCTGCCTTGGTATCGTATTGTTAATGCGAAAGGTCAGATATCCCTTCAAGGTGAGCGCGGTGACTATCAAAAACAACGCTTAATGGCAGAAGGGATTTCGATATCAGAACAAGGGACAATCTCACTCAAAATCTATCGTATGGTATAAATTACCCTTGTGTAAAATCTTGTATTGGTTGGTAATCAATCGTAGTGATTTCGAGTGCGTCAACCTGTGCAGTATCAGGGCCTTCACGTAGCCATAAGATTAACTTATCTCGTTCATTCTTTTCACCAAATACCTGCACTTCCACATCACCATTGACCAGATTAATTGCATGCCCTGTTAACCCTAATTGCAGCGCTTGCTTTACAGTCGCATAACGGAAGCCCACCATCTGAACTTTACCATGCACAATTATCTGACTACCTTGCTGTGACATAAACCTTATTCCTTCATCAAATTAGCCCAATCCCATTGAGTATATGACTGCATTCGCGATTTCGGCCAAATTTATTTATTCAACAAGCTGATATGCTTCACAAACTCGGTTTATTGCTGGCGCCAGATATAATAAAACCTCTATCACAGAGGCTTTATTATCCATATCACCTACTCTTAGCGTGAAATATCAACGAATAGATTAACTGATTTTTTGAGCAATAAACTCAGCTAAGAAATGAGAATGTAAATTACGCTGAGTATAAGTCAGCTCTTGCTTACCTGATTTAATAACAGACAACCAGTGATCAGTCATGCCATTAAAACCTTTACTTGTCAGCATGTGCGTCCAATCAGCGAGCTTTACTTTACGCTCAACATCATCTTGCCAATGAGTCCCTTCAACAAAAGAGTCAAACCTGTAATTCTGGTTATGATAATGAACGGAAACAGTCTCATTAGTTGCACCATTAAGCCTATTCATTGATGCATGAAAAATAGCATTGTGCTGCTGCCATTGCACATCAATACGCGCTAACTGATTTGAAACCAGACCTTGTTTATCGAACTGCGCCATTATGTGTAGGTCATCAGCTTGAACTGAAGCGTGAATGTTTACGCTATCAATAGGGTGTATAAAATCGTCAAAGATAAACGTGCGAATATCCCCTGCTAAGTTAAGGCGGTTTTTCTCCCAACGAAGAGACAGTAACGGATTATCAATATTATCCGTGCCAGATAACGTAGGTATATATTGCTTATAAAGCGGAATATACCGTCGATTAAATCCCATAAACAAAGGGGTACCCTTCTGCTCTGCAAGGTTATGAAGTTGTTCACAATGAGCATATGTTGACGCGAGAGGCTTATCTACAAATACTGGAATCCCGTGATTTAGAAAGAAACTTGCAATCTCAAAGTGAGAAGACGTCGCGCTGTGTATCATCACCGCATCCACAGAAGACTTTAATACGTCTTGGTAATGCGTATAGTAATCAGTAATACGATATTTATCCGCTAACTGCTTTAGTTTTTCTAGGTTACGAGTACAAAAAACCAACTCAACATTTTCAAGCTGAGTAAGTACCTGTAAGTGCGCTTTTTCAGCGATAGACCCTAATCCTATAACTGCTATTTTCATTTTACTCTCCATGCCTATATCTCTTTCACTGGTTTAGCAGGCGAACCCAAGCAAACCGTGTTATTCGGTAAGTTTTTAGTCACGACAGAACCCGCACCAACCACGACGTTATCTCCAATGTTAACACCGCCAAGCACGGTTACATTTGCACCCAACCAAACGTTATGACCGATCGTAATGGGCTTGGCAATCTCATAGCCTTTTACTCTTAAATCAACATCTAACGGGTGGTTAACCGTGCTTATCACAACGTGAGGAGCAAGAAGACAGTTATCACCAATCGTTACTTTTGCGCCATCTAATATCGTGCAGCCGTGATTAGCATAAAAATCTGCTCCCACGCTTATGTGTATTCCGTAATCACAATTGAACGGGCTTTCAAGGTGCGCGCTTGTTGAACTAAGTAGCGCCTTAATAATGATTTCACGTTCAGACTTATCGTTAGTCTGATTGAGCTTAAAGCAGAGGTCTTTAGCACGCCCTCTCATGGCCGTCAGTTCAGCATCAAAAGCTAAGTGAAGATCACCATTAAGCATTTTATCTAATTCCGTCACTTTTAATTTCCTTTAATAAATACAAGCCATAGCTATATTCAAAATGGACACATTGCCCAACATATTGCAGATGTGGCGAAGCTTCGCCGTAAGCGATAGTTCAAGTGCAGGTTGTATTCGGTTTGAGTAATCGAGGGGGAGGAATGGAATAGAGAGAGGAAAGTTTAGTTCGTTAACCTCGATTTTTCTTTACCCACATAATCTTCTCCGTTAAACCTTGCATTGAACATCGATTTAACGGCGTTACTTTTCCAATTTGCGACTGCTGCGTGCGCAAAAACACCGCCCAAGCATGGTCCTTTATCATTAATTAAGTTCATCATTGTATTCTCTAATTATGACTATGTATTTGTATAGTCCATATGAAACATCCCTGCAAAGGTCGCGAACAACTCTTTACAGGGATACAATTTAAAGCACTACATTATCACACTAAAATTAACGTAAATCGTCAACCACAGCTAACATAGCAACTAATGATGCTTCACCAAGCTTAATAGAACGCTCTGGTGACCAACCCATCATAGGATCAGGCAAGTTATCATTGTCTTTAAATGGCATTTCCATGGTATTAGCTAAACAGTCAAACTCTTCAGCTACCCAGTTAGTTGCCACAGTCATGTTCGCTGTACCTGGTGCGTCGATGTCATAGCCAAATTCAGATTGGAAATCTGCACTTGCCAGTTTGAACACATCAGAAAAACGATCACGTAATTTAGCTAAACGGTCGTTATAACTTGGCGTACCTTGTGAACCCGCAAGGAATACAAAAGGTAGAGCTTCATCACCGTGTACGTCATAGAATAAATCAACGCCAGTTTCTTTCATCTTGTTGATGGTATGGAATACTTCTGGGCTTTTTTCTAAGCTTGGGTTTAACCATTCACGGTTAAGGTTCACACCTAGGGCATTGGTACGTAGATGTCCACGCGCACTGCCATCTGGATTCATGTTTGGAACAATGTAGAAGTTAGCTTTGTCTAATAATGCTTTACCCGTTGGGTTATCACTATCAAGTAAGCTATGCATTAGACCGTCAACCAACCATTCCGCCATTGTCTCACCCGGATGCTGACGTGCAGTGATCCAAATGTTACGCTTGTTTTCAGCACCATCACCGATTTTAACTAATGTAAGATCACGCTTATCAATCGTTTCACCAAGGTGTTCTAGGCTTACTAGTGGGTGCATTTGCACTGCTGCAAGTAGATCTTGATGACGCTCATAGCTGTACGGTGCGAAGTAAGCAATTTGCATTGACTCACAATCCATATCAGCAATGATAGTCAATTTACCGTCTTTATAAAATGTTGGAATACGGAACCAGTGCTGGCGATCGTATGATGCAACAGCTTGATAGTTTTCCCAGCCTTCCAAATAAGCCGCTTCACCCGCATTAAGAATGTTCAGTGTATATTGTTCACCGACTACACCTTCAACACGAAAGTTAAACCATTGGAAAAACTCTTCACCCACATCAGGACGAATTGCAAGTTGAACGTCATTTTTGTCATCTAGATTAATGACTTCAATATTACCAGCATCAAAATTAGCGGTGATCCGCATACGACTTCCTTAATTCATTTTTGAAATTAACGTAAGCATAAACGATCCCAGTATAACTAGGTAGAGCAGATGTTTATTAAAAACGATAAATCACTTATTTAATACCCGTATCAGAGTAAAAATGTGACTAAATACATAAATAGTGTGTTGATAAATCGCAACAGCCTCGCTAACTAGAGAAATGACGACGTGTATTTACACTTATCAAATATTTAATACCACCTTAGTTATAAATTAAATGCTTAGTGAATATGGCGCTAGCTTTAAAAGAACGGTCGTGCTAAAAATACGTTTCAATTTGAAATATAACATTAATCACCACACTAACGGCGTAAAGTAAAACATATGAGTAAAGGTCGAATTACCCGAGAACATATTTTAAATATTGCCTTTACCATTGCCAGTGAAGCGGGATTGGATAGCTTAACGATCGGTGTACTTGCCAAGGCTTGTAGTATGTCTAAAAGTGGCTTGTTTTCGCATTTTAATTCGAAAGAAAACCTACAAGTCGCGGTAATTGAATATGCTGGAGCATGCTTTACCGAACGTGTCATTATGGCGGTAAGACGTGAAGAACATACCAACGTCAGTGAGCGTTTACATTCACTTCTACACCATTGGTTAGAGTGGAACCATTCATTCCAAGGCAGTTGTATGTTTATGGATGCTTGGCGAGAAGGTAATAACAGCCAAGATTTGTTACAGCAAGCCTTACGTAAGCAATTACATACCTGGATCAGTTATTTAGAAATGCAGATCAGCAAAGGTCAGCAAAGTGGTTTGTTCCGTGATGACTTAGTACCAAGGCAGGCTGTTTTTCAATTTTATGGTTTGTATTTAAGCAGTCACCTATTTCATTCTATTGAGCTTGAAACTGACGAGCGCACACTATTTTGGCAAGGTGTAAAACAGCTTTATAAGCAATGGCAATAACGATCTAGTAATACCCACATTAGCAGGGCGTAATGCGCCTTTTAAACACTATAAAATAGCACGACCGTTCGTTTAAAGGGTGTTATTTAAGGAATTATCATGAGCAGCAATATCTATTTCAATACTCGACGCAAGTTTACTATACGCCATAGCATGATTAATATCGGCACGCGATTACACCATAGCATAGCGCCGACCCATGCCCTGAAAACAGCCCGAAATATATTACTCACGCCAGTTCGTAGTACCTCTAATAACGAGGATCCAGTTGGCTTATTACGATCTACACATCTGACATCTGAAGGACGTCTCAATACCTATCAAATAGGTAATGGACCCGTTTGGATCTTAAGCCACGGTTGGTCAGGCAGTGCAAGTCAGTTTTTTCCATTAATGGAACACATCGCAGAACAAGGTTTTACGGCACTCGCCTATGATCATCCTGCGCACGGTCAAAGCGAAGGACGTCACGCTCACCTACCCGCGTTTGTAAAAGCATTCGATGAAATCGTTGAGAATATTGATGACGTAGCAGGCATCATTGCACATAGTATTGGGTCGACCGTTGTTTTAGAAAGCCGTCACCCGAAAGTAGAAACCTTACCCTTTTTATTAATTGCTCCTGTCTTAAACTATGTTGAAAGCTTGTATGACACCGTTGGTAGCTCTGGATATTCAATGAAATTATTTGGAGAGATGATTGAAGAAATTGAAAACCAATATGACTATAGACTCGAGACAATAAAACCTTATCAAACACTAATTTCTCGTCAGCACAAAACTATCATAGTTCATGATAAGCGAGATAGGTTTGCCAACTTTAGTACCTCAGAATTAGCGGCGAAAGAAGCGAATACTATCGACTTAGTCACAACACAAGGGCAAGGACATGGCCGAGTGATTAACTGTGATTCAACACTAGCTGCATTTGAACGTCTGGTTTAATCACCACATAAACGAACATAAATAAAAGAACACCATCAATGAAAGATAGGTCATGAACGATTAACTCATTACCTATCTATTCAATAATATTATTCCCATCATTAAAAGTGCATGTTGCTTTCGTGTGCAGACATACTTTGCTCATGCCCATACACTGTCGATGTTTCCACTAACGCATAGATATCGTCTTTTTGGCGGCTATCACGACGTGCTCGTTTATTCGCTTTACGATCAGACATCATGATCTCTTCATCATCAAAACGCTGTGCTGATTTCTTCTTAAACTTCTGATCTAATTTAGCCATGTTCATTCCTGATTATTTCTTTTATTAAAAATATAAAATTAAAATTGTGACGTCTGATTACAAAAATATTTATCGTTGTCACTAAACTGTCAACATTCACCGTTAGTTTAGAGACCAACTAAGTCTGTAGTTAAAATTATAAAGATTGAATATGACATTGCTGTTACAAAGCTGATTTAACGAAAGGTAAACGATATGAGAAGCATGGGATTATTTTTAGATGAAGTGCATTTTCCGCTAGGTTTTCAACAACAAAATGCATTTAATGACGATGAAATACAGTTACTAGAAAACTATGGTTTAACTATGCAAAAGCTGCAAGAAGGTGAGTTGTTACCGACAACAACTGACGAGCATTATTTTTTAGCTGAGATGGATGGTGAATTCGAACTCACTTCTGACTTTGCTCGCTGCTGGCGCAAATATAATCATAAAATTACGCATCCGAACACGCTACGTAATGTAAATACAAAACGTAGCGCAAAAGAGCCAAGTCGTGATTATTTTATTGATGAATTATCGACAATTGAAGACGTGGACGCGACATATGATGAACTAAATCTGGACTCATAATCGCGCACGAACTAATTCAGAACACTAGATTAGCATTTAGAATAAGCTTATTTAGATTTCAATTCGCACCTTAAACGAGGTGCGCCTTACCTTATTTAAAATTAACTACGCCGCAAGATTAATCCGACCAGCCCACTGCCTCTATGCATTCATCGTTAAATACCACAGTAGCAAGCTCGACCAAATAATAAATGTAAGACATCGCCATTTTAGGCAATACAAACTTTCAATATATGTATAAAATACAGTAATAAACTATATGTAGTTATATGCTATCCCATTGCTAAACAGTTGTTATCTGTGCACATAAGGAATTACCATGGATTTTATTCAAATACCCCTCACTGTATTTTTAGTCTTCGTCGCGCCGTTGTGGTTAATTTTAGCCTATCGTAGTAAACGTCAAACAAATCAGGGACTATCTAAGAAAGATCAAGCGAACTTAGAAACTTTGATTAGCCGAACGGAGCAACTACAAGACCGTATTATCTCACTCGAATTGATTCTAGATGAAGAGTCGCCTAAATGGAGAGAACGATGAGTCCAAAACCCTTATATCGTGATACCGAAAATGGAAAAATAGCTGGCGTTTGCGCAGGTTTGGGCGCAACCCTTGGAGCCGAAATTTGGCTAGTTCGCTTACTGTTTGTATCCTTATTTTTATTTACAGGCTTCTTTCTCGCCATTCTCATTTATGTTATCGCTTGGCTGTTATTAGAAAAGATGCCAATCCAAAAACAACAGAGAAATAGTATCTACGCGAACCATTCAATGAAGAAAAAATCATGGCAGCAAGGACATTCAGCTGAAAAAATACTGGAAAATATCACCGCAGAACTTGACGATATTGATACAGATCTCCAAAAGATGGAAGACTACGTGATCTCCTTCTCATTTAAAATGGAACGTGAATTTAAAAAATAATAAACAATCATAATATCAGTTCAATTATCCAGCTAATTATATAAAAGTAGTAATTAATATTAAACATGATAAATAAAACAATATATTATTGATGGAACGACGCTGAGCTATAAGCATAATGATCTTGGCGTTTTCTATATCTACTTCTCATCAAACTTGGAGACAACCATGTCGTTATCTATCAAACCAGTAGCTATCGCAGTACTCGGTGGCCTACTTACAATGGCAGGCCCTGCTTATGCAGAAACCATTAAACTACGTATTCTAGAAACGACGGATATCCATACCAATGTCATGGATTATGACTACTACAAAAACAAGCCGACAGCAAAAACAGGCCTTGTTCGTACAGCGACATTGGTAAGAGAAGCTCGCGCTGAAGTAACAAACAGTGTGTTGGTTGATAATGGTGATTTATTACAAGGTAGTCCAATGGGCGACTACATGGCTGATAAAGGCTTAAAAGCGGGCGATGTACATCCTGTTTACAAAGCAATGAACCAACTTGGCTATGAAGTAGGTAATTTAGGTAATCATGAATTTAACTACGGGTTAGACTTCTTAAAAGAAGCGACAAATGACGCTAACTTCCCGTATATTAACGCGAACGTTATCGATCTTAAGACCGGTAAAAACATGTTCACCCCGTACATCATCAAAACAAATACGTTTACTGATACTGACGGCGTAGAGCACCAAGTAAAAATTGGTTATATCGGCTTTGTTCCACCACAAATTTTAATCTGGGATAAGAAAAACCTAGAAGGTAAAGTTGAAGCGTTAGATATCAAACAAACTGCAGAAAAATTTGTACCACAAATGAAAGCTGAAGGCGCAGATATCATTCTTGCGATCCCACACTCAGGTGTATCTGCAGACCCGTACAAGGTAATGGCTGAAAATTCAGTTTATTACCTAACGCAAGTTCCGGGTATTGATGCGATTGCTTTTGGTCATTCACACGCAGTATTCCCAAGCGCATCATTTTCTAAGTTACCCGGTGCAGATATCGAAAAAGGTACCATCAACGGTATTCCAGCTGTGATGCCAGGCCGCTGGGGTGATCATGTTGGTATCATGGATCTTGTATTAGACAAGCAAGGTGATTCTTGGAAAGTAACAAACGCACAAACTGAAGCGCGCCCTATTTTTGATAAGTTCACTAAAAAACCATTAGTGGCTGCAGATGAAAAAATGGTTACCGCTGTAGAAGCTGACCACAAAGCAACGCGTAACTTTGTTAACCAACCGATCGGTAAAGCAAATGACGTTATGTATAGCTTCCTCGCGCTAGTACAAGACGACCCAACAATCCAAATTGTTAACCTTGCGCAAAAAGATTATGTAGAACGCTTCATCCAAGGTGACCCAGATTTAGATGGTATTCCTGTACTTTCTGCTGCTGCACCGTTTAAAGCAGGCGGTCGTGGTAATGATCCAACTAACTTCACTGAAGTTGAATCAGGCCAATTAACATTCCGTAATGCAGCCGATCTATACCTTTACCCTAATACACTTGTTGCGATGAAAGTAACCGGTAAAGAAGTAAAAGAATGGTTAGAATGCTCTGCGGGTCAGTTCAATCAAATCGACTTAAATAGCACTGCGCCACAAGGTCTGATTAACTGGGATGGTTTCCGTACTTATAACTATGATGTGATAGACGGTGTTAAATACAGTATCGATTTATCTCAACCTGCACGTTACAACGGCGACTGTCAGCTAATTAACCCTGATTCAAACCGTATCAAAGACTTAACGTTCAATGATAAAGCTGTTAACCCTGCACAGCCATTCCTTGTTGCGACTAATAACTACCGCGCTTACAGTGCTAAATTCGCTGGTACTGGTGAAGCATTTGTTGCATTTGCATCTCCTGATGAAAACCGTACCGTACTTTCTGACTACATCAGTCGTGTAAGTAAAGAAAAAGGCCAAGTAACGCCAAGTGCTGATAACAACTGGCACTTCACACCGTTACAAAGCGATAAGAAGCTAACCATTACCTTTGAAACAGCACCGGGTGAAAAAGCCGCGCAGTTCATCAAAGATAAAGGTCAATATCCAATGAAGCACGTTAAAGAAGACAAGCTTGGTTTCGCGGTATACAGCCTAGATTTACAAAACAAAAAGTAATACGTTTTGTTATTCACGTAATGAGAAGAACGTAAATAGAAATACCGCAGCCAGCCTGCGGTATTTTTTTATCTCAATTTTGCTACACTTGAATGATTACAATTCAAATTAAGACAGGACGTCATATGAATAACAAGCTAGACAATAATAATAACGTCTTACCCTGCTACTATGAACAACAAGGTAGCGGCAGCCCAATTGTGTTTATCCACGGTTCCTACGCAACGACATCAACATGGAAGAAGATAGTCCAACAGCTAGCTGAAACACACCATTGTATTTCCATCAAACTACCCGGGCACTGTGGTACACCAGATCCGAATGACTTCGCAGCACCCGATATCAATACTGAACTGCGTATTATAGAGTCAGTCGTTGCTGAGCTAACTGAACAGCCTATTCATCTTGTCGGTCATTCCTTTGGCGGCGTAGTAGCATTAGCGCTCGCACTCAAAGGGGCTGTTTCGATACGAGAGTTAACCCTATTTGAACCAGTAGCAACGTGGGTATTTAAATCTGTTGGTGATCAAGCGATGACGGCTAAGGTGAATACCTTCGTTCAAGGTTATCGTAAGGCTATTAGTAATAATGACGCTTATGTATGTGGAAAAGTGATCGATTTCTGGGGTGGTAAAGGGTCATTTGATCCCCTACCCGATTTCATCAAAGATGGGATGGTACCATTAACAGCGAACAATCATCGTCACTGGACATTATGTGAAAATACGCATAAAGCACGTGAAAACCTTAACACATTAGCTATTCCAACAAGGCTTGTTTGTGGCTCAAAATCAAACCCTGTAGCACAGGCTATTACTCGTTATTTGGGACAAGAAATCCCTAACAACAAACAATATACCATATCAGGCGCAAGTCACTTTTTAGTCACAAGTCATGCCGCTGAGTGCCTCAATATTATTGCCGATAGTTTATCAATTAAGAAGTGATATGTACTTGTAGACAATGGCAGTATCGCCTACAAGCATTACCTAACTTTTAGTTAGCTATATTTATTAATTTTCTCTCTAAATATTTCTTTCTTAAACGGCTTAGGTAAATAGTCATCCATACCAGAATCAAAACAGCGCTGGATGTCGTCTTCTAAGATACTCGCTGTTAACGCTACGATTGGAATGCGAGATAAAGAATATGTTTCTTCATATTTGCGAATACCGATTGTTGCATCAAAGCCATCCATTACCGGCATCATGCAATCCATCAAGACTAAATTAATGTCTTGATGGCGCTCAGCGTAGATATCTATCGCTTCTTGGCCATTTTTGGCCACCAGCACATCAAGCCCTAATTGATTGATATTAATCGATGCCACTTTTTGATTAATGAGATTATCTTCAACCAATAAAATCGCGCGATTGGTTTTCGAAGACACTTCATCTACATCGGATTCAATTATTAGATTAAGATCATTAATCATATTTATTAATCGAAGACCCAGCAATGGTTGCGTTATATAACCATCCACCAAATGACCATAATTAACGTGTTCGTGATGATTATGGCGAGATAATAAAATAGGCGTTTTACCGACCTTCTGACGTAATACCTGTAATTCTATTTTCGCGAGCTCAACTTCCTGCTGATTATAAATAATAATTGAGTTTGGTTTTACGCTTGCAGCGACACAATTAATATCAGCGCACTGCGTTAACGCCAAGCCACGCTGTTTTAATTCAAATTGCAAAAAATCAGTATTTTCAGCATGAATAATAATCGCACTATACTGTGATGTAGTATGTTTAGGTTGTACTTTTTCAATACCCACTTCGATGGTAAAATAGAAATCACTGCCTTCACCCTTCGTGGATGTGATAGCAATATTCCCCCCCATTAAGTTGATAATTTTTGCACTAATCGAGAGTCCTAGTCCTGTGCCGCCAAAATGACGAGTGGTATCGTTATCTTCTTGCTGAAACGCTTCGAATACTTTTTCATGCTTACTTTTATCAATACCAATACCTGTATCTTTCACCGAAAAAGACAGTGCAATATTCTCAGTATCAATCGATTTAGTCGTTAATGAGAGTACTATCTTACCACTCGCTGTAAACTTAACCGCATTAGAGGCAAGGTTCATCAGTACCTGTCTCAGTTTGTGCTCATCTAACGTCAATAGGTCTGGTAAGTCAGGGCTGATTTGTATATCAAGTTCAATCTCTTTTTCTTGTGCTTTTGCAGCAATTAATGACGCGGTATCGAACAATATTTCTTTTACATTGGATGTATGCGGCGAAATAACTAAATTACCCGACTCAATTTTTGATAAATCGAGCACATCGTTAATCAACATTAATAATGTCTGTGACGATGAATCAATCGTCGTCAGATAGTCTTTTTGAATAGGCGATAACTGCGAATCTTTTAAAATTTCAGACATCCCAATAATACCGTTTAATGGCGTTCGAATTTCATGCGACATATTCGCCAAAAATGTACTTTTTGCACGGTTGGCTTTATTGGCATTATCTTTTTCTTGCGTAATTATCGTAATATTTTGTTTTAGTTGAGTTTGCAACGCGGCAAGATGTGCAAAAGAATCTTTCATTTCATCATCGGTATTATTCTTAATACGCTTATCGTAATCACCTGCAGCGATATAACCTATATTGCGATTTAAATCATTAAGACGTGCAATAATACTGCGTTTAATCAATACATAAATACAAGTAATTGAGATGAACAAAATGGTAAATACAATTAACAGCCAAGTGAATTTTTTAAACAAGTGAATATGAAAATCATTCACCGCTTGTTCAGATGCTGCATTGATCTGATCGTACTCTTGGTTTAAGCGTTCTCTTAAAACTTGAAACTCTTGCGTAATCGCCCACGCGATAATCACTTTTGCTTCAGGGTCAGTTTCTTTCATATAATCGTCTGTTAACTGACGCCATTGAGACATTAACGAAAGAATATTATAAGTGTCCTCTTTATCAACTAAGGCAGCGTACTTATCATAACGGCTTTTAACTTGATCTAAATTATCATTGATCACCGTAAAAGACACGTCGTTAGCGTCAATCACATATTGCTGAAAAGCAGAATAAGCTTGATAGGCATCGCGGTCGGCATTTAGGATAAGGGTGCTGGCATGACGGTAGGTATTCGACTGTTGATCAACCGCTGTTTTTCCATAATCAATAAGGCGAGAGCCTTCATAAATAGAAAACAATAAACAGAATACAAAAATCCCCATAAGCAAATTTAATTTAGCGCGTATAGATATAAACATAAAAATCCTTTTAATTACACTTCTTCGCTTTGTCGGTATTTAACCTCGCTACTGTACTGCAAGTCTATGTATGACTCTGCATGCATCATGCTAAAGTATGAGCGTGAACCTAATGCTTGATGCGGTTAACTACTCTAGCATAATTTTTACATGACATAGTTGATTAAACTTACAATAGAGTTCTATTTCGAGTCATGACCTGAACCTCATCACTAATTTCAGTATAATTTATAAGAACGGAGCATTAATGGTGATTAAAAAATACTACCATCCCATTCATCAATTATATTCTTTCCAGAGGTTCAATTTCAGTTATATCTATATCAATTATCTCTATAGATGAAAGTTCTAATTTTTCAACCGCTACGGGTCTTGCAAACCAATAACCTTGGCCAAATTCGCAGCCTAATTGTGCTAAGAAATCACACTCACTTTCTTCTTCAATACCTTCTGCTACCACTTTAAGATCTAACTCTTTTGTCATTGCCACAATCGACTTAATGACTTTACGCGCATTTTCATTATCACCTATTCGAGAAATAAAACTGCGGTCAATTTTCAAATAATCAACGGGAAAATTAATCAAATATTTCAGCGATGAATAGCCCGTACCAAAATCATCTAAATGAATACGAATGCCTAGGTTGCGCAATCTAACTAATGTTTCAGCGACCAAATCGGTGTTGTCCATAAACACCCGTTCAGTGATTTCAATATGTAAGTATTCACCCGCTATATCATATTTTTGTAACTCACTCTCCACCAATTTGACTAAGTTATCAGCATGGCCAGGCGCAAACTGTTTTGACGATAAATTAATCGCAGCATGAATATAAATACCTTGCGACTGCCAAGCTTGTAACTGGATTAACGTTTGCGTGATCATCAGGTTACCAAAATCAATGACAATGCCCACTTCTTCGGCAAGATCAATAAAGTCCCCCGGATACACAAGTCCTTTTTCGGGGTGGTTCCAGCGAATTAGCGCCTCGACACCAGTAATTCTCTTGCTGTCTATTTCGAAAATTGGCTGGTAATACGAAATAAATTCATCTCGCATTAAACCACGATACAAGTCTTGCTCAAGCGACATTCGAGCCGTCACTTTTTGGTTTAATTGATGTGTGTAAAACTGGCTATTATTGCGCCCTAATTCTTTCGCGTGATACATCGCGGTATCCGCATTTTTTAGCAACGTCTCGAAATCGGTACCATCATCCGGTGTGAGTGTAATTCCGATACTCGCAGAAATAACACCATCATGCTGATTTTGTAATAGGTAGGGCTTGGATATTTCAGTGATTAACTTATCAGCTAAGACCTTCGCTTCATTAACATATTTAATCTCAGATAAGATCACGACAAATTCATCACCACCAAGTCGGCAAACGATATCAGTTGCACGTACGTGATTACGTAATCGCTCACTCACATGGCATAAGAGTTCATCGCCAGCACTATGCCCCAAACTATCATTAATCAATTTGAAGTTATCAAGATCGATAAACATAACAGCCGCCATGATACGATAGCGCTTAGAATGCTCAATAACCTGCTTTAACTTTTCCATCCCCATGTCACGGTTAGGTAGATTAGTTAATGAATCAAAGTTCGCCTTTATCCAAATCTCTTCTTCGTATTTTTTCCATTTATCTAGATTCTTTAATAAATAGATATAATGGCTGATACGATCATCTTTATCTTTAACAACCGCGACCGACATAAAAACAGAGCTATTACGGTTCGATTTATCTTTAATCTTAACTTCGCTTTCCCAGCAACCTTTAGTCAAAACAGTTTGTTTGATCAGACCATGAGTCAATTTATTATCATATTTATCAGTCAAAAAATGTAAAATGCTTTTACTTAATACATCCTGTTTTTTAAACCCTGTCATACGCGTAAAGGCAGGGTTAATCATTTCGATATTATTGTATTGATCACTAATCACCATTCCCTCGCCTGCACTATTAAAAAATGCAGTGGAAAGAAAATGCTCATGCTGGGTGACATCAATCGAGGTTACAATGTCATTAAATGTATCAACAACATCTGTTATGAGGTGCGATTCACTGTGAATATCGAGTTTTTTATTACTGCTTGCCGAATTGATTTTCTTCATTTGCTCGGTAAACATATACAGTTCTTGTAGTACTTGATGAATAGTACGATAAGCTAAGGCAACACCAATAAACACGACTGCGAATATAAGACTAACCTCAATAAGCAACTCTTGGTGTTTTTCACGTTTTACCTGTACCACCATTTCAATATATTGTTCACTTGTCGAACTAATGATTTCATCAATAATATCAATACGCTCTGTCGCCCCCTTCCACCAGTCTGCAAAACTGATATTCAGAATATCTTGACGAATTAACTCAATATTTTTTAGTGCTCGACTTTCAAGGTCAATAAAATCGTTATCAATTCTATTGACCTCTGCATTATCAATAACGTGTTTATCTAACCCATCCATCACCTGCTTGTAATGGTCCAAGATATCAAACAACACATTAATCTGCTCATTCGCATAATCCATGCTTTTATAAGCTGATAAGACGCGATATGAATCTTGGTATTGAGTCATAAACTTTTGGTAATAGACTTGGTCGCGACGTAATAAATAACCTTTAAAATAATGATTAATTAGACCAAAATAAGAGCGTGCTTCATTTAAGACGTCTTGCTTTTTACTTTCAAATTTTGCTTGGCTTATAATCTGATTTAATTTGCCATTGCGGGCATACTCTGTGATACGACTTAAATCTTGTTTAAATGTATTTGGAATCAATCGCTGTAGTTGCAAAAAAATAAGGTCTTGTTTATCACGTAGACTAAATAATTGCGAAAGTGTATTTTGATTAAAGCGGTCTGATTTATAAATACGGTGGAATGAGCCCCTTTCGATACTGGCAAACTCTTTAAACCAAACTAGCGGAATATAATAGTCCATATTAAATGACAACTGTTCACTTCGAACCTGTTCTTGCATTGCACTCACAAAGTTAAGGTTTTCAGCAATTAACTGAGTATAACGATCAAACCTAACACTATTTACACTCTCGGCTGATGTACGTATATCCGTAATAATATCTTGTTGGTTGATAATGTTTTTTTGTTGCGACAATGCTTTTACAAATGGGTGGTCTTGTACTAATTGATTAAATAAGAAAAGTTGTTGATCGGTTTGTTGGCGTTGAACAAATAGCTGCTCTTTTAGTCGAGAGCTCGGGTCAATAGTATATGCAGCACTCAATCCTCGCTCGGCCTGTATATCGTGGACAAGGGCGTTAATCGACATCGATTGCTGAATCACTAAAATAGCATTATCAGCCTCTTGAGAAGATTTAATATACTGCCAAATATAAGCACCCATAAAAACACAGATAAATACAGTGGGAAGAGCAAGCGATATAATCAACTTAGCTTTAACAGATAAGCTTCTCATCATATAATTTATAATCCTTATACAAAATATTTTAATACCTAATCCATTGATATTAAATCGTAATCAATACTCAAGATTCACTTCATACTAATACAGCCCGCATTACAAATGCAAAGTATAAAACGCTCGTTTCAATCTACAATAAAGATAATTATCAGCAAGTAACTTACGCAATGATACTTAGTGACCAAACAGTTTCAATACGCTATTTTATTGTGCTATATCACTCAATTTTATATGGTTAATGACGCTTTTACTTTCTTTTATATTTCAATAAGAGACAATTACGATCAATGTATTATTAAAGGCCATTAGTCATGTCAAATATCCTATTACTTGCCAACTTAAACTGTGATCGGGTATTACAATTAGATCGGCAGTTAGTTACAGGCGGTCGCCATTATTATGCTGACAACGGTCGACGATTAGGCGGTGGTGGGGCCAACACCGGATTGGGATTAGTCTACGCGGGACATAAAGTCGCGTTGGTGAGTCAAGTCGGTAATGATAAAACAGCAGATTGGTTATTGGCTGAAGCCAGTATTCAAGGGCTCGATTGTAGCTTATTACAACGGAATGAACTTGATACACCTGAATTATTATTAATCATGACACCGGATGGTGAGCGCACGATTATTCGTCCACAGCGACCTATTTTTACATTAGGGCCAATACCAGACTTTACACATTGGCAAGCACTCTATATTAACTCTTCTGCCGTCGGAACAGAACGCTGGGCACATGCCGCTCTAACACACACTTTAGTTATAGCGCAATTAGCAAAAGACAGCCGTGTACGCCCTTGCCACATTTTAATTTCATCTCAATCTGATATTAAACATCATGGACTAGACAATAATGACCGAGATGGTATTTGGCAATATGGACTACAGATTGCAGGACCACAATTACGCTATTTTATCATCACCAACGGAGACAAAGGCGCAATAGCTTATAGCAAAGAGACTCCTATCGTGGTTTCAGCCCTCGCAGCGAAAGTGATTGATACCACAGGTGCAGGTGACGCATTTGCCTCTGGTTTAACCCATGGGCTCTTAGCGAAGCAAGATATTGATCAAGCGATGACAACAGGTTCTGAATGGGCAGCAATCGCGGTTGCAACCTCAAGTTCAATACCAGGCAAAGAATTACAACAGCACTTAACCAAATAACCTCCCTTTCTCAAACAGCTCATCTTTCGAAAGTAGGCAATCAATTAAATGCAAATGATAACAGTTATCACTTGCATTATCTTTTATAAGTAATTATCATCCCCCACCCAATTTCCATAAAAATAAATAAAATAAACCAAATAAAATGAAAAAAACAACATTATCTATAGCTTGCATCAGCCTACTGCTCACAGCTTGTAACGGTTCTAGCTCAAATACAACACAAACAACTAAACCGGTACCTAAGCCAACGACAACAATCGCACACATTACAGCTGCGGATATAACAGCCGTATCAGCGACAGAGGTTACTTTTACAGCGCCAGGTGTTACCGCTACCAATATGAATACGGTCTCTAAGATCACCACTAATTTCGGTAGTGCACAGCTTGATATGGCTACAGGACATATTGTTTTCAAACCCTATGCTGACTTAACGTCAAGCCCGTTAAGTGCTGAAATCATTGCCGCTCAACTTAATTATAAATTTGAAATTAGTTATCAAGTAGATAACAGTATTTATAAGCTTGATGGTTCCGTATTACCGTTATATAACGATAAATCGAATACTCCTGTCATACGTTTCAGTAAAGTAAGCTTAGATGGCACCGTGTTATCGCCAGAAGATCAGGCTCGACCAGCCAATACCAGTGACTGGAGTTGCGTCACCGATAATAGCAGTGAACTCATGTGGCAAGCACCGCAAGCAAATGGCCCATATGCATTTGATGCAACTTATTACTGGGGCGATCGCGTCATTAATAACCGAGACTATGACGAATCAAGCTGCACACTTGATGGTAACTGTAATACCGATAACCTCGTCGCCGAAGCAAACAAGCAACAACTTTGCGGCCGTTCAGATTGGCGCTTAGCAACACGCACAGAATGGCAGACGCTGCTCGATAAAAAGTTATTTGATGAAGACAGCAAACAGTCTCCAATCAACAATTTCTACTTCCCTTATGTTGACTCTAATTACGATGAAGCATATTGGACTAATTCATTCACCATTTATCCAAATGGCCATGATACAAATCCTGCAGATAATGATTGGAAAGGTTCAAACGCGCTTGTAGGTGATGCTCATGTGATGTGGATGGGTGAAGATTTTGACTTTGCAAATATGCCGCCACGTTCAACAAACGAACCCCATTTTACAATGTTAGTGAACGGCACTGTTATTCCAGATAAAAAAGACAATGACGTACCGCCTTTAACGACGACATTATCACCACAAGATGTAGCAAAAGATATTGACGAAAATAGCACTTGGACATCTCGCTTTGTAAAGCATGGTTCACTTGGCCAAGTACTCGCGACACAAGAAGCGACAACATGGGGTTGTACATCAGATCAAGCATATAAATCAGCGTTACCAAACACGCAGATTTTATGGCAACGCATTAATAAAAATGCTCCGCTGAAAACCTATGCTGAAGCGGTTAAATACGTAGATCAAGTTAACCAAATTGCCTCTTGTGGACAAACAAACTGGCGCTTACCAACAGAAAATGAGTTAAAAAGCCTACTTGTAAATACACCTGCATGGGGTTATCCAAGTTTACGTGCAAGCTATGTGACCAGTGTACTTGATGATACAACCGTTGATTACGACAGCTATTACTGGACCTCGACAGCTGACACATACAAACCAAAAACAAAACAAGTCGCCGTGGCATTTCAAGATTCGTTCTCTGAAAGCAGCGGTTTAGCAAACACAGAAGCGCATCGCGTACGCCTAATCTCAACAACGAGATTACAAAAATAATGAAAATCAGTACATTAAAAAGCATAAAGTGTCAGCTAGTGGTTATCACTAGCTGTGCGCTATTGGTTGCATGTGGCAGTGATAACAATGGATCGAGCAACAACAATAGCAGCAGTACCCCGCTACAACTTGCCCCTCGAATACAGTTAACACAAGGGCAGACGACAACAAAACAGTATGCCTTAACGTCAACGCAAACGTTACAGCTTATTCAACCTGGCCTATACGGTAAGGCCAGTGTACAAGGCAATACCTTTACTTATCAGGCAAACGCAGATGCGCAAGGGTCAGACCATGTCAAAATAGCCGTGGTATCAAATAATAAAGTTGAAACCGTTAATTGGCTCATTAGAATCAATAAGCCAACACCGCGTTTTACGACATTATCACTGAAAGACAAGACTAAAAGTAAAGAATGGCAGTGCATCGCCGACAGTAACATTCACCAAGGTGTCGTGTGGGCAAGTCCATTACAACCGACAATGCAAACCTATGCATGGGGTGATTGGCAGCCGACCTTGCCAGATTTCCAAGCACAATGCCAATTCACTGATCGTGATGGAAACAGCCAAGCATGCACGACAGATACACTGGTTGATTATGCGAATCAGCAAAATTGGTGCGGCCGCAATGATTGGCGTTTACCATCAAGCTACGAAATAGAAGGACTAGTCAGTGAACAAGATTATGCGTTAGATACTAACCAAGCTGCGGTTGACCCTTATTTTTTTAGTGCGACAGGCTTTGAAACTTACTGGTTAGCGGATGATGATAATCAACAATCACATGCCGACAATATTGCGCCTACGCGAGATTTTGCAAGCGGTCGCCATACTGCAGTAGTACAAAACAAGCGTAAACCTAAATCTGTCATGCTCGTGAGTGGTGTCAAACGTGATACGACACTGCCATCAGAGCAGAAAGAACCAAAAGCAGAGAAAGATAGCTTTATACGCTTAGATAATAGTGGCTTGCCATTACCTAAATCGCAACAATCTGATGACTACGCTGATGCTCCTTGGCGTTGCTTAGATGATATGCGTGGGTTAGTACGTGATAATCTCTATTTACGTGACAAGCAATTTTCAAATGTATATTGGCTAACACCAAACCCACAAGATATGACGAACACCAATCAGCAGCTATCAATACAGACAGGTGTGCCAAGTGTGCTTGCTGATATCAACCAAGCGCAACTTTGTGGCCGTCATGACTGGCGACTACCAACAGCCGATGAACTCGCAATGTTGCTCTATAAAGGCGAGCAAGATTCTGATTATAGCTTGCTATATGAAACATCGCTCAATCAACCTGAAAGTGGAGATTACTGGGTAAAAACAACGTCTGGTTATGGTTTGTATAGCTTACCTTCCACAGTGGATTTGCAACCAAAATCAACCACCGATATTGATACTGGGCGTATTTTGTTGATTGCCACTACGTTTGAAAACAGAGCGACAGAAGACCCTCGTTCGGTCAACAACCATGGTCAACCCAACTTCAACCGTTTAAGACAAGCTTACGCAAGCAATAGTGATTATTGGCCACAACCTTTTGTTGATGATCTATCAAGTTACCAAGAGCTAGGTGTTATGCCGAAGCCAGATTTTCCTAACGATAATCCTTATAGTGAATTAAAGGTAACGTTAGGCGAAAAGCTATTTTTTGACCCCTTCTTATCCCAAGCTGGTGATGTAGCATGCTCAAGTTGTCACGACCCTAAATTAGGCTGGGGTGATGGACAAGAAGTTTCTATTGGTCATGATCGTCAACGTGGTAAACGTAATGCGCCGACTATTGTAAATAGCGCGTTTTTGCCTGTTTTATTTTGGGACAGTCGTGCTGCGACATTAGAGCAGCAAGCATTAATGCCAATTCAAGACCCTCTAGAAATGGCAGAAAGCTTGCCGCGTTTACTTTCGCGACTTAATTCGCATTCAGAATACCCTGCATTGTTCAAACAAGCATTTCCCGAAAACACGGACATAACAGAACTGCAATTAGGGATGGCACTGGCGACCTTCCAACGTACCATTATTAGTAACCCAAGTCGTTTTGATACCTTTGTTACTCAGGCTGATAATTCTGGTGATACCACAGCATTGTCTGATAAAGAGTTATGGGGGTTAGATATCTTCCGTCGTAATGGCCGTTGCGTTAATTGTCATATGGGTGCTGAATTTACAGACCATAAAATGCAAAACGTCGGGCTGACTTATTACCAAGGATTTTATGAAGATTTGGGATTGTATAATGTCGATAACAACCCAAGTAGTGTGGGTAAATTCAAAACGCCGTCATTACGTGATGTGATGAACAACCATCCGTGGTTCCACAACGGCTTACTGGATACGATGGAAGGCGTTATTTCCATGTACTCTGCAGGCATGGCAGATAACGCACCTTTTGGTTGGAATAAATATGATCCGACTTATCCGGTATTATCTGAACAGATTCGCCCCTTAAATCTAACCATAGCCGAAGCGGAAGCGCTGCAAGATTTTCTTGCTACGATCACAGCGCCAACTCGCCAAAACCCTGCAACTAAAATTGAATTAGGAATTCACTAATTCCCGCAGGTTAACGATTAGGAAATAGAGGTCCTATAAGTAGGTGCTTATTATTAGCACCTACTTATTTATTTTATAAACAACGCTGATTAACGTTCGCCAACAAGGTACAGATAAGTGTGTTTAGCACTGTACTTAGGCGACATATGCACACCGTAGTAACACGGTACTTTGTGCTCACAAACCTCATTAATGACTTCAAACCCGGCATTAATTTTTCGAATCGAAATAGGTTCTTTTGTGACAATAATCATTGCAGCAGAATCCGCAATCGAATCGTTCGCAGCAAGCGTTAATGAAGAATCTTCGCAAGAGGTTTCAAAGAAACGTAATGATTTAGAATGCGATATCAATGACGAAATATCACTAATATTAAATTTGAGCAATTGATTCTGATTAAGCATGGTTGCCATATGATAAACAAAGCGTAATGCTGTTAAACTGTCACGTTTATCTAACTCATCGATATTCAACCAAATCGTCGCAATAAAGTTATCTTCGATGATCATTCGTCTGGAAAGGTAACTCGCTTTATTTTCGTGTTTTTTCTGATAAATAACGACGATCAAGTCTGATTTTAGTAAATGTGCATCCTGCGAAATTCCATCTTTCGCGGTAACATATTGCATATTGATATCATCATTATTGGCAATATCAACTAATAATGGATGTGGTTCTATGAACGATAATACGGTGATATTTGACATATTATCATTATGACGCATCGGTTGGATCATGATTATTCCCTTTTCATATTCTCAACTGGTATGAATATTATGGGATAAAAAATAACAGCTTGTCAAAAATTATACATTAAAATAGATATTCATCTCTTTAGAGGCATGTTTTTGATGGTTTACAGAATAAAATTGAGATTTAAGTGGTAATATTGACCGATAGTTAATCATTCTTTATAGTATTTTAGTGCCATCGACTGCGTTCATCATTATGACACATAGCTACAAACTATTTACGCTAAGCTCTGTAGTGTTCTATTAATCCAACCGAGTAAAAATTTATTCTGAGTTTCATTATTGCTTACAATTTTTGCATAGCGTGTAATTTTAGCTAACGCATAATGAGAAACAAAGAAGGATTCATTACAATGATTCAGTTTAGATAACGTATTTGGTCCAACAATGCCATCAGACTTGGCATCAACGACATCCTGCGCAAGCTTTATCGCAGTATAAAGGCCCGTATTAACAGAAAAATCGAATACGCTTTCTGCTATTTTTTGACTCGCGATCATGTCGCCATTTATTTTATCCCAGAAGTGACTACGATAAAATTGGTAAACTAACTCCGTAACCTGTGGGTTTTGTTGTCCATCAACCCCGTGATTTTTTAATAATCGCCAACCCGGCCATTGAGGATGTGCATTAGCAGAAATACCAGCAAACGTTAACCCCCCACGATCACCCGCTACATGATGTAGCTTGTAACCCCCTTCATTACTTAACATTTTTTCAAACCCAAGTTTAAAATCAGCCATATATACCACTCTTATTATTAACCGCTTGTACATTAAGAATATAAAGAATGACATTGATATAGAAAAACTACTATCGGAGAAAAGTCGGAATTTAGCATTAAATTTAGTCATGAAAAAGCCTACGCAAATAATGTTAACTGCGTAGGCTAGTCTGTGTTGGAAATGTTACTGGTCGCTTAACTTAAGCGTCGTTAGCAATATATACTCTCGCTTTTTCTTCTCGTTTTCTCGCTAAGCTATTAAGATGCAATCCTGATAAGGTTAAAGCAATACCGGTAATAGAACCAATCAGTGCTAATGAGCCAAACCAAACTAAACCTACCAGCGTTAATGTTTCCGTTTTCACTTCTTTATAGTGATCCACATTATCAATGTAAGAAGCCATGCGATAAACCTGATTCGACAATGCTATCGTGTTCGCTTCAATTTCAACGACACGAATATCATAACGTAACTTCATATTAGCTTGCTTGATCTCTTTGATATAATCCTTCTCGCTAGAGAATTCTATATCCGCTTTATCACGCTTACTTTCTAACTCACGCAATGCCGTCACTTTGTCTTTGACTAATCGACTTTGTTTCACCGCTAAGTTTTTATTACTTGCACTTACTGCATTTCGATAGCTACGAGAAAGCTGTTTTACTTCCTCATTTTTCTGCTGGATCATGTCATCTTTTAACGCTAACAAATCAGCATAATAATTATCTAAGAACTTCACCGATTCTAAATTAGGGCTTTTCTCTTTACCAATAATCGTTTTGTTATTAATGTTATTGACCTGCTCTTCTACATAGCGGATCTTTTCATCGTAGTCTTTCTTAATCGCAGGTGAGGTAAAGAAGTTAGAATCATCTAAAGCCACTTTCCTATCAGCTGTCAACTTATCAAGCTGTGCAAGTAAACGGTTACGCTCTTTCTGTACTAGATCTGCGCCACCTTGATTACGCTCTATCGTTGACTTAAATCGTTGCTCTTTCTTCGCTGATAGCTCTTGTAACAGCTCTGACTTTTCAACTTTAAGCTGATTTAACTGCTCTCTTTTTTCTGCAAGAGAGCGTCTTAGCTGCGGCACATTTTTAGATAAACGCTGACTTCGTTTTAATTCACTCGCATATTCTGATTTATAATTCGCATTAACTTCATTTTTGTCGTTTTCAATTTTTTGCGTCTTAAGATTATAATTCTGTAATGCTATCGCAATATTTTCGTCATTAACTTGGATCTGATTTTCAATTTTACTGATCTCAATTTCACTTAAGTTAATTTTGCTATTAATCGACGAAAACGCTCTCTCAAAGCCATTCAGCAAGGTTTCAAATGTAATCAAGCACAAGAAAGCAATGATAAGCAGATACATTGGAAATGATTTACGTGAATGCCAAAGCCCAATAACAAATGGGATTTTGGTTAGTTCCACCAATGAAATCATCACAAATGGAGCCGATAAAGTGAAAGAACTCACTAAATTATCGCCACTTGACATTAATGATACCGAAATACAAAGACCGATAAATACGACGATAATCTCTACTAACCAGGCGATTTTACGTAAAAATCGACTATGTTTGCCTAGTTCATCGCCCTCATCATCCCTAATTTTACTGGTATTTGGACCAGTTCCCATGATATCGCTCATTTGTTTATAACACCTCAATAATAAATAAAATAATACTTCCACTTAGCTACTTCGATGTAACTGTTCAGCGTGAAGAATGACCACTGAATTTTCATTCATTAAAGACATAGTTAGACTACAGGTTGACTATAAAAATAAATTAACATGTATAAAACCATAACTCTATGCGCGCATACTAACGCTTACATAATCGTTACACTATGTCGTTTACGACAAAATTAGAAAATATAATATATTGATAAAGATCACGGTGAATATGAAAAACAACAACAAAAACTTATATTACAACGCAGTAAATATGTCATACCTATCCAAGTGATTGATATTCAGAATTCATTTTTATTACAAAAAAAACCATATAATTTTCGAAAAAATAAAAAGTGAACATACAATTGATAGTAGAGTAAAACTAAATCTTTGCACGCTCAAACATACACACCAACCAAATATAAAGTATAACTAACAATTTTATGTGCTTAGTGTGATATTAGCCAGTTCAAAATCCCGTAGTTTTCATTAGCGCCTATAGAAATCTTTAAACTTAAAATAATTCATTTATTATAAAAGAAAAAACTCTAATAAATCAATACGATAGAAGTACTACAAAACAATGGTAATAACTTTACACTCTGCTGTGATGATGGTGATACGAATGCCTAAAACCAAAATTTAATCGTATTAATGAAGATGGATGTGCTGATTACAGGTTAGTAATCAGATTGATATGATTAACAAATTTGTTTAATCGCCCTTTTTAGGAGCGATTAAAAACACATGAATAAACGTCAAATACAAAGTTTCGTCGAACGAAGGAGAGGAGACTTAGCTCTGTTACAAGATTAAATACTATTTTTGAGGTTATAGACACAGCATTGTTTTATTTTTAATGTTAGCCAATGCGCTGCCTAGTTTTTCATTTTTAAAATTCATATGCCCGAATGTAAATGTTGATACATCTAAGTTCATCACTTGCTCACTATGCTGATTTTCGATGCATGCAAGACCTGCGGGCGCATGATCAAATAACATCCCAGCACCATCCGCACTTTTTAATATGTCATCGTTATCGCTATAGCAGTTAATGAGCTGTAGTTCTGTATGTTTATTTAAAATAGACGACCATTGTTCAGCCTTTGCAGACACAGCGCCAGCCAGTAGGTAGCAAGTGGAAATTTGATTCGCGTCGAGGTGATTCAATGTCTGACAAGCAACCTTTGCGCCTAATGAATAACCCATGACAATTGAGCCATGTAAGCACGGATCATGCTGTATTATTTTTGCTAAATCATGCCCTGCGTGAAGTGTTTCATTAAACGATTTTTTCCAATGCCCGACGAGCTTGTCTGTCACGAGCTCCCCCACCAAGGCTGCGACACCTTCAGGTGTCATATTTATGGCTAACTTTGCAGCTTCAAGCAGTTTATCTGCGGCACTATCATCACGTGTCGCAATGCCATCGTCTCGTACTATGTCGGTAAAATACCCTGCATTCCAACGCACATGAATCACTTTATTGTTTGGATATACTTTATCAACAACACTCAGCCAATCTAATACTTCTTCACCGTCTTGCGATAAAAAACCATTAATAATAAGTACACTTGGTAACAGCCCTTCCCTCACTGTTACTAATGTAATAGATGATGATTCTCTTGCAATAAATTCTACGTCATTATTTTGAGTCAAAAAACCTTTAGCTTGTTCAACCACTTGATTTTGTTTTACGTCCTTGCCTGCACTAAATGCACCATCAAATAAACTTTTCACTATTAACTCATCCTAATAAGAACCTCACATCGAATAACGACAGAGATGTACACATCATGTGTGAATAGCAAAATACTACAAAATGAAGATTTATTCATATATCGTTTATAAATTAGTGTCTTAAAATGATATATTTCCATGCTACATCCCATTTTTTCATGGCGTATGGGAACGTGTAATGGTGGGGGGAGGTTTACAGATTTTTGATATTGTTAGATCTGTATCCACATATCGTCAATATCTGCCCCATTCCAGATCTCAACGACACGCTTTAGCGGAATATAATTCACTTCCATTATATGAGTATCCGGTACCATATCAGCAAGGGCGTCAATAATACTACCTGGGCACATACCATGATTTTCGCGCCAATAGACCTCAACCTCATCAAAGAACAATGCGCGCTGTAAATAATCGACGACTTCAGGGTCTGTTATTTGGTTATGCGAGGAGCGATTCATACAATAATCCTTAAAATTAAAAATTTATTATCTGTTCACACGTATTGAAAATAAAACAGCCTCTACATGAGGCTGTTTTAAACTAACTTAATGACTAACTTAATAACTCACTTAATAACTAGCCGCTAAGCATGACTTACGCTGTTTCTAAACTTAATACATCACCGCGAGAGTTAAGTATATTGTCCTGTACCATTTCATCCACCAGCTGGGTTAAGCGTTGTTTCATTTGCGCACTTAAATTACCAAAGCCGAGTAAGTCGATTGCTGACGCCATCGTGTCTTGTGTTAATATCGAGTAAGCGCCTTCAACAACAGTACGAATAGCTGCTTTTATCTCATCATCATGGATCAGGTCTAGTTTACGCTCACTGTTCGGTAATTCACCACGGTGACGAACAGTAAATGTGCGTAGGTCGTTTGCAATTTGAGAGCTATTTATTGCCGTACTGTTTATTACCGTACTGTTTATTACCGTACTGTTTATTTTCGTGCAGTGTGCTGCAGATAAAAGGTAATCACCATCTAAGATTACGTCACCTTTGCCCACCAATAATTGTGTCGCCGCTACGATAGAGCGGTTAATTTTAGCCCCCGAACGCGTTGAACCAACTGCTGATAGTAATCGCTGACCCACTTGCTTAATATGAATAGGTGACTCTACACTCACAATCTTAGCAATGTCTTGCGCAAGAACGCTGGTAGATACTTCAGGAATGGTATGATTCACCGTTAAATAAAGTTCAGCTAATGCACAACAGGTATAATTAACCTGATGATTAGTGCGCTCAACAGTTACACGCTCAATCGCTGCTTTCTCAACGACATGATTGTGATTAACGACAACAGCCGTATCTTTAGGTTGTACATCTAGCGCCTGATAAAAGGCAATGGATGCTTTAATGCTGTCATCTAATCGTTGTGTTTCTTTATGCGCATTACGAAACCAATCAGTACTCCAGATACGATGGAAACGCCAACCTAATCCCTCTAAAACATTTTGGCGAATACGATCACGATCACGAGCAGTTCGAGAACTATGATACGTCGCACCATCACATTCAACAGCGAGCATATAACGTCCCGGATTATTTGGGTCTCGCACTGCTATATCAATATAAAAGCCTGCACAGCCAACTTGCGGCTCTACCTTGTAACCCAATTGCTGTATCGCGTAGATAACTTCTTCTTCGAATGGCGAGTCTGGCGCTTTGCCGGTTTCTTCCTGTTTCACTAACACGCCTGTTTCAGCATATTGTAAGAAGTGTTTTAGGGCTCGCACACCAAATGGTGACGCATCACTGGTTCCCATATCGGTTGCAGTAAAGTTAGCAAATACTTCCATGGCCATGCGTGCACGTGATATCAATACGTTTAAGCGACGTTCACCACCATCACGGTTGAGTGGACCGAAGTTTAAGCCTAAGCGCCCTTCTGCTGTACGCCCATAACCAATACTAATGAAAATAGTGTCACGCTCATCACCCTGCACATTTTCCAAGTTTTTCACGAAAAAGTGCTCACCATCTTCACGGTTAGCAAAGAAGTGCTCTAACTCTGGTTGCTCCTTACGTAAGCGCTCAACTTCAAATAAGATCGCATTGCTTTGCGCGGTACTAAAGGCCACAACACCTAAGGTCATACTCGGCTTCGTTTCAGCATGTAACATGACGGCTTTTGCTACTGACTGTTCCTCACCTAAGTTAGTACGCGAATTACCCTTATCGTAACTGCTGTCAGCATCATGATTAAACGATAAACCTTTCGCCATTGGGTTAATGCCCGGCGATGGAAAAATCAATAACTGATTGTTATAAAATTCTTGATTCGATACCGCAATCAATGACTCGTGGCGACTACGATAGTGCCATTTCAACATACGTTCGGGAGTACCTGCCGATAAAAACATGCCCAAGATACTTTCCATATCAGCTGTTACACTGTTTTCAGCCTCTTCGTCATCCATCTCGAGTTGTTTACCAAAGAAGTCTGTCGGTGGCATCTGTTTAGTATCACCCACAACAATCACTTGTTTTGCTCGTAATATGGCACCAAGTGCATCTGCAACTTTGACTTGTGATGCTTCATCAAACACCACTAAATCAAACTCTACAACACCTGGCTGTAAGTAAGTCGCAATAGACATTGGGCTCATCATAAACACAGGTTTAATCTGTTGTACTGCTCTGCCCGCTTGGATAAGCAAACGACGTAACGGCAGTTGGCGACGCTTCTTATTAAATTCACGACGCAGTATTTCCACTTCACCTTTTGCGGTTGCATCAGGCTGATTTTCAAATAGACGACGGACCAACGCTTCTTGTGAAAAAGTGAACAACTGACTATCCACCTTTTTGTATTCTTCAATCACCTTTTCATGAGCAACACGATCGAAATAACGGATCTCGTCAATATTACCGTAAGCATAATTGATTAATTCACGGTAATAACTCAGTTCGAATTGCTGCTTGAGTAGCACTGGTTCATGCTGCCAATCTGCTGCGTTTAATACCCACTCAGCCAATTCAAGAGTCTGACATTCGGCTTTTAAACGATTGAAACGCGTCAACGCATAGACGTTATCTAAATCAACAGCCCACGCATGAGCGTCACCTGCAATCATCTTATCAATCGATGTTAACTGTAAACGAGACATCAGTAATGGCGCATCAATGTGCAATTGCACCGCTAACTCACTCAGGAGTGCTGTTATATCCGTTTGCAATCCCGTCAAACGCGCTACAAGTGCGTCGTCAAATTCTGCGGGTAATGGCGTTGAGACGTACGACTCCCATACATCACCATCAGTTTGTGTATTGGTTTGTTGATAACATTGCTGCAACCACCTTGCTGCGGTTTCGACATGTAGCCATTCTGTTTGGCTGCCTTGCCAATCGTTACCGATAGTGGTCACTAACACGGTGTTTTGTTCATTAAAACGTGTAGATGCACTTTTATACGCCAGTAAAGCATCAACTTGATTCAGCCAATCAACCGCATTACCTTGTAAGCCCTGTTTCATCATGCCAGCAAAACTTGCTTTTGCATTACGGTAATTGCCTGAACAGAATCGCCACCATTTACTGCCGTAATTAACCAGTGCAGCACGAACAGATAACCAATCAAAGTCGAACGCTGCATCAATAAAGGTCTCAGCCAACGTTTGTTTTTGCTTATCTAACTCAATACCTTGTGCAATAAGCTCGATTAATTTATCGCAATGCTTTAACCATAAGGCTTTACTGCAATCGATATCACCAAAATCTGGTTTTTCAATCATTGCAATAGTTTGTGCGATAACGGCATCGCAATCAGCCAACGATACGGGAACAGAAACAGATAACGTCGAAGTAACCTGCTGTACTTCCGCTATTAATTTGTTGGTATCAACAATCGCTTTATTTAAAGTACGCTTTGCTTGTTTTTGTAATATAGGTGAAAAATCATCAAGGCTAGTCGCACTGAAGCTGTTATGACTCGGTGCCTTATGCGCTTCTAAATGCGTGACTAGCTCTTGGATCTTACCTAGTGCCTGACTGTATTCACGTGCAGTCCATTGTGTCGCTAATGGTAAAGGCTGAGCCTCAATATCCATCGTCAAACGTTCAAACTTTAATGACTCGCCTAATGCTGTGACATATGATTTTTCACTGGCAAGAATAGAGGTATTCGCGGCTTCGCAATATTGGTCTAGCTTGGCACGCAGTTCCGTTAATTTGTGAATATCGTCGTGACGCGAAGGGCTTAATGGCTCGTCTTGTAATAAGCTTGATTCTAATGCTGATAACACTGATTTCTTATTGGCTTTATGGCTGTGTAGTTCCAGCACTGCATCACCCAAATGACAATTATCTAATCGACGTTTTACCACCTCTAACGCAGCCATCTTCTCGGCAACAAACAATACTTTTTTGTTATCAGCCAACGCTTGCGAGATGATGTTCGTAATAGTTTGTGATTTACCTGTTCCCGGAGGTCCTTGTATCACCAAGTTACTTCCCGCTTTCGCTGCGAGTACCGCTTCTGTTTGGCTTGAATCCGAATCCAAAACCAGATGTAACTTCTCGACGGTGTTTACATCCATATCTGCACTAGCAAGTTCAGTACGGTCAACTTCAAAACCCTCACCGAACAGTTTTGATATTACCCCGTGTTGGTGCGGTTTTTTTCCTTCTGGCCATGCTTCATCAGACAAGTCTTGATACATCTGGAATTTACCGAATGAGAAGAACCCCATTGCAATCTTGTTCGGTTCAAGTACTCATCTCGGTTCTGTTTTAATGGCTTTACTCACCTCATCAAAATATCCTTCTAAAGTAAATGCCTCATCCACTTCAAATGTAGGTAATGTAATCCCAAATTCAGATTTCAACTTGGCGGCTAAAGTTAGATTTGGGCCGAGGTCAGCATCCGTAAAGTTGATTTTAAATGATTCACCTGCTGCATTACGGGTCATCTCGACAGGGATAAGAACCAAAGGTGCATAACGCGGTTTATCTGATACATCACTTTCAAACCATTTGATAAAACCAGTCGCAAGGTAAAGCAGGTCGACGCCTTGCTCTTGAATAAAAGTCAGTGCATCTGCATTTAAACGAATCAGTTGTTGCTCTAACTGTCTTGTGGTTAGTTGCGTTTGTAATGAAGCATCAAGATGACGATCGTCCCCTTTGCTTTCTTCTAAATGTGTTTGCAGTGCTTTTAGTGTCAAGCCTGTGCTGTCATCAGCATCTTCGTCATCCAAGTCTGACGGGATAGGCAAAAAGTTCATTGCCTTCTTTTTCTCAACTAATAAATCGAATACTTGCGTTGATTTTTCATCGACAATATCTAAGGTTTTCGCTGATTTATTAAAACTGAGTAAGGTATTCCCCCGCAGTCCCATATCAAGCAATTCTTTACTGCTTTGTTGAAACTGCGCTTGGATGTCTTTTTGCATTAATGAGGCTCTTTGTTATGTATTTGCAGGTTGATTGGTCGCGTATTCTAAACGAACGGTACTAATTGCACATTGATGTAGTCGGTATTGATAAAGTATTCGCTAATCTTCTGTTAATAGATAGCCACAACCAAGGCAGTTAGCCATCAAATTAGGTGGCATGCAGATAATTAAGCCACATTTAGGACATAGATCACCTTGATTTAGGCTTGTGATTGATTTGATGTTCATCGATTTAATCTCCGTTTTCACTGAGCGTGATTACCATAAAATAACTCCCATAGTATATTTGATGCTGATCTTACTCTTTACAGGCTATTTGCCTATTTCGTTTATACAATAAATAGTTAAGAGGATATATTTAGAAAAGATAGCTTAATCAGATGTGTCATTTGTAAAAGTTTTAATACTAAACGACTTTTTAACACACCTTACTTTCATAAGCTTATAAAAATGAAGTGACCGAACTTGATGGCAGAGTACTCATCAGAACAAAGTTCATTAATATTGATTTAAATGATTTAGTACTAATGAAACTTTGGGATACTATCCCCACTCCCTCAACTGCTGCATTTCTTTCAGTCGCCCACGCTGTAACTCTAACGCTTCGAACAGATCATCGATTGAGGTGTTAGTCGTAGTGAGCCCAGGTAAGGCTATATTAGCTTCAGCAAAAAAGCGTATTGAGTCTGCTTGGTCATTATTCCAAGCTTGCTGCCACCATTCGATAATCAAAGGTTTCGCATTCTTGAGCTTTCTAGCAGTGGGCAGGCTATCACTTTTTTGGCCGTTAACTTTGCTGTCACTTGGCAGTAGATTCCAGAGGTCGTTATTCGGCCAGCGTGCGAATGGCATGCAGTGGTCAATAGCAAATTCTTGCTTTAATACTTTACCAGACCAAACACATTGCTGACTTTGTGTTTGCTGTAACAACTCAAGACGATTACGAATCTCGGTGGTATTGCGCTTTGCCTCTAACCAATCTAATGAGTTAACAATTGCTAGTTGCTGCTCAGGACTTTGGTTACCTTGATAGCCTTTCATCGTTTTCATCCATTCACTGACAAGCACAGGTTCAACCCAACACGCATAACGTGCAAAGGCATTCCATACTGTTTCAGGTAGTGAAAACTCACCCCATTGCGATAAAGACTCCATATCTAAAAATAAGCTGTCTTTGGCTCGTACCGTTTTACTTTCCACTTCAAATACACTGACATCACTGTTAGGCAAGGTTATATATTTACAGGGCATGTTTTTAATATTACTTACAGCCGCTGTTAACGTCCGGTGTAATGCATTTGCATCCTTTCCAACAAAGAGATGGCCAATACGATAATCTGTCGCTGAACGATGAGTTAATTGATGCCAACCATCCTCTTTCATGAATCCCATATTCGGTTTTTTATTTGGGGTTTGGTATAAGCCATGCTGGTCAATAAGGATCTTGTATTGATGACACCAATATAATGCCACCAGCCCCACAGGTAATATAACTCGGCTACCTTGCAAAGTATGCTCTCGGCGGATGACTGCCCCCGGGTGACCATCAGCAATACGTAATAATACGCGCATTAATGCCAATTTATGTGTCGCTGCTTTACCATCATTCAATGCTACATGACGAATAAAGGGAAATGCACCCGAACCATCGTCAGGTAACTGTAATACCACTGTTTGCCAATGCACAGTATCACGACCAAGTTTGTCGCTATCATGCTCAGTTTTAAGTACAACAGATAGCCCAACGGTCTTCGCCAATAACTCTAACTCTTCGGTGCTAACATCATGCATTTTACGTTCATCACCACTAGGGCCATGACGCAGAGATATAACTAATTTCGCACCTGGCTTAAGTAGGTTAGCTAATTTACGAATCGCACGAGATCGTTCGCTTTTAGGGATGTGCATCCACACAGCGCTGAGTAGGATTAGATCAAAACTGACTTCTTGGCGGCTAACAACATCTAGTGCAGGTAATGAGTCTTCTACCCACTTTACATTTAAACCTTGCGTTTGTTGCTGACCAATTTCAGCTAATAGCTTAGCTGGTTCCACAGCAACAATGCTGATGTCGTTTACTTGCCCCTGCTCAGCAAGATATTTACTATCACGCCCAGCTCCAGCACCTAAATCAAGAATACGCGCGTTAGATTTTTTTAAAATTGGAGGTAAGAATTCAGCCCATGCAGCATGTACTTCTTCGAAGGATTTTGATAGATATTGATCTGCTAACTGTTGAGCATTAACATCATAAAAATTGGCGTGCATAGCTAATCTTAACCTCAGATTTGAATGCGTGGAGACTGAGGTAGATTAGCATAATCAGTATTCTAAATATAGGTAAGGGCCCTACTCCTTAACAATCTTAACCCTACCCACATCGCCATTTTCTAAACGCACTTTAATACCGTGTGGATGATTTGGCGAATTAGTTAAAATGTCTTTTACTATCCCATCAGTCAAATTACCACTGCGTTGGTCTTGCTTTAATACAATCGATACCGCTAAACCTTTCTTAATATTCGTTCTGTTTGTGCCGTTCATAGTCATTTCCAATTAGATTTACTTAATGCGTTATTTTGTCTTATGCTTTAACACTACGTCAATACATGATCATTTCTTCTTTCTCCGATATTTGCATCCAACTTTGCATTGCAAAATGCGAATCAATAAAGCACAAATCCACACTAAAAACATAAGTCATTGTTTAATATAGCAATGACAAACTGGCACCCGCTTTGCAATAACCCTTACAAGATTCGGGGTAAACGTAATATGGATTTTCAATTTCTAAAATCTTGAGTTTTGCATTTACCGAAAATGATGAAATAAGGTGTAAACTATGAAGAAAACTCCC
Source organism: Moritella sp. 24 (assembly GCF_018219155.1). Classification (NCBI taxonomy): domain Bacteria; kingdom Pseudomonadati; phylum Pseudomonadota; class Gammaproteobacteria; order Alteromonadales; family Moritellaceae; genus Moritella; species Moritella sp. 24. The sequence continues at coordinate 1,651,165 of NZ_CP056123.1, read as the reverse complement.
CTTGTATTATTTGTAACATCTATATTACTGGCCGGTTGTGGCAGTGGTGACTCTAGCCCAAATGGGAATGCAAGCAACTCCGGTACAGGTGGCCATGTAAATGGTAACTCAGGGTCTGCGCCAGCTGCTTTTTCAGATACGATAATTCCGACAGGCTTTGATTGGTCAATGGAAAACTCAGAAGTAATTAATTTAAAACACGTCAGCACAATTAGCCAAGCAAGTGGTATACCGCTTGATTACGCCGGTGAATTTTACATTGAAGTCTACAGCATAGATGAAAACAACGACACAAGTGCAGATCCCATCTTAAAAGCAATGACCAACAGAGAAGGTGAAGCGAAGGTACTGCTAACACTTTTAAATTCATGGAAAGGCATTACAGTCAAAACTAAAATAGAAGACTCCGTTTGCATTAATACAGTATATAAAGAACAAATAACAACAACGCTGGCGTTAGGTTGCGATGTGGTTCTTGATTCTGACTTATTATAAAAGGTAGATATAGATATGCATAAATTTAAATTAAATAAGCTCTGTTGTCTTGGTCTACTTGCATTATCAGGTTCAGTATTAGCAGCTGCAACAGAAGAAGGTACGGTTAATAATAGTGGTACGTATACCTACACACAAAAAATTAACTCAGCAAGTACAGCCCCACACTATACACAATCAGGATCGGGTGGTTTTGGCATTTCATCTGGACATAGCGCAGATTTCGGTTGGCAACACAGTTTTGCAGAAGTAATGAGTAATCCTTTAGTCCAAATTCAAAGTGCGACATTACTCATTCGTGCCTATGATGTAGATTCAGAAGCGTTTCATGGCCTTAATGGTGAATATGATGGTATCAGTGTTGATGGTGTCGATTTAAACCCCGGTCTATTACAAGGAACAAATGGTACTTGGTCTGAAACCTCATTTGATCTCCCAATCTCCTCCATTACCGATGATGGACTTATCAATACATTCGTTGATATTGATATGAATGCAGCAGGCTGGATCACCACCCTAGATTACAGCTTGTTAACGATTACTTACATGGAAACCAGTAACCTACCACCGTCGAAACCGACGTTATCAATGACACCGAGTACCTGTACTTTAGTTACCGATGATCTTGTTGTTGGTGTAACAGGCCCTACACCTGCTGATCCCGATGGCGACAGTGTGACCTACTCATATCGTTGGTTTGTTGATATTGGTCAAGGCAGCGTAGTAGATGACGAAGTAGCCGGTAAAACAGACCACACTGGTAATACCGTATTAGCCGCTGAAACCGTCGCAGGTGAAACATGGCGTGTACAAGTCACCGCAACAGACTCTAATGGCTTAGCGAGTGACCCAGAATTTGCAACATGGGAAGATGTGGGCGTCGATTGTGACCAAGATGGTGTAACAGATGCGAACGATGATTACCCAACCGATCCAGATCGTGCCTTTAATAACTACTCAACACAATCAACATTAGCGTTTGAAGATCTATGGCCAAACAAAGGAGATTATGATCTAAATGACTTCGTACTTCAGCATACATTTAATCGTATCACCAATGCTGCAGGCCAAGTTAAAGAAGTTACATTCACAGGTTCAGCCGTGGCTCGTGGTGCAAGTTATGCAAATGCATTCGCGATTAGTTTCCCAGGTACTGAAGCCGCGAATGTAGAAAGTTCGACCTTTATTGTTGATGGCACCCCAAGCGCAATTACGCCAGAAGCAGGTCATGCGGGTGAAACAGTCATGGTACTATTCGAGAATATTTTCGATGTATTACCTGCAAACGCTTTCCCTTATTATAATACTCAAAGCGGAGATGATAGAGCGCTCGTACCAGTCGCATTTACAATGGTATTCACAACACCTGTAGATAGTGCATCACTTGGTAGTGCACCATTTAATCCATTTATCTATCAAGTGGGTCAACGTGGCAAAGAGATTCACCTTGTTGATAAAGCACCAACAGACTTAGTTAACGTAAGCTTACTTGGCTCTGGTGATGATGCAACAAACACAGGTACAAGTACTTATTATCAAACAGCAACAGGTCATCCTTTTGCATTGAATATTCCAACAGCATGGAGTCACCCATATGAATATATCGATGTGTTACTTGCTTATCCACAAATGCAAGCATGGGCTGAAACAGGTGGTATATCTAACCCAACTTGGTATAACTTCCCTACTACAATTCATTGTTGGAAATGTTAATCATTAATTAATCAACTTAAAACTAAATGCAGCCTAGGTTAATCCCTAGGCTTTTTTGTTCCCTTCGTAATGTCCCTATCATATTAACCCTGACTGTTAATACGCCTCAATTACCATCAATTAGTTATAATTACCGCATAAACAAGAACAATCAGATGACTAACAGTAAGTTCAATGTTATTTTGTTTTTTTAACCAATTTTTTACATATAAATAGGTAACTTGATGACTGACAACTCTGCGCAATTAATTTCATTAGTAAACTGCAAGGGTGAATATACTTATGCGAACAAAGATTATTGTGATGCATTAGGCTATTCACAAGATGCATTATTAGGGAAAAGTAGCCGCGAGTTAGATTCGTCAACCATGCCTGCAGTCGTCATCGAAGAAGTCAGAAAAACCTTAGCTCAGGGCTTCTCATGGCAGGGTGTCGTTTGCAAAACGAATAAAAATGGTAAAGATTTTTGGCTTGATACCTTTATTACCCCACAATTTGAAAAGGGTAAAATTACAGGCCATCAAGAAGTCAGCACACCAGCAACGCCACAAATGATTAGCCGTGCGAGTAACGTATACAAGAAATTACAAGGAAAAAGCTTTTTGTTTGAATTCACTCGAACACAACGCTTCGCCTTCTTAACGTTAATCAGCCTTATTTCTCAAGTATTCATTTATAACTATTTAGGCTTTGCAGCATCATTAATTGCTTTCTTCTCAGCTGTCACACCCATGCTGGTTTTTTGGCAAGATATCATTCCAATGGCACAAAAAGCACAGCGTATGCAAAGCACGTTTGACAGCGTTAGTCGCCAAGTCTACTTCGGTAAAGGGACCGCCAGTGTTTTTGATTTCAATATGGGACTGCTTAAAACCAAAATTAAAGCCATTTTAGAGCGCACCCTCGATTCAACAAAACCCGTTCAAGATGTGATCATAACCGTATCGAAAGGAACAGATCAAATCAGATCGAACTTAGTTCACCAACAGCAAGAGTTAACCGAAGTCAGTACTGCAATGTCACAAATGTTAAGCTCTACAGATGAGATTGTCCGTAGTAGCGTGACGACATCTGATGAAATTGACGCGACATTTAAACTGTGTGAAACAGCGCAAAGTGGCATCAACATCACCACAATTGAAGTAAGACAATTAGCGAATGAAGTTGAACAAGCTTCGACTGCAGCAGATAAGCTAAACACCGAAGCACAAAATGTTGGTAGCTTGATGACAGATATTCAAGCCATTGCCGACCAAACCAACCTACTCGCCTTAAATGCAGCAATCGAAGCAGCCCGCGCTGGTGAACAAGGCCGTGGTTTTGCGGTTGTCGCAGACGAAGTACGTACGCTATCTTCACGAACTCAAGATACGGCAGAGCACATTCACACAAGTTTATCGACGATGTTGGAAACCATTAATGATTGGCTAGTGATGATGAAGCAAAATAAAGACAATGCGGACCAATGTGTAATAAAAGCAGAGCAATCAGATCAGGCTATTGCGATTATTCATGAAAAAATGCAGCAACTGTCACAACTATCAATGCAGATCGCAACCGCTGCTGAAGAACAGAGCGTCGTATCAAACGAGATAAATAATCACGTTATCGATATTAAACAAGGTTCTGAACTAAACTGGCAACATACCGAAACCGTTGTCACGCAAATGGATGAATTGAAAACAGACATAGATACAATCAGTAATTTAGCAAAAACCTTTATTCCGACTGCATCATAATTCCACATAACAGTGCCACATAACAGTGCCACAATAGTTTAGTCTCATCGTTAAGTATGAGACTAAACAAACCAGCAAGTTAAACCATTGGTCTGACTTGCTGGTTATGTTCATTATTATCTAGCACACTTCCATTTATCCGATCCAGATAACAATAAAATTTGTAACTTTAAACTAAACTTTAACTATCTATATTTAAAAGTTTAAGTTGTAACGTCCTTATGTATTACGATAAATTCACCGTTCAAATAACTACGCCCTCAGGTGAAGAAGATTGCCATATCATTCTAGTTGGAAATGAAGACGGTATTACGCAATTACTAATTGATAATGGCACCAAAACGATTGATATTGCGACAGGCTGGCATCACTCCAGTACTTTTTTTAATGATGCTAAATTACAGTTACGCGAATATTTTAATGGTAAACGTCAAGAATTTGATCTGAAATTAAATCCAGTGGGAACTGTATTTCAGCGTCATGCATGGCAGCAATTAACTAAGATACCTTACGGGGAAACACGCCGTTATAAAGATATTGCATCCGGCTTAGGAAATCCAAATGCATCGAGAGCTGTCGGAATGGCAAACAACAAAAACCCAATCCCGATTATCATTCCTTGCCACCGTGTTATTGGCGCGAATAACAAACTCGTTGGTTATGCTTATGGCTTAGCGCTAAAACAACAATTACTCTCGCTTGAAAACAGCCATTAATAACAGCTAAAATAGCAACGAATGCGCCATCTAAAGCAACAACAAGTCATCAATATAAACACCACATCATCTTGATATCGCTTGCCACATTCAGTCGCAAGCGATTAACTAAGACACTAGAGACTAAGAAATATAATCGTGCTGTTGCACACTATTCATTAATAACTTTGGTTTTAATTTTCTTAAACTAGTACGGATGATAGTACGGGCTTTTTCTCGAGAAATAGATAAACGCTCACCAATACGCAATAAACTCAGTGGCTCTTCGCCTGTTAGACCAAATCTAAGCTCAACAACATTCCGCTCACACGTCGGTAAGTTGTCCAATAAAGCGAGAAGATGATCACGTGTATTTCCCCCTTCAAACTCATCACTTGGGGTTACCGTTGATACGTCTTCAATAATATCGGACAGTGTTGTGACTGAATCATTATCGGTAACAATATTTTTATCTAAACTGAGTTCGTTAAAGTAATAAGATAATACGTCCATCACTTCATCAATTTCAATTTCTAATACCTTAGCAATAACAACCAGATCATTATCACTGCCCACATCAAGCCCGAGTTCTCTTGCTACTTTAGCGATGCTTTTATACATCTTACCCACGTGAATGGGAATACGGATCGTCCGAGAACTATTCATAATACAACGTTCTATATTATTCTTAATCCACCAAATAGCATATGTTGAAAATCGATAGCCTTTACTCGCATCAAATTTTTCAACCGCGCGAATTAATCCTGTATTTCCTTCTTGGATGATATCAACCAAAGGAATGGAACTGTATTGATAACGTTTAGCGACGTTAATAACTAAACGTAAATTTGCTTCGATCATGCGATTTTTCGCGCGTAAATCACCATTACCTACAGCGACCGCAACCTCGTACTCTTCTTCCTTTGTAAGTAAGGTGCTACTTCTGTTCACTTGCTGCATATATGCATCTAAAGCATTCGATTCGTGAGATAATTCCATTTCTCTGTCCTATAAAGTCTAAACGGCTTAACCTTATTTAAATACTCAACGTTCATACTGTAATCTCAGTACAAAATCATTAAAACACTCAAAGCTACCAATGACTAGGTACTCACAATGGAATAAACGAATAATGCGACAATGTTTCACGTTTATGTGCAGCGCTTCAAAGAATACAGATTAAAAATGTCTGGTCAGAGCATTAAGCCCTAGCGGATTGATCATTTAAAGCATACGAATTTACATATAAGAGCATGATTAATATAGATATAATTTACAACTAAGTATTTTATCAAGTTAGCGGTAACTAAATAAGCTATGTATCCGATTATATACAAATTGGGGGAATAGTATCTCAATCAAAACTAAGTATACTAAATGCTGTTAAACGCCAAGGAATGCACCTATGACTATGTTACTACTGACAAAAAAAACCGCAGCATGGCACTATTTTACGGCTGCGCTCGTGTTCAGCATTTATGGTGGTCGCGTATGTCCATTTATTGATTCTATTTCAATTTGGCAAACTAGCCTCTATTCTTTTATCACTTTTAGCTGCATGTTTATCGTGAGAAATAAGCTACTCCCAGATCACGCTGATTTTAAAAATGTGCTACTCGAATTAGCCATTTTCATTCTCGGTGCATCCGCGCTTGCCGCTTGGTACATAGGTTATTATGATTTCCCCATAGAGAGCAGTTTGAAAGTGCTGTTTGGGATTGGCTGTTTAGGTGCCTTAATTAGTCTCGATTTAGCCTTGCAAGCACAAATAAGACATTATCCACACGCTAAGTTCAAACAACTGCCTGAAAACATGACTCACCTGCGTCATTCGATAGCCAGTCAACTTGCAGCCTTAGTTGTATTCATCGTGATAATGCTAACAACAATCCTCGCGATGATTATGATCAAAGATGTACGTTGGTTAACCGAAAATATGGGGCGCTATGACGAGCAAGCTGCACTGATTAGTATTGTAAAAGAGTTTGTATTTGTCGCCGCAGTACTCATTGCTTATACCTGCACGATTATGTATCACTGGTTACAACTGCTGCGCTTATTATTAGATAATCAGCAACGGGTATTAATCGCTGCTGCTAAAGGTGACCTTAATGCGCGCGTACCAGTCTCACACCAAGGTGAGCTCGGTATTATTGCTTATTACACTAATGAAATGCTTAATAAACTATCACAAAGCAAAGCCGAAATTATACAAACACGTGATGTGGCAATTGTCGGATTATCAGCATTAGCCGAAGCCCGCGACAATGAAACCGGTGGTCATATTTTACGTACCCAAGAATATGTGCGAGCCTTAGCAATTCAATTACAAAATCACATCAAGTATCAAGCCTACCTCACCAATGACACTATCGAATTGCTTTATAAGTCAGCGCCTTTGCATGATATCGGTAAAGTGGGTATCCCTGATAGCATATTACTAAAACCAGGTAAACTCACTGACGACGAATTTGAAATAATGAAAACCCATGCCACCATAGGCGCAGAATCAATTGCAGTCGCCGAAAAACAGATGGGTTCAAATAGTTTTCTTGCTATTGCACGAGAAATTGCCCTCAGTCACCATGAAAAATGGGATGGTAGTGGTTATCCCTCTCAGCTAAAAGGCGATGACATTCCACTCTCTGGTCGATTAATGGCATTGGCTGACGTATATGATGCGCTCATATCAAAGCGAGTATACAAACCCGCGTTTAGCCACGATAAAGCAAAAGAGATCATCTTAGCCGGAAAAGGAACACATTTTGATCCCGCAGTTGTCGATGCATTTCTTAATTGTGAACAAATGTTTGTTAGTATTGCCTTAACCTATAATGATAATGAGAAAGAAGTAGCATAAGGATGACAATGCAATTTTCAACACTAGGTAGTAGCGGCTTATCTGTGTCACGCGTTTGCTTAGGCAGCATGACATGGGGATTTCAAAATAATCAGCAAGACGCGAATCAACAAATCGAATACGCACTCGCACAGGGCGTCAATTTTATTGATACGGCAGAGATGTATGCAGTGCCACCGTCAGCAGATACCTACGGTAAAACAGAAACCATTATCGGTAATTGGTTGGCAGCAAATCCGCATCGCCGTAAAGATATTGTATTAGCAACCAAGATAGCTGGCCCCGGCTTACCTTGGGTTCGTAACGGCGATCCCATTACTGGCGATTCGGTCGTACAAGCTGTTGATGCCTCGCTAAAACGCTTACAAACCGATTACATCGACTTATTTCAATTACACTGGCCAAACCGCCCCAACCCGCATTTTAGCCGAAACAAGCCTAATGACATTCGATTCAGTGATATAAATAGTGCTGATCATACTGCACAAATGCTTGATATATTACTTGGCTTACAACGCTGTGTAGACGCTGGTAAGATCCGGTTTTGTGGATTATCTGACGATACAACGTGGGGTATTAATACCTACCTAAAACTCAGTGATCAGCACAATTTACCACGCATGGTATCGATTCAAAATGAGTTCAGTTTATTACACGCGAAAGATTGGCCCTATCTAATCGAGAACTGTGTACATGAAGATGTTGCCTACTTACCTTGGTCACCGCTCGCCACAGGAATGCTATCAGGTAAGTATCTAAACAATGCTCGTCCTGAAGGCAGCCGATGGACGTTCTCACAACGCAACAAACTATTTAGAGATACTGAAGCAGCCCAACTTGCGACTGCTGAATACGCTGACATTGCCCGCCAATGTGGCATTACACCAGCCCAATTAGCATTAGCTTGGTGTGATCAAGTTGACGGTGTAACGTCCACTATTATTGGCGCAACGACGCTACCACAACTTACAGAAAATATTAACGCCTTTGCAACCCAACTAACACCACAGGTACTTGCAGATATCGAGTCGGTATTTAAACGTTATCCGGCACCGTTTTAGTCTCGTTCAGGGTGGTAAAGTGAACCGTTACTTTATGCCCTGAAGATTCAACTAACCGTTCGTGAGGCCAATTAAAGCGAGCGGTCAGTTTATCAGTTAGTTTTAGTCCCAACCCAAAACCGAGATCATTCGTGCTATCAGTATCGCTTGTTTCATCATCATTAACATTACGAATAATCACTTGACCTTGCTGTTGAGTAATCGTCACTACACCACGGTAAGTATGCTGAAATGCATTACGAACCAAATTAGCTAAGACAATACGACAGGCCGTTGCAGGCACCTTGACTTGCCACTCACTTGTATTGAGTTCAACACAAACCGACTTCCCGCGTAATAAATAACTTAAATCTTCAACCGTTTGCCTAATTTGAACGTCTAATTTTACCGACTCTGGTACTAACAATAAAGATTCGTCACGGCTTAACCACAACAAGGTTTCCGTTAAATGACTCATGGTAAAACCAGCACGTTCAACACGTTCTATCACTTGTTGCTGTTTTTCCGTCATCGGTGATTTACTGTTTATTTTATTGAGTAACTCTACATTAGTACGAATAACCGCAATGGGTGTACGTAATTCATGACTGGCATTGCGTAAAAACTCATGTTCTCGGTCAAGGCTTTCTTGTACTGAGTTAAGGCTGTTATGAACAATTGTAGCTAACGTATTCAGTTCTTTATATTTAAACTCCGGAGGTGGTTGCTGTAAACTCTCGGCATTTAATGATTTGGCCCAGTCACGCAATGCCTCAACAGGTGAAGCGACACGGCGCATAACCATGATCAACAATAAAGCAAAAACAACAATGCCACTTAAACCAAAAACGGGGATCCAGACAAATTGCGAACCCGGCCCATCAGATAATCGCGCATGTAAATCGCCTTTAAAAGACTTATAAATATACAATAACTGCCCCGGCTTTGTTTTCATTACCATGACAAAATGCACTTCACTAGGAGGAGAAAACAGTTCTTTTTTCACTATATGTTTATTTAATTCAAACATCTCAGTCGGTGGTTTTCCAAAGCTATCTCTCGCCTCGCGAGGTAAGTCTTGCCAACGACTCGCCACATGAAAGTCTAACAACATAATCGGTTGATTATCTTTTACTTCTATCCCTTCTGTGTCTGCAACTTCGACCATAGTGCCACGCAATACAGAATCCATTCCCTCAACAAAATAATTCACAGTCAATGCTGAAAAAGTAATGGCCATACTCACACCTAAAAACAGCATCGCGCCAAGAAAATATAATCGTAAACTAGGTCTTAGTTTCATGATGCAGTTCCATCATCATGACGCAATGCAAAACCTAAGCCTGTCACCGTATGTAACAAAGGCGGCACATCACCTGCATCCAGTTGTTTACGTAGATTATAAATATGCACTTTTAAGCTATTGCTGTCCGGTTGTTCATCACCCCACACCGCCTGCATTAATTTTTCTCGAGATACGGGATTGGGGGTCGCGCGCATTAATGTTTCAAGGATTTTCCACGCGGTGGGCGACAACTTTAATAACTGCGCTGCGCGATAGGCTTGTTTTTGCTGTAGGTCGAGTTCTAAATCGGCCAAGGTTAGACGCTTCACTTGACCACTTCGACGACGCGCTAATACTTGCATACGTACGATTAACTCCTCCATCGCAAACGGCTTCACCAAGTAATCATCAGCACCAGCATCAAACCCCACCAACTTATCGCCCAAACTGTCACGGGCGGTAAGCATCAACACTGGTGTATCAATGCCCTGCTCGCGCATATGCTTACACACCGTTAATCCGTCCATTTTTGGTAAATTAAGATCTAAAATAATGGCGTGATAGTCATTACTAATAATCATGTTTAAACCTGCCTGTCCGTTCATGGCATGATCACATTGAATGTCTTCTAATTCTAAATAATCAACCACAGCGGTCGCTAAATCTAAATCATCTTCCACTAACAACAGGTTTAACATTTTTACTTACCTTAAATTAATTATTAACGCACGACACAAATAACAGAGTTAACGTCTATTCAAGGGAGAGTCCATATTCCCCACTACCCTAAACTCGCTTCGTTACTCCCTATCATCTTAACGAAAAACTGTTTAATTTCATATTGAATGAACAGTAAAGCCGGTATCAATATCAAGGTGATCAAGGTAGCAAACAAAATACCATAACCCAATGAGGCAGCAGCAGGGATCAAGAACTGCGATTGCGTTGACGTTTCACCGAGTAAAGGAGCCAGTCCCGCAAACGTGGTCACCGATGTCAGCAATACCGCACGTAAACGACTACTACAGGCAGTTACAATCGCATCATGCAATGATAGTTTAGCGTCTTTCATCAGCTCATTAAAACGTGATACAAGCAGTAAACTGTCGTTCACAACTACCCCGCTTAACGCCAAAATACCGTTGAGAGACAAGATACTAATCGTAAGGTCATTTAGCCAATGCCCTAATATCGCGCCCACGATACCAAAAGGAATAGCAAACATGATCAGCACTGGTTGCACATACGATTTAAGCGGAATCGCTAGCAGTACGTAAATCGCGAGTAACGCACCAACAAACACAGTAACCATCGAACTAGTTGTCTCGCCTTGCTCTTCTGCTTCACCAGCAAAGTGTATATTTAGTTCTGGGAACTGACGCATTAACACGGGGACTAAGTCCTGCTGTAAGTTAACCACCAGCTCGTTTGATGCCAGTATCGATTTATCCACTGATGCGGTTAAGTACACAGTACGTAAACTATCAATACGCGTGATTTCGTCTTCTTGATATTCACTGCTAATCGTCGCAACACTGCTAAGTGGTACAACCGTACCATCCGGTGTTCTAACACGCGCCTGCATAATATCAGCTAACGTTTGGCGTTGTGCTTCTGGATAGCGAACACGCACCTTCACTTCGTCTTTATTACGTTGAAAACGCTGTACGATATCACCACCAAATGCTTGCAGTACTTGCTGTGATAATGTCGCGGTATCCATGCCTAAGCTACGGCCTTGCTCTGTTAATACAAAACGCACCTGCGGTTGACCGGGGTTAAGGTTGTCATCAATACCACTCACACCCGGTATTGATGTTAATGCTGTTTTAAATTGTTCACCAGCCGCTTTCACCGTGGCATTGTCCCACGATTTCAATTCAACCTTAAAGTTATCAACCATATGTTTACTAGAAAGAAATTTAAGTTTTTTAACCCCTTCAGGCGAACCTACTAATGCTTGCCATTCTGCCGTAAATTCATTTGATGGGTAAACAGATTCAGAGTCGAGTTCTACCGTTAATTTACCAGAACTGTCATCGTCCGCTATCACCTGCAAGCTGTTAATTGCGCTATTTTCAGCGTCGTCATACCTTGCTTGTAAGTTTTTATCTGCTTGTATTGCGGCTTGTTCTAACAACAATAAGTTAGTATTAGTCTGTCCAAAACTGGCATCATTTTGCATAACAAGATCCGCGCTCACTACTTCACCGGGAATATCAGGGAAGAAGGTCACACGAACACTACCCGTTAACGGCAAGCCAACAACCAAAATAAATAAGGCAATAAATCCTAAAATAATGGCATACCGTAATTTTAATGACCACTCAATCACATTGCGATAGATACGGACGTTGAACCACTGTAAACCTGCGTCTGCGGCACCTTGAATTCGCGCCCACAGTCCTTTAAGACCAACCGTCGATTGACGGGCCGTGTTAAGGTGCGCTAAATGTGATGGCAAAATCAGTTTAGACTCCACCATTGATAGCAATAAACAAATAGTCACCACACCCGCAAACTGCGCATAGATCTTACCGAGATTACCGTCAACATTAGCAATCGCGACAAATGCAGCCACCGTCGTCAATACACCAAACAATGTCGGTATCGCTACTTTCATCGTACCTTTAACTGTATTCGCTAACGTATCGCCCTCTTCCTTACGCGTGGTATAGATGCTTTCGCCAATCACAACCGCATCATCAACGACAATACCCAACGCCATAATAAAACCAAAGGTCGTCATTTCATTAATCGTTAAACCAACGAACGCGTCTTGCATAAAGAACAAGGTACCGAATAATACAAACGGTAAACCAGCTGCCACCCAAAATGCCACGCGAAAGTTCAAGAACAGCGCTAATACGATAAACACCAGTGCGATACCCGTTAACGCATTTTTGGTTAGCAGTGACAGGCGGTCAGTGATCGTATCGCTTTGATCGTACCAAGTAACCAGCTCTACATCTGCAGGCAGTAACCCGCGTTCATGCCATTCATCAACCACCTCTTGCGCTTGTTTTACAATCTGGGTGATATCACCGTAGTCGTCCATCACAATCTCGATTGCCATGCCATTTTGTTGGTCATAACGCGATAAACTGTAGCTGTCATCTGCAAACGTATCTGTCACAGTTGCAACATCCGCTAACGTCACCACACTGCCGTTACTGCTCGTGATAACCGGAATATTGGCAAACTCACTTTGCTGATAAGCTTGTGACGACGCTTTTAAACGCATCACTTTTTCACCGTTACGTAAACTTGTCGTTAATGGTGTTGCCGATTCGGCATTAATCACAGCTGAAATATCAGCGATAGTCAGTCCATATGCCTGTAATTTAGCCTCATCAACTTCGACAGAGATCATCGGCTCTGTTTTCGCTTTAATCTCTAAATCACGAATACCTGATTTTGCTAATAGGTCTGATTTTAGTTTTTCGGCTAAGGCCTGTAACCTTGTACGATCGGCATCACCATACAGCTGTACCCATAATGCATGATCTTGACGTCGCGCTTTGTCGATGACTGGATTTTCAGCATCGCTAGGGAAGTTATTAATCGCATCTACATTGGTTTTTACATCAGTGAGTAAGGTATCAAGTGAATAACCACTGGTTTTTTCAATACTAACGGAGCTACCATTGGCATTAGATGTCGACGTTATACGTTTAATACCTGCTACGGTTTCCAGTGCATCTTCGATTTTAATCGCGATGCCTTCTTCCGCTTGCTTCGCATCACCACTATCGTAATTAACCGATACGCGAATGGTGTCAGGTTCAATGCTTGGGAATGCTTCTTTACGTAAATTACCTAACGCCATCACACCCAATAAAATAATACTGATCAATAATAAGTTCGCTGCAACAGAATTACTGGCAAACCAACTGATCAGCCCTTGTAAAGGATTCATGGTCGTCTGCACTTGCGATTGTGATAAATGACGTTGCGGCTGTGATAACGGGTTATTGTGTTCACTCATAATTTCACACTCACATGATTGGCCGCCACACTGGAGGTTTTAATGTCTAAACGAGTAACGTCAGCAAGCTGCATGTCACTTTGATTTTTGTGCTTTGCGATAACTTGCATCCCCTGCACATAACTGTTTAACGGTCGAATGATAATATTGGCACTCTCCATCCCTTCAGCTGGCGTGATATAACTTAACTCGCCTTGAGAAAACTGTTTTTTCGCGGTGAACGTTGCTAAGTATCCGTCTGCACCGATGTACCACACGTCACCATTTTGTGAGATTGCAGTTGCAGGTAACTGCCATAAATTATTCAGCGCTTTACCTTCCACGGTGGCAGTAACAAATGTACCTGGAAATAACGGTGTTTGTTGCGCTAACGGCTGTTCGACAACAACAACTAATGAGCGCTGACGACTCGCATTATCAAGGTGTTGCTCTACACGTTCTACATAACCTTGCCACTGCGCATCTCCGGTGGTATTCGTTAAAGTAACGGGCCACTGCCCTTCTACCGCACCACTGATATCAGGTAAACTTGTCCATTGGTGCGCCGATAAGGGGATCTCAATTTCCATACGATCAGTACTGTATAGCGTGCCGATGGTATTTCCCACTTGCAGATAACTGCCTAATTGCACATCTCTACTGACCACTAATGCAGAAAAAGGGGCTGCAATCGCAGTTTTATCTAGATCGCGCTGCGCTTTTGTTAACTGACTTTGTGCATTTTTCAATGTAGCCTGTGCCGCGATTAACTGTGGTTCACGTAATACTAAAGGCGACTCTGGTTCACCTGTAATACCCGAATTCTTCCATTCAAGACGCGCTTGTTGACCTTGACGCTGTTCCTCTAACAAGGCTAATTTAGCGTCTGCCACTGTCACTTGTGCACTAGTCAAAGCTTGCTGGTAATCAATGTCATTAATTTGAATAACCGCTTCGCCCTGTTTAAATTGTTTACCTGTTGCAAAGTTCTGCCCTATTGATTCAACCTGACCACTCACTTCACTGGTTAAAGTTAACTGATAACGTGATTTTGCTTCACCATACCCAATCACTTCCGCTTGGTAGTTACCTTTCGACACAGCCATCACTGCTACTTCAGGTAACTGCACAACCGCTTTCGCTGCAACACCATGGTTCGCGTTACCCGCCGCGTCCATTTTCGCGCTGTTGTAACTAATCACAGCAAAAATGCTTGCAGCGGCGGCTAATGTGATTGCGATAGTAATAACATTTTTTTTCATGATGTCTCTCCAGCGTTGTCAGTGGTAATGCCAAGCCCTAAAGCCAGTCCTAAATCTATACGGTTAACAAGTCGGTTATATGTTGCTTGTGTTAATTGTGATTGCAGATCAAATGTTTGTTGCTGTACGGTCAGTAAATCTAAGATATCCACCAGCCCTTGACGGTATTTGGTTTGATAATTCGCTTCACTGCGCTTTGCACTGGTTAAAGCATCGTTTAAATGCAGTTGCTGACGCGCAAGGGACTTTTCTTGCCCTAGCGCATTATCAACTTCATTCACAGCTGTTAATAAACGTTCTTGATATGCCCAGTAAGCTTTCTCTGTATTCAGTTCGGCAATATCAATCTGGCTACGTAACTTCCCCCCTTGGAAGATAGGCGCAGTCAACTGACCTAACAGACTCCATGCGGGACTGGTGAATAACGCTTCACTGGGTGAGTTAGCAATGTCAGTCAAAGAAGCTGATAAACTAATGGATGGGAGTAACGCTTTATACGCCACATCTGTGCGATATTGCGCGGCACTAATTGCTGCGTAAGCCGCTTGCAAATCTGGTCGACGAGCTAAATCTTGATCCGGTAAACTCGCTAACGGCTGTAGCACTGTTGGAAATTCACTATTTGCTTCAATGGCTGTCGTTTGTCCAAGTAGCAAACCTAAGTTACGTTGGTTCTGTGCGAGTGTTTCTTGCTTATCAACTAAGGTGGCGCGAGTCTGTGCACTACTTGTTCGTGCGTTATCTAGCTCTTCAAGTGCCCCTAATCCACTACGGTAGCGACTTAAAATAAAACGTTCATTATTTTCTAATACCGCCAATCGCGATGTTTCAATCGTAATTAACTGCTGTTGTAAGTTTATTTGTAGCCAACTACGCATTATGTTCGCAGCCAATGCATCACGTGCGCCTTGATAAACAGCCTGCTCATTAGCAATATCCATATCCGCCGCTTGCACTTCATCGCTAATCTTCTGCCACAAGTCCAACTCCCAACTTACGCTAACATCCGCTTGATAGTTATCACTCTCCTCGTTAGTCTCAGCATTAAAGCCTGCGTTCACTTGTGGTATGCGTCCGCTTGTTGTTACACCCCGTTGTGCATAAGCAATTTGCAGAGTAATCGCCGTTTGTTGCAAACTTGGGTTTTGCAATATCGCTTGTTCGACTAAACTTGTCAGCTTAGGCATCGCAATAAGCTGGGTTAATTGCGTCAGCTCAACAGCATCTTGTTGCTCATATTGCCAATCAGTAACCGCTGTACGTGCTAAATCGGCATTATGTTGGTAATCAACAGCGGTGTTACTGCAACCAATAAGGGTTACTAACGTCAATGCTAATACTGAATATCGTAATGGACTCGAATAAGCCATTGTTTATCTCCTCAATTCTACTGAGGTCAGTATAAAAAATGGAGGGTTAAGGCAGGGTTAAGATGGATAAACAAAAAACAATGAATAAACACAGTTAAACATATATATAGATGATGCTTTTACTGACAGTTATTTACCGTTATTATTCAAAAAATGAGATCTAATCAACTAAAAAAACACACTTAATACGTATAATCAAAAGTAACTCCAAATAAGGATATAAGGAATCAATATGCCATTTGTTAACATCAAACAGTCATTCCCTGAATGGCAAGAGCGTTTAAACACGCTTGCAAGTAATTCAGGCTTACATTCAATCCTGATCATGGAGTCAAAACCCGACACAATGGAAGTTGTCGTTGCCAATGAACAACCTATTTATAATGTGGGTGACTGTGGTCCTAAAAGTAGACAACCAGGCTGCCACGAACTCTATTGCGAACGCGTTGTAGATACGGCACAACCAGTATTTATTCCAGATGCAAGTATTGACGATGAATGGAAAGGTAATGAAGATTACGTTAAATTTAACTTAGGTGTTTACCTTGGTTTTCCGTTAGTCGCTCAAGGTGTCGTAGTCGGCACAATCTGCGCTTTAAATGATAAGACGTTTGATTTTAATGCTGGTGAACCATCGGTTTGCAGTGAGTTAGTGCAATTGAAAACAGATCTTGAAATGGCGTTCTAGTCATTCGGTAGTTAGCAGTATGAGGTTATACTGCTAACTTTCGTATTAGCGCTTGTTTTGACGCTGCTGCTTATTCATATACAATTGTTTGTCTGCAACGCCTAGCGCGGTAGGCAAGGTAATATCTTGATGCATGACTTGCATGCCAAAGCTAAATGACATACCTAAAAATTCAGTATCTTGTTCTATCCTATCTCGTATTTGCGTCAATCGCTCAGCAATCATATTTTCATCAACACTTTCAAACACGACAACAAATTCATCTCCACCAACACGATAGACTATGTCTGAATCGCGTAATTGGTTACTAATGAATGAGGCGAACTTAATCAGCATTTCATCTCCTGTTAGATGACCATACGTATCATTAATCCGTTTAAAATTATCTAAATCCAAATACACAACAGTATTATGACTAAAAGTACGCTGCATTAATGCCGTTTTATTCGCGATCCCAGTCAAGTCATCACGCTGTAAACGTGCGGTTAAATTGTTTTCAGTCTTCACTTTCTCGGTAATGTCCCATGACAATAACGCCATAAACTCATCACCATTCTCTTTCATTATATAACGAACAGATTCGAAGCTAGTGTCATTGAAAGTTTCAATACTAGTAATGACCTTGGTTGGATCACATAAAGCCACATCATCATTCGCTTTGCACTGTAATAATAAAGCGATCACATCTTCATTTTCGATTTTACTTATAATGTCATCAAGTGTTAATCCATGCACATCAAATGGAAAAAAATTCTTATAATTCTCGTTGACGACAATATGTTCGCCACTTAATTTTTTCACCGCGATTAATCCGGGGAAGTTTTGAATAACCTGATTTATTAATGACATACTAATTCCATTTACAGTCGCGATGAATGAATTATACCTATTAGTTCGTATAAAGACTATGTATATATGGTTGAAAGTATTAACTTTATAGTGTCAGAAATGTAAAAAAACATCATCAAACTGTTTCTGATTTAGGCTAACCGCCACTTTTCGTTCGAAAAACAATTAAAACATAGCTAAACGGTTATATTTAATAGGTTTTTTTGCTAAGTGTGTAGTATGCTGCCTAACTCATAAATAAACAGCGCATTTAATACCTTACTTCTACTAATATTTCGATAAGTATCGTTACTGTTTGTTATTCATATATAAAATTGAGATGACATTATGGATTTAATCCCCTCTCTATTACAACAAATGTGTGTTTATCTGGTGCTTGCTTATCTACTCAGTAAAACACCTATATTTACACCGCTATTAAATATATCGACCCGTTGGGAAGATAAGTTTAGCTGTTACTTAATCTTCTCGATGTTTTGCATTATGGGTAGCTACTTTGGACTACAGTACCAAGATGCAATTGCGAATACTCGCGCTATAGGTGCAGTAATGGGCGGATTGTTTGGTGGCCCTCTTGTCGGATTAGCAGTGGGAATGACAGGCGGTATCCATCGCTATTTTATGGGCGGCTTTACCGACCTTGCTTGCGCAATTTCAACATCCGTTGAAGGCTTAATCGGCGGTTTACTCCATGTATATCTGCTGCATAAAAATAAAATTAATTATCTATTCAAACCGCACATTATCTTTCTAGTCACTTTATTTGCAGAACTGACACAAATGGCGATCTTGCTCGCTGTCGCGAAGCCTTATGATCAAGCCTTTCTACTGGTAAGCCAAATTGCAATCCCGATGATCACCGCTAATACAATTGGCGCGGTATTGTTTATGAGTATTATCGAGGACAGAAAATCTATTTTCGAAAAGTATTCCACCTCATTTTCGCAACGCGCATTGAGGATAGCCGATCGCAGTGTCGGTATTCTAAATCAGGGACTTAACCCCGAAAGTGCAAAAACGATTGCTCGTATCGTCTATGAAGAGACGAATGTAGCAGCTGTTGCGATTACAGATACAAATAATATATTGGCATTTATAGGTATTGGAGAACGACATCATACCACGGTCGAAATTTCCGATTACACTCAACAAGCGATTAATGAAAACCGTATCATCGATTTAAATAGCACAACCAATGTCTACCAATGCCAAATTGATAGCAAGTGCCGTTTGGGTTCAGCCTTCATTTTGCCGCTGCGCAACGGTGACAATGAAGTTGTAGGCACAATCAAATTATACGAACTACACCAGAAGCTACTTTCTAATATCAACATATCAATGGCAAAAGGGATAGCGCAATTACTCTCTAGTCAGATCCTATTGGGCCATTACCAACAGCAACAAACATTATTAACACAAGCAGAGCTAAAACTATTACAAGCCCAAGTAAACCCTCATTTTCTATTTAATGCATTAACAACGATCAGTGCGGTTACACGCCGAGAACCCGATAAAGCCAGAGCCTTAATTCAGCATCTATCGCAATTTTTCCGCAGTAACCTTAAACAGAATATTGAATCCGTGACCTTGCGAGAAGAGCTCTCCCATGTCAATGCCTACCTCACAATAGAACAAGCCAGATTAACCGACCGACTCACAGTTAACATTGATATTGAGCCTGAGTTAATGGATATAAAACTGCCTAGCTTTACCCTGCAACCTCTCATCGAAAATGCGATAAAACATGGTATTTCCACCATGTTAGGTGCCGGTAAATTAGAAATCTACAGCCAAAAGACAGAAAACGGAACACGCATATTTGTCACCGACAATGCCGGTACATTCATTACGACTGAAGAAGATAAAGCGAAAGATGGTTTAGGGCTAAAAATAGTAGATAAAAGACTGATTAATCATTTTAATGAAAACTCAAGCTTACAAATTTTAACAACAGCAAACAAACTCACTGAAGTCTCATTTTTGCTGCCAACAAGCACAATAACAACGAATAAGGAAAGCTAACTCATGCTTAATGCTATTGTCATTGACGACGAACAATACGCTCGTGAAGAGTTAATTGAATTATTACATGAAACAAAGCAGATACAAGTAATAAAGCAGGCAGAAAATGCGATTGAAGGATTGCAGTTTATTAATAAACTAAAGCCTGACATTATATTTTTAGACATTCAAATGCCGCAAATAACGGGTATTAAAATGTTATCTATGCTTAATCCAGATACCATGCCTAAAGTTGTATTCACAACCGCTTATGATCAGTATGCTTTACAAGCTTTTGAAGAAAACGCTTTTGATTACCTGCTTAAACCTGTCGATCCTGCACGTCTCGAGAAAACAGTTGAAAGACTGGTTAAATCAACAGAGCAACCCAATTATAATGCCCTCATACATAAGCAATTAGAGCATGTGCCTTGTGTAGGCCATAATCGAATACTGATCATCGCAACCGAAGACATTGAGTTTGCATACAGTGGACTATCTGGTGTGTATATTAATACCGGGCAGCAAGAAGCAACCAGCCAATTGACCCTAAAAGTATTAGAAGAAAAAACACCGCTGATTCGTTGCCATCGCCAGTACCTTGTAAACCTAAAAGCGATTAAAGAAATCCAACTTTTGGATAATAGCTTAGCTGAAATCGTAACACTCAGCGGAAAAACGTTACCAGTCAGTCGCCGCTATCTAAAGCTATTAAAGCAAAACTTAGGCATTTTATAATTTCGTTATAATTTTCCACAAAAAAATAGCCTTACCACAAATGTGAATAAGGCTATTTTTATGCTAAAGACTGAATATAAAGAAACATTACTTAAATGTGTAGAAGCACTTCTTTCACCCCTGCCAGGCTGATCTATATTCAATCTCCTTTGCATCCTTGTCAGCAACTGTGCTGTACGAGTTTAGTTGATGGACGCAAGCCACCAAAAAAAATACAACAAACTCATATAGACCTCCTTATTTATATGACCGTAATTTTAGTAACATAAGGCTATATTAATAGTACTGATTATGTCAGCGGTTGTATGGCGACTTAAGTGGCCGATGTTACCGGTAATATTGGCCGAAAATCGAAAAATGCGGATACTTTGTATATTCAGTGTCAGGGATATAAAGAAGCCTTTAATTATACAATTAAAGGCTTAATAGAAAAGACTGTAAACAATATTTTAAAATGGGGTCAGCGCGAGGGCTTAAGCACAGCACTTTTTATATTTTTTACCACTACCACATGAACAAGGCTCATTGCGGTTAGGTGTTTTTTCGAATCTTGTTGTCTTTGGCTTGTTTAACATTCCATCCAGATCAACCGTGTTTTCTTCTTTGTCTGCATTAACTTCAATGTTAGCAACAAATGTTGTTTCAGCTAAAATAGCTTCAATTTCAGCTTTACGCTCTGCAGTTTTAACAACCAAGCTTAGTGGCAACTCTTCTGTGCCAAGTTTGATATCACGCTTTGTGTTATAACCTGATTTAACGTGGTTTAGTCGCGCGTCAATACGGCCTTTGAAAAACATTTTAGACATCTTCAATTCCTAATTTTTGATTATTCTCACTTCAACCCGCTCTTATACTATAAAAATGATCAATTTTATACACAATACCACTTAATAAATTAAAACAGCACACAAACCTAGCTTATATCACTAAAGGTTTAACTAACGCTGCCGTTAACCAAGTTAGTTAACGCATAATGTTAAAAATTAATTATAATAATTCAAATTAAGGTGCTAAATCTAAAGCACTTTTTCATTTGAATCACCTATTTATCGGCCAGGACAACTACCGGATGAATTTCAGTCAATTTAGTATTAAGAAAAAACTAATCTTTACGATGATTAGTGCCGTCATTACAGCGACCTTACTTGTTGGATTTGTTAGTCAAAACCTAGCAAGAGAGGTAATAGAAACACGCTTAACCACGTCAGAGTTACCTGCAAAGTTAATGCAGATCCGTAATGAGGTCGATAAAGAAATATCAACATTACAACAAGCGGCTCAACAGTTAGCGACTAACCGCTTTGTTATCGAACGCCTGCAAGGTACAACAACACCCTCTCAAGAAGCGTTGTTAGTACAGAGCCTGAATGATGTTAAAAGCCAATATCAATTGATTGATGCATCCATTGCTAACCGCACGGATGGTAACTATTGGAATCAAAATGGTTTTTTACGTCAGCTTAATCGCCAACAAGACAACTGGTTCTTTGATTTTACCAACGGTAATAAAGCACAATCGGTTAGCATCTTTAAAGAACGCAGTGGTGAAACTAAACTATTCATCAACTACCAGCAGCTAAACGGTGTGGCAATGGCTGGACTATCAAAATCACTCGATGATATGGTTGATTTTATTAACCAGTTCAAACTTGAGCAAACGGGTTTTGTTTACCTGGTTGATGCAAATGGTACGGTACGTTTACACAACGACAATGCACAAATCGGTAACACAGATTTAAGTCGTATTTATAATCCTGAAGTTGCAAATGCCTTGTTGCAAGCAAACACTTTTAATATGAGTGAAGCGACTATTTCTGGACATGAAAGTATTATTGCCAGTAGTTACATTCCTTCTATGGATTGGTATGTAATCGCCGAACTGCCAACAAAAGAAGCCTTTGCTAGCTTGTCAGAAGCCAATAATAAGATCATGTTATGGACGCTGATGATTGCCCTTGCTTTCACGTTCATTGCTATCTGGTTAGGTAATAACATCACACGTCCGATTCAGCGTATTGCTACTGTATTTGCTGAACTTGGTCATGGTGATGGTGATCTACGCCAGCGTATTGATGTACAAGGTCAGGATGAAATTGCTCAACTATCACTAGGCTTTAATAGCTTTATTAGCAAGATTCATGATTCAATGATGGAAGTATCTCGCACAGGTGAAGCACTACAAGAAGCAGCCGCAGAGGTTGCTAGCAAAGCGCAGATCACCTTAGATAATAGTCATGACCAACGTGATCGTACCTTCCTTGTGGTAACAGCCATTAATGAAATGGGTGCGACTGTGAATGAGATTGCAAATAATGCCTCTAACGCGGCGAGTGAAGCCCATAACGCCGAGTCTGAAACTCGTGATGGTCAACAGGTAGTGACACAAGCGAGTGACGTTATTCACCAGCTTGCAGGTGATGTGGATGAAGTAAGCCAAGTTATCGATTCACTGGCCAATAATACCCAAGCGATTGGCAGTATTTTAGAAGTAATTAGCAGTATTTCAGCACAAACAAATCTACTTGCACTGAATGCCGCGATTGAAGCTGCACGTGCAGGCGAGCAAGGCCGTGGTTTCGCAGTTGTGGCTGATGAAGTACGTAATTTAGCAAGTCGTACCGATCAATCAACCAGTGAAATTCAAACCATGATTGATAATTTGCAAAATGAAGCCACAAGTGCCGTGACAGCTATGCTGAAAAGCCGTGAGCTCACCAACCAAGGTACGATTGCAACGACAGATACCTCAACAGCGTTGGTATCAATTGGTGAACGTATTTGCCTTATTTCAGATATGAACACGCAAGTTGCAACTGCAACGGAAGAGCAATCAACAGTGGTAAATGAAATCAACCAAAATATTGTAGAGATCAATGAAATCACACAGTGTACTGCGGATACAGCGGAAGGCTTAGCGAAATCAAGTCATGCGTTACGAGATCTATCTGTACGCTTAGGTGACATGGTGGGTGTATTCAAGCTATAGAGAGTTAACCGTCAGTCTTTGCTACTATCAGTCCTGCTTTAAAAGGGCTGATAGTCGTGACATTAAACGCTTACTGCAGCGTCATTACCGCCCATAAGACACTGGCGAAAATACTACTTAAAATCAATTTATTTTCTACTATTCGTTTTTTTTGTTTCGATAATAATACCGCAGCTTGTTCTTCATTCGCTATCGTGTCTATTTTTAAAGCCGCGACTTTAGCTGTTTCATGATGAGGTGTGTTATTCGCTGCATTTATCTTTTCTAAACAAATCTGGCGTGTTTCAACATCACAAGCATCACATTTATGCTTTATATCATCCATACCTAAATGCGTTAATAGCTGCGCTATATTTTCAATTTTATCACCTTTGCAGTTCACTTGCTGTGCATTATTAATGCCATCAGAATTATCACCAACACACATACCTTCTAATGCGTTAGTTGAATCTACAGACGGTTTAATTTTCACGATAAAAGCTCCTTCCATTAGAATTTAAATTCACGATAAACGAGTGTTTTTTATTAACAATCGACAACAAATACCTCAATAGGGATAATAGCGTATAGATCACAAAAATCTCAATCTTATTATGTATAAAAGTTAATTATTATTGACCATGAATAATAATTAACCATTTGTGAGTAGTTTTAGTATGTTAAGTCCAAAAAAAACCGCATAACAAGTCGCTATGCGGTTTTCAACTTTCGTTATAAATATGTAAATTAAATCACTTTAAGTGTCGCAATCAGTTCTTTATTACGTACTTCGATTGATTCGAGCACCGCTTTTAGCATTGTTTGTGTTAAATCATCTTGAAGCTTATATATTGGCATCTTATTTAATACCGGATTAACCACCTGCTCCGCCATGCTCATCACTTGTGGAGTAAATATATCAGGCATGCCTTCGACTTTAACTTCATGTACTTTCATATTCGTTACATAAAATGCAGCATCCTCAGCCTTGTAGCTCAGCGAACCGGTTAATCGTGTATACCCCCTGCTTTCTAAACCTGCCGTTAATAGTTTCACGTTTAATCGCAACTCAATGTCATTCTTGTCTTTCGCTAACGTCAGCACTGGATTGCTCAACTCAACAGATAAGAATGACGTTTGTTTAACAAGTGGCATCACAGCCAATACTTTCTCTTGCAGTTCTGCTTCAGTAAATTTAACCGTTAACGCCTGTACCGGTAATGCGAAGGTGAAAAACAACAGTAATAAAGTAAACACTGACTTACTTATTGGTTTAATCATCATTTAATATTCTCTTTAATGTTATTCAGTTTCGGCACTAAATCCAACACGGTTATCGCCAACCGAATAAGCCACGATTTGACTGAGTTCTTGCAAACTATAGCCCGACTCTTGTTGCCATTGATTAAACGTATTCTGAATTGTCGTTAAACTACGTTTTGTCATTAACCCACCATCAATAAGTTGATGTCCTCGGAAATAAGCTTCAACGTCAGTACTTAACACAAAGGTGTCTTTACCTAATCGGCGTAATGCATACGGTCCCGTATTACCGCCTAAACGACTGCCGTGTTTTTTCATGTATTGCCACAAGCCAACAACATCATCCGCTGGCCATTGCGCTAACCACTTAGCAACCGAGCCGTATTCATCACCAATTTCTTTCAACCATAGTGCATTATCACGCACTGTTTTTACCTTGGTGTAGTTACGAATAATCTTCGTATCAGCCGCTTTACGCTCTAGCATATCATCAGGCATTAATATTAACTTATCGATATCAAAGCCCCAGAACACTTCTTCAAAGCCACTCCACTTGTGCTCGATAATTCTCCACACAAATCCTGATTTGAAAATGGCGCGTGTAAATTCAGCCAATACATCTCTGTCTGCGACCGTAGCAAGCTCAGCATTGGTCAGAGGTTGCGATATTAAATACGCTAAGGCCTCTTCTCCGCCTTTTCGTTCAGCAGCTCGGTGATATATTTTGTCGAATGATTCCATGAGTCTTTATAACCTGTATTGATATATGCCTGTAGTCTATCGCAATTTTAATCTCGCTAACAAGGTTGATAGAAAATCAGTAAAGGATACCAATAGCAGAATAAAACTAAATGACAACAAAGTAGTATTAAATCAACAGTTAATGATGGTTTTATGACGTACCTCTTTGTGATTAAATTTGAGTAATGATAAGATCTAGCATGTTATGCTGCGAACGCATTTAATCTAACTGTAATGGGAATAATCTATGCATCTGCAGATTAATCAACTTCACTGGTCTGTTGCCGATAAAGCCATATTAAACAATATCAATATGACCGTTGAACAAGGTCAATTTGTCGGGCTTATCGGGCCAAATGGTTCTGGTAAGTCCTCACTATTACGCTGTGCTTATCGTCGAAATAAACCCGATTCAGGGCATGTATTATTAAACAACGTCAATATACATCACCTATCAGCCAAGCATGTTGCTCAGCATGTCGCCGTGGTATTACAAGAAATGCCCGCTGAATTCGGCTTCACCGTTAAAGAAGTGATCGCAATGGGACTAACACCTCACAGTGGCTTATTTTCAAACCCGCTCACATGCAAGAATCGAATTGATGATGCTTTACATAAAGTCAATTTGACTGCGAATAAAAACCAATGTTTCGACCTCCTCTCCGGTGGGGAGAAACAACGCTGCTTATTAGCAAGAGCCTTAGTTCAAAAACCACAATTACTCATTTTAGATGAACCAACAAATCACCTCGATATTCATTATCAATATGAGCTGTTAGATCTGATCACATCGCTTGGTATTTCGGTGTTATGCACCTTACATGATTTAAACATTGCCGCTCGTTATTGTGATCATTTATACCTGATCAATAACGGTGAAATCGTAACACAAGGCACACCAAAGCAAGTGCTAACACAGCCTACATTGAAGCAGTATTTTGCGATGGATACGATTGTGCAACAGCAAGGTGATAACAACATCCCCTACATTCGTTATTTAACACCGATTAAATCAACAACGGCCGTGTATTAACGTCACGGTGATAAGAAGAGTTAACTATGACAATAAAATTATGCTCAAGCTTAAAACAGATTTTACTCATCGCATTATTCATTCCATCATTCTCAGCGGTAGGCGTATCAATTAACGTATGCGGTGATATGGTTGACTATCCAAGCGTTCCAACACGTGCTGTACCCAACGATATTAACATGCTCAATATCATGCTCGCGCTCGACTTAAAAGAGAGCATGGCGGCCTACTCCGGCGTCACTGCATACAATAAAATATCACCCGCACTTGCAGCAAAGCTAACAAATTTATCAGAACTGGCGGCGAAGCAACCATCAGTGGAAAACCTACTGAATATCGACGCTGACTTTTTCTTTTCCGGTTGGAATTACGGTATGCCTATTGGGGGACCGACAACGCCAGACTCACTAGCGCGATTTGGGATCAAAACTTACCTGATCAAAGAATCTTGTGCACACGTACAGAACAAAGCAAGCAGCAGCCTAGAAGATACCTTTTACGACATTGATGCATTGGGTAAGATATTCAATATTGAATCTAGAGCTGACCGTTTAATCGCTTCTTTTAAGCAGCGTTTATCTGTCATCAGCACACGGTTATACGGCGTTAATAAGCCCGCAGTATTCGTTTATGACAGTGGTATAGATAAACCCTTCTCTGCCGGTGGTCTTGCTACGCCAAATGCCATTATTGAAGCCGCGGGTGGCATTAATATTCTCCATGATTTGGCTGTCAGCTGGGGAGCGGTGAGCTGGGAAACGGTTGTCGATGCAGATCCAGACCACATCGTTATCATTCACTATGAATCATCCAAAGCAGAAGACAATATTGCCTTCTTAAAACGCTTCCCTATCACAGCAAATTTAACCGCAGTCAAACAAAACCGTTTTACTATCATCAATTATACTGCGGCAACCCCCGGTATTGAAAATGTCGATGCGGTTGAACAACTCGCCCATGATTTACATCCAAAGCGTTTTAAATAGATGAATAACCCACTTTGTAGCAAAGCTATCAGCGCTGAATTACAGCCGGGCAGCCAAGAGCAAAATAAACCGCGCTTAAACAAGCAGGTCATCACCCTCGATTTTATCGTCTGTGCTTTGATATGCGCTTTACTTGTATCAATCGCAGTCAGTACAACGCTCGGTTCAACCGCCCTTGAAATAAAAACGATCACATCGATTGTCGTTAACAAATTAATACCGGACACTATTGCCGTCGATTGGAGCAAAGGGCAAGAGTCCATTGTATGGTTTATTCGGCTACCTCGAATTCTGCTTGCGGTACTTGTCGGTGCTGGTTTAGCCTTGGTAGGTACTTGCTTACAAGCCGTCACCCGCAACCCAATGGCTGACCCTTATTTATTTGGTGCATCGGCAGGTGCATCACTCGGCGCAGTATCAGTCATCTTACATGCAGGGACGTTCGCTGCGGTATTTAGCAGTGCCTTAAGTATCCCTATTGCCGCATTTATTGGTGCATTAGCGTCGATGCTAATGGTTTTGTATTTAGCAAAACAAGGGCAATCGTTATCACAGCATAAACTGATTTTAAGTGGTGTTGCCATACACTTTATGCTGATGTCTATCACCAATTATTTGATCTTTGTTGGCGATCAAAAAGTGGCAGGCTCCGCTATTTTCTGGATGTTAGGTGGCTTAGGGGCTGCGCAATGGTCACAGCTTATTTATCCATTTATAGCGTTATGTTTGGCGTTGCCCATTATGCTCTCTTGGGCAAGTGCACTTAACGCCATTATGGCTGGAGATGAAACAGCGATCACCCTTGGCGTGAACGTGAATCGCATGCGTTTTATGGTTTTCTTATTATGTGCTCTCGTCACTGGCACCATGGTTGCCTTTAGTGGTGCTATCGGATTTGTCGGTTTAATGGTGCCGCATATCGTTCGTATTTTTGTGGGCGCTGATAACAACAAAGTACTACCTATTAGTGCGTTGGTTGGCGCTTTATTACTCGTTTGGGCTGATGCGCTTGCGCGTACCTTAATCGCGCCTCAAGATTTACCTGTTGGCATTGTAACGTCTGTCATTGGCGGTGGTTTTTTTGTTTATCTTATGGCAAAAAAATAGTGTTCTCTTCTCAAATGACATTTATTCGACATTCATAACATTATATTAACGATACAACTCAAGGTTTAGGGATATAACTATAATGAGAAAATTAATCCTACCATTGCTCATGTCGTCAATGGTGACGTTTACAGCTCAAGCTGAAGACACCAATATCAACAGTCACGAAAGCTTTAAAAATAACCTAGATGTAAGCCAGAAAGATTTTTATCGTGGTTTGCGTTTTGAAGACTGGACAACATCCGGTCTCACAGAAGCTGAAATCAAAGCTGTGATGCAAAATATTAAGGGTAACGGGGAGTTAAGAGATCAGGATAATCTTAACAAACCTCAATTTTGGACTTATGAATTTTCACAAGCCGCTGATTTACTTTTAGCTCAAGCAGAACAGATCTCAGAGCCTAGAGCCTAGAGCTGCATCAGCAGCCTACATGAAAGCGTCGACTATGTATCTGATTGCCAGTTATCCTAATTTAAAACGTCCAAATGAATTATTAGCGTTAGAAAATGCGGTAAACAACTACGTTAAAGCGCTGAAGTTAGCAGGTGATAATGTCTCTTTGGTTAAATTGCCTTTATCTGGAGGTGATACAGTACCGGGGATCCTGCATCTACCAAAACAAGGTGGTCAATTTCCTGCTGTGATCTGGTCTGGTGGTGTCGATAAAACATTAATCGAACATCATGAGTCGGTATCAAAACTCATCGCAAAAGGTTATGCCGTATTAACGTTTGATATGCCCGGTGGCGGATTAGATTACAAACATGCCTTAACGGTGGGGGAACTCGACGTGTCACACCAAGCTGCATTTAAATACCTAGCAGCAAACCCTGATATTGATAATGACCGTATTGGTGTTCTCGGGTCTTCAGGTAGTGGCCCTGCATTATTGGATTTTGCGCTTAAGCAGCCAAAACTAAAAGCTGTTGTTGCACGCTGCTCACTGGTTGACGGCCCACTGCGTAACTATGGGTTATTAGACTTTATCCCAAGCATGTCTGTCGATGCCTTAATCGCACGTTTGGGTGGCGATCCGGGTGATAAAACTTATTATAAGAATAACGCCGCGCAATACTCATTAGTCACAAGAGGATATTTTGATGGGGTTGCTAAAATCGATACTCCCCTACTTGCGATCAATACCAATAAAGACCCAGTAGCTATGCCTGAAGACGTTAAAAAAACCGCGGCATTGTCATCGCAAGGTAAAGCCGTCTTTTTTGGTAAAGCAGGTCATTGCCCTGAAGGTGAAGAAGCCAGTGATTACATTATTAACTTCTTAACCCAAAATATCTAACACCTACCCTATTGCCTATTGCCTATTGCCTTAAAGCATAACCTAAAGCATAAATAGCGCAACGGGTTCTAAGTTAAGCCTGAATGATAATACAACATTGTTCAGGTTTAGCTTATCAGCTTCAGTTGCCGTCCAGTGATAACCTGCACCAACCGTCATAGCTGAATTGATGTGATATTTAACACCAACTTTAAATGCGGTTGCGTTGTACATGGATTGAATTTTATCCACTTCATGATCAAGGTTTACAATATCATAGGATACGTTGAAATCAATTTCATATACCGGTGAGGTTGAATAAGTCACACCCAATACCGAAGAGGTCAGTATCGCGACAGATTTGTCTTTTTCATGTCCGTCTACTCTTGCCACTAATGCACTGACACCAAGATTAATGGAACCGTATAGCTCCGTTGAATCACTGACTTTCAATGTTTTTGCTAATCCAACCACCATATCAGTCGATTTAGCCGATGCATCACTGACTTCTGATATATCACTTTTACTATCAATCAATGTTTTAAAATGCAGATTTTCAGACATTTCATTTTCGGTATTAAGCGTCCATGTATTCTCAGCATAGCTCAACTCTACATTGCTATGATAGAAAGACTCCGCCGCAACAAATGGGCTTAATGTCACTAAGCCTAGCGCAGATAAAATAGATTTAATCGACATCAATGTCTACTCGTAATTTCATTATAATACGAACTATTATCCACACTTAGAGCTATTACTCCATATCTTTATTCGAAGTTTAGTCGAACCGATAGCAGTACATTACCTAAATCTAATACTTTATCTTCATCAAAAGACCAGTTATAAGCAGCACCTACAGTTAGCGCTGGTAAGACATGGTAACGAACCACATCTTCAAACACTGGCGTATTGAAAACAGCTTGATCATCGTGTACTTCGTCTTCTGTATCTGCAAAATTATAAGCAGCACTAAAACCGACTTCGAGACGTTCAGATAGTGCTAATGCAACGCCTAGTTTTGGGCGGTACGAAAAGAAACGGTTCTCTTTAGCAGAAGTATTTTTAACAACTGTGCGAATACTATTTTGGCCAAAATCAAAACCGCCATAAACTTGAATATTACTACTGATTTTGTCTGCATAATACAAACCAGCACCAAAAGTCGTCACTGTTATTTTGGTGTCTTTTATTTCAGAGATGTTATCACTGCGATCAATAAAGCCTGTACCATAAACATTATCATTAAACGCATGCTCCGAATCGAACATCCAGTTATTTTCAGCGTAAGTTAGTTAATTGTGCATTAGTATGATGAAAAACTTCAGCTGATACAGTCGGGGCAATAAGAAGAAGACTTAATAGAGGTAACGAAAATTTAGTAGACATAATGCTCATTTCAAAATAAGTGCGAATATGTCAGCTATTATCGTCAGTTAAAATGATTTCTCCAGCGTATATACTCTAACTTTAGGGTTAAAACACAACATTGGATATTTAACCTGCAAACCCACAAGTTAACAGGTAAATAATTCAAACCTAGAGACTGGAAAGAAAAATTTTAGCATATAACACATAACTACATTTATTAATGATAACCACCTTTAGGTAGTTATCATTAATTGAATCTTATAATTTTTATGCTATTTATATTTCGTTAGTGTTTCACTTTAATTAAAACAATAAGTAAAGCGCTACCACCGAGTACTGCTACTGCAACTGTCCATAAACCATGATATTCCAGTGCAACAGCGCTTGCTGCTGCGATACCAGCTAGACCCTGCTGTAAAAACCCACATAACGCCATTGCATGAGCACCATTTTGTGGATGGCTATTTACCGCGATAGCCATACTGTTAGGGAATAATACTGCTTGACCAAAAATAGTGAGTACATAAAGCGTCAGGTAAATTGAAAGTAAAAATTCATACTGGTATTGCTCGCGAGCATACCAAAATAAGCTAAGCGTAAATGTTGAGATAAACACAATGATAGCCCCAATACGTAGCATTCTTTTGCTACCTATTCGTTTTATCGTTCTATTTACTAGCAATGCACCAAAAAAATAAGAAGCACCAATAAACAAACCAAATGAACCTAAGTGTTGCGCATCTAGATTAAACTGTTCTTTAAACACAAAAGGGCTCACCGCTTGCAGAGTGACTGTTATTGCAAACCCTAGACCGCCAACGAGGCAGGGCCAAAGAAACGCAGGGGTTTTAAGGATATTGTAATAAGACATCCACATACTGCCGCGATGACTGTCAATACTCTTATCTACCGGTGCATATCTCGCGAGTAAAACAGCAAGTAATCCCAATATAGACAAGATCACAAACCCTAATCGCCAATCAGAATAGTGATGAATAACACCACCAAGAAATTGACCACCACCTAAAGCAACAATAAAAGCGATAGAAAGTAGTGATAATCGTTTCGTTAATTCTTCATGTTGCCAATTATCTCGAACAAGGATCCGAGCAACAATGACGGTGCCACCAGCAGCAACACCTTGTAACATTCTTAGTAGCAGTAACTGAGTTTCAGATTGGCATAAGCTAAGAAGAACACTGGTAGTGATGAAAAGAAATAGCGATATATTTAGCGGTAATCGACGCCCATATCGGTTAACAGCTTCCCCCCAAAAAAGGGCTGGGATAGCAGCGCCAATAACAAATAACGAAATAGAGAGTTCGGTTGCGCTTCTAGTCATCCCTAACTCAGACATCACCTCAGGTAAAGAAGGCAAATAAATGGTTGTTGCCATCTGAGCCATCATCACAATAAGGCATGCTAACAGCATCACGGCTGACTTAGATTGAATATAGGGAAACTTTTGAACAATCGTTGCGTTAAACATACTAGCCTCTAAATTTACAATTCTTAACATCCATTGTTAAGATTTTGTTAAACTAGCATAAATAACGAACATAAATCATCACTTTTAGAGTAATGCAACTAAATCAATAATTTACTATAAAAAAACGCGCCACTTAATAAAAGTGAAACGCGTTTTGAATATGCCATGTATTTAACCATCACTGATTAAATACGACTTTATTTAAACATTATGACCAGCGCTTAAAGATCAATGATGTATTAATACCACCAAACGCAAAGTTGTTGCTCATGACAACATCGGTCTTGATTTCACGTCCTTCTCCGCGAATGTAATCCAGATCACCACACTCTTCAGCGACGCTATCAAGATTGATTGTTGGCGCAAACCAATTATCTTGCATCATATTGATTGATGCCCACGCTTCAATCGCACCACACGCACCAAGGGTATGACCTAAATAGCTCTTTAGTGAACTAATCGGTTTTCTACCTAAGGCATTAGCTGTTGCGTTGGTTTCAGCAATATCACCACGATCTGTCGCGGTACCATGCGCACACACATAACCAATTTCAGCAGTGTCAATATCCGCATCTTTCACCGCCTGCTCAATAGCGATTTGCATTGTTTCAGCAGTTGGCTGTGTCACGTGTTTACCATCCGAGTTACAACCAAAACCGATAATTTCAGCGTAAATCGTCGCGCCACGTTCAAGGGCATGATCTAACTCTTCTAGAATTAAAGTACAAGCACCTTCGCCAATCACTAAACCATCACGTTCAGTATCAAACGGTCGAGGGGTTAACTCTGGAGTATCATTTTTAACACTGGTTGCATATAAGGTATCAAATACTGCCGCTTCAGTAATGCAGAGTTCCTCTGCGCCACCAGCAACCATCAGATCTTGACGGCCAAATTTAATCGCTTCATACGCATAACCAATGCCTTGAGAGCCCGACGTACACGCAGAGCTCGTGGTGATAACACGGCCAGTTAAACCAAAGAATACACCCACATTCACAGGCGCTGTGTGTGACATTGTTTGAATATAACTTGTCGCAGTCACGCCAGACATATTGCCCGTGTCCATCATGCGGCTAAAGTTAACCAGTGGCTCTGTTGAACCCACCGATGAACCGTATGAAATACCTGTGCTACCATCTTTTAATGCTGGGTGATCTAATAACTGTGCTTGTTCTAACGCCAGCTCTGTTGCACGTGTCGACATCAATGATACACGGCCCATAGAACGGACTTGCTTGCGCTTATAGTGTTTTGGCTTTTCAAAATGCAATACTGGCGCAGCTAAACGTGTATTCAGCCCGTCAAGATAATCCCATTCTGGCATCACTTTAACCGCATTTTTTCCTTGTTCTAAACCTGCTTTAAACGTCGCCCAATCATCACCAAGTGCGGTAATAGCAGACATACCTGTTACAACAACTCTTCTCATTAGATAAGTCCACCGTTTACAGAGATAACTTGGCGCGTAATATACGCAGCACAGTCAGACATTAAAAATGACACCGTACCAGCCACTTCTTCTGGCTTACCCATACGTTTTAATGGGATCATTTTTTTGATTTCATCAATAGGTAAATCATTGGTCATATCAGATTCAATTAAGCCTGGTGCCACACAGTTTACCGTGATCTTACGTTTAGCCAGTTCCAGTGATAATGCTTTTGATGCCGCAATAATACCGCCTTTCGCAGCACTGTAGTTTACTTGCCCACGGTTGCCCATGATGCCAGACACTGAAGCCATCGTGACGATACGACCACCTTGTTTAGCACGTACCATTGGCATCACAGTTGGGTGAATCACATTATAAAAACCATCTAAGCCAGTACGGATAACATCATCCCAGTCTGCCCCTTCCATTGATGGAAACGCCATGTCACGGGTAATACCAGCATTACAAACTACGCCATAATAAGCACCATGCTCTGCGATATCCGCTTCAATGCTTGCTTTTGCTGCGGCTCTGTCGCAAACATCGAACTGCAATAAACTACTGCTCTGACCGAGTTCTGCAATTTTAGCGCACGTATCTTGTGCCGCTTCAACACCTGAACGGCAATGCACTGTAATATCAAACCCATCTTTGGCTAATTGCAGTGCGATTGCTTTGCCCAGTCCACGACTTGAGCCAGTTACTAGAATACGTTTACTCATGATTATCCTTTAAAAATTGTGCGGGATCTTGCGGTTGAAAAACGTTGATTTTAGCTTTTGCTAATACCGCATTATCTTCATCTTTTATAACGCAATCAAAAACACACAGTCCTGATTCGTCTTGAATTAGTTTTTTGGCTTCAATTAACAAGGTTTGTGCTAATTTGAATAGACCGACTTCTGCTTGATATTTACGAGAACCGAGTAGAAAACCGATTTTAATGCCCGCTGCATTATCGAGTGCATGCGCGCCACCATAAGCAGCAATGGTTTGAGCCATGTACTCACAACCAACGTAACTGGGTACGCCTTGTTTTGTCGTATTAAAAAATGCACTTTGTGGTGATATTGTCACACGACAACTGACGTTTTCATCGTCGTAACTCACCAATTCATCAATCAATATCATTGGTGCACTGTGTGGCAATATACTTGCTATCGGGTATGCGTTCACTACTGCTTTCCTATCACTAAGCTGATATTATTACCACCAAAAGCAAATGAATTACTCATGCAGGTTTTTAATTTTTTATGTTCCGTACGGCTTTCACTGATATCCTGTAAACTCGTGTCCATACCCGCTAAGTTAATATCAGCAAGGGTACGATCACGTTCTCCATCACTGACATTTGCAGGGATCTTTTTATCCGGATTATATTGCTCATGAAGTAATAACCAACAAATACCCGCTTCTAAAGCACCCGCAGCTCCTAATGTATGGCCTGTCATGCCTTTTGTCGATCCGCATAGAACATCGCTACCACACGCGTTAAACATGGCTTGAGATTCCATCTCATCATTTTTCGGTGTACCCGTCCCGTGCAAATTAACATAATCTATTTGCGTGCCGTCTAAATTTGCTTCTGCTAATGCAGCTTGCATTGCACGTAATGCGCCTTCGCCTTCTGGGTGTGGCGCCGATAAATGGTGTGCATCAGAGGTTTCACCCGCCCCTAATAACTGAATACCACCCAACTCTTTCGTCACAACAAATAATGCAGCGGCTTCGCCAATGTTAATACCATCACGATCTGCTGCAAACGGGTTAGTCTGAGCACTCGCTGTTGATGCCAACGCCTTAAAACCATTAACAGTCAGTTTTGCTAAACTATCTACACCACCCGCAATCACTACATCGGCCAAATCAGCTTCCAGTAATGCTTGCGCACTTACCAAGGCTTTACCGCTTGATGAACAGGCTGTAGAAATACTGTAAACAGGTCCTTTAGCTTGGCATAAGTCAGCAATAAACTGCGCTGTTGTTCCCATTTCTTGCATGCTGTAATGATAGTTCTCTGGGTATTCACCAGTCGCTACTTTATGCTTTAAAGCTTGCTCGCCATATTCAATACCCGAGGTACTGGTACCGATGACAACAGCAATACGCTGCTGACCAAACTCAGCAACCAGTGGCGCGAGAGTATCCGTTATCTGTGAATAAGCGAACTGACCCAATTGATCGTTACGCGTCAACGTCTTAGCATTACTGCTCTTTAAGCTAGCAAGTACTGAATCAGGTACACGACCGACAAATTGTGGTTCTGCGATAGGTAAATCAGCATCGAGCTGTAATCCATCGCGGCTGCCTTTTAACAGCCCAGCGATAACAGATGCTTTAGAATCACCTAGCGCACAAACGACACCAAAGTCTTTTAGACAGATACTCACAACGCCACCTTACTTAATTCTGTTATTGTTATTTGATAATCACGCAATAAATGCGTCAGGATATAACGATTATCAAATTTCTCTACAGTCAGAATAACCTGACCATTTTTTGTTAATGTACGCGTCCAGTCAGCGGCGCTTTGCACAACATCACTATCATGTTTATCTAAACGATCAACCGATGTTGCAGTCGATACTTCGGTCAATGTGTTGGCCGACGTCTCAATAAGGAGTCCCGTTGTTGCAGACTGTAATTGTTCAACCGGCCAGTTAACCCACTGCAGGTCGGCAATAACATAACTGATGTCTAATCCAGGAACCGGCACATATTGATTGATAACAGCGTCTTCAGTAACACTCCACAATACATCAAATAAAGGAATACCTGATGGTGTCATCGCGACTAATTTAATCTGTGAGTCCGTAAATTCGACTTGTGCTAATAAACTTTGTGTTTCACCATTAAACGTTGCTTCAATTAACTGGGTTTTTGCCTGCATCTGCAACGCTTTTGGCGGCGCAGTTAACTGTAACGTTACGTTGGGAGCCATTGTCACTAAATGACTTTCAGGCAAGCTAATACAGCCACTTAATAATACCGCGAATAAGACAATACAGGTTCGTCCTATCATACGCTTTAATTGCGATAAACAAGTCCACATCATTTTGCTACCTCAATACTGTTGTTATAACGATTACTGCTATTATTTTCGTCATTATCCATTTCCACACTGTCGACCTGCTTCGCACTAAGTGGAGCCAATAGAAATACTAGCAAGATCCCAAACATAACAGTTAATCCGAAACTTTCTACCGCGGGAGTCACACTTAACGCAAGTACACCAAATACCAATGCCGATGAAATAGCAGATAAGGTGATAGCTAATACGGTATTACGTTGCAACCCATGCTCTTGATAGAAGATGACATAATCAATCGCCAATGCAAGGATCAGTAACACCGCTAATAAATTGAAAATATTCAAATGCCCTAAACTTAATTGTGTTAACAATAACGCCCCACCCGCACTGACAATAATACTTAACAAGCCCAGCAAACCTTGTACTAGCCCAAAGCGAATACACAGAACGATAGTAACCACCAATACTGCACCCGCAAATAACAATAATAATGCTTGGCGATAATGGCTTAATGCGGCCGTCACTTCTGCTGGCTTATTATCAATACTCATGTCTGTTTGTGCTTCAATCCACTGCTGTAAATCATTGTTTAGCGCGACACCCGACGTTTCAACCCAAAGCGCGTACTTACGATTACCAGTGTTGTTAATCGCATGACTGCTCGTTGCATCATCCGCTTCATATTGATAAATATATATTGATGACAGCGCCTGTAACGGGCCAGAATTAAACTCTGTAAGCGTTAACGGTGTGAAATTATCAACTGAATCCACCAAGCCTAAATTGGCTAAACCTAATTCAAAACGCTGTTGTTGTTCTGCATTTTTAAGCAAGGTATTGTTGGCTTTCTGCTTCGCTATTGATGGTAATAGACTGGCGATGCTTTTCACTGTTAATTCTTGCTGTGTCTCTAGCTGCGCTAATAAGATCTCTTGACGTTGTAACAAGGATTCACTGTCACCAGCAGTAATAACAATACGCTGGCTATGCTGATAGCCCATCAACTTCGCCATACTGATCTCATTATCAATTAAAAAGGCCGGACTGGAATTAAGTAAACGAATATCATCATTGAAGTTAACATCATCAATCACAGCCACCGACACTAGCCCTAAGCTCAGTAATACAAATACGAATCGGCGCTGCTGATGTAAATGCGAAAGCCAAACATTGAGTTTATCTGTTAGTGTCCAAACACTTGGAGTAACACTAATTTTTCCACTCAGGTTCAAATAAGGCAGCAACAAAAGTACAGTTAATAATGCGCCCAGCAGACCAAAGATCATAAACACAGCCACTTGGCTAAGTAATGATAATGGCGACATAATGAGTGCAGCATAACCCAACGCAGTCGTCATAAAGCCTAAGCATAATGCGGTACGAATTGATTTGATCCCCCCTTGAGTATGCAAACTCACAAAGGCATGGAAGCAGTAATCAATCACAATACCAATTAAGGTCACTGCAAACACAAGCGTCAGTAAATGCAGTTGATTAAATAACGTCACCACTGCAGTTAATCCATAAACAACAGAAATAGCCAACACAACCAAGGCGAGGTTAACTGGTTTGGCACTGCGAAATACCATCAATATCATGAGTAGCACAGCTAACAGTGAGATAACGCCAAACGTCGACATTTCAAACTCAGCTTGCTGACTTGATTCAGCAGTATGGAATAATACGCCGCTGTAAAGTACATCTACATCAAACTGAGCTTCTAATTGTTTAAATTCGGTTTGCAACTGCTGCGAAAACGCTTGAGTTTGTTTTACAGAGAAACCATCGACAGCAACTTTGATTGGCATAATGTAATGCTTTAGTGCATTTTTATTAACGACTACAATGCCTTGTTCGGTTTCAAACGACTGTAATTCGGCTAAGCCAGAAGCTAAAAAATCAGCAAGGTTTAAACGGGGTGATATCGCTAAACTAGCACTCACAAATGGATCGCTGACCTGCGTTAATTTAGCTAAGACAAATTGACTAATCGCGTTTGGGTCTGCTAATAAAGCTTGATAACTAGCGGTAATAACACTGTCACGGTAAGGTTGGTAAAAAGCAATCACCTCATTGATATCAGGCACTGTCATTGCTTCATTTTCAATACCATCAAATGCTTTGATCGTATCTGCTAATTGTCTGTATGCGGGAATAGCTTGAGCGCCCGAAATAGCCACCAGCACACGTTGATTCGCTTGTTGGAATAACGCTGACTTGGCTTGCTGCACATTTTTTTGTTGATTTATGTGTTTCTGGCTTGTTTGGCTGTCTGACGGTAATAGGGACAAAATATTGGTCTCTATTTGCCATTGACCCCAGCCCAATTGATAGCCAGCTAGTAGCAACACAGCAACAAGTTGGATCAAATAAAATGTTAACCCAAACTTGTTACTCGATTTTTTATGGTATTCAGAATTGCGCACGTATCGCCTCTGGTAGTTCAGTCACTTCAGTTAAGTTAATATCAATCTCGGTACGATTTCCTGAAGTTTCATATAATACCAAATGGTCTACAGTCTCTTTACCGCATAGCTCAATCACACGCATCACCTTGGCTATCATCGCGTCTTTTGGCGTCAGCTCTAAACATACATTTTCTGATGTCTCTTGCGATAGTTCTGACTCTACTTCTGACTCTAACTCTAGCCCTAACTCTGGCTCTGACAATACTTTTTCGACTAACGTAAACTCGCTTTCTAACGCGGTCACATCACCTGATAACGCACTCATTAATACGGTGGCAATTGGCGTGGCATTATTGATCTTTTTCTGTTGTTGGCGATGGTCAATAGAATATAAGCCATCCTCTTTTAACAACAAGGTTGACGCTATCGGTTTACTGGTATGCCACACAAAACCCAGTGATTGATCTAAGTACAACTCACCTGTTGAGGTCACCGGATTTTTAAGTACGGTGAAATACTTATTCTGCACAAATGTACCACTGGCGATCGTCAGTGGTTTAAACTGAGATAATAATGCCAGCGGTGTTACTGGTGCTGTTGATTTAACGCTGCTTAGGCTTGAACCTTTGATATCATCGGCCGCAAATACATTGCCGGCCAATGACACTAAAAGCAGTAGGCGTAACAGATTTACCATACAAGATCCCATACAACTAGCCATTCAATTCGCCGTGTAACTTTTCAGTGACGATAGCAGGTGTTACAAACTGTAGTTCTTCGGTTTCTAAGTCCACAGCAAGTTGAATCGTTGACGCTTTAGTTAACTTCTTACCCGACTCTAAACAAGTGATCAGGTATTCCATTTTCAAGCGCGACTCCACTTCAACTAAGTGCGCATCAACTTTAATTTTCTGCGCATAACGCGCAGAACCAATATACTTCACTCGCATATCAACAATCGGCCACACATAACCTGATTTACTCATATCTTCATAATCGTAATTCATTTTACGTAGTAACGCGCTGCGCGCCACTTCAAAATAGCGCGCGTAATTACCATGCCAAACCACATTCATCGGATCGCAATCATGGAATGGAACATCAATAATCACGGATTCTGATAATAAACTGTTTTTACTCATTTATTCGACTTCCTTATGGTAAACCGTCTTATTACTCTGTTTACTGATAGAGCGCCCAACGCTGGGTTTGAATAGCGTCAATTGTAAAGCGTAATAAGCTTTCCATTGGTCGATCTTCTACTAATGGTTCGAAGAAACTACAAATGTCGTTATACATATCTTGAACAGCAATTGGTAAGCTCGTTAAGTCCAATTCTTGACGTTCAATACGAATACGTAAACCTTGCACTGTTGCCAATAATGTCGTTGCTAATACTTGTTCAGTCAACTGTAACACACGCATTGCATCACGTGACGCGATAGTACCCATGCTTACTTTGTCTTGGTTATGACATTCTGTAGAGCGTGAGAACACACTTGCAGGCATGGTTTGTTTCAATGCTTCCGCAGTGTATGCTGACGCACCAATTTGCATCGCTTTAAAACCATGGTTGATGTAACGACGAGACTCATCACTCATCGATAAGTTAGATGGCAAGCCGTTGTTATATTTAGTATCAACCAGTGATGCTAATTGACGATCAGCAAGGTCGGCTAAGTTAGCCACGGCCGTTTTCATGCTGTCCATTGCCATTGCAATATGACCGCCATAGAAATGGCCACCGTGAAGTACATGCTCACCTTGACCATCAATAATCGGGTTATCGTTAGCAGAATTTAGCTCGTTCTCAATCATTTGACGGAACCAAGGCAGTGAGTCTTGTAGTACACCGATAACGTGTGGTGCACAACGAATAGAATAACGATCTTGTAAGCGGTCTGCATTACGTGGGTGTTCCGCGTGATTTAAATCATTACGGATCCACGTAGCCACTTGCTGTTGACCTGGGTGCGGTTTAACAGAGAATAAGATCTCGTCAAAATGATGACTGTTGCCTTTAATAGACAAACTCGCCATTGCAGTAATACGCGCCGCTAGTTTAGTGAGGTACTCTGCACGATCAAAAGCTAAACATGCAACCGCTGTCATTACCGCGGTGCCATTCATGATCGCCAAGCCTTCTTTTGGTCGTAACACTAATGGTGTTAGGCCCAATTCAGCCATGACTTCACCACTGTTACGGATCTGGTCTTTATAATAAACATCACGTTCGCCCACAAGTGCGCCTGCAACATAAGATAATGGCGTCAAATCACCACTTGCTCCTACAGAACCTTCTTGCGGGATAGCAGGAATTATATCGTGTTCTAAATAGGCCGCGAGTAAATGCAGCATTTCCCAGCTTACGCCAGAATAACCTTGTGCTAAAGAATTCAGACGTGTCGCCAAAATAGCGCGACCTTCTACCGTACTAAACAATTGACCTAAACCACAGCCATGAAAACGGGTAAGGTGTAATGGTAATTCATTAACTAAACTTAGCGGTACCTTAACCGTTACCGAATCGCCATAACCCGTTGTTACACCATAAATAACGCCATCTTCTTTTAATAAGCTATCTAAGAAAGCTAAAGCAGAATCAATCTTATTGGTTAATTCTGGTGCATCACTGATGCTGACATGTTTTTCTTGTTTCGCAATTGCAACGATATCTTCAATCGTTAAACGTGATTCGCCAAACTTAATTGTTGCTTTAGTGGTAGCCACTGACTTCTCCAAACTATTTCTTACGTTCTACTTTATGGTCTTCTTGCCAAAAATCAAAAAAGTTAAACCATTGATACGGGTATTGCAGGCAAAAGTGTTCTAACCTTTGTGCATATTGATTAATTAACTCGCCAATTTCGGCTTGTCTGGTTTTTCGTGCAAACTTCAATTTATCTGATACATGTTCGAAAATAAGGCGGTATTTATCACCGTCTTTCAAACAAAACAGGTAGTACACAGGACACTCTAACAACGAGGCTAAAATAAACGGCCCTTGTGAAAACGGTGCTTGCTGACCTAAAAAATCGGCATAAACAACGCGGCCTGGCGTACTGGTGCTCGTGCGGTCACCCACAATCACAACCTTCTCACCCGCTTCAACACGTTGCTTTAGTAAAATAGCGAGATCAACACCGACATCTGTCACTTGGATAAAGTTAACATTCACATTCGGGTTAATTTTTTGCATGATCTTATTAAACTCGATCGCATGATGAGTAAACACTAACACATTAATACGGGTAGTATATTTTCCCACGCTTAACGTTCGGCATACTTCTAAATTACCCAGATGCGAGCCAATAAATACTGCACCGCGATCGTTTTCCAGTACTTGCTTAAACTTATCGCAATAATTATATTCCACTTGTTCTATGCTGATCTTGCCAGTCCAAGCGTCTATCTTATCAAATGCGCCTTGCGCAAAAGTATAGAAATGTCTAATACCTTCTCGATGCCCCGGCTGTTTTGCCCAGCCCTTACGCTTTGCTACTTTACCAAGGTAATTTAAAGATGCATTTTTACTTTCACCGCCCGTGAAATACAAATACACGATGACAGGATAAAGAATCATCGAGAAGCCAGTACGACCTAAAACACGATAGCAAAAAAGCAGTATTTTCATTCCTAAAAACGTACCGCGCTCTTGCATTTTTGACCAATGAACAGTGTCTGACATAACCCGCTACTTCCTAAATTTACGCAATAATAACTGCGGTAAACGTTTTAACATACCGAACACTAACCGTGTGTGCATCCATGAAATAGCCACATTATCTTCCCATAAACGGAAATGTGATACGCCATTTTCAGGGTAGTTCACCTTCGTTGGTAAGAATGTCGTATTCACACCATCCCAATACAAACGCACAATTATCTCGGTATCAAATGACATGTATTTCGCCATGTTTTCATTCTTAGCCAAGACGTTTAACGTTTCAGTGAGGGGATATACCCTAAACCCACACATAGTATCTTTGATATCAAACGATAATGTTTCTATCCATACCCAAACATGAGTTAAATAGCGGGCGTAATAGCGATGCTTTGGCACTGATTCATTATAAATAGGACAACCACTAATAAGTACCTGAGGTTCTGCCTGTGACAATTCAACCAGTTTATTAATATCACGAATATCATGCTGGCCATCAGCATCCACTTGGATTGCATGTGTAAAGCCCATGCTCTTCGCGTATTTTAATCCTGTGTGTACTGCTGCGC
Source organism: Moritella sp. 24 (assembly GCF_018219155.1). Classification (NCBI taxonomy): domain Bacteria; kingdom Pseudomonadati; phylum Pseudomonadota; class Gammaproteobacteria; order Alteromonadales; family Moritellaceae; genus Moritella; species Moritella sp. 24. Next base: position 1,607,127 of record NZ_CP056123.1, on the reverse strand, counting down.
CTTTCCCTTGATTACTCTGATGATTAACCAAGGTTAGATAGCGATACTTGTCCGCCAATGTCTGCATAAATGCGGCATTGTCTTTATCACTACCATCATTCACCATGATCACGGGCAAGTTGTAGCTTGCCAATGATGCTAATAACGTATCAATGACTAATACATGGTTATAGTTGGGTATAACGATGCAATAATTCATTATTGACCTTCCAAAATCGCAGGTGCATCAGCAAAAATAAGTCGTCCTGATGAGTGAGATTTAATCGCACCAGATTGACTGTCTTGTTCCGCAGATTGATAACTAAATAGCACTTTCTCGGCTGTCTTTTTCGTTAGTTTAAGCACGATATCTTTACCCGGTAAAATCATCTCTTGGAATTTCAATACCTGTATATCCATCACCTCACCAGTATTCACATCCAAGTACTGTCTCGCAAATTCCGCAGCCCAATGCAGTTGCACAACACCCGCTAAGATTGGCGCTTGATCGAAATGACCTTTAAAGTAATCCAGATCTGTTGGGATATGCAGGCTTAATACAACCGTATCATCAAGACTCTCGACGCTAACTCGCTCTACATTCAGAATCTCTGCATTCACTTTTACTAATTCAGTCAAACAATCTCTCCAATTCTTTTATCACTAATTTGCCTTGAGAATTAAATGGCATTTGCGCTGGATAACGCCATTTCTTAGGTAAACAAATACGTTCAAATTCACCCAGTAAATGTAATTTAAAACAATCATTCAAGGTTTTCTTACCCTGCTCAATCACTAATACTTGCCCTGCCGCTGATAGCTCAATGACAGCCGCTAATACTTGTTTTTTTGCACCATTTAGCACAATAACACGTACTTCGTTTACCAACGGGTGTTGCTTTAAACAACGTTCCATGTGGTCAAGATTAATACGCTTTTCTTCATGCTTCACGGTACGGTCTGCACGACCTAGCATTTCAAAATGTCGATCATCAATACGCCTAACACGATCTTCAGTCACATAATCAGCATCGTTAATATACGGTGATGTTAAGACCAACTTTGCCGTTTCAGCCATAATGCGATAGCTAATATCAGGGAAAACTTGCCAAGGACTCGGTGTTGCCTGTTCGCATTGTCGCCATGCTATCCCACCGGTTTCGGTACTACCAAAAACTTCGATAGGTGCTTGTGACAGTTGTGAAAACAGCATTTGTGCCGTTTCAAAAAGTAATGGTCCACCCGAGCTAAACACACCTTGTAACTGCGCTTTATTCTTCATCAACACATTATCCATACTCAGCCGTTTTAAATGCGCAGGGCTGGAGATCAATAATGCGGTTAAGGTGTCATCTTCAGCTAACTTTCTATCTCGCTTTTTATTTAATTCTTCTGTTAAAAGCTGACTAATATGCTCTGGGTATTCAAAGGTATCATTAACAATCGTTAAGCCTGATTTTAGTGGCAATAACAATTTAAATAACAGCCCATAAATATGCTGATGAGAAACAGTACTTAATAACAGCTCTGAGGAATTTAAACGCGCAGTGAAAGTATTGATTAATACATCTACTTCGCAATTAAGCTGTGAAAACTGTTTTACTATCGGTTTGTGTTGACCTGTTGAACCTGAAGTAAAGAAGGTAATTTTACACGCTAATGGTGTAAATAGTTCAGCCCTACTTTTTAAGTCATCAACCGCTGTAGTGGAATCATGAGTTTCGGCGGTATTAATACGAACAAGACCGTCCACATGTATATCACCAAATGTGGCCTGACATTGTGGCGCAATATGCATGAGCGTTTGCTGCTGTGCATTTGGCGGCATTACAATATCGCGCCCTTCAAGTGCGAGCGCAAAAAAGCCTACACCAAAATGATAACTTGATTGGTGGAAGAGTAATACGCTGTCAGCATCTGTTTGACGGATAGCCAGTCGAGCATGGCTGATATCAGCACTAAACTGATTAAAACTAACGGTTTGCTTATTAATATGAAAGCAACTATCACACTGGCTGAGTGACATATTCGTCATTGCTTATGCTTCCTTTTCGGCATTATGGTCAACATCGCTATGTTTTTCGTGTTGACGCTGCACAATTAAACGTACAACAAATTCAATCGCACAAAGGCTGCCAATCAAAATATACGCAATAAAACCGTTATAGAGCGTCCACACTTTAAATGAACTATATACGGCCGTATACAATGAAATACTGGCATTAATAATGAAAAAACCACACCATACGAGCGTTACTTTGCGGATATAACTCAATGCATGATCAGGTAAATTAGGATCTTGTAATCGAGCAAACGTTTCAATAACCGTAGGAGGTTTAAGATACGAATAAGCAAATACAGCGAACATGGCAAAGTTAACCATGAGCGGATAGAGCTTAAACCCAATATCAGAATCACTGAATAACGAAGCCGTAATAGCCAATCCACCGAGCGCAGTCGCAGGTAATAACCAAGGCATTTTATCCAATACACCACGCAACATGACTAAACGTGATAGCAGCAACACTAATAAACCTAAAGCAAGCCAAAAAGGACTAACATAGTTTAGTCCGAAATAAACAGCAAAAGGGTATAGCAATAAGCATAACCCTAAGATCAATGTGAATAGTTTTTTCATCATTTATACAGTTTTCATCATTAACAAAAGTAATCTGTGATTACTTTTCTGATGTTAACTTTTCAATTTCATTAACAACATCTTCAACAGTACGCACTAATTTGAACACTTCTGGTTCGATTTTCTCGTTCGTAATGTCACGTAATTTGATCACTAAATCAATTGCGTCGATACTGTCTAAATCTAAATCTGTGTATAGATTTGCTTCTAAGCTAATATCGTCAGCTTCGATTTCAAACTCTTCAACTAAGATATCGGCTAATGTTTGATAAATCTGTTCTCTTGATTTCATGGTGAATCCTTAATTAAGCCGTTGCACGAGTCTGAGTGATAAATGCACTTAGTGCATCGATAGATGAAAAGTGATGTTTGATTTCATCAGAATTTGCATCGATCTTGATATTGTAATGTTTCTTTAAAATCAGACCCAGTTCCAACGCATCAATGCTATCTAAACCTAAACCTTCAACAAATAATGCATCTGCATCGTTAATATCTTCAACTTCAATATCTTCAAGATCTAGTTCAGCAATAATAAGCTGCTTTAGCTCTGTTTTTAATTCACTCATGGGGTAGTAGTTCCTGTTTAAAATAATTTTCAAGTTCACGGCAATAATGGCGGACTTGTTTACTCATTGGTGTTGCTTCTGCAATTGAAATTAAGGGTACATTTCGTGTTAATTGCAGCGTAAATTTAGCTTTTTCACTTGGAATTTGATACCAAGACTCAGCTTTTGTTAATGTTGTTGGCGTAACATTAATCAGTACCGTTGTAATTGGTACCTCACAACGCAAAGCGATATTCGCTGCGCCGCGCTGAAAAACGACTTCTTTTCCGGGAACAGTACGCGTTCCCTCAGGGAAAATAATCAAGTTATTACCCTGCTCTAACGATGACTTGCAGGCACTAAGCAGCGATTCAGGATCGGCATTACTGATATACCCGGTATTCTTAATGACACCGCGAATAAACGGATTACTAAATAAATGCGCTTTAACCACACAATCAGCATTCGGTATAATAGAAAGCAATACAACAACATCGATCAACGAAGGGTGATTAGCGAGAATTAACTGGCCTTGACGCTGAGCAAGCTCTGCTTTATCACGCAGGTCAAATTCGAATATTCGAGTAAATGCCATCGTGGCAATAAAAAAACGAAAGCTATAATGAACGGTTTTACGCGCCGTACGTTTTTGCGCTTGTTCACCACGAATACACAGTTTTTGAATTGGAAATACGAACAAGGTTAAAACGAGAGCGCCAGCACCAAACAAACTAAAACACATGGCCGTCGCAAATAAACGCCAAAGGTAATTAACGGATTTAAGCATCTGCAGAACCTGAAACGCGTTCGCAAGTCCAAAAGTGACGTTCTGAATTATATTGCAGCGCTGAATCTGCCGTACCTTCAAACCAATGAATAAAGGACAAGGCCGCAGGTAAGTTTAATTCAAGTAACTCAGGCTTACTTACTGCCGATTCTGCTGCTGAAAAACAAAGGTCGATACCCGCTAATGTTGTCGCTGTTGGTGTTAACGTAACGACCATAGCAACTGCATGATCAACTTGTTGTTCATCTTGAAACTGCGAATATAATGCAGGTAGCTCACGATCGACATGTACGAGAAGTATTTTATTCGTACGTCCTGATTTTAGGCGTGCATACGCATCCACAATTCCATAGAAAAAACTATCCTTTCCGGCAGAGACTGCATTAATCGCTTGCTTATTTTGTTTTAAAATACTGTATAAACCCGGTACGGCGTTATGTACCGATGTGCTAAACGCGGTCGGTGAAATATCGTTATCAGCCGTTAACTCGGTAAGTAATTCTGCGGTTTTATGTAGGTCACCATGGCGACTAGAAAAAACAATATCAACTTGATCGCTAGCTTCTGATAATCCTGACGATCCAGAGAGAGCTGACAACACATTTTCAGCCGTATAAAGCGCAATCTTAGCGAAAGGGCTTAAACGTCTACGTTGCATCGCAGGCACAAATTCTAATTTTGGCCAAGCTGATGATTTAGTTTGTGTTTTATCTAACTTATTCGCTTGTTCAGCGCAAGAGGTAGACCAAGAGCTAATACTTTCTATATATAACTTCAATGGTTTCTCCTAAAGCTAAAATGGCGACTATTTATATAGCCGCCATTTTAGTTAATCATCAATAACAAATCAACAGCTAAATTTAAAGCCAATTTATATCAATAGGTTACAATGTAAGCGTTATTATATTTTATAAAACAATAACAACTATCCGATTGTATAATCAACAATATAAACGCTTACCTTCGCTTACAAAATAACTGTTTAATTTATTCGATTATTTCTTCTTACAAGCAAGAAGTGTATGACCAAGGCCTAAATCATCAGTATCTTGATCAACATACATACCTGCTTCTTGAATTAAACGCATCATATCTTTAGAGTGATACATACGGCTATTACCATTCGCCATAGCAGTAAAGTAGATAGACGTAGCATTAACACAATAAGCACCCGCTTCGTATGGCTGGCGATCCCAGAAAGTTTCTAAGATATACAAACGACTATCAGCAGTCATTACATCAGCAGCACGCTTAAGAATACTTAAAATTTCACTTTTACTGAAACAATCTAAAAATTGACTCATCCAGATCGTGTCTGCGCCATCAAAGAAGGTACGGCTTTCATCAAGTAAATCCGTTTCATGACCATGCACACGATCAGCAACACCCGCATCTTTCGCGTTAGCCAGCGCAACATTAAGCTGCCCAGGTAAATCCATAATAGTAACATTGACGTTTTCATCGTGATTAGTACACGCTAATGACCATTTACCCGTGTTGCCACCAACATCTAGGATATGCTTTGGCTGATGTTCGAATAATAACGCCAACACTTCAGGGAACGCATGATCAGAATAGTAATGGTCAAATTCAAACCAGCTTCTTTTCGCTTCTTCTGGTAATTGACTTAGACCTGGGTAAATTGTTTTCCAATCACCAAACACATGTAAACCCGCAGGGGTACCAGTTTCAATGGCTTTATCCAAATCGAATAAACCCTGATAACAAACATGATGAGTAAAATCGAGATTCTTTAACGCCATGTCATCGTTAAGCAAAAAATCACCGACTTTATCTAAAATAAAGTTGTCACCTTGTTGCCAAACCAAACCCATGCTTAGTCCCATATCAAGCAATACACTAACGCCGTATTCACTGGTATCCAACGTATCTGTCAATGCAGATAAACTAATACCTTTGTTACCCGCTTCGTCTACTGCTTTTAAAATACCGAACTTTAATAAACAGCGCGCGACCTGAAACGCGACTGGTGCGAATGCGATTTTCTGCGCTTCAAATTTTGCATTAAACGCTGATATTTCAGCCGGTTTGTTATAAAACGTCATCATTACTCCGTGAATGAATTCAATTTTGAAAATATTTAATATAAATTACTTTATTAGTCTAACTTATTTAAGTTAAGATTTCCGATTAAAATCATAGCTATATACAAAAGCAAAAAAGCCTACTCAAAAATGAGCAGGCTTCAATTAACAGTATATTTTGTCAATCGTTAGTTATAACGCTGACCTTTTGTTAATTCCATTTGACGATTAGCGGCATCACCAGAAATTCTAAATTGGCGATGATTAATATTATCTTCAATAAAGGCTGCTGCATTATCATAATGACATTCAGTCACAAATTCAGGCTTATAAGTATAATAATTTGTTTCTACTTTTTCTGAACTTGCTTCAATGATCACAATACCGTGTTCGCTGGTATTTTTATGATGTAGGTTAGTGTTGTTTTCAATGTACTCACGTAACTCTGGTTTCATCATGGTTTCATCATCATCTTGGAATGAATAGCTAGCACCACCCGGTTGATCCGGTACTAACATTGGGTCAAGCACATCAATAATAAAGTTTTTTAGCTCTGTCAAATCTTGACCAGTGCCTTCTTCAATGCTTTCGATAATCCCTTCAATTAAGCCCGATGCTGAAGCTGAACTAATTGATGCACCGGTAAATTCAAATAACTTACCTGCATCACTGTTATGCTCTGCTACCCACGATGAGTGAATATCGCCAGACAATAAAATTGTATTATTATTTTCATTTTTATACACATTTTCTTGTAGATACTTACGTGCTAATGGCAAACCATCCCACTGATCTATCGAGATAAGTAACTTGTCATCACCCATCACTGACGGTAATACTAAACCCAGCGCTCCAAGGATAGTTTGCGCAGCTTCAATATGTCCATCTGTTATACCATTAGGATAATCACCATTTGGATATGTCTCTAGAAACCTGTCGATAGACTCAGTGCTTAAATCTACAACCATGGCTGCATTTGATACTGAGTTAGCAACGAAACGCCACTTAGCCTCAGTCATCAGCTCTTCTTCAACCCATGTTTGCTGACCTTCACCCCAAGCATTTTGCCAATCTTGTAATTGGTCTAAACCTGAAGCATCCCACTCTGTTTTATTTGTTGGCATTGAAGTACCAAATACTTTCTTCTTATTACCGCCAATACCTTCTTCTGTATAACGGCCTGCACGCAATAGCGTATATAGCTCATACCATTTTGGAGATGCAGCATAACGGGTACCAAATGAGGTAACCAGAGAACTTTTACCCATGGTGACAAATGGGATGCCTTGCGTGTCGCCGATTGTGATAGACGAACGATCAAATGACACAGAACGATCAATCGTCAGACCTAAATGGCTAATCAATCCATCTAAATACGGCACTGATAATAAACCATTAGAAAGCGCTTTTTCTGCGTTATCTTGCGCAAGAGATGGTTCAAATCCAGCTTCGATATAACGTTTAACAAGTTGTCCATAGATTGACGATTTTAAGTGAGCATTAGGATTCTGTTCTTCATCATCTTCAGAGCCTAAGTCACTCCATAAGCAATAACTAACACAATTCTTCACAAATTTCTTTTGATCACCTTTCAAGCCAGAAGCCGACATTTCAAAGCCCATCACTTCATTTAACTCAGCTTCAATCGCCATTATATGACCAGGGAAAGTATCTTCAGCAATCGGGTGGTCAGGACGGAATGAACGGTAATCGGTTGCAACCAATTTCATGGTATTACCGAAGTCAAACGAACGATGGATACGAGGATGATATTCACCAGAACCACCAATCGTGCCTTCAATCATATTTTTACCCGCAGCGATGCTATTTTCATGTCCAGATGTATCAGCCCATTCACTGTCATCAAATGGAACATATTCAATAAAAGCTTTCATCGCATTAGTACAACGATCAATAGCCTTATCACCAGTGCCCTTGCCTTTCAGTGTTGCTAACTCATCATATGTTGAATACATCTGCCACGCATCATCGGTAAACTCATGATCGTCCCAGATATCAATGATTGGAAATTTAGCTAATACTTCCTGCAAAATTTCATCATTACGATATGTTTTATAAATTTCACGGTAGTTATCTAATGATTGTGCAGCTTGGTATTCAGATTTCTCACCACCATTAATGGTAATCGCACCGTCACGGTCAGTAAATTCAATTTTACGGTCATCGGTTGAATCTTGGAATGATGGATCACCCGTTGTTTCATAAATGAAATCACCAATAAATAAAATGAAATCAGTATCATCATGATCTTGTAATAAAGTCAGGTATGAATTGTAATAACGACCGATGAAATCTTGGCATGATGCGAGTGCAAATTTTACTTTAGCATTCGATGACGTCGCTAATGCCGTTTTAGTTCTGCCCTGACGTGAAGTGTTTTGTACACCGTCATTATTGGTATATATAAACTTATAATAGTAAGTCGTGTAAGAATCTAGTCCTTCAACTTTAACACGCAGACAATAATCATCATCACTGCTCACTAATAGGTTATCGACAGCGACCGTTGGTGAATCTTCTTTACCCGCTTCCCAGACAACTAAACCAACATTTACATCAGCAGCTTCAGCATACTTCTCACTTAAACGAGTCCAAAGAATAATTGAATTTGGTTTTGGATCACCAGAAGCTACGCCATGTGGAAAGTAACTTGCTAGTGGGTCTGTATGTGGATCAGTACCTGGTGTAGTACTGCTATCAGAATCACTAGTACAACCCATTAATTGCATTGCAGCCACTGAACCTGCACCAACAACTAACGTACGTAAGAACTTTCTGCGAGAAACTATCATTTAAACATCCTGATTAATGAGCTGAGTTATTTTTAACCCGCATAATAAGGATGGTTTATGTCTAAACTGTGACAGTTTCATGTCGTTTAGATTAATTGTTCTATTTATTTAAAATTTCTTATACATTGATATGTAAATATATATATTTAATGGAAACAGTAATGTGAAACAACTTGTTGCCTTTAGATAATGCAATATAAGGGGCGTGAGAGATAGAGATAGAGATAGAGATAGAGACAGGCAGAATAGATGATATTAATAGATATGATTTATTTTACAGGAAGTAAAAACCAAAAAAGCCTGCTTATATAAGCAGGCTTTTTAATATGGGGCGACTGAAGGGATTTGAACCCTCGACAACCGGAATCACAATCCGGGGCTCTACCAACTGAGCTACAACCGCCATTAACTGTCGACATATCTCGCTAAGCATTGTTAGCCAGACCGTCTGTTGTTTCGATGGAGAGATTATGCAGTAGTTAGATTAAACATGCAAGCCTACTTATTTATCATGAACACTTTACGCCCCCTTCGAGTTAATTTTAAACAAACAAGCTAAAGTAAGTACAAAACGACCAGAATTCAACGGCATTACCCTCTATTAAACAGTAGATTATTTGGATTTACTGTCATGAACTAGCAGCAACATACTCAATTAGATATATAACTCTAGTTTTATCTAGTATAGCTATCATCATAAATAATGATTTTTCGTAAAATCTAAGCTGATATTGAGGTAACAAAGCTCATGAGTGAACAAATTCTAAATATTTCGGAGAACTTTTGGAACATACGAGGCGACTTTAAGATTGGCGGCATCTTAAATATAGGCACTCATGCCTCAATAGTTCGCTGTGCAAATGGTAAATTTGTACTGCTCGATGCCTACACACTACAGGGAAAACTAAAAAACCAAATCGATGCATTAACAAACAATGGGGCGGATCTTGAGGCTATTATTAATTTGCACCCTTTCCACACCATACATGTGAAGAAAGTGCATGAGCAATATCCCAATGCTAAACTTTATGGCACGCAGCGACATCAAGACAAATTTCCAAATCTGCCTTGGCAATCACAGTTAACCGAATCAAGCGAGTTTGCAGCACTGTTTGCAGATGATTTCGAGTTTTCAGTTCCCGCTGGTGTTGATTTTATTTCGAGTAATGAAAACCTGCATTTTTCATCGGTTCTTGCCTACCACAAAACGTCTAAGACTATTCATGCCGACGATACATTAATGTACTTGAAATTCCCGAGTATCATTGGCGTACTTAAGAAACCAGAAGTCTCATTTCACATGACGTTACCACAGACATTAGAAAAACGACCTGGCGCTGCAGCAGACTTCCGTAATTGGGCTATTCAATTAACCAAACAATGGGCTGATGCTGAAAATCTGTGTGCAGCACATTCATCAACGTTAATAGGTAACAAGAGTGTATCCCCATCGGTCGCAGAGAAAATCACACAAGCATTGCAGAAAGTAGAAAAAACACTGAAAGCGCATGAGAAGAAGTTTGGTTAACAACGCTACTCTTCTTCAATCAACAACTGGGTCGCGCTAATTTTATTTTCTTGTAAAAAGGCGAGTAATTTAACCATATGTTGAATTTGGGCAGTTTTATCTGACGCGATCACAATTTCAGCATCTGGTTTATCTGTCACCAATGTAACGAGAGCTGCTTTAAAGGAGTCCCAATCACTAAATTGCTCACCTTGCAGCGCCCAGTAAGGTGCTTGCGCTAAAATATTAATAGTCACCGATTTATTATCGACTTCACTTGTCACGGCATTATCTGAAGTCGGTAGTTCCACTTCTAACGTTTGCAACTTAATGCTAGCCGTCAGCAGTAAAAATACCATGACAATAAAGATGATATCTAATAACGGGGTTAAATCTGGCAAGATTCCGCCAGCATCATTATCTTCGCTAACTTTAATCATGCTGCATTACCTAAACCTTTATTGCTAGAGACCATATTAGTCTGCTTTGCATTTCGACATACAGCTGCAACTTCAGGGCTTGCCGTACATTGCTTATCTACAAGCTGCAAACCTTCTAACCATAGATTACAAAAATTTAAACCATGTTCTAATTTATTAATTACTTTATCAGCCCACAGCCCTAACAATTGTGATGCAGCAATCGCCGGTAACGCCACTAATAGTCCCGCTGCTGTCGTATGCATCGCAACACCCAAGCCATCTGCAAGATCATTGGGAGTCACAGCACCCGTACTTACTGCGACAGCTTTAAACATATCGATTAATCCAATGACTGTGCCTAACAGACCTAATAATGGGCTTAATACACCAATCAAAGCCAGCAGTTTTAAACCTGCACGCAGTTGTTGACGTTTTTGTTGTAGCCACATACCAGCAGCATCTTCACGTAATGACTTGGTAAAGTGACGGTGTTGAATCAGCATCGCAACACCACGGTTCATCAACCCTCGTTGCTTGCCTAATCGCTGTGCTAGTTGTGCCAATTCGTCATCATTCGTTGGTTTGTGCTGACTCAATAACTTATTAATTCGCAGCCGACCCACACGGGTAAAAACCAGAAATTGTACCAAACGCTCAAGTACTAAAGTTAACGTTATTGCTGAACATAACAATAATGGCAACGTCATTAAGCCTAACTGGCTTTGTAGGTCTAGAAAGGCTTGCGTCATTAACGCCAAGTGACTTTGTAATTCGGGAAAATTTTGCATACTTAATCCAACTTAAACTTTACAGGAACATAAACACGATGAGCAACTGCTTGACCATTAACTTTTCGAGGTAAAAACTTCCATTGTGCGATAGCTTTTGAAGCAGCCTTATCTAACATCTTCGTACCAGATGAGTCTTTTAATTTAATCTTCATTTGCTTGCCATTTTCATCAAGCCAAACCTCATATACAACAGTTCCTTCGATTCCCTTACGTTTTGCGAGTCTAGGATAACTAGGTGGTTGCGGTGGTTTAGCAAAACGTGATTCACTGACTAATTGTGGTACATCAGTCACCCCCGCTTTCGCGTCTGCGCTGGCTTGTTGTTTTACTTTAGATTCTGGTTCGGTTATTTTTTTTGATTCAGGCTTAACAGGCTGAATTTTTGGTTCTTTTTTCTCAATGATTTCTGGTTCGAGAGATTTAGACGCAACAGGATTTTGCTCTTTCGGGATAGCTGTTTTTTTCTTTTTCACGTCTGATTTTACAGGATGTGGTTTTGCTTTTTTGACTGGGTTAACTTTAGCCTCAGACTTCGCTTTAGGCTCTACCTTTTTAACTTGTTTGATCTTCTCTACTGGCGGTGTTTTTGTTTCAACAGCAGGAACGACAGGCGCTTTCATAAAGTTAACTGATACGCTATTAGATTTACTACCTACAGGCATAGCAAACATTGTGTTTTCAGGTGCTGACCACAGCATTGCACTATGCAATGTTAGTGATAACGCCCCTGCGACTAAATAACGGTTTAAATTCAAACTAATCGTCCTGAAATACTAACTTGGAATAACAATGAGAGTCATTATCATTCACATTTATAATAATAGCAATTATCATTTGCATTAAATATTCAGGACGATTTCACCTTAATTGTTTTTATATTCGTAACTTTATTAATACATAAAAATATATATATAAATAACGTTTATAGATGAATATTAAAACTTCCAATCAACCGTTACACCCCAGTTACGACCAGCTTCAGCTTTGCGATCAACACCTAGATCACCAGGTTTTACGCTACTTACGTCATCGTATAACCAGTATTGTTTATCAAAGGCATTAAATAGCCCCGCAGTAAGCGTTACATCAGTCATAGGACGGTAATATGCAGTAACATCAACAACGGCATAACCAGAAACAGATGCAATCGCGTCATCAGCCCAATCATCTTTACTTGCTACCATGTTAATATTTAACAATGAACCAAATTGACCGTTCTCAGCATCATAACCTAGACCTAAATCACTGGTTAATGGTGCGATAGTATCTAACGTTTCGTTGGTGTCTTTGTTATAACCTTCTAAATACGCAATGCTAAATTTAGTGTACATGCCTTCAGGTGCGTTAATCGCTTCGTCCAGTAATAATGTAGAACTAAATTCAACACCATAAATTTCAGCACTTGCTATATTGTCTTTCGTCGTATGGTCCTTATTACCAACTTTACCTAAGTTAACCTCAGCAATCAGATCTGTATAATCATTATAGAAAGCAACAAACTCTGTACGAACTGCATTATGTTTAGTTCGGATACCCATTTCATACGACACACTTGATTCAGGTTTAAGATCTGGATTGGCATCCACAATCGCACCCGTATTATAAAAGTAATATAGGTCATATACAGTCGGGGCTTTAAAGCCTTGACTGATTTGTGCAAAACCACTGAAGTTATCAGTAAAGTGATAAACAGAACCAAGCTTCGCAGTGAATGCATCGCTCGAGCTATCTACATATTCAGTATCAAAACCATCATTCGTTTCTGGCGACGCATCAAATGAGTCATAGCGTAAACCCGCAGTAACAATCAAACGCTCATCTAAGTAGAAACCTTGGTCTTGAACAAACATTCCCCACTGGGTTAGAGTTGCATCTGGCATATCAGTATGACCAGGCTTAGAAGTCCCATCAAGATAACTATAATCAACATTTTTAGTGCTGAAATCATTTTGTAAGAAACTAGCCCCATAAGTGATCTCGTGGTAACTACTTTCCAACTCAATTAACTTATCAAACTGCGCATCAAATTGAATTGATTCATCGTTAGCATCACGCTCACGCATGCGAGAACCTTTTGCTGGCGTAGTATCATAGTTTTTAGATAATGAATTGGTTTTTTGGAAATTAATTTTCCAATCTAATGAATCAAAAATAGCATTATTCGATACCCACTCATGTTCAACACCAATACGTAATCGCGTAGTTAGATCTTCATTATAATTATCCGTATAGACATAACCAGGCATCATTTTATAGCCTTCATTAGAAAGCTCATCTTCATCATACGTATTTGTATAATACTCAGTTATCAAACCTACGCGATGCTGGTCGTTTAATTGATAGAAAGCTTTTGCTAATAAGTTACCTACTTGCTGATCAGCTGGATTGGCAGCACCACGATCAGGGCCATTAATATCGGCGCCATTACTGTGTGTTTGATATTCGTTAGCATCTTTGTACGTCAGCATAACTAAGGTTTCGAGCTTATCTTTACGCATTGCCCAAGTGCCAGTTGTTTTGAAACTGTTATCAACACTCTTATAACCTGTTTTAATACCAAATGCGTTTTCATCACTCTTAGTTTTTAACACATCATCTGGATTTTTAGTACGCATCACAACTGCGCCACCTAGTGCATCAGAACCATATAAGGTTGACGACGGACCTTTATTTACTTCGATACTTTGCAATGTATCAACTTCAATTGAGCTCGGGAATTTGCGCTGCTCATTTGAACCGGGATTGTAAGGTACAGGTTGTGCTACCCCATCCACCATTATTTTCACTCGGCTATCATCCATGCCTCGAATATTAATACCTGACATACCAAAACGACCAGAACCATTAACCGAAACACCCGGTGTTGCTTTTAGCGTTTCTTTAATATCCGCGGCCATCGTGCTATCAATACTATCAGCTGAAACACTACTAATAGAACTTGATACATCATTAATACTCTGCTCAGTACGTGTTGCAGAAACCACAACCTCATCTAAAGATGTCACGGCTGCTGCGTAACTATTCGTTGATATGGCAAGTAAAATTGCGCTAGTTAATACATTTATTTGAGCTGACATGTTTCTTCCTTCAAGTGTCATAACTGATTTGCGAGCATACTACCAAGATCAAATGAGAATTACTATCATTCTCATTAGTATTTCTATTTATTTTTCACTAAAAGTGCACATTTAAGATAAGTAATAAAGTATTTTATTGTAATTAATGGTAAGCACATATTTTATGTGGTTTTTTAGGTGTTATTAGAGAGTCTTCTAGTTCAAATATTGTTCTTTGGCTATAAATAATGAATAAAAATGAAAATATGGTATATTCAGCAACTATTTTTTATTAAACCTATCCATAATAGATAGCTATACTGCAAACCTAACCGCTCACAGGGTTAACGTTTGTTTACGAACTTAGGTATGGCACCTAAGGTATTTAATAGGCGATTTGACACTCTGAACAAACAATCCGGTCATCACTCATGAGACTGTTGATATCAATGTCAGGATTTATTCTGTCATACAATATGTTCGGTGTTAAATCTCAACTTCAATCATAAAATCAGCATGATAGTCTGCTTACTCAATTCGGTTTCATTTCGATTTAATGTACTTTTGATTTAGTGCAGATGAGTAAGGCTGATAAAAACCAAGAGGTAATATGAATACTATTTATTCAATTGGTGAACTAGAATCTTTTTTAATCGCATTTTTAGTCTTATTTTTAGGGCATCTCGTTAATAAAAAAGTCCCCGCACTACAACGATTCAATATCCCCGAACCGATTGTCGGCGGTTTGATCGTGGCGATTATAATTACTATTTTACACTTTCAAAACATTACACTTGAATTCTCTCTTCCCTTGCAAAGTACATTAATGCTTATGTTCTTTAGCACGGTAGGACTTGCCGCTAGTTATACCCAACTACTAAAAGGCGGCTCTAAGGTTTTCCTTTTCTTAGCTGTCGCATCACTCTACATTATTATTCAGAACGGTATTGGTGTGAGTTTAGCGACAATGCTTGGCCTAGAACCTATCCTCGGGTTAATAGCTGGCTCGATTACATTATCGGGTGGTCATGGTACAGGTGCTGCGTGGTCACAAACATTCAGTGACATGTACGGAATGAATACCCTTGAACTTGCTATGGCTGCGGCAACATTTGGCTTAGTTATTGGTGGCATTATCGGTGGCCCAGTTGCACAGCGACTTATTGCCAAGAACAACTTAGAGTCAGAGTATGGCATTGGTACTAATCACCATGAGCAATTCCCGGAATTAGTGACATACAATGAATTAGAAGAAGATCGTATTACCGGTAAGAGCATCATTGAAACACTGTTCATTCTGTTAACTTGTGTCGTTGGTGCAGGTTATGTTGAACAAGCCGTTTCCTTACTTAACATCACGTGGTTAAGAATTCCTGACTTTGTATACGCATTATTTTTAGGTGTGATCTTCACAAATACAACCGAAGTAACCAAAAGTTATAAAGTAAACAGTGAAGCGGTTGATATTCTTGGTACCGTCGCCCTCTCGCTATTTTTAGCAATGGCACTCATGAACCTTAAATTGTGGAACATATTTGATTTAGCGCTACCTTTGCTTATCATTTTAGCGGTTCAAGCAGTCGTGTTAGCTATTTTTTCGTATTTTGTCACCTTTAAAATCATGGGTTCAAATTACGATGCAGCGATTATCGCTGGTGGTCATTGTGGTTTTGGTCTAGGCGCAACGCCGACAGCTGTAATGAATATGGGCTCGCTCGTATCTCGCTACGGTCCATCACCACAAGCATTTATGGTCGTACCGATTGTTGGTGCATTCTTTATTGATATCGTGAACTTAATTATCCTGCAAGGCTACATTAGCTTTATAGGGTAGATTAAATATTTATCAGGTCTGTCAATCGCAGGCCTGATAATCAGCTAACCCTTCCATTATCAACCCAACTACTTACTTTGTTTTAGTGTTATTCGATTAGCACGTCGAACACATACCGCAATATAAAGCACCGCTAAAATGACAGGGAAACTCCACAATAATTGCGTTAAACAAAGCAATACCTTATGGCTACCATAACCCGCATAAGCAAAACCTAGTGGATTAACCAAAGATAATACGAATACTAAACACACCCTTTGTAGCGCAGATATAAATCTCATATGACCTGCCAAGTATAATTAATGGATAGTTGGATGGGGATCTTTAAGCCAATCTGGCGATATTTGTAATGCGTCAAAGCAAGATTCACAAATAGGATGGCGATGACTAAAATCCAATAGTGGTATTAACGTCGTTTTTACAGCTTGCGTTGCTAAAGCCTTAAAAGAATTTGATACTGATTCGCCACGTAGCAATGACATCATCCATTGATGCGGCATGGTTAAATACCGTAGTGCGGTGTAATGCTGGCCCTGTTCTTCATATAAAGCCGCTAAGTTATGCTGACCAGATATCCACCCCATAAGCAGTTCTTCATTCTCGGGATCACTTTCCCAACTCACCGTTATCTGCTCAATTGCGTTCTGATAACAAAGTTCAGCATCAAGCCAAGATTTTTCATTAAAACAGCGGTTGCCATTTTCCATTAACACTTTCCAAGTTTGCATAAAACACCCCAAATAATAATGATTCTCATTTATATTTGAAAATCATTATCATGTAAAGCACTATTTAAACAAAAAGGATATATATTATTAATTAGCGTTAATCGAGGTTAACTGCGCCCAACTCTGTCGTTTACGATAAATAGTCGAAGCGCTAATATCAAGCAATGCAGCGGCTTTCGGAACATTACCATCACAATGTTCAATTGCATTTTCAATGATCTGTTTTTCACTTTGCCACAATGGAATGATATCCACCTCAATATCTCGGATCAGCCTTACTTTGTCTGATTTAAAATTATCATGCTCGGCAGGCATTAACGTCGATAAGTTATCACGTGGAGGTAATAAGTTTAAATAACCATCATAAGGTAACAGCTGGGCATTTTTTTTCTGAGTATCAGAGTTATTCTCTTGCAGCATTTCTATTGGTAACATGCCGACCGTGACTAATTCCGAATTATTTAAGACAACAATTTGACGAATAACATTTTGTAACATCCGAACATTACCCGGCCAAGAATAGTTCGTAATTATTTCAATCGCTTTACTATCAAAGCCCTTAAATTTTTTCCCTTCTTCGCTACTGTAATCAGCCAATAATTTCTGCGCGATAAGAAGACAATCATTATTACGCATACGTAGAGGTGGTAATTCAACAGGGATAACATGCAAGCGATAAAAAAGATCTTCACGAAAACGCCCCGCAGTTACTTCATTCCAAGGCTGTCTATTTGTTGCACTAATGAAGCGCACATCAACGCATTCTTCTTGTGAACCACCAACGCGCTGAAATACGCCGGTTTGAATGAATCGTAACAATTTACTTTGTAAATCAAGGTCCATTTCACATATTTCGTCCAAAAATAGTGTGCCACCATGAGCTCTCGTCGCTGCACCATCTCTGTTAGACGTCGCCCCTGTAAAGGCGCCTTTCATATGACCGAATATTTCACTTTCAATTAATTCTTTTGGTATTGCGGCACAATTAAGGGCAACAAAAGGTTTATTTTTACGTATACCACTATCATGTACAGCTTGTGCACACACCTCTTTACCAGTGCCACTTTCACCAACAATAAAAACAGATGCTTTACTGCTGGCAACGCAATCAATCGTTTTATATACCGCCTGCATTGCCAGTGATTCACCAATGAAGCCTTGGTAGTTGTTCTTAGGTAAACTACTTTCATAATTCGCAACCAAACTCAGTAGCTGTCGCTGCTTGAGCGCATTACGCACTGTGATAGAAAGGCGCTTTGCATCAAAGGGTTTAACAAGAAAATCAAATGCCCCTGCTCGCATCGCGTCAACAGCAATATCAATAGAGCCATAAGCAGTAATCATAATAATACTAATATCAGGATGCCGCTGCTGGACTGTCGCTAAGATATCCATGCCAGACATATCAGGTAATTGTATGTCTAAAATCAGTAAATCAGGTTGCCACTGAGTCAATTCGATTAACGCATCTCGCCCAGATTTAACATGAGTAACTTTTGCTCCTTCAGTGCGTAAATAAGCACTATAAATTGCACCAACGGAAGCGCTGTCTTCGACTAATAACGCAGTAAACCCCATGTTATGACTCCTTGTCACCTATATCTTATGATACATACCTACAACGCTAGACTCTCATAAAACGTTTAATTAGAAATGTGTCTTTGCCATTTGGTAAATTGAACTCCGCGCCACAAATCTCGATAAAAATACAATAATAACAATAAATTGACAGCGAGAAGAAGAAATTCGATAACACGATATCCTTCAACTTTACTCATATTGACTACTAGTAGCATAGTAAATATTATCCATGATGTAGCCAAATGTGACTTACAATAAGGTAAATACACCAAACGCTGACTAATCACATAAAACAGCACACCACGAATAAATACAGTCAACACCATCGTATTCAATAAACCGATAAGACCAAATTCACCAACCGCCCAATAGCCAAGCGTTAACAAATGAATTGCACAAATACCATCAATAATCGATGTCCATTTAGCACTCTGCTTCAAAAAACAGCCAATGTTCAATAACTCTGAGTGAAATCGCAATGCCATGATCAAGCACATCCAAGGTATTAAACTGATACTGTCTCGGTAACTTTCAGGTAGCATGAAATCCATTAAAACAGGAGCCATGAACAACATACCACCAGCGAATAACATGCCGACTTGTACGCCTAATATGGCATATTGAGCGCCTTGTTTTGAATCTGTTTCATGCACTTGAAACCGCCTTGCATACCACCACATTCGGAAGGGTTCGAACGCGACCGAAATCATGAGTCCAAATTGTCCTGCAGCAAAAAAGATGGCTAATTGTTGCTTACCCAAATGAATTACCACCAGCCAATTTTCAGCGCCATTAAGGCAGTAAACGAAAATGCCCGAACACACAATAAAGGCGATATATCTGTAATGGTATAGAGAGAAAGTAGCACGTGGCCCTAGCAGGTGAGAACGGAAATAAATTAATACCACAATCGCGATTGTTGAGCTACTGATCGCACTTGATAGCATCATCCCCGTTACGCCATAACCAGCAAAAAGCAGCCCTATCGAAAGTGCTGTTTGTAATATGCCTTGAGCAACCGAAAAAACCATAAAAGGCACAGCTCGGTGGGTCATTCTAAAATAACAATAAGGCACGGTAAGCAACGAAGATAACGATAAGCTAATTAACAGTAGTTGCAGATCAAATAAACGTAACGTAACGGGCAACCAGGTTAATATTAATCCACTTAAAGGGAGTGCTAAACACAAGAAGGCCGTCGCACATAGCAATGATAACCTAAAGCATTGGCGCATCACTGCATCGTTATCTTCTTTAATCTGACTGCTGGCAAAACGAAACAAGATATCACCTAAACCTAACGTCAAAAATAAGCTCATCATTGACGCAATACTCACTAAAAAATTCAGTTCTCCGTAGTCAACCTGCGTTAGCATGCGGGTGACAATTGGCATCATAATGAAGCCAAGTCCTTTCAATACAAAGATACCAAGTCCATAAATAAGCATCTCTTTAAGACTATTCATTTATTCTGGTTCCTTCGATTAACTTAGATAGCCGATGCGCTTGCACTTGTGCATTAAAGTATTGCTCGACTCGCTTCCTAGCAAGTAGTCTCATTTGCTCTCTCACGTTATGCTGACATTGTATGAAGGTTTCAATCGCAAGTTTTAAGGCGATGATATCCTTCGATGCAACAATATAGCCCGTGTCTTCAGTTACAATTTCACTACACCCCATCAAATCACTTGTAATAACAGGTAAGCCCATTGCCATTGCTTCTTTTAATACCATTGGCCCCGTATCACTATCACCATTTGCTGCAACACAAAACGGGGCGATAAAACCATCGTAATTAGCCCCCTCCTGTGCAATCCAATGTGGTGTTTTATAACCAAGCAAGCGTACAAATGCGCTTAATTTTAATTTTTTAATTAAATGATAAAGTTGCTTCTGTGAGGGGCCTTGCCCTACGATATCTAAATGAGGTCTTTTGTTCTCAGCAATAAGTGATAACGCTTCAAGTGCATAATTAATGCCTTTCTTTTCAACTAAATGCCCGACGAATAACAGCTCCAATTGCTTATGCTCAGTGCATTTATGTGACGAAAATCGGGATATATCAACACCACTATGTAACAAGTGCGTGTGCTTTGCGCCTAATTTTTGAAATGTTTCAACCATGTCTTGGCATACCGCAATACTAAAATCACAGGCTGATAACTTAAATTGAATATCAGCATTATTGGCATAAACGTCATGGCCGTGCCCTACACTTGATGTCGTAATATCAAGCCATCGACTAGCCACTAATGTATACGCCAAACTACAATGCATAAAATGACAATGAAAATGTTCACAACCATGCTTACTGGCAAGATAAGCTAACTTAGCACCGTAGAGTAATAATGATTTAGTTGAAATGGCATGTTGATTTTGGGCACAAATTAGCGCCTTCGTCATCGCCACAGGTCTTTTAGCGACAAATGCGGATACATCCTTATTTGATGCACTATTAATATCGACCACATTGACATGCTCAGGTAGTGTGATGACTAACTCTCGCTTAATGAAGCAAAACACGGTTATCTTATGCCCTGTTTTTGCCAATGCTTGAATCTCGGTGACAATAAATGTTTCAGAGGCAACTGGAAATTCGGGAACAACAATCGCGATATGTTTCATTGCTATACCTTAAATAAGAGAGTTAAAATTAAGTATAGAAATAATAATGATATTGGCATTGTTGAAGTGAATTATTGGTAGCTCTACCGTATAATATTCTGTTTTCTAGTTTGAGTGAGTGTTTCTGACCATGTATATTGATCCGCAGTGGCGTATTTTAACCGTTGGCGATGGTGACTTATCATTTTCCAATGCTTTATTTCAGCATCATGCTCCGCAGCACCTAACTGCCACTATTTATGATTCACTCAGTACTTTGCAGTCAAAGTACGGTGATGATTTTCATCAGCAATTACTCGGTCGCCATTGCCAAGTATTAACAGGGTTTGATATTACAAAACCAGAGACTTGGTCGACAGTCAGTAAGCACAGCTTTGATCTGGTTATTTTTCAATTTCCATTAGTACCAGGGTTCACATCAAAAACAGAGTTTAATGAAAAATGTGGAAACATCGGCATCAATACGCTCAATCGTCGCCTTTTACGTCACTTTTTGATTAACGCGAGTGAGCAATTATTAGATCCAGCTGGGCCACAACTCTGCTACATCACCAGCAAAGATGTTAAACCCTATTCAGAATGGAATATTGAGCACTCGCTAGTGCTTAATACCGACATAAACTATCTTGGTGAAATGAATTTTGACATTACACGTTTTCCGGGATATCGCATTCGTAATGTCGATCGTGATAAGCATGTTAAAGACACCAAAGGCATTACCTATGTGTGGAGTCCCCGCACTGCAAGTCAGCTACCAGATCCGCTCTGTTCGCAGTTAACACAACAACCAGCGCTTGGTGATGACTGCTGTCATTACTGTCAAGCAGGCCCATTTACGTCAGCAGAACACAAACAGGCCCATGAAGCCTCCCGTAAACACTTACGGATGAAGGATTTCGAACAGCAATGGCTTGCTGACTTACAAACAGCTTAGCTCCGCCACATCGTCACTCTGTAGATATTTTGATGCAGTTACCTTCGCTTGGTAACTGCTATAAATAAACACCAAAATAAAGGTGATACTTAGCAGCATAATGATCGTGGGAGCAGGTGCACTATCAAGGTAAAAGCTTAAGTAAACCCCAAAAAATGACGTCGATAACGAGATCAGCAAGGCAACGAACAACATACTTTGAAACTTACGCGTCAGTAAAAATGCAATGGCTCCCGGCGCAATGAGCATCGCAATAACCAAAATCATCCCAACTGCTTTCAGCGCACAAACGATAGTCAATGACAAAAGCGATAACAAACCATAATGAAGAATGCCAGTCGGCAGTCCAATCGCTTTCGCATGTTGATGATCAAATACGAATACCAGTAAATCTTTCCCCTTAATCAACATAAAGGCAACCACCAAAAAGGCAATAAAACTAACCTCTAATATGTCACTCCACGTAACACCAAGCACGTCACCGAAAAGGATATGATCTAAATGCACTCCCGATTCAATTTTAGTCATCAATACCAAACCTAAACCAAACATACTCGAAAATACCACCCCCATGACGGTGTCTTCTTTCAGGCGGCTATTGTCCTTAATAAAACCCGTTGCAAGTGCACAAAACATCCCCGCTACAAATGCACCTATCACATAGGGGATCGCGAGAACGTAAGCAATAACAACCCCCGGTAAAACAGAATGAGAAATAGCATCACCCATTAAGGACCAGCCTTTTAATACCAAAAAACACGACAGCAACGCCGTGGGTATAGCAACTAACATCACAATAACGAACGCTTGTTGCATAAAAGTAAATGAGAAAGGCTCTAATACAACGTTTAAAATTGTTTCAGATAACGAATCGAGTAATGTAATCATCATAGCTTCCTTGTCTATCAAGATTTGTTTTCAGATATAGGGTTTAAAAGCGCATTGCTAGCCAATGTTTGTCTCGCCTTAAACCTTGAAGCCAGATAACCATGCTTAGGGGCAAATACAAACGCAATCATAAATACGATGGCCTGTAACACCACAATGATTCCCCCTGTAGCACCATCAATAAAGTAACTAAGGTAAGCACCCACAAACGAACTTGTCGCACCAATAAGCACACTGTAGATAATGACCCGAGAAAATCGGTCACTTAATAAGTAGGCTGTAGCCCCTGGAGTCACCACCATTGCAATCACTAAAAATGCACCCACCGTTTGCAATGCAGCAACAGTGCACGCACTGAGTAACGTAAAAAATAGGATCTTTAATGCGTGTGGATTTAAGCCAATGCTACGAGCATGGTTTTCATCAAAAAATACCACCATTAAGTCTTTCCATTTCAGTATTAATACAAACAGTGAAATACCCGCGATAAGGAGTAGCTGTACAGTATCCTCAGGGGTGATCGCCAAGATATTACCTAAAACGATGGTTTGAATATTCACAGATGTCGGTGCCAGCGATACCATAAACAGGCCTAGACCAAAAAATGACGTAAAGATTAAACCAATAATGGCGTCTTCTTTTAATTTTGTACGTTGGTTCAAAAACAACATAGTCGTCGCAGCCAATCCTCCAGAGAAAAATGCCCCCAACGCAAAAGGTAAGCCCAACATATACGCTGCAGCGACACCGGGTACAATAGAATGTGATAATGCATCGCCAATTAATGACCAGCCTTTAAGCATCAAATACGCAGAGAGAAAAGCGCAAACACCACCAACCAGCGCACTAATAAAAATGGCATTAACCATATACCCATAGCTAAACGGCATTAATAATGAATCTAGCATCGTTCTCTCACCAAAGGGGTTTGTTCATCCTCACCGTAAAGCACAACAGGGCGTTCGTGATCAGATAACACTGTTACCTGCCTTGCATCATCATCGTCGTGTAACTCATCGCCAGCAAGAATGAAATGGCGTAATACACCTCCAAACGTTTTTTGCAGGTTGTCTTGAGTAAATATTTCACTCGTTAACCCTGCACCTAATATCGTGCGATTAATTAATACCGTTCTATCACAAAATTCCGGCACACTGCCTAGGTTATGGGTTGATACTAAGATCACTTTACCTTCTGCGCGTAATTCACGTAGTAGTGCCATGATCTGCTCTTCCGTTTTTACATCAACACCAGTAAAAGGTTCATCAAGTAAAATAACTTGGCTCTCTTGTGCCAAAGCTCGCGCGAGGAACACCCTCTTTTTCTGACCGCCAGATAGTTCGCCAATTTGACGGTGTTTAAATTCGCTCATGTTGACACGTTCAAGTGCCATATCGACCTTGTCATGATCATTTGTTTTTGCCATACGCAACATATTCATGTGCCCATAACGTCCCATCATCACGACATCTTTGACCAAGATAGGGAAATTCCAATCAATCTCTTCGCTTTGTGGCACATAAGCGACTAAGTTGCTTTTTAATGCCTTCTTCACGGGTAAATCTAAAATATTAACAGAGCCCTTAGCCAAGGTAACAAACCCCATAATGGCTTTAAACAAGGTTGATTTACCACTGCCATTGATACCCACCAGCGCAGTAATCGAGCCCTTAGGTAAACTAAAACTGGCATTAAATAATGCAGTATGACCATTGCGATAAGTCACACTAATATCATTTACTTCTAATCCCATCATGATTGATTTAGTCCTTTTGCTATCGTACTTAATGTCACCTTAAGCAAATCAATGTAAGTGGGCACTGGTCCATCAATCGCACTTAATGAATCAACATATAATACACCCGCATAACGACTACCCGTTTCACGTGCGACTTGCTGCGCAGGTCGGGCAGACACAGTGCTTTCACTAAAGATGGCGACAATATTATTGGCTTTCACCTCATCAATAACTTTACGTACCTGTTGAGGCGTCCCTTGTGCATCCGCATTAATTGGCCAAAGGTATAACTCTTGCAAATCGTAATCTCGCGTCAAGTAACTGAATGCACCTTCACTACTCACCAGCCAGCGCTTAGATTTTGGTACCGCTGCAATTTGTTGCTTAAATGGTTCAACAGCCGCAAGGATCTGCGCACTGTAATTTTTTGCATTTTTGTTATAAACAGCAGCATTTTCACTGTCATGTTTAACTAATGCTTGACGTATATTCTCTACGTAAACCAACGCATTAGACGCAGACATCCAAGCATGTGGATTCGGTTTACCTGAATATGGACCTTGAGAAATACCCATCGGCACTATCCCCTTC
This sequence comes from Moritella sp. 24, assembly GCF_018219155.1. Lineage (NCBI taxonomy): Bacteria > Pseudomonadati > Pseudomonadota > Gammaproteobacteria > Alteromonadales > Moritellaceae > Moritella > Moritella sp. 24. The sequence goes on along the minus strand of NZ_CP056123.1, from coordinate 1,581,622 downwards.
GTCACAACAACACTAGGCACATCGCGTAGATTATGGAAAAATTTATCAAACCATAACTCGAGGTTTAAACCGTTATAAATGATTAAATCAGCACCTTGTGCACGACGAATATCACCTGGTGTGGTTTGATAGTTATGAATTTCAGCATCTGGTTTGGTTATTGAAGTCACAATCGCAGCATCGCCAGCAACGTTTCTAGCCATATCAGCAATCACGGTGAACGTAGTAACAACTTTAAATGGCTTTGCCACTGTTGAAGACGAACCAGCCCAAACTGTGGTAGATAAAATAAATGAGAAGAAAAGTAATAGTGATGTTGTAAAACGAAACTGATAGAGCATGTTTATTCCTTGTTAATATTGATCCTATGCAGACAATACTAACAAGGAATAAAAAACATCTCAATACAAATGAGAATTATTATCATTTAATTATTTCTAATGCGAGGTTTGATAATAAACCAAACAACACCAATCAATTGATACTGACTGACAGGCCCCATTTCAAGCATAGATACACTACTTTCATGCTCTCCACGTAACCATAAAAACCCTTGTTCATCAATATGATCAAGGGTTTTTATTATGTCGCCATAACGCGTATGACGAACTTTAATAATCTGTTCTGGCTTTACTGATAACAAGGAAAGCCAGCCATTAACCAGCACATAACTTCCTTCGGGGATACAAGGTGACATACTTGTTCCCCGCACTCGGCTAATATGAAAACCTAACAATCTAGCTTTGGATAAATAAGTTGTTGTGCTGGCGGATATGGCGATGTGGCAGTAAAGGTATCGATGCCTTTTGTTGCCCAAAATATTTCAGCAAATCGATTTACTTTTTCCAGTAAATCCAACGTCGCCTCTTTATCAATATGTTGCTTCGCTTTTGATGCCGCAAGCATAATACTGTGTGTCAGTGCGTGTAACTCTGGAAACTGGTCCAATTGCGGTTGTTTAATATAGTCGCCCCAAATAACCCTAATTTCTTCTTTAACTTTTAAACCATGTACTTCTTTTTCGGTGATCAAACGACTAAATTGCGCTTGATCATTTAAACTAAACGAATCTTTGCAGCCAAATTCATCTAACAAATCAACCATACGTATCATAGTGAGAACAGCTAACTGTGCCGAGATTGGATCATAAATCTTACATGGAATATCACAATGGGCCGATACTTGGCTAAATGACAGTTTCTTATCCATCGCTGAAACAAGTTTGAATAACATATATTTCCCCTACTTTTTTGTTGTTTTGTTACGATTAGCACGACGAATAACAATCGCTGCATATCCAGCCGCTAATACAATTGGTGCAATCCAAGTGAGATGAATTAATCCAGATAACGGATCACTGTGATCATGTCCTGAATGTGCCAAAACCAACGGACTGGCTAGAGTAAGGGTTAAAGTAGTTAATACTTTATTTACGGTGAGAGATTGAGTCATAAACATCCTGTTTAATTGTGATTAATTACACCTAAATGATAATAAGTCTCATTTATATTTCAATTCATTTACGATGTAAAGAGATATTTATGCAAAATATAAAAAACCATACTTACTTGATCCACTGCAATCAAATCGTTAGTTTCGATTTACGCAGAAATAGAGAAGTGAGAAAATCAGCATCATTAAATGCGTTATAACTGTTATTAAATGCGTTATAACTGTTATTAACCCCCTTTCTATTTTTAAAAATACAAAAAAAACCATGCAAACAACAAAACAGATCATGACTATTGAAGATAAAATAAAACAATTAAACAGTGTTTCCGCGTTATTAGATTTTTTTGATATCGGCTTCGATAGTGGATTAATTCATGAGTGGCAAAGCGATCTACTTAAGCGATTTAATGGCTATGTCATATTAACAAAACCAGAAGATTGGTTTGATTATCGTCGCTGCTTAAAGAATGCGTATTGTAAGGTTCAACGTGGACGATTAGATCGGACTAGCAAAACACGTTCCGCTTGTCGCGGCTGTACTTCTTGTGAAAGGCGTTAACTTGCAAGCTATACTTTACTAGTATCAATCAACTAATAAGTGGAGCTAGTCATGTTTTTTAAGCATAGAGGCAATAACGATATGATAGAGGTGATAGGACAAGATGATCTTACTAATCTATTTCATAATACAGTATTAGGTCGTTATCAAGTTGGTGAAGAACAGCAAGATCCTGAATCGTTTAATAAGTCAGATTTACTCTTCCTATCAGGTGAAGAACTACCTCGTTGTTGGACTGATCCCCATTACCGACAACACAATCACTAATTTAGGCGGGAACAACCTTGTTCCCGCACTATCTATATCCAAATCTCGATACAAGCTAGCCGTTATAAACTATCTATTACAAACTATCTATTACAAACTAGGCGTCATTGCTGCATCGTTAGAGAAACGACGACGAACCCATAAAATACTAATAACCACTAAGATAGCAGCCACCAGCATGACAGAGCCCAAGTTAAATTGGTCTTTCGCCCCCATTAACGAGGCTGATAAGGTCACAAGTCCGGCACCTAAGTTTTGCATACCGCCCAATAACGCCCCCGCCGTACCAGCATGATGAGGAAAAGGTTGAATTGCAGCAGTTGTCGCTGCCGGAAATATGATCCCAGCACCAATAAATGAAACAAAGCCACCTCCAATCAGAGAGACCACAGTCACCAATCCAGCCATTCCCGGAATAAAGATAATCAATGCTCCAATGATCAGCGTTGCCATGCCAACATTAAACAGGTTGCGTTGACCGATACGTGCAGATAGCGTTGCAGACAACCATGCACCTAATAAATACCCCGGTAAAGGTAATACAAACAACCAGCTTATTGTTGTTGGATCTAATTTTAAGACACTGCCCAATAATACCCCAGCTGCGGCTTCAAATACTGCAATACCAGCAAATGTCGCGATCAAACAAAATATATAGCCTTGGAATTGACGGTTACTCAATACATAGCTATAACTTGTCCAAACTCGTTCATGACGGCGATTTTCTTTAGGTAATGTTTCATCAAACATAGTGAACATCGATAACGTCACCAAAGCACCAAAGATCAGTAGAAAAACATAACTTGCCTGCCAATCAAATGCCATTGATAAGTAACCACCAATAACAGGCGCAAGTAATGGCGAAAAAATAACCCCCATACTCACTAAACTATTTGCTCTGTGTAAGGCCGCACCATCATAACAATCACGCGTGACCGTACGTGACATAGCGCCAGCACAACCTGTACCAGACCCTTGGATAAAGCTCGCTAATAGAAAAAGTTCGAACGATGGTGCAAATAAAGCCGCTAACGTACCAAGCATAAATATCATCATGCCCATCATGATCACTGGTCGTCGACCAATGCGATCAGAGAGTGGACCATAGATAAACTGTGATAATCCATACGGGATCAAATACGCTGCCATAACGGCCTGCAAATACGTAGGTTGAACAGCAAAATCTGTGGCCATTGCTGCAATCGATGGCACATACATTGTTTGTGTCATTTGACCGACAGCAGTCAGTATTATAATTAGAAATAGTAACTTTGCCATATTGGCAGAAGACGATTGTTGTAGCACAACCATACCCTCGTAATAGTATATGAATAAAAAATCGATGTTTATGACTAAACAACGTAGTTATTAGAGTTAAACTCTATTGGATTGATAATGAAAAGATGGGTGACAGGCTAAATCCATATACGCGATATCTTACTCTGCATTTCGGGCGAGATGATAGTCTTGAAAAAACAACATAGCAAGTAATAATAGTGTATTTACACCTTACTTTTTTACGTCCGCTTGCATTAGTTTATCTAATGTATTATTTTTAATGATTCGATAGAAAATTCAAAGATTTGAAATGCCTATTACTGACCGTAAATAGTACCCTTAAGTGATATTTCTAGTTTCTGGCTACCGAAAACTAGAATATATATTAAACTCATTAAAGTAAGGTGGATTATCAGTTAGGTACAGTGAAAATAGTCACTGAGGAGATAGTATGAATAATAGTGATCTAATTTTTATCGCATTCTCTATTATTACTCTAATTAATGTCGCACGAGCAGTGTCCTCATTACGCTGCTTACTGTATAGAATGAAAGATATCGATCCGCTACTCTACCAGCGTGTGAATGGACGTGTATTCTTTAGTACTGAGGGTAACTATACAAAGCAAATGCAACTATTTCATTACATTCGTCGTGATGAACATTTGCATCATTTTGATGAGTATTTTATCTATCGCTGTAATAAGGTTAAAAAAGTATTCACCTTGGCAACCTACTTCATTGCACTTAATATCCTACTTATCCCTGTATTGATGTATCTTGATTTATAGCCAGCGACTCAAAGCGAGTATGCTTAAACGCCTAGACTCGCTACTTCTTAGCCTCTCCTTTCTGCACAGATAAACTCTGACCAGTTACCTTATTTTCAAAAACAACGAGTTGATCGTAGCAATCAATAAATCCGATAGTAATATAATAAATCATACGTATGTTTAAATTTATCATTCGAATATTTTTTGTTTAAACTATCAACTTGTAACAAGTATGTTGCAACGAATACTGTAAACAGGTGTCACCTTATACTCACAATACAACTTAATGGAATAGGAATAATTATATGTTATCGAATGCCGCTGTAGAAAAAGTCGAATTGAATGGACTCAATTGTATTGCTGATTTAATACAAGAAACATGTGAAAAATTTGCTGATAAACCTGCTTATACTTGCTTAGGTAAAACACACAGCTTTAAAGAAATCGATCAACTATCTGCCGCTTTTGCATCTTACTTACAAAATCATACCGAGCTAAAACCCGGTGATAAAATTGCGATTCAATTACCAAGCATTACGCAATTCCCAATTGCTGCCTATGGTGCAACACGAGCAGGCTTAGTACTCGTCAATACCAACCCGCTTTATACACCAAGAGAAATGTTACATCAGTTTAATAATTCAGAGGCAACGGCACTGATTATTCTATCTGACCTGCTACCAGTGGCTGAAAAGGTACTGCCTGATACCAACATAAAGACAGTCATTACCACTCATGCCGCAGACTTACTCGCACCACAGGAACAGGGTTCTGCGCAGTTAAGCACTATCTCACTACTTGATGCCATTGCATTGGGTGAAAGTACAGCTTACAAGCCAGTTACCGCTCATCTTGATGATTTGGCTGTTTTACAATACACAGGTGGCACAACAGGGTTATCAAAAGGCGCAATGCTAAGCCAGAGCAATGTACTCAGTAATACATTTCAAACAAAAAGCCGATTAACCGATGTGATCAGCGAAGGCAAAGAAACATTGGTATCGCCCCTACCGCTTTACCATATCTACGCATTTAACATTACCCTGCTACTTTATTTCAGCACGGGTGCACATTCAATATTAATACCGAACCCTCGAGATATGCCTGGCTTTATCAATGCGATTAAGACGATTAAGTTCACTGCATTCTCTGGCCTTAATACGCTATTTGTAGGTTTGTGTACGCAACCTGAATTTAAAGCGCTCGACTTTAGCCAATTAAGAATTACGACATCAGGCGGGACCGCGCTGACAACATCAACAGCGGATTTATGGAAAGAAGTCACGGGATGCGATATTTGTGAAGGTTATGGTTTATCTGAAACAGCTCCAGTTGTTACCTTTAACCGCCCAGGTGAAACCTTAATTGGTTCTATTGGTGCTGCAGTTCCAGGTACCGAGATTAAATTACTTGATGAAAATGATAACGAAGTTGGTGCTGAACAAGCAGGCGAATTAGCCGTTCGAGGCCCACAAGTCATGCAAGGCTACTGGCGCAGTGATGCCGCAACAGCAGAAGTCATGACAGCCGATGGGTACTTCAAAACAGGTGATATTGCAGAACAGCTTGATAATGGCTATTACAAAATTGTTGACCGTAAAAAAGACATGATCATTGTGTCTGGCTTTAATGTGTATCCAAACGAAGTCGAAGAAATTTTATCAAGTCACACAGGTATTTTAGAAGCAGCTGTCATTGGTGTCCAGTCAGAGAAAAGTGGTGAAGCCGTGAAAGCTTTCATTGTCAAATCTCCACAAAAACAAGATCTTGCTGAAGGCGATGTTATTGCACACTGCCGCGACTTCTTAACCTCATATAAAGTACCGAAACAAATCGTCTTTATAGATGAGCTACCAAAAACAGCCGTTGGTAAAATCTTACGTCGTGAATTACGAACCTTATAAGTGAGCATACCATTCGCTAACTAGTTCAGTGATGAAAGAAATAAAATGGCGACAATTATCCTGTCGTCATTTTATTTTACAACTCAACCTTCGTGTTTAAACTCAATAACAAACATTGCCCCGCCCAATTCGCTGGTTTCAATCCGTATTTCACCATGCATCGTTTTAACAATTGTATTCACTATCGCTAAACCCAATCCAAAGCCACCCGTTTGCCGACTTCGGCTGTTATCTAAACGTGTAAACGCATCAAGTACTTGCTCACGTTGCTGAGGGGAAATACCGTCACCATCATCTTCAACAATAATACGATAACGCAGTTCATCACTTTGAAGACTCAACTTAATTTTAGTATCCGCGTATAAGCACGCATTCTTCACTAAATTATCAACGATAAGCTGTAGGTAACGCGGGTTCGCGTCCAGCATGACTTTCTCACAGTTTGACGAGATCGATACATGAGGATATTGATGCTGAAATTCCACTTCACGGGTTTTCATCAACGCACTTAAATCAAATTTCTGATGAATTGAAGAAGGATTATGCTCTATCGTTTGAAGCATTAATATATCATTCGCTAATGCTTCCATTTCAACCGTATAACGACTCAAATCATTATGTAATTCGGTCGTATATTGATTGTGAGCTTCATCACTGAGCAAGCCCATCACTAATTGGATACGCGTTAACGGAGTACGTAATTCATGCGCAATTGCATTTGCCATTACTCTTTGCTGATGTTGTGAATGCTGTAACGAGGCCGCCATTTCATTAAAGCTTGCAGCCATCTGATTTAGAGGCGCAGGAATTCGATCATTTACCCGAGTATCCAATTGCCCGTTCGCGAGCGCTAAACTTGCTGAACTTAATCGATAAACGTGATTTGAGATATTTCGAACTGAAGAATACAGCACTAATGCGATACTTAAAAAGATAAAGCCTAATAAGAATAATTCCACGTTATCATCGACAAGATCATCAGGTCCATCGATCGGATAAAGAATTTCAGCGCTATCAATAATAAGTAATAACCCATCATTATGCGGCAAAATAACGGCAAGGCGATCATCTTCTTCATCATGTTCGTAAACAAATACGCCCCACTTACCAATACCAGCTGGTAAGGGTGGGTAGTTTTTATTCGGCTCTATGTCAACGACATCCAACAATTCATGCGCTTGGTGATACAGTAATGCATTCTTCATTGAGATATTTTTAATCGTAAAACCGGTAAACCGACTCAATAAATCCACTTCCATATTCCAACGGTCCGTATCTTCAACAAAATCATCAAGTAACTTTGCCGCAAAACTCGCATCATGAACGAAGGTGACGTCATCGAGGTTATCGTAATAATAATCCATAGAAATACTGACAATAACAATGCTGCCAATAATCACAGCAGTAATACTGAGATAAAGTTTGAAGAACAGTGTATTAGCCATATTCCGGTTAATTATTTTATTCAGATTTAAGAACATATTATTGTTTAACAAACAAGTAGCCCTTACAGCGAATCGTTTTAATGATTTGATACGGTGCGATATCATCTTTAATTTTTTTGCGTAAGCTTGATAAGCGCATATCTAACGCTCTATCCAGACCATCAAACTCAATGCCTTTTAATGCGCGATAGCACTCGTCACGACTCACGATGGTGCCAGCTTGTTTCGCTAAGTATTCGAGCATTTCATATTCAGCGCCCGTTAAAATAACTTCTTCATCATTACACTTCACTTGACGCTTTAGGGTATCGATAGTTAAACCACCGGTATGATTCAGTTCATTGTCATTTTTCTTACTTCTGCTTTCTCGACGTAATAACGCTTCAATATGAGAGAGTAAAATATGTGGTCGTAATGGTTTATGCAAATAGCCATCAGCTCCTGTATCCAAAGCAGATATTTCCGATATTTCTTCGCTACAAGCCGTCAGCATAATGATAGGACCGGTATAAGTTTCACGGCTTTTTTGACATACTTCGATACCGTTCATGCCCGGCATCATAATATCCAATACCACCAGATCAGGTTCTAACCTGATGATATCGGCGAGTCCTTCTGTACCGCTATTACTTAATGATACTTGGTACCCTTTACTGCGTAAAAACATGTCGAGAAGACGACAAATCTCTAAATCATCTTCAACAATTAAAATGTGTTTGTTGTCATTCTCTAACATGTTCAAGGAAACCTTATATCATTATAAATAAGTTAAAATATAGCGCTAATATTTACCGTTTAGATAAATTTAGCTTAATATCATTAAATTCAATCGTTTGAATATTCGTTAACGTATCACTACCGTTACGTGCATTTACTCGATCTTGAATCAAGTACCCATCACCATGATGTTCAACATCAAAATCGGCTCTTAATCCATTCACTTTATAGGTGTTTCGACCAGCTTTACCGTCAATGTTATTATCGCCTTGGTTACCCATTAAGATATTATCTTGAGCATTACCAACAATATTACTGTCGTTTGTTCCTGTTAAACGTACTGACGTTAAATACTGTGACTTGGCGGTATAAGGTAAATCTTTATCACGGCTCAAATGGAAAGTACGACCAGCTGCAAAGCTAGCGTCGATATCCATCATTGTTGTTATATACTCAGGCAAGAACTCGTGAACAATCGCAAGACCTTTCTCGTCCATCTCTGCTTGTGACTCACGAGAGTTAGCAATATAACCATCCATGCCTGTATTCTTGTGTTCCCACATACCGTAATATGCTTCAACAATAGTTGCAAAATATTCGTGAGAAGTCGTATAACCAGTTATCTCATCGCCTTCGAACTCCCAGTCATCGAGCTGGTTCTGTGTTGGATTCCAAACGCCACCTTCTATCGCAAGATTAGTTTCTTTTGCAATTATATTTTGGAACTTAGGCATAGCAGGTGCGATACCTTGAGCTTGAGTGATGTGTAACACTTCTTCAAATGTGGCATCACGTCTATTCGATGATTCAGCTAAATAATTACGATCGCCTTCAACAAATATTTCGGTCCCATAAAGAACCTGCATATTATCAAAGATAGGGTCGCTAGTAATGTCGTCATTATTTGCTACCTCCTCCATTGCATCTTCATCATCAAATATGAATAATGCTGCATTTCGATTAGCCATACTATCCGCGATGACGTCTTTATTCATTGCCATTGTGTCAGTTAAAAAAAACTGAAGTGTATTACGTGCTTTAAGCAGCTGTGCTACAGACACACCAGATTGTGAAAATATATGGATCGTCCCATCGTTTGGCGTTTTCACCGCGATATAGCGATTAAACAGACCAGTGACAACCGGACCAAACTCACTTGGTACAGTATAAGATTCACTATCTTCTGTTTTATCAGATGAGCCATTCTCAGTAGAACTATTACAGCCAGTGAGTAATATTCCAATCAACACACCGATACTAACAAACTTACGCATTTAAACCTCTTTGTTTCATAAAAATATATAAATAACTTGCGTATTATATAAAACGAAATAAAGCTTAACTTTAAGGCTCCCTAAGCTTCTTTAAGCGAAGGTAAGCTTGTCACATCAAGTTAGCCGTACTGCCTGGTTCCCGCAAACGACATGAGTGGGGTTCCAATAAAGCATAAGAGATCTAATAGTAATACTCACAAACCTCCGCATATAGACTTCTTATTTCAATGATGTCGAATTACAGCGTCATCATATAAAATGACATGTTATGTTTCAGTCGCATATTTGTCAGGTTTGTAAGGTTTGTAAGGTTTGTCAGTAACAACAAAGCGTAATTCGATATTTTAATAAACTACTGTAATTTTATCAGTGTTCTCTCTCTTAATACCTATACAGACGACATAATTACGCTAAAATAGAATAACGATAAATACAGTGCTAATAACCTTGGCTTTAAATCAAGCTTGCAGATAACAGTAAGCGAACTTGTAGATAAGAGTAAACATGCTTTCAGATAAGAGTAAAAAAGCGATTCGTGATGTTTATCAGAACATCCGTGATTCACTACCTGACTTCGCAGTCCGTCGTTCACAAAATATTCTTGTGGCAGAAATGGCAAAAACCCTCGCAGGTAATTTCGATAAAAACCGCCGTTTAATCATTGCTGAAGCGGGTACAGGTACAGGTAAATCATTAGCTTATTTGATAGCAGGTATTCCCTTAGCCACTGAAGCAAAAAAGACATTAGTCATCTCAACAGCAACGATCGCACTACAAGAACAGCTACTGCATAAAGAGCTGCCTTTCTTTCGTCGTCAATCAGGCCTAAAGTTTGAATTTGCATTAGTCAAAGGCAGACAGCGCTACTGCTGTGAACAAAAATTATCCATGCTTTCGCAAGCAGACGACCAGATTGAACTCCTTGCCGATTTAGCGACAGTCCCTAAAAAACGTGATTTACAGCTTATCAAGCGTATGTTTACCGCTTATGCAGCAGGTAAATGGAAAGGCGATATCGACAGCTGGCCAACACAAATTCCTGATGATATTTGGCAGTTAATCGTTTCAGATCGTCACAGCTGCAGTAAATCATTTAGTGCACACCGTAACTGCCCTTTTCATAAAGCCCGTGAAGCCTTAGATCAGTGCGATGTATTAATTGTTAACCACGCGCTACTACTTGCTGATTTAGAACTGGGTGGCGGTATTATTTTACCTAAACCTGAAGACTGTTATTACGTCATCGATGAAGCACATCATTTACCGCGTATTACACGTGATTTTTCATCTGCGCACGCATCCGTGTTAGGTGCAAAAGCATGGCTGCAGACAATGACCGTATCCATGAAGCAGTTAACCCAAACTATTGCCTCAAGTGAAATATCCGATCCGGTCACCAAACTGCTTAGCTCAATCAATAGCATCAACAAAGAATTAACCAAAATCCACAGCTTAATGTCTGCTAACGACCGCCAGTTTAGTGATGACTCTTGGCGTTTTGCCGATGGCGAACTCCCTGATGCACTAGACGAAAACGCCGCTAATATGAACCACGAAACGAAACGAGCCGTTTCACAAACAGCTAAAATTGTTGATATCCTTGCCGAACAGTTGAAACAAGATCAGTTACCACAAACCAAAGCGAATAAGCTCATTGCCGAAGTTGGTTTCTACTTACAACGCATCGAAAACCTCCATCAAGTATGGAACATGCTCATTAAAGAAACCAAAGGTACTCCGCTGGCTAAATGGGTAGAAAAAAGTGGTTCTCGCCAAGACGATCATATCTTTGCTGCAAGCTTGATTGATGTTGATAGTAAACTCGAACACATGTTGTGGTCACAATGTGGTGCCGCGATCCTAACATCAGCAACACTCACCTCCCTTGGTAACTTTAATTATTTCCGCCGCCAAGTAGGCTTGTTAAATGATGAATCAACACAGCACCTACAACTCAATTCACCGTTTGAATTTGAACAAGCAGAACTGTATATCCCGAACTTAGCATTGGCACCTAACGAACAAGGCTTCACCGAATTACTCGGAGAGAAACTGCCGAGCTTGTTGCCAGATAAAAAAGCATCATTAGTTTTATTTAGCTCTTACCGCCAAATGAACCAAGTGGCGGAAATTATCCGTAGTACGACTAAGCTCGAATTATTAGTACAAAAAGAGAGTTCACGCAGCGAGCAACTAGAAAAACACGCTGAAAATGTCAAAGCCAATAAAACCAGTATCTTATTTGGTACCAGTAGTCTCTCTGAAGGACTTGATTTACCAGGTGACCTGCTCACAAACTTAATTATCACCAAAATTCCATTCTCAGTGCCGACCTCACCTGTAGAGGAAGCACAGTCAGAATGGATAACTAAATCGGGTGGAAATCCATTCATGCAGGTATCAGTTCCTGAAGCCAGCAAAAAATTAATTCAATCTTGTGGCCGATTGCTGAGAAAAGAGAAAGATTCTGGTAGAATTACGCTACTTGATCGTCGAGTTGTTAGTAAACGCTATGGACCAGCATTGCTTAATTCGCTTCCCCCTTACAAAAGAAATATAGAATTTTGATGTTAGAGCTTGGTTTAGAACCTTCAGTTTTTATAATTTTATGCAGCGTTGCATTGGTCGCAGGCTTTATTGATGCGATTGCTGGCGGCGGTGGTCTGTTAACCGTACCCGCATTACTTAGCGCAGGTCTTCCACCACACCTTGCATTAGGTACAAATAAACTGGCTGCGAGTTTTGGTTCGTGTGCAGCAGCCATTACCTTCTATAAAAAGCGTTTATTTAATCCTAAGTTTTGGTGGCGGTCCTTCTTATTTACAGCCATCGGGGCAATATGTGGCACCTTAGTGGTGAATGTCATTAGTACTGCTTGGTTAGATAAGCTATTACCTGTCATCATCATCTTTACTGCTATCTATTCTATCTTTAGCAAAAGCCAAGAGCACACAGGTGAAACCCTGCCTGATGATAATCCTGCATTACACAAAAAACAGGGCTTACAAGGCTATATTATTGGTTTTTATGATGGTGTAGCAGGCCCAGGCACTGGTGCGTTTTGGACTGTGTCGACAATGGCACTATACAAACTGAATATTCTATTTGCTTCCGGTGTTGCCAAAGCAATGAATTTCACCAGTAATTTCACCTCGCTCCTGACCTTTATCTATCTTGGCCACATCAATTGGTACTTGGGATTAAGCATGGGTGTATCAATCATGATTGGTGCCATTATTGGCGCTCATACCGCGATTCATTTTGGTGCTAAATTTATTCGCCCCTTATTTATTACGGTAGTGATCATTATCGCTTGTAAACTGGCTTATCAAGCATGGCTACAATAAGTCACCAACAGCAACAACTAAACCAACTCGCTCAGCGTATTCAACAGCTGAGTGCGTTGAGTATGCAGGTTAACTCTAGCCATACCACAACCATCAACTATAAATTACGTGATAGATTCTTATTTTATCCCGGTCTATTTATCTATCGTAGCCAAGATATACACCAATATGTGAGTGAACTAGAGAAAAATATGGTTCGCCTGCAAGATTACTTTAATAAGCATAACACCCAGTCTAAACAATCACGTTCATCGGTGGCAGATAGGTTATCGATAGAAGCAGTATTATTAGAAAAAGTAGCACATCAATTTAGAGCAATTAATGGGGTATTGCAGCATTGTCATTTTAGGCAAGGCGAAGTAAAAGAAGAGCAAAAGAATTACGATGTTATTGCGAAGAAATTATTACAAAAGTCACACTATTTATATCAAAAACTCGCACAACAAATGGAATATGAACGCCGTTTGCAAGCAATGGTAGATCAACAAACCGATCCACTCCAATCACAGCAAACGAAGCAAAGGTTACAGCGTTGTCAAGCTGCGACAGCGAAAGTTCGTCAGCAATTACAACGCTATGAACAAAAGAAAGACATTAGTTAATTTACACCTAATGATCAATCACTTGAACTATAACCACATGAATTAAGCTTCGATTTGAAGAAGATCCATTACCATTAATTTACGAATCACACTTACGTACATTACGTTAATTTTTGCGATTTTAGTAATGTCAGTTAATGAGTAGCCATCACGTAGTAATTGGATAACCTGGTGTACTTGTTCTTTGTTCATATTAGCCTCAGCGTTAAGTTGTTAATCAATGAATATGGGCTAATAATACCAGCTTGATTGTATTATAATATTTCGTTACAAATTAAAAATCTTAATACGTAATATTTAACTAAAATAAGTACTAAATAATTAAGGATTCTTTATTATGTCGCTAGAAAATGCGCCGAAACATATAAAACTTGCCGTAGACCTTATCCAATTACTTGAAGAAAACCAATTACCTACTAAGACTGTACTGGACGCGTTAGCTATCGTACAACAAGATTTCCAGCGTAAGGTTGAAACTCAAACGGTTAATAGCAACAAGTAACGTGGCTAATAAGGCAAGCTATTTTGCAATTGTGATGGGGTAATCACCCGCCACAAGTTCTTCAACAAAGCTCGATGGGTTGTCTTTATTACACAATAAATAAACTTGCTGACGAGCGCGTGTGAGCGCGACGTAAAATAAACGACGCTCTTCTGCATCTGGACAAGCTGACAAATCAGGCTGTAGCATGACAGCAAAGGGATGGCGTTGTTTATGACTTGGAAAACCATGCTCTCCCGCTTCCATCGCTAACACCAGCACATAATCAGCCTCTTGCCCTTTCGAACCATGAACCGTCATTGCTTTTATATTTAACTGCGGATATTGCAAAGATAATGCAGTTAGCGTTTTGCTATCAGGTAATTGAAAATTAAAACGTGCTAACAAGAGTACAGAGCGTGTTGTGCCTTCGGCTTTGATACCTGTTGCTATTTTCGTTAGTTTTTTCTCTAGTAATAACGATATTGCATCATCATTTTCCTGATAATAGTCGATCTGAACACACGCTTTCTTGGCTTTACTGTGAGTGGTGATCTGCTTACTTATCTGTTCGGGGTTATGCATTACAAATTGCGTTGCAACCGCACTTATCTGGTCATTAAACCGGAATGTCGTATCTAAGGGTAACGTACTAGCAACGCCAAAATAGTCACTAAAGCGTGTCGTCACTGCAATATCGCTGCCTGCAAATTGATAGATAGCTTGCCAATCATCACCCACACAGAATAACTTACTGCTATCGTGTTGATTTTGTAGCTGCTTGACTAAATGTGCGCGCGCTTGTGATATATCTTGAAACTCATCGACCAATATATGCAGCCAAGGTGAACTAAACTCACCACTGCTCACATAATCACTCGCCTTTGTTATCATTTCATCAAAATCAATTTCATTATTTTCGTCTAAATACCCGTGATAATGTTCAAGCAATATAGAAACAATGTCGTGAGTGAGCGCAACAAAATTAGCATCTGGTAACGCATTCAACCTTTTTACTATTTTAACTGTTCGCGTATTTTTATATTGCATTGTTAACTCAACAAGTTGGCTTAATAATTTCTTATAACCGCCCTTGCCCGCCAACAACCGGATCACTTCTTGTTCGTGTTTCTCGCTAGGTAACTTATCCAACCATGTCAGATAGGCATAACAATACTGACTGAATAACGCTTTAAAGTCTGCATCAAGTAATAATGTGGTTAGAGTCGTTTTAAAAAATTGCTGTTTGGCATTATCACTGCTTGCCAACTTACTCACTTGTGGTTTACTGCTGTCGGCTTGCTTAATGATATCTAACGCCAGCGCATGGAATGTCTTAACGGTGATCCTAGCCCTTGGCAATTGCTCCTTTAATCGTGCTTTCATTTCTTTAGCGGCATCTTTTGCAAAGGCCAGTATTAATATCGAATCAGCTGTTGCTTGCTGCGACTCTAACAAATAAGCACAACGTCCTAACATTACGCTGGTTTTACCACATCCCGCGCCCGCGAGTACTAAATTCGCATCATTAGCCACAACACAAGCATCACGCTGCTTCTCAGTCAGTGGATGTGTTTCAAGACTATCAAATAGCGTTTTATAATGTTGTTTTTGCTTACCCATTACCGCTTGATTGTATTTATCTAAATTTTCAACCTGACTTTGCTGCCAAAAACGTAACCGCGCAAGGGGAAGTTTCAGCGATGGTGGGATCTTATTTATTTGCGGTAATATTTCAAACCAATCAGCCCAAGGTTGTAACTGAGTTTGTAGTGCAAGCCATTTTGAATGGGGAATATAACCGCGTTCAATAACTTGTGTGAGCTGTTGGTATTGTTCGAGTAACTCGGCTTCTTTTCCGGTTAAAGCATGAAAATACAAATCATCAATAAGTCCTGCGACCTCTGCTTTAGCTACGCCGTTTAAGCGCACACGCTGATCCTCCCAATTAAGCACTAAGGTATCAAAAAAAGATCCTCTAAAGTGCCTCAATTTAGGTTCGAATGAGCCCCAAGGATAATGATAAGTCTGTTGCTGCTTAGTGGTAAACACAGCGCCCTCGGGTTGAAATGATAGCGTGCGGCAATTAGCCCCAATTAGCTGAGCAAAAGTAGAAAAAGAATAGTCAGGCAATGCAGATAAACTCAATAATAAAAAGTAAAGAAAACATAGCACAAACATACCTGTTGTTTAATACTAATTACTCACTTTATCTATTATTTCCTACTTCTTTAAGCCACTTTTTTGGATCTTCGTTTGGGGTATTATGTGAAACATTAATTGCGAGTTTTTCAGATAGAATCTTAGCCAGTGCCACATTCATTGACAATAAAATGTACAACGGCCAAGTAAAGCCCTGAGTCAAAAATGTCCCTGCGATACAGAAAGCGATTAACCCTGCAAAAATACCATCATTACACGTCACAATCGTATTACGCTCGCCAATCGGCAAAGCGCGACTGTTTACTTCTGTCCGCCACAACTGTTTAAAGGTCACCGTAATAAGCGCAATAAGTAATCCTAACCCTACAAAGCCTGTTTCACCTAATACCTGAAACCACGTACTGTGTACCGCGTGGTTTTTCCCATCCCAAAAAGGACTAAAAAGATAATAGTTAAGATAAAAATTATTAATGCCCACACCCGTTAATGGATTCTCCACCGCCATTCCCCATGACGCAATCCAAGCATAAATACGCCCCATCGCCGATTCATCAATCCCTTCTTCCGCAGCACCACCAGACGAACGACCTGCAATACCAGCCACTAATAATAAAATAGGTAATAACGCTGCGGCCCCCGCTAAAACATATATCTTATTTTTGATTCGTTTAATCGCAAAATAGCCCGTCACCGCCATGATCCCCATTAGCCCGCCTCGACTTTGTGTTGCAATAATTGCCCAAAATAAAATAACGTAGGCAACCGCCAATAAGAATCGGTGAAACTTACCAATATTAGGCTGCAGCAGATTTGATAACGTAAATGACATAGGAAACAAAAGCACGAGTGAAAGATCATTTGGATCACCAATCATTGACCCTAATTCCCGTGAAATAGTCACTCGTGTTCCTTCTACAAGTCCAATGCCCTGCAGTTTATTACTGATCGCTTTTAACCCAACTAATACCCCAGCCACTACATATAGATAAGTCGCAATACGGAAATGGTGAATCGTACGTACCAACCAGCAGATCGCAATCGTCATTACCCAAATTTTAATAACAACATTTGAAAATAGTGTAATAGAAGCACCAGGGTTATAAGAAAAAAAGATCCCAAAACCAGCCCAGCCTAGGAACAAACATACAAAGGTCAGCTCTGTTGACCAATAAACTTTAATGTTGTTACTCAAATATATATGCCAACCCAACACAAAAAACGACATCAATGAAAATGCTAAAGGAATACGGAAAGGCATCAATATTGGGAAGGCTTCATGAATGCGAAAATAAGAGAAAATAATGAAGGTAATTACAATATAAAAAGGGACTCTCAATACTAAAATCAAAAACAACGGGGCAATGACTAATACTGCAGGCACCGCCCACATTTTGGTTTTATACCAAAGTAAGCCAATAGCCAGCGTAAATATGAAGCTTAATAACAATTGTAAACGCGGACTAACCGCCTCGATATTTATCATTAAACATCCCTGCTTATTGATCTAATGCTAGTGCAACATAATAAGTAAAGCAGGGATATAGAAAAATGAGGTGAGGTACGTTGAAAAAATACTGTTTATTTACTATCAAGCGCCAGCGGTATTTCTTCTAACGTCATGGTGCCTTTCGTCACGCCATCCGCCAATTTTAAATATTCACGAGTAAATATAGGGCGAAATTTCTCAGCATCCATCGCCATATAACGATTTAATTGACGATATAGTGTATACACAAAGTTATCACCGGTCGCAGCACGTTCAGCAGGACTCTTACGCTTAAACTTAAACAAACGATCATAGGCTTTATCATGGTCGGAATGACCCATGAGTACGATAGACTCACGCATAACCATATCAGCAACAACAGGCAAGCTAGGTGGAAAATCATAAGGCAGTCCATTGCTACGGCGTAATGTTGGGATCTGCTCTGCAACCTTGATGATGGCTTCTGGTGCGTATTTTGTGAATGTTAATTTCCAAATATTAAATTGCGCCGAATCATAGTCATAATTAAATGACGGAAAGCTACTCGCAAGCATGGTATACATAGTTGCAATGGCTTCTGTTTGTGGCTGAGTTAAATTAATTGTTTGTTCCATACACCCTACTCTATTTTTTTATTTTTTATTTTTTATTTTTTATTCTTTATTCTTTATTCTATTGTAGCCATATCGTGTTTTAACACGTTAGTCTTCATCATAATCGGAAAAACCCGGATCAATGAATCGCGGTGGTAATTTTTTTAAAGGTGATTGACTAACTGTTCGCTCATTCATTTTAGGCTGTGAAAAACCGCCATTTTGCTCTGTCATGCCAACCGTTAATTTACTGATACCCATATCCGCTAACGCTTTATTTAAGTTACTGTCTTTACGGCTAGCCTTACTGACATCTTGCTTACCATTTAGCGCGAGTGAAATAAGGCTGTGGACACTAGTATCATCTTTAAATAACAAGCCAAAAGCAAAATTAATCGATTGATAATAAGGGTCTACTTGTGCACCATCAATGGCTAATTTAAGATCTGCTTCAGTAAAAACCTCTAAACGTAGCAACAGCTTATCACGCTGTTCTGCTGTCATACGCAGATTAATCCCAACAGCCGTTTGCGTGCGTTCAAGCCAATAATTAAAGAGTCGTAACGCAGGGGAATCAGCTTGGCTTACTTCCATGCTATCCGCTAAGCTAATCAAACTTTCAATATTACCTGAATTAGTAAAGATATCATTAAAATTACGGCCTTTATTCACCAGGTCTCGACGGTGATCAACACCATCGACCGCACGCTTAAGTTCTGCAATAGAATGTAGCATTAACAAACTGTGCAGTTTCTCAAAATGCGCTTGTTTGGGTGCAATATACTGTGATTGCTGTAAGCGTTTAGAGCTAAACCAGTAATCATAGACCTGTTTAATATCAGCCATTTTTTGTGGGTCTTGCCTAATTTGATGATAATTCGGCATGAAACCACTTTGATTTTGGATATGACGCACACCTTGTCGATTGATTGTCGGCTGAAAAGGCTGACGCTGTTCAAAAGCAGGGTTACTCATAGGCTGAACACTTGCAGGTGCATTGACTCGGTTCACCGCTGATACATCTTTAATGTGTTGCAGTTCAGTACTATCAAGTTCATACCAATCAAACGCCGGGTTACGACTATTAAGCTGAATGCAAAGTACTTTAATATGTTCAACAGTAAAGCCTTGGCGCATAAATTCATCACACCGAACACGGAATTTACTGTTATTAAAATTAAGGCGTTTTTGCGAATACTCAGCGACCAAATCAAATACTTGCTGAAAATATTGTAAGCTTGGATCTTGTGCAGGAGCAGTCACTTCAACTTTCTCGTTAAAGTCTTCATACATAATTGCATTATTAATATACAAGCCAGTATCATCTTGCTCGAGATAGTTTTTATTAATCAGTTCAGTAATGCTATGCTGCTTATCTAATTGCAACGAAAAACGCGAAAAATCTGCAATTCGATCTTTATTCTTTTTACATAACATCCATACTAATAAGCGAAATGCAGCATCAGAAAGTGATGATGATTGCGCGATATGATCGGGCACGATAAAGTATGTGCTCTCCATTTTTCTATTCATAACTGTTTAACACCACAATGCCATATTTAATTACAACTGAGCAATACGCTAACCTAAAGTCTACCATAGAAGACTTACTTGCACCTTTTGATTCCTTTGCTTTTTCAGACTTTGTCACTGCGAATCCAGTATCTGAACTGACAGTTAAAAAAGCAGATCAACTGGTGACTGCTCAAGGTTATGAAATTACATTAGATTTATTGGAGCAAAGCGATGAGCGATACATTATCGAAGCCTATTATGATATCACTGATAACAAAAATATCTATGCGATAAATGAATATGCACAACCTATCAATTTATTAAAAAATCCCAGTTTCACCCGTACTTGTAGCATTTGTAATACCACGACAAATCGTAGTCAGGGACTTATATTTAGTCATCCACAACAAGGTGACTTCTGTGCACATTTGGCCTGTGTAAAAAAACGCTTACCCGAGCTAATGCCCTTTGTGAATTACTTGCAAAAACTACCGGCTATCGTGACTCACCTTGAGCAATTACAAAACAGTGTATTTAACCAAGCGTATTCATCTGGTGCCCCACTTCGCCTCTATTTAGCGATTGTCGAAGACGAGATCCGCCAACATGGTTTTGTTAGTAAACAAGACGCTATCCAGTTTCATCATGACTTCAAGCATGCCAGTTATAAAAAGGCTGCAACACGATATCAGTCATCTTCTTACCCTAAAGACCTGAGTTTTGAGTTTGTTGAAAAAGCGATTTTGTATACGAAACAAATGAAGTCAACCGGCTTAAATGACAAATTAAAGCAGTTATGCGAACAAAATGTATTGGCTGAAAATGAACTGGCGACAGCCGCGCTCATCATCTCTAACTATATCGTGAATAATCAAGGTTTACTCAGTCACAAATCACCACTCGCAACCAATAAAAAGCTCGCATTACATGATGATGGTAGCCATATTAGCGAGACATTACGCTTAAAAGGCAAACTTGGTGACTATATCCGTTGCCGTATCACCGTAAATAGTTGTAAATACCAAATGGTCACGAAACGCTATGATGTACGTGGTAAAGATGACCTTGGCCGCGTGGTTCAGTTTAACCACAACCAAGCAATTACCGAAAAGTCCTATATATATATTAGTGGTTTCATATCTAAATTTTATCAAAACCAATACGGCTATACAGTGTCAGTACTTAAAGGCGTTAAGCGATTATCTGCATAGCTGATATTCAGCTCAATACAATCTCCCTCTTTTTATACACAAATTATCTGTTTAACAAGATCCAGCTCGCAATAATATGATTTCTATTACTAAAGTTTCTCCAATTACCAATTTATAGCTAGTGTTGTTCATAGGAACTTATTCAGCTGGAGGCGATGGCAATGAAAATCAACATGCCAATTACAGATACAGAACAATTTATGAAAGAAGGAGACATACTTGTTTCCAAGACCGATTTAAAAGGTTCGATTACCTTCGTTAATCGTGCCTTTATTGAATTAAGTGGATTCACGGAAGCAGAGTTATTACGCAAAAGCCACAGTATTGTACGACACCCAGATATGCCACCAGCCGCCTTTAAAGATCTCTGGGAAACAATTCAGCAAGGAAACCCTTGGACAGGTATTATTAAAAATAGAGTTAAAAATGGTGATTTTTACTGGGTAGTCGCTAACGTTATTCCGATTAAGAAAAATGGTCAAGTAATAGAGTATATGTCGGTGAGAACCAAACCGACTCTGCAAGAAATCAAAAATGCAGAACTCACCTACCAAGCAATGAACGCTGATAATCAGCCCCGTAAAAACCCACTTGTTACGCTCAATAAATTATTTGTTAACGCTGGATTAAAAGCCAAGCTGTCAATATTAACCCTGTTCATCGCCTTTATTTTAATTGCAGGTGCGCTCGTTCAATATGCCAGCGTGAATAAAATTGATACAACATGGGACAACTACCAAGCGAATGTCGCGGAACGCTCATCACTCATTAAGCACATGACAGCCTCATTAGGGTATGGCGGCATCATTCACCAATTTAAAAATTATGTGCTACGCCAAGATGATCGTTACCGAGAACAGTTTATTCAAAGTTACACTACCTTGTTAGATCAAATAAACCGCTATCAAGCACTCCCTAATATCAGCTTAGAAGAACAAAGTGCATTAAAATCGATTTCCGACGTAGTTAATGAATATCGTCATAATCTGGATAATGTCCAGTCTCTCATCGCGAATAACGCCAGCGTCAGTCAAATTGATCGTAGTGTAAAAATCGATGACAAAGTGGCACTTAATGCACTTTCAGAGTTGCTACAAAGTCACACAGACCTCACTCAAGAAACAGCAAGTACACTGCATGCTCAATTGACAGACTCACTAATGAGCATTGCAATTGAACGCTCAATCACCTTCCTCATCCTCGCATTTCTTGCGGCAATGGTACTCCGTAGAGCAGTGATAAAACCTGTAAAACAACTCATCGGTATTTTCAATAACATTAATGAAGGTAAGTTTGAGAACAAATTTGAAATTCGTAATAACAATGAATTTGGTAAGCTATTTCAAGCCCTCTACACTACTCAAACCAAACTCAACTTTGATATTCAAGAGTCACGCTTAACCGCGGAAGAAGCATTACGGATCAAGAATGCGCTAGACAACGTGTCAGCGAATGTCATGGTTACAGATGGCCAACGTAATATTATTTATTTGAATGAATCGGTTCGTAAATTACTTAAGAATGCCGAAAACGATATCAAAAAAGAGTTACCTAACTTTAATGCGGATACTTTACTCGGCGATAATATCGATATATTCCACAAACAACCACAGCATCAGCAACAGCTGCTACAGGGACTCTCATCAACTCACCAAGCTAGTATTAAGATTGGAGGCAGAACGATGCAGCTAACCTTTAACCCCGTAACAAACTCAGCCAATGAGCGTTTAGGAACTGTGGTGGAATGGAATGATAAAACAGCCGAATTAGCCATTGAGCAAGAGATCGATGCGATTGTTGCCTCTGCAGTAAACGGGGATTTATCTAAACGAATTAACCTAGAAGGTAAGAATGAATTCTTTACTAAGTTAAGTAGCGGCTTGAATGAATTACTCGAAAGTTCATCATTATTTGTCAGCGATGTTGGAAGCCTGTTCTCTCGTATGGCCGAAGGTGATTTAACCCAGTCAATCGAGCAAGAGTACAATGGTGAATTTCAAAAAATCAAAAATGATGCCAATAATACTATCGATAAACTAACGACTATTATCAACCAGATCCGCACCTCTGCAGATACGGTAAATACAGCATCACACGAGATTGCATTGGGTAATACAGACCTGAGCCAACGCACAGAAGAACAAGCTTGTTCTCTAGAGCAAACAGCATCGAGTATGGAAGAAATCACGGCAACCGTGAAACAAAGTGCAGCCAATACCGACGAAGCAAATAAACTAGCCACAGAAGCTAAAAATAAAGCACAGAACGGTGGTAAAACGGTGCAAGACGCGGTTTCTGCAATGAAGGAAATTCTCACGGCGAGTAACCGTATCAATGATATTATCGGCGTCATTGATGAAATCGCATTTCAAACTAACCTACTCGCACTCAATGCCGCTGTGGAAGCAGCCCGAGCAGGTGAGCAAGGCCGTGGCTTTGCAGTGGTTGCCGCTGAAGTGAGAAATCTGTCACAGCGTTCGGCAGATGCAGCAAAAGAAATTAAAGATCTAATCCGTGACAGTGTTGAAAAAGTAAAAATAGGTTCATCACTGGTTAATGATTCAGGTGAGACTTTACAAGAAATTGTGCATTCAGTTGAACATGTAGCTAATATGATTGCAGAGGTCAGTAACGCTGCAACAGAGCAATCTAGCGGTATTGAACAAGTGAACCAAGCTGTCAATCAAATGGACGAAGTGACACAACAAAATGCATCACTGGTAGAGCAAGCGTCAGTAGCAAGTTCGGCCATGTCGGAGCAGGTTAATCATATGACGCAATTAATTCAATTCTTTAAGCTCGAACAAGCGAAGCAAGAAGAACATATGCAGACTATAGCGTCTACCTCGCAAAGACATAGACTACCCAATCAGCAGGGCTCACACCAGCAAGCAACAAATGCGAACTACAACCAAGGTCACGGACAGTCTACGGCGCCTATCACAGCGCAACAGCAGCAGTCCAATAACAAGGCAATAGCCGCATTATCAAATAACGACAATTGGGATGAATTTTAAGTAAACATTAAACGCCACCAGATCCCAGGTAAACTGGTAAATCCGGTGGTAAGCCATTTAACCTCATCATCTTTAACAATTAAGATGGTTGGGGTTACTTTTACTTTCCAAGCATTACCAAGATCATAATTTTCATCATTAATCACATCAAAATTATACTCATTGTGTTGTAAGTATTTCTTAACGCGTAGGTCTTCACCTGAACTTAATGCCACAGTAACGACAGGATAATATTCAGATAATGTATCAACCGCAGGGCTAACAAAGCTACATACAGGGCACCACGTTGCCCAAAAATAGACCACTACAGCTTGATCTTTACTTAACGCGGCAAGATCAAACTCTTCTCCTGCCAACGTTTTCCCAACTAACGCAGGTACGTTATCTTTAGGAAAGTCTTTACCACGCCATACATCGACAACAGCAGTAATAATCAAGGCTAATAATAAGAATATGACTAATTGTTTAATCCAACCAAGCAGTCGTTGTTTCATGCTCATTCCTTACTAATGATATATATAACAATCACACTCAATAACCTACCGTTATGGAATGTGATTGCCCATTACATGATTATTATTTCTTACGTTTAGCCGCAAGCGCCGCTTTAACTTGTTGCTCTAGTTGCGCATAAGGAACCAGACCACCCACAATTTGATCTGCAAAGATAAGACCCGGTGTACCACTTAAACCAAATTCACGCATCAACCCCATGCTACCATTGATAGTTGTTTCAACACTTGCAGCCGTATTATCTAACCACTCATCGGTATCTGTGATCTTACCTACTTTAGCGATAGCACCACTGTCTAAACGACTTGGGCGTGACATCAGTTTACGGTGTAATTCAGCAAACTTCTCTGGTTCATTTTCCCATACCGTCAATGCTAATTCTGTC
The DNA here is from genome assembly GCF_018219155.1 of Moritella sp. 24. Classification (NCBI taxonomy): domain Bacteria; kingdom Pseudomonadati; phylum Pseudomonadota; class Gammaproteobacteria; order Alteromonadales; family Moritellaceae; genus Moritella; species Moritella sp. 24. Next base: position 1,556,641 of record NZ_CP056123.1, on the reverse strand, counting down.
GCTTCTTTCGAGCTTGGACCTAAGATAGGAACAAGTTTGTAAACTACACGAACTTCTGGGTATTCTTCAACTAAACGGTCTAACAGTGGTTCGATTTTTTTACAGTAAGGGCAGTTAAAATCTGTAAAGTAGGCGATTGTGAGTTCTGGGTTTTCAGCACCCATCCACGGATCCATTTTGTTATTAAATAAAGCTGCAGAATTATCTCCTAAGCTTTGCGCTTGCTGTTCTTTCACTTTATTTTGCTCGTGTGCTTGCAGCGCAATAATTGCTTCTTTTAAGATCTCTGGGTTGTTCACCAAGGTTTCTTTCACCATTTGGTTAAACTTATCCTGCTGCATGTCAGTCATATCCATCTGTGCAGGTGCAGCCCACGCCATTTGCGTTGCTAAAAGAACGGCAGAAATCGAGCTTGAGAGTGCGAGTAATTTAGTTTTCATTATTATTCCTATAATTAAATTTGTTTGATCCGTGAATGTATATTTCGATCAATTTTTTATAATTTGATCCATTACTTTATAATTTGTTCAATTTCTTTATAAATAGTCCTACCCCACGCAGTTGCGCAGGATAGAAATTAAATGATTATTCACCGCTAGCTTGCTTAATTGCATTCATCACAGCATCGTCTGTTAATATGACCGGAAGTGGTATACCGTTCGGAGACTTCGGACCGTAAACAATATTAAATGGCACGCCAAAACGACCGTTATTTTGTAAGTAATTAGTCACCTTTTCAGACCTAACCGTCCAATCACCTTCCATTGTCACCATGTTTTCAGCCTGCAATTTGCTATACACAGGATCCTGTAATATCACACCTATCTTATTGGCTTTACAGGTAATACACCAATCAGCAGTGATATTTACAAATACTGTTTTACCTTCTTTTACTTGTTCCTCGATACGTACCGTGTCAAGGTCTTGCCACACTAAATCATCAGGTAAGCCTTTTGACCATTTACTCGTCGTCAATGAAGCACCCAATACCACAACACTCCCAGCCAATAAGCCTACGCCCATACTTATCAGCACAGCACGCTTACCTTTTAACTTGACCATAAAGCCTAAGAATACCAAGCTAATCAGGGAAAAAATGCCATATATAACCAGTACCGGTAAGAAACTCGCTAATAATGTCACTAACCAAAGGCAAGTAAGCATCAGTAAACCAGCAAATACAGTTTTGACTGAGCCCATCCAACGACCCGGCTTAGGCAGTAAACCAACAAGACTTGGGAAGGTTGCAACTAATAACCATGGCAGCGCCATACCGACCGCTAACGCAGTAAAGATGACGAATAAGCTTACCGTATCAGCACCTAGTGCATAAGCAACTGCCGTACCCAAAAATGGTGCACTGCAGGGTGTAGCCAACAAGGTTGCGAACATACCTTGCAAGAAATGGCCTCGATTACTGTCATCACCCGCTGTCGCTAATTTCGTTTGTAGATTTGACGATAAACTAAATTCAAACGCACCTAGCATATTCAATGAGAACACAGCGGTAATAATCACCATGGCTGCAATGAACCACGGGCTTTGGAATTGAATACCCCAACCTATCGCTTGGCCAGATACTTTCAGCGCAAAGATGAACGTAGCAAGTAACCAAAACGACACGATGATACCGGCTGCTGACGCAAGGAATTGCTGTCTGATTTTGCCTTTCTCAACATTTGGTGCGTCAATAATTGTACTTAACTTCATCCCTAGTACTGGTAATACACAAGGCATCACATTCAGGATCAAACCACCTAGCAATGCAAATAATACGATGCCGAATAGCGATTGTCCCGCGATAGTGACTTGTCCTGAAATAACAGGTGTCGAAAATTCAAGCGCTTGATCAGCGTCTATAACGGTGAAATTTAGCGGTTTATCAATTAGCTCAACTTCACCTAACCAGCTACTCGCATTAAATACCGCAGTTAACCGATCCTCAGTATGCTCAACAGTCGCCAGTTTAAAGCTGGTATCGAGATCACCATCAATCAATAGCGTCGGATTGTCACCCCAACTGTAGCCCGATACAGTCGCTTGTAGTTGGCTGTTAGCTTGATCCCATAACAGTTCAATCGCGTTATTATCATCTACTTTTCTTGGTACTTGGGTGATGCTTTTATTATATAAAAACATTGCTTCAGCATCAGCTTGCAGATTCTGGATATCAACCGACATATTAATATCGTAATCTGTTAATACACAAATAGTCGTGCACGAAGATAACGTCAATTTACCTGACAATATTAACGGTTTGCTAAGGTCTTCTAGCTGTAATTGCATTGGAAAGCTAACCGCGTCGGTATAGCCATACGTCTCTAACCCAAGTAGTGAAAAATGCTTTGGTACCGGCCACTGCCAATCGCTATCCACAAGGTTTTCAGAATCTTGCCAATCAATGCTGGGAGCAATACCACCTTCACCTGGTGAGCGCCAATAAGTTTTCCAATCGTCAGAAAGTTTAACCTCGAGCACAGCCGGAACCGTTTTAGAAGCTTCATCCACTTGCCCTGTTAGCATAAAGCGTAATTGGATTGGTGGGTGTGATGGGTCTTGTAACCAGCCTGTTGTTTGCGCTGAAATGCTTGCTGAAATAAACAGTAAGCAAGTTACAAATAACGTTTTTAATATTTTCAAATCGTGTCTCCAAAAAGTAGTTGAAGTCATTATCTCAATGCCCCAATACCAATTGTATTTAGTCGGTTGTCAATAAACGGGTCATGCTAAGCGCACATATCATGTTTACAGATAATCATAATAGTTTTTCAAAATATCCAAGTGACCACAAATACATCAATACTATTTAATATCAAATAGTTATTAACTTATTAGCATGTAAATTATGACTTAGATATAAAAATAATATTACTCGTCGAACTTGCACAAAATGAGATGACGGCGTTGCGAGGGAACAAATGTATTGGTGAGATAGGTAAAATTCAGTGTTTGGCGCGTAAAATAATGACTAAACAGAATGATCATTAAAATGACCATCACTAGCTCATCCATGTGGGTACTAGCTTTTTGCAATAGTTTTTCAGTCAACTTACAAACACCATCACTGCTGTCTAGATAACTGGCTTCATAAAGTTCGACGTTTGTGGCCGTAGGAAAATTAGCCGTATTACCACTCTGGCTAATGAGGGTCTGGTTGTTTAACGCTTTACTATTAATAGGCTGATTAAACGCATAAGCATTGTTAACCATACAAGCAATCAAAAACACCACTATTAATAGCAGGCTAATATTGGCATTGTTTGTTGGCTTAGTGATGCGCATACGGTCTTATGGTTAAATTAATAATAGGGCTACTTTTTACCGACAATCATGAAATATAACAAGTAAGGCTAATTAAAATTACCCTTCTTTACGCAAATGCGGCTACAAATCACGGTTATATACTAAAATGTAGTGATGAATTTAATTAACTGCTGGTGTTTTTGTTATTTTAGCCTAGAATCCCGCCTTCTAATTCATTTCACTTTATCCAGTGTTGATAACAAAACGTATCGCGATGATTAAGTAGAATGAAAAAGCATAAACAAGTTACCTGAGCTAATCTTTGATAAAGTCGCTTGGGTATATAACACTGAATAATCGCTAGGAAATAGACACATGGCTAAAGGTAAAAAGTACGATTTTAATTTGGTATTAGTAGACGGTTCTTGGACTGCTGAAATCGTTAGAAAAATTACATCTAAAAAAACAGTTGTATCAAAAAGCCAAGCTGGTTTTGCTTCAGAAGCAGAAGCACAAGTTTGGGCTGAAACTGAACTAAAGGGTTTCTTAGAAAACCAAATCGAACGTAACAAACGTCGTGTTCGTCTCGTTGCAGAAAGCGTTGAAGCTGATACTGAAGAATCAGAAGAAGACGACGCTTAATATCGCCTGATATAAGCAACGCCTTTGTTCCATCGCTAATGACACTGAATTAGCGATGGAGTATCACATCAAATCATCTATCGCTTGAGATACCAACCCCATATCAAATTGCTCTATACGCCTCGTACCCACGTATAATAATGACCCATTTGACCGATTATATGCTGGCGCTAAAATGTTATACCGCGTTTTTGCTTCATTATCTTTTTCGATATCCCATTCAATATACTCAATACCATTTGAGTCGAAATCATCGCGTAAGTCATCACAATTATCGCAACCTCGACCACTGTAAATAACGACCTTTGGTTGATTAAACTCATTGAAATGCTCTTTGTAAACACGCTTATCTTTCCAGCTAAAGATGTTATCGCCTTCAACTTCATATAAAAACTCGTTATAACTACGAATATTAAAGCCGTTATAAATATTATGACCCACCACCAGTACTGGTAATGTTGTCGTATCAACAAACTGCTGTAACAGCTTTCGCCCTTCGGCATTATTTTTAACATCAATAATTTCTGCATTAACAGATTTACTTTGTAAGTGGTCTAACGCCGCATCACATGGTGCTCCGCATTCACTATGAACAAATAATATCGCTTTTGCAGACCCGCTGGCATTAAATGCCCCACCCTTTTGCCACATAACGGTAAACAGACTTGGATTATAGTGATTTACAAATGTAATCGCGGCGACAAGCACAATAAATTTAGCCATCTCTTTTAATCCTTTTCTGTGTTTATGATAATTTCCCTTATTATTAACGGTTACGATTTTGGCTTTGATTACATGAGATATAACATCAAGCAGTCAGGGCAATATCTTACAAACCGTTAATGTGCGAAAGTGTATCGAATTATAAGCAGCACAGGCAATCAGCAAAAAGTATGAGATGAGCATTAACTTTCTGTAGGTAGTATATAACTAGAAATATCGCTCTAATAACGAAGGAAATACTAACCATTTATCGAGATATATTGGCTCTAATACTCGGTCAAGGGAGAGGGAGAAGGAAAGTAAAAGGGAAAGTAAAATAGTAGTCGAATCATCAAATTGATGTGAGAAGTAATTTAGACAGGAAAATAACCGCTGGTCATCGTCATAACCAACAGTTCTTTGCGCTTAGCCAGAGGTCACGTTAAAACGACCTCATATTTGGTAGGAGCTAAGTTTGTAGTGTGTGATTAAGCTTCTTTGTCTGAATGAGTCAGAATTAAATCACTGCCGTCAATTTTGACGTCTTTGTAACCCTTTAGACTTTCAGCAAGTACATCAAGTACTTTTTCAGTAAGGGCTTCATCAGATAATTTATAAGTAGTTGTATTTTTACCAGACGTAGCATCATTTTTAACTTCAGATTGAATGCTGTTTAATAAATTTTGAAGATCATCATTATTCATATTTATACTCCACATAGACTATACGCTGTTTAAGTTTTCTTAATATCTGCATGGTAGGCTCTTTGTTCTTTTGTTTCAATATATTGTTGGAAGCAGCAAGGCCATCACGCGGCAATAACTTAAATATAGAAGAACATTAAAATATGAAAGAGTGCTAAAGCACTCACAATACCAGAGATACTAGAAACGCGATAAATCGAGTGTAATGGGCGTACCTAACCATTGCACATATTCGGTGTGATCGAGTAAGTCATCACCTGTAACTGCGTGTAATAATACTGATAGCTCTTTTCTGTTTTCAATACACCAAGGTACAAATACATCAAAATCGTCTGCAGTGAACGAAGCCTGAAAGCTCCACTGTGGATGAGGCCCTACTGGTTTAGTATTGAAATTACCAACATACAAACCCAGCTCTTTATTAATACTTGTTCTTAAGGCCTCGGCGTGTGCTTGCGATGACGCATCGAAATAAAAATGCGCATGATAGTCTGCATGGCTGTTAACGGGCGTATCCATAAATACCTCATAAATAGAGCGATAACCCTCTGTTATAAGAATGGGTTATAGAATAAAGGCTCAACATAACACAATTCGTGTATTGCTTAATATTACCTTTACGTTCTTCACATTCGGCATAAACACGTTATCACAACGGTATTTAAAACACTAAATGACGTTAATTTACAGTGCTTTACATTAATATTTACTTTACATTATTTACCTTCAATTTACTGGTCACAGCGCTTTGTTTTATATATGATAACGAAATACGAACAATTATCATTTGGATTTCGATTAATATGAAACTATCAGTTGTAGCTACTTTCTTTGGCCTATTATTCTCTGCGAATGCATTATCAGACACGATCACTGTCACTCATCAATTAGGTAAAACAACATTAGACACTAAACCTGAGCGTGTTGTCGTGATTGGCACAGGGTCGCTAGATGCCTTAGATTACTTTGGTATTAAGCCAGTTGCAGTAAGTAAAGCGACAACGATGCCAAATTACTTATTGAAGTATAAAGGCAAAGAGTTCGCGTCGTCTGGTAGCTTAAACGAACCTGATTTTGAAACCATTTACATGCAAAAACCAGATGTAATTATTATTGGCTCTCGCGCTGTCGAATCTTATAAAGAGCTGTCCAAAATTGCTCCAACAGTGATGTTCGCACCAGAATCAAATGGCTACTGGCAGAGTACCCAACAGCAATGGCGTATGCTGGGTGATATCTTTGAAATACAACCAAAAGTAGAAGCTAAGATTGCCAGTGTTGATACTCAAATCACCGAAATTGCTAGCTACAATAAAACCAACGACGTGAAAGCATTAACGGTAATGAGTGCAGGCGGTAATATCACTACGTTTGGTGCACAGTCTCGCTTCTCTGCCATCTACCGTGACTTTGGTTTCCAAGAAGCGGTACCCAATATTAAAGAATCTCGCCATGGTGATTTGATCTCGTATGAATTCATTAGCAACGTGAACCCCGCTAACCTGTTCATTATCGACAAAGACAAACTGATTAATAAAGACAAAAGTCGTACCCGTGAAGAGTTTGCCAACCCGCTGGTTAAATCAACCAAAGCCTATAAAAATAATAATCTAAATTACCTTGATATTAACGCCTGGTATATTGCACTTTCGGGCGTCACAGCTACCGATAAAATGATCCAAGATATGCAGCAATCACGCGCACTGTAATTGAGGCTCACCTTGAAAAAATTACTCTTTGTGCTGGTGTTACTCAGCATAGCATCGGTATTTATTGGCGTGGCAGACTTATCGTTAGCTGCCATTTTAGCGGACGATACGGATGCTATCGAATTACTGCTAATCAGCCGCTTACCCCGCTTACTCGCTATCTTACTCTCGGGTGCAGGGCTGAGTATTGCTGGGCTTATCATGCAGCAGATCAGTCAGAACCGATTTGCGTCACCGTCGACATCTGGCACCATTGAGTGTGCCATGCTCGGCTATGTATTAAGTTTAGTCTTTCTGGGTCATGGCGATAGTCTATTGCTTATTTTTGGCATGGCGATCGCCGGTACACTGGTATTTATTCAGTTTATCCATCGCACTCAATTTAAGAACGCTGTTTATGTGCCATTAATCGGTATCATTTTTGGCAATGTGGTGTCTTCTGCCGCTAGCTTTATCGCTTATAAATATGATGCTATACAAAATTTATCAACTTGGAAGGTAGCTAACTTTGCCAGCATTTTGCAAGGTAACTATGAGCTCCTGTATATCGCCCTACCTATTTCTGTTATTAGCTATTGGTATGCAACCCGTTTATCTGCCGTTGGCATGGGTAAAGACTTCGCCACTAATATTGGCCTGAATTACAAACAAGTGCTGTTCATCGGTATTATGCTTGTGTCTATAATGTCAGCCTCAGTGGTGATGATTGTCGGTCAACTGCCCTTCTTAGGCCTTATCGTGCCGAATTTAGTAGCGCAATTCTACGGAGATAATTTACGTAAGAATATTCCGCTTACGGCTATCATCGGCGCTATTTTGATTTTACTTTGTGATGTCATTGGTCGCGTGATCATCTTCCCTTACGAGATCCCCATTTCAATGATCATCAGCATGCTTGGTGGCGTGGTCTTTATCTTCTTCATTGTAAAGGGGAAGCAAAATGTCTGATTCCATGAAGCTCACCGCGCTGGCCGTTATCACAGTACTGTTTACATTTTTATTCATCGGGATTGGCTTAGATGCTTCAAACTATGAATACTTTTTATCTCGTCGCGTACCGAAAGTATTAGCCATGATCATTGCTAGTATTGCCATTGCGCAGTCATCATTGGTGTTTCAAACAATTACCCATAATCGTATTTTAACCCCGAGTATTATGGGTTTTGATGGCTTGTATTTGCTCACCCAAATTTTGGTCGTAGTTATCTTTGGTAGCTTTAGTGTGCTGTTATTAAATCCCTTTGTTAACTTTGCCTTGTCTGTTGCCATTATGATCGGATTTTCGTTATTACTGTTTGGTTTCTATTTCCGTAGTAACAGTGGCCAGGGTAACGTCATTACACTATTACTGCTTGGGGTTATCTTCGGCCAACTGTTTGATAATGTTTCATCGTTTTTCATGATGCTGGTTGACCCCAATGATTTTTTCACCATTCAATCAAGTATATTTGCCAGCTTTAACAATGTGAACCAAGAGCTCGTGTACTTCTGCGTGATCCCACTGCTTATCGTCAGCGCCTTGTTATTCAAACTAGCGCCTGTGCTAGATGTATTTTGGTTAGATAACGACAATGCAATTAGCTTAGGTGTTGATACTCAACGCGTCACCAAACAAGTATTGATATTGGTGGCAATCATGATCTCACTATCCACCGCCTTGGTTGGTCCCGTGATGTTTTTCGGTTTACTGGTCGCTAATTTAACCAAGGAGTTCTTCCACACCTATCGCCATCACACGCTACTTATTGCCAGCAGTTTAATGGCGATGTCGATGTTGTTATCGGGACAATGGATCATCGAAAATGTTTTTAGTTTTTCAACCACGCTTAGCGTCGTCATCAATTTCGTGGGTGGTTTGTACTTCTTATCACTGCTTGTTCGACAAAAAATTCACTAGCATTACGCTTTAATAAAGTAAGTAGGACACATAAACGTGATTTCATTAACTAATTTATCTAAATCCTTTGGCCAACACAAAGTTGTCGATCAGGCTTCAGCCTCTTTCATTAAGGGCGAGGTAACATCAATTATAGGTCCTAACGGCGCAGGTAAAAGCACCGTGCTGTCGATGGCAAGTCGCTTATTAAATAAAGACAGTGGTAGCGTCATTATCGACAACCAAGACGTATTAGATTGGGATACCAAAGCACTGGCAAAAAAACTCGCGGTATTACGTCAGTCTAACAATCTTAATATGCGCTTTACCGTACGAGAATTAGTGGCGTTTGGACGCTATCCTTATAGTCAAGGTAAGTTAACAGCTAACGACAATGACGTCATTAACAAAGCCATTGGCTATTTAGATTTAACACCGATTGAAAATAAGTATCTTGATGAGCTCAGTGGTGGCCAACGTCAATTAGCCTTTATCGCCATGGTTGTGGCACAAGATACTGACTATGTATTTTTAGATGAGCCACTCAATAACCTCGACATTAAACATTCATTACAGATCATGAAAAATATCAAAACCTTGGCGCACGAGTTAGGCAAAGCGGTTGTTATCGTGATCCATGATATTAACTTTGCGTCTTGTTATTCAGACAATATCGTCGCGCTCAAAAAAGGCAAAGTTGTCGCAAATGGTACTGTTGCAGAGATCATAAACCAAGCAACATTGTCAGCGATTTACGACACTGATTTTGATATTCACGAAATCAACGGCAAGCGAATTTGCATGTACTACGGGCAATAACGGATCATTAGGGGTAAATATATGAGTAAGAAACCAAACAGCAGATTATTAACCGTCATAGACAGCCAACAGTTAACACCGAACATGCAACGTATCAGTTTTCAGGCTGACGACTTGTCTGATTTTCCCGCTGATGCAGCAGGTGGCTACATTAAACTTCTGTTCACAGAGCAAGGTGATACTGATATTTCAACGCTTAGGGCAGATGAACGTCCAAAAATGCGCACTTATACCATCCGTCATTTACGCCAATCGCTCAATCAATTAGATGTTGATTTTGTGCGTCATGAGCACGCAGAAATTGATAATTGCAGTGGTGGGTTTGCAGCAGCATGGTCACAATCTGTAAGCATCGGAAATACTATTTCGGTTGCAGGGCCAGGAATGCTTAAACCTGTTAATATTGATACCGATTGGTACTTTTTAGTCGCAGACATGACTGCAATCCCAGCTCTATCTGCACAGCTCACTAAACTACCAACAACAGCCAATGGTTATGCGGTTATCGAAATTAACCATGAAGATGACAAGCAAGTCTTAATTAAACCTGATGGTATTGAGATAATTTGGGTTGTCGCTAATAAAACTAAAACAAATTTACTTGATCAAGTGAAAGCGTTAACTTGGCAGAAAGGTGAAGTCTCTGTTTGGTGTGCTTGTGAGTTTTCAGATATGCGCGCCCTACGTGCTTACTTCAGAAATGATAAAGACGTGGACAAAGGTAATATTTACATCAGCAGTTATTGGAAAGCAGGCTGTACTGAAGATGGACATAAGATTGCCAAACGAGATGACAACGAAGCTGAAGACTCTTTAGCTAAAAACAATGCCGTATCATAACGGATGTAGCCATGCTACTTTTGCCTAAATATCGCAGAGATTCCCCTTTTCAGTCATTTTCGAGTAAACTAGCCCGGTTTTGTATCTTTCTAACACGGGCTAAATTATTTTGCATACTCTATCTCAGCTAAAATCGGGTGAATTAACAGGTATTAAGCGTTTAGCTTTATCTGAAAACCTAACAACGTTCCCACTCGAAATCTTGTCACTGGCCGATAGCTTAGAGATCCTCGATTTATCAAATAACCAGTTAACCACGCTACCTGCTGAGATTGCCCAGTTGACTAAGTTGAAGATCTTGTTTGCATCAAACAACTTATTTGTAACCCTACCAGAAGTACTTGGTCAATGCCCGAACCTAGAAATGGTTGGCTTTAAATCAAACCAAATTAACCAAGTACCTGAAAATTCACTACCCGTGAAATTACGCTGGTTGATCTTAACAGATAACCGCATTGAGGTTTTACCAGATTCATTAGGTGAACGTCCACGCTTACAAAAGTTAGCATTAGCAGGTAACTGTTTAACAGAATTGCCTCAAACTATGTCTCAGTGTCATAACCTTGAACTGGTACGTATCTCAGCGAATCGACTAACCGCATGCCCAGAACAGTTGTTTGGCTTGCCTAAACTAGCTTGGTTTGCATTCTCGGGTAATCCGTTTAGCCAATCAGATGTATGTATTGATACTGTTCCGCAGTTAGTATCATCAAGCTATACATTACAAAACGTACTGGGCCAAGGCGCATCAGGCGTGATTTCAAAAGCCGTGTGGAATGAACAACAAACGCAATTCCCTGATGAGATCGCGGTAAAAGTATTTAAGGGCGAAGTGACCAGTGATGGTTATCCAGAAGATGAGTTACAAGCTTGCTTGAAAGTCGGTAACCACCCTAGCCTAGTACAGTCATTGGCACAGGTAAAAGAAGACGGTTACTTAGCACTGATCATGAACTTGATCCCTGCTCACTACGCTAATTTAGGTCTGCCGCCATGCTTTAACAGCTGTACGCGTGATACTTTCCCAACTGACTTTACTTTATCTATCACTCAAATTGACAAGATCGTCTCGCAAATGGATGAGGTGTTTACCCATTTACACGACAATCAAGTTTGTCACGGTGATCTGTACGCGCACAATACCTTATTTGATGTGGATGCGAATATCATCTTTGGTGATTTTGGTGCCGCAACCATGTATCACATGCTAACTGAAACACAGCAAGCGCAAGTGAAACAAATTGAGAATCGTGCTCTATTGCACTTTATTGATGATTTATTAAGTGTGTGTGCTGAGGAAGATAAAGAAAATGATGTGTTTAAGCATCTGAAACTACGTGTTGGTTAAAAATTAAAAGGGCGCTATTTTCGTCTGATATAATTATTTAATATAAAAGTGCAGCCTGATGGCTGCACAAAATAATCGATAGTCTGGTTTGTTAGGCCATTATCGAAAATAACACCACTAGTGACTCATCGCAGTGCTATTTTGTAGCTCTGGTTTATCATAAATTGCGAATTTACTGATCAGTGTTTCACTACTATCATTCATCCCTATTATGTCTACAACCGCGCCCAACTTCCTAAATTTAAATATCACCTTATCTAATGCTGCAACCGAGGTAATATCCCAAAAGTGTGCATCAGACAGATCTAGCGTGATCCTATTGGCCATCTTTTCAAATTCAAATAACCCGATAAAATGATCTGCTGAAGCAAAGAATATTTGGCCATGAACCTTATGGGTGACATGCTCATCCTCTATAATCACATCGTCTCTAACTGCCAATATATGTCGGCTTTTATTCGCATAAAATAGCGATGCCAAGACTACTCCAGCTAATACACCAAGCGCCAAGTTATGAGTGACCACAACCACTACCATCGTTGACAACATAACCATATTGGTCGATAAAGGGTGATGCTTAAGATCTGAAATCGAGTTCCAAGAGAAGGTACTAATAGCCACCATAATCATTACAGCCACCAGCGCCGACATTGGAATCAGCTTCACCCATTCACCTAAAAACACGACCATAATCAGTAAGAATATCCCTGCAGCCAAACTAGACAATCGACCTAGCCCACCCGATTTGATATTAATAATAGATTGACCAATCATCGCGCAACCAGCCATACCGCCCATTAAAGACGCACCAATATTCGCAATACCTTGGCCTTTACACTCTCTACTCTTGTCACTTAATGTATCCGTTAAGTCATCGACAATACTCGCCGTCATCATAGATTCAAGTAGTCCGACCGTCGCCAACCCTAAAGAGTAAGGTAAGATTATCCATAAGGTTTCAAGCGTGATAGGTACATCAGGCCAAAGAAATATGGGTAATGAATCCGGTAAACTCCCCAAATCACCGACAGTGCGAATATCAATACCGGTATACATGACAATAACAGTCAGTAATACGATACACACAAGTGGAGATGGGATCAGCTTACCAAGCTTAGGTATTCTCGGAAATAGATAAAGCACAGCTAACCCGAGCCCCGTCATAGCATAGACATGCCAACTTACATTGGTCAATTCAGGAAGTTGTGCCACAAGGATAAGTATCGCCAACGCATTAACGAAACCAGTAATCACAGAACGAGAAACGAACCGCATCAAGTCTGCTAATCTGAGATAGCCTATCGCTATTTGAATAATACCAGTGAGAAGTGATGCGGCCAGTAGATATTCCAAGCCATAATCTTTGACTAAAGTAACCATTAATAAGGCCATCGCACCAGTTGCTCCGGATATCATGCCAGCTCTTGCGCCAGTAAACGCAACGATAACGCAAATACTGAATGAAGCGTATAAGCCAACCTTAGGGTCAACGCCAGCAATGATAGAAAAAGCGATAGCTTCGGGAATAAGTGCAAGTGCAACGACAACGCCAGACAGCAAGTCGCCGCGGATGTTAGACATCCAATCGGTTTTGAATTGTTTAAACATTAAATCTCTACTTTTCATCAGGTAGCCGAAAGCGATTCAGGGACCTGAAAAATTAAGTTATAAATTTAGGGCGCAGGAAGTCACTGAAAAACAGTAAGACAGAGCGCGAGTGCAAGTATGATACTTGGTAGCTATAAAGCTAAAAGAGGGAAGTTCAGGGGCTAAGGCGGCGTAATTATCACGTTATTTAACAACTCCTTTCATCGTGTTTAAAGTGGATCGTATTGTAGAGCCAATATTCTACGCCTTTTACACTTAATTTCACGCCTTTTATAATATTTTATTCATTATGCTATGTATTTTTATTAAAGCTTAAATTTATTGTTTTTATAGCGCGCCATTGCCGCAACGTCTTTATCTACAATAGTTTGGCCTATTGGAGCAAGCGAGATAACCGCTAACTTCAAATGCTGTAGTGCAAACGGAATACCGATAATCGTCACGAAACATGCGATCGCTGATGCTAAATGCCCTAACGCCAACCAAACTCCCGCAAAGATAAACCACAACGCATTACCAATAAAACCGAAGCTGCCAGTACCGATATCTTCTGCACGGGTTAATTCATCACGAAATATCGCTTCTTTACCAAATGGGAAAAATGAGAATCCTGCGATTACAAAACAAGAACGTCCCCACGGAATACCAATAATACTGATAAACGCGAGTAAGCCGAAGAAAACCCACGCAAGTCCCATTACCGCACCACCAAATAAAAACCAGATTATATTGCCAAGTGTTCTCATGTTATCGCCTATTTGTTTGTTTTAACGTAACGGTTGAAACCATTAGACTGCAAAAATACGCTAAGATTCAATTTATATATTATTAGCATTTACAAAATATAACCAACAAGTGATCAACTCACACTGTCTTTTATTTCACCACTAATTTAATTGATAACAAGGTATCACAACATAATTTATGACTACGCTGTAATACCAAACAAAACTGTGTTGTCTGTCACCCCATCTGTCATCTATTCAATAATTCCCCGCTGAATCAATTACCATTGAATCAACATAATCACTTAGCCCTAAAGCGGTAACAAATAAAATGAAGATAACCCAAACTCATGCTATCGCTTTTTTCAGTATTATTTTTATGCTGATGGCCAGTATTTCTCTATTTGCAGTACAAAAATTTCAATACTCAACGACGGCCGTATTAGCAACTCGAACAGCTGAAATATTAGCGACAGCAGTCAACCAATCTCGTGTTTCGTACAGCGCACGTATAACAAAATTAAGAGCACACCCAGATATTACTGTTGAGCCCTTATATCACGGCAAGCCACTTTCAATTCCAAACCCTGCGACATTTGCAATTGAGCTAGGTGAAGACATCTCAAGTGCTGAAACAGGTATGATTGTACACACATACAGTCAGTATCCATTTAAAAGTAGAGCCTTAACCGGTGGCCCAAAAGATAGTTTTCAGCATGATGCGCTTGCCAAACTAAGTGCATCAAATCCCGTTTTTGAGCGGATTGAAACACAGGAAGGAAAATCAGTACTGCGCTACGCCAAGGCTATTTTTATGGAACCAAGCTGTGTGAATTGTCATAATTATCACCCTGACAGCCCTAAAAAGGATTGGCAAGTCGGCGACCTTCGTGGCGCGATTGGGGTAACGGTACCATTAAATGGTGATAATGAAGAGCTCACCACAATAGTTCAATACTCCTATATTATCTTCATGGCGTTTTCCGTTATTAGCTTGGTGTGCATGTTCATCACGCTAAAACGAACCCACCACCTGTCTCGAGAATTAGACCAAAAAGTTAAATTGAGAACGACAATACTCAATGAAATGGCACACACGGATTCACTCACATTAATTGCGAATCGTCGGTCATATGAAGAGTTCTGTGACGGCATCATGAATCAACATAGCCAAACACATCTACCGATGGCGATCATCATTTATGACTTAGACCACTTTAAACAAATCAATGATCGTTATGGCCACGACGTCGGTGATGAATGCTTAGTCGCAACCGTAAATGCAGTATCATCGACACTCCGACAAGGTAAAGATTTTCATGCCCGTATAGGTGGGGAAGAGTTTGCCATTATTTTAACAAATGTATCAAATAGTGAATTAGATAAAATAATTGAACGTGTACTGGTGAGCGTCAGAAAAATAGAAATACCACAGCATAAGGACATTAAAATAACCTGTAGCATAGGGTCTACTTTAGTGACTGATTTTGATGGTTCTACGATGAAAGACATGGCGAAAACTGCTGATAACGCACTCTATGAAGCAAAGAGTTCAGGCCGTGACAGATGGTGCCATCAGCCTTACAATAAGAACCGTAAACAATATTAACTACCGAACTATTAAGTTTAATGAGAAGTCCAGAATGAACCTAAGACTTCTCTCGCGTCAACCACCAGCAAATTAACGACGCGATTGTCACCATAATGACCCCTTGCCAGAACTTAGTCGTCAATTCGATATCTAATATCATGGCCGAAAAGAAAGTCGATAAGATCGGTGTGAAATAAGATAACGTGGCTAAAAACACCATATTGCCACCAATAATACCGATATTCCACAGTGCATAGCCGCTGCCCATCACAATACCCGCGAGTAACAAGTCGAAGCTAGCTTCAGTGGTAAACTCCATCGCAGGTTCATTGCTGATTAAATACTTGATCCACAACGCTATCGCAGTGCCAATAAAAAACCACGTAATACCATTCATACCGTTAGCAAGTTTCTTAGTTATATTGCAATACAGCGCCCAAATAAACGCGCCAATAAATGCCATAGAGTAACTCGCCGGATTCGTTGCTATATTACTGGCTAATTGGCTAATCGAAATACCTTCATCACCACCCACTGTCCATGCTACGCCAAAAAAGGATAAGGCAATTGCCGGATAAAGTAGTTTGTTGACGGGTTTGTTACTGATAAATACCGCAAGTAATACCGTAAGTGAAGGCCACAAATAATTAATCACGCCCATCTCTACCGCTTGGGTACCATCGTTTGCCATACCCAATGCTAACGACAAGCAAATTTCATAACTAACAAACAGTCCACCACCAATGACTAAATATCGAGGCGGGAAAAGCTTTAACTTCGGCGCACCTAAAACAATCAGCAAAAACACTGAACTAACAGTGTAAATCATCGCTGCGCCACCAATAGGTCCTAACTGTTCTGCAACGTTACGGATAAGCCCAACAATGGTGCTCCAAAGTAAAATAGCGAAGCAACCTGCTAGTGTGTATTTATGGGAGTTAATCAAAGAAATGCCTTTAAAAATAATTAAGTAGTTAGAGTAAAACTCAAAGAACGGTAAACATGCACAATAGGAAGTAATACCGTAAATATTACCCAGCTAGCATCGTTATACAAGCGGTATAGATAGAAACAAAATACGCTTTATCTTGAAACAGGGAGGCAATAAAATATCGTGCGAAGTTTAATCTTGATTTGAATAGCAGGTATATTCCTCGCATCACGAACGATGCGAGAAACATAATTTATTATTAGCTACGGCTAGTAACTTCTAATAAATGATAACCGAATTGTGTTTTCACTGGGCCTTGAACTGTGTTTACAGGCGCTGAAAATACAACTTTATCGAACTCAGGTACCATCATACCAGGACCGAACTGACCTAAATCACCGCCTTTAGCGCCTGAAGGACAGTTTGAATTTTGCTTCGCAACGTCAGCAAAATCAGCACCAGCTTCAATTTGTGCTTTTAGTTCATTACATTTTGCTTCGTCGTTTACTAAAATGTGTCGTGCAGTTGCTAGAGCCATGTTTTTTCCTTTGTTTTACTTGGGGGTATAAATTCAAAATCAGTGTAAGACAAAAAAATAAAAAAGGCGAGAAATGGTTAATATCCACCTCTACTCTTTCACTAAATTACGCTCATAACTTAACCTTTTAGCTGCGTCTAACGTAAGCATTTGCATAAAGGCTTTGGTTTCATAATCATTACCGACTGGCGCACCACCTGCACCACCACCGCTACCAAAGACATTCGTCGGTACTTGTCGCTTAGCATAAGCTTGTGCCCACAATTGTTGGATCTTAATCTCCGCATCTAGCTTTTGTGCTAACGCATTATCTGCCTGTAAGATCACCTCTTTTTGATATGCCTCTGCGTCAGCCAGTGTGCGCTGTGTTTTCGCTTCGATGATGGCTTTGTCGAAATTGATTTGTGCTGTTTCTCGATGAATTTCTGCTTCTGCTTTTAATTTTTCAGCCATCGTTATAGCCAGTTGCTTATCCGTTTCAGCTTCTGTTGTTTTTTGGATTTGATCTACTTTTGATTGTGCTTGTCGTTCAGCAACTTCACGCTCACCACGTGCTATAACGAGTAAGCGCTGTTCTTCTTCTTGTACACGTTGTTCGCGCGCAATCGCTCTGTCTGCTGATGCTTTTTGCTTCAATTGCATACGCTCGATAAACTTCTGATTCGGGTTCATGTCCGTAATTAGTGCAGATACAACCGTAATACCAAAATCAGTAAATCGCTGAGTTTTTCGCTGGGGTAAACCATCTGTATCCAGTACTTTACGAACCACAAATATCGTTTTTGTATCTTCTCCGTACTTTTCCTGATCACTACCTAATGCAGCGTTTGCAGACGCAGAAGCTGTCTTCTGAGAGCTAACCACCACCTCTTCACGTTTTACTAAATAAATTCCATTATTCATTTGATGTTCAAATTCAGAGTTAAACTCAGTACGTCCACCAGCATAGTATTCTTCGGCAGTCATTAGCGATGCATTAGCTTGTAATGTTTCCTTAAACGCAGGCAGTAACGCCGTTCGTAACAAGTTTTCAGGAGATCGATACTCATGGGCCAACTCGAGGAATCCTTCTTCATCGGAAGGAATAGAAAAACGCACGGTGGCTTCCGCTTTAGCATCCACTTGATCTAAAAACATGATACTCATTGGCGGTAAACTTGCAGATGCTGCATCTGGGTCTCTTTCAGCAGTTATTGCATGTTTAATCGAGCCTGAAGCAGCCTGTACAGTCATAGCACGCTTCCAAGAGTTATAACGACCAAATGGATAGAATTTGTAGCCAATCTCTGTGACGACAGCTTCATTACCCGTGACAGTTCGTACATGGTAGATATACCCAGGTTCGGCATAAAAGAATGATTGAGAAAGTACATAAATCATGACTAATACAACAAGTCCTGCGAGTGTACCTTTAATTATTTTTGGTTTTAATTCTGCATCCATTGCGAAGTATTCCTTGTCCGTTTGTTTGAGTAAAAGTCGAAACGAAACTATCAACATAGTGTTGAAATCACAATTGAATGGCAATAAAACCATACTTTATTGAGCCTATTAAAGGGCCGCTTAAAATATCAATATATAGGGATCATGTAATTTAACCGAGAGGATGAAGAATACACTTTTCAAAATACTGGATAGGCATGCCTTGATATACACCTTTCTCTCTCGATTCAAAACCGAGTTTGAAAAGTATATGTTGAGAAGTGATATTTTCTGATTCAGTTAGCGCTAAAACCTGCTGATAACCCAACTCACGAGCAAATCCTAATACCGCTTGGCAGGCTTCAAATGCATAACCTTTACCTCTCGCTGAAAGTGCTAAACGATAACCGAGCTCTACAGTGGCAACATTTTGATATTCGAACGACTCAATACCACAATAGCCAATTAAATCATTCGTCGATTGTTCGATCACGGCCAATTTACCAATACCGTGATACTCAAAGGCATTAAGAAGTGATTCAAAGCGGGATTCGGCTTGCGATTCGTTCATCACACCTGTTGGAGAATACGCCATAAAATCCGCATTTTTCAATAGGGAAACAACAGCACATTTATCACTTTCTACAAACAGTCGTAATATAAGTCGCTCTGTCAGTAACATCTACATTCTCCCGCGTGATCCCCTTATTATAGAACGCGCCATCTTGAATAGATGACGCATCCTGCTAATCAAATACAGGTCTAAAAAAGCTACGTTCGTAACTCACGATGCAGCTTGTTTCTTCTGCGAACTTAAACGCATTGATACACGCTTGGTCATCAAAAGATTTAATTCGATATTCTTCGTACGTGGCTAAACTTGGGAACGTAAATAACGCTAAAGCAATATTGTTCGCCCCCTCTGATGGTAAGAAGTAGCCATTATGTTGGCCCCCAAACTTTTCAACCAGTGGGATCCACATTTTTGCGTACGCTTCAAACTCTTTTATCTTCGATGCGTCAATCACATACCTTAAATAACAAGTAACCATCTATACTAACTCCTTTTAGTTATGTTGATGCTTTCTTTTTATAACAACATGTTAACAATTGTTTATCAAGCGGTTAGACACAGATAAATACAACGAATCTTATCAATGTCCACACTGTCAATTTGTTGCGCAGGTAAGTACTCCACTGCATATTGGTTATACACACCCGTTCTCAAAAACAAATCAAACAGCTCTTTATCAAGATGTCCATCCTTTACCATATTCGCCATAATGGTTAGCGCCAAACTTAACGTTTTCGCTTTCTTATACGGCCTATCAGATGCTGTTAATGCTTCGAATACATCAGCAACAGCAATAATACGACCTTGTAATGGTATCTCTTCACCTGCAAGTTCTAAGGGATAACCTTTACCGTCAATACGTTCATGATGACTGCCCGCTATAATGGGTAAATTCTTTAAATGTTCTGGATACGGCAGTTGATCTAACATGATATACGTTTGAACAATATGCTCGTTAATATTATAACGATCTTCTGCAGTTAACGTACCCGCTTTGATCCCTAGGTTGTATAATTCACCACGATCGTATTGGTACTTAGGCTGCTTAAGTTTAAACTCACGCAAGCCATTTATTTGCAGTTTCTTCTTATCCCACGCATATAAATGCTCCACTTTGTTTGCTAATACCATTTCTTTCGCTGGTAGCGATTGAGGGATTTTTTTCATTTTTTCTTGATGTGAAATACCAATATCATCAGGTAACGTGCGCATCCACGAACGTCGAGATATCTGCACTAATCGCTCAATTTTATCTTCCCCCATCAATTCACAACCCAAATTACATTCCGCAATAAAAGCAAACTCATTATCAAGAATTTGTTTTAATTGGGCACACGCTACTTTAGCTTGAGTTTTATTCTCACCTTTAAGTAATGCCTCTAAATAACAAATATCAGCATCCCGTTTCAGTACTTCATAACGCATACGAATCTCATGAATTCGGTCATAAACGGTTTCTAACTTGGTCGCTTTATCCATAATGAAATCGGGGGTGGAGACTTTACCGCAGTCATGTAACCAAGCAGCAAGCACCAACTCCTCCCACTGTTTACTGTCCATATCAAAATCAGAGAAAGCATGCTTATCTGCAACCACCTGCGCAGCTAACATTTTGGTAATCTCAGGGACTCGCTTGCAATGTTCACCGGTATAGGCTGATTTAACATCCACAGCTCTCGCCATCATGATGACAAAAGAATGGAATAACTTCGTCATCTCTTCCATCGTTTCTAGGTGCTCTAATACAATTTCATTGAAGCCAATAAACTCTTGTACAAAGTCAAGTCGACTACGCGTATCATCATCAACCTCGGCGCTAAAACAAATCAATAATGCGCCTGTGTTTTGACTATTTCTGTTCATTAAGGAGACCATAAAACAGGTGTGATGATGTTTGGAAATAAGCGCAGTTTCATCAGGCGTCAGTTCATAAATAGGCTGTGTAAATACGTCTGGGTTGGTATCGAAAAGTGCCTGTAAATGCAACGAGTTCTGCTTGCCAATATTAGCAACGAGCGAAAATTTAGATCTCGATTCGCGAGAGTTTATAAACAAGAAGCAGTCATCTGATTCTAAGATATCTTGCACCTGCGACACTAACGACAGTGAAACTTCCTTAGGGGCTGTTGAACGCGCCACACTCTTTAAGTTGTTAACGAAATCAAGTAATACCTTCTCCATCATCAACACAGTTTCATTTATCTGATCAATCTCTCTAATACCCGAACGATAATAAGGCCGAGGTTTAAAGTTAAACCGTTGAATACTTTTTAATGATTTAACTAAATACATCAAAGGGCTTACTACACGGTGAGTAGCACTAATGACAATGATTAATGACAGAACTACAATCACAATCGAGATCACTATCAGTTTGCTGTGAAACTTATTTGAGTCCGCAAGCATGTCACTCATGGAAACAACATTCACTAAATACAGCACCTCATTCTTACCTATGATCATAGGGGTTATGATCAATTGCCAAGATTGATCCTGCCATTCAACACGCCTGCTTTCCCCTTCGTTAATATTAACGCGACTTAACTGGGGGATAAGCGCACTGAGGTCTAAATCCTGAAGCAACGTCTCTTTTGTCGGGTCATCTATTTTAATCTCTTGATTACTCGCAAGTAAGCTACCTTTTTCTGTAAACAAATACGTTTTAGAATTGACTGAATAAGCCAGTTCTTTTAATGAATCGTTAAATGAATCAAGTGTGAAGTCAGCTGCAATAACACTATTTCCATCTAGCGTACGGCGTGAAAACGTAATACCAAAATGTTCAAAGAAATAGAAATAATAAGGTTCGGTAACGTTAATTTCACCATCTTGTTCCGTTTCAATAAACCAAGGTCTCACCCGTGGATCAAAATTATTATTGTCATAAAGAAAATCACGGATCACCAACATCTCTTTATCAAAAAAGATGCGTTTTTGGTCTCCATTAAATTGATTGTAATCAACCATAATGGCCGTATTTTCAGGCGCACTGAGTCTTTCTCTATCCCCTGCATCATAAATGGGTCTGACAACAAACGAGTTTCCTTGTTCATCACCAAAATACAGCGTAGAGAGATGCGGACTATTGGCTAAAATTTTAGCCAAGGTGCCAAGCCAAACCGGATCATTAACTTTTAATTCAGAGTGGACGAAGTCAGTAAACGCCAGTGTATTTAAAATAGTGGCAAGAGGCGTCGCCAGTAAATCAATTTTCCCTTTAAGCGCTTCTGCGTGACTGGCAATAATATCTTTTGAAAGGCTCGTCGCAACCTCACGAGAATGATTAATACTGACTCTAATCAGAATAACGCTTAACAATAGAACAATGGATATACAGACAACCAAAATAAATGTTCTAAACGATACCGACATTTTCATAATTAAATACTCAAATTTTGTAAAAAACAATATTAATGAGTGAAATAACATGGCAATAAAGAATAATAAACACCTAATACAAGTCTTTGTAACCTTTGTGATAAAAGCCATTATTAAAGTGAGAAAGTGTTAACTAATAGCATAAAACAGGTGGACAAATTAACTTTTGCATAGAACGCAAAACTGATGTGTTTACACTGGCTGTTCTATAATATTTTGAGCTATATAGAATAAGTGAAATCAGACACTAATTTGGATAAATAAACATGGCTAATATTCAACTGTATTCTCTCGGCTCACCGAATGGCATTAAGATACCGATTGCATTAGAAGAAATGGGACTCGATTATGATGTACATACCGTCGATATAACAAAAGGAGAGCAACACAGTGATGAGTTCAAGAAGATTAACCCGAACACAAAAATTCCCGCGATTGTTGATCTCGCAGCAGGCGAAGATATGGGCCATCCGATTATGGAATCAGGGGCTATCTTACTTTATTTAGCGGAAAAATCAGGTAAGTTACTATCTAAAAACCCAATAGCGCGCAGTGAAACGATCCAATGGTTATTTTTTCAAGCCAGTGCTATCGGCCCTATGTTTGGCGCTTTTGGTCATTTTCATACTTACAGTAAAGATAAATGTGATCATCCCTATCCAGAACAACGCTTTACCAACGAAACAACACGCTTATTAGGCATTTTAAATGATCGACTTCAACATCAAACTTATATAATCGGTAACGAATACAGTATTGCCGATATCGCTATTTTTCCTTGGGTTATATGGCTTGATGTGTTTTATAACGCATCAGTACAGCTGGAATTAAATTCATTCCCTCATGTGCTGCAATGGCTTGAGGTATGTAAGCAAAGACCTGCGACAATAAGAGGGTTTGATGTGTACGGATTTTCAGAGATAGGTAAATCGTCGTTTAAAAAGTAAGTAAGTAAGTAAGTAAGTAAGTAAGTAAACCAAGCTGTGTTATACACTAAAATACAGCTTGGCTAATGTCTATTAAATCACTACGCCACTTCACGCCATTGATAGTATTTTGTTTGCGCCAAGCCCAGCATAGGAAAATCCTCTTCGGTGTCTCCGTATGCAAAAACGGTATCAAATTCGGATAAATCAACATGGTTATTGATTAAAACCACCTTATTTTCACCACCGCAGTCACCGTGCACAAAATTACCCGTCAGCACGGTTCCTTTTGATTCCAGTTCACTGCATATCAACTCTAAACCATGTGTTTTGCACCAATGAGAGAGGTATGGATTAAGTGAAGCCGAAACGACAACAATTTTATCACCGCGTGCTTTATGCCAATCAATCCGCTTCATTGCAGTTTGTCTTGTAACTGACGGTAAATACTCGTCAGCAAACCGCTCTGCAATATCAAACACTTGTGCTTTGTTACGATTCCAAAAAGCAACTTTCGCTAATATCGGTCTTATCTTCGCAGCAGGAAATAAACCTAGCTTGTGTAATAAGATGATAGGCGATAGCAGTAACATACCAGTAATTAAGCGATGTTTTGGTGTTGCGTAGAAGATAAATTTGGTAAACGCATCTTCGTTGGTAATTGTGCCATCAAAATCAAAAAAAGCGATATTCACTGACGTTCCTTTAAATATTATTTTCCAGCGCAGTCGACTATGCAATCAAAGCCAAGTTCGTCATTAAAATATGCTTAAGCATACTGACTAGCACCCAAAAGTTAACACGCCTAAGTTCATAATAAAAACTCAAGCCTAGGTAAATATAACCTTAATTATGACGTCAGATACTCTAACACTTCAACAACTTGTGCCGGTGTCGTCGCCCAAGATTGCGCTGAACCATCAACTTCTTTTAACGCATGAATTAGAGACTCATCGTGCAGGGTAATATAAGGCTTTCCTAATGCAGCACAAAAGCCGGCATCAAATGCAGCATTCCATTGCTTGTACTTTTCACCAAATCGTATAATTGCAAGATCACATTGCTTAATCGCTGTTTGAATACGGATTGCATTTACTTTCGATGACTTATGATCTCGCCAAAATGAAGTACTTTCCTCACCTAAACAATCGCCAGCGGCATCACTTGCTTCGTGATTTGTGACAGCTGAAGTAAACTGAATATTCAGTCCTTTTTGCTCGCAGCCAGTAATAATTTGTTCACGCCAATCACTGTGTATCTCACCTGACAGATAAACAACATATTTCATCATATTTAACCTCTTATATTCCGTTATTTATAACGCTTATTCTAGAAAATCGCATACCCATATTATGGGCAACACCCTATTGTAATAGCGAGTAATAACAGATCACAACCACCGACGAACTTTTGCCTGATACTGGGTAAATTCAGGACCAAATATGCCTTTCAGTGCTCGCTCTTCAGGTACAATCTGAAATCTGTTCATATACATGACAAAGCCTAACACGCCGACACTCACCCAAGGCGACGATAAGTACACAGCCCATGCGAGTAAAAATAAGGAAAATCCAACATACATTGGATTACGTGAAATGGCATAAATGCCAGAATCGACCAACGCTGTCGTTGTTTCAGGTTTCAACGGGTTTACCGTTGTTTTAGCCTGACGAAAAGACACTACGCCAGCGAGACAAAAGAACACACCCGTAGCAATAACAACCACTGATAATACCCATCGAATAGCAGTACTCATCTCAACCGTTGGTAATAGCAATGAAATGCACCACATTACAAACGCAAATAACGCCGCGACAATAGGGGGTGGGATCTTATTTTCAAGCACTCGCATATTACTCTCCTTGTTTACATACCTTCCGATATCGCACTACAATCCGGTTTGAATCATCTTTTTAATGACTACTGCCTTAACGAAATGATCTAATTTATGCGTTTGAATCCACCAAGTCGCAGCTTCCATCAACAATTCCGGATTATCATTTTTATTCGCGAAGAAGGCGTAGAATGAAAGCCCGACATTATCGCCTTTAGTCTCTATTTTCTTATTACAAACATCGATTATTTTACTTCTTAATGCTTCTCTCATCATTAACCCATCAACTGTAGTAACTGGTAGCCTAGTAACACTAAGAACAGTATCACTGTAGAATAAAACGTAAGTGCAAAGCCAAATGCTCTCGCAGGCGCGCCATGACTATAACCAATGAAGAAACAGCCTCGCCCAATAGCAAATAATAATGAACACAAAGGGACAGCAGATAGCCAAGCAGTCGGCATCAATAGACTCCAAGCAGTGTAAACACCAAAAGCAATAACCAACTGTTCTAATGTATTTTGCAGTAAACTCTGAAGTACAGTCGCTTCATTTGTCGCTGACGTTAGCCCGCTACCATCGATATCTTCAGGGCTAAAAAATCGGAATTTAGCCAATCGACCTATGGATGCAATTAAAAATAAAGTGGGAAAAATCAGTGATAGTCCTAAGACCGTTAACCTTTCAGATACCTGAGTAATTAAATGGTAGTTAAGAGGATCAAATATAATGGCCATCACAATCGTAAGTATTGAGATCAACATTGCTGCAGACATTCCCTTAAATACACCACTTTGTTTACTTGATAGCGCCATGCTTATTCCTTTAATTCGTGAGTGCTAGACTGGGGTTATTCCGTGATTAATGCTTTAAGGCTTGCAATGAAAATTCAGTTTATTGCCATCGAGATCTCTAAAGTAAGCACAATAGAAACCACCTGAACGCACACCCGGATCACCTTCATTCTGTCCACCTAAAGCTAATGCTTTTTTATGCAGCTTATCAACCTCTTCAACCGAAGCGACATTTAAAGCAACCATAGTGCCATTGCCATAACTCGCGTCTTCACCGTCGAAAGGTGTGCCGACTGCAAGCATAGGTTTGTCTTCACCAAAGCTCCACGCTAAGAATTTTTTTGAATCCGCGACTTTCTTAGCACCCATCATATCCATTAAAGCGCTGTAAAAATAACGCGAAACGTCGATATTTTGTGAGCCTAACATTACATATCCAATCATTTATATACTCCTATTCGGTCTATTTTTGTATTACACATATTTATAATTTTATTGTTTTATGCCGGTTTAATTATTTACTCATTATCAGCATAATTTTCAATTTCGACGCATATTGTTCAAGGCTTTTCGTCATGCCTCGACCTGAAATAATGATTCTGCATTTATAACATCCTGATGATAAAGAAGGTATTTATTTAATTCGGCAATGACAGTATAAGTGGTTGGAATACAGTTACTAGGCAGATTGTCGATATCAAACCAGCAAACCTCTCGGCATAAGTGTGGTTCTGCATTTTTAATCTCCCCCTCCCAGTCATTACATATATAAACATTATGTTGAAAATTAACGTGAGGATCAGGTAGTTCAATGAGGAAATCGAGTGAGATAGGCTCAACAGCCACTTCTTCTAATGACTCACGCTTAGCACTGTCTTCAGGGGATTCCCCTAACTCCATTCTACCTGCAGGAAAAGCCCATAGCTTATTGTACGCTTCGGTATTTTGACGAAATCCAAGTAACACTTGAGAACCTCGAATGAAAATGATTTGAACGACATTCTGAGCCATTACTGATCCTTTAAAAAACATTCCATATAAGACATATAATCAAGTACTAGAAAGTAAGCCAATAATACTAACCACAAGGTTAAGACCAACAAACAGATCAAGTTCATATAAATAATTGTACGCATGATTCGAAGCTCGGTATGACGCACAATAAGCAAACATAGCAATAATGTATAACTAAACACAATTGAATGATTGGTGAAATTAGACATGAGACGACAGACCAAATCTATCGCCATTCATATCACCGCCAACTAAAACAACTAAACTAGCTAAACTAACTCACCACTTCAAACGAACTTAGCCCTAAACCACTCCCTTTGTTCACTTTAACTTGTACTGGAATACGTTCTTTCAATGCTTCTACATGGCTGATTACGCCAATCATCTTGCCTGATGCATTTAAGTTATCCAACGCATCCAAAGCAATATCCAACGTCTCAGCATCGAGCGTACCGAAGCCTTCATCAAGGAATAGCGAATCAATGCTGGTCTTGTGGCTAACCAAGTCTGATAAGCCTAATGCCAGCGCTAAACTGACTAAGAAGCTTTCACCACCCGATAGTGTTTTAGTATCACGTACCGCATCCGCTAACCACGTATCAACCACCTGTAAAGCCAGCGCTTCACTGCCAGAAGCGAGTTTACGTTGTAATTGGTAACGGCTGTGTAAACGGTCTAATTGTTGGTTAGCTAAGGTAACAAGATGATCTAATGTGAGCCCCTGCGCAAAGCGGCGGAACTTGCTACCGTCTTTCGAACCAATCAAACTTTGTAGATATGCCTTATCATCATAGTCCGCTTCACACGCTTTAATCTGCTGATAAAAATCAGCTAAATCTGTACTACGTGCGGCATCATCAGCAAGGCGTTGTTTTAACTCACCTTGGCGCTGTAACCCTTGGTTTAACTGTGCTGATGCCTCATCTAACTGAGTAACCAGAGCGGCAATATCCAATTCAGTTAATGGTGTCTGCTCCAGTGTTAGTAAACGTTCATTGGCTTGTTCAAGCAGCGCCTGACAACGAGTGAAATTAGCTGTCAATTGTGATTTTATCGCCAATAAACGTTGCTTTTCATCTGCAGGTAATAACGCCTGATTAAACTCAGCTTCAGTTACAAACGGACTCGTCGCTAACGCTTTCTCCCAAGTCACTAAACAGTCATTAGATTCTTGCTGTTGCTGCGTCAAACTTTGTTCTAATGTCGTTAACTCACCTTGCTGTGTATGCAGTTGATTCGATAATGTATTACTTTGCATTAAACAGGCTTGGTGTGCTTGTTCCGCTGTCGTTAATTGTTGCTGCATAGTTTGTCGTGCATCTGCCACGCTACACAGCCCAAATAACTGCTGACGCAGCTGCTGTTTCGCAATAAGGTCATCAGACAAATTAGATAAGGACTCTAGGGTCAGTGCTAGTGCTGACTCTAGTTTCGTCAACTGTTCACGTAATGGCATTAACTGACTTTCAGCCGCGACATATTGCTCATTCGCTGACTGTAATAACTGTGCTTGTTGTTCCCATGTTTGTAGGGCTTGCTGACATTGTTCTAACCAGTTATCAAACTGCGTCCATTCTGGTAATGTAAGGCCTAACTCGGCCACGCTATTAGCTAATACCTGTCGTAATTCGGTTAATACTAACGTTTGTTGCTGCGCTTCTTGTGTTAGTTTCAGCTCAGCGTCTTGTGCTGATTTGACATCACGATTTACCAATTCAATTTGATGTTGCAACTGTGCACTGCTCTTATCAAATTCAGTCAATGCCTGTTGCGCACGTTGTAATTCCATGTTCGCTGTTTTCAACGCTTGAATACGTTGTGACAACTGCGTTAATTGCTGGCCTTGCTGCTGGATAAATGCCTGAGTATTGGCGCTATCCGCGATCATAAGGTTGGCATTCAGTTGTTGAGCATAATCCTGCCATTGCGCTATTAAAGACGTTAACTGTGGCTGTAGTGTCGCATTACGGCAATTAAAGTTATCAAGCTTGGTATTTGCTTCTACCAAGCTGTTTTTAAGATCTCCACCATCGATTTCAATTTGTTTTAGATCCAGCTCTAATTGTGCTTTACGCTGCACAGTTAGTGAGTCGGCAATATGTTGGTATTCTTCTATTAGTGGATGCGCTGTCGAACCACATAATTGACACGCTTGCCCCGGTTCTAACTGACTACGTAATTGTTCTAGGCTAGCAATCTTCTGTTCTTGTTCTAGTAAACGCTGAACATCATTTAACTCATTCTTTTTGGTTTTAAATAGATCACGTTTGGCTGTTATCTCAACATTAATACCAGCAAGTTGCTGTGTTAATGCAGCCATATGGCCTTGATTGGCCTCAAACTCTTGCGACTCAGTTAAGTAACGCTGTTGTAAACTTGGTAGTTGTTCAACAATACCTTGTAAACGAGATTGCTGACTAAAGGCCTGTTCAAGCTCTGCTAAGTCGTCACCCGCTAGTAACTCGGATACTTGTTGCTGCGCCTGATTAACCGCGTCTTTCACTGACTGTTCACGTTCAGTATTGGCCGTCACGTTACGCGTTAACTGTTGCTGCGCTGTTAGGTTTTGCTGTAATGACTGCTGATTAGCAATCACTTGCTGCTGCAGCGTCGATACATTCGTTTGCTGTTGATTACATTGCTGTATCTGGCTTTGCCATAATGGTAATCGAATACTTAACTGCGCATCTTGTGCATGTTGCTGTTGATACGCTTGGCACGCGTTCATCGTCGTTTTGGCTGCTTCTGCCGTTTGCATTAATCCAGCTAGGTTCTGCTGGGTAGTTTGCAGTTCAATATTTTGTTGTTGCTGTTGCGACTTCAATTGCAGCTGATCTTTGCTTAGCTGCGCACATTCATTATCCAATGGCATGATCTGTTCATTGATTAATGTCTCCTGTACTTGGCTTTGCTGTTTACTGGCATCGAGTTGTGCTTGGCTAGACTGCAGTTTCAATTGGTTATCCGCGACCGCTGTTTGCGCAGAAGCCACTGACGCCTGTAATACGTGTTGCTTTTGTTCTAGCTCCACTCGCTTGGTATTTGCCTGCGTTAAATGCGTAAAAGGTAAACGCAACGCTTCTGCTGGTTCCGCCTTTTCTAGTCGCTCTAACGCTGGTTGTTGGGCTGCTGTATCTTGCTTTGCATTCGCTAAACTAGTTTGTGCATCGCTGACACTGACTTGTGCTTTTTCAAGCTGTTCTCGCCACTGTTTTTGTTGCTGTAAACTAGTTTGCTGCTGAGTAAAGTCAGTCACTAAGCTTTCTACTGTCGTTTGCTCACTGACGATCTCAGTACGCTGCTCATCACTGAGTAAGTTAACCCCATCCGCTTTCGCACGTAATTTATCTAATTCCGCTTTAGCAAGGTTGTGGCTTTCAAATACCGCTTGCGAGATCTGCCCGTAAATTTCAGTACCGGTTAATTCTTCTAATAGTTCCGCACGATCATTAGCAGGTGCATTCAAAAACGCGGCAAACTCACCTTGCGATAACAGCATTGATTTACGAAAACGAGAAAAATCTAATCCCGTGATCTCCGCTACCATCTGCTTTTTCAATTTAACTTGGCTAGCGAGAATGTCACCCGAGACAACTTCCGCCAGTTCAACTTTCATTTCTTGTAAGTTACCCTGCGCACTGTTTTTAGCACGGCGTTGACTCCAGCTAGCACGGTAACCTTTACCCTGCACTTCAAATTCAACTTCTGCGGCACACTCAGCCGTATTGCGCGTCATAATTTCATTTTGAGATTTAGATATCGCGAGGCGTGGTGTCTCATGATACAAAGCCAAACAGATCGCATCTAAAATCGTGGTTTTACCCGCCCCCGTTGGCCCAGTGATAGCAAACAAACCATTACTTAAAAACGGTTCTTGATCGAAGTTAAGCTGCCACTCGCCTTTTAACGAGTTAATATTTTTAAAGGAAAGACGTTTGATCTTCATTATTTGTCCTCCTGTGTCGCATGCTCTACTTGCTCTACAATCTGTTTAAAGGCTAATTCAATACGTGATTTACGCGCAATTTCTGCATCAGTACTAAACTCGACCCCCTCTAAGCAACGCTGAAAAACATCGTTTACCGACAATTCTGATAAGGTTTCTTTTACTTGAGTATGTAAATGTTGCTCTCTGTCTTTACGTGCGCGGCGAACTTGTAATACTTCGACAGGTAAGTCGGTTGTCATGGCTTCAATGCGCGTTTGTAGGTCGGTCAGGTAATCTTGCTCCTGCACTTCAATACTTAGCCACACGGGTAATGGATCTGTATGCGTTTTGAAATCGGCTAATTGCGCTTCGATACTTTCAAGGTTTCCTTTAATAACCTGCATCGGTTGAAACTGTGGAATAGTTAATTCCGTCACCGTATCTAGTTTACCGTCAGTAAAACTCACTAAGTTCACGCTTTTAGACTGTTTAACTTCGTCAAAACTTAATGGGATTGGCGAACCGCTGTAACGAATGTGTTCTGATTTAGCGACTTTCTGCGCACGGTGTATATGGCCAAGGGCAATGTAATCAGCGGCAGGAAATTGATTCGCCGAAAATGCTTCAAGCGTACCGATGTAAATATCACGTACCGATTCAGTTACCGATACGCCAACCGCAGTTAAATGACCCGTCGCGATAATAGGTACCGCAGACCCCTGTTCTTCACGCTTTTGCTCTGCCAATTGATATAAGTTCGCATAATGTTCGGTAATAGCCAGACCTAAGCGCTGCTGCTTTTCGCTACCTGATTGCCACGCTTCACTTTGCATCACGTCACGAGGACGTACAAACGGTACAGCGCACAATAATGCCCCTAATTCACCTTGGCGATTTTGTAATGCCAATACTTGCTGGTTTAAATCAGGCGATACGCTAGAGATTACTTGGGTATTGAGTTGTGACAATAATTGCTTTGATTCATTGAGTGTTGCCACTGAGTCATGATTACCTGCTAGAATAATTAACTGACACTGCACTTTGCTCATCGCAACAACAAAACTATTATAAAGCTCACGCGCATAGCTTGGTGGAGTACCTGTATCAAAAATATCACCCGCGACAATCACCGCATCCACTTGGTGTACTTCTATTTGTTCGAGTAACCAAGCCATGAAGCAACTGTGTTCATTAGCGCGACTTTTAGTGATGAAATGCTGGCCAAGGTGCCAATCGGAGGTGTGCAGTATTTTCATGAAACGTCGGTTTCCTAGCGGTAGAAGGTAAGCTATCGCTAGTGTAGATAAATACTGGTTTTACTTCCAGTTGTTTTGACCTTATTCAGTTAAGTTACAAAAAATTAACATCACTGTGTTTTATCAGTACAAAACTGTGCGAGAATGGTCGAATAATTAAGTACTTTAAATAAGCATTTTCTAAGGTTTGGTCACGTGATGCAAATACACCACATCGAAGGTTATATTCAAACAATTTTGTTAGTCGAATATCCAGACAAGCTATTATTGCTTGATGGCGGCTGTCGCTGTGATGTACCTGTCATAGAAGCTTTCATTACCGACACGCTACAACGTAATGTCAGCGACTTAAAGTTGGTATTGGTATCACATATGCACCCTGATCACGCAGGCGGTGCACATTTATTACGTAAAAATATTGGCTGTAAGATTGCTTCCGTTAGTTTCGACCGACAGTGGTACCAAGGGTTTAATGGCCGTGTTGCACATACGATTGACCTCATGTTGTCCTTATACGTGGCCAGTCGTAAAGGTAAGAAGTTTAAGAACATCTATTATCATCCCGATCTGAAACCCGATATTATCTTACAAGACCAAACTTGCGTGCCTGAGTTTGATGATTGGATAGTTCACTTTACCCCAGGACACACAGATCGTGATCTATCATTTTTACATCAGCCAACTCAACAGATGTATGTGGGTGATCTCATCTTAAAATTGAAAAACAAGTTTACTTCCCCCTTTCCTATCTATCAGCCCGAGACATATAAGCAATCTCTCAACAAACTGCTCGAACTCAATATCAACAAGATATTAATGGCGCATGATGGTTTCTCAGAGATTAGTCCTGATGACATCCAGCGCCTCATCGTTAAGAGTACCGTTCGACCACTAACTGTTGGAAAAGTAGTTAAGCATAAATTAAAAGGTCTAATAAAAAATAAAAAAAGTCACTAAAACCATAATAAAACATAAAAATATTTCATCTTCAGATTTTTTTTCATAAACAACATATGTTGAAGCATATCTAAGCACTATTATCGCCACTCTAAAATTCTTAGTGGTGTTATTATGAAATTGCATAATCCAACGATATTATTACTTTCTATCACTTCCGTTGTAGGTTGTGCGACTAGTCCGATCCCTTCAAGTGAAGAGATAAACCAAGCAGCAAGTGAAATTAAAACGCGATTAACAACTCAATCGCCAGATACCCTCCTTGCCGCAAAGCGTACACAATTACCCACTTTGTATGCAGAATTACCACGTTATCAATCTGAAGATGATGTACAACAGATCATCGCTAACTATAACGATGCTCAAACGTATGTTAGCAATTTAGCCGATCACGCTGAAGAACCTGAAGATAAGGCAGTATTAACGCAATACGCTGACGATCTCGATTACGCAATCAAGCCGTTACGTGAAAAGAATGGCGATAGCATGTTTAGCCTATTGGGTGGTCCAGCTTATACCCCAGAGCAAGGTGCTTTACTTGCCGGTGGTGGTTTATATTCTTTTTCTACAGACCGTACAGACCCCGACTTACAACGTTCGAGCATCACAGGCTTTTTGATGATGAACTTCCCGAACAACGGCAACATGGGTTATGGTTTTCAATCAAAACAAAACATCTTCTTTAACGAGAATAAATTTAAATACGAAGGTGTCGTTAATTTCGGTCAACAATCATCACAATATTTTGGTGTTGGTTATGATAAAGGCTCAACAGTCGAGCTAGGTGACGACACAACCTATAATTCAAACCGCGGAGAATACATAGGTAGTCTTGCATATCGATTTTTAGGTGATTGGTACTTTGGTGCGAACGCTGAAATGAATTATGTCGACGTGACTGAACAGTCAGACTACATTTTAGCGGATGATGATTTTCAAGCTTATGCTGATAAACCATTTACGCTGGGCCTAGGTTTAGTATTGGAATATGACTCTCGTGATTTTGCAGTCAATGCAAAAGAAGGCATTTACTTCAAAGCAAATTATTTGAACTTTAACGAAAAAATCGGTTCTGACAGTGATTATTTTAAAGCTAATTTCGAGTTCCGTTCGTACTATAGCTTCAATCCAACCAACACGATAGCAAGCTTTACCCAGTTCCAATCAACGAAAGGCGATGTTCCTTTTTATGATTTAGCAACAGTCGGTGGTGCAAATTCGATGCGTGGTATTTTTAAAGGTCAATTTATTGATAAGAGTGCCTTTGAAACAACGGTTGAATGGCGTCATACATTCAGTCGCTCAAATGGATTACCGTCTAATCACGGCATGACATTGTGGTCTGGCATTGGTAGTGTCGGTGAAAGTGTCGATAAACTCTCTGAGGATCTATTCTTAAGTTACGGTGTGGGTTATCGCTATCAGATCCAACCTAAAATGAATATCCGTTTAGATTTAGGCATGAGTGAATTTGGCAACGGCTT
Organism: Moritella sp. 24; assembly: GCF_018219155.1. Classification (NCBI taxonomy): domain Bacteria; kingdom Pseudomonadati; phylum Pseudomonadota; class Gammaproteobacteria; order Alteromonadales; family Moritellaceae; genus Moritella; species Moritella sp. 24. The sequence continues at coordinate 1,521,798 of NZ_CP056123.1, read as the reverse complement.
TTACTTTAATTTCACAGAAGCTTTTTAATACTATTTATAATTCCTTATAAAGGCAGCTATAGATCACACTGTAAGGACACAGAGCTGTAGTTAATCATATTTACATTGGTTAAATTGAACGAATAGGATCAATTTAACCAATGTTATTTAAAGCAAGGTTACTCAAAACAATGTTATTTAACTTAATAAACCGTCGAAAAACTAAGGCGCTAAGCAGCTTATTACTTGCAGGACTGCTCACTGCATGTGCAAACACAGCAGATACGCCATCACAAGACGAAGTCATTGCCCAACAAGAATTAGAACAAGCGTGGACTGAATTTTATAGCACACTTCGGGATGTCGAACAGCAATTCCGTGACAGTAGTATTTATCAACGTGATCCACAGCATCGCATTGAAGCGTATGAATTATTGGCTGCAATCACCAATGCAGCGATGAGCGGTGCTATCGCAGGTGGTGACGGCAGTTATCCGCATTTCCGTAACTTACTTGATCCGGGTAAACGTGTTGGTATTGATAATCCAGATACTTATTACCGCGCTGCAAATGTCAGTAATAAAGACGGTGAAAATGTATATATCGTGACAGGTAATCGTGGCACAACAGCTGATTTCTTATTAGAGTTATTTGAAGCGGCAAATCCACAAGGTGCCGTTTCTGTACTCGATGACAACAATATGACATTTGATGCAGACGGTAACTTCACCGTGACACTCAGCAAGAACCAAGTACCAGGTAACTGGATGGAACTACCACAGCAACAGCAAGATCTCATTGTGATTGCCCGTTATACCCATGCAAACTGGAACACTGAATCTGCCGGTAACATAACCATCAAACGAGTGGGTAGTGAGGGTGTGGCGAGTAAACCTTATAGTGCCGCAGGGTTAACCGAACGCATTAAAAACGCAACTTCAATGGCTAAACGACAAGGTACATTCTGGCCCGACTTTGCGGATAAAATCTCATGGTTATCAGATAATACGCTAATTTCATTCCGTCCAACGGGTGAGATCGGTATTCTAGGTCAATATAACAGTGTCGGTCATTATGATCTGAAAGAAGATGAAGCACTGATTGTTAAGTTACCTGAAATTGAGTCAGACTATAATGGTCTGCACACGATGAATTATTGGGCAGCATCACCTGATTGGGTAAATAAACAAACCAGCGTATCATGGGGTTTAAACGGTAAAGCACAAGCATACAAGAGTGAAGATGGTTACTACTATATAGTAGCATCACCACAAGATCCGGGTATCCAAGACTGGATTGATACGAGCAGCACACCAACGGGTGTATTGATGTTACGTATTCAAAGTGGTGTTGATGAGGAATTCATTACCTCGACCACACCAGAAACAACATTAGTAAAACTCAGTGAGTTACGCCAGCACCTACCCGCTGATATCCCAATGTTTACTGCTGAGCAACGTAAACAGCAAATAATGCAGCGTCAGCAACATGCGGCGAAACGTTATCAAACGTGGTAATAACAAACTGTATTAACACATAGCAATAACTTTAATACACATACAGAAAGGGCGATGATTACTTCAATAAAAAGTATTCATCGCCCTTTTCTATTTCTATCTTTTACCTTTTCGCTTTATCTTCTCGCTTTTATTAATAACCACTTAATAGGCGCAACTCAGTTCTTTAGGTTGGCGGTATTCAGCAGGTAGTTTTGCGATTGCTTTACGTAAATCTTTGATACGGGTATCGTGTGATGGATGTGTTGACAATAATTCAGGTGGTTGCTTTCCGTCTGATGCTGCAGCCATATTTTTCCACAATGCCACACTTTCTTCTGGATCAAATCCCGCTTTCGCCATCAATTCTAAACCTACAATATCGGCTTCTGATTCTTGAGTGCGTCCATAAGGCAGTACCACACCATATTGCAACCCTAAGCCAAGTGCTTGCATTGCGGTATCTTTATATTCTTGATTTTGTAATGCGTAATCGGTTACCTGCAAACCTAAGTTAGTAATTTTTGATTGCGATAGACGCTCATTACTGTGGTTCGCTGTTACATGGACGATTTCATGCCCCATTACCGCCGCTAATTGCGAGGGTGTTTTCGCCACTTTTAGCAAACCGGTATAAACACCAATATGACCACCCGGTAATGCAAAGGCATTCACTTGCGGACTGTCAAAAATAACCACATCCCAACTTGTAGGTTGATCGACATAATGCGTCAAAGTATCCGCAATACATTGCACGTAATTGTTCAGCTTAGGATCGGTATTAATTTTTTCTTGTTGTTTGATTTGATCAAATGATTGTGCGCCAAGCTGTGACATATCACCAGTCGAGTACAATAGTACTTGATTACGCCCTGTTGGCGATGCGGTGCATCCAACCACTAAGGTTGATAATACAGCTAAAGGTAAGATTGTTTTTAACATGCGCCCTCCATATTGGCTTCTGCTATTTGATAATGTATTAACTAGCATGAAACCAGTATAAGGAGGGTGTTAGGAATAGTAAAACCTAACAATCGTATCGAGACTAAAAACTTTTAAACTGATTAGTTTTTGTGTCGTAATGATAACCAAGTGTGTCTAGTTTATTTGCGAGGGCTTCGCTGGGCATGTTGTATTTACCTATCTCAGCGAAAAATTTTGACTAGCTTCCAGACATGTGAAAGAGATCGTGTATACAGAGAAAATAATATCAAAAATGATATTAATTGGATCCAATCGGGTATAGCGTACGCTGTTGTTATAATAGCGATAATATTAAACATAAGAGCTAAAAATGTAATGATAATTAGTGTCTCTGTAGAGCTAAAACCAGCTCTCAAGCAGATATGGTGTAAATGGTCTCTGTCTGGCTGAAAAGGTGAATGTCCCTTTTTAATTCGTCGAACCATAACCCCGACCATATCCATTAATGGCAACGCAATGATCCATAATGCTACAACAGGAGAAAATGAAATTACACCATCATTTAATGAATTACTTTGTGTACCGATAGCAAGTAACCAAACAATAGTAAACCCGATAAACATACTACCCGCATCCCCCATGAATATTTTTTTACTACTGAAAGTTGTTAATTGTAAATTGTAAAATAAATATGGGATGAGAACAACAAGCCAAAGAATACAGAAACACGCTGCTTCGATATTTCCAGACATAAAAAACAATACTGTTAAAGTGAAGAATGTTGCGGCACTAATTCCACCAATTAACCCATCAATTCCATCAACCATATTGTAAGCATTGATGGAAGCTAGAACTGCGAAAATAGTAAAAGGGTAACTAAAATAACCAAGATGTATTTCTCCGAAAGAGAAAAGATCACCCAAACTAAAAATTGCATCACCAGCATAGAATATCATAATTGACGCTACTGCGATTTCAATGGAAACTCTAACTTTTACACTTAAATCATAACGATCATCTAGTGCGCCAGTAATAACCATTATTAATGATGTCATTAAATAGATAACAAATTTATTTGTTTCAAGCGGATAAAAAATAAGAATCAAAATTCCTGTTATAAATAGAGATAAATAAACAGCAATCCCACCAATTAATGGAATTTCGCCCTGATGATTTTTACGTGTAGTTGGCTTATCAGTTAAACCTATTTTTACAGCTACTCTGTTTAATACCTCAATTGTAGGAAATGATACAAAAAATGCGATTACAACAAGGTAAAGATAAAGATTCATCTGATAAACCCCTCAAATTATACTAATCAAAGATACCTATACTATTAATTTAATAGCGTATTCTGATCATTTTAAATAAATACATCTATTTTATTAATCCGCCTAACTCACAATTAAATATGCTATTATCTCACATTCCCAACCACGACAGTGAATACATACAAAACGGTACCACTCGGGTTGTTAATAATTGTAAAACCTTGCCCCCCCCCTGTATATTAATAAAGGGCCCCATAACAATCCTTAGGGAAGAATAACGTCTACATTAATAATTACATTTATTTTCCAATAGCTTTGATAGAATAGGTTACCATCAAAATATTCAGTAAAATAAATGACAGTTTATTATTCATGCCATTTACCATTAGTAAATATTTAAATAGTTAGTTACAGTGATAGGAAAGTTTTTTGCGCGGGAAAAATATGGGTATTTGGTTAAAATCTATTTCTGATATTCGAGATGCGAATAATTTGTATCGTAAATCATATAAAAACATGTAGCTTCGCAAAAATATACCAAGCGGAACTAAAACATAATAATTAAATGAAAACGTATTCATCATCAGTTCCATTTTACAAAGTATTACCTGTAAATATCTCATCTTTACACCTTGAAATCATAATATTACAATATAAAATCCTTATGTTAATTCGGTCTCGACCATGGGACCGCTGAAGCCTTTTTAATAACTAATATTAAGACGCTTTATGATACTGTTCTGAACACTAAATGTTAGGCTCAGTTCCATAATATTGTTGCTACCTATACGCAGTCACTAATATTTACCTAGAATCCAACTTAGAATAGAGCACATTTTTACATTTGCCACGGGTTATGAAAAGTTACTTAATTTTTCGATAAGTTATATGTAATGATTCACTAAGAAAATGTTAAATGTAAGTATAATTTGTATTTCAATTTCAAATTAGAAAAGTTAAACCAATGAACGCACAGCTTTGCAATTAAGTTATCAAAAGGTAAACAACAGTATCAATAATGCCTAAGATCACACTCAATACCTATCATTCTACTTCTTACTGGTATCTACTATAGAGAAAACGCGTAAACAGAATAGACGTTTCCACTTGTCGAGCCAATTATAACTGGCACACGGTTCTGTGATTGAAATACTGGTAAATGTGTTACCCTATATATATATAAATGTAACCTTTATGTTAGCAAGTTAAGCTTTAGTAGGCTTTTAACTTTTAATTCTGAAATGGCATGAGCCTGCCAATACGCTGATGGATCAGAGAAATTTAGAGGGTGTTAGGCTAGTTCAAACTACTACTTTAACTGTCATTTTATATAACTATTATTAATGATAAAAATTATTACTTTATTTTACAAGTGACATCTGAAATTTCGAGTTTCCGTTGTTCTATATCTTGTCGATTCAAAGTTTCATAGTCAACCTCCCCTAAACGATCTTCTCTCCTCATCTTTTTTTTCTCGATATTAAATTTTTCTAAATCTTCAATCAACACCCATAATTTTTTAAAAACATTCATAAGTCACTTCCCTTTAACCAATTTTATAATTATTTCAAGAAACATAAAACATATGGTAATATGTAAGTTCAAGTAAAATATAGAATATCTTACTATTACAATCATCCTATATTTTTATGATTAAAAATTACAATCTAATTGTAATTTTCTAAAAGTATACTACATCTATCTTTCCGCACCTATTTAAATCGGTTATATTTTATAAAAATTAATAGCTTTCTTAATAAAGTTTTTACGTGAATATCTATATTTGATCTATTGTTTAAATTTTAGTGATAATAATCAGCTAGATATTATATAACTCAAGCAAAAACAAGAAAGTCATGCTAATAATACATATCACAAAAATAACGAATAAATTAATTTAAATTTGCACATTTCATTTTATGCCTATAATTGTTTTATGTTCCTCATTGAAAAGAACAAAAAATGAAACAAATCTATAAACATTTATTGATGATAGTATCATTTCTTATTTTGACAGCTTGTACCGTACCCGGTTCAGATTTACCTATCGGTAATAAACATGTTGTTGAAATAAATGCAGATCAATCTCAATCAGGTGGATTATCAAGTGAGCAAGTAACTATATACCCGCTGTCTCCGTCTTTTGTCGCAAGATATAATACTTTCAATTATGCTGGCGCAATCAAAACAAAAACCAATCCTAAATTGGATAAACAACTAGCAAATTACGAATATCTTATTGGTCCTAGCGATATTTTAACGATCACTATTTGGAACCACCCTGAATTAACTATTCCAGCGGGTTCATTTCGTAGTGCCCAAGAGTCTGGGACTTGGGTTCATTCAGATGGAACAATATTTTATCCTTATATCGGCTTTGTTAAGGTAGAAGGCAAGACTGCTGTTGAAATTCGTAAACTTATTTCAACCCGATTAGCGACGTTTATTGAAACTCCACAAGTGGATGTTAATCTTGCTGCATTTCGTTCCCAAAAAGCGTACCTTGTTGGCGAAATAAAAACCCCGGGGAAACAACCAATTACAAATGTGCCATTAACTCTGCTTGATGCAATCAATCAAGGAGGTGGTTTAACTGCAGATGCCGATTGGCGTAATGTTTCAATTACCAGTAATGGTAAGACTGAAATCATCTCTTTATATAAATTAATGCAACTCGGTGATCTGACTGAAAATCGCTTAATGCGTAGCGGAGATATTATTTATGTACCCAGAAATGATGCACTGAAAGTGTTTGTACAGGGCGAGGTCGTTAAAGCAGGCATGCTCACTATCGATCGAACTGGAATGACCCTAACCGAAGCTCTAAGCGCGGTCGGTGGTATTAATGAATTAAGAGCCAATGCAACTGGAATATTTATTGTTCGGAGTACTTCAAGAGATGTTAAAAACCAAACTTTCTTAGACAAATTACAAGCACAAGAAAAATTTCAGCCCCAAGATCAAACTCTCGCAAATATATATCAATTAGATCTGCATGATGCTTCAGCATTAATGACCGGAACAAAATTTGAATTAGAGCCTTATGATGTGCTGTATGTCACTACCGCTCCCATTTCACGTTGGAATAGAGTCATGGATCAATTGTTACCAACGATCTCCGCATTTAATCTGCTAACAGGAGGCGTTTTAGACGTGAAAAAATTCTAATCCAGTTTAGTATGCGTGGCGAGTATTTACGTCCCCACGACGAGAAGCTCGTACAGCACAATTCATCCACACGAGAAATAAACTTGGCGGGCACAGCCCACCTAGTCAGTAACCCACTTATAAATATTTTATTGAAATAACAAAAATGCAACTTATCAACATGTCCTTGTATGTTGCAAAAATTAATTCGATAGAAAAAGAAAAATTTCATCTCACAGAGCTTATTGAGCAAGATATATTATATAGAGCAACTTTAGCTGTTTATTCATATGTACCTAATAATGTTTTTTTATATCTCCATCAATTCAATGTAAAAATAAATGATGAGTGCTAATAATGACAAATAAAAATATACCATTCCGAAACAATCAGTCTACTAACAAGAGTGATGTTATTGACCTCGGTAAACTATTATGTATTTTACTAGATGGTAAATGGGTTGTTATTTTTGCAACTATTTTATTTATGATAGTCGGTGTTATCTATGCTTTGTCAGCAACACCGATTTATAAAGCAGATGCCTTAGTACAGGTAGAGGAAAAAAGTCGAGGTGTACCATCATTAGGTAATGATGTGGCAGATATGTTCGCGCAAGAATCATCTTCAGTGACTGAAATAGGAATCATTAAGTCTAGAATGATCTTAATCCAAACCGTTGATAAATTTAACCTTACTATATTATCTTCAGCTGATTATTGGTCTTCTGTATATACAAATATAGAAAAAATATTAAAGTTAGACTCGTTTCTTTCTTTCACACAATTGTTAGCAACAAAAACTTCAATATCTGTCTCAAAATTTGAGATACCTGAATATGCTGCGCAAGCGAAACATCAAATAGTTTTACTTGATAACGCAAAAGGTACTTATCAATTAATCAATGACCACAATATGGTTATTTTATCTGGCACGGTTGGAGTATTAGTAGAAAAAGAAGGTTATCAGTTGTTGGTTACACAGCTTAAAGGAGAGAAAAATCAAAAATATAATATTGGTAAACGCTCGCAATTAGCAGCAATCAGGTGGCTAAAAAAGTCTTTATCTGTCAGTGAAATGGGTAAAAAATCGGGTCTTTTATTATTTTCTTTTACAGGTAAAAGCAAAGCACAAATAAAAGACATAGTATACGACATCAGTACTAACTATTTTTTACAAAACCTAGCTCGCAATGCAGAAATGGCAAAAAATAGTTTAGATTTTGTAAACACACATTTACCAAAAATTAAAAATAAATTAACGGAATATGAAAATAAATTAAATAACTTTAAATCAATGAATGACTCCGTTAATTTGGGAATGGAAGCGCAATCAACCTTAGATGTGATCGTATCCTTAGAAGCACAGCTTAATGATATCACCTTTAAAGAAAGTGATATCTCGAAACTTTTCACTAAAAAACACCCTTCATATATTGCTTTATTGGATAAACGAAAAACGCTCCAAGAAAGACGTAAAGTTCTTAATGCTAAGATTCAAGCATTACCAAAAAAACAACGCGAAATATTACGTATTATGCGTGATGTAGAAGTCAATCAAGCAGTCTACTTACAGCTATTAAACAAAAAACAAGAGTTAAGTATTGTACAGGCCAGTACTGTAGGTAATGTTCGAATTTTAGATAACGCAGCAGTTTACGACGCACCAATTAAGCCTAAAAAAACGATCATAGTTGGGTTAGCGACTATGTTAGGCGGCATGTTCAGTGTTGCTTTTCTAATTGTAGCATCAGCTTTCAAGCGAGGAGTCGAGTCACCAGAGCAGATTGAAGAGATTGGTTTATCTGTTTATGCAACAATACCTAAATCCGCTCAGCAAATTGATATAAATCATAAGATAGAGCAAAATAAAAAATATAATCAAAAGACACAAATATCTCAAACTTTATTAGCAATAGCAAACCCTGCAGATCTATCCATTGAGGCACTTCGAAACCTACGTAGTAGCTTGTATTTCGCATTGATGGATGCAACAAACAATATCATTATGATATCCGGCCCATCACCCGATATTGGCAAGTCATTTGTTGCAACTAACTTAGCTGCAGTTATCTCAAAGGTAGATCAGAAAGTATTAATTATTGATGCAGACATGCGTAGAGGACGAATTGAACGGATCCTATCTCAACCTCATAAAAATGGCTTATCTGATATTCTATTAGGTGACATTTCGGTTGAACAAGGCATAAAAACATTAAATATCAAAAATGTAGACTTTATTTCTAGAGGTAAAACATTACCTAATCCATCTGAATTATTAATGCATCAAAGATTTAAACAGTTGTTAGATTGGGCATCAGATAATTACGATATTGTGATAATTGATACCCCTCCTCTGCTGGCCGTAACAGACAGTAGCATAGTTGGAAAGCATTGTGGCACAACATTGCTAATAGCTCACTTTGGGAAAACATCCATTAAAGAAATTGAAGTCACAGTGAAACGATTCGCTCAAAACGGTATAAATGTTAAGGGGGTAATCCTGAATTCGGTTGAAAAAACAGCGAGTAGTTCATATAGTTACGGCTATTATAACTACAACTATGACATTGATAAGTTCTAGGATAGAGTATGATAAGCCGCATTTAACCAAGACATCAACAGGGTTGATTGGTAATAGCCATCTAGCCCTGCCATTTATACCTTTACTTCATATCACATAAAATTGATAGCCTTGATTTTAGGTATTCAAATTCGACGCTGTCTGCTATCTGTTTCCGTACGCTCTGCATAATGTTGTTCTCCCTGAACATACATGTCATTAACGGCATTACTTTCATTACCCCTCACACACTGGTAGTTCACTTCATCTAAACAATCTTCCCCCCTCATCTTATTTTCTCTAGGTTAAACTCCTCTAACATATTTACTTATTCAGATTTAAAAATCATAATTTCGCACCTAATTAGTCAACACTTAACAAGCACAAAAAAGACCTCAGGTAAACAAAAAAAATTGCTATTTTATTACAATGGTCTATATATAGTGAAATAACCTTAAAGTTCAATAAAATACCCCCGAAAACTGATCGAATATCAAACGAAATGGACATCTAAAAGTATAAAATGCCGTGCATTCGCATAAATTTTAAGCTTTAATGCATTTTCAAGAAAGAACACATAATGAATGTTTCTTTCCTTTGAACTGGGACGTTTTAATATTTTAATGTAATAGAATATTCTCCTACATTAATTATTAACCTACTAATTGCTAAAACCACATACAGGAATTCTTTAAATTGAGTGATTTAAAACAGTTATTTATAAAACAGTTGGGATCGATCGGTATCATTAACGAATGGATAAAAATATCTAAAAACTCAATATCGTTAGATATTATTGACTGGAGAAATCATGGATAACTACAACCACGGAAGATCTTTCCTATGTTTGGGACTTTTATTTTTCAGCTATGTAACGACGAGTAATGCTGAGCAAGCATCCTTCGATGGTTTTGGTGCAGCAGAGTTCTATGGACAGTCTTGGGGCTCAGCAGCCCTTGGACCACAACGGCTTGGTGGTCCGCTAAATACATACAAGCAATCCTATCGCTTTGAAGCGACCAGTTCCAGCGCACCCGTAAAATTTCTATGGGAAAACCAAAACGGGACTGGCGGCACAAGTAGCTTCTACCATGCTGGTGATTTAGTGCCGGTTACCTTTGAAATTAAAGGAGACGATGGGTTCGGTTTTCCTGATGAAAATGGTCCTTCGTTCGGTATTGCAAAACGAGACAATCTCCTTTCGGATCCTTCGTTTTTACCTGTGTTTTTTTCGAATACTTCAGCTTTAACCGCTGGGAATATTTATCATATTGTACTTACGAATACCTCACCAGATCCTGTAAATAATTTTGTGAGCACAAATCACCTTTGGCTTCAACACGCAGAATCAGAGGTCGATACCCCGGCGTCTGGAACAGGCGGAGGAAATGATCAATACGCGGCAACCGATATGCAATGGGGACTTACCTACTTCGGGGAGGGCTACAATGGATCTTCAACTGGCGATGGAGATTTGAGATGGCATAATCGTGAAGATTATATTATCAGCAAGGATTGGGATTACCGCACCGCACGCAATACTCCAATAGGTGAGATTTGTTTGGCCAACGGTGATTGTATGGGGCAAGGGTACATTAACGGATTATCCCATGAAGCGACGCAATACAAACATCAACAACATGTGCAAGGATCTGAGATGGTGCGTCAAGTTTTCACACCTCAGGACACTCTCGATGTAAACAGCGTAGCTCTGCACGGCTGGCGAGACGGCAATCCATCAGGTCCGTTGACCTACACGCTTAAAGAATGCAGTGGTGCTGTACTCGCAACTGGATCAATGCCAGCATCTGAGTTTGATGAACCCATCATCTGGCACAATGGATCAGCTCCAAGTAATCCGACTTGGGGAGAAGCGCAAATGACTCAGGTCACATTGAATGCTGGTACGCAATATTGCTTAGAGTTTTCTGCTCCTCCGGGAGATGCCTATATGTTCCACGCGATGGAACAAGGAGGTTCTGGAGATTTATTCAGTTGTGAAACTATTTTTTGTGATGGATATGCGCAGGAATCTGATACGAATGGGTCTAACTGGAATGATTGGCCAACGTGGGGAACACCTTCTAAAAATGCTGACTTAGCTTTCTTTCTTAGGGTTGTTGATGGTTCGGATACCCCGATTATCACTCCCCCCGATGACATCGGCAGTTCAACCTATGAGGATGCAGAAGATGGAAACACATTAGGTTGGAAAATTTATGATGCGGATCCGACTGGGGCGGATATTAGCAATCTGTATGATACAGTCCGAGATAGTCGTGTGATTTCTCTGAAAGGATCGAGCACGGACAACGGTTATCGGTTGAGTAATGCTGATGGTAGCACATGGCAAAACAGCGAACAATTTGTCATTGAATGGTCGATGCAGTTCAGTGAGTCATATACAGTTTTCATCGATGTACAAACGACTGATGGACACAAATTCCTGAGTTACAAACCCGATGATAACGATCGTCTGGGGACGGGTGAATATATCTATCACGGTTTGGGAACGTCATCGATAAACGGACTGTGGCAGACTTTTACCCGAGACTTGCAAGCGGACTTGGAGGAAGCTCAGCCAGGAGTTGTTATCGAGGAGGTTAATGGGTTCCTAATTCGCGGTAGCGGTCGCTTGGATGATGTGAAGCTATTGAATACCGAGAATGCGGGTCCATTGGCGATTGAGACGGCTTCGTTATCCACGGGTTTGCTTTCAGTGCCTTATAATGCCTTTATCCAGGTTTCGGGAGGCAAGGCTCCGTATAATTGGACACTCAGTAATGGCAGTTTACCGACCGGACTGACATTAAATAGCGCAACGGGTGAAATCAGCGGTATCCCTGATGCCCTTGGCAGTTCAACGTTTAATGTGACAGTGGCTGATGACTCTCAGGGCAGTATCAACGCTTCCTTTACTATGGAGGTTGATTCTGGCCCCATCGATACGGGAGTTATCTATGAGAATGCTGAAGATGGGGACACATTAGGTTGGCGTATTTACACTGGTAATTCGGCTGGAGCGAATATTAGTAATGAGTATGATACTGACTGGGGTAGCCAGGTGATCGTTCTGAGCGGGTCAGGCCAGGATCATGGTTATAGGTTGGATAATGCCGATGGCAGCATCTGGTATAACCGAGAACAATTTGTCCTGCAATGGTCGATGCAGTATAGTGAGTCATATACAGTTTACATCGATGTGCAAACGACTGACGGACATAAGTATTTGTATTACAGACCCGATTATAACAGCCGCCTGGGGACAGATGAATATATTCATCACGGTTTGGGAACGTCATCGATAAACGGTCAGTGGCAAACCTTTACCCGGGACTTGCAAGCGGACTTGGAGGAAGCTCAGCCAGGAGTTGTTATCGAGGAAGTTAACGGGTTCCTGATCCGCGGTAGCGGTCGCTTGGATGATGTGAAGCTATTGAATGCAGAGTCAGTACGACGTTGAGACAACTTGGTTACCCAGGGCTCGTTTCCGATTCTTATTGTGTATAGTGGCACAATAATTTATGCAGTCTAATTTGTAATATTTCAGACTTTATCTGGCAGTCACTCACTTTTCTCATAGTGCCTGTCAGTTTAAATTTGAGATGAACTTTTCTCGGTCCAAATCGGTTTCCCATCAAATTATGTTCCTAGCGGTGTTCATCCAGCGCTGAAAAGTTTCGTTCTAAACGTTATTTGATAAAATTCATTGATAATCTTGATGTTCAACCCGTCCACAATATTCAATCCCTCGAACTGTCCAAATACGCTGCATAGGAAGATCATACTTCTCGAAATAATCCCCCCCGAAACACTTTACGTCTATGTATACTGGCATTATCTAAAGCGATATAAATTGGTTATCATCCTGAGTCTTTATAAACTGTTCAAACACATCAACCACAACATCTTTGTCGACCCATTACATAAAATGGTGAGAGTAACAGCGAAACCCTTGACTTTGTGCCCGCTCATATTAAAGTCATCAAAACCATTCTCCCGACATATACGCGCCGGCATTGTGAACGAAACGGTAGTGAATTGAATCCACAAGCTATATGTGGGTATATTACTGTGGAACAAATGTATTCGGCAGTAACACCATAGGAGTCGTTGCACCTACGCTTACGTTTTGTCTGCACGCAGCCAGACATAAGGAAGACTTGCTACTAAATAGAATCCATATTCGTCATAATTGGTAGTAGCCCTGAGTCTATCGCATCAAAAATAGCGACCAACCGTTTTGTTCCTTATCATTAGCTCCAGTAAGAGATCGTATCCCAAACAATATCAAAGATGTCCGCCAGCTGAGTAAGCGGCTAATTGGCGTAAATACCTGACAATTTATATGTGACAACTTAGCTCAGACTTGATCTGACACCAAGCTTGAAAAGAGAGGGTTACCAGTTTCAATGGAGGTATAAACCAAACCAAAAAACTAGTAATCCTCATGCTCAATGGTAACGGAATAATCACCGGAGCATCATATTCACAATAGCTTCACATCATCCAAGCGACCGCTACCGCGGATCAGGAACCCGTTAACTTCCTCGATAAGAACTCCTGGCTGAGCCTCCTCCAAGTCCGCTTGCAAGTCTCGGGTAAAAGTCTGCCACAGTCCGTTTATCGATGACGTTCCCAAACCGAGATGAATATATTCACCCGTCCCCAGACGGCTGTTATCATCAGGTCTGTAATACAAATACTTATGTCCGTCAGTCGTCTGCACATCGATGAAAACTGTATATGACTCACTGAACTGCATCGACCATACAATGACAAATTGTTCACTGTTCTGCCAGGTGCTGTTATCGTCATTACCCAACCTATAACCATGATCCTGGCCAGACCCGTTCAGAACAATCACCTTGCTATCCCAGTCAGTATCAAACGTATTGCTAATACTCGCTCCAGCCGAATTACCACTGTAAATACGCCAACCTAATGTGTTCCCATTCTCAGCATCCTCATAGACAACTTCTGTATTGTCAAGTTCAGTATCAACTTCCATCGTAAAGGTAGCACTGATACTGACCTGCGAGTCATCAGTCACTGTCACATCAAATGTTGAGGTTCCAAGGGTATCAGGGGTTCCGCTGATTTCGCCCGTAGCGCTATTTAATGTCAGTCCGGTCGGCAAACTGCCATTACTAAGCGTCCAATTATACGGTACCTTGCCTCCCGATACCTGAATAAACGCACTATAAGGCACGGAAAGCAAGCCACCGGATAACGAAGCCGTCTCAATCCCAAGTGGTTCTGCATTCAATAACTTGATATCATCCAATCGACCGCTGCCGCGGATCAGGAACCCGTTAACCTCCTCGATAACAACTCCTGGCTGAGCTTCCTCCAAGTCCGCTTGCAAGTCCCGGGTAAAGGTTTTCCACTGACCGTTTTTCGATGACGCTCCCAAACCGTGATGAATATATTCCCCCGTCCCCAGACGGTTATTATCATCAGGCCTGTAATACAAATACTTATGTCCGTCAGTCGTCTGCACATCGATGAAAACTGTATATGACTCACTGAACTGCATCGACCATTGCAGGACAAATTGTCCACTGTTCTGCCAGTTGCTGTTATCGTCATTACCCAATCTATAACCATGGTCCTGCGCCAATCCACTCAGAACGATCACCTTGCTACCCCGGTCAGTATCAAACACATTGCTAATAATAGCGCTGGCCGAATTACCACTATAAATACGCCAACCTAATGTGTTCCCGTCTTCAGCGTCCTCATAGACAAGTCCATTTCCAGCCTCAAGAACCGCCACTGTAAACGTGGCGCTGATACTGCCCTGCGAGTCATCTGTCACTGTCACATTAAACGTTGAACTGCCAAGGGCATCAGGGATACCGCTGATTTCGCCCGTCACGCTATTTAATGTCAACCCGGTCGGTAAACTGTTATTACTGAGCGACCAACTATACGGTGCTTTACCTCCCGAAACCTGAATAAACGCACTATAAGGCACGGAAATCAAACCACCGGATAACGAAGCAGTATCAACCCATAATGCCTCTGCATTCAATAACTTGATATCATCCAATCGACCGCTACCGCGAATCAGGAACCCATTCACCTCCTCGATAACAACTCCTGGCTGAGCTTCCCCCAAGTCCGCTTGCAAGTCTCGGGTAAACGTTTGCCACTGTCCGTTTATCGATGACGTCCCCAAACCATGATGAATATATTCACCCGTCCCCAGACGGTCCTTATCCTCGGATGTGTAATACAAATACTTATGTCCGTCAGACGTTTGTACATCGATGAAAACCGTATATAACTCACTGAACTGCATCGACCATTGCACAACAAATTGTTCACTGTTATTCCACTTAGGATCACGAAAATCATAACCGTGGTCCTGGCCAAACCCACTCAGAACAATCACCTGGCTACCTAGGTCAGTATCATACTCATTGCTAATACTCGCCCCGGCCGAATTACCAGTGTAAATTCCCCACCCTGTTGTAGTCCCATCTTCAGCATCCTCATAGGTAAGTGCCGCATCAACCAACATCGTAAAGGTGGCGCTGATATTAGTCTCTAGGTCATCAATCACTGTCACATCAAACGTTGAACTACCAAGGGCAACGGGGGTGCCACTGAGTTCGCCCGTCGCACTATTCAACGTCAGACCAGCTGGCAAACTGCCATTACTGATAGCCCAGGTATACCCAGGTTCACCACCTAAGACCCGAATAAAGCCGCTATAAAACGAACCTATAACACTATCTGGTAAGGCATTGTTTTTGAAAGTTATTGGTAACATCAGGTTAGAGAACTCACTAATTACATTGTACGTAATTTGGCTAACAGCGGCATCTGCAATTGTGTTTTGTTCGAGAGACCAAAGGCCATCTGCCCAATCAACTGTTGCGGCATTAAATACGAAGCCACCACCATTCTGGCCCTGAAATATACCCATAGTGGAATAACCTATCCCTTGTGGATCCCACCCATTAAATGCTTCCGAATAACCGAGCACTGTAAAACTCAAGGGCGTATCGTCAGTCCCCGTAACAACAGGTGTACCAACAAGCTTACCGTCAGGCCAGTCAAGTACAGCACCATCAGTTTCGTGCCCTACTATTGTGTTTTCCTGACCAAAGGAATCATAGTCTTGAAGATTTGTTCCATCATAAATCCAGTGGTAGGAATTGACGACAGTATAACCACCGTACCCATCGGCCTCAGTAAAGTAACCATGGCTATTAACATACCCCCCATTTCGCCAACTTACACCCGTCGAGGTATTTTCTGGTTCGTTCACTGGTGAAGCAAACCACAGGGTTGTAACCAGAGAATTATCAACGTCATACATAGGGTCATCTTGATAATTAGACTTATAACAAATAAGACGATCCCCTTCTATTCGTACCTGCCACCACATTGTATTGCCGCTGAGTATCACGGCATTGCCACCTCTGGAAACAAAACTATCGTAATTGTCGCGCATTTCGCGGGTCCAATACTCATTATGACCGACGAATACAACTACATTGTAATTATCGAGTAATGCAGGATCATGGTGCAGGTCAAGCATTGATGCCCATTCAACAGGAAGCTCCTGAAATTGGATCCACCTGCTCAACTTTGGTACTTCATTGCGAGTAACATTTTGCCCAGGTCTTTTTAAAGATACAAAATCAGCCTCTCCAGGCTCATTCTCAATGGTACTGGCATAAAAGGATTTCCCCCCCCAAATATTGTAGGCAACCCGGGTCGGAGCACTATCGAACACCAAAATATTAGAGGTAGACCCAAAGTCATTCTCTTTAACAACTACAGATAATTCCTCAGAAGAGCCGTTGCTCTTGAGCTTGATAAGGTAAAGACCACTTTCCCAATCAAGGGGGATACTGAGCGTATAGGCGACAGGCCAATCAGGCCCTAACCAAGCATCCTCTTCAGGTGTTGAATGATTATGATTACCTGTTATTTGCGCTATAGTTGAAATGAGTTGAAAGTCATTAATACTATCTTTGTAGATTTCGATAGAAAAGGCAGCATCACTTGTTGATGCATGAATATCTATACTCTCTCCTTGCGCAACACTAAAGGAAGATAAGTAACCTTCAATTGCCGCGGCATTACTAGCCGGTATATAACTAAATACAAAAAGTACCCAGCATAGAAGAGAATAATTCGTTCGATTATTAAGAGGCATAAGCCACTCCTATCAATTATATCCGGTCTGTGTGAGTCTTGGTTTTTAATGAACAGGCGATAATGTAACTCACTATCATGTCTTTCAAGGAGTCTAGTTGGTACACAAGGTTTTAGCCCTAAATTCGATAAGATATAAGAAATATAATTCTGTGATTAAACATAATTCAGCACTAAAACAACGACAATGCTAAACAAACAAAATATTTCCCACGGCTATGTCCTAAAACTAAACCTGAAATACGACTAACGATGATATAACCTAATAATCATCAAGCTGCACCTATTATCCAGCCCTGTACGACCTTTTTATATTTTCAACAAAATATTAAAAGTGTGATCTAGGTGCTGAGTTAGGATACTTTCACTATGCTCATAGTAACCATCATAAATAATGAGGTTACCGTTATGAATAAAGTTACTTTCTTTTCCTTTATGGAAAATTGACTTCATGCATGTAAAAGAGAAAGTTATGAAATTATCAATATTAATGCCTACATACAATGAAGAAAAATATATAGAAAACACAGTGTTAACTATTTTGAATTCAGACTTAGATATTAATGAATATGAATATGAATTACTTATTATTGATGGTAATAGTGAAGATAATACGTTGGAAATACTTAACAATCTGAGTATTAAGTATAAAAACATTAAAATATTACATAACCCTGACAGAACAGTACCCTATGCAATGAACCTAGGCATAAAAAAATCTAAGGGTCAGTTAGTTATATTACAGGGCGCTCATTCCGAATACCCTTCAGATTATTATTCAAAAATGATCCAATATCATGAAAAACTTACTGCTGATTTAATAGGTGGTGTTTTAATCACTCAAGTCAAAACTAAAAATAAAAAATCAGAATCTATAAAGAATGTTTTATCTGATAAATTAGGTATTGGCAATTCTATTTTCAGGTTGGGTGTTGACGAGATAACCAACGTCGACACTGTTGCATTCGGCTGCTATAAAAGAGAAACTTTTGAAAAATATGGCTTGTATGATGTTCGATTAGATAGGAATCAGGACATTGAATATAATAAAAGAATTGTTAATGGTGGCGGCAGCATTCTATTAGTACCGGATCTTGAACTGACCTATTTCGCCAGAGAGACTTATAGCGAGTTAGCAAGTAACAATTATTCAAATGGTAAATGGAATGTAATAACGGCTTATTGTACTAAGAGTTTAAAATCATTAAGTATACGCCATTTTATTCCGCTTATTTTTTTATTATCATTAATCATACCCTTACTATTACCTTCTGTTTTTACGTTTATTTATTTATTGTCACCATTAAGCCTTCTCCTGTATTTAATCGCAGTCATTATAAGAAGCTTTTATCTTTCCACTAAAGAAAATTCATTTATTTATCTCCTCTTAACATTTGCAGTATTACATTTCTCTTACGCGATTGGATCTTTGACAGGTTTAATCAAACTAAATTATTTATTTAGAAAATAAAAGCTTAAAACTTAGAGATATCTTATTGAAAATTTCTTATTGGAGATAATTACATGATCAATTTTGATAAATTAAACCATTACATAAAAAATGAACTCTTCGCCTACGATAGTCCAATTCTCCTTCATCGCCCTGTATTTTCTGGAAATGAAAAACAATATTTAATCGATTGCATAGACTCAAATTTTGTTTCTTCGGTTGGTCAGAAAGTCGTAGATTTTGAAAATCAGATTTTAGAATATATAGGAATTGATCATGCAGTCGCGATTGTAAATGGTACATCTGCATTACATATAGCGATGCAATTAGTGGGAGTAACCCATAATACAGAAGTAATCACTCAACCTGTTACTTTTGTGGCAACCTGTAATGCAATTTCATATTGTAATGCATCTCCTGTATTTGTAGATGTAGATAAAGATACTCTAGGATTATCCCCTGAAAAGCTGGAATCATTTTTAAAAGATAATACTAAACAAACGAGAGAAGGGCCTGTTAATAAAATCTCAGGTAAGAGAATATCAGCTTGTGTCCCTATGCATACCTTTGGTCATCCCTGCCGTATTGAAGAAATCGCAGATATCTGTAAAAAATATAACTTACCTTTAGTTGAAGATGCCGCCGAATCACTCGGTAGTTATTATAAGGGTAAGCATACTGGATCATTTGGTGACATAGGTATAGTCAGTTTTAATGGAAATAAAATAATCACAGCAGGTGGTGGCGGTATGCTGGTAACAAATAATCAGGATTTAGCTGTAAAAGCTAAACACATAACGACAACGGGTAAAATACCTCATCCCTATGAATATTATCATGAAGAAGTGGCTTACAATTATCGCTTACCCAATCTTAACGCAGCTTTAGGCTGTGCCCAAATGGAACAACTTACCGGTTTCCTTAAAGAAAAAAGAATACTCGCTGATAAATACAATGACTTTTTTCAAGACCTGGATATTCAATTTATCCGGGAACCTGAATCTTGTCATTCAAATTACTGGTTAAATGCAGTTTTACTGGCAAACCGTGAAGAGCGAGACCTATTTTTAGAATCTACAAATAAAAATGGAGTGATGACACGACCGATCTGGGCATTGATGAATAAGCTGCCCATGTTTTCTAAATGTCAGACTGGTGATCTATCTAATGCAGAGTGGTTGGAAGATCGCGTAGTAAATATTCCCAGTAGTATACCAACACCAAAAACGAAATAAAAAGGATTATTATGAACGATATTTTATCCTTAATTGGACGAACACAACCTTTGCTTGATAAAGACATCACTTCATATGAAGAACATCTTAAGGAAGTCGTTCGCAACAACCGGTTCCTTGTCATAGGTGGTGCCGGCTCGATAGGCCAGGCAGTCACTAAAGAAATATTCTCCAGAAACCCTAGCGTTCTTCATGTTGTGGATATCAGTGAAAATAACATGGTGGAACTTGTGAGGGATATTAGAAGTTCTTACGGATATATTGACGGTGACTTTAGAACTTTTGCTATTGATTGCGGTAGTAAAGAGTTTGATTCATTCTTTGAAAATGAAGGTCCTTATGATTATATTCTTAATTTGTCGGCATTGAAGCATGTCAGAAGTGAAAAAGATCCCTATACACTAATGCGAATGGTTGAAGTTAATATACTAAATACTGTTAAGACGCTTAATCATGCCATTAAATCCGGAGCAAAGAAGTATTTTTGCGTTTCAACTGACAAAGCCGCTAACCCGGTGAATATGATGGGTGCTTCAAAACGGATCATGGAAATGTATTTAATGGAGAAAAGTCTCGAAATCTCTATTTCAACCGCAAGGTTTGCAAATGTAGCCTTTTCTGATGGTAGCCTCTTACACGGTTTTAATCAGCGGATTAGTAAAAATCAGCCAATATCAGCACCGAATGACGTAAGAAGATATTTTGTTACGCCTAAAGAAGCCGGAGAGCTTTGTCTCATGTCGACAATCCTTGGAGAAAATAGAGATATATTTTTCCCGAAACTGAGTCAGGAACTGGATCTTGTGACATTCTCCAGTATTGCTGAGCGGTATCTGGAGTCCATTGGTTATAAAGCAAATCCCTGTGTTTCAGAGGCTGAAGCGAGAGAAACAGTACTTGCTCTTAAAAAACAGAAAGAGTGGTCCTGCTTCTTCTTTGAATCTGATACAACCGGTGAAAAAGATTATGAAGAATTTTTCACCGACAATGAAATTCTGGACTTTGAGAAATTTGAGAATCTTGGAGTGATAAAAAATCAACCGGATTATGATAAAAATAAATTAGAATTTTTCTCTAACTCAATTAAGGAACTCTTAGATTCGAATTGGACGAAGGAAGATATAGTACATTTGTTTTTTGAAATGCTTCCGGAGTTTAAACACAAAGAAACTGGAAAATATTTAGATGGGAGGATGTAATAATGCAGAGATTTTTTGATATTTTATTTTCAGGTTTGGCTCTCTTGTTTTTTTCACCACTTTTAGTATCTATCGCTATATTACTAAGGTTTACTGGAGAGGGTGAAGTCTTCTTTATACAACCGCGTGTAGGAAAAAATGGCAAGATGATTGGCCTTATTAAATTCGTCACTATGGTAAAAGATAGCCCGAACATGGCAATGGGAACCGTTACTGTCAAAGATGATCCTAGAGTCCTGCCAATAGGTAAATTCTTACGTAAGAGTAAAATCAACGAATTGCCGCAACTTTGGAATGTTTTTAGAGGTAATATGAGTGTAATAGGGCCAAGACCACAAGCTGAGCGTTGTTTTAATGCTTTTTCTGAAGCTGCACAAATTGCCATTAAACAAGTAAAACCAGGTCTTTCAGGTATTGGGTCTATCGTTTTTCGGGATGAAGAGTCGATCTTGGATAATCCGGATATAGATCGTCTACAATATTATGATGATGTTATTGCCCCTTATAAAGGTGAGCTTGAACAGTGGTTTATACACAATCAAGATCTTTATACCTATTTCATGCTAATCGGGCTAACGGTATGGATGTTGCTATTCCCTAAAAGTGAGCGGTACAAAGAAATGATTGTAGGTCTTCCTCAAGTACCGGAAGATTTAAAGTGTTACATTTAAAATGGTCTCGGTAGGAATATCAGTTTCCCACCACCCTGCACAGATCCGTACGCTAGCTAATAACCCGTATAAAGTGGCCAACTGATTTTGGCCACGTTTTTTATTCTAACAAGTATCTTATTTCTGTTCATTTGGGGTTAAACCACCGTTATATTGATGTGGTCTAACCTGACTCTAATATAATTCGAGATAACTCTTTTAGCTTCATCAAAACTTGAATACCCTTTAGTTATGAGCAAGTAGTTAAGCGATGAAGCCTGATATCATCAGGCATATAGCTCCCGCATTCCAAGGTAATAAATCGCTTAACTGAGCGTTTACCATTACACTTAAACGCTTTTTGGAGGCCGAGGGCTGAATTTTTCAGCCCTCGCATAGAATATGATACTGTCATTTTATAGACGCCACGTGATTTCGCTCAGTGAGAGAATGCGTCACGCTGAAAACAAATGTCTTATCGTCAATTTATAGATTTGTATACAAATATAAAAGCTTTTCTTCTTCAATCGCCCAATTGTACTTTGCTAATACTGCTTTTCTACCATTACTTCCCATTTCCATAGCTTGAGATTCATTTTCGGATAAATAATTGATTGCAGTTACTATCTCATTTATATCAAAAGGATCAACACAAATACCACAGTTAGCTTTTGAGATTATCGAGTTCCATAAAGGAATATTAGAAGCTATAACGGGGATTCCTGCAGCCATATATTCGAACATTTTTACAGGTAAAGCGTCTTGGTAATTAATAATTGGATGCAAAGTGACGATTCCTGCAATTGACTCTTTAAGATTGCGGCTAATTTCATTTCGACCTAACCAGCCTTTCTCATCAACACGCGACCATCCATTCAATGATACAACTTCTTCCCTGAGTTTGCTGCTAAAGAAAGTGCCAGCTAGAGATAATACAATATCACTATTAACATGACCCATGGCATTAACAATCTCAACAATCCCTCTTACCTTAGTAATTCCACCAACATATGTGACCTGCTTCAATTTATTAATTCCATCGTATTTCGAATTAAATTCATCAATTATCGGGTAATTATTAATATCAATTGTATTATTGTTTATTGTCGAAAATTTTTCGGCAATATGTTGCGTTGCAGCTATCACTGCATCAAACTTACTTAGGTAATAACGTTCAAACATTTTTACAAATTTAGACAAAATTCTTGCTGAATACTTAGAAAGGTACGGTTTACTAAGTAGTTGCAGTGGTAAGTCTTCATGTGCATCAAATATGACTTTAAAACCCTTTTGTTTAAGCTTTAAGCCAAGAGGCATTAGTTCTGGATCATGTAAGTGATAGATCCTTGCTCTCTGCTCTAATGCTTTATCGAAAATCAGAGCGACTGTTTTAGTCATGCGAGAGATGCGACTGCCAGTGTTTTTTCCAACATCAACTATATGAACATTATTTTTAACTTCATTGCCTAGCCCATCGGCAACAATCAAAGAAACAACATAACCATTGTCAGCTAGCGATGTGCACATTTTGATGAATATTCGTGTATCGTAACGGGGATGTACAGATGTAAGATGGCAAACATTAATCATTTTTTAACCTACTATTTTATTATAGAGTAATGAAAATATGTACTAGAGATTGGATATTTCCGACCAATTAACTAGGCGAATTGCTATAATTAATGTTTTTTTGATCAGCAACTTGTCCAGTAAAACTAGTCAGCATAAGAAAAAACCATAGCCAAAATGTAAAATCCCAATAGAATAATTTGGACAACAATATGGGGGCAGATAAAATAAGTTCGAAGTATCGTCCTTTCTTTAAGCATATATAAATTAATAATGCCATGAATAAACCTGTAAATACCAACCCAAAAACAATCGCAAAGTTCACTAACAAACCTGCATCCTGAACCGCAACTTTCCCTTTTCTGAATGTTCGACTAAATCCCTCTCCTGATAGAACGAATTGGTCTATGTCTATTAAAAAATCATTATAAACATCGTGTTTAGAAATTACAGATGTAGATTCTCCAAGTAATTTTTTTTCTGCGAAACTAAATAAATCATGATTTAAATTATTAATGAACACAGATGACAACACTATGAGGGTTAACCCCGTAAATATAACTTTACTGGTCTGAGATGAAAATTCCAATGATTTCAACCAAGCACAAAAAATAAATATTGAAATATAAATGCCAGAAAAAAGCCCCCAAACAGATGCGGTTAGTATTATTGACAATCCACCAACAATCAATAATACATTATACCTATCCCCTGAGACTAATATATACATTACCAGAAGAACATATGTCCAATTTGCATATGTACCAGGCTCAATAAATATACCTCCAGAACGATACATGTTTTCTAATATACCTGTAGGAATTTCGACTCTAGATTCACTGAACGGAAATAATATATCATGAGGCCGAAAGTCAAAGTTAAAAAAGTTATAAACTAATATTTGAACAACCAGTGCTATTATCGACAACCAAATTATATTCCCTAAGGACTTAATGAAAATAGATTTCAAATCATAATTTATGGATACAACACTAGAAACAACAAAGCCTAGTGTAATAGAAATTAAAAACACTAAATAACGAAAACTAAAACTATTAAACAAAGCAATCGTGGCCATACATATCAAAATTAAATACAGAGAAATCAAGTCATCACTAATAACTATAACCGCCCTATTTAAATATAGAAACAGAATCGTGATCAAAATTGCACTAAAACTTCTAATTATAAGCGGCAACACTCCAACCAGGCTATTTTCAAATGGAAACAAACAATAAACAAATAAGCAGCTAAGAACTATATTAAATCGCATATTAAAAAAAGTCTTTTATTATATCAGCACAAAAAACATTATAATTTTTATGTGCATCATAACTTTCAGACCAAGAATCAAATGCAGCAATTCTTTTTTCATAATCATCAAAACATTTAAAAATAGCTACGGTTATATCCTGTGCAGTAGGATTTGAACTTAATAAGCAACCTGTTTTTTCAGAAACTATTTCACTAGTACCCCCAACATCAGTAGCAATAACTGGTATTCCAAAACTTTGAACTTCCATAATGCTAACCGGTATTCCCTCAGATGCACTAGCATTAATAAATATATCTACTGGATTACATTTGTAAAACGCTAAAACATTTTTATTGCTGATACGTCCCAGAAAATTACATTTGATATTATCTTTATTAAGATTAGAAGAACTAAGAACTAAATCATCCATCAAACTACCACCTCCAATATGAGTCCATTCAACACTGATATTATTAATCAGTTTTAATGCATCAATTATTAGATGAATTCTTTTTACTGGTATCATGTTAGAACAAGATACGATGCGAAGAACCCCATCGTCGGAGCCGTAATTTCGCCCGCCAGTCAAAGTAGAACCAAGTTTGGCCACTTTCATTTTATCAGCACATTTATACTTATCCCTTAAGAATTCGTATCCATTTTCAGATATGGGGTAAATCATATCAATATTTTTAATAACTTCACTTCTGCACGGAAATTTATTAAAACCAACTACATTTGGATATAGATCACCACCATGTACACGAGTAAAAAAAGAAATTTCCTTTCCTTTATTTTTAATTTCAGAAAGTGCTATAGTTGACGCTGAAAACCAATATGTATAAAAAACGTGCATCTGTTCTTCACTCTCACAGGTGAATTTTTCAATCCAATTTTTGTACAACCCTATATAAATAGTGATTCTACTTAAATATATAGCTTCATTTAGGTTACGACAACAAAAAATATTTTTAATAAAAAACAAACTAAAGAGAGAAAAAAGCCTTTTGATATAACCTTTATTCGAATTTGCTATAGACTCATCAATTATCACATTGATAGGAATATTTCTTTTTTTATTTTTATTTTTATTTTTATTTTGGGCAGGAACAATAATTATTGTATCAAAAGCGGATGCTAAATAATTTATTTCAGTTTCTAAAAATTGTTCCCCCCCTTCGAAAGGAAACGTTGTTGTGAAAATAATGATTGTGTTAGACATTTTTATTCCCTGATAGATATATTATCCAATAAATATAAATTGAAAAATATATCATAAATACAAATGATAATAGCTGCAGTGTATCTGTAATGTTATTATGGATAATCCCACCGACAACAAATACACAAATGAAAATACCACTTTCCAGTACCCCCCAATAAAAAGCCTTAACTTGAGCGCCTATAATCAAGGGTACCATTCCAAGCGGTGACACAATAAAATGAAGGTAAATATAAGGTAACAATGCATGTGCATACCCCCCCATCTCAGACCAGGAAGGGCCAAAAACTAATACAAATAATGGTTCGGAAAAAAAAAACATTAAACATGCAGGCAACGAACTAAAAATAACAAGCTTTAAAATCATTTGCTTTACTAAGTGTTGTATATTATTACCTTTTTTATACTCTACACTTGCATCTCTATAGAAGACTTGTGCAATAGAAGCTCCGATTAATGCAGATGGAGCTTGCATAATTTGAAGTACCATAAAGTACTGACCCAGAACAGTTTCTGTGAAATTTTTAATCAAAATTATATTTACAACATTTAATTTAAATACATTCACAAATGCGTGTATAGAATTAACCATTGGGAATGTTTTATATTTTTTTGCAAGCGAATAAACCGTTTTTAATTCGCAACTTTTTAAAGTATAAAAATTAAATTTCCGACTAACACTTATTACAGACAATGATTGACCTACAATATAACCACTTACAAGACCGTATTTCGAAAGAGAAAAAGAAGGGAGTGAAAGATTGACCGCTGACATGCCTGCAGAATTAGAAAACCTACTGATAGCTATTGCTTTATACTCTTCGCACCTATTATTCCAACAACGTAAGCTCTGCACAAAACCAGAAAGCATAATAGAAACAGGTATACAATATAACCACTTTTCAATGGTACTATTCCCCAAGTATATTATTATCAAGTCACCAAATAAAAATATCACCACAAAACATATAACTGAGATCACACAAGTTATAAAAAACGACAGTAAAACTAAATGTATTGCGTCTGATTTTTTTTGAGGTAACATTATTGCTAATTCATATCGACCAGTTGCTATTACTGATATCAAAGATACTATACTAACGTATAGGGCAAAAACACCAAATGACTCTGGTGTATATATTCTAGTAATAATTGGCGTGATAGCAATCGAAATACCTTGCGCCAACGCAGTCCCTGTGATTAATGTCAAAACATTTCTTCTACTACTTGAAGCCATATTTGCTACCTTTCAATTACTAAGGGTGTAGCTCCTTTAAGTCATCGACACCAAATGACTAATACTATAAGTATGGATGCATTGGTAAACTAAATACGGACGCAGACAATTTTTGTGCAACTGGAAAAGTAACCTTCTTGTTGTTCTGGTTTAAAAATGCAGTTTGTTGATGCATACAGGTTTGATAATAAATCATAGTTGGCACCCCATGTATTTTATAGTTCAGCATTTCTTGCTCACGGTTATCCGTCAAAACTGTATATTGAGCCCAAGAACTTACATACCCCTCTGGTACTTTAGGTGTAATGAATTTGCTAGATAACTCTTGCTCATATTGATCTGCTAATATATTCCTTTTTATTAATTCTTGTGGGAATTCAGCCAGTTTCTCTAATAACACCGCTGCTTGAATGGTGTCTAAGCGACTATTCATACCGATGCGTACATTATCGTATTTATCATTGCCTTTACCATGCACTCGAAAAGAGCGTAATAGCGCTGCATATTCATCATCATTGGTAAACACAGCACCGCCATCACCATAACAACCAAGCGGTTTTGCAGGAAAGAAACTGGTTGTAGCCATATCACCAAAACTACCCGTTTTTTTTCCATTAATTGAGCCACCAAAACCTTGTGCAGCATCCTCTATTAACTTAAGGTTATATTTTCGAGCTAAACGCTCTAATTCAGGATAATTAGCCGGTAAGCCAAATAGATCAACAGCAATAATAGCTTTAGGTCTCAACAACCCATCGTCAATAACTTTCTTGATTTGTCTCTCTAAATCGACAGGGCAGATATTAAATGTTTGTTCATCGGAATCTACAAACACAGGAGTAGCGTTAGCAAAAGCGATAGCCTCTGCAGTTGCAAAAAATGTGAAGGTGGGGCAAAAAACCGCATCCCCTTTATCAATGCCTAACACCATCATACAAAGCGTTAATGCATCAGTTCCATTTGCACAGGTCACTGCATGCTTAACACCAACATACTCTGCTAACTTATCTTCCAACTCAAATACTTCCGGCCCCATGATATATTTCCCATGGTTTAAAACAGTTTGAATTCGATTATCTATTTTGTCTTTTAAATGCTGATATTGCGCAGCCAAGTCTATAAATTGCATTGTTATTTCACCAAACGGGTAAGTGTGTCACCTTCAATAACATAAGTTTCATTTGTGTACGGGCAAACGGTTGACGCTTGGCCAGATAGAGGTAAATCAAGTTTTTCACCGTAAGCACTCATCCAACCGATTTGTTTAGCGGGTACGCCGACCATAAGTGCAAATGGTTTCACATCTTTATTAACAACGGTACCAGCACCTACAAAGGCATATTCACCAATCGTTATTCCACAAACAACAGTACAATTAGCACCTAATGTGGCGCCTTTTTTAACCCGCGTATCGCGGAATTCTTCCTTTCGTTCAATCAAGGAACGTGGATTATAAACATTGGTAAATACCATGCTCGGGCCACAGAAAACCCCCTCTTCAAGATATACATTGTCATAAACAGATACATTATTTTGAACCTTGCACATATCGCCGATGGTCACTTTATTGCCGACAAAAACGTTCTGCCCTAATGACACTTTTTTACCTATAAGCGCCCCAGCACAAACGTGCACCCAATGCCATACTCTAGATTCATCACCTATCACAGCACCATCATCAACAATCGCCGTTTCATGTTTCATATAATTCATATCTATACCTGCATAAATTTCAATTACAGTAATTTATTCATTAGGGGGTGGTAATGCTCTGGGATAGCAACAACCTCTTGCACTCGAATTTTCTCCACCGTCTCAATTGCAGTTCTATTATCTTCTAGCCCGTAACCATTCCCCGCAAGTACATGTGTATAACTTTGCGTGTGTAAATCTGTAAAACCACCTGAAAACTCAAGCTCTTCATCGCCTATCATAATACTACGGTAGGTTTTCTTTTCACCTTGCACGGCATTTTCTGGTAGGTTATTCGCATCAATAGACAAGAACCATTTGACCCGTGCACGCTCATATACTAAGTAACCCGACACTGTCTGTTCATCTTTATAATGAACTTCATTCTCTTTTATCTCACCAAAAATAAAATGCAACATATCGAAGAAATGCACCCCCACATTAGTAGCGACACCACCCGACTTTTCATCAACACCTTTCCAAGATTTAAGATACCATTTACCACGCGATGTCATATACGTAAGTTCGACATCAAAAACTTCATCTTTAGCGGCCTTTTGGACTTTTTCGCGCAAAGCAATAATTGAAGGGTGAAGACGGAGCTGTAAAATACTATTCACTTTCGCGCCGTACTTTTCTTCATACAATTTTAACTTATCAATTTCGGATGAACTTAAGACCAAAGGTTTTTCACAAATAACATCAATACCATTTTTAAGGGCGAACTTCATTTGCGGTGCATGCAGGTAATTTGGAGAGCAGATGGAAATGTAATCTAATTTGTTCCCTTTTAATGCTTCGTCTTCAACATAGGCTGCAAACGCCTCAAACTCAGTAAAAAATTCAGATTCAGGAAAATGCATATCCATAATACCTACAGAATCATTCACATCCATAGCGGCCACTAACTCATGACCAGTCTCTTTAATAGCATTTAAATGTCGAGGTGCGATATAACCAGCGGCACCAATAAGTGCAAATCTTTTCATTTACGACCCCTTTTATAACCGAATATCTGACTCATTTGATGCTAATACATGTTTCACATCGTATAAAACATGTTCTTTTTTGCCAAGCATACGAAGTCTAGACTCGCCCATTTGTTTAAATTCACTGTGATCGACAGCCAACAAAATCGCATCATACTTCCCTGGTTCCAACGTATCTATTAGCTCAAGATTATATTCTCGACGGACTTCTTCAGCAGATGCCCAACAATCATATACATCGATTTCCATGTTGAAATCTTCAAGCTCTTTAATAATATTGGTGATTTTAGTATTACGGACATCAGGGCAATCACCTTTGAAGGTAAAACCTAAAATCAATATTTTTGCTGCATCAATATTGATTTTTTGACTAGCCAATTTTTTAACTAGTTGGGTTGCTATATATTCGCCCATGCCGTCATTGATACGACGTCCCGCCAAAATAACTTCTGGGCGGTAACCCATTTCTTGCGCTTTATATGTTAAATAGTACGGGTCAACACTAATGCAGTGACCGCCGACTAAACCTGGTTTAAAGGGTAAAAAGTTCCATTTAGTGCGTGCTGCCATTAATACCTCTTCTGTATCAATGTCTAATTTGTTAAATATTTTTGCAAATTCATTAATGATTGCAATATTCAAGTCTCGTTGTGTGTTTTCAATTACCTTTGCCGCTTCGGCTACTTTAATTGAAGGCGCTTTATGGGTACCCGCGGTAACGATAGAGGCATATAAATCATCCACAAAATCTGCAACCTCAAGAGTCGAACCTGAGGTGATTTTCATGATGGTTGTTAAACGATTAACCTTATCACCAGGGTTGATACGCTCCGGACTATAACCGGCAAAAAAATCTTGGTTGAATTTTAACCCTGATATCTCTTCGATAATTGGTATGCAGACTTCCTCTGTCGCACCTGGATATACTGTCGATTCAAAAATGACAACATCATCTTTTTTTATAATTTCCCCTAATGCTGCAGATGCATTCTCCAATGGAGTTAAATCAGGTACATTACTATCTGTAATCGGCGTAGGAACAGTTACAATGAAAACGTTACACCTAGCAATATCTTGCAACGTATTCGTATAGTTTAAACGGAACGCTTTAGATAACTCTTCAGGAGAGCATTCAAGTGTAGAATCTACACCAGATTTTAGCTCTTCGACACGCGTCTGTTTAATATCAAAACCAGTCGTTTGATATGTTTTACCAAACTCTACGGCTAAAGGTAACCCAACGTAACCCATACCGATAATTCCAATTTTTGTATCAACTATATTTATATTCATAATTTTTCCCAACACCCTTTGTATACATTAAAGCTATCCCATCAATAGAATGATCAAGATCTTTAAATTCTGTGTGATCAAGCAATAAGACTGCTATATCAGTTTTCATAACTAAGCAATTGTACATTTACAGCAAACTTACTTGGAAGTGAGCTAATACTTTCCATCAATCATCGATATCGAGTTTAAAAGCCAGAGCAAAAATGTAATTAGATCATCCGAGGCAATAAACAAACCGATATAGCCAGATCGATAATTAAAATTATTTAGAATAGTGCTAAATTAACGAGGTAACATTGGGGTAATTACGGGGAAATCCATTTACTGTTTTGCTCCTTTATCCATAGTTACATAAAAGTGCGATCCGAAGTCATGTTCTATAAGTACCTATTTAGATTAATTATTAAGACAATTCAGCTTAATAATCTGCTCAACCCTACTGGTTAAAATAATAAAAAACCTAAAATAAACATGCTTCACTTCACAGTATTGTACAGGTTTTCTTTTATGCAACGTGAAAGCCTAGGACTATAAAGCAGAGCTAGTACATTTAAATTACAGATATTAACAAGGTTAGAATTTACAATTCAGAGTAATTAACTAAAATATAAGATTTAGTTGGATCTATATAGGATTATTTAAAAGGGAAATAAAGTGAGTGTGAATCTGATTTGTTGAACTTTTTTGTTTCTTTATATAAACTTAAAGCAGAATAATAATCTGCATATAAAAATATCAAACCTTACATAATTTTCCACATGCTCAAACTCCTGTTGGTGATATAAAGAAACACAAGTAAATACTCACTCCATAATGAGAAGTGTGCTAAGAATAGTAAAACCTAACAATCGTATCGAGACTAAAAACTTTTAAACTGATTAGTTTTTGTGTCGTAATGATAACCAAGTGTGTCTAATTTATTTGCGAGGGCTTCACTGGGCATGTCATAGGTGGCAGACAGATCATGTAGATCCGAACATTCAAGGCGAAGTTTTTCGTTCACAATACCGAGTAGGATCGCGGTATCCATTTGTTCAAAATTACTTAAGTCCATCTTACTTACCTATCATCTAAATATTGGTATGTTAAGTTTAGAAGACTTAAGTAATTTTAACAGCTAAAAACGTTTAGGCTGACTTTTTAAACCAACTGCTGATAAAAGCAAAGCGGGTTTTCTTACGTTGTGCGAGTTTTTCTAAAATAGCTTCGTCGACCCATTGTTCCGAGAGTTTTCTGGCGTTATCGAGCGCTTTACGATCCATTTTACCTTCGATCATTTTTAGCACTTTTTTCACATCTTTACGACTTTCGCCATTGAGCTCTGCTGCGTATAACCACGCATAACCTAAACCATAATGCTGCTGAATACCTTCGGCATAAACATACATCATACCAAGTTGTACTTGTGCTTCGATATGACGCTTACGCGCAGCTTCTGCATAGAGCTTAAATGCTTGTTTTTTATCTGAGTCAGTACCTAAACCATTAAAAAACATGCTTGCAAGATTACACTCTGCAGCTGACACTTCATATTTTATCACTTCAGCTGAATACGCATTTGGATTACTGGTAAATGTGCGAACTGCAATGCTATACCAGTAAAATGCATCATCATAATCGCCTCGCGCATAAAACATATCCGCGGCAGCCAACTGAGAAAAAGGACTTCCTTGCTCTGCTTCTGAAATAATTTGTAAGCGAGGATCTTGTCGCTCTACTTGCCCGTTTTCAATATTATCTGACATGTTTGTACTTACCAATAAAAACAAAAAGTCAGCAAAAGCCGACTTATACATAAAATTGAGCGCTATATAACTATATTTTTATACAGCAGTAGATACATTCTACCGAAACAAAACCATCCTGCATAGTTGCTATTACACCGTTGTTTTTTAACCACTGCGCGGTAATTGTTTAAGCTATTTTAACAACCGATTTACCCTAGTTAACATCCAGCTGTGCTATTATCGCCTCATTAAAGCTTTACTAAGATAGATAAAGGATAAGAGATGTCACAGCAGACGACAAACAAAGCCGTTTTGGTTTTTAGCGGTGGACAAGATAGTACTACGTGTTTAGTTGATGCATTACAACGTTATGATAGCGTTGATTGTATTACCTTTGATTATGGTCAACGTCACAGCCAAGAAATAGATGTAGCGAAAAAAACAGCCGCTTATTTCGGTGTTAAAAATCATAAAATCATTAATGTTGATCTGCTCAGTGAATTGGCTATTAGCTCACTAACACGTGACGATATCGCCGTTTCTCACGAGTTAATGGACAATGGTTTACCGAATTCGTTCGTACCTGGTCGTAATATCTTATTCATGACTCTTGCTAGCATCTATGCTTATCAAGTTGGTGCAAACACAGTAATAACAGGTGTATGCGAAACAGATTTCTCTGGTTACCCTGATTGCCGTGATGAATTTATAAAATCAATTAACCACGCCTGCAACTTAGGTATGGCGAAAGACTTCAAATTTGAAACACCGTTAATGTGGTTAAATAAAGCGGAAACATGGGCACTTGCAGACTTGCATGATGAACTTGATTTTGTGACACACCAATCACTGACTTGTTATAACGGCGTTGTGGGTACAGGTTGTGGCGACTGCCCAGCATGTCTATTACGTAACAACGGGCTAAACGATTACCTCACTAACAAAACACTGCACATTACTGCGTTAAAAGAAAAGCTACCTCGACTAGCGGGTTTTAAAACGACGTCATAATATCGGTGTCACCTATTTAAAATACAAATTAGGACTCAACTGTATGTGCGATATAAACGCATGCAGTTGAGTCCTGTTTCAAGAAACTAAACATTCCTTATTTTATATACAGCTCCCTTTATAAAAACACGCTAAATAGCAGTGCAGAGATAGCTATCAATCCCATGATAGTGACGAAAATATTACTTAACGCACCACGATATTGAGCTAATGCTTCGACTTTATGCACCGCGTACATTGGCATCACAAACAAAATCATTGCAATAACTGGCCCCGAGAACATTTCCATCATATTTAAAATGCTTGGGTTCATTACCGAAACAGCCCAGATACTGGTAAATAATATAAAAATAGTCAGCTTGTTAATAGCCGCAGGTTTCATATTGACTTGTTTACGTATCAGACCATTTAGACCTTCTCGAGCACCTAAGAAGTGACCAAAAAATGAAGATGTAATAGCAATGAAAGCAATTAAAGGACCTAAAGAAGCAATTAAGGCATTATCTTTCGCATTTGCTAAGTACGATAAAACAGATATGTTTTGTATTTTAGCTTCCAACAACTGCGCTGGCGTTAAACTAAATACACAAGAAAATACAAAGAAAATAACAAATGAAATAAGCATGATTGACGTATACTTCAGGATTTGCTCTGATTTAGCACTAGCTTCTTTACCGTAATGACGCTTTTGCGCTGTGGTGAAACTTGAAATAGCAGCAGCATGGCTAAACGCAAATACGGTAACAGGTACAGCTAACCATAATGTACGAGAGAACTCAGCCATGTCCGTAGCTACGGATATATCAGGCACTTGCCAATCTTGTATCATGTAAATTGACAGTCCAGCAAGAATCAACACCAATGGATAAACAATAACTCCAAATGCTCTGAGCACTAATTTTTCGCCACCCATCATCACACCAACCATGCCTGCAACCAATACACCAGATAATAATACGCGTGAAGGAGATGCGAGATCGAGCTGATTAACGATAAAGCTATCGACTGTATTAGTCAGTCCTACACCGTAAATAAGTAAGATTGGATAAATCGATAAGAAATAAAGAACAGAGATAATGCGACCCGCATTAGAACCAAAGTGCTCTTCAACAACATCGGTGAAATCAGCATCAGGGTTATTCGAGGAAAGTACAAATCGAGACAAGCCTCGATGTGCCAAGAACGTCATAGGTCCAGCAAGCAGGGCCATAATGATAAGTGGCCAAAATCCACCAGCACCAATATTGATAGGTAAAAATAATATGCCTGCCCCTACAGCAGTGCCGAATAAACTAAGTGTCCACTTTGTATCATGGGCATTCCAGCTGCGAGAAGCTGAATTTGATTGAGAATGAGATTGACTATTTTTAATATTTAACACGTATTAATCCTTGATATGTGGAATGCAGTGTATTTGACTGGTTTTTAACTCAAATGCGGATTTCTTAACTACTTATGATCTTAAAATCAGTGTTAGGGACAATACATAGGCTTCATATCGATGTAAAGTATTGTTAACCATAATACAACATAGGTCACATCAAATTTACATCTTTGTGGGTATAAAGACATATATGGCTATGAAATAACAGTCAAATAATGGCATCATAATAAAACAATCATTATAAAAAGTTACATTCATGCTTAAATACGAACTAACCTGGCGTAGACAAAAATAAGATTTATACCATTATTTATTATTACCTCCTACGTTCGCTGTTAACATGCTTGTGTAGCTTTTATCATTTCCTTATACTTTTTAGTATGTTCCACTGTTCCTCAGGTAGCCACTTATGTCTCTAAGCACCACTCAACTCTCTCACGAACAAGCAGCACGTTTTTTATCTCGTGCAACATTTGGTGTGAAAGGCAATGATATTAACGATCTCGTTAATCTTAATATTACTGATTGGTTTACGGCACAGTTTGCGTATCCAGTAAAAAGTCACTTAACTAAAATGCGTGAATTTGCAGATGCTACAGGGGATGCCTATAACGAGAATCCCCGCATGAGTGCTTGGTGGTATTTCACCATGAATAGTCAAGATACACTACGCCAACGCCTTGCGTTCGCCTTAAGCCAAATAGTGGTAGTATCCAAAAATGGCGGTCCTAATTCTGAGGGGCTGGCTGAATACTATGACCTGTTACTTACCCACGCTTTTGGTAACTTTAAAGACCTACTCAAAGCCGTTACGCTTAGTCCTGCGATGGGGAAATTTTTAACTCTATCAGGTAGTCGTAAAGCCAATCCTACGAAAAATACATTTCCTGATGAAAACTATGCCCGTGAAGTCATGCAGTTATTTAGCCTTGGTTTATGGCAACTTACAGATGATGGGATAATTGCGACTGATGGCAACGGGGATCGTATTCCTAATTACACCCAGACGGACATTGAAGAACTTGCCCGTGTGTTAACGGGTTGGAAAATACAAGATTACCACCAATCTATGTATGCCGACGAAAAGCAGCACGATACTGATGAAAAGCAAGTATTAGGGCATACCTTCCCTGCGGGACAAACAGCAGCGCAAGACGTAGACCAAGCGGTTGAGGTACTATTCCAACATTCAAATACCCCAGTCTATATTGCAACACTACTCATTAAGCGCCTTACAATCAGCAACCCACGTCGAGAATATATCCAACGCGTTGCCAATACGTTTAAAGATAATGGCGTCGGTGTTCGCGGTGATATGCAAGCTATCATCAAAGCCATTCTGCTTGATGACGATTTATTAGCGGGCGTAGCAATGCAAGATCACCAACAATTGGGCAGCAGTCAACGGAATTTTGGTAAAATTAAAGAGCCATTAATCGCCATGGCAAACTTAGCTCGCGCATTAAATATTCAGAGTAACCACCCTGCCCGTTGGTATGATTGGATAGGAACGCGTAATAACTTTGGTCAAGCCCCATTATGCGCACCGAGTGTGTTTAATTTTTATGACCCTGACTATGCGCCAAATGGTGAGATAACCGACGTCGAACTTGTTGCTCCGGAATTCGCAATTTTAAATACCGATATTATGCGCCGAATTAACAACGCCATGTGGAACAGTATTCTATCTTATCGTAATACAAAGGAAACGCAGTGGACGTGGGATGAGAGTGAATTCATTAATAATATTGATGATGTAGATGCCTATCTTAACGTGGTCAATCAACGCCTCTTTTCAGGCTTAATGTCAGCAACGACAGCCGCAGAAATAACCCGTATCTTTCTCAGTTATAGTGCATCGAAAACCAAAAATCGCCTTCACGACACGTTATTTGTCGCTCAATGTTCCCCTGAATTCCGCTGCCAAGAGTAAACAATATGAAAGTAAGTAGACGTAATTTTATTAAAGGCAGCTTAGCACTAAGTGCCACCCCTGCACTTAGTGCCTGTAACAGCGAAACAGAGTCTTCGCCAACAAGTGATAATACTGGCCCTAAAGCATTAGTCGGTATTTTTCTATTCGGTGGTAATGACGCTTACAACATGATCATTCCACGCACGGATAATGCGTATGCACAATACCAAGCAGCTCGTCCAAATATTGCTATCGACCAAAAACAATTAATTGATACCGGTTTAAAAACTAAAACTGGACCTTTTAATGAATCGGTTGAAATAGGCTTACATCCAGCGATGTCAGCGCTAAAACCGATATTTGCACGTGGTAATGCCAATGTCATTGTCAATTCAGGCCAGCTTGTTCAACCCCTCATTAATCATGATAAAAGTAGTGCTTTATATCCTGAATTTCTCATGGCGCATAACCTGCAACAAACGATGTGGCAATCAGGCGCATTAAATATGTCTGATCGCCAAGGCTGGGCAGGTCGAATGGTAGATAAGATGAATATGGCAGGCATGTATTCACCACTAATTTCAATTAATGGTGATAAGAAATGGTTACGGAGTAACAGCCATGAACAAATGCAAATGGCGGCATCGGGCCCCGGTGATTATAAAGGCATTAACACCCAAACATTTGAGTCGATGACGACACTTTGGGATCAGTCTTATCGCAATTTATACCCTGATAATTACGGCCCCCACATGCGTAGCCGCTATTTGGAAAATGAAAACCTAAAAGACATTTTATCAACCGTTGATGCAGACAAATACGCTTACCCCGACTCTAAGCTTGGTGGTCAGTTGAATATGGTAGGTCGTTTATTACGGGCTCGTGATCAACTTGATCAAACCCATCAAATTTTTATGGTTGGTATTGGTGGTTTTGATACACATAACAATCAACTCGTCGATCATGATGCGCTATTAACACACGTAGCTGAAGCCATGGCTGCATTCCAGCAGGAATTAGAGCAAGAAGGCATTGCCGAACAAGTAACGACGTTTACCATGTCTGATTTTGGTCGACGCATCATGGCAAATAACTCAGGGACAGATCATGGCTGGGCTGGACATCAACTGATTATGGGTGGCGCTGTAAAAGGGATAAATCAAGATGACTTAGCGATTGGTCGATGGCCTGATCTTGCCCCAAACAGTGAATATGATCATAACAAAGGACGCTTGATTCCAGAAATAGCAGCAGATCAAGTCAATGCTGAATTGGCTAAGTGGTTTGGCTACCCTACCGATTCAATCAACGATCTATTTCCCAACTTACCCTATTTTAAAGATATAGAAAAACCAATACTGTTTAGATAATGACGTCGAGAGGTCGTGCAATTATTTACTATAATCAACTAGCCACTAACTGTTAAGATACACGGCAAATGGTATAGCCCATACGAATTAAAGACCGTATACCTTACATAATATGAGTGTTAAGATGAGTGCCAATGATAAAAAAATAGAACTAATCGAATATTGGCACAATCCGGCATTGCCGAATATTGAACTCAGTTCAGCAAAGGTTGAGAAATTTTCTTTTGAGCGCCATGTGCACCTTGATTACCACATTGGCATTGTGACAAGTGGCTGCCAGCAATATCTACATCAAGGCAAACAGTATCATCTTGCACCCGGTTTTATCTCCACGCTAAACCCAGATGAAGCGCACAACGGTGAAAATATTACATTAGGTGGCTATCAATCCCATGTAATGGCTTTGCCTGTTGATTATATGAATGATATTAGTCGCGAGATGAATCAAGCTGAAACCTTCTTTAACGCGCCCTTAATCAACAACACCGTGTTATCTCATGCATTTTTACATTTGCATAAACTGTTAACTACAGATCAAGAAACCGATGCACAACTGCACATTGAAACAGCCATGATGGCATTTATCACTGAGCTTTTTATACAAAATAGCGGTACACACAATGGCAGCATGCCATCACAGAAACACACATCAACAAAGCAATTATCGGCGCTGCAATTAAACTACATTAAAACGTTATTTCACGATGAACCCGGTCAAGCGTTCCAACTAGATGAATTGGCACAAAACCTTGACCTCAGCAAGTTTCAATTTTTACGCCAATTCAAGCAATCGATGGGAATGACACCGCACGCTTATTTGAAAAGGGTGCGTTTAGAGTATGCGAAAAAAGCCTTAATGAAAGGAGGAAACTTGTCTGATGTTGCCTATCAAGTTGGTTTCTTTGACCAAAGCCATTTTAATAAAGCATTCAAAAGTGCTTATCTGATTACCCCCTCTCATTTTCAGCGCCGTGTGCTTTAATACCGATGATTAACGATCTTCAGTTTTAAAAACTGCACTTTAACGACCAAAATAACGCTAAATTAATAAATACTGCAATTTTTTCCTATAGCTAACCTCTTTTACCCTGCAATATAGCGACATAATTATTATTAAAGGTTAACCCATGAACATTGAACTGCTTTTATCTCTCGCTATTATTCACGCTGTTGCATTAGCCAGCCCAGGTCCAGACTTTGCTTTAGTGGTTAAACTCGCCAGCCAAGAATCAAGAAATACAGCCATCGCCTCTGCCGTGGGCATTTCTATCGCAATTTTAATTCATACCATTTTGAGCTTAACAGGCGTTAGTTTAATTATTAAAAGCTCACAAACCTTATATATCATTGTACAAATGGTAGGTGCGAGTTATTTAGCATGGATGGGGTTTGGTGCTGTAAAAGGCGCGCTACAACATTGGAAGGCGAAAGTATCAGTAGACAATAATATGTCAAAGCTTAATCAATTGACGCCAACACAAGGCTTCATGCAAGGTCTTTGGACTAACTTATTAAATCCGAAATGTATGGTGTTTTTCATCATCTTATTCTCAGCCATGATCACGCCCGATGTGAGCTTTATGACTAAGCTGGTCGCAACCGTTATCATGCTAGTATTATCACTCATTTGGTTTGTATTTATCGCGTTAATCTTATCGAAACCAGCCATTCAACAACGTGTAAAAAAAGCAGCACCAGCAATCAATTTATGTACTGGCCTGCTCTTTATCACTGTATCAAGCGCAATCATGTATAACTTACTCGCAAGTGCGATGATATTCAGTGAAAGTACTATCTAGATCAGTGACAGTACGATCTAGATCAGTGAAAGTACTATT
This sequence comes from Moritella sp. 24, assembly GCF_018219155.1. Taxonomy (NCBI): domain Bacteria; kingdom Pseudomonadati; phylum Pseudomonadota; class Gammaproteobacteria; order Alteromonadales; family Moritellaceae; genus Moritella; species Moritella sp. 24. The sequence continues at coordinate 1,481,208 of NZ_CP056123.1, read as the reverse complement.
TAGATCGTCGATATCATTAAGCGATCTGTTTCGTCATATATAAGCTGTACGGGTCTTCACGATAGTTTGCAAACGGCGCACACTCATTAAAGCCAAAATCTCTATATAATTTTTGAGCGCGTATAAATGAATCTGGAGTGCCCGTTTCTAAACTTACTTTGGTGATACCTTGGTTTTTTGCTTCCGCCAAGATATGCGTTAATAGTCGTTGAGCAACGCCTTGTCGTAAATGCGTACTAGAGGTACGCATTGATTTTAGTTCAGCATGCCCTGCTTCAATCACTTTAATCGCACCACACCCGGCAAGTTCACCCGCGATCCACGCACTCCAAAATGTCACATCAGGTGCTTGTAATCCTGTTAAATCTAACGCGTGTACACTTTCTGCTGGTGTATGGTCTAACATGTCTTGGTGATGCTCCTGAAGTAATAAAGCAACCTCTTCGCCTTTTAGGTCATCAATTCGAATTTCCATTTCAATCATCCTTTATCGTTAACTAACAGTGAAGTATTAAGCACTGTAACACCAATAAATTAATCACGTAAGCATTCATCATTATACCTCTATATACAATGCGTTAAGTAAGTATGAAATTGAGGCTAAAAGCTGTCTGAGTGATTGTGGTACGCCGATTTTATTGTTAGTTTTTTGTTAAATCTTATATAGCAAGGAATTATCATGAAGCTTATTCAGAAGTTAACTCTTATTCTAGGGTTTGTATCATCAGCAGCGTTCGCAGTTGAATACAAGTCTCCACTTGAGCATGTAAAAGTACTTAGTACGGAATTACAAACGCTATCAATTCAAAACCTTTCCAGTGAAACGCTTGAAATAAATATTTACGGTGAGCCTCTAACACTCCCCCCTGCTTCTGGCAGCCAAATTGATTGTAAAAGTCATCACAATTTAGAACTTCAAATCATAAATAATAATCAGGATTACTTTGAAGTCCCGTGCCAATCACGAGTGATATTTACCGAACTATTTATGAATGAAGGAGAATACTAATGAAAAAATTACTCATTTTAAGTTTTGCTTTAGCGTTAAGTGCTTGTGACAGTAACGATGACGGATCATCTAAGTCAACTTATTCATCTTGTCAAATAATAGGCTCAGACGCTTCAGATGCTGGTGATAGAAGCCATGATTTAGCCCAATGCTGGAATGCCAGTGGCGATGGTTATAAAGACCTAAATGAGGCGATTCAGTGGTGCGAGCAAAAAATCAGCACCTATATGTTCGACACATATACGACTGTACATTCAATCACTTATGCAATTAAATCAACCTACTGTCCTTAGCCATTAGCTCAGTCCCTTTACTTTAATCACGAATAAGAAGGTATTTAAGTTGCTAGATAAATATAGAGAGTCAATTTACATCCGTGTAAAGAAAAACAGTTTTCATGTTTTAAATTGTAAGACCAGTTGTGAGCATACTGAAATTGCAAGTAAACCATTTTCTAGTCAGCGCTTAGCTATCGGTGATTTTTTCCCTGCGATTAAAACGCTCAATATCGCGATATCAAAAGTTGCCAAAAAGTCCATATTCAAATTGCTGCCAATCATTATTATTCAGCAGCAATATTTATCCGAAGGTGGGTTATCTCGTGTTGAAGAGAGAGTATTACTTGAGATAACCCATAATATAAAACCGTATAAAGTATATGTATGGCAAGGTGCTGAATTATCTAAACAAGATATTTTAAATAAAGCGTATAAAGAGGCATAACTGGGTATAAACCTATTTATTTGGTGGTGTGGACAAAATCAAATATGTCCTCACGCTCCAATTTACTTACATCATCCATTTGATTATTGAACAGTTTAGCGAGAATACGATCGACATCGCAGCGTTTCTCTATACAGATTAAATATCAAAACAATTGCAAAACAAGCAATGAAAGTTACAACCGCAGTTTGTATTTGATATGTCGTCACGAAACGAGTGGGTAAACCATTTAACGCCAACGCAGCCATAAACAATGGAACTTGCATAACTAGCGATGCTTTAAAATTAAATGGTGACGTCTTAAAAATAGCCTTGTAACAAGCGATACCTAGCAATGATGTCGACCCGATTATAATAAGGTCGTGCAATGCTAAGATCCAATAAGCATGACTATTGGAATCGAGTGTTGAGGTACCGACGAGATAGAAGAAAAAATCCAACTTCATCGACACCAATATTAAGTACTGTACGAAAACAATAACAAATCCTGTCAATAATGCTGATACGTACTTCATTAGAGCCCCTTGCATTTCATTACAAAAAACAAAACCATAACATACTTTATAGTTATTCCTTAAGTAATAAAAACTCAGCTGTTCATGTCTTTCAAAATACTATTATGTAAACAATCATAGGCTATATCAAGTGCTTGTTTATCAATAGACTCACCGGTAAACATCCCTTTTTTATCAACCATCTGCTCACAAGCATAATCATTGATGCTGGTTTTTAGTTGGGTCTTTTCATGCTCCCTGCTGTTTACTGAGAAACATACTTGCATAAAGTGCATATAGCACTGAAAAAACTCAACTGACCAATAAGGTTTATTCACATAAATGGATGCATCTAGCTTTAACTTAATATCTAGTATTTCATCAGGAGATAGCTCCCTCCAGTTCCCAACTCGGCGATAGAATTGATATAGTTTATGCAGTTCGGGACCGACGTCATCATAAAGCGCGATCCTTTTCTCAATCAGTTTTACGTTGATTGTCAGTTTACTGCGATAACTAGCCAGCTGCCGATTAATTAAAAAACCAAAAAAAGCTAATACCAAAGGCATTGAGATACTGCTAATAAAGTTAAGTGCGAGTTCCATCATACTCCCTATAAAATGAATAACGTCCGAATCCTAATAAAAAACAGCTAGCCAAACTGTTTCAACATCAGGATCTGTCCATGCTACTTTGTGTTTTTGGTGTGCAGGAATATTGAGATAATCCCCCGCTTTTAACGTCACAGATGGTTTGTCATCAAAGCCAATTATCGCGCTACCTGCGATAATAATCACCCATTCACTTTGTTCTTGATCGTACCAACCAACATCCGGTGACGTATGCCCTTTGGATATAATGCGTTCTATTTTAACCTTGTCACTGCTAACCAAATCTTCAAATACTTCATTGCTAAGATCTTTTGGTATCGCATCAAAAATATTATTCATCACTTATATCTCCTCATTTATACAGTTCGACTTAAAACCCTAGAGGTCATTAACCTTATCTTTTTTAAATGAAAAGATATATCATTTTGATAACGAGTTAAGTTAAATTAATCATAAATATCAGCTTTAAGGCCAAGGACTCACCTGCATGGAAACTATTGTCTTTCTCGACCGCTCTACGATCCCAGAACATATTACTATCCCCCAACCTGATACTGACTGCCACTGGCAAGAATATGCGACAACAACGCCAGAACAGGTGGTTGAACGTCTGAAAGATGCCAGCATTGTGATTACTAACAAAGTCATTTTAGATGCGCAGGTATTAAGTCAGTGCCCGCAGTTAAAAATGATCGCGGTTGCGGCGACCGGCACCAATAATATCGATTTGGATTATTGTCGTCAGCACAACATCACCGTCAGTAACATTCAAGGCTATGCCACCAATTCCGTGCCGGAGCATGTATTAGCCATGATGTTTGCACTAAAACGCAACCTAGTCGGCTACCATCAAGATATTCAAGCGGGTGTTTGGCAACAGCAAAAACAGTTCTGTTTCTTTAGCCATCCCATTTCTGATATTGCGGGATCTACGATAGGTATTATTGGCAAAGGTAGCCTAGGAAATGCTGTGGCTATATTAGCAAAAGCACTTGGGATGAAGGTTATGTTTGCAGAACGTAAAGGTGCAACTCAATGTCGTGATGGCTACACTCCATTTGAAACCGTGTTACAGCAAGCAGATGTACTTACGTTACACTGCCCACTTGCAGATCAAACGCACAACATTATCGGCAGTGACGAATTTAAGCTAATGAAAAGGTCGAGCGTGTTAATTAATGCAGGACGTGGTGGTTTAGTTGATGAAGAGGCGTTGGTAAATGCGTTACTTACTCAGCAAATCGCTGGCGCGGGTGTTGATGTATTCACTCAAGAACCTGCTGATGACAGCAACCCACTCATTGCAAATGCGCATTTGCCTAACCTGATCTTAACACCTCATGTTGCTTGGGGGTCTGACTCAGCAATTCAGACATTAGCAAATCAGTTAATTAATAATATTGAGCAATTTGTTGCAGGCACACCACAAAATCAAGTTTAAGTTAATCGCTATAATCACCCTATTCCAATAGCACTAAATAAGTATTTGGCTGTTTATCGTGATGACTATTACAGCCAATATCGGCAATCTTGCGCTTTCAAGAAGTCTTCAGCAAACTCGCCTTGTAATAACGCAATGGTTGCCAACATACCTGCTTGCACACAGTTTTGAGCATAAACGGTGACTTGAGATGGACCACCAACAATCGGGTAGCCTGTTTTGGGATTGAGAATATGGCTATAACGTTGACCATCCACTTCAATATAGCGTTGACTGTCACCACTACTAGCCAAACCACCTTGAGAGAGATTAACCATTAACTTACTGTGACCAAGATGTTTAGGGTCTTCAATAGCCACTTGCCAAGCCTCGCCATTACTGCGTAATTTATTGGCGTAAATATCACCGCCAAAATTAATCAAAAACGCACTATCAATTTGCAACTGCCCCATTTCATTTTGCAGTAACTGCGCAACCTTATCGACGGCATATTCTTTACCTATACCTCCGAGGTCAATTTGCATGCCTTTTGATAACGTTAATAACGGTGCCTTCCAATGTGCCTTTTGCCAACCGATATGCGGTAATAACGCTTGAATATCTACATCACTCGGCAGTTGTGTTTGCTGTTTAAAATGCCACAACTTACCCAAGACGCCAGAACTGATATCAAATACCCCCCCACTTAACTGAAAACATAAATCAGCTAAATTAATAAGGCGAATGCTTTCTTCATCAAGTGATATAGCACTACCCTCGGCATTGTTGAGTTGAGCCATAATATTGCCATCACGAAAACGGCTATACTTTAATTCAATACGTTTTGCTTCTGTATATGCTTGTGCGGTGAGATTATCCGCTAGTGCTTCATCTACGTTATCTAATAAGATCTGACAAGGGCTGGCCATGACGGTAAACTCACCGATAAAATAGCCAGATTGTCGCTTTAAGGTATAGTTTTTTTTCAAGCCTTATTCCTACTTGCATTCATGTCGACATTAAAAGCGATAGAAACTCTGTAACATGATGGCACTTTTGTCGGGATAAAGATCTAACCCTGCCATGCCAGCACCTTTCGCTAATGAATCATCACCCGATACCTGCGTAAGATAATATTCAAGTCGAACACTAAATTCATTCCCTGCAATCGGTAAACCGTATTTCAAACCAAAAGTATAGGTCTGCAATTCACCTAAACGGTAATCAGCCGTCATATATTCCGGTATTGCCACCCCTTCATCAAGATACACCTGATAAAAATCTACAGCTTGCTGATTGTAATAACGAATATGCGGTTCAATAAAATGACTTTTCGCTAACGGTATACGCCACTTACTATCGATAGTGTGCGAGGCCATACCCCAATCATCCCAAAAATAACGGTAACTAACATCGAATACTTGTCCAGAGGGTTGCAGGTTATATTTAGTGCGCCAAAATAAACTTTGCTTTGTACGCTGGTCAGGTCGGCTTTCGTAAACATAATCATTAGCCCAACCATCCGTATCAACTACCGATAGGATCTTAAAAGGGTCTGTTTGATAACCGCTGACATCACTTATCGAGTAATTGAATTGCATCAAGGTTTGACGGTTAATCACTTGAGTAACACCAAAAAGTAAATCAAGGGTTTGTTTGGTATCAGAATCCGTTAAACGGTTATCAGGATCGTTAACCGATACACCAGAAGCAGGAATACCACCTTCCGGTTCAATCGTATCGTAAGCATACGCAAAACCAACTGATGCAGTGGTATTGCGATTATTAAAATCACGCGCCAGTGCACTATTTATCGACAAGGCAAGATAATCATATTCTTTAGAAAGGTAAGCACCACCAGAATATAACCAAAGGCGGCTCAACTGCTGTTGGTATTGCGTGCTCAGTGCAACGCGAGTATCACGGAAGGTATCATCAAGTGGGGTTTCACCAGCGGCAGTGGTGTAAGATCCATTACCTGATGGCCGCGTAAATGTTTGCGCTCTATTTTGTGCAACAGCACCGTTGGGAGATGCACCAGTCAGCACATCAATAACACCTTTTACATTAATGCTGCGCTCATCATCAATTTGTTTAGTGATAGAAAGCGCACCTTCATAAGCCTGTACTTGGTTATTATCTTCTGCATAAATCAATAGCCCAGCATCAACGTCCCAACTATCAGCATCTGATGTTTCAGCCATGACAGGAGTAGCAAGCGCGCAAGTAGCCGCAGCAAGTGTCAGTGAAATATTAGTAAAGGTTTTGCTTTTATTTTTTATTTTGCTATTTAGTTGCATCCACAACCTCCACCAGCAAAACTACCACCGCCACTCGAACCTTCTTTACTAAAATAGGTGTGGTCATCAAACCCTATTTCCATCGGGTTCTCTGCAAGCTGCATTTCAGGTTTCGCCAACAAATCACGTTCCCAAGGTTTTACTCCCAAAGATGAACACGCTGTTAAATTCAATATGCAGGCTAATAATAAAATCCGTCTCATAAGCCACTCCAAGTATTAACTAGATACGATTATTGCAATATTTAAGGTAATAACGACAAGATTTCTGCTTCATACTTATCCAGCTCTTTTAATCTAAAGCCGACATGCTTATAAACAATCTCACCTTGTTTATTAAGTATAAATGAATTTGGTAATCCCATTATTTCGTACTGTTCAGCAACAACACCTTGCGGATCAAATGCAATGGTTAGCTTGTTTGGATAACGCTGTAGAAACTTCTCAGCTAAAACGGCTTCTTGATCCATATTAATCGCTATAATTTCAAAACCTTGCTCACCATATTTTTCAACCATTTCATCCATCCACGGGAAAGAACGAATACAAGGCGTACACCAGGATGCCCAGAAATCCACCAGTACGACCTTGCCACGATAATCAGCAAGATTTACTTGGCTATTATTTACGCCGGGTAATGAAAAGTCAGGTGCGAGTTTTGTACTACTTTCAGCAAATACCGCCGCTGAAAAAATAACGCTAAAAAGAATAGAAGCCGAAATAAAAAATGCGCGAATACTATTATGGCTACGACTATGATGGATAGTACTGTTATAGCTAGTTCTGTGATGGATAATACTGTTATGGATAGTACTGTTATAGCTAGTTCTGTGATGGATAGATTGGTTCATAAGCTAAATTCTCAAAGGGTATGGATAATATTAATTATATGCATACTAACTTAGCAAGCTAAGTATAAATGTTCAGCTATGATAATGAGTTAATGTAGAAATAGTAAAGAAAATGTCGAAATTGAGATATAAAAAAACGCTAATTGACTACTTTTATCTAGTAATCGATTAGCGCTCTCTTGAATGGATGGCGGAGGAGGAGAGATTTGAACTCTCGAGGAGCTATTAACCCCTGCTGGTTTTCAAGACCAGTGCATTCGGCCACTCTGCCACCCCTCCGCAGCAATGGAGCGAATATTAGAACAACCTCTTAGCGTTGTAAAGCTTTATTAATCATAACCCTTGTGTTGCTCATTTTACGTTTAAATATCGCTCAAAAATAAACTTACAAGAAAAATGATGCCATTTATTGATCGAGAATATATCCCGAATAAATCCTCGTTAAGGCGTAATAATTCTTGATCGAAATCAATACAACAAAAACAAACTTCAAGCCTAATACACAACATCTTGTGCCACTGGTTAATTTAACACCTATATATAGTGTCACATTATGATTTCAATTTTGCCTTAAGGAGTATTTTGTGGATTTATTTGTCATTAAACGAGATGGTTGTCGTGTGCAGTTTAACATTCGATGCATACAAGACGCCATATTCGCTGCAGCTAAGTCAGTGCAACAAGAGAGCCGCGATTATGCGGCAGAAATGGCAACTAAGGTTCATCAAGTACTCATCGAACAAGATGTATCTAGCGAACATGCTATTGAGATCCACACGATCCAAAACACCGTTGAAGATGTGTTGATGCGAGAAAGTAACAAGCTGATTGCCCGCGCCTATATCGAATATCGCCACCAGCGTGATATTGCCCGTGAAACTCAAAGTATCTTAACGAATGAAATTAAGGGACTGATCGAGCAGAGTAATGAATCATTACTTAACGAAAATGCGAATAAAGACAGTAAAGTGATCCCAACACAGCGTGATTTACTGGCTGGTATTGTTGCTAAGCATTATGCCAAACAGCATATTTTACCCCGTGATATTGTCCACGCACATGAATCGGGTGATATCCATTATCATGACCTCGATTATGCACCCTTTTTCCCGATGTTTAACTGCATGCTAATCGACCTTGATGGCATGTTAACGCGTGGATTCAAAATGGGTAATGCCGAAATTGAAACACCAAAATCAATTACGACAGCAACGGCAGTAACCGCTCAAATTATTGCACAAGTGGCGAGCCATATTTATGGTGGAACCACGATTAATCGTATTGATGAGATCTTAGCACCTTACGTAACAGCGAGTTTTCATAAAAACAATTTACTCGCAGACGAATGGTCAATCCCAAATAAAGCAGAGTTTGCACGCTCACGCACAGAAAAAGAATGTTTCGATGCCTTCCAATCACTAGAGTATGAAGTAAACACACTGCATACCGCCAACGGTCAAACTCCTTTTGTGACGTTCGGTTTTGGTTTAGGTACCAGTTGGGAAGCACGCTTAATTCAGCAATCAATTCTTAAAAATCGTATTGCTGGTTTAGGTCGAAATAGTAAAACAGCAGTGTTTCCAAAGTTGGTATTTGCAATTAAAGATGGCTTAAACCACAAGTCAGAAGATGCAAACTATGACATTAAACAACTTGCGCTTGAGTGTTCAACTAAACGCATGTATCCAGACATTCTAAATTACGATCAAGTAGTAAAAGTAACTGGATCATTTAAAACACCAATGGGCTGCCGCAGCTTCTTAGGTACTTATGAAGAAGCCGGTGAATTAATTCATGAAGGCCGTAACAACCTCGGTGTTGTCAGTCTTAATTTACCGCGTATCGCCATTCAAGCAAAAGGTGACGAGTCACGTTTCTATCAATTACTTGATGAACGCTTGATTCTGTGTAAACGCGCACTACAAACGCGAATTTCACGTCTAAAAGGTGTAAAAGCACGTGTTGCGCCAATCCTATACATGGAAGGTGCTTGTGGTGTTCGCCTGAATGAAAATGATGACGTATTAGATATTTTCAAAAATGGGCGTGCTTCTATTTCTTTAGGTTATATTGGTTTACACGAAGCAATCAATGCCCTATTTGGTAATAGTACACACCCTTACGACAGTAAAGAGTTACAACAAAAAGCCATTGCAATGCTGACCTATATGAAAGAGAACACTGCACAATGGACAGAAGAAACAGGCTATGCATTTAGCTTATATGCAACACCAAGTGAAAACTTATGTAGTCGCTTTGCGAAATTAGACAAAGTAACCTTTGGTGACATCCAAGATGTGACAGATAAAGGTTACTACACAAATAGCTTCCACCTCGATGTTGAAAAGCAAGTTAACCCATACGATAAAATTGATTTTGAAATGCCTTACCCTCCAGTAAGTAACGGCGGGTTTATCTGTTATGGCGAATACCCGAATATGCAGCATAACATTGAAGCATTGGAAGATGTATGGGACTACAGTTATTCTCGAGTGCCTTATTACGGCACTAATACACCGATTGATGAGTGTTACGAGTGTGGCTATACCGGTGAGTTTGAATGTACCAGTAAAGGTTTCACTTGTCCGAAATGCGATAATCATGATGTGGCCAAAGTATCAGTAACACGTCGAGTGTGTGGTTATTTAGGCAGTCCAGACGCACGTCCTTTCAATGACGGTAAGCAAGAAGAAGTAAAACGTCGGGTTAAACACTTATAAACGATCACTATTTATAGTCATCCGACCTCAGATTAATTAACTAGCTAGCCAATCTACATGTTGGCTAGCATTTAAGAAGTAAAAATGCACTATTCTCAATATTACCCCCTCGATGTTATCAATGGCCCAGGTACCCGAGTAACACTGTTTGTCAGTGGCTGCGAACATCAATGCAAAGGTTGCTACAACCAGTCTACATGGTCTCCAAGCAATGGTTCACTCTTTACTCAAGAAGTAGAAGATAAGATAATTAGTGACTTAAATGATACTCGCATACGTCGCAGAGGACTCAGCCTCAGTGGGGGAGACCCTCTCTTTCCTGCAAACTTAGATAGTATGTTAAAACTAGTAAAAAGAGTTAAAAAAGAGTGTGTTGGAAAAAACATTTGGCTATGGACAGGTTACACGGTAGAGCAATTAACACCGCAACAAAAACGCGTTATCCAATATATAGACTGCCTTGTAGATGGTAAATTTGAAAAGCAGCACGCCGACCCAGCCTTAGCATTCCGCGGCAGTCGCAATCAGCGCATCCTCACCATCAAAAAAAGTGATAATCCAAACGAATTTGAGTTCGCTATTAACTAAAATCTGTATTTAGTAACCACAATATATTTAGCTACATTGCAGATGACACCGCTATCACAGGCAAAAGTTAAATTTAAAAACAATAAATTGTAAAAAGATTAAATTCAGAATTTAATACTTTATGGATAGAAAGTGGGTACTGAATAATTATTCTAATATAAAAGTTCTACTATGCACGATTACTTAATTAGTAATATATGTTGAAGGGTATTTTACCCCACTCTCTCCAAGCAATATAAAATTAAGTTTATTTGACTTAAATCACGTAAAAACTATCAATCGTAACGTCCTAAAATAATGATATTTTATAATCTGTAATACAAAAGTATCACTTCCAGATCTAATTAATTAATACCTTAACTCATACCAACCAAGCATAACAAGATAAGGCACTGATTAATATCGTAATTATAATTATATTATTCACATTTCAATTCATACTAAAACACAAATTCATCACTGCCATAATAATTTAGATCTAACCACCTAAATTAAGCATTACTTTGAACGATACACGCCAATACTTGTTAATAAAATGTAACAAAGTAGACTTTAAACTTGTAAAAACTCAACGTAATTATCATTGATAAAAATGCAGCTTTTACTCTAATTGTTAATTTTTAGTTAGCAGGATCTTCAAGCCAAAAAACCGAACAATGCGTCATAAAATACTGACAACGTGTTGTTAGAAATGCTTAATATCCAGTTACGTTAACGGAACATCATTGACTTTTTTTTTAATACAAATACTATAAATACCAAATTAGTGGTACCCACTTTTAAAGATTTAACAAATATCAAACATAGTTTAGTTGAGGATAATGGAATGAAATACTTAGTTACCGGTGGTACAGGGTTTATTGGTCGATTCTTAATTGAACGTCTAGTAGAGAGAGAAGATGCACTAGTTCACGTCTTAACTCGTAAGGGCTCAGAACACAAATTCAATGCACTGCAAGACCGCGTGCATAAAAGTGTTAAAAATCGTATCAAGATGGTTACTGGTGATATCACTAAAGAAAACTTAGGGATTGATGAACAGTGGTTAGCTGAACAAACTGACCAAATTGATAACGTTTATCACCTTGCTGCAATCTACGATATGAAAGCAGATGCAGAATCTCAAGAAACGGCCAACGTTGTTGGTACACGTAATGCTGTTGAAGCATCAGTTAAAATCAAAGCAAAAAGCTTCCATCACGTAAGCTCTATTGCTGCAGCTGGTTTATTCAATGGTACTTTCTACGAAGACATGTTTGAAGAAGCTGAAAATATGGAAAACCCATATCTTCGAACTAAACATATCTCAGAGAAAGTTGTACGTGATGAGTGTTCTATCCCTTTCCGTATTTACCGTCCAGGTATGGTTGTAGGTCACTCTAAAACAGGCGAAATCGACAAAGTTGATGGCCCATATTATTTCTTCAAACTATTGAAAAAAATCCGTGAAACAATTCCAGCATGGATGCCAATGATTGGTGTTGAAGGCCGTCGTCTTAATATCGTTCCTGTTGATTACGTTGCCGATGCAATTGACTTTATTAGTCATAAAGAAGACGTTCACAGCAACTGCTTCCACCTTGTTGATCCAAAACCGTTTAAGGTTGGTGAAGTACTTAATATCTTCGCTACAGCAGGTAACGCACCAAAAACAGCATTCCGTATTGATTCACGTATTGCTAATTTCTTACCAGCGTCAGTACGCCAAGCAATTACGCATTTACCAGCAGTAAAACAGCTTACTGAAGGTGTATTAAATGACCTTGGTATACCAAAAGACGTATTAAACTTCCTAAACTACCCAACCAGCTTCGATGACCGTGAAACAGCACGTGCACTAGAAGGTTCAAATATCAAAGTGCCTCGCTTAGATGCTTATGCACCAGCGGTATGGGATTATTGGGAACGTAACCTAAATGATGATCTAATCAATGACATGACCCTGAAAGGTAATGTAAGTGGTAAAACGATTGTTATCACAGGTGCAAGTTCTGGTATTGGTGAAGCGACAGCATTAAAACTAGCACCAACAGGCGCTAAATTAATTCTTGTAGCACGTGATGTAACAAAACTTGAAGCAACACAGGCTCAAATTAAAGAACTTGGTGGTGAAGCACATATCTACTCATGTGATATTTCAGATATGGAATCATGTGATGTATTAGTTAAAAGTGTACTTGAAGAGCATAAATTTGTTGATGTGTTAATCAATAATGCGGGTCGCTCAATCCGTCGCTCAATTGATTTATCATTTGACCGTTTCCACGATTACGAAAGAACAATGCAGTTAAACTACTTTGGTTCAATTCGTTTAATCATGGGCTTCTCACCAAGCATGTTAGACCGTAAGCAAGGTCATGTTATCAACATTTCTTCAATTGGTGTGTTAACTAATGCACCGCGTTTCTCTGCTTATGTTGCATCGAAAGCAGCACTTGATGCATTTACACGTTGTGCAGCGTCAGAGTTCTCTGACCGTAACGTAAACATGACGACAATTAACATGCCGTTAGTACGTACACCAATGATTGGTCCAACAAAAGTATATGACAATGTACCGACGTTAGCGCCATCGGAAGCAGCTGACTTAATTGCTCAAGCGATTATCCGTAAGCCAAAACGTATCGCAACGAAAGTTGGTATTATGTCTGAAGTGCTTTACTCACTCTTCCCTAAAGTAAGTGAAATCATCATGAACACGGGCTACCGTATGTTTAATGATTCAGCAGCTGCTAAAGGTAAGATAGAAGACAAGGAAGAACCAACACAAGCGAGTACTGAGCAAGTTGCATTTGCAGCTATCATGCGCGGTGTGCATTGGTAATCTAACCAGTAAAAATCTCCAATAAGATAACGTAAAGGGACCACTCTATATATTCAATAGTGGTCCCTTTTTTTGATCTTTAGCTCATCGAGAACTCAATAACCTAAAACCTAATTAAAATACTTAATGCAAGCAGTCTTAACATGTTAATCTATTGTTTTCTTTAACAAGGATGTCTAAGAATGAAAAAAAATGTAGGTTTTACTCTCATCGAATTGATGATCACCATCGCTATCTTCGCCATACTCCTCGGCATTGGTATTCCTAGCTATCAAAACACCGTACAGCAAAATCGTATCGATGATGCGAGTGCATTGATTAATAGCGCTCTGAGCCATGCTAGAAATGCGGCTATTGCACATAATCGACCTTTGTATATGACTGCATCTAATAACACGCTGACCTTGGCTACAAACACTGTAGGTGCAGTTGAGATTATCAATAAAGTAACGATTGACCCTGCAAGTGATTCATATTTATCATTTAGCGATCCTGCTAAGGCAATTGTTTTTCGCGCCAACGGCACTATTAAAGCGGGAAACACGATTAACTATACTCCCGGTGATGACGGGATTAGTATGATAGTAAGTACTGATGGTAGTACAACCATGAAGAGTGCAAGTAGTACAGGTTATTAATTTTATCGTTTAACGCGTCCCGATTAAATACGGTCTCGTTAAAATAAAAAACGGCGTTAGATTAATATCTAACGCCGTTTTAAATTATATAAGCTAATGCATAATACGATTAGTTATAGAATTTTTTACCTTCTTTCGCCATTGCTGTAAGCAATTCACACGGTGCAAAACGCTCACCGTATTTATCTTGATGACGTTCAAGTTTGTCAACAAGTTCAGCAATACCGATTGAATCCATATAGTGGAATGGACCACCTAGGAATGGAGGGAAACCAATACCGAAGATTGCACCGATGTCACCATCACGCGCACTACGTAGAATACCTTCATCAAGACAACGTGCCGCTTCGTTCAGCATTAATAATACCGCACGTTCTGCAAGTGCTTTAGGATCCATTGTCGCTTCAGGTTTCAGATTGAATAGCTTGTAGATTGATTCATCAACTTGCTTTTTACCCTTCTTCGCTTTCTTACCGTAAAGGTAGAAACCTTTCTCGTTCTTACGACCTTTACGATCATCAGCCAGTAACTTATCGAATGCTGCAGGCGCTTCAAAACGGCTACCTAGCTCTTTCGTTAAGATTGGACCAATCTTAGCACCCACATCGATACCGACTTCATCAAGAAGCGTTACAGGACCAACTGGGAAACCAAAATCAACAAGGGCTTTATCAACCGCTTCGATTGGCTCTTGTTCTAAGATTACGCGTGCAGCTTCGTTCATGTAAGGCGCAAGAATACGGTTTACATAGAAACCTGCACCATCTTTAACAACGATTGGCGTTTTGCCTTGTTTACGGGCAAATTCAACAGTTGTAGAGATAGTTTGGTCAGACGTGCCTTCATGCGTAATAATTTCAGCAAGTGGCATTTTGTCTACAGGGCTGAAGTAATGCAAACCAATTACATTTTCAGGACGTTTCGCTTCAGACGCAATCTGAGTAATAGGCAAAGAAGACGTGTTTGATGCGAAAATAGTATTTTCGTTACAGTTAGCTTCAATATCCGCTACCATTTGGTGCTTCAATTTAAGATCTTCAAATACCGCTTCAATAACAATGTCAGCACTCTTCACGCCAGTATACTCAGTCGTACCAGTGATCATAGCCAGTTGACTTTGCATTTCAGCCTTAGACATAAAGCGACGTTTAACTTTCTTATTTAGAATATCATACGTGTACTTTTGTGCGTTAAGCAGACCTTGTGGTGCAATATCTTTAATACGCACAGGTACTTTCGCTTTAGTTGCAGTAACGTTAGCGATACCGCCACCCATTAAGCCGCCACCAAGTACGATTGCTTTTTTCACTTTCTTCGGTGCAACACCTTCAACACCATCTTCTTTCTTCATCTCTGTAGTAGCAAAGAAAATGCCACGTAGTGATGCTGATTCAGATGTCATTGCAAGTTCTGCAAAACGTTTTGCTTCAAGTTTTAAACCTGCTTCAAAACCTTTTTCTTGACCAACTTTAACCACTTCTAGAATAGCTTCTGGCGCTGGGTAGTTACCACGCGTTTTAGAAAACGTTTGCTTTGCAGCTTGATCGAACATGATGTTACGACCAAATTTATTCGTTTCTAATAGCTTACTAGTCAGATCACGTTTCAGTTTACGCTCAATCTTACCTTTTTTAGCAAGCTTAACAGCAACTTCAAGTAGAACTGTATTAGGTACAACTTCATCAACAAGGCCCATTTTAAGCGCTTGTTTAGCACGGATTTGTTTACCCGTCAGCATCAAATCAAGTGACTTAGCCACGCCGATTAGACGAGGTAGACGCTGTGTACCACCACTACCAGGTAATAGACCTAGCATAACTTCAGGTACACCCAATGCTGTTTTAGTACTTTCTGTACATACACGAATATGACAAGCAAGTGCTAATTCTAAACCACCACCTAAGCAAGGTCCGTGGATAGCAGCAACAACGGGAATGTTTAATGCTTCAAGTTCACCCATAACGCGGTGACCTTCAAGTGATAACTTCTCTGCATCTGCAGCCGTTTCACACGCATCAATCATAGTAACGTCAGCACCAGCAACAAAGCTGTCTTTCTTGCCACTGATCAAAACTAGACCTTGAAGGTCTGAATTTGATTTGATTTCTTTCATCAAATCAGAGATTTCATCAGCGAACTCTGCACGTAAAGTGTTCATCGTTTCGCCGGGTACGTCCATTGTTAGAACGCCAATTTTATCTTCACGGATCTCAAGTGAAAATGTTTTATCTTGCTGACTCATTACGCACTCTCCACAATCATTGCTACACCTAGACCACCAGCAGCACATGCAGCCGTTAACCCTAGACCACCACCACGACGTTTCAATTCATGCAATGTTTGCGTGATCATACGTGCGCCAGTCGCTGCAAATGGATGACCATATGCAAGTGAACCACCAAGTACGTTGAACTTACTTTCGTCGATGTTAGCAACGCGTTCTGGACGACCTAGTTTTTCCTGTGCAAACGTGTCTGACTCTAGACATTTTAGGTTTGCTAATGTCTGTGCAGCAAATGCTTCATGCATATCAAATAACGCTAAGTCGTCAAATTTAATACCTGCACGATCTAACGCTTCTGGTATCGCATATGATGGGCCGATTAGACCATCAACATCAGCAGGTACTGCAGCGTAAGCATAACTGCGAATATAACCAAGTACTTCTAGACCTAGTTCTTTCGCACGACCTTCACTCATTAATAATACCGCAGAAGCGCCATCTGTTAGTGGGGTACTTGTTGCTGCAGTAACAGTACCGTGTTTACGGTCAAATGCAGGACGCAATTTAGCGTAACCTTCAACTGTCGAGTTTTTACGAATGTTGTTATCTTCAGAAATAAATGACTTCATTGGCTCTGGATAAGCTGTCATTACTTCATCTTTTAACTTACCTTCTTCCCATGCTTTAGCTGCAAGAGAATGAGAACGGTGAGCAAATTCATCTTGCGCTTGACGCGTAATGCTATAAGACTTAGCCATTTGCTCTGCAGTTTGTCCCATCGTGATACCAGTACTGTATTCTGAAACAGCCGGAGCGACAGGTAGTAAATCTTTCAAGCTTAGCTTACGGGCAATTTTTAATTTATCACTCGTCGTCTTCGCTTTACTCAAGTTAATTAACTGATGAGCTAATTTTTTAGATACACCAATTGGCACAACTGAAGATGAATCTGCACCACCAGCAACACCACAATCAATCGAACCAGCCATAATAGACTCGGTCACATTTGAAATAGCTTGGAAACTCGTCGCACATGCACGCGACACACTGTATGCATCGGTACTTATGTCCATGCCAGTGCCTAATACGATTTCACGCGCGATGTTTGGCGCTTCTGGCATTTGAACTACTTGTCCAAATACAACTTGCTGAACAATCTTAGGATCAATGTCGTTACGAGTAAGCATCTCATTAACAACCATTTTGCCTAAATCTAATGCTGGAACCCCATGATACGCTGTTGCTTGTTTAGCAAACGGGGTACGCAATCCAGTGACCACCGCGATACGATCGCCGTTGCGGGTGGTTAGGCTTTGTACTTTAGCCATCACTTATCCTCATTCCGTTAAGTAAAAGAGGTCAGACCTCATAAAATTAAGTCAATGTTAACCTTTTAGTCACAATATTCAAACATTAGTTTGAAAATTGAGTCTTTCATCTTAGATATGTGTTCTAAAAGATAACGTTGTGTAAAAAAATAATACTAAATAATAGTCATATCAACCTAAAGAGGTTTTGTATGTAGAGATATTACTCATCATTTGTATTATAAAGTAGTCATAACCAGTAAAGTTCTGTAAAACATTTCATAAAAATCTCTATAAAATGTTTGTAAATCTTTCTAAAAAATAAATTGGAACTTTTACAGTCGCAGCATTGTCGGTAAAGTAATGTTTAAATTAACTTTATACGATAGATAATTATGCCAAAAACGAACTTTAATCAATTAAGAGGCTATCTTAACAGCCAAATCCTTGGGCAAGCTAAGCTTGTCGATAATTTATTAATAGCGCTACTCGCAGATGGTCACATATTAGTTGAGGGACCACCTGGGTTGGCTAAAACACGTGCAGTAAAAGCACTCGCCGATAGCTTAGAAGCCAATTTCCATCGTATTCAATTTACACCCGATTTACTGCCTGCGGATTTAACTGGTACTGACATTTACCGTGCCGAAACCGGCACCTTCGATTTTCAACCCGGTCCCCTATTCCACAATATTGTACTTGCAGACGAGATTAACCGTGCACCTGCTAAGGTACAGTCTGCACTGCTAGAAGCTATGGCCGAACAGCAGATAACCGTTGGCAACAAAACCATGTTATTGCCAAAGCTATTTATGGTAATGGCAACGCAGAACCCAATTGAGCAAGAAGGCACGTATCCACTACCAGAAGCCCAGCTCGATCGCTTCATGCTACATCTGGAAATTGACTACCCAGATAAAGACACTGAATTACAGATTTTACGTTTAGCAACACAAGAAGCACAGCAACATACCAGTGCTCCAATAACCCAAATAAGCCAACAAGCAATCATGCAAGCGCGAGAAGAAGTGCTCAATATTCACCTTGCTCCCGCACTCGAACATTATCTTGTTGATTTGATCATGGCGACTCGACACCCTGAAACATTAGATGCGCAACTGGCCAGCTGGATCACCTTTGGTGCAAGCCCCCGTGCAACGATATCCCTTGCCCGTTGTGTGCGTGCTCGCGCATGGTTACACGGTCGTGACCATGTATTACCAGAAGATATTCAAGCTTGCCTCTACCCAATTTTACGTCATCGCTTGTTATTAAGTTTTGAAGCAGAAGCCGATGGTATTACAGCCAATCAAGTCATTGACCGTATTTTGTCATTAATTGCACTTTCGTAAACTGAGTTAGCCTATGTCAGCAATCAATGTCACGATAAAAGAATTACAACAATACAGCTATCAAGCCAACAGTATCTTAGCGAACAAAACCTTAGCGAAAGCAAAGTTGGCGGGCGGTCATTTATCACCAATAAAAGGCCGAGGCATGGAGTTTAACGAATGTCGTCAATACCAACCCGGTGATGATATTCGCAGTATTGATTGGCGCATTACCGCTCGCACAGGTAAAACCTACTGTAAATTATTCAGTGAAGAAAAAGAACGCCCTGTTTATATGCTACTCGACCTTTCTTCAAGCATGTATTTTGGTAGTCAGTATCGATTGAAATCAGCTCAAGCTTGTCATTTGACAGCACTACTTGCGTGGGCAACAAAACATAAAAGCGATCGTGTGGGTGGGGTAATCATTGGTGCTTTTGGCCATAAAGAATTAAAACCACAGCGCCAACAGCGTGGCATTATGCAATTATTGAGTGAAGCAGTCACTTTACATAATCTACAACTAGAACCGTCATCTATAAATGATAATGAACCAAGCTCTGCAGAATCCCTTTCGGGTGCGCTCACTCGTTTACGCTTGCTGTGTAAAACCGGTAGCCATATTATGATCATCAGTGATTTTCTGAATCTTGATGACAAAGCACAAAAGCAACTCGCGTTGTTAAAACGCCATAACGAGGTTGAAGCTTGGCAGATTTACGACCCTTTAGAGCTTTCTCTCCCTCACATTTCTGGTAACGTGCGCCTCGCTGTTTCTGATGGTAAACAACAAGGCTTTGTTAGCCCGAGTAATGCAGAAAACCGTCTGAAATATCAACAGCAAGCCGATTTAAAACAACAAGCATTAAGACAAATAATGAATAGATATGGTATTCGCCACCACAGAATAAGTAGCGGTGAGTCATTATTAAGTCAAATTAAAGGTAATAAATAAAGCACATGGATCCGTTAGCACAATTAAAAGATATTCATTTGCCTGCCCCAGTATCGGCTTGGCCCTTATCATTGTATTGGTGGCTCGTTATTATAGCAGTACTATTGATGATAGGATTAACAGCCTATGGCATATCTCGCTATATCAAAAAAACACGATTAACACGCCTAGCTTTAGCTGAGTTACTCCAAATGCAACAACAGGGTTGTGATGTTAATGACCTGCATCACCTGCTTAAACGTATTACGCTAACCAGTTATTCGCGTGAAACAGTCGCCTCTTTACACGGTGAAGCCTGGCTAAACTTTCTCGACCAACAAGCCAGTTCTAAAAAGCATGTCTTTACTGCATTTTCAGAAAATACAGCATTATGGACACTTGATTTATACAGCGCAAAACCAAACGTAATCGCTAATACATTACATTTTAAAACGTGCCGAGACTGGATAAAGAAAACACCACTTATGCCTGTCGATTGCAATGTGAACAACAAGCTTAAGCACAGAGTGGAAAAAAGTGTGGAGAACAGTAATGTTTGAACTTAACTGGCCTTGGCTTCTAATTTTATTGCCATTACCCCTGCTTATTCGTTTTTTTAGCCGCGCAGGTCAACCTCAGTTACCATTAGTGTTGCCCAATCTACCTTATATTGATACAAGCACAAATACGACAGCAAAAAAGCCCCGTTCTATGCTGATTTTGACATTAGTATGGTTATGTCTTGTTATTGCATCAGCTCGACCTATGTGGATAGGTGAACCACAGTCTATCCCACAAAAGGGACGTGAAATGATGCTTTCAGTCGATTTATCGGGTTCAATGCAAATTGAAGACATGCAAATTAATAACCGGATGGTCGATCGGTTATCGTTAGTGAAAACGGTCGTTGCCGACTTCATTCAACAACGTAAAGGCGACCGTGTGGGCCTTATCTTCTTTGCTGATAATGCCTATTTACAGGCCCCGCTCACTTTTGATTTAAAAACCGTCAGTGGTTATATGGAACAAGCGGTTCTCGGGCTTGTTGGTGAACAAACTGCGATCGGTGAAGGGATTGGTTTAGCATTAAAGCGCTTTGATGCCGCAGACAACCCACAAAAAGTATTAATATTACTTACCGACGGTCAGAATAATGCTGGTGAAGTAAAGCCACTTGAGGCCGCTAAGTTTGCAAAAGAACAAGGTGTTAAGATTTATACCATTGGTATCGGTGCTGACTCTTATTACAAACGTACACTCTTTGGTAATCAAAAAGTGGACCCTTCACGCGACCTTGATGAAAAAACATTAAAAGCAATCGCTGCACAAACAGGCGGACAATACTTCCGTGCTCGTGACGCAGAGAGTTTAATGAACATCTACGCTGAACTCGACAAACTTGAGCCTGTAGAACAAGCACAGCAACAATTTAGACCCCAAACAGATCTGTTTCACTGGCCACTAGCAATCGCCCTATTATTGTCCATTTTCGCCTGCTATTTACGTCAAGGCCCACTATTTACAGCAAGGAATAAGAGCCATGACTGATTTTATGTTATTACGTCCATTATGGTTATTAGCCTTATTGCCACTTGTCGCACTTGCTTGGTATTTCCGCAAAAACAGTCAAGATAAAGGTTGGAATACAGTACTATCACCTGAAATTGCTCAATTTTTACTTGCGCAACAGCAGCCAACAACAAAAACGAATCATTTCTTTATACCGTTAGTGTCTGTTTGGGTACTGACGACCCTTGCGCTGTCAGGCCCTAGCTTTAGTTATACCGAGCGTCCGGTAGCCAGTATCTCACAAGCAAAAGTAATGGTATTAGATATGTCGCTATCAATGCGAGCAACAGATCTGAAACCAAATCGATTAGCGCAATTACGTTTTAAAAGCACAGATATTCTCAATAGTGTCAAAGAAGGCGAAATCGGCTTAGTGGCTTACGCTGGTGATGCATTCGTGATCTCCCCCTTAACAACGGACACCAGCACACTGCTTAACTTGTTACCCAATTTATCGCCTGAAATAATGCCAATAAAAGGTTCTAAACCCGAAGTTGGTATTAACCAAGCAATTGAATTATTAACAAATGCAGGCTATCAGCAAGGACAAATACTACTGATTACTGATGGCATTAGTGCTGCTCAAGCAGATAGTATCAACGCAATATTAAAAGACAGCGATTACAGTTTGTCTATTCTTGGTGTAGGTACAGCACAAGGGGCACCGATTCAGCTGAAGAATGGTCAGTTGCTCAAAAACAACCAAGGTACGATTGTTGTTCCTCAACTAGATGCTGCACTATTAAGAAAAACAGCACAAACTAACTCAGGGCAAGCGCAAGTAATTACACATGGCAGTCAAACCTTGGTAGACCTGTTTAATCACCCTTCCAGTTTTAAAAGTAGTCAAAATAGCCAAAAAACAGATCTTACAACTGTTCAACGAAATGATGATGGCATTTGGTTGCTGCCTTTAATCGCACTGCTCGCTGCCTTTAGTTTTCGTAAAGAGTTGTTTTTTAGCTTTTTATTGGTTTTTTTATTACAGCCTGAATCAAGTTATGCCGCTGAAACCTCTATTTGGAATAACAGTAACGAAAATGCTTCACTGTTATATCAAAATAAGCAATATCAACAGGCCGCGGACTCTTTCTCTGACTCAAATTGGCAAGCCAGTGCGCTATATAAGGCAGGTGAATATCAGCAGGCTATCGATCTGTGGGCAGATGAACCAAGCAGCGACGCTTCATATAATCGAGGTAATGCTTTAATGCAACTAGGTAACATTGATGATGCTGCTAAAGCCTATGAACAAGCATTAACGCTAAACCCAGAAAATACCGATGCAAAAGAGAACCTTAAACTTGCTAAGAAGATGAAACAACAACAGAAAAAACAGCAAGGCGACAAAGACAGTCAGAGCCAACAAGACAGTCAGAGCCAGCAAGACAGTCAGAGCCAGCAAGACAGTCAGAACC
Source organism: Moritella sp. 24 (assembly GCF_018219155.1). NCBI lineage: Bacteria > Pseudomonadati > Pseudomonadota > Gammaproteobacteria > Alteromonadales > Moritellaceae > Moritella > Moritella sp. 24. The sequence continues at coordinate 1,458,248 of NZ_CP056123.1, read as the reverse complement.
AACAAGACAGTCAGAACCAACAAGACAGTCAGAACCAACAAGACAGTCAGAGCCAACAAGATAGTCAGAGCCAACAAGATAGTCAGAGCCAACAAGATAGTCAGAGCCAACAAGATAGTCAGAGCCAACAAGATAGCCAGAGCCAGCAAGACAGTCAGAGCCAGCAAGACAGTCAGAACCAGCAAGACAGTCAGAACCAGCAAGACAGTCAGAACCAGCAAAAGGATCTGGAACAATCTGCCTTAGCAGAACAAAGTGAAACAGATAATGCTCCAGAAGGAAGTAGCGGTCAAAATTTGTCAGCAGCACAGCAAACACCGTTAGAAAAAGAACAACAGCAACGCTTACAGAAATGGCTACGGAATATTCCAGATGATCCTTCTCTGTTATTAAGAAATAAAATGTATATCGAAAGTCAGCAACGTAATGCTGAGTCAAATCTGAATAATAGTGCGGAGCAAATATGGTAAAGGTAGTGCACAGTAATCACCGTGCTTTTAAATTCTCATTCATGACAAATTTTCTCGTCATAGCGAGCTTGTTATTCTCGATAAGCTTTCAGGCAAATGCGGCATTAAAGATCACGGCATCTGTTAACCAGAATCCCGTTGTACAAGGGAACAGTTTCATACTTGAACTCCGTGCGAATGAAAATATTAGTGCAAGTGACTGGGATAGCTCAGCGCTACTTGCTGACTTTGTTGTGGGCAGAACATCCACAAACAGCCAAACATCCTATATGAACGGTAAAAAATCACATCTTACAACCCTCTCAACTGTATTAATGGCGAGAAATATAGGTCGTTACACTATTCCTGCATTTACAATTGAAGGAGCTAAAACACAACCAATAAAAGTAAGTGTCATTTCACCATCTACCGCGAGTAGTCGCGGGCTGGATAATCGGAATATCGAATTAAAAGTTGATGTAACAGAACAAGATATTTATGTAGGTCAGCAGTTTATTTACACTACGACTTTATATATAGCTCAAAATACAGAGATGCAAACTGGTAACTTAACCGAACCAACGACTGAAGACGGAACAATCAAACAAATTGGGAAAGATGAAAATGCAAGCCAGGTGATTAACGGCCGACGCTTCCAAACCATCACTCGCCAATATGCAATCACAATCAACTCTGCCGGACTAACAACAATATTACCAAGTCGCTTTGAAGGTCAAGTCAGCACCGCAAAACGCGGCTATCGCTTTGGCCCTTCGACACCAGTAATCATCCAAGCAAAAAAATTAAATTTGAACATCAAACCTCAGCCTATTGATTATAAGGGTGAATGGTTAATCAGTGATTTTGTGCAACTCGATGAAGAACTTCAACCATCACAAAATAGCTACCCGCAAGGAGAGCCAATCACACGAACTGTAACCCTCACTGTTGCGAATGTAGATAAGTCAGCCCTACCCAATTTAGCGGTTCACTGGCCTCAAACTGTCAAGGTCTACCCAGATAAACCACAGCTCACTAGTTTTGCACAGCAAGAGAATTACTTCTCTCAACAGATACTCAGTTTTGCTATCATTCCCAATCAACTGGGCGAACTAACACTACCAGAAATATCAGTACCTTGGTTTAATAGTAAAACGCAGCAACAAGAATGGGCAAGACTACCCGCTAAAACAATCACAATAATTGCGAATGAAAATGCCCAAGTAAGTAACCTTCCAGCGATCACCGTGGCAGATAACGAGATAAGTGCACAGAACTTATCGACAGCACCAACCGAATCTCCGATATGGCGCTGGCTGACATTTATTTTTGCTATTTTATGGTTATTAACCTGCGCCGTTTGGTTTATTTTTCATAAACAGAGTCAACAGAACCCTAAACAGGAAAAAGTCGTTACCGCTAAAACAGATAATATTTGGCCACAGTTACAAGCCGCGTTGAAGAACAATGATGCGAATCAAAGCTGCCAGCTATTAAACTTATGGTTTAAACAGCAATGGCCCGAAGTCAAAGACTCACAACTTAACTTGTTGCCAATAAGTCAGGAATGCCAACAAGCTTGCCAAGTATTATTTACATTTACTTATGGCCATAACACTGAGGCAGCGACTTGGAATGGGCAGCATTTATTAACGCTATTAAGTAAAGTTAACCGAGTTAAAGGGAAAGTAACAAAAAACCAACAAACCAACATTAAGTCACAACTTAACCCATAATATTTCCGTCTAAAAATAACGAAACTGATTTAATTAACACAAAATCAGTTTCGTTTACGAAAATAAGGTTTCACATAAATGTTCGATATGAAGCATTAAAAACCCAGCAACAAGTGCTCGAACATTAACCATCCGCGTTTAAACATGAAAATGAAACGTTCATATGAGCATTTACACCTTTCAGCTGAAAGTATTTACACGTTAACTGAAAGTTAACAAGTAAAACCACAAATTACATACATTTATCTATACTTCACACTAGAAATCCATTCTAAAAAGGCGCAAAATAGATTTAATTATCGGATTCAATTAATGCTTTATTAAGGAATGAGATGTCAATACATAAAACTCTTGGTGAATTCATCGTGGAAAATCAGTCTGATTTCCCACATGCAAAAGGTGAATTAACAGCACTATTAAGTTCAATTAAACTTGCAGCTAAAATTGTAAACCGTGAGATCAATAAAGCTGGCCTAGTTGATATAACAGGTGCGAGTGGTATTGAAAATATCCAAGGTGAAGAGCAGCAAAAACTGGATATGTATGCGAACGAAGTGTTCAAAAATGCATTGATCGCTCGTGGTGAAGTATGTGGTATCGCTTCTGAAGAAGAAGACCATTATGTATTTTTCGACAATCAAAATAGCCGTAACGCAAACTATGTAGTGCTAATGGATCCACTAGATGGTTCATCAAACATTGATGTTAACGTATCTGTTGGTACTATCTTCTCTATTTACCGTCGTGTATCACCTGTTGGCGGTCCAGTTTCGATGGATGACTTTTTACAGGTTGGCCGTAAACAAGTAGCCGCTGGTTATGTTGTATATGGTTCATCGACGATGCTTGTATTTACAACAGGTAATGGTGTTCATGGTTTCACATATGATCCATCAATCGGTGTATTCTGCTTATCGCACGAATCACTGACTTTCCCTAAATCTGGTAAAATCTATTCAATCAATGAAGGTAACTACAGTAAGTTCCCACTTGGTGTGAAGAAATACATCAAACATTGCCAAGAAGAAGATGAAGCAACAAACCGCCCTTATACTTCTCGCTATATTGGTTCTTTAGTATCTGATTTCCACCGTAACCTGCTTAAGGGTGGTATCTACATTTACCCACAAACAGCACAAGCACCAACGGGTAAATTACGCTTACTATACGAATGCAACCCGATGGCTTTCCTTGCTGAACAAGCAGGCGCGCTGGCTACAGATGGCTATACTCCAATCCTAGATCTTAAACCGACAGAATTACACCAACGTGTACCTTTCTTTACTGGTTCTATTGATATGATGGAAACAGCACACCAATTTATGGCTGAATTTAAAGAATAAGTTAAAGAAGAGGCATAGCCTGACCTCTGAAAATAAATTTAGATAAATATATTAAAGCCATTCCTATTAAGGAATGGCTTTTTGTTATATCCATCTGTATGTATTATAAACACCATTATAATAAAATGTGACGTACGTGACACTTACATAAAAATCGTCTCAAAAAACATTGACATCAATATTTGATGTGGATCACAAATTTAAACATTAACTTTGACACGATCAACATCAGAATAACTACTCTAATTAATTTGGATACCGATAACAATTTAATAACAACACGTGTACGCTCAAATATACCCAGCATTATCAAAGTCTTACATAAAATCATTCTTTAACTATTTTTTCTATTAAACGTCAAGCCTTAATAATCAAACATTACACCTTGTGATTATTATTAATTACAAAGCATGAACAAGCAGTTACTATTTACTAATACTATCTACTACTGGTCAGATGAGTGCTCAACAAAAGGAACTTTGTTTATCACTTCAACGCACTGCACCAGTGGCAACTACTTATAAAAAAATTATAAAAATGAGTGCTAACTATGTCTAAATTTCAAAAAACAACGCTTGCTACAGCCCTACTACTTGTAACTGCACAATCTTCTGCTGCAGGTTTCCAAGTAAGCGAACATTCAGCATCTGGTCTTGGACGAGCTTTTGCTGGTGAAGCTGCCGTTGCTGACAATGCATCTGTTCTTGCGCGTAACCCTGCCGCAATGTCACGCTTCAAACAAGCTGAATTATCTTTTGCTGGCTCTTACGTTGAACCTAATGTTGATATTACGGGCACGAAAGATGCGAGTATAGGTGCAGTTTTAGGTCGTGATGTAAGTGAACTGGATGCAGATGATATAGTACATAGTGCTTTTGTCCCTGCTACATATTTTATCCAACCGATTAACGACAAATTCGTTGTAGGTCTTGGAATATTTTCAAGCTATGGTGTAACAACTGAATTTTCAGATGATTACGCTGCGGGTGCTGCAGGTGGGACTACAGACTTATTAACTTTAAATATAAACCCAAGCCTTTCTTTTAAAGCAACAGATAAGCTTAGTTTAGGCTTTGGTGCTAGCCTTGTTTATGGTACTGCTACTGTTGAAAGAAACTACGGTGATTTAGCAGCTGCATCTGCTTATAAAGAATCTTTAAAATCTGGCGATAATCAATTAACAGCAATAGGTAAAGCAAGAGCAGCAAATGACCCAAGTAAATCTCTTTTCCTTTTAGAAGGTGATTCATGGGGTTTAGGTTGGAATACTGGTGCATTATATGAATTTAATGACAGTAGTCGTATCGGTATCGCTTATCGTTCACAAGTAGACCTCAGCTTTGAAGGCGACTTCACAGGGGCTACAAGTGGTGGTAAGACAGTAAGTGCTTCACTTGATCTACCATTACCAGCAACGGCTGAATTCTCTGGTTATCACGCATTAACAGAATCATTTGCTATCTCATATAGTGCTCTTTGGACTCAATGGAGTAAGTTTGAAGAACTTAGAGCTACAAGCTCATCTTGCCAAGCTGGCGAATGCTTCTTAAAAGAAGAAAGCTTTGATGACAATATGCGTTACTCAGTTGGTGCAGAATACACAATAAATAAAGTTGTATTACGTGCTGGTTTCGCTCTAGATGAGTCTGCAGGTGAAACGACTCTAAGCATCCCTGAATCAGACCGTCTATGGTATACAGCAGGTGCAACGTACAATGTAAGTAACAGCTTAAGCGTTGATGTAGGTGTTGCTTATATCGATGTTGAGACTGTTGAGTTTACTGAAGTTACAACACCAGGTGTTGAATACGGCTTTAAATCTTCAGGCGATGCAATCATTGCTTCAGCTCAAGCAAACTACCGCTTCTAAGCTGCTTAGCTAAAGTGTAGAGTTAAGTTCTATAAATAATAAAATACAGTAATAAAAATAGCGTCTTATGGCGCTATTTTTATTTTCGTCTAACCTTAAAATAAAACATTATTTTAAGGGACAAATATGAAACATAGTTGTAGTCATCATTCTACTATCACCTATCTAGGCGCCTTGCTAAGTTTCATTTCATATTATAGTCCTTCGGTACAAGCCGCATCATACCAGTCTTCAACAACGTCAGCGATAGAACTCAGTAACGCAGGCGCAGGAGCTGCAGCAGACACCAGTAACCTCGCTAATATCGCTGTGAACCCCGCGATCATCGCTGCATTTTCTTACCCCAGTATTACAATCGCAGGTATCTTCGTTAAACCAGAAAAAAATGTTAATGGTGAACATTATTCCAATGGAGCAGCAGAAGCACTCGACAGTTCAAATATTGCCGAAAATTACATCGTCCCTTCTGCTTATTTTGCATTCCCAATTAATGATAAATGGTCTTTTGGCTTTGCTACATTTTCGAACTACAACGTGCGTAACGATTATAATACTGAATACCCCGCTGGCATGCTTGCAGGACGACGCTCTTTATTTACCTATGAGATGAATCCAAACATTGCATTTAAATTAACAGAGGATATTTATATCGGGGCTGGAGTAAGTGCTATTTACAGCAATTACCAACTAACGACAAATTATGGTGCACAAAATCCGACTAATCCTAGTCAAATTTATCAAGATTTTAATGGCACAGGTCTCGGCTTCAGATTTGATCTAGGTATGATCTATAAGATAAATAAGTACCATCAATTTGGGCTGGCTTATCGCTCTGCTAGCGATATAGAAACAGAAGGTACATTCACAACACTTGCAGGAAATAACGATTTAATTTTTCAAGATACAGCAACTCTTAGCATGGCAGTACCGAGTGAATTAACGTTATCAGGGGTTCATCAGCTTGATCAGCGACTATCGATTCAATACTCATTCGCTTGGTACGGCTGGGAAAATCTAGACTCTATTTCCGTATCAGACCCGAACTGCCCTGCAAATTCAAGTTTCAATTTACCACAAGGGCAATGCTTATCAGAATCAATTGATGCTGAAGATAGTATGAAATTGGCATTTGCGGTGAACTATAAACTAAACGATGTTATCTGGTTACGTAGTGGCGCCTCAACCGAAACAAGTACAGAAAGTGCGAGTTTTTCAATGCCTTTTGATAAGAAAACAAGTTTCAGCTTTGGCCTCTCTTATTATGCCAGTCGCTCATTAAGTTTCGATATAGGCCTTACTTATGCCAAATATGAAAGTTCACGGATCAAAGATACTATTGGCCTTGACTCCTTTGATGTAAGTACCGAGGGCAATAGCACTATGCTTGGATTACAGCTAAATTATCTATTAATAGATTAATTGACGATTAAACAAAACAAGTTAGTGCATGAGCTCTAATTTATTTTAGTTTAAAATACAGTTACAACTATTATCACTAAAACATATTAGATTATATTAATACTAAATAAGCATCTTATTTACCGCACACACAAAGCATAGTAAGTACTCACTTAAAACACCTATTCAAATATCTGTAACAAGCTTATATTACTTTCTCTTCTGTCTCACATTAACCTACCACTAAATCCCTATAATAACGCCTACTCAGATAACAAACGTGTATAAGCACGCTTAGAGTACATCTGGACAGGACATGGACGTATTAACTTTAAATTCTTTATATAAGACAGGGATTAGTCATGAAAAAAGCGAGTTTATTCAAAAAAAGTGTGATATCTAAAGCTGTTATAGCAGCAACAATCATGGCCAGCGCGCAAGCATCTGCCGCTGGATTCCAAGTAAATGTACAATCAGCATCAGCCCTAGGTAATGCTAACGCAGGCTTTGCAGCGAATACGGATAACGCTGCAGTAATCGCGACAAACCCAGCTGCAGCAGCTTCATTTGATAAGTTTGCCTTTTCATTTGGTGGTGCGTATGTTGAGCCAACAGTTGAAACAACTGGAGATAACGCCCCACTAGCTCCAGGCTACAATGCTTTAAATCAACTCGTTGATAATGATTACGCAGTACCAACTAAATCAGATTATGATGTTGAAAATTCAGTAAATGCTTCCGCTATCCCATCTGTTTATGCCGTGATCCCCGTTGGTAGTAAAGTGGCAATTGGTTTAGCCGGATATACTAACTATGGTACTAACACCGAATTTCCTGACGATTATGCGGCTGGTTTACTCGGTGGTTCAACACAACTAACAACATTTAATTTAAACCCAAGCTTAGCATTCAAAGTCGGATCGAAACTACGCTTAGGTGTTGGTGCTCAAATTGTTTACGGATCTGCCGAACTAGAGCGTAATCTAGGTGATGGCGCTGCAGCGACTGCGCTTAACACCGTATTAACGGCAGCCGCTACATCTCCGGCCCCTGCCGCAACAGCGAATACCTATGTTTCAAACCCAACGGTAGATGATGCTTTATCTGGTATGGGCGCTGGCACTCAGGCATTCATCATGGAAGGCGATGATATTGGTTTTGGTTGGAACGCAGGTGTTTTACTTGATCTAAATGATAATCATAAAATTGGTGTGAGCTACCGCTCTGAAGTAGAGCTGACATTTGAGGGTGAATACTCAAACTACGTAGGTGACAATTTAACAGGCCAATTAGATCTATCACTACCAGCAATGGCTGAGTTAGGTGGCTTTCACCGCTTTGGTGATATCGCACTACAATACGGGGTTGTTTGGACAGAATGGAGCAGCTTCAGCGGTCTTAAAGGCGTATCGGCTACTGATAATAGTATAGAACTCTTTGAAAAAACGTATAACTACGAAGACAATATCCGTTATTCAGCGGGCCTATCATACTACTTAGGCGACAAAGTTATTGTACGTGCCGGTTATGCGCTAGATGAGACGGCTGGAGATACCACTATCAGTATTCCAGATTCAGAACGTCAATGGTATACAGCAGGTCTAACATTCAAAGTAACTAAGTCACTGTCTGTTGATCTTGCTGCGGCTTACATTATCGGTGAAGAAACATCATTCACTGAAACAGATAGCAATACAGGCTTAACGTATGCGTTTACGAATAAAGCCGAAGCTATAGTTGGTTCAGCACAGGTTAATTTAGTTTTCTAATAAACGGGGTTAATACCTTCAGCTAGGGCTTACGTCGAAATAGATGTAAGTCCTTAATCATCGTTCTTTAAGGGTTTTGTAACCGAATATTAAGCTCACCAATAGACCAACGTCCGTCCTCGAAGCAAAAGTACTGAGCACAGTGAAAATCTAACTTATCTCGTGGTTTACCTAGCATGTTCCAATTTGTAGCAAGCGCATAGATAGCACGAATAATACCTTTATGGCTTACACAGCCTATATGCTGCTCTACGCCATTTATATCTAATGATTGGGCCCAAGCACTGACTCTCTCAGCAACTAACCGTGGAGACTCTCCTCCTTGTGGCTGTAAATCTAATCCTCGTGCTTCCTGTTTTGCAAAATCCAGCGGATCTTGATTGCGTAACTCTTCCAGTGTTTTACCTTCCCATGCTCCCCAGTTCATCTCTATTAAACTATCTTCGGCATGAGAATCTATATCAAGTAAGTCAGCCGTTTGTCGTGTTCTTGATAAAGGACTGTGAAACCATTTTATAGACTGGAGATTACTGGATAATTGATAAGTGCTGATTTGATGTTTACCGACCTCATTTAATGGAATATCAGTACGACCTTGCAAACGCTTTTCACTATTCCACTGTGTTTGCCCATGACGAATAAAATAAACATGGATCATATCTACACCACCTTATTTGATATCGCATCTTGAATAACATCATTTAATTGAATCGCACTTGCTGCAATAGAATGATGTTGAATAACATAATGCGCTGCGGCCTGCTTCATCTGTTTTAATTGTGCAGGATTCGCCAGTAAAGCATCTATCGTGACAGACATTTCTTCAGGGTCATAAGTATCAACTAATATCCCTGTAACTTGATGCTTCACAATCGACCCCACGCCACCTTCATCACCAGCAACAACAGCTACGTTAGATTGCTGTGCTTCTAAAAATATCATGCCTAACGCTTCATTTATTGCAGGCCAGACGAGCAGGTCGAAATGAGGTAATAGCTGTCGTATTTGTTGATTATCAAGCGCACCAGCAAACTTGACCTGTTTGTGTGGTGAAAATATAGTGTGTACATCCGTTTTCATCACACCGTCACCAATAATTAATAGCTGATAAGGTTGTTCTGATTTATCAACCACACGACTTAATTGCTGATAAGAGTGATGTTTATCACCAACACGCATCATTGCGATCGTGATCAACCAAGGCAGTTTAGTGTTTAATCCATATTTACGCGCAATATCATCACGTGAAAAAGCACTTGTAGCCAACATGCTATCAGAGCCTATAACATGATTAATATTTGTAGGTAAATCATCAATGAATGCGTTCAGTGAGATTAAACGAGAGTACCTAATCGGTGGCTGATCCGCATAAAAATCAGTGAGTGCGACCTTATCTTTAGGGTTGATAGAGATCACTTTAGAGGCAATCTCTAACGCACTAGCTACTTGCCGATGATAAATAGCCCAAGGTCCATTCGCACGTTTTTCAGCCCACGAAGCTTCAGCTACAATATAAGGAATATCAAGCGCTTTACAAATAATAGGTCCGAGTAAGTCAGGCGCTTTATAATATAAATGATAACAAAACCAAGCTTGTGGCCTAAAACCTTGTTTCTGCCAACGGCGCATGACCCTTACAGCTTCTTTCTCAGCAAGGGCAATTAAACGTTGTTGTCGATGGCTATCACCTGTTTTATCAAAAGTACGTAACTGACTTGCAAGATCGACATGGAAACCGCCCTGCTCCAACGCTGCAATGAATAATCGTGCAATTTTACGATCACCTGACGGTGTCGGGTGTAATGGTGATTTCAGCGGCGCATAAAATGCAACCGCTGTTTTTGGTATCACATTAACCAAGTTCATCAAATAACTTTTCTAATTGGTCGATGCCGATTTTGACATCAAAACGTCGGTGAAGTTGCTTTTGTCCTTCCACCCCAAGACGCTCACGCTTGTCACCATCTCGTAATAAGTCTTCCAATGCGCTCGCAAGTTGATCAACATTATTTGATTTAACCAATACACCATTTTCACCACTATCAATCAGCTCTGGAATACCTGATATATCCGTTGCAAGACAACAAACAGATTGGCTTTGTGCTTCCATCAACACATTTGGCATACCGTCTCTATCTCCATCAGCAACAATCTTACTCGCTAATACAAATAAATCACTTTCACGATAGGCTTCAAGTACTTTTAACTGCGGTTGTGCACCTTGCCATTCAATGTGCTTATCAATCCCTAAATCTTGCGCTTGCTGCTGTAAACCTTTTAAGATCCCACCACCGCCAATGTGTATCAACTGCCAATGTAAATCTTGTGGTAATTTTGCTAATGCATTTAATAAATCATCGTAACCTTTTTTAGGCACCGCTCTACCTACACTGATTATTTTAACGGGGTTATCTGCAGAACTGCCATTCACACTCGCGCGAGAGATACGCTCAACATGCTGAAAACGGGTAAAATCGAGTCCATGATACACAAGGTGAACTTTACTCGGATCTTTAGCAAGGGATTGTAAGTATTCATGGTTAGCGGCTGTACAAGTTGATAACCATTGTAATTCCGTTAATTTTTCAGCGAGGTCCCATTTTTCGGTTGTCCAAATATCTTTTGCATGGGCAGAGCACGACCAAGGTAAATCATTCACTAATGCTGCATAACGGGTGACCGAAGCGGGTGTATGTAAAAAATGTGCATACATTTGCTCAATACCATCAGGCATTTCAGCCGCGAGCACTAAGCCTTGACCAAAACGACGCACTCGTCCACGACTCGTATCGCGCTTCAAGTCCAGTACAAACTGTTTAAACACTTTGCTTAACGAATAACGCTTAGCAACATGATAGAATGCTATAAGTACTCGTAATGGCTCTACATGTAAATATTCAGGTAAATACAATACATCAGCTTCAATTTGCTGGTGAATTGGGTGTGTACTGGTGTCAGTCGGATGACGTAATGAAACTAACGTAATATCAAACCCACGCAATTCTAGCGCTCGGATCTCTTGTGCGATAAATGTTTCAGAAAGGCGTGGATAGCCTTTAAGTACTAATGCTATTTTTTTCACTGCAAACTGCCTTAAACTTTATAATTCAAATGTTAACGAAACAGCACACTGCAATACATCATCAATGGTGTATCGAGTGCTTCTTTAACTAATCTCTGGCAGTTGCCCATTCAATAAGTAGTTTCGCACTTTGTGTCGCGCCCTGATTATCGATATTAACCGTCTCGGCTGTATTGGCTAATGCCTTATTAATAGCAGTCTTTAACGAGTCGATACTCAACTCATCATTTTTAACGAATTGTAATACTTTGTTTTCTGCTAATACTTCACTACGCGCTAGTTGCTCTGTTTCGCCCTCACCTTCAAATGGAATGACAACAGCAGGTACTGCGGTCAATAACAGATCCATCACCGTGTTATAACCCGCTCTTGAGATTGACACGTAGGCATGACTCAGTGCTTTTAAAAAGTCATCAGCAAGATCGACGACTTGTAAATTAGACTGCTCTTGCGCTTTAAAATAAGCTTTATCGGCAGTGTCCATATTTGGGCCCGTTATCAACAACCATTTTTTATCCGCTGCAAAGCCACTGTTATATAGCGCCATGACCGCGATTAAAATATCCTTGCCTATGCTACCACCACCAACAGACACAACGATCGTATCTCGTGTTTTTTCAGTGTCATCAGCGTTAAGTGTTGGGCAAACATAACCTGAATAGCTGATTTTATCTGCGATGAGATCAGCGACAGGAAAACTTCGTTCTAATGGATAAAAATCTTTATCACCATGCACTAATACATGTTGGTAGTATGTCTTTACAAGCTGAACGTATTCTTGCTCTCTGACAGACGAACGTCGCTGTAAAATATCACGGATAGAAGAGACAAGAACCGGAGAATTAGGTTGCGCCTTAACCCAATCAAGCAAAGGCAATAGCTCAAAACGCATTTGCCTGCGACCAAAAGGGTATGTCTCAGTCACAATAAGATCGGGCTGTAGTGTTTCACATAACCCTAACAACGCCTGTGTTCGTTCTTTTTTATCATCATCACTAACAGGGCTATTATCCGCTTTAACTAAACCACTAAATCCTGCATCAGCACTTTTTACCGCTGTAAGTTGGTGCATCGTCGCGTTACCAAAAGACATGCTAGGAACAGCCATGCCACCGAAGATGACATCAACATGAGCACCTTGTTCACATAGTGCTTGAACAATAAGAGAAGAGCGACGAACGTGACCAATACCTAATAGATACTGTACGTAAAACATAATACGCGGAGCTGACATATAAGCGGATCCTTGCAGAGAAAAATGAATAAAATACTATAGAGGCAGCTAGAGTCTAATCTGAAACCAGCTCTCCAAATCTCGCAGTAACAAAGTCTAAACCATTGAGTAATGCATCGAGTTCTTGGCTGCTTGGTTTATCTTGCTTTAGCAGATTTTGAATACCGATGACCATGGTTTCTGTTTCTCGATCTGACTCTAAATCTTGCATTGATAATAAACCTGCTTGTTCGGCATTACGCGCTCTAATCAACTGCTCTTCTCGAGGGTGACTACGTGGTAAAATCAATGCGCGTTTATCAAATGATAAGATTTCACAAAATGTATTATACCCGCCCATTGCAATAACCGCTTCAGCTTCAACCATTAAATGCTCAAGGTGATTACTAAACGTCATCATTTCAACATGCGATAATAACTCCGCACGGTGTATAAATGCGTTACGTTCAGCAGCGGCCATAAATGGACCCAGTACAAATAATGCAGGCATCAGAGTGTCACATGCTTCATAAGCACGCAGCACCCAATCAATCATCTCGACACCGTCACCACCACCACCAGGCGTAACCAGAATATAAGGTTTATCTGGAAAGTGAATAGAATCAATATCTACTTTTTTAGGCAGTTGCCTTGGTAAATACCCTGTAAATAACGTTTTATCTTTGACCACCTGCTTAATATCAAGCCCATGCAATGGATCAGATATTCCAGCAGGCCCATAGACCCAAAGCTCGTCATACAGGTTTTCTAACAATGGAAGTACATTTTTTTTCTTCCATTCTTTCTTTAATAATTCAGGCGAATCCATTACATCACGTAAGCCAAGAATACACTGGGTATCCGTATCTTGAAAATACGCGAGTGTACTAATCACTTCGTCTTTTAATCCACCCGGTTCTTTATCCACAAGAAAAATATCCGGTTTGAATACTTTTGAAGTGTTCAGGATAATAGATTCACGTAACGCAAGCGTGTCCGCCAAATCAATATGTAAGCCTAACGACGTATATTCGCCATTATGCAATTTAATGACTCCCGGTATACGAATGAAATCAACTCTGGCTTTAAAATCAAAACGCCCAATAATAGGCGAACCAGTAATAATTAAAACCGACAATCCCTTGTACCTATCAACAAGTGCATGCGCAATGGCTCTACAGCGACGCAAATGTCCAAGACCGAAAGAGTCGTGGCTGTAGATAAGCAAACGGCTATTATTTAATTTACTACGCACTCGGACTCTCTTTTACTAAATACGACAAAGACGAATAAGATTACCAAAAAAGCATAGGCTAAGATACCGCCCTGCTCACTTAACAACCCACTAATACTATTAAATATAAACACGTAATTAATTATAATCCGAGTCTATTTTATCATTCTTTTTTATCTCCGCAGATACACTCATCGCAGCTGCTGCACCTAACGTATCAGCTAATTCTTCATTTTTTTCAATCATATCTTTAATATCACCTTTCTCTTCATGCTGTGTTAACACATGTACAGAGCGATGCGCAAACTCAATGCCATTGGCTTTTAATGATTCTTGAACAAGTCTGAATGCTTCACGACGAATGACCCACTGCTCACCAGGTACACACGTAAACTTCATCCGGAAGATAAGTGCAGATTCTTCTACCCTTGTCACGCCTTGTGATTTTAACGGTAATAGGAAATGTTGCCCGTATTCAGGGTGTAATAACATCTTCTGTCCCACTTTTTTAATCAGCTTACGTACCTTTTCAACGTCGGTTCGGTAGTCTAGTCTAAATTCTAATTTCTTGGTGATCCAATCACGCGATAGATTACTAACGGTTGCGATCTCACTGAAAGGTATCGTTTGTACAGCGCCAAGGTGGTGGCGTAATGTAATTGAACGGATAGAAATACGTTCAACCGTACCACGTAGATCCGCTGCCTCAATATACTCCCCGCGACGGAATGCATCATCGAGTAAAAAGAAGATACCTGAAATAACATCTTGTACTAACTTTTGAGCACCAAAGCCGACCGCGATACCGACGATACCCGCACCAGCAAGCAGCGGGGCTATTTCGACTCCCATAATACTCAAAATCATTAATACAACACATGAGAACAAAAATACTAATAAAAACGAACGCACTAAAGGTAACAAAGTTTCAGAACGAGAAGCACCAGCGCCACCACCTTCTCCTTCTAGTGTAGAAGTACCGTTATTATCTTCGCAAATCATCTCATAAGGCAGATGGCGTTCAATAGCAGATTGAATAATCTCCCAAATAGCATAAGCACATATAATGACAATAATAATATCAACGAACATTTGAATAAAACCGCCAAGACTATTAGCAAGTTTCTCCCAAGCATTATGATCAAAGCTAGCATCGATATGATAGAAGATAACAGCCACAAATATCACTCGCAGGGCAATGATGACTCGATTAATAAATTTATCGCAACGCATTTCGAAAGAATGGCTCTGTAACCAAGTAATACGCTTTAGCTGACCAAGCATAACAAACGCCAAGCGGTCTAATATCGGATAGGTGAACGTTAGCCACCAAATCGGTGTGAAATTATCTGCTTGTTCGTAATAACCTAAAAATTCGTACGTTGCCCAAAATACCCAAGCGACAAACAACCAAATAGTAAATACTGTTGCCCAAGTTTGGCGTAAAAAGCGAGTAAATGCTGAACAGGCTTTCTTTTCATCAATAAACATACCTTCAATGGTTTTACGATTAAACCAAATAAAAGCAATCGATAAAATATTCATTATCATACCGGTCGAAGGAATGATTAATGCGAATAGAATGGTGTCTAATGAGAACAGTATGAGGATATACCAAAATGTCGTTATCGTAAGATATACAACCATGAAACTCAAAATTGACCAATATAGGCGCGTTGCAGCAGAACAGTCAATTTTAAACAAGCGATTACCTTTCGCATAAGGCGCAAAGATAAGTCGTAATATGATCGCTAATGCACGTATTTTAACAACAAGCCCTAATCCATGTAGGCTTAACACTCGAAATGGGTCTGTTTCACTATAGTTATAAATCGCAATAAGTGCGGCGGTTAAGGCAAAGATAGCAATCCCCACATATTGGAAAAAACCACGCATTAATATGTAATCAAGATTTTCTCTAAAACTAGAGTCTTTTTCGTTTGCGACTCGGTCTGAAAAAGCATCCATTTTTAAACTAACAACACGCTCAACAATGAAGCCAGATGCAAGCATCAATATAAAAATAGTAAACAAAGAGGTGAAACGCCCTACACCTTCTTCGTTCGTCAGGTTGTTTATCAATTGTTCTTGGTGTTGGGGCCACAGGGCTAAGCTGGCAAGTAATTTTTGTTTACGGTCTCTGGCATCCATTAAAAAAATAAAACGCGCCATTTCATCATTTCGATAACCGTATTCTTTTTTACGATTATGTTGTTCTGACGCCTCTACGACACGCCAGTTTCTAGCCTTATGCGCGTTTTTTCGGTCTGCAACGAAAGGTTCATCATTGTTTACAGGTTGGTAATCAGCCGACAGGTAATCACTCTCCTTACTGACAGCGCTGGTATCTACGACATCCATTGTTCCCTGCTTTAACGATAAATCCGCCGATTGCGCATAAGCAAGGCCTGTATTACTCAGCATCAAGAGCATATAAATAAATAATGTAGCGACGAATGCACGGCTAAAGACGCTTAAGGTAATACGCTGAGGCATAGTGATGACCAATTATTGATTGATAAGAATAACTATAGTATCAAAACTTTATGAACGAATGATATGAAATCAGCACATTATTAATTCATTTCATATATATAGAATTTGATTGATAAAATAAGTAGGCAGTAATAGATAGGGTTAAAATTATTTAACTGTAAATTTAGCACAGCAAGGTAATTAACAGTTGAAAAAAAACCGCTCACTTAAGTGAGCGGTTTCATTAATCAATGTTGTTATATCAACAAATCAACAGGGTTGATTAGAAGTATACACGTGCACCGATTACTAAAGCTTCATCTGAGTCAGATGAAGCTACGCCATCAGCATCAAAATCAGTTGAACTGAATTCAGCGTATGCTTTCACATCTTTAACAAGTTCATAATCAGCACCAAGAACTATGATAGAACCGTCACCAGCAAGAACACCATTAATTGATTTAGTATTAAGCTTACCATCTAATGCGTCATACATAGCGTACACACGCGCTTGACCTAGTGCGTATTCAGCACCTACACCGTATGCAGAGAAATCAGCATTACCAACTTCACTAGACTGATATTGAACACCTAACGTTAGTGCGTCAAGTGAATACTGAGCACCTACAATATATGTAGAGTTATCAGAAGTCATGTTAACAACACCAGACTCAACTTTACGGTCATTAGCGATGTTGTAAGAACCACCAAGCGTTAAGCCAGCAACTTCATACGTACCACCGATAGCGTAAGTATCTTGATCCATTAATGAAACAACTACTGTAGCGCCAGCGAATGCTTTAGAATATTTAAGTTGATCTTCAGAGTTCGAACCAAAGAAATCGTTATCTTCGTTATAAACACCTTGCTCATAAGAGAAATCATTCATAACTAAGTCATCGTTTAGACCCATTTGCTTACCAAGTGACGCAGTACCGTATACGTCATGTGATAGACCAACAATAGCTTTTTGCATATATAGTGTATCGCCGTCGCTGCCACTATATTTAACTTCTAATTCACCAAATGCTTTAAGACCATTATCTAATTCTTTTGTAGTTTTAAGATCAAAACGTGAACCAGCATCTTCAAATACAACGTCGTCAGAACCATTAATTACAACGTGACCACGGAAAGAACCACCTAGAGAGATTGAAGTGCCTTCGTTGTTATAAACTTCAGCAGCGTTTGCAGCGCCAGCTAGTAGAATTGCAGAAGCAAGAATAGTCTTTTTCATTTTTGAAATCCTTTATGATTTATAAGTTAACTCGTTCATTACTTGAATCTATCTTTAAGATGACTCTTTAAGTGGTAATGATGGGTTAAACCAAGAGTTAATGTATTCTAACAAGTAGCGAGTTAAACCAAGTATCTAGTTTAATAAAGATTTAACAACTACGCTTAAAACTTGGATTAGATTATAGTCACAATAAATTTGGTAAAACTATAAAGAAAATCAATAAGAGATCAAAAACAAGATCGCGGACACATAAATAGGTACGACAAGCACAAAGGGCTTGACATAAAAAATAATAAATACCCACTAGGAGGGGCGGATGCGACCGAAATGATTAAAAAAGAATCACTTCAGTAAAAACACTTATAGAAGAGCTCTTTTATTTAATTCCACTGTTAATCAGAGTACCCAAATAACCAAAAGTTCAATTAATACGCATCTAATTACTTAGAGTTAGTACTTAATGGTAAGGAATAGCATAGTATGAATTTTTAATAAGGCTTGTTTCTGCTATATATAGGTAACTAACAATATTGATATTAAGATCTTGCTCACGAAAACAAAAATATATACAGCGAACTTTAATGGGAAGGTCCCGTAATTAGCAGGCAAAAAAATACCCCAGCATGGCTGAGGTATTGAATAAATATAGAATAGGCTTAATCACAGGCTCAAAGCCAGATACACTAAACTATGAATTACTTTTCGGTCGCAGGTTTTTTCTTCTTCACTGCTTTCTTTTTCTCTTCTTCAACCCATTTGCCATCAATGTAATGAGCAGTCCAGCCAGTGGCTTTCTTTTCGACCTCGGTCATTACATATTGTTCTTTGGTCTTACGACTAAAGCGTACAATCGCTTTATTACCTGCAGGATCTTGCGCTGGTGCATCTGCTAAATAATAGAACTTCGATGAGATACGATCTCGGAAGCGAACTAACTCTTCAATCAGCGGAGCACGGGTCTCACGAGATTTAGGGAAAGTATTCGCCGCTAAGAAGATACCAGCAGCACCGTCACGTAGCACAAAGTAAGCATCTGACTTTTCACATTCCAATTCAGGAAGGAAAACAGGATCTTCTTTTGGCGGCGCAACTTCACCACTTTTCAGGATCTTACGAGTGTTTTTGCATTCTTCGTTAGTACAGCCCATATATTTGCCAAAACGGCCATTTTTAAGCTGCATATCAGACATACAACGATCACACTCAACCACTGGGCCATCATAGCCTTTTAGTTTGAATTCACCTTTTTCGACTTCGTAGCCTGTACATTCAGGGTTATTACCACAAACGTGCAATTTACGTGTTTCGTCAATCAGGTAGCTATCCATTGCAGTACTGCATTTAGGACAACGACGTTTTGCCATCAGCGCTTCAGTTTCAGCGTCTTCATTGAGCAAATCAATCGCTTCTTCGCCTGATACAAGGTTAATGGTTTTCTTACAACGCTCTTTCGGTGGTAAGTTATAACCAGCACAACCAAGGAATACGCCTGTCGTCGCTGTACGGATACCCATCTCACGTTGGCATGTTGGACATTCGATGTCCGTAATAACCATTTCGTTCGAGCGCATACCGCCTTCAGCTACTTCAGCACCAGCCGTTACCAACTGCTTCTTAAAGTCACCGAAGAATTCGTTAAGTACATCAATCCAGTTCAGCTTGCCTTCAGCAACGCCATCTAATTGAGACTCCATGCTCGCAGTGAAATCGAAGTTCATTAGCTCTTCAAAACTTTCGGTAAGACGTTCAGTAACAATCTCACCCATTTTTTCAGCAAAGAAACGACGGTTTTCTACTTTCACATAACCACGATCTTGAATTGTCGAGATAATAGAAGCATACGTCGATGGACGACCGATGCCACGTTTCTCTAATTCTTTTACTAACGACGCTTCATTAAAACGCGCAGGCGGCTTAGTGAAGTGTTGTAGTGGATCAACAGTAATCAGGTCAAGCGCTTCACCCACTTCAAGCACAGGTAAATTACTTTCGTCTTCAGACTTCTTGCTCATTGGTGGTAACGCTTTAGTCCAACCAGGGAAACGCATAGTACGTCCCTTCGCGGTAAGCTGATACTCGCCAGCAGCAATCGTCAATTTCGTTGAATCGTATTGTGCAGGCACCATTTGACAAGCAACAAACTGACGCCAAATTAATTCATATAATTTCTTCGCGTCATCATCCATGCCTTGTAAGTCACCAGACATAACATTGACATCAGAAGGTCGGATCGCTTCATGGGCTTCTTGCGCGCCTTTTTTAGAACCATATAAATTTGGTTCTTCTGGTAAGTAATCTTTACCGTATTTTTTTTCAATGAAGCCACGTGCACTTTCTACTGCGTCTTTACTCAAGTTTGTTGAGTCAGTACGCATATAGGTAATGTAACCACCTTCATATAAACGCTGAGCAAGTCCCATCGTACGTTTAACACCATAACTGTGACGCGTACTTGCGGCCTGCTGTAATGTAGACGTAATAAAGGGTGCTTTAGGTTTACTGCTTGTCGCTCTGTCATCACGTTTTAATAACGAGTAACTTGCGTTTTGTAAGTCAGTAACCGCTTTCGTCGCTTGCGCTTCATTAACGGGTTTAAATGCTTCACCGGCATATTTAACCGTTTCAACACGTAATGGTTCACCCAATGAAGTCACTAAATCTGTATGGACATCCCAGAATTCTTCAGGAATGAAAGCTTTAATATCTTTTTCTTTGTCTACAATCAAACGCACTGCTACCGACTGAACACGTCCAGCAGATAAACCACGTGCGATTTTTTGCCAAAGCAATGGCGACACCATATAACCAACAACACGATCGAGAAAACGACGTGCTTGCTGTGCATTTACACAAGCAATGTTCAGTTCAGATGGCTGTTTAAATGCTTCTTGGATCGCTGTTTTTGTAATTTCGTTAAACGTAACGCGCTGGAAACGTGAATCATCACCACCAATAATTTCCCGCAGGTGCCATGCAATAGCTTCCCCCTCGCGGTCTAAATCGGTTGCGAGATAAACAATATCTGCTTTTTCAGCAAGTTGTTGTAGCTCAGCAACGACTTTTTCTTTACCAGGTAAAATCTGATAGGTTGCTGCCCAGTCATTTTCTGGGTCTATTCCCATACGAGAATATAGCGCTTTTTTATCACGTTTTTGTTTAAATGCAGCTTTAGCTTCTGGCGTCATGCCTTTAGTTTGTTGAGCAAGTGTCGGAGCACCGGCTCGTTTTTTGGCTGCACCACCACTTGTCGGTAAATCACGTACGTGACCCACACTTGATTTAACAATGTAGTCTTTACCGAGATATTTATTAATGGTCTTCGCTTTTGCTGGCGATTCCACAATTACCAGAGATCTTCCCATACAGACGGATTCTTTTAATTTATGAATAATATGAAATTGATGAACACAATTGATAATTTATCGCTTAAGGATAGTCAAAAAGCATCATCTTAAATTTGTACTCTATTTATATATATACATTGAATATACTTATAGTAGTCAATAATTTTTTAATTATTTTTTTTATGTCTAGATTTCATACAAAAATATCACGCAAGCGTATCAATAATTATACAAAATAAAAGTTCACAAAAAAGATAGTTATCAAACAAATAAACTACACACTATCAAAATATGTAGTTTATATTTCAATGTATTATTTACAACATTCGTAACTTATAAACTAAAGTTGCGGGTACTTACTTTGCTGTAAAAACTTATTTAAGCTTGTCGAAATTGCCATTGATGCCGCTTGCGCTAACTTTTCAGCTAGTTTTTTACGCACTACATATTTAACGGTGTATATTGTTTTCGACTTATTCGCTTTTAATAAATAGTCATCACTCGTTTGCAATGTATCAACTAGCCCACGTTCGTGTGCATGTGTACCAAACCAATGTTCACCAGTCGCTATTTTTTCGATATCCATATCAGGTCGGTGAGCACTCACAAAATCTTTAAATAATACGTGAGTCTCTTCAAGTTCTTGCTGGAACTTTTCACGCCCTGCTTCGTCATTTTCACCAAACATCGTTAACGTACGCTTAAATTCACCCGCAGTCAGTTGTTCAACGTCAATATTGTTCTTTTTCAATAGGCGGTTGAAGTTCGGGATCTGCGCAACAACACCGATAGAACCGACGATAGCAAATGGAGCCGCAATTATGTGGTCCGCAATACACGCCATCATATAACCACCACTCGCAGCCACTTTATCGACCGCGATTGTTAGCTTAATATTAGCTTGTTTTAAACGTTCTAGCTGAGAACTAGCCAGCCCGTAACCATGTACAACACCGCCGCCACTTTCTAAACGCACCAATACTTCATCATGCTCGTTAGCAACAAACAAGATAGCTGTGATCTCTTCACGCAGTGATGCAACTTCTTTCGCATCAATACCAGCGGTAAAATCAAGCACAAACAAACGTGGCTCAACTTCTTCTTTCGCTGCATCTGCATCATTGGCTTTATCTTTATGGGCCTTTTTAAATGCTTTTAATTCTTCTTTATGTTTTTTCTTTTCTGCTTTGTGCTGCTCTTTTTCTAAAATTTTAGCTTCATCTTCAGACACAAGATGTAACTGAAGTTCATCTTCAACGTCTTTAAATTGCTCCGATAAATTGGTGATCTCTAAACGTCCATTACTCTTCTTTTGCTTAGACGTAAGACTGATAATACTGACCACTACAAATAATAATGCCAAAACGAATGTTAGCGTTTTCGCTAAAAAAATACCGTATTCATTTAAAAATTCCAAATTCTAATCCTCGGTCGGTTATATCTATTTTTGCTCTTTATAGCATTTACAGCATCGCATCTACAAGCTTTGCAGGTTACAATATTGCGAGATATGTCGATATGGAACCCAAAAATGGATTATCAAGCAGAAAAAACTTTATTAGAAAATAAAACAATTTTAGTTACAGGTGCGGGTGACGGTATTGGTCGTCAAGCTGCTTTAACCTATGCAGCACATGGCGCTACCGTGATTTTACTCGGTAAAACAGTGGCTAAACTTGAAGCTGTTTATGACGAAATTGAAGCACTTGGCGCGCCTACGCCTGCGATTATTCCGCTTGATATGAAAGGGGCCACCGTTGAAAATTATAAAGACATGGCAGATACCATCGACGCGCAATTCGGTAAACTAGATGGTTTATTGAACAATGCAGGACAATTAGGTGTGTTAGGTCCATTTCATCAAATCGATGAAAAAAGTTATGACGAAGTAATGCAAGTAAATGTTAAAGCACAATTATTTATGACAAGTGCACTTTTACCTGTACTTAAAAAAGCAGATAAAGCCTCTATTATTTTCACATCATCAAGTGTTGGTGTAAAAGGCCGCGCTTATTGGGCTGAATATGCAATTTCTAAATTTGCAACAGAAGGCATGATGCAAACACTTGCTGATGAATTCGAAAATACTAACGTGCGCGCTAACTGTATTAACCCTGGTGCAACACGTACTGGTATGCGTGCAAAAGCATTCCCTGGTGAAAACGCTGAAACACTTGTAACAGCTGAAGATATTATGCCGCTTTACCTTTATTTAATGGGTAACGACAGCGTAGCTGAAACAGGTAAGACATTCAAAGCACAACCAAACAGATAATCTATTGACTTGATTTCTCAGGCCCCAAATAATAATTTCTTATTTGGGGCCTTTTATCCTACTCACTCCTCGTTATCCCCACTTTTATTCTACGACCTTATCTATCTTCATCATAAAATAACGCGATCATATAAAACGCTTGCTATCATAAATATTTACTGCAATAACTAATCATTACTTAGTTATAAGTTCCCTTTGTTAATAAGGATATTAACCAGTGAAATTGAATTGTGATATGGGCGAAAGCTTTGGCCAGTGGCGACTTGGTATGGATGAATCTGTCATGCCATACGTTGATATGGCCAACATAGCTTGTGGTTTTCATGCTTCCGATCCACTTATTATGCAGCACACTGTCGCTCTCGCAAAACAATATAACGTCGAAGTCGGTGCACACCCCGGATATCCAGATCTAGTTGGTTTTGGTCGCCGTTCTATAAAGTGTACTCCCAGCGAAATCGAAGCACTTATTCTTTATCAAATAGGTGCGCTCGCCGCGTTTTGTCGCCAACAACATATACCTCTCAGTTATGTCAAACCTCACGGTGCGCTCTATAACGATATGATGAAAAATGAAGATATACTGGTTGCCATTCTAAAAGGGATTGCTGCTTTTGATACAGGGTTACCCCTTATGTTAATGGCCCAAGCAGATAATAGCCGTAACGAATTACTCGCTGCACAGTTTAATGTCCCTCTACTTTTTGAAGCCTTTGCAGACCGCTGCTATACCGATGACGGTTTATTACAAGATAGACAGCAGTCAGGCGCAGTATTCACCGATCACGCTCACATTATTAGCCAAGCGCTACAACTTGCGCAACAAGGTAGTGTTACAAGTAATAACGGTAACGTCATCACGTTAAATGCAGACACACTGTGTGTTCATGGTGATAATCCACATTCTATTAAAGCCATCGAAAAAATAAAGTCTGCACTGTCAAAAAATAAGAGGTGAAGTATGCAATATCAGCTCGATATCATTGGCTATGATGCCATTCTGATTCGCTTTACAGGTGCTGATAACACTCAGCTATTACCTATTATTTACGCTTTAAACCTGCGACTTAAAAACGCCGCGGATTTAAGCGCCGTAATCATTGATATTATTCCTTCATATCAAACATTACTGGTGACGTTTAATATACTTAACATTGACGCCTGTCAGATAGCAAAGATAATTGACGCTCATGTTAAGCAACAATTAAAACAGTCAGCACAAAACGTCATGAGCCCGCCTTCGTCCCCCTTATCGACAAAATATAACCATGCTCATTCAATGGCATCCCGTTTGCGCAACATTCCGGTTTGCTATCATGAAAGTCTGGCACCTGATCTTGAATCTTTATCCCAACATGCAGCAATGAGTATCGATGAAATTATCCAAATTCATTCTTCTACTATATATAGTTGTTACGCCATTGGCTTTATGCCCAATTTTGCTTATTTAGGCGATGTCGATAAACGGATACAAATACCTCGACATAGTAGCCCAAGGGCACAAGTTCCTGCAGGTAGTGTTGGTATTGCTGATAATCAAACTGCTATTTATCCTAAAACTAGCCCAGGTGGTTGGCAAATAATAGGTCAGAGCCCCGCTCTACTTGATACTTTATCGGTTGGTTGCCAAGTTAAGTTTCAACCTATCTCGCTTGATGACTTTAATGATTACAACCTAGAGGCTAATGCGTAATGACCACGACTCCAGCATTTGACGTTATCAAACCGGGAATTCACAGTTTAATTCAAGATCTTGGCCGTTTTGGCTATCAACATTTAGGTATCACACCCGGTGGTCCAGCAGATCTTCAGGCTTATTTATGGGCAAATAAGTTACTTGGTAATAGCAGTAACATGGCAAGTATTGAAATACATTATGGATTAATGACATTACAGGTATTAGCAGATACCAGTATTGCTATTTGTGGTGCCGAATTTGGCGTGAATATTAATGATAAACCTGCTTTTAATTGGCAAACACATCATGTGAAGAAAGGCGATATAATTCAGTATAACGGGGCTAAAACAGGTAAATGTGGATATTTAGCTGTTTTAGGTGGCTTTCAAACAGAGAAACACCTCAATAGCCGTAGTACCGTTGTCCGAGATAAGCTTAGTGAAGCTACAAGCACTCCCTTATATGTAGGCCAGTACTTACCTATCACGACGAGATGCACCAATGACCCTACAGCAGAATCACCAACATGTATTCGGGTTCCACGACATTATATTCCAAATTACTCAGCGCCATTAACCTTAGCCTTAATGCCTTGCTACCAATGGCAGATGCTCACATCAGAGCAGCAACAGCAACTACTCACCAATACATATCAAATAAGTACCCAAGCAAATCGCATGGGTTATCGATTAACCGGTGACAGAATTACCAATTTACCTACGTCCTTAACCTCTGAAGGTATTGCTTTGGGTAGCGTACAATTGCCAGCAGATGGACAGCCTATTATCTTACTTCAGGACAGGCAAACGATCGGAGGTTACCCGAAAGCAGGTGTGATTTCAGCGCTCGATTGCAGCAAATTATCACAACGTCAGCAAGGCTCCAACATTAGTTTTAAACTCGAAAGCCCTATTGTTTCACGTTATAAAATGCACGCATTTAAGCAATTTTTCGACTTTTAGTGAGGGTGAAATGCATTTTTATATGAGAATATTTTTATAAATGAACACAAAACACCCAATCACTTCAGTGACGAGTATCACGTTTTTAAGCATGAATTTAAATAATTAAATTATGTTATGAACATTTAACAAAATATCATATCCCTCAAAAAACGAGTCTTTCGAATTTACAAATATGTATTTTTATAAAAAAAAATCTATCTAAGAGCCCAGTCTGTACTAGAATTTAGCTTAAATTCTCTTAAAACTATAGAATGTTTGTTTTTTGTTAACCTGGTGTCACAAAGTATGGTCTAAACAGATAAAATTGGGTTATTTTGCTGTATCATAAGTATTGCATTATTTATTTTAGCTGATTAAATACACCCACTTGAATTTACGGATTCAATTTCATGGCCATAGAATGCCCTGAAGTAAAACAAGCGACTAATGACTTATAAAAAGGAACACAACATGTCTATTACAAAAACAATTGCAAAATCACTTGCTGTAGCAAGTTTAACAGTAGCTGCGGCGGCACCAAGTATCGCAACAGCAAAAGCAAGTGACTTTATTACAATCGGTACTGGTGGTGTTACAGGTGTTTACTATCCTGCCGGTGGTGCAATTTGTAAATTTGTAAACCGCAACCGTAAAGAGCACAACATCCGCTGTTCAGTAGAAAGTACTGGTGGTTCAGCTTATAACATCAACACAATGCGTGCTGGTGAACTTGATTTCGGTGTAGCACAATCTGATCAACAGTTTTATGCTTACAAAGGTTTAAACCAATACAAAAATCAAGGTGCTTACACTGACCTACGCGCAGTATTCTCACTTCACGCTGAAGCACTAACAATTGTTGCTCGTAAAGATTCAGGCATTAAAGACTTTAAAGATCTTAAAGGTAAACGTGTAAACGTAGGTAACCCAGGTTCAGGCCAACGCAGCACAATGGACGTTGTAATGAAAGCTTACAACTGGGATAACAGCGCGTTCTCACTAACATCAGAACTTAAAGCTAACGAACAATCTCAAGCACTTTGTGATAACAAAATCGACGCATTCGTATTCTTCGCTGGTTTCCCAAATGGTTCAATCAAAGAAGCAACAACAACGTGTGACGCTGTACTTGTAACGGTAAACGATTCAACTGTTGAAAAACTAATTGAAGAAAACCCGTACTACAGCCAAGTTGTTATCCCTGGTGGCACTTACACTGGTACGCCGAAAGACACAGTAACATTTGGTGCACGTGCAACAATCGTTACACCAAAATCTATGTCTAACGAAATCGTATATGAAGTAACTAAATCTGTATTCGAAAACTTCAATACGTTCAAACGTCTACACCCATCATTTGCATCGCTAACAAAAGAAGACATGGCGACAGCAGCACTTAGCGCACCAGTTCACCCTGGCGCAGCTAAATACTACAAAGAAGTTGGTCTAAAATAAAACGGCCTTAACTAAAATAATAAAGGGGACAGCGTCCCCTTTATTATTTATCGCAGATTATTGCACCCAGCTTTATAATCATAATTTAATTTTTACAACTCTTACTCAGTTACTGACTATTCTTACACTACGGACTAGTTAAGCTAATAAGCAGTACAGCCTTTCTTATATTAAGAGTTCTGTAATTATTAATTATTCTACTAACGAATAACCGAGCCACTTCTTGTGATAAAAATATCGCAGAATGATGGAGGACAAATGTCTAAAACAGAAAATCAAACCACTAGCATGGATGCTGAACTGCAGGAAATGCTTGCACAATCAGATACTGGTGCGCGCGATCCTAAAGGTATTGCTAAAAAGATATTGTTAATAGTGCCATTTATTTGGGCATTATTTCAATTATGGTATGCCTCTCCTCTGCCGTTCATTTTAAATTTTGGTATTATTAACGATACTGAAGCTCGCTCAGTTCACTTAGCCTTTGCTATTTTCTTAGCATTCACTGCATACCCTGCAATGAAATCGTCACCGCGTGACCATGTACCCTTGGCCGATTGGGTATTTGCATTAGCAGGCGCGTTCTGTGCTGGCTATCTTTTCTTATTTTATAATGAATTGGCAGATCGTGCTGGCGCACCAACTATCTTTGATACTGCCGTTGCAACAACTGGTATGTTATTACTGCTTGAAGCAACCCGCCGTTCATTAGGTCCACCACTGATGATTGTGGCAGCGGTATTTTTAACTTATACCTTTGCCGGCCCATACATGCCCGACATCATTGCCCATAAAGGTGCAAGTTTAAACAAAACGATGTCTCACCAATGGTTAACAACCGAAGGTGTATTTGGTGTGGCAGTTGGTGTATCAACGTCATTCGTATTCTTATTTGTACTATTCGGTTCACTGCTTGATAAAGCGGGCGCTGGTAACTATTTCATTAAAGTTGCATTCTCACTACTTGGCCACATGCGTGGCGGCCCTGCAAAAGCAGCCGTGGTTGCATCCGGTTTAAGTGGTTTAGTATCAGGTTCTTCAATTGCAAACGTTGTAACAACAGGTACATTTACCATTCCATTGATGAAGCGTGTTGGCTTCCCAGCAACGAAAGCGGGTGCAGTCGAAGTTGCGGCATCAACCAATGGTCAGCTAACGCCACCAATTATGGGTGCAGCTGCATTCTTGATGGTTGAATATGTTGGTATTCCTTATATCGAAGTAATTAAAGCGGCCATTTTACCTGCGCTTATTTCTTACGTAGCATTGATCTACATCGTGCATTTAGAAGCATGTAAAGCGGGTATGGAAGGTTTACCACGTCGTCACAAGCCGACGCTAGCGCAGAGCTTATTCTCGTTTATGTCTGTAGTGGTGCTCATCATCGTACTTAGTTTTGCTGTTTATTATGGTATTGGCTGGACGAAAGATGTCTTTGGTGATTCAGCTACTTGGATTGTCGGTATTGCGACTGTCGCGATTTACATCGCCTTAGTGAGATACTCAACAAAATTCCCTGAACTTGAAATTGATGATCCAGACAGCGAGCTACTTGAGTTGCCAGCTCCGGGTCCAACAGCAAAAGCAGGTTTATACTTCTTACTACCAATTGTTGTATTAGTATGGTGTTTAACAGTTGAACGTTTCTCTCCTGGTCTATCAGCATTCTGGGCAACCGTATTCATGATCTTCATTGTGATCACGCAACGTCCATTACAAGCTTACTTCAAACAAAGCCAACCAATATCACGCGCTATTAAAACTGGTTTTGTTGAATTGTTTGACGGTATGGTAACTGGTTCTCGTAACATGATCGGTATCGGTGTCGCGACAGCTGCTGCAGGTATTGTTGTTGGTACAGTGACGCTGACAGGTATCGGTCTAGTAATGACTGAGTTTGTTGAGTATATCTCTGGCGGTAACATCATGCTGATGCTGGGCTTTACTGCGCTTATTAGTTTGATCTTAGGTATGGGTTTACCGACAACAGCAAACTACATCGTTGTATCTACGCTAATGGCACCTGTTATTGTTGAATTAGGTGCTCAAAATGGCTTAATCGTACCCTTAATCGCTGTGCATTTATTTGTATTCTACTTTGGTATTCTGGCCGATGATACTCCGCCAGTTGGTCTTGCCGCTTTCGCTGCAGCCGCCATTGCAAAAGCAGATCCAATTAAAACAGGTATCCAAGGTTTCATGTACGATATTCGTACCGCGATCTTACCTTTCATGTTCATCTTTAATACGCAATTATTATTGATTGGTGTGGACTCGGTTGGTCACCTGTTACTGACAATATTCTCGGCGACAACCGCGATGTTAGTCTTCTCGGCTGCAACCCAAGGTTACTGGTTAACGAAATCAAAATGGTATGAAACGATCGGATTATTATTAATCACGTTTACCCTATTCCGCCCAGGCTTTTGGTGGGACATGGTATACCCACCAATTGAAGAAGTAAGCCCACAACACATTGAGCAAATACTTGCAGACTTACCTGTTGGCACAGATGTTCGATTACGTGTCGAAGGTGAAACTCTCGATGGTGCGTTCCAAACTAAGATTGTACAGCTACCTTTTGCTGAAGATGCGATCACAGGTGCAGAACGATTATTAAGTACTGGTTTAGAGTTACGTACTGAAGGTGATAAAACGATTGTTGATATGGTTGGATTTGATTCTCCTGCTGAAAAGTCAGGTATTGATTTTGACTGGGGTATCCTGATGGTCGAACGTCCACTAGACCGCCCAGCGAAAGAGTTCCTATTCATTCCAGCATTACTACTGCTTGCCGGTATTGCACTTGGTCAGCGTCGCCGTATTGCTAACAATAAGTAATCTTCATAGGTAACGAAGCATATATGCGGTGTACTTAGGTGCATCGCATATATACCCAAACCACTTTAAATAAGTAATTCATTATGTATAAAATTATCTTACTACCTGTTGATTTAAACGAAGAAGGCTTTAGCCATATTGCTGCTGAGCATGCCTGTGCACTAGCAAAAATGTCTGGTGCTACTATTCATTTATTGAATGTATTGCCAACTTCTCAACTACCTATGGTATCAGCGCACTTCCCTACCTCTGTTTTACAAGAGATCCGTAAATCAGCACATGCATCATTAAAAGACTTCGCCGAAAAACACATTGATGATGGTATCGCGACACAGATACATATGATGGAAGGAAAGCCGTCAAAAGAGATTATTAAAGCCGCTAATAAATACAATGCTGATTTAATTGTCATGCCAAGTCACAAACGCGCTAAATTGGAACTTGCCGTTATCGGTTCCGTTGCAGCAAAAGTCGTAAGTTCGGCTTCAATAAACGTTATGGTAGTTAAACCACAATAAAGATATTTATGGGTGGTGTTATTCACTGCCCTTAATGAATAAATCGATATGTTTATCCCCCATTATTTTCGCTTTATCCTTTCTAATTCTTTTACTTCCCTCATTTTTTAGTTATTATTGCGATCCAATTCTTTGCTATTTCACTGAAGATGAAAAAGGATATTCATGTCAGTTTCCGTACTAATCTGTGATGACTCAAACCTAGCCCGTAAACAAATGGCCAAAACACTTCCACCCTATTGGGATGTGGACGTTAGTTTTGCATCTAATGGCGCAGAAGGTCTTGATGTAATCAAAGCGGGTAAAGGTAGCATTGTGTTTCTCGATCTTAATATGCCTGTAATGGATGGTTATCAAGTTTTAGAAGCAATTCAAAAAGAACAATTAAATGCCCTTGTGATTGTCGTTTCAGGAGATATTCAAGCTGAAGCCCTGCAACGCGTTACAGCACTAGGTGCACTTGCATTTATCAAAAAGCCTGTTACCTCTCAGCAAATTGAAACCATTCTAATTAATTATGGTATTGTCGAAAAAGACGAGTTTGCACAGGCTGAAGCGCTATTCATTTCTCAGCAAGCCGCTGAAAAAAGAGAGCAAGAGTTAATAAAATCAATTCCGGATACGCTACCAACATTAGGCAACGAACTCGAACTACCACCTGAGTTTCGTGATGCGCTACAGGAAGTCGCCAATGTCGCGATGGGCCAAGCAGCAGACTTGCTCGCACGTTTACTTGATGTGTTTGTATTATTACCAGTACCAAACGTCAATGTCTTTGAAGCCAGCGAACTAACGATGGCATTATCGGCCGCATCCGAGCAAGCATCTATTTCCACTGTGTGCCAAGGCTTTATTTGTTCTGGTATTTCAGGTGAAGCACTATTGTTATTCCATGACTCAAGTTTTGATGACATGGCTAAGCTCATGGGTATTGAAGATCAGAACTCAAACTTCCAAGAGAAAGAGATTCTCATGGATACTGCCAATATCCTTATCGGTGCATTTTTACAAGGCTTTAGCCAACAACTGAATGTGAGCTTTAGTCAGGGTCACCCTTCTGTTCTTGGCCAACACAGCACAGTACAAGAGATGATTAATGCGAATAACTTCCGTAAACAAAAAACGGTTGCTATTGAGATCAATTATCAAATCGAACACCACAATGTGCAGTGCGATCTACTATTACTCTTTACTGAAAAATCGTTACCAAGTTTACTTAACAGTCTTTCTTACCTCATCGATTAACTGGTTGTCTTTTGATGATTTATTTAAATACAAATAACAATACAGTTACAAGGAATTGTTAACATGGATAATCAACATTCATTGAATGAGTTTCACTGGATCATGGATATGGTGCAAACCATTGATGCTGGTCTCGTGGTCCTAGACAGAAACTTCCAAGTTCAACTTTGGAATGGCTTTATGAGTAATCATAGTGGGTTGAGTCCAAGGTCTATACAAGACTCAAACCTGTTTACGCATTTTCCAGAGTTACCTGAAGCATGGTTACGCAGTAAAATTGAGTCCGTATTTTTATTAAAGAATAATGCGTTTACCAGTTGGGAACAGCGGCCGTATATTTTTCGCTTTAATAATTATCGTCCCGTAACAGGTATTTCTGAATTTATGTTTCAAAACATGACCATTATACCGCTGGCATCGCTGACAGGTGAAGTCACACACGTCAGCCTGATCATTTATGATGTAACCGATATTGCGATTAACCGTTTACAACTTGATAAAGCAAATGAAAAACTGGCTCGTCTAAGCCAGACAGATGCCCTAACACAACTGAATAACCGTCATCGTTGGAATGATCTTATTGGTCATGAATTTAAACGTGTGAAACGTTATGATCAGACTTCAACATTGATGATGCTCGATATTGACCATTTTAAAAATGTGAATGATACCTATGGTCATGTCGCTGGTGATAAAGTGATTGCGGCAGTATCTAAAGTAATGAGAGATAACGTCAGAGAAACTGATTTTTCAGCACGGTACGGTGGTGAAGAGTTTGCGATCTGTTTAACGAATACTTCAGCAAGCAACTCTGTGATATTAGCGGAGCGTCTACGTAAAGCGATTGAGGAAACATCGATAATAGATGATGGTAACACCATTAAAGTCACTATATCGATTGGTATGGCAGAGTTTACTGCGTCAACCGGCTGTGTTGATACTTGGACTAAGAATGCCGACTGTGCACTATATAAAAGTAAAGAAAGTGGACGAAACCAATTTTCTATATTTACCTCATAGCAGAAACAAAAAAGGTATAGCAACGCTATACCTTTTTTATATTTATCATTCTAACATTTAAGCTAAAACTTATTCTGCAGTCGCTTGCTGTTGTTCAGCACTTGATTCTTCCTGAATCTTCTCTTCTGACTGTGTAGCCTCTGCTTCTAATGCCATTTTTTCACGTTCAGCTTTAGAAATGTAACGTGGCTTATTAGAATTTGGCGCTAATTTAGCATTCGCTTTTTTAGCTTTTTTCTTTAATGTTGTAACAACTTTTTTCTTTCTATTCATTATCTTACTACTTTTCTTCAGGTCGATGCTTAATTTGTAAACCAGCAAGGAAGTTACGTAACACTTGATCTTTACATTCACGGAAATGTTTGTGATCAGGCTTACGGAAAAATGCACTTAGCTCGTGTTTGCCTAGACGGAATCCAGCAATTTCTAGTAGTTCAAGAACATCTTCATTCTTAAGGTCTAACGCAATTTTTAACTTACGTAAAATGATGTTGTTATTGATCGCGTGCTCAGGTTCAGGTTGTGGACCTTCTTTTTTACCGCGATTTGCATTAATTAGACCATTTAAAAAAGTAGCCATCTGCGTATCATTACAACGCACATATGCTGGATCATCATCTTTTTTTAACCAATCGCTGATTTCGCCACGTGTAACATTTGCTTCAGCGTGTTTAAACAAGGCAATCATCTTGTCGTCACTGAAGTTAAAAGTGTAGCGAATACGACGTAAAATATCATTATTGGTCATTAATTGGTCCTAATAAGGCTAGCGTGATGTCATTATGACTCACAATATAAGTTTATGGCGCGCAGTATAGCAGATAACCGAGAGGTAATAATAGGCAAGTTACTCTTCGATACTAATTGCATCACTCTGCCGTAATAATCACAAAGCAGAATGACACCAAAACATCACGACGTTACGTCTAAGAATCCAGTAACCATTGTTTTATTTTTCGATAGACATCAGGATGGTATAATAAATCCATGTGGTTCATATCACGTCCAATCCACTGATGCTGTTCTGGAAATTCAAGATGCAATAAATCATCGTTATGACGGCCTAATGCACTGTCTACATTCACTAAACCATCACCAATTAAGCCATCACCAACGACCGTCGATTCTTTGCTTTTAACCGCTGCAACTGTATAACAATGTACACCGTTTGGTAACGCTAATGTGCCGCGGTTGTCGATTTCATAGCGGAAGCGATCTTTGCCTTGCCAATCTTCGTCAATGATCGAGCCATAACGCAAATCAGTAATACCCGCACTGCGTATTTGTCCTAACTTAGCAAACGGTAAACTATAAGGGTTTGAACCAAGTAATACATCAATCAAGTTCCCCCCTTTTTCAAGTGCCGCACCATGATGTGGGGTACCTAAAAATACCATCTTATTTACTCTGTCTAACCAAGAATGTCCTGCTTCAGCACCATAATGGAAAGCACTACGAGAGACTAAACCACCCATGCTGTGGGCAAGTATCGACAATGATAGAGGTTGAGGTGATAGCGTCACTAAGTATTCTAATAATGCCGCAAAATCGCGTCCGTTTTCAGAAATATGGCGACCGGTATTATAATGTAAATAGATTGGTTCATAACCAAGATCACGTGCTAATTCAACACCGTGATCATGTTCATCTACCTGCCATTGTAAATCGTTCATACATAGGCCATGCACCATTAATAAAATTTTACCGTCTGACTGTTCAATCAAATGACGTAATGCAACATCAGATAACGGTTTACCATCTCGACGTAATTGCATGATAACAGCAAGCGGATTTTCGCGTTCAAGCAAGTAATCACCTAGTACACCATTAAGCATAGAGATCGCTACTTCGCGTTTTAGTGATGATTCATGTTGCCCAAATGCACTGCTTAATTGGCTTAACGAAAAATCGACTTTATCACCGACGAATGCGGTCATACTTCGAATATTACGATAAACAAAACCAGTCACTCCTTTGGTTCTTGGTTTTACTTCTTGCTTATTAAGCCCTAAGTGTAAAATAGTATAATGAAGCGCTTCAACGATATCAGTTAAACCCGTAACTGCGTCTACAGTGAGTTGATTTATACCGCGTATATCATTTGCGCGTTCTGAGTGGGATGCTTTAACTTCCAACTTTTTTGATTTTCTGCGCGTGTTAAACATACGGCACCCTTTCTATTTAGCGTTAGCAACAAATTAAGATTCTAGTTCTGTTTTAACGCTAAATATTTGAATGCACAATCTAGGTTTTGTTCGCGCTCGCCTGACGTTGTAACAATAGCGTCGCCATTGATGACAATAGAATACCGGGAATCACTTGCATACTAATAGTTTGTCCATTCACCAAAAGCGATAACAAAGCAACAACAGCAGGGTTCATGTAAATATATGCCATCACACGTGTAGGCCCTAATGCAACTGTCGTTTTTTGATACAGATATACAGTCATCAATGTAGCACCTATAACAAGATACGCCATATAAAATACAGATTCACCTTTAATCAAGTGCCACTCTAGCGGTAATCCAGATAGCAATAACGCAAGTCCCATCCAAATACAGCCACCGAGTAACGTACTAAACACCATCACGATTAATTCATCACCACGGTATAAACGTTTCATCGAAATGGAGTAACAGCACATAGAGACACTGCCAGCAATGAATAATAGATCACCATTGTTAAGTGAAAAACTCAATAATTGCGATAAATCACCATTAAAGATAACCCAGCAAGTGCCTAACGCACCCAGTAAGTAAATCATCAATTGCTGCATTTTAATTTTATCTTTAAATACAACAACACATAATAAAGCGGTAATAAAAGGAACCAGTGTATATAGCGTGCCTGTATTTAAGGCCGTGGTTATTTTTAATGATTCAAACTGAAAAATAAAAAATACTGAATAAAATAAACTAATCACCATCGAACGAGGCAATGTTCGTAATACCTTATTTCGCCATTTCTTCGTCACCAAAATAAAAGGCAGCAATAGACAGACCGCACCAGTAAATCGCAATAACGTAAGAGAAATTGGATTAACAAGCCCTGCAAGATGCGATGAAGCCAAGAATGAGCCCGCAACTAACGTAGTTGCAAGCATCACAAGAAAATGAAATTTTATATTGGATTGTGCCAAGCCTAGACCTTACTTTATAATGATAGAGCGGTATTTTTGGCAAGGTTAGCATGCAAACAACACTTGTAAAGGCTTTCTATTTAAAATTACTTTTTGTTTGATTAAAAATAATGTCTCTTCCCTATTATGAAGAAGACAATAACCAATCCGATGTTTCTTGCCATACTGACTCAGCCATTGAACGTTTGAAAAAACCAAAATGATCAATAGACTTCATACCAACTTGTTTCGGTTCAACGACAACCATATCTGATGGGGCATTTTTGAAATGACGTTGCAGTGCTTTAACACAACTCGGAGGTGAAAATCGATTATCATCAGCCATCGCATAAAACCGCATATTCCCCGTATATTGATGGTAACCGTCATGTAACTCGTTACCCTGTTCATCAGTATAGAATGGTTTACGACCAAAGCGACTCCAATCTCTGATCACATTCTTTGGTAAATACTCTGACCCTAATACCCACTTAGGTAATCCTTTGTTCAAACCATAAAACAAAGGTAGAACACAGAAAAAGAACACAACAGATAACGGCTGATCTTTCAGAACCCAATTTTTCCAATGGATTTGTTGTGCAGCGATATTTAAAAAAGACTCATAGCGATTATTATCGGGCGTCATACCAAGTAATTGACCACCAATAGAATGGCCAACACCTGACATCTTTAAGGTCGGATATTGTGCTTTAGCCCACGTTAATACCGCGTCCATATCCAGTTGACCCCAATGTACCATACTCGCAGGTTTTGCATTATCACTCGCTTTCTTGCTATCGCCAATGCCCCTAAAATCATACGTGACAAGTGTAAACCCTTGTGCACATAAGAACTCAGCGTAGGGTTTATAGTACTTACGCAATACCCCTGTCGCACCATTAATAATAATCACACGACCATTACACTTCGTCGGTATAAATTCGCTAGCCGCTAACTGGTAACCATCAGTAGTCTTAATCTCGACGGTATTCATCATGATATAAATCCCTTTACTGCAATATTCTTATTAGATACATATTATTAAAGCAAACCCTGTTCAATTTGGCATTGGCTGTAATGACAACGCAATTATCAGACTTTTTTGACCTAGATTAGAGAATAGCGCTAACACAATACGAACATCTTCTTATCTTCAATCATTTCCCTTATTATGCGCTAATCAAATACGGTTATTTAGATCTATTCATACACGACCTATAAAATAAACCTATTAGGAAGATATAATGCTCACGGATATCGAAATTTCAAATCAAGCAAGTCCTCAACCTATCTCAGATATCGCCAATGAATTAGGTATTCTTACAACTGAGTTAACATCGTTCGGTAACGCGAAAGCAAAAGTAGACCTAGCCTTACTTAAGCGCCTAACCGCAAAAGAAGAAGGTAAATTAATCATTGTAACGGCTGTGACGCCAACACCACACGGTGAAGGTAAAACAGTAACCACCATTGGTTTAACACAAGGACTTGCACATATCGGCAAAAAATCCTGTGCCTGTATTCGTCAACCAAGTATGGGACCTGTTTTTGGTGTAAAAGGTGGCGCTGCCGGTGGTGGCCATGCGCAAGTTATTCCAATGCAAGAAATGAACTTACACTTAACGGGTGATATTCACGCAGTTAGTAGTGCGCATAACCTTGCTGCTGCAGCTCTAGATGCACGCCTGTATCATGAAACACGATTAGGTGAAGCTGAATTTACACGTCAATCAGAGCAAGCAGCCCTCAATATTGACCCTGCGCAGCTTCTTTGGCGTCGAGTCATTGATCATAATGAACGTAGTCTACGCAGTATTACCGTTGGCTTAGGGCCAATAAATGGACCAGTGCACGATTCAGGTTTTGATATTACT
Organism: Moritella sp. 24; assembly: GCF_018219155.1. NCBI lineage: Bacteria > Pseudomonadati > Pseudomonadota > Gammaproteobacteria > Alteromonadales > Moritellaceae > Moritella > Moritella sp. 24. The sequence continues at coordinate 1,420,125 of NZ_CP056123.1, read as the reverse complement.
GCCGCATCAGAATTGATGGCTATCTTAGCGTTAAGTCAGGATTTAGCCGATATGCGTAAACGTATTGGTCGCTTAGTGCTGGCGCTAGATATGTCTTCACAACCAATTACAGCAGAAGATCTTGGGGTTGCAGGTGCAATGACGGCCATTATGGTTGAAGCCATCAAGCCAACGTTAATGCAAACTCTTAATGGTCAGCCTTGCCTTATTCATGCAGGACCATTTGCGAATATCGCCCATGGTAACTCCTCGATAATCGCTGACAAGATCGCACTTAAGCTAGCGGACTTTGTTGTCACTGAAGCGGGTTTTGGTTCTGACATGGGCTTTGAAAAGTTCTGTAATATTAAAGTCAGAGAATCTGGTAAACAGCCAGATGCAGCTGTACTTGTTGTCACGTTAAAAGCACTTAAAGCGAACAGTGGTATCGCGAGTGATGCTGATATAAACCAACCAGATATGCAAAGACTGCAAGCAGGATTTGCAAACTTAAATTGGCATATCAATAATGTTGTCAAATATGGCGTGCCAGTGGTCGTTGCTATCAACCACTTCCCTACTGATACACAACAAGAGTTAGATTGGTTACAACAAGCCGTCGCTAACACGGCTGCATTTGGTTGTGAAATCAGTCAATCATTTGCACATGGTGCGAGTGGTGCAGAAAAACTTGCAAAGACAGTTGCACAGGCGACAGAACAAACAAGTCACTTTAAGTTTTTATATGATGTAAATACACCCATTATCAGTAAATTACTCACGCTAGCGGAGAGTGGTTACGGTGCAAATAGCGTCAAGCTAACACCGCTGGCCACTGAACAAATGCAGCAATTCGATGCCCTTGGGTTTTCTCATTTACCCGTGTGTATTGCAAAGACGCCAATGTCGATTAGTCATGACCCTAGCATTAAAGGTGTACCTGACAATTTTGAACTGCCAATCACTGAGTTAAGGCTAAATGCAGGTGCTGGTTTTATTACAGCACTTGTTGGCAAGGTAATGACAATGCCCGGACTCAATATTAAACCAAACTACCGTAATATCGATATTGATAATACGGGTAACATTATTGGCTTAGATTAATACAAACTGCTTATCCCTGCTACTTTAGCTATTTCTAGTGATAACAAGTAACAGGGATAAGCCCCCTAAGTTATAACTGAGCATAAACAGCCTGACATTTCAATCTGGTTTCACTTATCACAGCAGTGTACAATGCGCGGCCGGAATGATTTTATTGGAATGATTTATGTTTGTCGGTTTTGATTACGGTACTTCTAACTGCGCGGTTGGCTATGTTAACAATACTAACCCTGAGCTTGTCTCTCTTGACCAGAACAGTTCTTATCTCGCCTCTACGCTATATGCCTCACATCGTAATATGATCCCGAACTGGGTTGCACGCAATTTACCAGATTCAGTAGCAAAACCAAATTATCTACAATTACGTCGCGGTCCAATCCAAGCTGGCCGTAACTTGATAAATGATGGCTATGAAGACCAGTTATTTTTTGGCCAAGAAGCGCTGGATACTTACCTAGAAGATCCAGAGGAAGGCTATTACATCAAGTCACCAAAATCATTTTTAGGCGCAACAAGTTTAAGCTCTTCACAACTCGGTCTTATGGAAGATGTTGTAACGGCAATGATTTGTAACATTAAAAATAAAGCCGAAGCACAGTTAGATAAGCAAATTACACAAGTTGTAATGGGTAAGCCAGTTAACTTCCAAGGGCTTAAAGGCGAAGAAAGTAATCAACAAGCATTATCATTATTAACGACAGCAGCGCAACGCGCAGGCTTCAAAGATATTGAGTTTTTATATGAGCCACTTGCAGCAGGTTTTGATTATGAGCAAAGCTTAACGGCAGAAAAAACAGTGCTTGTTGTCGATATCGGTGGTGGTACAACGGATTGCTCATTACTTAAAATGGGGCCTGAAAATTACGGCCTTAGCGATCGTTTTCAGCATGTTTTAGGTTACTCAGGTGAGCGTATTGGTGGTAATGACTTCGATATTCATTTCGCTCAAAAATCATTAATGCCACTTTTTGGTCTCGGCTCTCACCTAGAAAGTGGTCTGCCGATGCCAGTAACCCCGTTTTGGGAAGCGGTTGCCATTAATGATATTGGCTGTCAGACTAACTTTTATAGTCAACGTAGCTTGATTGGCTTAAAAGACCTACACAAGAACGCAGAACAGAAAGAATTGATTGCCCGTTTACTCAATGTTCAGCAACAGAAACAAACGTATCAAGTGGTTAACCTTGCAGAACAAATGAAAAAACAACTGTCACAAGATGCCACTGCGATTGCCGATCTTAGTTTTGTTGAAAATGGATTAAGTTTACAACTAGCACGTCAAGCACTTGAAACAGCGAATGCGCCACAACTCGCTAAAATAAAAGCATTGATGGATGAAACTATTACGCAGGCTCAAACTAAGCCGGATGTTATTTTTGTGACAGGTGGTACTGCGAAATCACCGATTATCTTCCAATATATCCAACAGCATTATCCACATTGTGAAATTATTATTGGTGATCATTTCGGCAGTGTAACGAAAGGTCTAACACGTTGGGCTGAAAAGATTTTTGCTTAATGAATAGCCGTTGTTATAAGTAAAAATAACAGATAAAAAAAGGGCTGTGTCATACAGCCCTTTTTTATTGATATTAAAATGTACAATCTAGCTTAGAATGTAAAGCTTAAACTCGCAGATGCGCCAACTTGGTTATCACTACCATAAGAACCTGCAATATCAAGGTTCAGCGTACCGAATGGACTAATGCCAATACCCGCAGTTAAAGAATCTTCCATAGTACCTTGGATATCATGCTCATAACCCGCGCGTAATTGCGCCCAGTGCCAAGCGTTAAACTCAACACCAACACGTGCAAACTGGGTATTATCTTCTAATTCAACGTAACGTGTTTGTTCTGTTAAATCAACATCAACGCCAAACGTGAAATATTCCGCGGCATAAGCAAGACCCAACGTCGCTTGTGGATTTAGTTCATAGGTCATATTTGTTGTTGTCGATTGTATTTCTTGTGCTAAAACATCTTTAACTACTAATGCTGTGCGGAAGTTATTTTTCATCCAAACAGCACCTAAATCGAAGTTAAACGCAGTTACTTCAGCGTCAGCATCTTCTAACTCCACATCAAAATCATCGACATTTGTAATATCTGAATACGTTTGTAATATTTGATATTTTGGTGTCACACCAAATGAGAACGATTCACCATAAATTGTATACTGTTTAGCTAAAGCAACGCCAAATTCAGAATAACCAAAACCAGTTATGATGACATCCGTATTTCTATATCGTTGCTCAACTTGACCGTAGCTGTTACCTTTATTCTCAGCAACATCTGTATTGGCAATAGCTTCAACATAACCACGGCCAAAAATGTTAACTGAAATCACTTTACTTGGGATCGCAACAGCGAAAGCAACACCAGCTGTAACGTTAACAGGCTTATCACCTTCAAGATCATCTAAATATTGATTCATCTGATCTAGATCCGCTTGCGATGAATTCAGATTCAAAGTATCCGCAGTATCTTGCAAATCAGTAATCGTTTCTAATGAGCTGTCAGCATCCTTTACGTTCGCGCCAATAGCAGGTAATAAAATACCTACATCGTCCGACTCATGAAACACTGCAACCAATGCTGGATTGTATAATGGTGCCGCTAAATAATCAGCTGTCGCCACGCCCACATTACCCATCGCATTAGAACGACCATCAGGTGCATAACTTGCGGCTGATGACGCTAAAGATGTAAACGCGAGTGCGAGACCAAGTGAAATTCCGTTTTTCGACATATGAACAACCATTACCTATCTAATTAAAAGTAGGTACATTGTAATCCGAGATCGCACTCGATGACACCAGTATTAATGCTTTAGTTCAAATTTTTATCAAAATATCACAAAGTAATTAATACGAAAGTATTACAGGCACTATTTTACGGCTTCTAATACTTGTGCCAAGCGCTCTACAGCTAAGGCCAAGTCTGAATCACAGGCATTAGTAAAGTTTAATCGAAACGCTGATTGCTTCCCTGCTGTTGATTGATAAAAAACAGAGCTAGGTACAACGGCAACCCCAACATTAAGCATTTGTTTAGCAAGGCTATCAACATCACAATCAGGCAGTTGAAGCCAAATAAACATCCCGCCTTCAACTTGCTCAAATTGGCAGTTATTCGGTAGTTTCTCAATTAACTGATTTGCTAAATACTGACAACGCTTACGATATAGCTCTCTAAGATTGTTTAGGTGGTTCGGAAAATCATCATGCTGTAACAGATCCAATAACACCGCTTGCATTGGCTGACTCGAATGTAAATCAGCACCTTGTTTCACTCGCTCTAACGCCGATACCCACGCTTTAGGCCCTGACACTAAACCAAGACGAATACCCGGTGTCGCAATTTTAGAATACGAACGTAATACAATAGAATGTTCAGGACAAAAACTTGATACTAACGGTAATTCAGTACCTGAAAAGCGGAGTTCTCGATAAGGTGCATCTTCAATAAGTGCCACATTATACTGCTGACATAACTGCGCTACTTTTTGACGCACTTCCAGTGACCAACATACGCCAGTCGGATTATGAAAATCAGGCACCGCATAAAACATTTTGATTGTTTTATTTGCAAAGCATTGCTCTAACTCTTGTAAATCAGGACCGTCTGCACGTTGCTGAATACTTTCAATACTCGCCTGCGCTAATCCAAATACCTGTAAAGCACCTAAATAGCTAGGAGCTTCCATTACCACCTTATCGCCAGCATCTAAGAATACACGGGCAATTAAGTCTAGCCCCTGTTGAGATCCCGTACAAACGAGCGCATCTTGCTCTTTAGGTAATTGATAACATTCACGGAAATAGTCTAATAAAGGACCATAACCTGCGGTGCTGCCGTATTGAAACAATTCAGCGCGTGAACTCAATCGCTGAATGCTCTGTTCCATTAAGGCTAATGGGAAATGATCACCGTCTGGTAATCCCCCTGCTAATGAGATGACATCTGCAGAGTTAGCGACACTCAAAATTTCTCTTATATAAGATGGTTTAATTGCTTGTAATGATTGCGCTAACTGCATAGTGTATCCCTCTGGGTTATTTCTTTTAAGTAGTGTAAGTATCTAGGTTCATACGTTATAACTAGTTTTTTAGTTAACCTGACTGTTTAAGTTAATAAAAAAGTGATTAATAAAAATATGCTATACAACAATACTACGGAGATAAACTTGACATAGCATGTCCATTTATGCGCTTATAGATGTCCATTTATGCTTTTTGTAAGTCCACTATGCCTATAACTACAGCGATGAGTCAGTCTTCGAGTCAACAAACATCTCGAATCAATGATGTACTTAATTTTATCCATCGTGATATCAGTGCTGAACTACCTGCTAAACAACTTGCAAAAATAGCAGCTTATTCTGAACAGCACTTCCATCGTGTGTTTAAACATGTCGTAGGGGAATCGGTACACCAATATATTCGTCGTAGCCGTTTAGAGTTTGCAGCCAATCAATTGATGTTTGATAGTAGTAGTTCCGTTGTTACCGTCGCGACTAAATCAGGGTTTGCATCGGTTTCTTCTTTTAGCCGCGCTTTCAAAGCCACCTTTGCAATGTCTCCGGGTGAATGGCGTAGTAAAGATTTAGCAACTACCACTCCGCCCTATTTACGCGATCCTGAAATTGCAGCCGCTTACTCACGTATACAAAACCGCGAACTGCCTCCTGTACAAATCATTGAATTACCACAAAGACATGTCGCTTATGTTCGTCATCAGGGTTATGGACGTTCAATTAGGCTTGCTTGGCAAACATTGGTCGCATGGGCAAATGTCGAAGGTCGTAGTTATCAACAGCAATTTGGGTTACATCATTCTAACCCTGCTTTTGTTGGCTTAGAGCAATGTCGCTATGTCGCTTGTTTAGAAATAGATAAGCCGTTATTACGTCGTGGCACAGTGAACAGTATGGTGATACCAGGTGGCTTACATGCTGTATTCAAGTTAACGGGGAAATACGGAGAGTTATTGCCATACTTAAGTAAGATCATTGAACAGTGGCTACCCTCATCAGGGTTTAAACTACAATCAACACCTGCATATGTGCATTACCGAAAGAATCATTTTTTAGATGATGATGAGCAATTTGAATTACAGTTTTGCTTACCTGTTTCAACATTCTTTTAGTATGGCGCTTTTCAGAAAAATAAAGCGTTAGAAAGCAAAAAGCCGGAACTTAAATTAATAAGTTCCGGCTTCTCTAAATAGATGGCGGAGGAGGAGAGATTTGAACTCTCGAGGAGCTATTAACCCCTGCTGGTTTTCAAGACCAGTGCATTCGGCCACTCTGCCACCCCTCCGCAGCAATGGAGCGAATAATAGGGTAAACACCGCTGTTTGTAAACACAGGTCACAGAATTAATTATAAATTCATTTCAAATAGTTAAATAAGCAACCGATTGTATAAAAACAACACACAACATAACACTATTGCACTGTCACCGCTGATTGATACCGACCATTTTGCGAGTTTAGTTTTGCTTTCGGCCAACTCTGGAATGCAGAGCCTAATGCATCAGCCTCTTCAATCGCCATTGCTTCACTAACCTCCCCACCCTTAATCACTTTAAAGTCACCCGATGACGTTGTTGTATACAACAAGGTATTGTCATAGATGTTATTGCTTAATGGTGCGGTATACCACATCCATGTTTGATTGTTACTGCCGTAGGTTTTACATGGTGCAACCTTCAACTTCGCTTGCGAACTGTCTAAGCACAGTGCTTTATTATTCACATACACGTATTTCCTTTCCGGTGTATAAACAAATAACTGATTGGTATTCGATGAGTCACAAGGTTCGGCGGTAACATCATGGTTACTATTAACGGTAAAGCAATGCGCAGTATTGTCAGATAGATATGGATAGGTAATAACACTTGGCTCAGTACCTGCGAATATCGGGCTATCCCAGTTAACGTTTAATTGAAGCGATAATGTATAAGCGTTCTGGATATAGTCATCACCATAACCTTTGCGGCTATTCACCCCACCCCAATATAAATTGCCAATCCACCACTTTGCAAAACCTTGTAATGACATGCCACGTATATCTGTCAAGACAGTCAAAACAGACTGACCACTTGCACTTTTGTTAGTAGAGTAAGTAACCGAATATTTTGGTAAAAAACCATTACTATACGGTGTTGAATTCAGGTTATGGAACGTTTTAAAAGGCGGTTCTATGCCATCTAAATAATCCCATTCGTCTCGCGAATTATTCACTAAACCGTAATATCGATGATTATCAGAGCCATACTCTTTATTTTTATATTCAACGCTGTGTGCGGTACGTGCTGAATTAGCGTAATAATCAAAGTAGTTACCATTTTGGAACGTCATTGATTTCGATGATTCAAAACCAATTTCATTAATCGGTACTTTAGGTATGCTCACACCTAAGCTAAAACTGATTTTAGAATTATAAGTAAAACCCGCTCTGTCTTGATCATTATTACGTGGAAATGAGTCGTATAATTCAGCCTTGCTATCGCTCCAGCTTGTTGATATTTTGACTTTATCTAAATATTCCCGATACGAATATTTGAGTAACTGATGAGGGGCTGAGCTTGTTCGAATCGTCTTGTAATCAGTGCCCTCTGTTGGGTTAAAATTAATCCCACTACCGCCGACTAACGTAACGCGAACATATTTCGCATTATCACTGTTTTGATAATACGTTGGTTTAGACGCGATGGTTTCCACTTCATAATTTAAGATGGCAACATCGTTCTTTGTTGGATAAAAACCTTGATTTAATTTAACGACTTGTCTGAATCGCCAGCTATAATTTGATGATGTATTACTGGCGTCACTAAATGCCTCCCCCGCGTTACTTCTCAAACTTTCCGCCCTTGGCATATTATCAACAGTAGATAATTGCGTAGGGTTAGACACCCAGTCTGATCCCGCACTATTAATGAGGTCGACAATGACACCTTCTTCATAGGTATCAAATGTTGTGATTATTCTTTTTGATTCCACATTCGGATTACTCACTAAAACGTATGGACTCATAACGCCAATATTCAATAACTGAGTTGTAGCAGTGCTTCTAACTTGTTCTTCAACTTTCGATAGGTTGATAAAAACATACTTTTCGCACTCTGTCGTATCAAGATCAGCATTAATATCATCTGGCTCGATGTAACAGGACTCGTTATAAAATTGACTCGACATCAATCCAGCTTGGATCGTGTCTTTATTTTCAGTAGCTAAAGCGGGTAAGCAAGCACTAGAGAGTAATGCTAATACAATAACGTTTTTTTTCACGATAACCTCTATGTAAATATATTGAATAATACTAGGGCGTCGGAATGATCAACCGTTACTGAACGACGAACAAACAAAAAGATGCTGATTAATTGTTACACATTGGTTAATCACGACAAGATGTCTTAACAATGTATATTGGGTAGCTCATTATGGGTATTAGTTTAATGTAAGGGATGGGTTTGAAAAAAGAAGATTCTTAAAAGCAAAAAGCCGGAACTTAAATGAATAAGTTCCGGCTTCTCTAAATAGATGGCGGAGGAGGAGAGATTTGAACTCTCGAGGAGCTATTAACCCCTGCTGGTTTTCAAGACCAGTGCATTCGGCCACTCTGCCACCCCTCCGCAGCAATGAAACGAATAATAGGGTAACTTAGGCGGCATGTAAATACTGTTTTGTTAATTAGATCATAACTGATTCAAATACGCCTCTAATATGCCAAATAACAAACACTTTGTATAAAATTCATAAAGTCATCAAATAATTCATTTATCCATAAAACATATTAGTGAATTTACCGTCATGACCAAAACTAACCTAAAAGGGTTGTTTTATATCGTAATACAATGTTAATTATTTAATGTGACAATGTGTTCCAATGAAAAATAGACATAAGTATAAGGAAATACTCATGATACGAAATAAGTTCACCTCCTGTATTGCTCTCAGCTTCATGTTAACCGGTTGCGGCAGCGAAAAAGATACTTCACCTAACCAAAACTCAGCAATTAATCTGTCCGAAAGCACGCAACTATCATCACAAAATACGCCTATTGACCCCAACCTAGACAGTGACAACGATGGTTGGACTGACGAATTTGAACTAAACCAAGGTTCTGATCCATATATTCCAAATCTAGTCACTATCTACCCTACTATTACTGAAAATTTTCAAGAGATACAAGCTGCGGATACCAGCATCGTTGACGATACGATTTTTAATATGGTCTCGCGTAAACAGAGCGATAGACTCGCAATACAGTGGCAAAGCTATTCAGGTTCACCACTCTATGATGATGACATGGATGAATCTATTTTTGGTGACATGACATTAAGTTTTAGTACTGAATTACTTGATGCCCAATGTACAGACCCCAAATTAGATATACGTTACATGCGTTCTTCAGGCTCTGGTACGCGAACTATTGAAATTTATCAAGAGAGTGATGGATTACGATTAAAAGATTTAACAGGTATTGGCTCAATTAGTAGTTTTGTCGAAGAACAGCTCCGCCTAAATATTACCAGTACCGCCAGCGACAATATCATCTTTGTCGGACAACGCATGCTGTTAAATGAAGTCAGTTTATCTGCAACCTGCCTTACTTATGATACTGACCTTGATGGCTTGATTGATGAATTAGAAATTACGCACGGTACTGATATCCATAATCCAGATTCTGACGCAGATGGACTAAGCGATTATGAAGAAGTCATCAACCAATTAAACCCATTAGACCCTATCGACGGTGCACTTGCCGACACAGACAACGATGGTCTTAATAACGCACAAGAAATAAAGTACGGCTTCAACCCGACCAACCCGAATGATGGTGCTTATGCCGATTCGGATCACGATACAATGACAAACCTTCTTGAAATAGAGAATGGTTTAAATCCAAATAAAGATGATGCGCAAGCTGATAACGACAGTGATGGATTAACCAACGTCCAAGAAGTTTTTAATGCTTTAAATCCACTTGACCCAAGTGATGGAACAACAGATACCACTGACAGCGATAATGATGGCTGGTTTGATATCTTTGAACAGCAACAAGGTTCAGATCCATTAACATCAAATAAAGTGGCTATCACTCGTAGCATCACGGAAAACTTTCAAGAGATACAAGCGCCAGATAGCAGCAGCGTTAACGATACAATCTTTGCGATGGTAAGCCGCAAGGAAAGCAACCCACTCGCTTTACAATGGCAAACATACAGTGGCAATGTGAAATATGATGACGATAATGGCGAATCTATTTTTCACAACATGACACTTAGCTTTAATACTGAAATCTACTACGCGGATTGCCAAAATCCAAAGCTAGATATCAGTTATCAGCGTTCATCAAGTTCTGGTACGCGCAGTATTGAAGTTTATCAAGAAAGTGACGGGCTCAGATTAAAACCAACAACGGATATTCGTTATATCACCTCGTTGATAACGGAAACATTACCGCTATCAATAACGAGCGCTGTTAATGACAATATTGTCATCGTCGGGAAAAAGTTATTACTTAATAAACTGACACTATCTGCAACGTGTTCAGCTTATGATACCGACTTGGATGGTTTGATTGATGAATTAGAGCTAGTACACGGTACTGACAAGTTAAACCCTGATACTGATAATGACGGGTTATCAGACTATATTGAAATCAACAACGGCCTTAATCCTCTCGACCCAAGCGATGGCGCGACAGCTGATACCGACGGTGATGGCATTAATAACTTGCAAGAAATTAATCACGGTCTTGATCCATTTAATCATACTGACGGTGCCACATTTGATACTGACAATGACGGTATCACTAACCTTCTTGAAATCGAGAATGGTCTAGACCCACTGGTTGCTGACGCAGATTTAGATAACGATAATGATGGGTTAACAAACTTACAAGAAGTCCTAAATGGCTTAGACCCTCATGATCCAAGTGATGGCTATAATGCCGACTCTGATAATGATGGCTATAGCAACGGCTACGAAATCGAAAATCAACTCGACCCTTTATTTGCTTCAGGCCCTAATGGTGACAGTGATAATGATGGTATCAGTAACCAAGACGAAATCGCCAATGGGTCAAATCCAAATGACGATAAGATCCAACTTCCCGATAGTTTAACGGTGACACTTAATGATGGTGTAGTGGTAAACCTGAGCCGTTTCTCTTTACGTAGTGAAAAATTCACCGTCAATTTATACGACCCAGCCATAGGGACTGTACCAATGGATTACGTGCCAGAAGTACGTAGTTTCCGCGGTAAGGTTGATGGTATCCAAGATAGCACCGTCATTGCGAGCATCCGCCCTAGTTGCGAAATGTATTACCATGTATTTTATGGTTACAACGCCAAACCTAACCGGGTATATGGTGCAGATGTCAGCTTCGGTCTAGAACGTATCGATCTAACGTTACAAGGTGCATGCCAGCCAACGACATCAAGCAGTAACGCACGCTATCAGCAAGGAGATAAGCTAGACCTCTCTGACCAATCAAATATCGGAGGCTGGCCTGAAATTGATCGTAACTACTGGCCTAAAAATGGCAGTGAATATCATTTCTTTGAGTTTTCATTAGCGATGCAAATTTCTTACAGCACACTAATGGATACCAATGGTGGTGACATTTTAGATGCAGTCGCATTTGCCGACCATCAAATGAATGTCCTAAACCATGCTTACAGCCGACAATTCAACATGAAAGCGGTGATGTCTGATTTAGTGATTGAGACTGACGGAGTATCAAAAGACGATGCACCGGAAGATCGTGCCGAATACAGCAAAGCGTGGAATGACACTAACCCGAATTTCTGGCAACCAAGACGTGAGCAAAATTACTACTATGAACATTTGTATTTTGTCATACCAAAGAAAGCGTATGGTCTTGCATGGGGGACACGTGCTCAGTGTACACCAAGCTGGGCAAGTTGGTGTATGCAGCATGAATTAGGTCATAACCGTTCATGTACACATAACTGCTTTCCAGACCGCTACAATGGTGTTAACCCGATGGCGATTGTTAATGGTGTTGCATCTGCCCCGCTCAACTTACAAAATCAAATGGCAAGAGACGCTGCCAATGATGTTCGAGGTGGTAAAAACATGTTGGATCTTAGGGTCCCTTACGCAAACTGGCCTACCCACCCCGTGGCACAGCCTGATAAAGTCAGTATGCAACGAGATACCAGTCGTATCATCAACGTATTAGCTAATGATGAAGACCCTAACAACGAGGCGATGCAGGTTACTCATGTCGAATTGAAAGCAGATTCATCTTCTAACGGTGCTGACAATACGCTATTCATTATTAACGCTGATAATACCATTACGGCTACGCCACCCAATGGGTTTAGCGGATTTATCGATGCATTTTACGTTGTTGAGGACAGCACAGGTATGTCTACACGTGGGATATTACGCATTAATGTTGAAACGACAGGCATCAGTAACTATTACAACCTGGACCATAATACTTGCGGGCAAACCAGTGATAATGAAGCCTATCCACTACTCTCTGAATTAACAGCAGTTAATCCACTTGCTCATTATGTAGAAAACACAAACTGCGATGCTATCTTATCCAGTTCAGAAAATGGAGAAGCCCTAACTCAAGTACAACTGATCCAATATCCAAAGACCATTAATAATATTAAGCAAGAAGCGTTCACACCAGTATGGGAAGTCAACGACCTTAACTTTAGCTTTTCATTGCGCTTTAAATATCAAGGTGATGGTACGAGCACTTATCGTTTAGCAAGTCGCGGGACCTACCAAGATTCTGGTTATGAGCATGCAGGCTGGACGATCAAATTGAAAGGCGATAAAGTCGTCGCGTCAATGGCAACCTCAGATCGTGAGGTTGATACTAACGTGCTTGTACTCGATCCCGTTATAACAGCTATTACCGATTCATCAAGCTGGCAACACCTTGCTATCACAATAGATTGGGATACGAGATTATTCTCGCTTTATCATGAAGGCAGCTTGGTAGACCAAGTAACAATCCCTGATTACTTCTTACAGATAAATTCTGGAGGCACTAAACTTTCCTATCGAGGTGGCGCACCTGCAAAAGTGGGTGATATAGGCTTTAATGTAGACGATGTTATCGTTGCCCATGAAGCATTCACTGCTCAGCAAATTCAAACGTTAGCTCAGCAAGAATACCCAGCATTAACGCCTCAACCTTTGGTGGGGGAAACGTTAGATACAACAGCACTGAATACACTGTCGTGGCAGCTACATAACAATATGCTACTGCAATTCAAATCTTTTGATGTTTATCTATCTCAAGATCCCGAATTAGTTAAATCCTCAGCACCTGAAACGCTTATTGCAGATGCGATAGTAACAACGGATACCCTTGCTACCGTCGGCGATTTAGGCAGTTATTACTGGCGTGTAGACCTACGCTTACAAGACGATAGCGTGATTACTGGTGACCTATGGAGCTTTAATAATAGCGGTGCAACAATGGGAGTTAGCAGTATGGGGATTATGCTTTTTTCTGACCACAACATCGATGCCGAAAATACAATTGGTGAGTTGAGTGAATTTGATATGGAAGAGGACATGATTATCGAGTAATAAATCGACCACTTAATCAAAAGGCGCAACTTAAAGTAAGTTGCGCCTTTTTTATTTAAGCGTTAACGCGTTAGCTTAAGCCATCTGTAACAGCACTGTAAACACAAACACACTTACTGCAAATGCAAAACCATAGCTAATCACTTGCTGTAAATCTCTGCCACGCTTAACACCTAAGTCATGAAGTGCATGAAAAATACGGTGTAAGGTATGCCATAGCGGTAATGCAATCAGCACAAGTATCGCTGCAGCGCCATACCAAGTTGTCGCAAAAGCATGTAACGTTTCATAGTTAAAATTACCTTGCTCTATGATTCCGAGTGGGATTAACAAACCAGTAATCAAAATCATCACAGGTGTTAAGAAACCAGTTAACATGCCACCAGCACCAAACAATCCCCAAAAAATAGGTTCATGAGAGCGAATGTACGTTTTTTTGTTCATTTCTGACATAACGAGTTCCTTACAACATAATAATTAATAGAGATAAAGCTGTTGCTACGGCAAAGGCTACATAATGTCCCGATACAATAATTTTATCATCGAGGCGTTTTCCTTTTATCCATAAATCAACCGCTTTAGGCGCTAATGAAAACCATGTTACGGTATGATATAACGCAAACGCTAATGCAATCAGATGGAAAATAATCGCAACCGGATGCTCTAATGATGCTAACCAACCATTAAACGCGACTTCACCTTGGCTCAGTCTCAATACACCCCAAGCAAGTATCAAACTATAAATAGTAATGAATACACTACTCCCTTCGCGAAGCATATATTTAGTATAAAAAAGTTGTTTCATCCACCAATCAGTGGGTAGTTCTCTTGTATAAGGCTTACGTTTACTCATTGCTTTATTCCTTATGCTTCCGGTTTAAACATGCCAATTAAGTAGTCTTTACTGCTCTCAACTTTTAACAGCTGGATTGCTGCTGCTGGATCAACGCCTTTTGGACAAACCACTGAACAGTAACCAACAAACGTACAGCCCCAAACACCTTCCTCTTGATTCACGATTTTCATTCGTTCAGCAGAACCAGCATCACGACTATCACGGTTATAACGTGCCAGTAACGCAAGTGCCGCAGGACCGGTAAAGTTAGTGTCTAACGCATATTGTGGACAGGCTGCATAACAAAGGCCGCAATTAATGCACATTGAGAATTTTTTGTATTTTTCCATTTGCTCAGGCGTTTGCTTATAAGCGCCATCAGATAAGCATTTCTTCTCTTGAGAGCCTGTTTTTTCAGGAATGATATACGGTTTTATCTCTTCAAGCTTTTTAATGAAATCATCCATTACCACTACTAAGTCACGCTCAATAGGGAAATTAGCCAATGGCTCAAGCGTGATGTTATTAGGGTAATAATCACGTAAGAATGCTTTACAACCTAGTTTTGGCACACCATCAACCATCAAACCACAGCTACCACAGATAGCCATACGACAAGACCAACGGAAACTGATCGTACTGTCCATATGGTCCTTGATATATTGCAGCGCTTCTAAAATAGACATGTCTGCTTTATAAGGCAGTTCAAATGTTTGTGTAAAAGGTTTGTCATCCATTTCTGGACGGTAACGCATAATGTCGAGTTTAATTGTTTGCTGACTCATTACTTATTCTCCTGAGCGGCTTTTTCACCAGCGGCGCCATAGGCACGTACTGCAGGTTGACTCTTCGTGATCTTAACGTCGCTGTAATCGATTTTTGGTGCTTTATCTGCTTGATAGTACGCAAGTGAGTGTTTTAAGAATTTCACATCATCACGCGCTTCAAAGCCATCAATACGTTGATGAGAACCGCGAGATTCTTCACGTAAAATCGCACTGTGTGCCATAGCTTCTGCCGTATCAAGTAAGTAACCAAGTTCAATTGTGTATAAGAAATCAGTATTAAATACGCTAGATTTGTCTTCAATTTTGATGTCTTTATAGCGCACTTTAAGTTCAGCTAATTTATCAATCGTTTTTTGCATAGACTCTTGGGTACGGTAAATACCAACGCCCTCTTCCATGCAGTCGCCCATTTCTTGACGAATATCAGCCGGTTTTTCAGAACCATCACTGTGTAGAAGGTCATTCATACGTTTGATCACCGCTTCAGCTTGTGCTTTCAGTGGTGCAATATCTTTATGCTGATTATTACTCGCATAATTAGCCGCTTCTTGACCTGCAAGTTGACCAAATACAGCAAGCTCTGTAAGCGAGTTCGAACCAAGGCGGTTAGCGCCATGTAAGCCAACAGATGCACATTCACCAATGGCATATAAGCCTGCTAGTGACGTTGCAGTTTTAGCATCCGTAGCAATACCACCCATTGTATAATGTACTGTTGGACGAACTGGAATTGGCTCATGAACTGGATCAACACCAACATACGCTTTTGCGAGTTCACGAATAAACGGTAGACGTTCATTAATTTTAGCTTCGCCTAAATGACGTAGGTCTAAGTGGATATAATCACCACGCTCACCTTGGAAAACACGCCCTTTTTGCTGCTCTTGCCAGAAACATTGACTAAGCTTGTCACGCGGGCCTAATTCCATGTATTTATTCTTAGTTTGGCCAACCGGTACTTCAGGTCCTAGACCATAATCTTGCAGGTAACGATAACCATCTTTATTCACTAAGATGCCACCTTCACCACGACAGCCTTCGGTCATTAAGATACCGCTGCCCGGTAAACCTGTTGGGTGATACTGTACAAACTCCATATCACGCAGTGCAATACCATGGCGATAAGCCAGTGACATACCATCACCAGTCACAATGCCACCATTTGTGTTGTAACTGTAAACTCGGCCTGCACCACCTGTCGCCATAATCACTGATTTAGCTTGGATAAGCTTGACTTCACCCTCGGCAATATCAAGAATAACCACACCTTGGATCTTGTCATCTTCAATGATGAGATCTAAGCAAAAGTGTTCATCAAATCGTGTAATTTTTGGGTGCTGAACAGAGGTTTGAAATAACGTATGTAGAATATGGAAACCGCTCTTATCCGCAGCAAACCAAGTACGTTCAATTTTCATTCCACCAAAAGCACGGACATTGATAGAACCGTCTTCTTTACGGCTCCAAGGACAACCCCAATGCTCAAGTTGAGTCAATTGCTTCGCAGCATTTTCAACGAAATACTCAACAACATCTTGTTCGCATAACCAATCACCACCAGATACCGTATCGTTAAAATGGTTATCTAGAGAGTCGTGATCTTGCGCGACACCTGCAGCGCCACCTTCAGCGGCAACAGTATGACTACGCATCGGATACACTTTAGAAATAAGTGCGATATCCAGCTCAGGATGATTTTCTGCTATTTCAATCGCAGCACGTAAACCTGAACCACCCGCGCCAATAATGGCGACATCTGTTTGAATTATTTTTAATTTTTGCACATTTAACTCACATCAAAAAGTTATGAACCTTGCATTACAAGGTTGATCTAATGATTAAATAACGCATCGACTTAATATCGTATTCAGATAGCGAATATAGATAGTGCTTAAATCGCACGTTATTATTCTTTTTATATTATTTTTATTATTCGTTATTTATCTTCAGCCAATTTGGTTAACACACGCATCAATAGCTGAATACGGGGTTCAATAGACTCAAGCAGTAAATATTCATCGGCACTGTGGAATCCAGCACCAATAGGTCCTAAGCCGTCTAGCGTAGGAACATCAAGAATGGCGGTATTATTTGCATCAGAACCGCCACCGACTTCTTTCCAGTTAATATTGATTGCTAATTCTTGAGCTGATTGATCAACCAACGCCATTAGAACTTTTGTTTTTTCTGTCGGTACCATTGAAGGCTTATAAGCTTCACGCTCTAACGCTATCGACACACCATCAACAAACGGGGTTTGAATCATGCCATTTAATGTCGTATCAACTTGGTCGTACTCTGCGTTATCCCAGAAACGAACATCGACAATCGCAATTGCTGAATCAGGGACAATGTTTGCCCCCGCACCACCTGACACAACACCGACATTTAACGTAGTGCCTGACTCAAAGTTAGTCATCGCATTGGTTGCTAAGATCCAGTTCGCCATCTCAGTGATCGCACTACGACCATTTTCAGGTTCATTACCAGCATGAGCGGCTTTACCACTAAACGTCATTTTGTAACGCGCCATCCCTTTACGCGCCTTCACTAAACCACCATCTGCACGAGCGGCTTCTGCTACTAATACATTTTTTGCTTTCTTCGCCGTTTCTTGGATCCAATCAACTGAATATAATGAACCCGTCTCTTCATCTGGATTCATACAAATACAAATCGACAAGGTATCTAATACTGATTGCTCAATATTGCGTAACGCATAAACCACATTCAACAAGCCTGATTTCATATCTGATACACCAGGGCCATACGCTTTTTCAGCATCCGTTGACATTGGACGTTCAGCCGCAGTGCCGACAGGGAAAACCGTATCCATATGTCCTGCCAGCATCACATCAATGTGTTCTACTTCAGGTTTATTACGAATTTCTAACCCCACGCCTGCTTTACCACAGTCAACGCGTTTAATCGTCCAGCCATTCATTTCTTCGTATTTCTCTGCCATTTTATTAGCAATAAATTCAATACCGTCTGTGGTGTAAGTACCACAATCAACATTAATCAGTGGACGAAGTTCTTCTAGATAATCAGTTAACGAAAATTTCATTTCATACCTCTTATAAAATAAAGTTCATGACAAACATCGCACCAAATGCGTTCAGTACTGAAATTGCGATCATGACAGGAATATAGCGACCTTCTGTGCCAATTGGACCCATGATTCGACCCATGTATTGCACTTGAGAGCCCATAAGATAAATAGCAGGCGCTAGAATTGAAATGTGTGCACCATTCAAAATGCCTTGGTCAAATAAGGTGATAACGACACCGACAGCACCACCCATTGACATCCATGCGCCAATTAATACGGCCGCTGCTTCACCGGGCAAACCAAACACCGCCATAATGGGTGAGAACACAGTGCCCATTAATCCGAGAGCACCTGTAATTTGTAACGCTTTAATGATAACGAATGCCATTAATACATTTGGAACGGTTGACGTGGTGGCAATCACCCACCCCTTTTTAGCCCCTTCAACAAAGATGTCCGTTATCATTGGTTTTTTTACTGTTACGTTGCTCATTACGCTGTCTCCTCAATCATCTTTTTGTCATTGTCTTTACTGCTACCTTCTTTACCTTCAGTAATATTGAGATAGATGCGGAATAAATTGGCACCAACAAACTTAAAAGCAAACATGACGATAACGGCTAAACCAATAGAAGAAGGAACAGCAACAGAACCATCTGGATTCGTTAAGGTAAATAGCACTGCACCTGAAGAGAAAAAGTTAACAATGGCGGCACCAGCAGTGAATTGGAACATCGTAAATATATCGACTTCACGCTTGGTTAAATGCTTTTCATCTTTTAACTGGCGGGTCATCGCTGCACCCGCATCGGTACTTTGCAATGATGCAATTAACGCTAATCCAGAGTTTCCAGGAATGCCCATTAAAGGACGTAGAAGTGGTGTCAGTAATTTACGTGCCGCATTAAGAGCACCGTAATGTTCAAGAACATTGATCATGCCTAACGCAAACATAACCGTTGGAATTAATGTTAACGCAAAAATAAAACCATCACGTGCGCCACTGCCGCCTTTACCACGAAGTGATGTTGTTGCTGCTTGAACACCGTCTGCCGTTTCAGATACTGAGTAAGCCACTTTACCGAACGAACCATTAAGCGTTGTAAAATCAAATACGCCATACCATTCGGTCGACTTCATAAAACCAGAGAAAAAGACAACCGCAAAAGCAAGCGCGATATACCCTCCTATCGTGACCTTCTGATCAATTTCAGCTGATTTACTCATAAACAAACACCTCGATTATAGTTTTAGATAGGGGCAGAAATACGCCTCAAAACAGCGTAACCATTAAGGGGTATTCTGAATGAACTGCTATTTAAAAAGTTGATTTAAATCAATAAGAACATCTAAAAACAAAGAAGATTTGATACGGGGTAATATTTTGTGACAAGCCTTTATATTCGGAATTTTATATCTAAAAGAGGGTATATTGAAGAATATTATCAACAACCTAGAGATTTGATAACAATAAATCACTTTGGTTGTCATTTATTGAGTAAAACGGCGATAACCCGTTATCAATGTAATATGAAACTGAGCTTAACGTCACTTTTGCTACCGGTCGTATTTAATAGCTAACTAATGGTCTCGCCTAAAAAACAAGCAATATAGCGTTAGTCAAGTGGCGTGTAAGGCGTTAAATTATAGCTTTCGGTTTCAAATTAGAGTGTCGATTAACAACCTGAGATAACAGAGCCGATTGTAGGTGGTGTTCCATCACTAAGATTATAGTAATAGGCATAACACTCATCCTTAACGTATGAGTCTTTTAGCCACAAGACAACAACTCTTGTGTTAACTGTTGGAGGGCTTGCTACTTGAGTAGGGAGATGGGGCATTTTTGTTGCACTGTAGCGACTACCAACTCCGCATATCGCATTAATAGAGCATATCGAAGCAACTGACGTATAACTGATATCTTTACCTATGTTAAGCGCATAGCGCCAAGCGTTATTCCAGTGCCCTGCAATATAGCCACTATCCATACTGACATTGTTACCCTCAATTGGAATAAAGCCTGTTTCAATATCATCAATCTGCGCTTTTTGAGCAAGCAATGATGATGTCGAATGTAACGAAGCTTCAATATTTAAGATAACCGATTTTTTAGCATCAGAAGATAACCCAATAAAACGAGGTACAGCAGTCGCGGCAAGAATACCAAGTACAATAATAACAATGACAAGTTCAATGAGAGTAAAACCAGAATGTTGATGCTGCTTGCTCATGCTAGCCCCCATAAAATAGACATTAACGATTGTACATAAGTACACTGATACCCTTGATAATAACCCTATAAATAACAGAAGCAATAAGTTTATCTTATTGTTTACGTTAATATAAATATCAATAAAGTAATATATTGGGAACTGTAAGTGGGATGCATGAAGTACTAAAATATCGATTAAAATGTTAGTACTTCATGATCATAAATTGCGAGGTTACTTTTTATTATCCTCAGTACTCGGCGGCCAGTAATGGCCTGATAAAACCAATAACCCAGCGAGGATACCCAAGTTTTTAATGAAGTTCTGCATTTCATGCGCCCCTTCAAGACCCGTTAAGTTCCAAAAATCGTGTAAGCTAACATTAATAACTAATACTAATCCAGCCAGCAGTAGCGCAACGATAGCAGTATAACGATTCGCAATGAGTAATATCGCGGCAACAATCTGGAATACACCAGCCGCGGCTAACAGCACAGGTACAAATGGCATATTATGCTTTTCCATTAAACCAATATGCATATCCCAAGACACAAACTTCATGATGCCTGGTATTAAGAAGTACAGCGCGAGCATAATACGGCCAACAGTGAGTAACACAGTATTCATCTTATGCTTGACCCTTTACGCTAAGTTGAACATCAATATTACCGCGTACCGCGTTAGAATAAGGACAAACCTGATGTGCAGTCGCCACTAATGACTCAGCTTCCGCTTGCGGTAATGCTAACTCAATCGCTAAGCTTACTGTTAACCCAAAGCCACCCGTAGTGTTAGGACCAATCCCTACTTCAGCTGATACAGGTGCCGCTGTTATTTTAATTTTCATTTCACGCGCTACATGTAAGATCGCATTCGAAAAGCAAGCAGCGTAGCCAGCTGCAAATAACTGTTCAGGATTAGTCGCAGCACCCGTACCACCCATTGCCTTTGGATAGCTTAATTCTAACGATAACATGCCATCATCTGTTGCTACTTGGCCGTTACGACCCGCTGATGCAGTTGCTGTTGTTGTATAAAGAGTTGTCATCATAAATTCCTTAATTATCCAAAGTGGTGATTAGGTACATCACATA
Organism: Moritella sp. 24; assembly: GCF_018219155.1. Classification (NCBI taxonomy): domain Bacteria; kingdom Pseudomonadati; phylum Pseudomonadota; class Gammaproteobacteria; order Alteromonadales; family Moritellaceae; genus Moritella; species Moritella sp. 24. The sequence goes on along the minus strand of NZ_CP056123.1, from coordinate 1,398,460 downwards.
TTCATTTTTGTTGCCGGCACAATGATATAAGTTCAGCACAAAGTACATTGTGCACAACCTAGTTTGATAACTATAATCCCATTAATATTTAATTACAACTATATTGTGCACAATATATTTTCATTTTCAGAATTAAGTCCATAAAAAAGCCCCTTATCATGAATACACGATAAGGGGCTTAATTAAATAAATCTAAGGTTTATAGACCTACAATATGATCCAGTAACTGCTGGTTATTCCCAATAGCAACCAAGCGACCTTCATTATAAAAAGCCACATCATTATTGACTAACCGTTTGCCAATAATGGATTGTTCACTACCATCCACATAGGCCACCGTTAACTGCAGGCTATCATCGTCCAATATTTCCATTGATGTTGATTGTACAGATACCTTTAGATCTTTTAAGGGCGCACTTCTCAATGCAGGGTCAATATCATCGTTAACTTTCATCCATGCTTCAACAGGTGTATCGGCAACTGCAGGACCCTTCCTAGTAATTGGGTTCGTACCGGTCCAAAACTCAATGCTATTAATCACCATCAAATCAACTAATGAAGTAACCGCATAAACAGGTGCCGCAACAACATAAATTCCTGCGCGGCCATAACGGTTATCAACCATTTTCAAGTTCACACCCATTGCTAGCTGCGTCAGTCCCATCTGACCAATACAACCCGTTAACCCAGATATCGAGCCGACGATAAGTGTTGTACAAATCAATTTCTTAATTTTCATTTTTACTTTCCATTCGCAATTAATAGCGCGATTATTTTAATAAATACAAATTGCTAATATAGTATTAATTGTTCACTTGTGCAGTAAATTGGCCTAAAGCAATACCGCCATTACTGTATAGCGTTAACGTATTATCAATCACGTTATAATTGCCCGCTTCAGATAATGCTGTTAAGAATTTTGTTTCTAAATTCATTTGTTGAAAACACAATTTTTTAGTTGTTACTAATTGCGTCAAACTTACGTTATTCGCTAATGCTTCATAATTGCCACTAAAACGATTACAACCAGCAAAACCGAACACCTTATTATCGTCTTGATTAAATGTTAAATATGGCTTTTGCGTCGTCACTTCAGAAGTAATTTGCTGTGTACCTAACATCGACAACTGCCAATGCGTGTTTGCAAAACTCGCCTGTCCATCCTCTTTCACTTCTGCACGTACTTGTGATACCAAGACTTCTGTTGATTTCGCGCCCTGATTAGCAAAGGCATCAATATGCTCTGTATTGGTAAATAATAGCTGGCCATTGTGTTCAATTTTGGCACGTAAAGCATAACGGTGTTGCGGCTTTATTTGCGCAGCGTTGTAACGCAGTTCCATTTTATAAGGTGGCGCACCCACTGCTGTGATAGTTTGTTGAGTAATAACCCCAGCAGCTGTATCCATTTTTGATACATCTTCTAATACAAGGCTAACCTGAGAGCCGGGTGGTAAAGCAATGCGTTGTAGATAAAAGACATTCGCGATCATCGTCTGCTGCTTAATAGTAGCGGCTTGTTTCACTTTCGCAGTACTCTGCTCAGTGGTTGCACAGCCACCTAAGCCCACTAACAAGCTGGCAATAACAGAAGCGGTTAATACCGATTTACGATTGAGTCGACGTCTATTTTTTTGCATATAAATAACTACCTTAAAAGAATATTTCAGATTTATCACTATCTCGAGATTAGAGCTAACCGTATTAATTAGCAAACAATAAAACCATGTCCTTATCTAAAATCGGCATTACGTTTACGATTGAGATCACATTAGTCTAAACGCCTTAATGCACTTTCGTTATTCCTTAATCTTAACTTCCTGCTCTTCTAATACTACCTGAGGTTGCTGTGGAATAGCCTTAACCATAAGCTCAAATAACTGACCTGATAATTTGCTTAACTCAGGTAATGCCAGTGTCGCTGAATACAAGGGTTTACCATTACTTTCAATTCTGGCTCTAACAACATATTCCCCATTAACATCAAGTTGGGTTGGATCATACTGAAGCGAAATATTATAAGGAGGTGACGTTGTCGCGGCGATCGTTTTTTGGCCTAGCATTGAACTGCTTATATCCGTTTTAGATATATCTTCTAACGTCACCGTCACCGTCGAAGATGGTGGTAAACTTTTACGCTCTAAATAAATAACACGCGTTTCCAAACTCTTCATTTTCGGTGCTGACACAACAGTATTAACCTGATCTTCAAACACAACACCCCATACCGGAATATCCTTAATTTGCATTGGCATTACTTTCAGCGGGTTTTGCTCAAGCAACGTAAAGTTGGCTTTTTTACCCACAACAATCGAACCAATACTCTCTTCTAATCTAAGAGTGTGTGCAGCATTAATTGTAATCGCCTGCATCGCTTGATAAGCAGTAATACGTTCTTCCTGTGATACTTTATTACCTGCCGATGTCTCTCGATTAACCGCAGTCCATGCCAGTGTTAATGGTTCCATAGGTGCCATTGAAAAATCAGAATGGAATGACACGGGTATATTTTTCTTCATCAAGCTATTCACTCGCACTAGGCTTTCAGCACGCTTACTACCTAACCCGACTTCCGAGTACTTATCTGCTAATGCCCATAAATAATAAGGGTTTACAGACGTTTCAATATCTAATTTATCCATTTTATTCACTTGGTCTTTTGTAAAATATCCCATGTGATGTAATGTAAATCGATGGTCTTCACGTGCTAATTTAGTTTGATCAGCTTGATTAAAATCCAATACTTGCTGAATGCCTAAATCGCCATTCGCATGAACATGGATCTGATAGCCTCTTTCCCAATAAAAGCTTAGTTGTTGCTGAAATAAATCCAATGGCGTCATCCACTCGCCTTCATGACCATCCAGATAACCCTCTTTCATCTGCATCAACTGAGAATAAATAGCCCCATCCGAAAACAGCTTAACTTGCTTAGGCAAAAATTTAATATTCTCTGTATTGTATTTCTCTTCTAAGGTTTCTATGAACGCTAATGCATTTTCATTACTCTGGCTTTTGGCATTATATAAGTAAGTACCACTCGGAATTAAGAAAACATCATAGGGTGGTTTTTGCTCCATCTCAGATTTTAATAACCCGTATTCCAAGTCAAAATTAGAGCTAGGAAACCCCGGTTCAGCAATGGTTGTGATACCATTTTTAAGCACGAGCTTAGACATGATATTCAACCCTAATTGATAGCTTTCAGGATTAATTAAATCCGCTGCAATTTTTGGGACTAATGCGAGCCAACCACCTTCATAAAAATGCCCTTTTTCCCAATCTACTTGTGGATTATCACTAAAATCTTCTTTTTTAAGACCAAACTTTTTAATCGCAGCATCATTCAAGAATACTTCATGAAAAGAACGATGAATAATGGCAACTGGTTTATCTGGAGATAGCTCGTTTAATATTTCACGGGTTAATTCACCGTGCCAAAGTTGATGATAACCCCACACAAAAAAGACATTATCTTTATCTGCATTATCATTAATGGATTGCTTTAAACGCTCAAGGTAAGCGAAGTGACCAGTCACCCCTTTTTTAACTTCGTTAGGTAAAACCCAATCATACGGTGCAATAATTTCATTCGGTAGCATGATGGCTGCAATTGAGGGGTGTACATGGGGTTCGATAAAACCCGGAAGCATGGTTTTGCCACTAATATTAATGAGCTTGGTATTATCACCACTGAATGTCATCGCTTCAACTTTGGCACCAACAAAGATGATCTGTTTGTCTTTCGTTACAACCGCTTCTGCATAAGTCGGTGCATCCCCTGCCATCGTCAAAATATCACCGCCAAAATAAATGGCATCCGCAATAATAGGCAATGCCTTTACAGGTAAAGTAACGGGAAAAACGTCTTGAGTAACAACGCGCTTGGGTACTTCTGGCGTCGGGGCTGGATCTGTTTTAGTCAGTGCTGCTGGCGTACCTGTGACGTCATCCGATAATACTTTTGTTTCAGCAGTGCTAATAGCGGGGACATCTGTAGCCGTCGCATCCGTGGTTGCATTGACTTGTATACTGAATAACAGGCCACACAAAAGTAACATTTGCATAGCCCATTGGACAAAAATAGGAAAAAATCGAATAGGACTCGCGAGGCCTTGAGTTGACATTTAGCCACTCCTTTAAACACCATAAAATTATGAATAAAATAACATAACAACTGCTATAAAACCATAAAATCATATTTCGCTTATTCGGTTCCTAGCTCGCTGCCTGCTCTAATTTATCATCACATTGTTGCACAAATTCGCGAATTTCAGCATACGCTTCATCCGCCTCGTCTAAATCAAATAAATGCCATACATGCAACATATTAGACCATGTTTGCAAACGTACATCAGACCCTTGTGCACAGGCTTTATTAGTATAACGTCGAGAATCATCCACCATCATTTCTGTGTCACTTGCATGTATCAAAATCGGCGGTAAACCTGATAAGTTGGCAAAAACAGGTGATATTTGTGGATCTCGTGGATTTATACGGAAAAGAATGGATACCCAAATAAGCAATATAAATCGAGGGAAGCGATGAAACTTACCCATGAACGGATTTAATAAAAAGTCCGTTTTAGCATTATAGCTTAAGCTGTCATAACTAAAGGTACTATCAATACAAGGACATATCGCGATTGCAGCATCCACTTGACGTATTTGTTGTAACTTAAGCCACCCAATTAAAGACAATGTTAAGTTACCCCCCGCAGAGTCACCTGCAACATATATGTGATGACATTCTTTTTCTTCAGTCGGGTTATTAGCGAGTAACCATTGGTATGCATTACGGCAATCAAGTATCCCTTGTTTACGACGTCCATCAGGTATCATGTCATAATTAACCGAAAATACAGCCGCACCAAGCTCTCGAGATAAGCGGTCAGTGACAACGCGGTGACTCTTCGCACTCCCCACAGCAAAACCACCACCATGAATGTAAAGTAAGCGCTTATTCACATCACAATGTTTGCTCAGAACCCATTCACCTTGAATGGCGTGACCCTGAAAATTTGTTGATACAGGAATTATGTCACTCTCTAATTCAACATCACCTAAACGATCAATATTTTTACGTAATGCATAGAGATACTTATTCGGCTTAATAAAATCAATTGGCTCTTGAATACTTTCGATCAATTCCAATGCTTGAGGATACTTATACGAAGGGGTTGGACGATAAAACGTCGCACTTAAATCAGTACTATCATACTGGCGTAGATCTTCGCCATATAAATTACGAATAAAAAAGAAAAGTACCAACACGATAATAGCAACAATAAAAAACCACATACCTTCACAACTCCTTGTATTTAAACAACAGCTCAGTTCAAGCAGTTAACCTGAATTACAGCGATAACAATATTATTGAAAAAAAGCAATTAAGCAGTGATTAAAATATGGAATAACAGCGATATAGCCTCAAAATACTCATGCTAATATGAAGCTATATCACAAATACAGTGACCAATTAAAATAGGCTAATTTAAAATAACTAAATCATCGATTTGTACATTCGCCGTTGGCTGTCTATTCACTGTCATCAAGCTAGCTTGCTGATCATAGAGTTTCGTCACTTCCACTTCACTACTGCTGTTTGTTTCTTTTTTACGACTAATGCCAAACTGATCAACATAACTACCTGTATGCTTGATCATAAATTTGTCACCTAATTTGAGGCCATTATTACGACCAATATTAATATCGACTGCGTTACCATCAACCGCAATAACACGGGCTTCAACTAATTTACATTGTAAGCTTGCGTCGAGATCAAAAAGTATATCGTCAATAATTAACTGCAAAGAGATACCAAATTCAGAACGCCAAAATTTAAGCGCGTCAGTGTCTACAACTCGGTGCTTAGCAAATTCCCATTTAGTCACTTTGCTGTAATTACGGTCAAACAATAAGGTACCATTAAAACCATCAAAAACTTGTACATTTAATCTGAAATTACGCTCTGGCAAATCATCCGCTAGTATTTTTGCAATACCACGAACAGCGGGTTTAAATGTCGACAGGTCGGTAATTGAGCCAACAATAATATACTGACTATCCGCAGATTTACTGATTTGCTTCATTTCTTGTGAAGTTAAGTTTCCACGCAGCGGCAAAGAACTGCCGCTAAAACCGATGTTTTGATTAATGAATTCACGCGCATCGAAGGTTTGGCTATTTTTACGTAAACTTTGATACAACAAGCGACTAAACGATTCGTTAATATTGTAAATGCCACCATAGCTGGCTTGTTCACGATGTCGTATGTCAAAGCGCAATAAAGACACTGATTTTTGATAACCCGCACTTAAACATTTATTACGGTCTGCCACAATATCAGTAACAATTTGTACTGTTATCTTATCTAGTTTTACCGACTCACTCTTTAGTCGGATGTCCCTCACTTCACCATCCATGCGGATTTGAAAGCTATCAGAGAGAATTTTCCCTCCGTTAAACGATTGTAAACTCGAAACCGACGCGCCTGCATATAATAGCGCTTGTTTCAATGCGTTACGTACCGCTAATTCCCGTGCAATATCAACATCACCGTCAATAATAATCGCCTCACCCTCAACCTCATACCATTCTGCATGTAAGGTGAACGAGCAACAGACCAGTAATAGTAATAGCACTTTTTTCATTTTTTAATCGCATATGAGTTCTGAAGATGCCTATTAAAAAGCAACATTTGTACCAGATCAATTTTTTTTTAATATAAAACCATATCTTGGTTAATTTAACCGTTAAAAACGGTATCATTATAATAAAATGAAGCATATAGATTTATTGGCAAGTAATTTGCTTAATTAATCGATGAGCACGCATAATCGTTATGCATCTCTCTTATCACGCATCGCGTAAATTTAGGATCGAATATGAAGCGTTTTTTACTGCCGTCTTTAGCGGTTGTGTTGACTTCAGCATGTACCGTGATTGAAGAACCTGGACACGTGTTACTGACAGGCGCAAATACGAAAGTACAGCCAGTCGTTATTAAACAAGTGATCGTTCAGCCGATTTATCAGCCAAATGGCCATAATGCAAATATGGCACAGAGTGTGCTTACTAAAGAACAGTACAATAATATATTTAGAAGTCCTTATACCTATCCTTACCGCCGCAACGTTTCGACAGGCAGTAAATAACGGTTTAACGACAATAATTAAAGCACTTAAGGAAGTAATATGAAAAAGGCAGTCATAGCTATCAGCCTAATTACCCTACTCACTGGTTGCGCATTAAAACAGCCCGTACAGCCAGAAGCAGAGAAGGAAACACCACCTCACTCTACGTGGGATGGTAATTCTTATGAACCAAAGTACCCAAGAAGTTTGTTACCGAATCAACCGATAAACTATACCCAAGAACTTAGTTTTATCGTACGTGGTTTAGCGGATCAGCTGATCGTCAATGATTTGTCTATTATCCCGAATAATGAACCGATTGCCGTCACTTCCTTCGTAAATCTTGACGATCTATCGACAACAAATTGGCTCGGCCAAACGTTATCAGAATCGTTTATACACGAATTAACAATCCGCCGTATACCGGTTATTGATTATAAAACGACGGGTACAATCAGCGTGACAGGTCAAGGTGACTTTGTATTCACACGTGATTGGAAAAAGCTACGTGGTCAATTACCTGTATCTCGAATTCTAACCGGCACAATGTCGCGTAACAGCGAAGGCGTTATTGTTAATATGCGCGTGATTAATATGGAATCAGGTTTTGTTGAATCAACATCACAAGGCATTATTCCGAATCACCTTGTGATTGGTGGTTCAAACAGTATGGGTCCATTAGAAGGCCGTGGTCGCTATATTTATCGCACAGGTTCAGCGCCTTCAGTTCGTATTACAAATTAAGGTTTATCAATGAAATATCTGCGTTTACTTATGCTTGCAACCCTAGTGAGTTTAACAGGCTGTTCACTATTAGAGAAAAATACGGTTTATGATATCAAGGAACCAAAAACATTCCCTGTGCTTAAAGCAGTTGGCTATGCTGCGTTGAGTTCTCAGCCGGGTAATAGTGAAAGTGAGCGCATGCTTAATGCAATGCGAGCATCTAAATTAGATGCTTATCGCGAACTGGCAGAACAAGTGAGTGGTCAAGAGATTTACAGTGACACCAACTATAAATCACGCACACTGCAAGGCGAGTCAATGGAAGCGTCAGTATCCGGTATTATCCGTGGTGCTCGTGTTGTTCAGACTTACCCTGTCAATGAAGATGTATACGCAACAGAGCTAGAACTTGATTTTAAGCGTGTGTTTGAGTTATACGAAAATACATCATCAATGCCAACTCGAGTACAAAGAACGCGTTATTAAGTATTAATAGAACACAAATAAAAATACCGAGTTAGCCTCTAACTCGGTATTCCTGTTACTTCAGTGCGTTAGCACCCAATCTGTATTACCTTACCATCAAATCAATCGTGTACACCCCTGCCCACAATAATACGAGCATTGATGTTTGCGCCAATTGAGCATTTAATTGTTTACCATCACGTTGATACATCGCGATACATAACGCGATTTGAACAGGTAATAACAACACCATGATTAATCCTTGATAACTATCTGAAATAAGCAAGATAGAAGGCAGTAAGATCATGATGCTATAAAGATTCTTACTTGCTTTAACCCCAAGGCGAGTGGCTAGCGTAAACTTTTTAGAACGTCGATCAGAGGCGATATCACGGATGTTATTCACTAGCATAATCGCGACAACTAAAAAGCCAACTTGACTCGCAGGTATAAATGTATCGATAGTCAGTGCTTGCGTCTGTAAATAGTAACTACCAACAACAGCTAGCCAACCAAAGTAAAGAAAAACAGCGACTTCACCCAGTCCATGTGACGCAAGTGGTCGAGGTCCACCACTATAAATATACACACCAACAAGAGATAAAATACCGAATAGAACATAAGCCCAACCACCGACATAAATAAGGTAACTGCCAGTGATAATAGCCAGCGAGCACATTGAAATGATGCCCAGTCGTAAATGTTCTGCTGATATAAGCCCTTTCTGTAATGCACGGTCAGGACCTAATCGGTCATCACCATCGACACCACTTTTACCATCAAAATAGTCATTAGAAAGATTAACCGCAATTTGTAGTGCCATACAACAAATCATACAAAGTATGGCGATATAAAAGCTAAAGTTAAACGGAGAGTCGACCCAAGCAAGTGTTTGCCCTAGCAGAATAACAGCAAGTGCAACCAATAATGTTTTTGGGCGAGTGGCAAGAAACCAAGAGGATAATGTAGTCATGAAATTTAGCGGTATAAAAAATAGATGAAATTAGCATAAAATACCCCTTTAGGAATGTCTAGATTTATTGTGAAGATAAAAAAGGTCATTCCAAATGGAATGACCTAACGCAATATTCTAGCTAATAAGTTGTCGTTTAATTACGCACTACAACCTCTTCTTTTAAAATATTCTTATATGTTTGAAATCGACGTCTGATCTCACGAATATAATTTACTGGTTCTTGCCCACGGACGTAACCGTAACGGGCTTTTGCTGCATACTTAGATTGAGACAATAACAACATGGATTTTTCAACATTATCGAACCACACATCACCACGTAAACCTTTTTTCTTCGCTAAACGAATGGCATCTCGAACGTGTCCAGCACCTGCGTTGTATGATGCTAACGTAAACCAGATCAACTCGTCCTCTTGCACTTTATCTTTACGCATACGTTCACGAACCCAGTTCATATACAGCACACCTGCTTTGATACCTTGCTCAGGGATATGCACATCAGGAATACCCAATTCTTTCGCTGTACGCGGCATTAATTGAAATAAGCCTTTCGCACCAGCCATTGATTTAGCTGTCGGGTTAAAACGACTTTCTTGATGCATCTGAGACACTAATAAACGCCAATCAAAATCATATAAACTTGCATATTTTTTTACTATGTCATCGTAAGGTGAAAGAACCCCTGAATTATTTTGAAGCACATAATCTTTATAATGCGTATCTAATCGTTTTTGATTTTTGAAATATTTATTGTAAATAACATTATAAAATAACCCCTTGTAATGCTTCTTGATAAAGGCATTTGATTTCGCTAATAATTTATTATTACCCGATGCAATTGCCCAACTTTGCGACTTAGGTGCGCCAAGCGCCATTAAAGACTGGATATCATCACGGAAGGTCATTTCAATATCCACAATATGACTATCTGCGATCGTCAATTCATATTCTTTATCGCCTACTTTATCAATAATTGATTCTGTTTCCTGACTTTCAGGCACTCCTATCAGGTTAATATTGCTCACTGTTTTTTTCAGTGCAACCGCACTTTCCCAATACGAACTGGATGGTCTAATATAAATATTACTATTAGCGAGATCGGCTTCAGAGGTTATTTCCGCACGGTCCTTACTTGCAACAACCAGTTCTGACGCGTAGTGATAAGGACGAGAAAATGCGATGCCCTTATTTCTTCGCTGTTCGGTTGGCGTTAAGAAGCCCAATGCAATATCAGCTTTATCTTCGAGTAGGTAATCCAATAACGCAACATTATTGGGTGCGACGATGATTTCATAACGCAGCTTGTGTTCTTTCGCAAAACGTTTAGCTAGTTCATAGTGAAAACCAAGTAATTCGCCACGCCAAATATAATAAGAGGAGAGGTTGTTACGTAATACAAACCGCACGGTTTTGGTTTCTTGAATTTTTTGCCATTGGGTTTTATGTGTTCGGCTTGTTTTGGGTTTACTTTTCGCTATTAAATTTTGTTCTTTTAAAAATTGATTTAATTCTTTTAATAACGTTTTATTGCTAGGCGCTACACCCCATGCAAGCTGACGAGTCGCACTTGCTTGCAAGCTCATTTTGATATCATCACGGTAGGCACTTGCAGACTTAATTAAATTTTTATCTTGGATCGTAATATCATACTCACCACTCGCTAATTTATCGTACAAAGCTTCGTGGCTCAGCGCACTGTCAATTAAACGCACCTTCAGTTTAGGGTACACTTTTTGTAATCCAAGCGCTGTCGATTCATAGCTTTTCCCTTTTTGGATAACAATTTCGCGACCATTTAAATCTTTACCTGATTTTAGACTTTTAGCTTGCTTGCCCATCACTAGATATTCTTTAGTCAGTAAAAAAGGTTCACTAAAGCTCACTAATTTAGCACGGGCTCGCGTCTTCGTCAGGTTGGCCGCAATAAGATCGCCCTTCCCTGCTAATAACATAGGAATAAGATCTACAAATTTCTTTACCCGAATTTTTTCAATCTTTAAATTCTTGTCATCAGCAAATTGCTGTAGATAATCTAATTCGATATCTTGAGGGTGCCCACGGCGCGGAAAAATGATTTCACCACCAGCCCACGTTAATACACGTAATGTTTTCTGAGAAGCTATGGCTGGTACAACAAACATAGAAGAGGGCTGAGATGCAAGTTCACGGGGTTGCTCTGCACTTGTGCTGGTAATAGGGGCTGCCAGACTGACCAATTCTGAGTGAACCTTAGGGTTTGAACTTGCAACCGCATTAGACTGTAAAGATACAATAAACGTATCTAGAAGAAACACTGTAAGCAGCACAAAATACACTTTTTGGGCTGTCTTTGTTATTAAAAATTTATACATTACATTCCTTTATAATGTTTATAGTACAACTCGAGTATTTTACGAATATCTGATTATGTTACTATAGAAATCCTAAATTCCACTCTCTATATAAGGGCTATCTCTATGCTTATTTCTTTTTTTGTTGGTGTTACCTTGGTTGTTTATATTAAGCAAAAAGCACAAAAACCACATTCAAACGATACGATAGTTGTATTAATTACCGATGGTTATAAAGCACTTATCGATGACGTGAAAAAGATAATGAAATAATTACACACTAATAACAGAATCGTCAACAGTATCTCACTTTAGTTAAACAAAGCTCATTTAATCGACAGGAAAACCAATTAAAAAGCACGGTATAGTCAATATAACTAAGTATTACTCAAAATTAAGCATGAATGGCTTTACATTTACAACTTGGCCGATAGACTGACCCCTCTTAGCTAGGCTGACTGACGCTAAATATGCATCAAGTTATGCTACACAATACGATACAGAAAGCAGAGGACGTCAATTTTGAGTAATACTGAATCAGTAGGTACCCCCACTTTAAGCCAAAAATTATGGTTTAATTTACCCCTTTGGCAAAAAATTGTTATCGGTATGATCCTCGGTATTACCGTAGGTATTATTTTTGGTGAAGATGCTGTCGTACTAAAACCAATCGGATCATTCTTTGTTAACACGATTAAGATGTTAATTGTGCCACTGGTTTTCTGTTCAATCATTGTTGGTATCACCTCAATGCAAGACACCAGTAAAATGGGTCGCATTGGTTTTAAAGCCGTGTTGTTCTATCTCATCTCAACAGCCGTTGCGATCACGATTGGTCTTGTATTAGGTAATGTATTACAACCTGGTGCTGGTTTAGAGCTTGTTGCTCAACAAGCTGAAGTGGTAAAAGCAACACCATCGTTAGCAGACACCCTTGTTGCGTTAGTACCAACTAACCCAGTCAGTGCGCTTGCTCAAGGTCATATATTACAAATCATTGTATTCGCGGTTGCACTTGGTGTATCGCTGACATTGATTGGCGAAAAAGGTAAACCTGCTGTGGCAGTGTTCGAAAGCCTTGCTGAAGCGATGTATAAACTGACAGACCTAGTGATGAAGTTAGCACCCTACGGTGTATTCGCATTAATGGCATGGGTCGCAGGTAAATACGGTTTAACCTTATTATTACCATTGATGAAAGTAATTGGTGCCGTTTACCTTGGTAGTATCTTACATGTACTTGGTGTTTACAGTGCGCTGATTGTATTTATCGCGAAGCTAAGTCCGGTACAGTATTTCCGCGGTATTGTTGATGCTCAAGTTGTTGCATTCACGACAACATCAAGTGCAGGTACCTTACCTGTATCAATGAAATGTGCGCGTGAGAAACTGGGTGTATCAAAAGGCGTATCAAGCTTTGTACTACCACTTGGTACAACCATTAACATGGACGGTACAGCGCTTTACCAAGGTGTGACAACATTATTTGTTGCGCAAGCATTTGGTATTGATTTAGGTATGCCTGAATATATTACGATTGTCTTAACCGCAACATTGGCATCGATTGGTACAGCTGGCGTACCGGGTGCAGGTCTAATCATGTTGACGTTAGTACTAACGACGGTAGGATTACCAGTTGAAGGTGTGGCATTAATTGCTGGTATCGATCGTATTCTTGATATGGCACGTACTACCGTTAATATCTCGGGTGATATCGCTGCGTCAGTGATTATTGCTAAGTCAGAGAAAGAATTAGATACGACAATTTATAACGCAAAATAGTCATAGTCTGATATCACAGTACGATTAATCTAAATCGTACAAGCTTTTATCTAAGCTGTGCAAACAAAAAGCCACTGATTGTTTCCCATTACTGGAGACAGCATCAGTGGCTTTTTTATTGGGTTAACCCGTGTTTACATAAATGCTAATTTAGCCACGAACACTGCTGTTAATACCCAAATACTAATTGATATCTCGCTCGCTTTGCCTGAACCTACTTTTAAGAACGTATAAGCAATAAAACCAAGTGCAATACCATTCGCAATCGAGAAGGTAAATGCCATCATTATCGCAGTAATGCAGGCAGGTACATAATCGGTAAACTCATCCCAGTTAATTTTACTCAAACCGCTCATCATTAAAAATGATACAAAGATAAGTGCGCCTGCAGTCGCATAACTTGGAATAATTAACGCCACATCAGTAAAGAAAGTCGCCGCTAAGAATAATACGCCAACAGTGACCGCTGTTAAACCTGTTCGGCCACCAGCAGCAACACCAGATGCACTTTCAACATATGACGTAACAGGCGGGCAACCAACACACGCACCTAGCACACTTGATACAGAATCGGCTTTTAATGATTTTTTCAGGTTTTCAATCTCACCTTTTTCATTAATCAGATTCGCTTTATCCGCGACACCCATTAACGTGCCAGCCGTATCAAACATGTTCACAAACAAGAATGAAATAATAACACTCGTCATGCCGACATTAAATAAGCCTTCTGCGCTATAAAACAGGTGCTCAAAATCCATCGCCATGAATAAAGGTGCAATGCTTGGTGGTGTAGAAATAATAGTAGCAGGCGCAGAAACTAAACCTAGTGGAATACCAGCAAGTGTTGTGACTAACATACCCACTAATACCGCACCAAATAAGTTTCGGCGGAATAATGAACCAATAATAAGAAAAGTTAATCCGGCAAGTAAGACGCTTGGCTCTTTAAAATTACCCATCGTCACTAACGTAGGTTGAGAGGCAACAACGATCCCTGCACTTTTAAACCCAATGATACCTAAGAATAGACCAACACCCGCGGTCATTGCATAGCGTAAACTTTGCGGAATACTGTCTAATATCCATTCTCGGATCTTATAAAAGCTCATCATCGCAAACAGTACGCCTGACACGAATACCGCCGCCATCGCAACCTGCCATGTATAACCCATGTCAAATACAACAGTATACGTAAAGAAAGCATTAAGCCCCATGCCCGGTGCAAGGCCGACAGGCCAGTTAGCATAGAGACCCATCAACATACAACCAATTGCCGCACCGATACAAGTTGCAACAATTAGCGCATCCTTATCCATACCAGTTTTTGACATAATGTCTGGGTTTACAAAAATAATGTAAGCCATAGTAACAAAGGTTGTTAACCCTGCCATCAGCTCGGTTTTCACTGTTGTGCCATGCTCAGAGAGTTTAAATAACCGCTCTAGTAAACCACCTTTAGGTGATCCCTGCAGCTCAGTTCCTTGTTGTGTTTTATCCATCATACTTCCCTTGTTGTATTCGGCTTTACCGATTTTACGTTTTTATCATTGATTCTTTCATGCTTCGCCTTTTGCTAACTACCCCGATAAGTTGAATAGCTAAATGGCGATACTAATAGCGGCACATGATAATGCTCTTCAGTATTGTTAATGCCAAAACGAATAACAATATCATCTAAAAAAGCGGTTTCAGGGACAGGTGCGCCACGTGAACGAAAATAATCAGCCGTATCAAATTGTAGTTGATACTGACCAATACGCAGTTCATCACTGGTTAATAGCAATGCATCGGTACGCCCATCGCTGTTTGTCACTGTTGAGACGAGCAAATGTAATTGATCTGCTTCTACCCTATATAATTTAATCGTAATCCCTGCACCGGGTACGCCATTCGCTGTATCAAGTACATGTGTACTGAGTCCACTCATAATCAAAAATACCTTACTGTCATCATTAAATATCACGGTTTAAATATCGTCTAAATTAAAGGTTGCACACATAGATCGATACAAAATGTTAAATTTATGTTTCATATGATTACAGAAAAACACACAAAAGTTAAATTATTAATCACCTTTTTATTTTAAAAACACAACAAACATCCCTTAATACCGAGGAATAATCAGTAATAAATGATCAAATATAGTCATACATCATTAAATAACCTCCAATTAGGTATGAAATAAGTTATTACAATCTTGTTACATAAAGTTATGGATTTTGTACACAATAGTTGTAATAATTGTATAACAACTTAATTACTTATCTATAATCTAAAGAGTGATTAGCAAAACATACTCGTTACAAGGAGTCATAATGACTGTTGCCTATCCCAGAAATCTTATTGGTTATGGCCAAGATGTGCCACGTGCCAATTGGCCTAACAAAGCACGTTTAGCAATTTCATTTGTACTTAATTACGAAGAAGGTGGCGAACGTTGTGTATTGCATGGTGATAGTGAGTCAGAAGCCTTTCTATCTGAAATGCCCGGTGCAGTACCATTACAGGGTGTGCGTAATCTCAGTATGGAATCTTGTTATGAGTATGGCAGCCGTGTCGGTGTTTGGCGTCTATTAAACTTATTCGATGAATATCAAATACCACTGACCATATTTGCAGTCGCAATGGCCCTAGAAAGACACCCTGATGTAGCAAAAGCCTTTGTTGCTGCTAATCACGAGATCTGCAGTCATGGTTATCGTTGGCTGGATTATCAGTACACCGACGAAGCCGAAGAAAAAGAACATTTATATAAAGCCATCGATATTATCAAAGCACTAACAGGCAAACGTCCGACAGGCTGGTATACCGGTCGATTGGGACCAAATACACGTCGCTTAGTCGCAGAAGAAGGTGGTTTTTTGTATGACTCTGATGCGTATGACGATGACCTGCCCTATTGGGTCAAAGCCAACAACAAGCCCCACTTAGTGATCCCTTATACATTAGATGTGAATGACATGCGCTTTGCCACACCACAAGGCTTTAACAGTGGCGAGCAGTTCTTTCAGTACTTAAAAGACAGCTTTGACACCCTTTACGAAGAAGGCGCGACATCACCCAAAATGATGTCTGTCGGTTTACATTGCCGCTTAATCGGTCGCCCGGGACGAATTGCATCACTCAAACGTTTTTTAGATTACGTTAAACAACATGATGATGTGTGGTTATGCACTCGAGAGCAAATCGCCAATCACTGGCTTGAAAATCATCCTTATCAGGAATCATAACATGACACATTTTAGTACCTGCATTCCCACTCAATTATCTCAGCCTGATTTTATTGCTGTGTTTGCTGATATATACGAACACAGCCCTTGGGTTGCAGAGGAAGCCTATCAACAATACCTGCATCAAGGTATCGATGGCGATATTAATGAAATAGCGATCTTACAAGAATGTATGGCCAATATTTTATTAGCCGCAAGCGATGTTAAAAAGCTTGCTTTAATCAATGCCCATCCCGATTTAGCTGGGCGTGCCGCGGTGAATGGTGAATTAACAGCAGCCTCAACATCAGAGCAGTCAGGTGCCGGTATTGATCAATGTACTCCTGAAGAATTTACCCGTTTCACGCAACTCAACGATGCTTACAAAGCGAAGTTCAACTTCCCTTTTATTAAAGCAGTGCGTGGCGCAAACCGCTTTCTAATCTTAGCGGATTTTAAACGTCGCATTCAAAACGATATCGACACCGAATTCAAGCAAGCGCTAGTAGAAATAAACAAAATAGCCGCATTTCGCTTAAACGATTTATAACAAGGACGACAACAATGACAACAGTATTAAACTTTGACCGCCATATTAACCTTGCCGATGAAAACCTAGGCGCTGAAGCTATTTTTGCAACGGATGATTTTTTCGCAGATAAACAACGCATGCTAAAAAAAGAAGCGGCGGTATTTGTACCCGACTTGTACGATGAAAATGGTAAATGGATGGACGGTTGGGAATCTCGCCGTAAGCGTCATGAAGGTTATGACTATTGTGTTGTTCGTCTTGGTTTACCCGGTTCGATTGAAGGCTTAAACATTGATACATCAAACTTCACAGGAAATTACGCACCTTCAGCGTCTGTTGATGCCTGCTTTATTGCTGATGGCCAAGACCCTCAAGAAGATACAACATGGACAGAGATCTTAGGGTCTGAATCTTTGCAGGGAGATAGCGAACATTTATTCAGCCTAACCAGTGATACTGTTTATACCCACGTACGTCTTAATATCTATCCTGACGGTGGCGTGGCACGTTTACGTATTTACGGTAAACCAAGTATTAACTGGAATGACATCAGCGCGGATCAAGAAATTGACCTTGCAGCAACCGTTAATGGTGGTCGTGCGATAGCCTGTAATGATGAACATTTTGGCGTAATGGGGAACTTATTAAACCCAGGTCGTGGTATCAACATGGGTGATGGCTGGGAAACTGCTCGTCGTCGCACACCGGGTAATGACTGGGTAATTATCGCGTTAGGTAACAAGGGCTCTATTAACCGTATTGAAATTGATACTGCACACTTTAAAGGTAACTTCCCAGACTCAGTAAACATCCAAGCAGCCTGTGTCGCTGGCGGTACAGAGGAGCAGATCCAAGCGCAGAGTTTATTCTGGCGTGAACTGTTACCAGCACAAAAATTATCTGCTGATAATATTCACCATTACCAAGAACAAGTGAACACGCTCGGTGATATCACGCATATCCGCGTTAACATTTATCCTGATGGCGGCATTAGTCGTGTTCGTTTGTACGGCACTGTATCAAAATGATGACTAGCACCATTACACTTGAGCCATTAACAGCCGAGGCATTTAAACCTTACGGGGATGTGATCGCAACGGCTGATCGTGATTATTTCATGATCAACAATGGATCTACCCGTCGTTACCATCAACTTGCCAATGTCGATACTGAAGGTGGAAGTGCCATTATCAGTATTTTTCAAGCAACACCGCTTGTTTATCCATTATCGGTAACCATGATGGAGCGCCACCCATTAGGCTCGCAGGCTTTCATTCCTTTGCTTGGTAATGCCTATTTAATTTTAGTCGCAGCACCAACCCGAGATCTAAATAGTGATCGGTTAGACAGTCAGACTATACGTGGGTTTATCAGTGATGGTTCACAAGGTGTTAATTATCACAAGGGTGTATGGCATCACCCTATTCTTGCATTAACAGATCAAGACCAGTTTTTAGTGGTTGATCGTGCTGGCTCAGGTAATAACTGTGAAGAAGTGCATTTTAGTGATGCTGAAACTCGTGTACTTGAAATACCAGTCAGTAGGCTTTAAACACTAACGCATATATTTAATAAAAGCGTACTTGGTACGCAACGATAATAACAGGGAGTATTTATGGATCCGCATATTACGGAATGGCTGAATCTTGCGATTCGATGGATGCATATGATTTTTGGTATCGCGTGGATCGGTGCCTCATTTTATTTTGTTTGGCTAGAGAATCACCTTAATCGTATTAACCCAAAAACCGGTTTAGCGGGTGATCTTTGGGCTATTCATGGTGGTGGTATTTATCATTTAGAAAAATACAAACTCGCACCAGCAAAAATGCCAGAAACACTGCATTGGTTTAAGTGGGAAGCCTATACAACGTTCCTCAGTGGTATTTCACTATTAACGGTCGTGTATTACTTTAATGCGCAATCCATGTTGATATCACCCGAGTCTGGCTTAACAGAATGGCAAGGTATTGCGATTGGTATCGCGACAATTGTTGTGGGCTGGATTGTTTACCATCTATTATGTGAATCACCATTAGCACAGAAGCCTGCATTAATGGGACTCGTATTACTACTGATGATTATTGCCGTCGCCTATGGGTTATCGACTGTCTTTACAGGTCGCGCCGCTTACATTCATGTGGGTGCAATGATAGGTTCAATCATGGTGGGTAACGTGTTCTTTGTGATCATGCCGGGCCAGCGTAAAATGGTTGCAGCAGTATCAAAGGGTGAACAACCAGATCCAAAAGATCCAGCGAAAGCATTATTACGTTCACGCCATAATAACTACCTGACTTTACCAGTGTTATTTATCATGATCAGTAATCACTTTCCAAGTACGTATGGCAGTGAGTACAATTGGTTGATATTAGCAGCTGTGTCTATTATTAGTGTGTTAGTACGCCATTACTTTAACACCCGTCATCAGCACCAGAAATATGCGTGGACGTTACCGTTTGCCGCTTTCGCGATGATCACGTTAGCGTATGTGACTAAACCGACAGCTGACAATAGCGCACCACAAGTGGCATTTAGTGAAGTACAAAGTATTGTCGCAGAGCGTTGTGCAATATGCCATGCAACAAGCGGTGTTGCTCCGATGGCAGGTGTACATCTGAATACACCAGAAAACATCAAACTGAATTCAGATCGCGTATTATCAGCAGTACGTAATCGAGTAATGCCGCAAGGTAACATTACTAAGATGACAGATGATGAACGCACAGTCGTGATTAATTGGATTAACCAAGGTGCTAAAATATAAGCCCTCCACATAATATATCCAACCTTTAGTATCCCTATTTACAGCAATGTAAGTGGGGATATATCAATTAAGTGGAACAAAACCCTGCCAGTACTGTCTTATCGTCGAACTAACACAGATAAGACATTACAATGGAACAACTAAATACCGCACTTTTTAACAGCATTAATCAATTTGCTGGGCAGAATCAATTACTTGATTACATTTTCATTATTGCAGCCGAAGGGTTTCCCTATTTCTTTATCGCATTCGTCATTGCGGTCTGGTTTCGCAGTACGGAACAATCTAAGCGTTATCTGATTGGTGCAACACTGGCATCGGTTGTTGGTATTAGCATCAATTCGCTTATTGCAAAGGTGTACTTCCACCCTCGCCCATTCATGAATGATCTTGGTACAACACTTGTCGAGCACACTGCAAACTCGTCATTTCCATCAGACCATACGACGTTTATGTTTTGTATCGCAATCAGTTTACTGTTCTATCAAACAACAAGAAAAATGGCACTTGGGTTGACTACACTAGCCCTAATTGGCGGTCTTTCCCGTGTTTATATTGGTGTGCATTTTCCTTTTGATATTGCAGGCGCGTTCATCGTATCAGCCTTATCGGCCCTGATAGTACATAGCGTAAGACACAAGCTGCTTACTGTTTATGACATGATTATCATCACGGGTAATCGATTAACAAATAGCGCATCGTAAATGTTGTGAATATTCAGCGTTAAGAAAAGCTAATTCGAAATAGACAAACTAAGGTTTGTCTATTTTTTTACTCAGTGATGCCCAAGAGTTAGTCATTGTTATGACCCACCCACGAAATACTCATATTAGTTTGTTAACATTTGAACATATAAAATTAACCCTCTGATAAACAATATTCATACTTAATAAAAACCTTTAAATAGTATTGTTTCATACAATATCATTAGCCTTTTGGTAAGCAATCTCAAATCGCTAGAAGACAATCAGATTTATCTTGCCAGTGAAATTAATATCAATATAATCAGTTGCATAACTAGTCTTACTTATAAAGTGCAAGACACTCTACTTGTCAGAAACAGACTATAAAACAATTTCTAATACAATTTATTTTTCAATGGGTTAATTGCTCCTTGTAATAGTAAATGGACTAAAGAATCCTAGACGTCCTAATAAGACGATGGAGCAAGTATGGTTACTGTGAAAAGGATTAAGGCGGGGCAATATTCTGTATCAGATGGAAGATACATAATTAGAGATGGTTCAAGCTGGTATGTATTAAATAGCGAGCAAGAACATGATTTAGGCCCATTACCGACTTTATCAGCTGCAAAACAATACGTTACTGATGGTAAAACTCCTCTTGGTGAACACAATATGGCTTCAAGCCATGGGCGAAGACAAAGTAAAAAGGAATTTAATGCTTATTTAGCTTCTGAGGTAAAAAACGGAAACTCTGGCCCTGCAATTTTATATTTTTTGGCTATGGCAGCTATATGTGTATTTTTCTTAGTTTTTCGAGGCTATTAAATATTATACTTTCCAGTAATATGGAGCATAAGTTCTTTAGCTAATACAACATACTTAATATGACACCATAGAAAGCAGATAGCAGTTAGCAGTTAGCAGTTAAATATTACAGGCTTTTGAAAGGTTATTTGGGGTAAACTATTAACTGTAAACCTACGCTTCGCTAACTAAGAAACGCATTATTTCTTCCATATCTAAGTCAAAATCATCTGCTCTGACAGAGCTTGAAATCTCGTCTTCTACCATAGATAAATCGATCTTATTTGATAATTCAAAATCTTTTGTATTTAAACAGTAAAACGAGTTCACTTTCGGGCGAATTGGGTCTGCATGATTATAACCTTCGACGATGGCTAAACGATTAGAGTTTAGTTTAACCAGTGAGCCTACCGGATAAATCCCCATACATTTAATAAAAGCATGAACCAAGCTCAGATCTAATTGCCCATCTTGCGCAAGGCTACGCAGAATACCAAATGCTTTTAGCTGGGTTGAACCTTCTTTATAACAACGGTTTGCCGTTAATGCGTCATAAATATCGCAAATCGACAGCATCCTGCCGTATTTAGATATCTGTTGACCTGAAAGACCGAGAGGGTAACCACCGCCATTCAGCTTTTCATGGTGCTGCGCTGCCACATCCAAGCTGGTTTTAGAAATACCCGGTATTGATTTAATAATATCGATAGAGTGATTAACATGTAATTTCATCACTGCAAATTCATCAACGGTCAATTTACCCGGTTTATTTAAAATTTCATCTGGTGTGCGTATTTTGCCAATATCATGCAAGAAAGCACCAATGGCTAACTCTCTAATCGTTGCTTTTTCAATCCCGATATAACGAGCAAACAATGCCATGAGCATCGATACCGCAAATGAATGCTCTAACAAATACTCATCTTTATTACGAATATTAATCGCACACATCAATGCATCTGAGTTAGTAAATAAGGTATCGATTAATTCAGTGGTGAGGGTTTTGACAGAACAAAGGTCGATTTCCAACCCTTCTTCAATATGCTTGAATAGTTTTTTCTGTACATCTTTAGAGGTTGAAATAAGCGCTTTAGCTTGTGTCACCCTCTCTTTATATTTATGCTTTTCGTCATTTTTTGTTGAGTTACCACGAGCAACAGCACCTGCAGCCATTTGTGCATCAAACTTTTCGGTATCCACGAGTACGCGTTTAATACCTAATTCAATCAGCTTATTAATCACTATTTCACTTTTAACCCACTCTGCTTGAGTAAGTCTGAAACTGCCTGTTTGAAATGTTATCTTCTCGATGTATGCACCAACAGCAACATCAGTAATATCTTGTTCTATATACATAACTTTTGGCTCGAGAAGGATGGTCAGTTTCAACAAACGCTACTTTATCACCATATACATTATAAATATACCTTATAACCCATACCGTATTTTATACTAATACCGTAATCTGAGCTTGGCGTGCGGTATACATAGCGTGTAATTTAATGACTAAACATTTTAAGTAACATACAGCAACCCAAGTCACGACGGCTGTAGTTGCTAATAATTCAAATAAAGCAACTGTATGCAATTGAGAGATATAGTGCGAGGCAATGCCAATACGTTCGAACCAATCACCGACGCTATAAAGCGCTTTAGCACTAATCACTAACGGGAATGTAAAGGCTGCAAAACCAGGATTAAATGTTAAGCGAGCAAGATGCAGTAACGCCATGTAAGTAACGACCGTCATCAGTAATGCAATACCGAGTAATACCGCAACAATAATTGGCGATGGTTGTGACATAAAATCTAAATACCCTGTTAAACAAAGACTCGCAGGCGCCGCTAATATTGCAATTGATGGTTTTGCTCCCGCTTGAATTTTGTCACCAAAAATAAGACGATTGAGCATCACAGGTAATAACAATGCATAATTGACGATACCAAATGCTAAAATCGCATAACAAATAGATTGAAATTGTTCAGGTTGAGGACAGGTAAATACAGCAACAACTAAACCAATAGGTGGCACAAACCAGCTTGGAACCATATGATGTAGCTGCATATCTTGAAAGCGGTGGTAAAGAAACAGCACTAAAAAGACCAAATGTACTGCGATTGCAGTCAGCCAAATACCTGTTGATACCACAGGGTATGACGAAAATAACGAATTTGATACAACCATTGTTCCCATCGCAAATGTTGGAACGACACTACCGACAACGTGATGAGACAAGTCATTCCAAAGTGTTTTGGGATGAATAATAAAGCGTAATAACAATGAGATAAGAATCACAGCAGCAATAATTGCAGTCACTATTTTGATATAACCATGAAAGCCATATTCTGACTCCCACAATGCGCCCAGTGATGATATACCTAAAGCAAGACCTGCTGCTGGCGTTGGTAAGAGTTTAAAATTACTTCTAATTTGGTTTAACATAATGCACCTCACTTGTTGATAAAGCTATTATATGCCTAGCCTAATGTTAATAAAATCTATATGTTTTTAATGTGTAGTTAAGGGAAATTGAACAAACATGAATTTATCATTAAAACAATTACGTGTATTTGTTGCCGTGAGTCAACAGCAAAGTATTACTCATGCTGCTAAGCATTTATTTCTAACCAAAGCAGCCGTGAGCATGGCATTAAGCGAGCTTGAAAATCAGCTAGGGCAGCAACTTTTTGACCGTACAAATAACCGCTTGCACCTTAATCCATACGGCCAACGCTTATTACCTGTCGCCGATGAACTACTGCACCGCGCAGCAAGTATTGATACCCTGTTTCAACAATCTGGTCAGCTTATTGGAGAGTTAGCCATAGGGGCAAGTGAAACCATAGGAAATCAAATATGTCCTTGGTTAATTGCACAATTTAGACAGCAAACAGCACACACGCAGCAAACCTTACACATCAGTAACAGCGCGAAGATTGCCGAGATGATATTACACTACCAACTGGATATGGGACTGATTGAAGGTGACGTAAACCATAATGACATCGAAACTATTCCTTGGATAAAAGATGAAATGTGTATCATTGCGGCCTCTGATCACCCGCTACTGACAAAAACAGTATTACAGCTCGCAGACCTCACAGATAATCCATGGGTTCTACGTGAAGTAGGCTCTGGTAGTCGTGCTTTCTTTGATGGCCATATTGCCCCAAGCATTCCGCAATGGCAGCTTGCTTACCAGCTCAACTCTATCGAAGCACAACTTAACTTTGTTGCAGCAGGACTCGGACTCGCTTGCGTATCTAAATTCAGTGCAACACATGCGTTAGCAAACAAGCGCGTACGTATATTACAGCTCGATAAAAAATTAGAGCGGCAGTATAAAATTATTATGCACAAACAAAAATTCAAAAGTGAATTAATCACCGCATTTACCGAGTTTAGCCAACAATGGGATAGCACCGCATTAATTAGCACATAAAATAGCCTTAAATCAATGTCCACCAGCAGCTACAAATACAAAAGTACACTAGTATTAACAGTAAGGTAGCAAGATAATTTAAGGTAGTTAAATGTTGAATGGATGCAAATTATATACATTATTATGGCTCGGAATGTCAGTAACAACCCACCAAGTACAAGCGCATAACTCTCCAGAGCATGCGCTACAAGGCAACCCCTCGCAAGACATTATCGTGAATCAATTAACAGTAGGCATTAGCAGTAAACTCAGACACGGTCCGGTGCGAACAGGAGAAACGCTGTCTTCGATAGCGAAACAACGAGCACCAGAGAACATGTCACGTGACCACTTCATGAATTTAGTTTTTGATCTCAATCCACAGGCATTTATTAACCAAGATAAAAATAGACTAAAAGTAAATAGTTTACTTATTTTACCTGGTTACAACGATACGCTTAATACCAATACGGCATATCCTCGTACACAATTTAATGAGAAAAAAATTGAATTAACAGAATATGGG
The DNA here is from genome assembly GCF_018219155.1 of Moritella sp. 24. Classification (NCBI taxonomy): domain Bacteria; kingdom Pseudomonadati; phylum Pseudomonadota; class Gammaproteobacteria; order Alteromonadales; family Moritellaceae; genus Moritella; species Moritella sp. 24. Next base: position 1,373,100 of record NZ_CP056123.1, on the reverse strand, counting down.
CCATTGCTACAAATTAAGGATAAGTCAGCATCCGCTCTTTTTTTACCAGAAGTACCTATTAAAGTCATAGAGCCGAACTCACTAAATCAAATAGAAAAGCAAAACCACCTGCAAGAGCAAATACAACAAAATGTCATTCAAGAACAAGTGTCGTTACTGCAACAACTTAACGAACTCGAACAGCAACTCACCACAAGTCAGCAAACAATTTCCCACCTTAACAATAGCCAGCAACAGCTCACGTTAAAAAATAAAAACTTACTGCTACAAATTCAAGATTTACATGTAAAATACGATCATATTATCAATAACTATACTTTTATTCCTAAACACTAGGCAAAAAAAAGGAGTAGCAATTGCTACTCCTGTCGTAATATTTAACCAAATAATTACGCCTGGACTTATAACCAACCTAGCTGGAAATTTCAGGATAAAGTATACTTACTTCTTTGATATAAAATATTCAAATAGCGGTAGCTAGGCAATAAGTCGAAAGGAATAAAGTACCATTGCCAAATAAGTAAACATCATATTCAAACTGTGTGCGCAGCTTGAATATTCGTGCTATCACTATTAGATAAAAACCTGACCCAAAGGTCAAGTTGTTTTGTAAAATTATTGTATGATTTCTGTAATACCAACTGTATTAAATAAATGGTCATCTATTTATTGTCATTGATGTAAGTAACTGCGAAGGGATGAATAAAATAATGTCGACCATACGGAAGAAAAACGAAGGCAAAATTTTAAAGGCTGCCAGTCAAGTATTTGCCAGTGAAGGTTATGCTGCAACGAAAACTATTGATATAGCAAAACTTGCCGGTGTACCTAAAGCCAATGTCTATTATTATTTTGGCAATAAAGAAACCTTGTACACTGCGGTATTGGAAACGATCATCGAACCATTACTCAGCGCAACCCATCCCATGATCACGATTAATGATCCCGCTGTCGCGTTGACCGAATACATTAAAACGAAGCTACTCATCTCACGAGATTATCCTTATGCATCAAAAGTATTCGCAAATGAGATCATGCGAGGTTCGCCTCTCTTGTCGCCAGAGATAAGACAACGTCTAATGAATCAGAGTACCTTTTTACTCGACAAATTTACGCAGTGGATTGATGCAGGCCAAATGGACAATGTATCGCCGCATCACCTATTATTCATGATCTGGTCTTCAACACAGACTTATGCTGATTTTAGTTGGCAAATAAATGCAGTGATGGGAAAAACATCACTGACCGCGACGGATTATGAAGACGCTGCACACCTCATTAGCCAACTGGTATTAAAAGGCTGCAACGTCAAATCCAGCAGCGATACTGCAAAGGTACTCACCGAATAACATTAGGCAATTGGACTTAAGATCATTTTCTTTATGTCTCCAAGACCATTTTTAATACGTCTAATTTGAGGGTTAAGCAAAAAAGCATAGCCCTCATAACAAAACGCATTAATGAATTTCTTTTGCGTACGGTAATAATCAGCATAGCCTTCTTTCAACTTCGCATCAGCCAATGCAAAAGTATGCTTACTTAGTCCTGTATCTCGCTGTTTATACGCAGTGATAATATGTTCAATACAAGCTAAATGTTGCAAGCGTTTACTATCTGTTTGAGTAATGGAATCGCTACGCATAAGGTAGCCAGTATAGCTTTGAGTTAATACCGCCACCTCAAAGTGTTCGCATATTTTTAGCCATAGTTGCCAATCTTCACAATAACTCATTTCAACATCAAATAAGCCTACCGTTTCAAATACCGACGCCTTCACCATCACAGTCGATGTGCCAACGACATTGTGAGCAAACACTTGTGCTAGAGGTTGGTTAATATGATGGGAAGGTGTCGTAATATGTGTAAATTGATTCCAGTATCCAAAACAATCCACAATATATTGATATTGCTCATTCACATGATCATAGTTAGTAAATGACATGGCAACGCTCGGGTTAGCCGCATGCAGCGCCAATTGCGCCGATATTTTATTTGGATACCAGTAGTCATCGGCGTCTAGAAAAGCAATATACTCACCCGTCGCTTGTTCTATACCAATATTGCGCGCACCTGCGGCACCTACGCCATTTGTCGTTATGATTTTAATACAAGATTCTTGCAGGCTTAACGAAGCAAGATATTCAGCGCTGCCATCACTGCTGTTATCGTTAATAATGATGATTTCAATATCTGACCGATCTTGATTCAAAATACTGTTTATCGCTTTCGGCAAATATTCCAAACAGTTATAGCTAGGAATAATCACTGAGACGCTATATACCATAACACTACTCCTTATGTCATCGACTAACATTCCATTTTCAGTTCCGCTTAGAACCAATCACATTTATCTATACTATTATTTACTAAAGCTTTGTTTTATTTTAGCGATGCAATTAAGAGTAGTGAAGAAATCACTTTTTGGATGTAGTAGCGATGGAATAACATCCATTAGGATAAGAAATAAGGACATTAGAATGAAAAAAGTGGCATTTTTAGCCCCTTCATATCCCGTGCTCAGTGAGACATTTATTCGAACAGAAGTTGATTCAGTGAGCGCCTATGGTCATGAAGTTTGTGTCATGACCTTTACCAAACATAATAACTGTGAAAAATTTAACTATGATATTCATGTTATTGGTGCAAAATCTTATTTTTCCTTACTGACAACACTCAGTCCCATCGGCATGATAAAAGCGCTGCGGTTTATTACGATGCAGCATTCTATGCCTAAGCTCTCTCTATTTCGCTATAGCCTCCAACTCGCCTTACAAATGCGTAAAGAAGGTGTGAATCATGCGCATGCACATTTTGCACAGCATACCTGTGCACACGCCATTGCTGCCGCTAAAATGATAAATATAACATGCTCCTTTGTTGCTCATGGCCATGATATTTACGAAACACCTTACGATGTCAATTTAAAAGTAAATAGCAGTGATTTTGTCGTCGCTGTGTGCAAAGACATGGAGGCCGATTTAAAAAAAATCAATCATAAAAAAATAAAGCTATTACATTGCGGAGTCAAAACCAACGAATTTAAACCTCCCGTGTTAACACCAGAAAATAATAACGATTTGGCACCGATACGCTTGGTTTTTCTTGGGCGACTAGTGGAACAAAAAGGGATACGCTACCTTATCCAAAGCCTGCATGAATTACATCAAAATTACTTAGTGACATTGGATATTATTGGTGATGGTGACCAACTATTAAATTTACAACAGCAAGTTGATACCTTGGGCTTATCGCAATTTGTACGTTTTCTTGGCGCTAAATCGCCACACTGGGTGAGTAATAATCTGCCTACATTTGATTGCTTAGTTGCTCCCTTTTGTATCTCACAATCAGGTTGTGTCGATACAGGTCCCTTGGTACTAAAAGAAGCAATGGCCGTTGGCATTCCCGTTATCACAACGGATTTAATGGGTTGCAAAGAGATTGTTGCGCCTGGCACCGGACTTATTGTAAAGCAAAAGAACACACAAGCATTGAGCCAAGCAATTTCTGAGTTCATCAATTACCCTAAAGAAAAACGTCAAGAAATGGGTCAATTAGCACGATTAAATGTAGAGAATAATTTTGATGCCAGTCAACAAGCAAAAAGCCTGTCTAATTGGATTGAAAACTGCACGAATTAAGTCAATAAGCAGATAAGACAAGTGAGTCATTAATATTGAATAGAGAGAGTTAGAGAGAGTTCGGTTAAGAGGTAAAATAAGGTGAGGAGTACTTAATAACAACAGCAAACACTGAGGCTTGCTGCTGCATCATTATTCTAAATCGATAGATCGCGCTTATGGCTTAAAGGCTACTATAACGATTTTCACCAAACACATAAGTTTCGCATACAACACGATCATCACCCATCAGCATTAATGCAAACAGTGTTTCTTCTAATGACGTTGAGTTATCCATACGGAATTTAAGTAACGGTGTTGCTGCTAAATCTAATACAACGAAATCAGCTTCTTTACCCACTGCAAGATTACCAATTTTATCTTCTAAGCGTAATGCATTCGCACCGCCTAATGTAGCAAGATATAAGGATTTAAACGGGCTTAGCGCTTTTCCTTGTAATTGTAATACTTTGTACGCTTCATTCATGGTTGATAATAATGAGAAACACGTACCTGCGCCCACATCCGTACCCATACCTACATTAATACCGAATTTTTCTAAACGCGGTAAATCTAATAGGCCAGAACCTAAGAATAAGTTTGATGTTGGGCAGAAGGCAACAGCCGAACCGGTATCAGCTAAACGCTGACATTCGCTATCACATAAGTGAATACTGTGTGCAAATACCGAACGTTCACTTAACAGGCCATGATGATCGTATACATCGAGGTAGTTAGCACGTTCAGGGAACAACTCTTTAACCCACTCAATTTCTTTTAAGTTTTCTGATAAATGCGTATGCATGTATAAATCAGGGAACTCACCTAACAAGCGTTTTGCAACATCAAGTTGTTCTGGTGTACTTGTCGGGGCAAAGCGAGGCGTAACCGCATAATGCAATCGACCTTTTTGATGCCAGCGTTCAATTAGCTCTTTACTGTCTTCGTAGCAACTTTCAAGCGTATCCGTTAAGAAATCAGGAGCGTTGCGATCCATCATCACCTTACCGCAAATAATACGTAAATTACGTAACTCAGCTTGGGTAAAGAAGCTATCAACCGATTCTTTATGCACAGTACCAAATACCAATGCAGTCGTCGTACCGTTACTCATTAATTCTTGTATAAAGATCTCTGCCACTTTTGTTGCGTGCGCAGGATCATTAAACTTACTTTCTGCAGGGAAAGTATAGTTATTTAACCAATCTAATAATTGCTCGCCGTAAGACGCGATCATCCCCGTTTGTGGGTAATGCACATGGGTATCAATAAAACCCGATGTAATGATCTTATTTTCATATACTTTAACGTCAATATCGCTGCGTTCATTCGCAAGAATATCGTCTGCGTTACCAACCGCTTGCACAATACCATTTTCAATAATCATGGCACCATCAGCAAAATATTCGTACGAATTTTCCATACCGACTTTATCGGGATCACCAATACTATGTGCTATTGCTGATCGGTATGCTGTTCGAATTGTACTCATTTAACTCATCCTTCGTTATGCTTTTGCATCGTATCTCACGCTATCCTAATACTCTCGAGATTGCGTGTCTATAATATATGTTTACAAAACACTACCTATATTAGGCTAGCTTCGCAATTTCACTATTTACCTGCGTTAAATTAGGTTTTTGTTTGCTCTCTAATGTCCTGCCTTGGTATGTGGCGATTAACTCACCTGCGACCGAAATGGCAATTTCAGCAGGATGTTTACCAACAACGGCACTAATACCAATCGGACAAACCATTTGATTAATCTGAGTATCAGTGAAATCACGCGCACGTAATCGATATTGAAAGCGTTTTTTCTTGGTTTGCGAACCAATCATGCCAAAATATTTCGCATCTCCTCGCTTTAAGATAGCTCTCGCTAAATCAAAATCAAGTTGGTGGTTATGCGTCATAACTAAATAGTAACTGTCTTTCGGCATATCACGAACATCACCAACTGGATCATCACTGACTAGCTTGGTGACATTATCAGGTAACTGATTTGGAAATTGGTCTTCACGCTCATCAATCCAAGTTACTCTAAACGGCAACGTAGCTACAACATGTAACAAAGCCTTTGCCACATGCCCAGCACCAAATACCACCAAGTGATGCAATGACTGGCCTATCGGTTCAAACATCAAGGTCGCGCTACCACCGCAGCATTGCCCGAGTCTCGCACCTAAATCAAAACGCTCGACGGTTAATTTATCCGTGCCATCAACTAACATCTCGCGCGCCATTTTCGTGGCTAAATGTTCTAAATGCCCGCCGCCAATCGTCGCATATTGCTGATCTTGTGTGATCAACATTTTGGTTCCAGCATCACGCGGAGTCGACCCATGATGTTCAAGTACCGTGACCATGATACACACTTCACCACGCTGCTTTAACTCCGCAAGCGGATCAATCCAATTGTCTTCAAACATCATAATCCCTCCTCGCTAAACACGCCGTTAAACAGTCTCGCTGAGTATTTCAGTCTCAGTGATTCGCGTGTTTTCTGCTGTACCTTTGTTCGCGCTACGCTGAAAATTTTCAGCGTCTTGCACCGCCCATAGCACCCGTTCAGGTGTTGCAGGAGTATCTAAATGCGGTACATATTGATGCTCTGCAACACTTGCGGCTGCATCTCGTAATGCGCTCCACACAGACATGCCCAGCATAAACGGTGGTTCACCAACGGCTTTCGAGTTATAGACGGTTTGTTCTGGGTTGCTGCGGTTTTCAACCAAATGCGTTCTGAAATCAATTGGCGTATCGGCAATCGCAGGGATCTTATAACCCATAGGGCCATTCGTCGCGAGTTTACCTTTATCATTCCAAACCAGTTCTTCGGTTGTTAACCAACCCATACCTTGAATGAAACCACCTTCGATTTGGCCTATATCAATATCAGGGTTTAGTGACGCGCCCACATCATGTAGAATATCCACACGTAAGGTTTTATACTCACCCGTTAATGTATCGATAAGAACTTCAGAGCACGATGCTCCATAAGCATAGTAATAAAATGGGCGGCCCTTTGCGGTCGCATGATCGTAATAAATTTTAGGGGTTTTATAGAAGCCAGTACTTGATAGAGAAATCTGATTAAAATAAGCGAGTTGGATCAAATCGGTAAACGTCATAATTTGTTCACGAATCGTCACGGTATTATTACTGAAAATAACCTCTTCATCGGTGACACCAAAGTGGGCGACACAAAAATCAATCAGACGTTGCTTAATAGTACGAGCAGCATTTTGCGCCGCTTTACCATTTAAATCGGTACCCGACGATGCCGCTGTCGGTGACGTATTGGGTACTTTACTGGTATTCGCTGAGGTGATTTGAATATTATCAATATCCACTTGGAACTCTTGTGCAACAATTTGCGCAACCTTGGTATTAAGCCCCTGCCCCATTTCAGTACCACCGTGGCTTAATTGCATACTGCCATCGGTATAAACATGCAGTAATGCACCAGCTTGGTTTAAGAAGGTCGCTGTAAATGATATACCAAATTTAACCGGGGTTAACGAGATACCTTTTTTCAGAATTGGACTGGTTTTATTGTACTCATCAATTGTTTTACGACGTGCTGCATACTCACTTGTCGCTTCAAGATCTGCAACCAAATCATGAATAAAATTATCTTCTACTTTTTGATAGTAGTGCGTCACATTACGCTCGTCGATACCGTAAAAATTCACTTTACGTACATCTAATGGATCTTTACCTAGCTTTCCGGCAATTTCATCCATAATGTGTTCAATCGTCATCATACCTTGCGGGCCACCAAAACCACGGAATGCAGTGTTTGATGCGGTATTGGTTTTACAACGATGGCCTGTAATGGTCGCATCACCTAAATAGTAGGCATTATCAGAATGGAACATGGCACGGTCAGTGATCGAGCTTGATAGATCCGGTGAATAACCACAGTTACTCGCTACGATAATTTCAATGCCGTTGATTTGGCCATCATCATTAAAGCCAACTTTGTATTGGTTAAAGAAGGGATGGCGCTTACCTGTCATCATCATATCTTCAACACGCGGTAAACGGATCTTAGTTGGTCGTCCTGTTAACTTCGCAAATACGGCACATAAGCATGCGGGGCCTGCAGCTTGCGTTTCTTTACCACCAAAGCCACCACCCATACGACGCATATCAATCACAACCTTGTGCATCGGTACGCCTATCACTTCAGCAACGAGTTTTTGCACTTCGGTTGGGTTTTGCGTGGACGCATACACGATCATGCCACCGTCTTCAGTTGGCATCACTGACGCGGCTTGCGTTTCTAAATAGAAATGCTCTTGCCCACCAATGTGAATACTGCCTTCTAAAATATGCGTTGCAACAGATAAGGCTGCTGCCGAATCACCGCGTTTTTGTTGATGCGACTCAGTAACAAAACTTTTCTTTGCGAGTGCTTCTTCAACACACAAAATAGCGGGTAGCTCTTCGTATTCAATGATCGCGGCTTGTGCAGCTTGACGTGCAATTTCCATCGAATTAGCCGCAACAGCGATGACTGCTTGACCCAAGTATTCAACCTTACCGTCGGCCAATAATGGATCGCCAGGTAAAATGGCCCCGATATCTAACTCACCAGGTACGTCCTTAGCTTCAATCGCTAATTCAACCCCCTCAAATTCATAACAAGGCGTGAGATCAATCTTGGTGATGTTGGCGTGTGCCACATCGCTCATACGCACATAGACATGTAATTGATTGGGATATTCGAGGCGATCATCCACATAAATAGCTTCGCCTGTTACCTGAATACCCGCACTGTCATGCTTTACATTTTTACCGACACCCGTTTTAATCGACTGATTCACTTGTGCTAACAATTGCGGCTGTGATAATTGCACTTTATTGTGATTAGACATAAGACGTTACCCGCGTTTCAATTGTGGTGTTTTGTTGTTCTAAATAAAATTTCTTCAGTAGGTTCTTCGCTGCAAGTGAACGATATTCTTTACTGGCACGAAAATCTGATAATGGAGAGAAGTCTTTTGCTAATGCTTGCATTGCTGCATCCACACTTTCATATTCCCATCGCGCTCCTAACAAGATTTGCTCGGCATGTTGAGCACGCATAGGTGTTGCTGACATCCCACCAAAAGCAAGGCGTACATCCATCACGACATTATTTTTTAAGGTAATGTTAAACGCACCTAATACCGCTGAAATATCATCATCAATACGTTTTGATAATTTATACGTACGGAATACTTGGTCTTCGGTCGGTAAAGGAATAATAATTTTAGTAATAAACTCTGCTGCTTTTTGGGCTGTCACTTTATAGCCCACAAAGTAATCTTCTAAATCCATCAAGCGCACAGCATTACCACAACGTAATTCAACCTGTGCATTAAGTGCAATTAATGCTGGCGGTGTATCACCAATCGGCGATGCGTTACCTATGTTGCCACCAATAGTGCCTTGATTACGGACTTGTAATGACGCAAATCGATGTAATAAGTCACCAAAGTCAGGAAAGTATAATGCTAAGGTGCCATAGCTATCCGTTAAACTGCGTGCGGCACCAATTTCAATATGGGTATCAGTAACAGAGATATCTTTCATCTCAGCCACATGACCAACAGAGATCAAGGTATTAATAGGACGGTGGAACTGTGTTACTTCTAATGCTAGATCAGTCCCCCCCGCCACAATTCGTGCATCAGGGTGCTTCACTAGTAGCGCAGCTAAGTCAGCTATATTATCTGGTGAATAAGCCTGTTGACCGTCCCCTATTAATACTTGTGTGCCGCTTCGCTCAATCGTATTAAGTTTTGCGACGGTTTCAGCCTCTAGTCGTTCGAATGCATCAACCACATGGGGTTGCTCTGCTAACGACAATGCTGAATCAATAATCGAACGATAACCCGTGCAACGACATAAGTTACCCGCTAATGCTTCAAAAATAGCGTGCTTGTCTGCTGACGGTGTATTTTTGCTTAACGCAAACATCGACATTACAAACCCAGGAGTACAATAACCACATTGCGTACCATTAAAATCGACAAGTGCTTGCTGCACTTGATGTAACGAACCATCTTTCGATTTCAAATCTTCGACAGTGATAAGTTGCTTACCGTGTAAAGCGGATACAAACGTAATACACGCATTTACCGACGTATAACGGATCCGCCCATCGACAACATCACCGAGTACAACAGTGCAAGCACCGCAGTCTCCTGATGCACAACCTTCTTTTGTCCCTTTCTTCGCCTCTTCTTGGCGTAAGAAATTAAGTACTGTGGTGTTGGGTGAAAGGTCAGATACCTGACACATCTTTTGGTTAAGTAGAAACTTAATCAAGTCGTACCTCCTGCGTTATTCCGTAACATTGACATTGATTGCTCGTGTTTTTTTATAATTAATCGTGTCTCTAAAATCAAATCCTGACCCGAGAGTCAACTTATTGTTACATAAAAATAACAATTGAGACACAATTTAATGCAATCTTTATGGTGATATATATACAATTATAGTGAAAATTAAATAAGGCATTAATCATCAGAACCATTTATAAGCGCCACTAAAACTGAAAAAACAATACAAAAATATCTATAACAATGAGAATTACTTAATATAGATCAGTAAGTAATAAGTAGAATAATGGCGAAAGCCCTCGCTGAGATGTTAAATAATAGGCTCTAACGAGCTGATTTATGAATTAGTATTTTTGATAAGATTTAACTCTGCTTTTGTAAAATGCAGAAACAAAAATGCCAAATCACTGTGGATTTGGCATTGTTTGTATACAATTGAATAAAATAATAGACCTGATTTATTTAGCTTATTACTTTTTACTTAACACATTTGAAAAAACAACATGCAGATCACTCGACACCGTTTCACCATTAAAATTTAACTTGGATTCAATATGCGCTAAATGTTCGCGCATTAATAAGCAGGCTTTCTCTGTATCCTTCGCTTCAATCGCATCAAGCAAGCCACTGTGTTCATCTAATACACAGTGTGTACTGGTCGCAACTTCATATTGCGCAATGATTAACGAACTTAATGACACCAGACTACGTTGAAAGTTAAATAAAGGGACATTACCTGACATAGCTGCCAATTCGAGGTGGAATTCACCCGATAATCGAATCGCTTTACCTAAATCACCTTGTTTCGTCGCTTCATTTTCTTCTACTATTAACTTACGTAAATGAGAAATCTGTTTACCCGTCGCATTCTCGACTGCCAGTTTGGTGATCGCATCTTCTAATGTATGCCGTGCTATAAACACTTGTTTTGCTTCGTCGACAGACGGTGACGCAACAATCGCACCACGATTAGGGCGGATAACAACAACTTGTTCATGTGATAAACGTAATAAAGCACGACGTATAATAGTGCGACTCACACTAAAAATATCACCCAGTGCTTCTTCATTTAATTTTGTTCCCGGAGGGAGACGTCGTTCAAGAATGGCATCAAAGATATGCGCATAGACGATATCGTCTTGAGCCATTGAGCCTGACTTGCCTTCTGCTTCTACAGAACTACTTAGACCAGACATGATTTTCACCTGTTAAATGAATGACAATAAACAGAACAATGCTTATTAAATACGATGGCGTATTACCTATAACCTGACGTTTATTACTATAAAGTCATAATATGTTAACACCGTGTAACAATCTAGCCTTATCTTGTGTACTATCTTAAAAATATTTAAAACAATCTTTAGCTATATTCTGTAATTTTGAGCGGCTTGTCTGCGTCATAACTATTTAATACATCTAATAAACTGGCTGTACTTGATTGGTTTTCAAATGGTAATGCAGGATTTTGAAGGGAATGCTCGGGCTGAGTAGCTTGCGCTAGCTCATTAGCCGTTGGTTTAATCAAAGACTGGTGTGCTAATTTTTGCTGTAATAGGTGAGAACTATTATGTAATACAGACTCAGCAACATACTTAGTATCTCCGACATCAACACCGACTTCAGATGCAAAGCAAATTTCTAAACGCATTGCGGCCATGTTATTCGTTGCAGCATATTCATTTAACCTGACCATACGCGCAGCATCATACGCTGACGTATCAACGACAGTTTCTTTCACTTCGATCTGTTTTTGATCTGATATATCAGATGACAACATACTTAATAACAGAGAAAATTTAGCTCTATCACCATTTAAAGTACATTTATTTAATTGTTGGCCGAGTTGCAGCTCATCAATTAAGGCATGTTGTCGTATCGATTGAACGTAAATAAGTTACCTCTTGAACAATATTGCGCGCAGAACAACCAAATTTTGCCGCGAAATAATCAACTAGTAAGTTATCGGCCTGTTTTTCTAAATATTTAGCTGTTTATTCGAAATTTTTATTCACATACAGACTTTTTCTGATATTATCCGTTCCGTACTTGTGGAGGGGTTCCCGAGTGGCCAAAGGGATCAGACTGTAAATCTGACGGCTCAGCCTTCGAAGGTTCGAATCCTTCTCCCTCCACCACAATATTTAAATTATGTTGATAGCATCATTACTTATGTAAATGAAAAATGTCGACATGATACAACATCTACCATTGCGAGTAGATGAAAAAAGCATTACGTGGAGGGGTTCCCGAGTGGCCAAAGGGATCAGACTGTAAATCTGACGGCTCAGCCTTCGAAGGTTCGAATCCTTCTCCCTCCACCATCATTTAGCTTTACTGATTAGTTAAATTAATTCGTACATTGTGGCCAATGATACTTATTATAATCATTAAAGTGAATACAACATCTACCAATGCGAGTAGATGAAAAAGCATTACGTGGAGGGGTTCCCGAGTGGCCAAAGGGATCAGACTGTAAATCTGACGGCTCAGCCTTCGAAGGTTCGAATCCTTCTCCCTCCACCATCATTTAGCTTTACTGATTAGTTAAATTAATTTGTACATTGTGGCCAATGATACTTATTATAATCATTAAAGTGAATACAACATCTACCAATGCGAGTAGATGAAAAAGCATTACGTGGAGGGGTTCCCGAGTGGCCAAAGGGATCAGACTGTAAATCTGACGGCTCAGCCTTCGAAGGTTCGAATCCTTCTCCCTCCACCATCATTTAGTTTTGCTGATTTTATTTATTCCTAAACGAATAATTTGAATGAATCATCAAAGCGATACAACATCTACCAATGCGAGTAGATGAAAAAAGCATTACGTGGAGGGGTTCCCGAGTGGCCAAAGGGATCAGACTGTAAATCTGACGGCTCAGCCTTCGAAGGTTCGAATCCTTCTCCCTCCACCATCATTCTACTTTGTTGATTTTATATTGTGGCCAATATAATCACAGTCATCAGGGTAAAATAACATCTAGCAATAGATGAAAAAATAGAGAAAATGTGGAGGGGTTCCCGAGTGGCCAAAGGGATCAGACTGTAAATCTGACGGCTCAGCCTTCGAAGGTTCGAATCCTTCTCCCTCCACCACTCTCTAACTCTTCTGATAATACCTTCTTTTTTATACTTCCAGTTCTTATTACCTAACTACCCTATTTATTCTTTGTCTTTGTAATAGAATAATTAATACCCTTATCAAATAATGTATTACTCATTCTTATTTATTTCTTCGTTTCATCATTACCTACATGTGAAATAACGAGATTAAAAAGGACGAATACGTCGCCCTTTATATTATCTTCAATGTTCATACAACCTAGCAGCTACTATCAAAAAGAATAATTTGATTCACACTGTATGGCTGGTAAAGTACTTGGCAATAATCTCCCGTTCCATTTTCTTTATATGTATACGAATCACCGATAGCAATCACTAATACACGGTGAAGTTCATCATCATAAGCCCTACTTGCATTGGTCACGGTAAACTCATCACCCAAATTAAGTAGCTGTTTCATGGCGTCTTGATAAGCGATAGGATAACCCTTACACGTAAAATAACCTTCAACTTTCGCAGACTGATCTTTATCTACAATATTGTCATTGTCCGCTTTTGTGTCGTAGCATTTATCCTCTACACCCAAAATCACAGACTTATAATAAATCAAATCAATGGCGATACGTAAATCAGCAGCCACACTGGCAATCTTAGCTTTTTTAGCGTCACTCGAAACGTCAATGAACTTAGGTACAGCAACTGCCGACATAATCGCCAGGATCACAATAACAACCGCCATCTCAATAAGCGTAAACCCTTTATCCCTAAACCTCATACATACCTTTATTTTTGATTAAACACTGCGTTTATCATGATTAAATCCCATAATTAAGGCATTATAATTCAACCAATGATAACCATAAAGTATTTTATAGGTATCTTTTTTTTACTTATTTTTCGTTTATATCAATGATTTAAAATCCACGATTATTCGCACAAAAAATATCCAGTTAACAGTGCTAGCCAACAAAAATAAGCACCTCTTAAGACAGCTTTATGCATACCTGCTATTGTGGCTAGCATAAATAGTGAGTGACTAAACTATCCATCACCTTTGAGTATTGAATAAACATGAATCAGAATTTTGACTATCGAAATAAACGCGTACTCATTGTGGATGACCAACGTGCTTTTCAGATCATGCTCAAAACCATGTTACTTAACTTTGGTGCGAAAGATGTTACGCATGTGGGTAGTGCTGAAGATGCATTAAAGCTGTGTCGAAATGATAGCTACGACTTACTTCTCGTTGACTACAACCTTGGCTCAGGTCTTAATGGTCGTCAGTTATTCGAAGCATTAAAAGTCAATAATCTATTGCCTATTCACACGGTATTTTTCTTAGTGACGGGTGATAACTCTAAAGCGATTGTATTAAGTGCAATTCAAATGAGTCCTGATGATTATTTGATGAAACCATTTTCGCAAAATGAATTAAATTTACGCATTCAAAAAGCCTTTAATAAAAAAGAAGCGCTTTTACCTATCTATCAAGCGATCAAAGACAACGATTTTACGCAAACAATGGACGAGTGTGATAACGCTATCATCTATTCTGCACGCTATCGTAATTTTTGTCGTTTGTTTAAAGCTGAGCTATTAATTGAAAAAGAAAAATATGCCGACGCGCGTATTATCTTAGAAGACTTTATTGAAGATCATCCACATACTCAAGCACAACTACTGCTTGGGCGTGTTTACTACCTAGAAAAAAACTACCAACAAGCAATACCACTACTCTCTGATATCGTTAAATATACGCCAATGCTATTAGAAGGTTATGACTGGTTAGCACATTGCTTTAGAGATGGTGGTGATAGCGAAAAAGCCCTCGATATTGTACAACGCGCAATCAAGCACTCGCATTTATCGTTAGACCGCCAAGGCTTATTAGCTGAACTCGCACTTGATACCAATATGCCCGCGATTGCCAAAGAAGCATTTTTCGCTATTTTGATGCAGACAAAAAATACGATACATCAAGATCCTCAGCATTTAATTAATTATGTACAAGCGATCATCTTAGTGGCAAAAAGCGAAGAAGATCAGTTTAAACAAGGTCGATTATTACAAGAAATCAGTGGGTTATTTCACCGTTCTTCTCAACAACACCCGTACGTTGAAGAAGATGAGCTATTAGCACTTGAAGGCTACAGTTTAGCATCAATCCACAATGTAAAAGGTAATCAGGTTAAGGCCAAGCACATGTTACTTAAGAGTAACGAAGCATACCTGATAGAACCAGAAGAAACCCCTGAATGGCTGGGCCCACAGCTCGCGAACCTACTCATTGAGCTCGAAGAGTTTGAGTTTGCCGAAAAGCTAGAACCTTACATCCAGCACAATAATAAACACAGTGAAAAACTACTTGCCTGCATCAGTGGCAAGGAAGACAGTAAAGAAGTTGAATTTAAACACCACAATAAGTTGGGTATTGAAGCATTTACCGAGAACAAACTTGAAGTTGCACTTAAACACTTTGAAACGGCGCTCTCTATCGCACCGCTCAATACTGGTGCAGCGTTAAACAAAATACAAGTATGCTTAGCGCTACTGGCTAAAATTGAGCGACCTTGGCCTGAAATAACCAAGAAGATTTCGGAGACATTGGCTGAACTCGAAGACTTCCCGCTATCAGAGCAACAAGCAGAACGTAAAGCTGAACTTAAAAAAGAGTTTAATATTCAGCGAATGCATGAAAAGAAAAGGTTTAGCCGTTAAAAGCAATCTTGTATTTTCATTGTTAAAAACGTCCTATTTCTGCACAAATGACAAAAAGTTTAAAATTTGCCTCGCAACTGACGCGTGAATAATAGAAGCTATAGGCATAAGAATTTGCAGCAAATAAAGGGTTCAAAACCAATGAAAATAATCTCGTTTAACATTAACGGCCTTCGCGCTCGATTACACCAATTACAAGCTATCGTAGATAAACATTCGCCTGATGTTATCGGTCTACAAGAAATCAAAGTACATAACGAAATGTTCCCTGTTGCTGCGGTTGAAGAAATGGGCTACCACGTATTTTTCCATGGTCAAAAAGCACATTACGGTGTGGCTATGATGGTAAAAAAGAGTACGGTTGCTGACGTAGACGCGATGAAAGTGCAATACGGTTTTCCTACCGATGACGAAGAAGCACAAAAACGCATGATCATGGTGACGTTTGACCAAACGTCAGGCAAGCCTATCACAGTGCTAAATGGCTACTTCCCACAAGGCGAGAACATCAGCCACGAGACGAAATACCCATACAAGCGTAAATTCTATCAAGATCTTAATATCTACCTGAATGACAACCACACAGCCGAAGACGATGTGATCGTGATGGGCGATATCAACATCTCTCCTGCAGATAAAGATATCGGTATTGGCGCACCAAATGCCAAACGCTGGTTAAAAACAGGTAAGTGTAGCTTCCAACCTGAAGAACGTGAATGGTTAGCAAAACTACAAGGGTTTGGTTTACATGATACGTTCCGTACGATTAAACCTGAAGTAACAGATCGTTACAGCTGGTTTGATTATCGTTCAAAAGGTTTCCCAGACAACCGCGGACTACGTATCGACGTGATCTTAGCGACTGCAACACTGAACGAAAAAGTGATTGAAAGTGACGTTGACTACGAATTACGTGGTATCGAAAAACCATCTGATCACGCGCCGATCTGGACAACTTTTAAATAATAAATTTATAACTATATAACAATAGCTTAGCTTTAAAAGCTAAGCTATTAAGTATCACAAAAACGCATTTTATAAATATATGTCTAATCTTAGTATTACCCCAAACTCCAGATGCGGTGATAGCATGAAGTGGACTAAGATATGCGCAAAGACCAACACATTAATATTCTGTGTTCTCGTAAACATATCACCCGCTAATGCCCAGTATTCAGCTAATATTAACGCGTCCTCTCCAGATTCAATATCCTCTAGCACGGTCGCACAACAACAACTGACTATTCACAGCCAGCCAAGTTTTGAAGACCTTCCCCTGCTATTAAAGAAACGCTCTATCCGAGTACTCGTCGTTAACCATCCTGCTTATTATTTTATCTATCAAAGTCGACCACGCGGTATGGCTTATGACATGATGCGGGAATATGAAAAACGCCTTAATCGTCAGTATTTCAAAAACACCAAACTAAAACTTAATATCCTCTTTATCCCGGTACCGAGTAGTCAAATCATTAACATGCTCGCACAAGGCTATGGCGATATTGCCATTGGGCCATTGATGATACTTAAAGACCAAGAAAAAAAAGTGACACACACCGAGCCGATATACAAAAGCCATCAATTATTATTAGTTAGCCATCATTCTGTTGCTGAATACAAAAATATAAATCAACTCTCGGGCAAAGAAATATGGATACGACGAAACAGCATTTATCACCAACAACTACAGCTCATCAACCAACAACTATCCAAGCTCAATAAACTACCGATTTACATTAATATTGTCGCAGACGAACTCGAAGATTATGAGTTACTTGATATGGTCGATAATAAACAAATATTCATGACCATGGTGTCGAGTCACAGCTTACGATTATGGAAAAAACTGTATAAACGTATTAAATTACACCCACAACTCGCGGTCGGTAATCATATTCCGAGCACATGGGCAGTACGTAATAACACCCCCAAATTAACGCACAGTTTAAATCGATTTATTCATCAACATAAAAAAGGCACCAAAATAGGTAATATCCTTCATCGTCGCTACCTTGTTGCACACCCTTGGTTGAAGAAGGTTATCCATCAAAAGTTTGAACGTCGCTATTTAGAAACAGAGAAGATCATTAAAAAATATGCCAAGCAATATAAATTCGATTGGCAGCTGATACTCGCACAGGCGTATCAAGAATCACGTCTCAACCAAAAAGCCATTAGTCACCGAGGAGCTGTTGGGGTTATGCAAGTATTACCCTCTACCGCCAATGAGCCTTATATTAATATTAAAAATATTGGCAATATAGATGATAATATTCACGCCGGTGTGAAGTACTTACACTTCATGAAACAGCGTTATTTTAGCCATCAAGAGATCACAAAGTTAGATTCATTATTATTGAGTTTTGCCGCCTATAACGCAGGACCCGCAAAGTTAAGACGATTAAGAAAACGAGCGCAGGAAAGAGGATTAAATCCAAACGTATGGTTTAACAATGTAGAAAAGGTTGTCGCCGAAACCATAGGAAAAGAAACCGTTAATTATGTCAACAATATATACAAATTCTATATTACCTACTTGCTTGCATCACGCTATAAAATTGATGATACGCAACTAGCCAAGCAGCGTGTTAATCAATAATTTAATCGTTATATTGTTAAATAAAAAGGCCGTTATGCATGATACACAACGGCCTTTCATTTATTTATTGTAATGAGTTCAGTACATACTCAATAATGCGTTAAGCAAGATGTCTAAATGCACGCTTTTCTAATTTTTTGAATACTGCAAAAATAGCAAAGCATAAACACAGGTAAATACTACCAGCGAAAATAAACGCTTCAAATGGCGCATAAAAACGTGAATACACATTATAACCCGCACCAGTAATATCGACTAAAGTAACCACACTCGCGATGGATGTTGCATGCAGCATAAAGATCACTTCATTACTATAAGCAGGCAATGCTCGGCGGAATGCTGACGGTAAAATAATACGTCGCAAAATCTGCCAATAGCTCATACCATAAGCCTGCGCGGCTTCAATTTCACCTTTATCTGTTGTGACTAACGAGCCACGAATGATCTCAGTACTATACGCAGCTGTATTTAATACAAACGCCAGTAGGCAAGGATAAAACGCATCTTCAAGTAAGAACCAAATTGAACTGTCCTGAATACCATCAATCATAGTCACGCCATAATAGATCATATACAGTTGGATCAATAACGGTGTACCACGGAACACATAAGTGAATAACCAAATACTACGTGATAACCACACATACTGGCTAGTGCGCATAATCGCTAACGGTACTGCGAGAAAGAAACCAATAACTACAGATAAGAAAGTCAGTTGTACTGTTAATACCGTACCGTCCCAATACTCATTTAAGGTATTCGGGGTAAACATTTCATTTTGCTCAAGCAAAGCAACAAGTTGATCTAACATATTAATGACCCTCTACACCTTTGCTAAAGTGACGTTCTAAATATTTAAGCACTATCTCACTAACGGTTGTAATCGCTAAATATACAAACGCAACAGGAATAAAGAATAAGAACGGTTCGTAGGTTGTCATTGCAGCTTCTTTAGCAAGCTTCACCATGTCAGACAAACCAATCACCGATACCAGTGCTGTTGTTTTAACAAGTACCAGCCAGTTGTTACCAATACCCGGCAAGGCAAAACGCATCATCTGCGGGAACATCACGCGACGAAATACTTGCCAATCAGACATACCATACGCTGTAGCCGCTTCTAACTGACCTTTATCAACAGACAATAACGCACCACGGAACGTTTCGCCCATGTACGCACCAAAGATAAAGCCAATCGTCACAACACCAGCACTAAATTCATCGATAGTAATATACATACCATCTTCATAAAAAGCAGATAAGGTTAGCCAACCGTGTTCAATATAAAACGCATTAATGGCATACGTTTCATGTAATTCATATAACCACTCAGAAAAGTTATTTAGTCCTACTTGCAAGCCAAAGTAAATCAGCATCATCAAGACCAGATCTGGTACACCACGCACGAGACTGGTATAAGCAAGCGCTAACGAAGAAGATATTTTACCGCCAGAATAACGTGCCACGGCAGTAATAAGCCCGAGCAACACAGCGATAATGAGTGAAAAAATGGCGAGTTTAACGGTCAATATAGCGCCATTAAATATACTTGGCCCATAACCTTGAAGATCTAACATAATATTCCCAGAAAAGCAGTGGGTGCCTAGTCTTAGCTAATAACCTAAACTAGGCCCCCATTTTTATCATCTATAATTCAAAAACGAGATGATAAAGAGACTACATTTTAATACTGTAGCTGAAGTATTTAGCTTGGATAGTTTCGTATGTACCATCCGTTTTAATTTCTGCTAATACTTTATTAAACGTCTGCGCAAGTGACTTATCACGTTTACGCAATGCAACGCCCATGCCATTACCAAGTTGGAATGTATCGCCAACCGCTGCATAAGCACCTTTTTTCTCAGGGATAAGCAACGTCGTATCACCGACTGGGAAATCCAGTAATACCATGTCTAAGCGACCACCTTCGAGATCAAGCAGTAAATCACCACTTGTGTTATAACGCTTAATTTTGTTTTTGCTAGCAAAATGGTCTGTTACGTAAGTATCTTGCACAGTACCGCGCTGTACACCAATACGTAATTTTTTAAATGCAGCTTTATCTGTTACATCAAGTTTAAAGTCTGCCGCTGCAAACCAACCACTTGGTGTATTGTAGTAAGGTTCAGAGAATAATACTTTCTTCTTACGTTCTTCAGTAATCGACATTGAAGAGAAAATAGCATCGTATTTACGTGATAATAAACCAGGAATAATACCGTCCCAAGATTGCACAACCCAAGTACAATTCCAGTTAGCGCGTTTACAAACTTCATTACCTAAATCGATTTCAAAGCCAGTTAGCTCACCATCTGGTGTTTTATACTCAAATGGTTTATAAGGTGAATCAACACCTAAACGGACATCAGTCCATTCTTTCGCTACAACAGCTGAAGAAAGTAATAAGCTTGTCGCAACACTTGCTGCAATAACAGTCGCTAATTTTTTCATAAGTATTTCCCTATTATTATAATGAGATCAATCACTGATCTGTGTTTGTATTTTTCTTTTTATAGTTTTTATTTTTATACGGTCAGCGTGGTGTCACCACTCACCGTTAGTATCTTGATGCAATGAAATTGTATTTCGCTGCTAACCCTTCATATTTTGGGGCTAGCCCTTAATATTTGGGCGCTAAAAATTGCTTCACACGTTCTGATTTCGGATTATCAAATAATTCTTTTGGATCACCCTGCTCTTCAATTTGACCTTGATGCAAGAAAATCACCTTAGTTGATACATCGCGCGCAAATGCCATTTCATGGGTAACCACTAACATCGTACGGCCTTCCTCAGCCAAACTTTGCATCACCCGTAATACTTCACCAACGAGTTCTGGATCAAGGGCCGATGTAGGCTCGTCAAATAACAGCACTTCAGGTTCAACCGCTAAAGCGCGTGCGATTGCAACACGCTGTTTTTGACCGCCAGATAGCTGACTTGGGTAATAGTCTTTTCTTTCCCATAAATCAACTTTCTTCAGATATTGTTCTGCGCTCGCAATTGCGTCACTACGTGAGATACCCAAAACATGAATTGGAGCTTCGATCACATTTTCAATGACTGTCATGTGCGACCATAAATTGAAGCCTTGAAATACCATTGCCAAACGCGAACGAATGCGTTGAACTTGCTTCTTACAAGCGATATCTCTCTTACCGTGACGATCGTCAATCATACCGATTAACTCACCATTTACAGATATATCACCAGCTGTTGGCATTTCTAATAAATTAATACAACGTAAAAAGGTACTTTTACCAGAGCCTGATGAACCAATAATAGAGATTACATCACCTTTATTTGCAGTCAGGTCTATGCCTTTAAGGACTTCATTGTCACCAAATGATTTATGTAAATTTTTGATGTCTAATGTGGGACTGCTACTCATTCTATTCATCCTAAATACGATTTATAACAATATAAGACATGTGCAAGGCGTTAATTCAAACTAGTATTAAAGACTGCAACATAAAAACAGCAATTAACATAGCAAATTAGTCATTCAGATAACATAAAGCCAGCCAAGTTTAGTCATTAACTCCACATCAGAGTTGACGTTAGGTCTTATAAACCGAATAAACAAAAAATACAGGATTAACGTCCAGTGACATATAACACTGTAGAGTACCGCCATATTGGTATTTATGATGGCTTATCTTACTATAAATAGTTTTTTAAACTTTTCGTGTTATTTTTAAAATAAAGTTAATAAAAACGTCGATTTATTGTAATTAAGTTACAACTTGAGCGGAGGCTTCAGATGAAACACCTTACTTTTCGTAATAAAAAAACACAAACAACCATAAAATTGATCTGGATCACTTTATAAATACTACTAGTTAGGTAATAATGTGTACGAGTTATTGATTGAGACCAAACAATGAAAACAGTAAGCCCATTTGATGCAATCCTACCGCCAGAACTGCTAAATAAAGCAGAAACTATCGGGGTAGCTAAAGCAACTAAAGCTCCTAAACAAGCTTTCATGCTTGCCATTACTGCAGGTGTATTCATTTCTATCGCATTTGCTTTCTATACTACGGTAACAACAGGTACTACCGATGTTGCTTATGGTTTAAAAAAATTCATCGGCGGGTTTGCTTTTAGCCTTGGCTTATTATTAGTCGTTGTTTGTGGCGGTGAACTATTCACAAGTTCAATCTTAACTATTATTGCGCGTGCCAATAACAAGATTACGACAATGCAATTAGCCAAAAACTGGGCCGTTGTTTACGCCGGAAACTTTGTTGGTTGTATCTTCTTTGTCTTACTCATGTTTTTAGCCAAACAACATCTCGTCGCAGATGGTGCTTGGGGCATCAATGCGATGAAGATTGCTCAACACAAATTACATCACACCTTTATTCAGGCTGTCACACTCGGCATCCTTGCAAACCTACTTGTTTGCCTTGGTGTATGGATGAGCTTTGCTGCACGGTCTATTACCGACAAGTTTATTGCTGTGGCATTGCCAGTCAGCATGTTCGTTGCATCAGGCTACGAACACAGTATCGCTAACATGTTTATGATCCCACTCGGGTATGTTATTGCGAACTTTGCTGGCCCAGAATTTTGGCTAGCAACTGGCGCTAATCCAGCCGACTTTACAGATTTAACGCTCACTAACTTTGTATTTAATAACCTTATCCCTGTGACCATCGGTAACATCATTGGTGGTGGCTTGTTAGTAGGTTTGACGTACTGGGCGATTTACTGCAAAAAAGAATCTTAATGTCTGTTGTGAACACAGCAGATAGCAAACTTTGGAATTACATTTTTTTAGATTAGGTGTACTTATTATGACTGAACAAACAATATTTGATCAAGCGTGGCAAGGTTTTACAACTGGCGAATGGACTAACGACGTTAACCTACGTGATTTTATCCAGAAAAACTACACGGAATTTACAGGCGATGAGTCTTTCCTAGCAGATGCAACTGAAGCGACAGATACGCTTTGGAACAATGTAATGGAAGGCATTAAAATCGAAAACAGCACACATGCGCCGCTTGATTTTGATACATCTGTACCATCAACAATTACATCACATGCCGCTGGTTACATTGACCAAGGTTTAGAAACAATTGTTGGTCTACAAACTGAGAAACCATTAAAACGTGCAATTATCGCTAACGGCGGTATCCGTATGGTTGCAGGTTCTTGTAAAGCATATGGTAAAGAACTTGATCCAGTAACAAACAAAATCTTCTCTGAATACCGTAAAACACACAACCAAGGCGTATTTGACGTTTACACAAGCGACATCATGAAATGTCGTAAGTCAGGTATCCTAACAGGTTTACCTGATGCATATGGTCGTGGTCGTATCATTGGTGATTACCGTCGTGTTGCTGTATACGGCATCGACTTCCTAATGAAAGACAAATTTGCACAGCAAAAATCATTAGAAGCGAAGTTCTACTCAGGTGAAGACCTAGAAGCAACAATGCGTTTACGTGAAGAAATCTCTGAGCAGTACCGCGCATTAGCACAAATTAAAGAAATGGCGGCAACTTACGGTTTCGATATTTCTGGTCCAGCAACAAATGCAAAAGAAGCGATCCAGTGGACTTACTTCGGCTACCTAGCTGCAGTTAAATCACAAAATGGCGCAGCAATGAGCTTTGGTCGTGTAACAACGTTCCTCGATATCTACATCGAACGTGATTTACAAGCGGGTATCATTACTGAGACTGACGCTCAGGAAATGATTGATCACCTAGTAATGAAACTACGTATGGTTCGTTTCTTACGTACACCAGAATACGATGAGTTATTCTCTGGTGACCCAATCTGGGCAACAGAAACTATCGCAGGTATGGGTACAGATGGCCGTTCACTAGTAACTAAATCATCATTCCGTGTACTACACACACAATACACTATGGGTCCTTCACCAGAGCCAAACATCACTGTATTGTGGGCTGAAAATCTACCATTAAACTTCAAACGCTACTGTGCGAAAGTATCAATTGATACATCGTCAATCCAGTACGAAAATGATGACTTAATGCGTACCGATTTCGACAACGATGACTATGCAATTGCATGTTGTGTATCACCAATGATTGTTGGTAAACAAATGCAGTTCTTCGGCGCACGTAGTAACCTTGCTAAAGCATTGTTATATACAATCAATGGCGGCGTAGATGAAAAACTAAAAATCCAAGTGGGTCCTAAATCAGACAAGATCACTGATGACGTACTTAACTACGAAGATATCGCAGCACGTTTAGACAAGATGATGGATTGGTTAGCAACGACTTATGTTACTGCACTTAACTCAATTCACTATTCACACGATAAATACTCGTATGAAGCATCACTAATGGCATTACATGACCGTGACGTTGAACGTACAATGGCATGTGGTATCGCTGGTCTATCTGTTACAGCTGATTCACTTTCTGCAATTAAATTTGCAAAAGTTAAGCCTATTCGTGACGAAGACGGCATCGCAATCGATTTTGAAATCGAAGGTGAATATCCTAAATTTGGTAACAACGATTCACGTGTAGATGAAATCGCTTGTGACCTTGTTGAAACGTTCATGAAGAAAGTTGCTAGTCACAAAATGTACCGTGATGCGAAACCAACACAGTCAGTACTAACAATTACTTCTAACGTTGTATACGGCAAGAAAACAGGTACTACACCAGATGGCCGTCGTGCAGGCGCACCATTCGCACCGGGCGCAAACCCAATGCATGGTCGTGATGAAAAAGGCGCTATCGCTGCCCTGACATCAGTAGCAAAACTACCGTTTGAATACGCAAAAGATGGTATCTCTTATACTTTCTCTATCGTACCAAACGCACTAGGTAAAACAGACGATACTCGTCGTACTAACCTAGCTGGTTTAATGGATGGTTACTTCAAGCACAGCAGTGCAATTGAAGGTGGTCAGCACTTAAACGTAAACGTGATGGACCGTTCAATGTTGTTAGACGCTGTTAAGCACCCTGAAAAATACCCACAACTGACCATTCGTGTGTCTGGTTACGCGGTACGTTTCAACTCGCTAACACCTGAACAACAACAAGATGTAATCACTCGTACTTTCCAAGAGTCATTCTAACTTGATTGATTAGGACACTATAAAATAACATTCGCTTATTTTTATAGCGTCATATAGATAAAAGCCTTACACATGTAAGGCTTTTCTATTTATAATTACCTGTATAGATCTGTTTATAATAAATGTATAGCCCTATCTTTTGGAGATATTATGTCGCTTATCAAACCTATTGATTCTACTGAATTATGTAGCACAGTAGGACGCATCCATTCTACCGAATCTTGTGGTACCGTTGATGGGCCAGGTATTCGTTTTATTGTCTTTATGCAAGGCTGTCTAATGCGTTGCCAATATTGCCATAACCGTGACTCATGGGATCTGCATTCAGGTAAAGAAACGACCGTCGATGAATTAATTCGTGAACTGATTTCGTACAAAGCATTTATGCAAGCAACCGGTGGTGGCGTTACCGCATCCGGTGGCGAAGCAATGCTACAACCTGAGTTTGTACGTGATTTTTTCGCTGCCGCGCAAGCGCAAGAAGTGAATACCTGTTTAGATACCAATGGTTACATCCGTAAATACACAGATGTCATTGATGAAGTGCTCGATGTATCAGATTTAGTGATGCTAGATCTAAAACAAATGAATAATGAAGTACACCAAAAATTAGTCGGTGTTAGCAATAAACGTACCCTCGAGTTTGCCGAATATTTAGCAAAACGTAATCAAAAAACATGGATACGTTATGTCGTTGTTCCGGGTTATACCGATGATGACGAGTCTGCACATGAACTGGGTAAATTTATTCAGAACATGGATAATGTTGAAAAAGTAGAATTGCTGCCTTATCACCAATTAGGCCTGCATAAATGGAAAACAATGGGCTTTGATTACCCATTAGACGGTGTTGCGCCACCAAGCAAAGAAACAATGGACCGTATTAAAAACATATTATCAATCTACAAAGATAATGTGCTTTATTAATAGCCCAAACGAATTCTATTTCAAACCGATCCTAGCTCTATGCTATGATCGGTTTTTTGTTTTAGCCTGTTGCTAACTTTTACCTGAATAACGAGATCACATGAACCACCTTTGCCCGACCTACCTTTGCCCCATCTGCGCTCGCCCTTTATCCGCACAAGACAAAAGTCTAGCTTGCGAGCAACGCCACCAATTTGATCTAGCAAAAGAAGGCTACGTAAACTTACTGCCGGTACAAAACAAAAAATCAAAGAACCCAGGTGACAATAAAGAGATGATGCAAGCCCGTCGTGAATTTCTCGATCAAGGTTTCTACCAGTCATTATCTGACAAGGTAAACAGCATTGCTGAGCAAACCTTAGCAAGCGTAGATACACCAAACATCCTCGACTTAGGCTGTGGCGAAGGTTATTACACGCATCGCTTAGCGCAAGTTATGGCGAATGCAGCACCACAGATTGCAGGTCTGGATATTTCAAAATCAGCGATCCGTTATGCCGCAAAACGCTATAAAAGCATCAGCTTTTGTGTAGCAAGTGCGTACGCAACACCGTTCGCAGATGCGAGCCAAGATTTAGTCACTCGTATTTATGCTCCATCACAAGACAATGAGCTAGCGCGCATTATCAAAACAGACGGTTACTTACTGACCGTGACCCCCGCTGCCGAGCATTTGTTTGAGCTAAAACAAAAGATTTATCAAACAC
Source organism: Moritella sp. 24 (assembly GCF_018219155.1). Classification (NCBI taxonomy): domain Bacteria; kingdom Pseudomonadati; phylum Pseudomonadota; class Gammaproteobacteria; order Alteromonadales; family Moritellaceae; genus Moritella; species Moritella sp. 24. Next base: position 1,346,043 of record NZ_CP056123.1, on the reverse strand, counting down.
CAGAAAAGCATGACATGAAGATTGAAGAGATTGCAGGGTTTGATGTGGTTGAACAGCAGCGCTTAACGGATGAAATAACGCTGACACAAGCAAAAGATGCTAAAAATTTATTAGAAATGACACCACTGGCTTGGAAAATGAGTGATGAACAAAAAGCGGTTATATACGCAGCCGATTTAACACTCACACTGGACTTCAACATCACGCTTTATAAACGTACTGCATAGTTATTGCATCAATAACGGCGCCCATCCTCGTTTTGAAGACAAAAAAATACCGATAGTAATCTTACTATCGGTATTTAATTAAGCGTTATTGGTATAAACCGACCACACCACAATATGCATATTCATAATAGATCGTGTATTACTTCGCCATAAAGGCTTTATCCATACGCTTAAATGCATTTTCTAATACGTAAGCTAATTCACTATAATGCGGATTTTTTGCTGCTGGAGCAAGCTCGCAACCTTGCGTAACGAGACCTTGATATAACTCATGATACCAAGTAGCTAGGGACACGGGTAATAGCTCACCCGACCGCTTACCTAACCAAAACAAACCTTGCATCGGCAGCGTGATTAACAATAATGCAATCGCAATACTTGCTGGCAATTGTTGCATATCACCATAGAGATACTGCATCATCACCGTCAAAATAGCTAATGGTGGCATAGTTTTAAAGCCAAGCTTCGTTGCAGCAATAATTCTATTTTCAGGAAAAAGTGCCGCCAATTCTTTTTTCATCGGCCAGCGCTGCATATAATGTTGACCTTTATAAAGCGTATCTTTAAACACACTCATCAGCATCCTCCCGTAAAAACATAAATTTTCTATAATTCAAACCATACACTATGTCATGGTGGACGTAAAATAGTATATGAATGTTAAGTTAATGGTTTAGATCAACTTTATTACAAATATACTTTGAGAAATCGTCTCATTGCAAGTAAACTATGAGGCAGTTAACACTTTAAGGGAAAATGTGAGTGACATAACTCACAGTTTAAGAAAGTTGTCATTTCTTTAAGATGGATACTTAGTAACGAACATTCGTCGTATCAACTACGACATCGTACGTAAAAATGACAGTGTCAGCCAATTTACAAAGCACAGACAACGTCTCTGCTTTAATAAAGATACGATACCTAAGCGAAAATCGCTAGGGATTGTTATCAGTTATTTTATTGATTATTTCATAATAGGTTTTTACGCATGAATAAACTCGTTCTAGTTCTAAACTGTGGTAGCTCTTCTCTTAAATTTGCAGTTCTTGATTCAGTATCAGGTGATGAAAAATTATCTGGTCTTGCTGAATGCTTTAATTTAGAAAATGCACGTATCAAGTGGAAACTTGACGGCAATAAAGGCACAGCCGATCTAGGCGCAGGCGCTTCACATAAAGAAGCTGTAGCGTACATTGTAAATAACATTCTTGAAGACCAAAAAGAAATGAGCGACGCTATCGTAGCGATCGGTCATCGTGTTGTACACGGCGGCGAAAAATTCACTTCATCAGTAATCATTGATGACGCTGTAATGCAAGGCATCGAAGACTGTGCAACTTTAGCACCGCTTCATAACCCTGCTCACCTTATCGGTATCCGTGCTGCACAAGCTGCATTCCCAGCACTTCCACAAGTAGCTGTATTTGATACTGCGTTCCACCAGTCTATGCCTGAAAAAGCATACCTATACGCTTTACCATACAAACTATACCGCGAAAATGGCATCCGTCGTTACGGCATGCACGGTACTAGTCACCTATTCATCGGTCGTGAAGCTGCTGCACTTCTAGGTCAAAAAGTTGAAGAAACTAACATCATCAACTGTCACCTAGGTAACGGCGCATCAATCTGTGCAATTAAAGATGGTAAATCAGTAGACACAAGCATGGGTATGACTCCGCTTGAAGGTCTAGTAATGGGTACGCGTAGTGGTGATCTTGACCCAAGTATCATCAACCACCTAGTTACACAGTGTAACTACACGCTTGCAGAAGTTAACAGCATGCTAAACAACGAAAGTGGTTTGTTAGGTATTTCTGAAATTTCTAGCGATTGCCGTGCTATCGAAGATGGCCACGCAGAAGGTCAAGTTGGCGCAGTTCGCGCAATGGAACTTTCTTGCTACCGTCTAGCTAAATACATCGCTTCATACGCTGCTGCTTTAGGCCGTATCGACGCTATCGTATTTACTGGTGGTATCGGTGAAAACTCTGACGTTATCCGTTCACTAGTTCTTAACCAACTTTCTATCTTCGGTATCGAAGTAGATGAAACTGCAAATACAGCAGCACGTTTCGGTTCTGAAGGTACAATTACTACAGCAAACAGTAAAATTAAAGCTATGGTTATTTCTACTAACGAAGAACTAGTAATTGCACAAGATGCAGTTAGCTTAATCTAATTAGCTAGTTAACTTACTTAGTTAAATTTAAATAAGAAAGGTGTGATAACACCTTTCTTTCTTCTCAATCCCAATATAAGGGGACGCTAGTGGCTCGCACTATAATGCTTATCCCAGTTGGCGTAGGCGTAGGCGTAACTTCTGTTAGTCTAGGTATGGTTCGTGCGTTTGAACGTAACGGCCTAAACGTTAACTTTTTCAAACCTGTTGCTCAACCTCGCCAAGGCGAAAAGGGCCCAGAGTTATCAACTGAAATCATCCGTCAAGGAACTAATACTTCTCCTGCGACTCCGTTCACTTTATCACATGCTGAAAAATTAATCGGCGCTGGTAAAACTGACGTGCTTCTTGAAGATATCGTTGAACGCTTTGAATCTCACATGGTTGATGCTGAAATCGTTGTTGTTGAAGGTCTAGTACCAACATCAAAACAACCATTTGCTAACAGCTTAAACTACAATATCGCTAAAGCACTTGATGCTGAAATGGTATTTGTAACTAACCCTGGCACAGACTCTTCAGAACAGCTTAAAGATCGTTTAGAAATTGCTTGTGCTAACTTCGGTGGCAGCAAAAACAAACGTATCATCGGTTGTGTAATCAACAAAGTTGGCGCACCACTTGATGAAGCTGGTCGTAACCGTCCAGATCTTGCAGAAATGTTTGAAGCGACTTCAGGTAATGCTAGCCATAACCTAGAAGTGTTACAAGTATTTGGCAAAAGCCCAATGCCTATCCTGGGTTGTATCCCATGGAGCGCAGAGCTAATTGCACCACGTGCAAAAGATCTAGCGAAACACTTAAACGCTGAAATCCTAAACGAAGGCGAAATCGAAGAACGTCGTCTAGTTGGTATCACTTTCTGTGCACGTTCTATCCCGAACATGCTTGAGCACTTCCGTCCAGGTGGCTTATTAGTTACTTCTGGCGATCGTGCTGACGTTATCGTTGCTGCATGTCTTGCTGCAATGAACGGCGTTAAAGTTGGCGCATTACTATTAACTGGTGATGTTCGTCCAGACGAAAGCGTATTAAAACTTTGTAAGCAAGCAATGGCTACAGGTTTACCAATCATGTTGACGCCAACGAATACTTGGCAGACTGCATTAACGCTTCAAAACTTCAATCTTGATATCCCTGCAGATGACAAACAACGCATCGAAGCAGTTCAAGATTACATCGCAAGTCATATCGACAAGCAATGGATTGAAACGTTAACTATTGGTACTCAACGTACTCGTCGTTTATCACCACCTGCATTCCGTTACCAGTTAACTGAATTAGCACGTCAAGCGAAGAAACGTGTTGTTCTTCCTGAAGGTGAAGAACCGCGTACAATTGAAGCAGCTAACATCTGTGCTGAACGTGGCATCGCTACACCAGTACTTGTTGGTAACCCAGCTGAAATTAAACGTGTTGCTGAAAGCCAAGGTATTACCTTGTCTGAAGGCGTTGAAATCGTAGATCCAGTAACATGCCTTGAAAAGTTTGTTGCACCTATGGTTGAACTACGTAAAGCGAAAGGCCTTACAGAAGTAGTTGCACGTGAACAGTTACAAGACAACGTTGTACTAGCAACTATGATGCTAGAACAAAATGAAGTTGATGGTCTTGTTTCTGGTGCAGTACACACAACAGCAAATACAATTCGTCCAGCACTACAATTGATTAAGACTGCACCAGGTTCAAACCTAGTGTCTTCAATCTTCTTCATGTTATTGCCTGACCAAGTATTAGTTTACGGTGACTGTGCAATTAACCCAGATCCAAATGCTTCTCAACTAGCTGACATCGCGATTCAATCTGCTGATTCTGCTAAAGCATTCGGTATCGACCCTCGCGTTGCTATGATCTCTTACTCAACTGGTTCATCTGGCCAAGGTAGTGATGTAGAGAAAGTACGTGAAGCAACTAAAATCGCACAAGAACGTCGTCCTGATTTAGTTATCGACGGTCCATTACAGTACGATGCTGCTATCATGGAAAATGTTGCGAAAAGCAAAGCGCCAAACAGCCCTGTTGCTGGTAAAGCGACTGTATTTGTATTCCCAGATCTTAATACTGGTAACACAACTTACAAAGCGGTACAGCGTTCTGCAAACTTAATCTCTATTGGTCCAATGCTGCAAGGCATGCGTAAACCAGTAAATGATTTATCACGTGGCGCATTAGTAGACGATATCGTTTACACAATCGCGCTTACAGCGATTCAATCTAAGCAATTAACGTCTTAGTCTGAAAACCTGTTAACGTGTAATAAGGCTCCTTAGGGAGCCTTTTTTATTAGCTTAAATCTGCTGTTTCAATTTCTCAATTAACGTAGCGGGTAAATTCAGATGTTTCTCTAGTTCCTGTAGGTACGCTTTTTCCATAAAGTGGTCAACGTCGATAACCGAATAAGAAATCAAATACACTTCACACGCTTGTTCAACCGAGGTAACTCTTGCTGCTAAACCAGCTGGGTCTAACGGTTTAGTCAGTGCAGCCTCAATAAGCTGATTCGAGCCTTGATCAATCCCTAACGCACTTAATTTACTAATGATAGCTTGATGTTCTTGCGCATCAACATGCCCATCTGCTTTTGCAGCACCGATCATGGCATCAAGTAAAAGGTCGGTATTGCATTGTAATTCAGGTTCTGTAATCACATCTGTCGCACTCGGCAATGATGCTACATTCATATTTGTAGAAGACTGAGTTGGCGTGGCCGCTTTCTGTTCTGACTGCCATTTTTGATAAGCATAATAAGCAGCACCACCCAGCGCGGCGACACTACCAACTTTAGCGGCTTTACCTGCGTAGCTGCGCCCTTTTTTACTGCCTAGAATCGCACCTAAAATACCACCTGATGCCAATCCTCCGCCAAACCCTGACGCCATTTTTTTTGCTGATTGAAGGTTCATATCTTGATTCTTCAACTTATCACTATTTTTATCTAACAACTGTTTGCCTTCACTAAGCAACTGCTGAAATAATTTACTGCTATTCATATGCGGCGTTCCTTATTAATTAGCTCAAAATCAATATAGGGTATAGCCTTGTATTTCCAAAGACAGTTGACAGTTATTTGCCAAACCAATGCATTAATTTACATTTAGCGCCTCTTAATTATAAAACGCAGCACAATTATCACAGGGCTCAACTTAAACTAAGTAACCCTGTGGTAGCAGCTGTGAATAACTCGCCTTAGCGCGCTGTTTTTATATAACAAATACAACTAAAACCATCAGTCTTTAGTTGTATTTAATTTCTAATTTTTCCTTGATTTTTCAACATATTTAAAAACATTGAAGTAAATACGTTTAAATACAATATCTTATAAAGGCAACTCAAGTTCACACACATGGTTATCCACAGAAAATGTGGATAACCTAGCAAAAAGGTAAGCTATGCTGAAAACAGTGCAAGAATATCACTATTTTAATCCACAGTTCGGTTTTAAACATCAAAGTTATGCACAGGCAAAGTAATTATAAGGAGATATACACGCCGTATAACGCTTCTTGTGTATAAACTGATGAATAATAACAAAAGTTGTAAATCAGAGAGAGAAAAGCAACATCAAGCGACTCTCTTAGTCCCTGTATTAGTACTCATTTACCTGAATAGCAGGCATAAAAAAAGCCTCTAATTGAAGTGACCCCGTTAAGTTGGACATTTTAGTTAAGCGGCTTGTAAGGCCTGGTTTCGATATTCTATCGGAGTCAGGCCTTTTAATTTGACCTTGATCCGTTTCGTATTGTAATACTCGATGTACTCGTCGAGCTTTTTTATTAATTCATCGGCATCGTTGAATTTTTGCCTATGATACATTTCTGTTTTTAATAAGCCAAAGAAGTTTTCAGCTACTGCATTGTCTAAACAGTTCCCTTTTCTGGACATGCTCTGCGTTAGCCCATGAGCAGCTAGTTGTTTTTGATATCCCCTGTGGCGATAGTGCCACCCTTGATCGCTATGCACTATTGGCTTCGAATGCTTATCTAAGCTATTAATGGCATCTTTTAGCATATCTGTAACTAATGGTAAGCGAGCATCTTTAGCTATCTTATAAGCGACTATTTCTTTGGTAAATAGAGCTATAACTGGTGATAAATAAACTCTTTGATCTCTCACCTTAAATTCAGTTACATCAGTTGCCCACTTTTCATCTGGCTTTGTAGCATTAAAATTTCGCTCAAGTACATTCGGTGCCGTAGTTCCAGCTCCGCCTTTATAAGAGCTGTATTTTTTAGGTCGAACGGTCGACTTTAGATCCAGTTGAGCCATCAACCTTTGCACCGTTTTATGGTTTAGCGTAATACCTTGTCTTTTCAGTGTTAGCTGGATCCTACGGTAGCCGTAGCGCCCTTTATGTTCGTGATAAATATCTCTTATAAGCGCCAGTTCACGTTCATAGGTATCCGGTTTTTCATTTACTTTAATTTGATAATAAAACACACTTTTAGCCAACTCTGAGGCTTGAAGAAGGTGCTTTAGTGCATGTTTATTTTTAAGAGCTAAAACCGTTATCGCTTTTTCTTTGTTTTTCGGCGCTTTGCTTGGTCTAGCTCTTCCAACTTTTTTAATACAGCATTCTCGGCTCGTAGATAGGCTAACTCTTCCTTTAACTCTGCTGTTGTCATTTCACTATCTGGTTTTTGAGTTGTATTAGATTGTGTCATTTTAGGCCTATTTATCGAGGTGTGTTGAAGCCCTCTGAAGCCAGATTCGTTATATGTTTTTAGCCATACAGAAAGCGAACCGGGAGAAGACAGGTTTAATACGGCACTAGTGTGAGTGAGCGACCAACCATTTGTCCACATTAATTTTAATGATTGCAGCTTTGTTTTGGCACTATTTGCATGTGAATTTGGTAGGAATGAATTTGTGCTATGAATAGCAAAGACTTGAGTCCAATATCGAATCTGTCGAGATGATATCGATAGTTCATTTGCTAATGTATAAGATGATTTACCACCTAGACACTCTTTCGCGATAATGAGTTTTAACTCACGACTATATTTGGACATAAAAAAGACCCCCAATAATTGGTTGTCCAACTATTGGGGGTCACTTCAAATAGAGGCTTTTTTATAATCAGTTTGTATCGTCACTTATTCAGCTTTTGCTAATTAGTTAACGCCTGACTCATCATCAAGTTGGTCGCGTAGTTCAGCTTCCATTTCTTGTTTTAATTCGTCTTGAAGTTGATAATACGATAAATCGTTTTCATTATAGTCCATCATAACCACCTTAATAGTACTTAACAGTACACCGTTAAAATATGTCGATAATCGATAACCCGCTTATCACACTTCTCTGAACAACCCTTTGCTCAGCTCATGTATTAATCCTAACACACGTTTTTGAGACCGCAATATTTGTAGTTCTTGGTAAAAATATTGATCGACATCAAAAAAATCATTTTGTAATTATTTATCAACATTTTGATGATGGCGTATTCATATGAAAGCAAACTAACGAAACAATAAAGGAATCGCGACCTTGAAATACAACAGTTAGACTAAAACTGAACAAAAATAAACAAAATAGAACAACTTGATATAAGGTATATCAAAAAGTAATATAAGGGTGTTTTGGCGTTAAAATCAGCCGAACAACTGAATATAGGTAAAATAAGATAATATTAAGAAGTGATTAAATATGAAAGTTTTACGCAACGATGCGATTTATTGTAGTAATAATGACTAATATAACCTGTCATTCCGTTTTAATTAGCGAAATGACAAGTTAAACGAACGATATTAATCAGCTTTAGGCAAGTATGTAAAGATCAACACTTTAAGGCCTTTACCAGCTTCAGCTTCTTTAAATACAGCTGGCGGTGCAAGTTGTTCTTGGAACACACAGTCCGGACAATGCTCAGCAACATTATCAAATAAGAACTGTTCACCAAGCTCAGGGGCATTCAAACATAACATCACTTTGCCGCCCGGTTTCATCAACTGTGGGATACGTTTAATGATCTTACTGTAATCACGTTTGATATCCACACTACCCTTTTGGAACGACGGTGGATCCGAGATCAACAAGTCGTAAGGACCATGTTTACGTAAACGGCCGTATGACTTAAAGATATCAACACCTTCAAATTTCACACGTTTAAGGTCATGTCCATTACTGCGGTGATTATCACGGCCCATGGTTAATGATGTACGGCTTAGATCAACGTTCATTACTTTATCTGCACCACCCGCTAAAGCAGCAACAGAAAAGGCACATGTATAAGAGAATAAGTTAAGTACGTTTGCGTTCTCAGATTGTTCTTTTACCCACTGACGACCATTGGCCATATCAAGGAATAAGCCGGTGTTTTGCGCACGACCAAACTCAAGATTAAAGATCATGCCATTTTCAGTGATTTCTGTACGGAAACATTCTTCACCTAAGAACAGCTCTGTTGGCGCACGTTCACGACAACGGAATTGCACAAGTACCGTTTTACATTGTTCGCCAAGCTCAGCTTTAAGTGCTTGTGCTAACAGTGTGAGGTAATCGTTTTCTTCTTCTTTGTATAGCGTGATAAGTGCAACAGGCGATAACCAATCAATGTTCATGTGCTCAAAGCCTGCATACGTGTGTCCACGTCCATGAAACAAACGACAAGCATCTTCTGCAACCACAGAAAAATCAATAAACTCAAGTGGCAATTTCACATCTGCCTCAGACATAGCTACAGTCACAATCTTATTCACCTTAATCAATTTTGCAAAATAAAAAGGGATGCACACAGTACATCCCTTTCTTCAATGTCACGCATTATACCTGACAACAGGTAAAATGCGATCGAGCCGTTCGGTTATTTTTTTACATCAACATCACTGCTGATCAGTATCGACATCCAGTTGTGATCATTAATGGTTTCTAACCCTATTTTAACAATCATGGTCAGTGGTACTGCAAGTAACATCCCCACTAGACCAAGTAACCAACCCCAGAAGATTAATGATAAGAATACAATCAAGGTTGATAGACCAAGGCCTTTACCCATGAAGCGCGGTTCCACTATATTCCCCATAATCAAGTTAATACTGACATAACCAATAGCAACCGCACCAGCTTGTGGTAAGCCTAGCTGTAGCGTTGTTAATATCACCGCAGGTACGGCTGCAATTAAAGAACCTATGTTGGGTACATAGTTCAGCAAGAAGGCAATTAATCCCCACAGTAGATAGAAATCAACCCCCATTAAAAATAGCATTAAGCCCACAGATATACCTGTCGCGATGCTGACGAGGGTTTTTATTGCAACGTACTTGTTTACTGAGTCTAAGAACTTATCTAATTGTGCTAATTTAAAATCTGGGTCTTTAAACATGAAGTGCAGCTTTTTAGGTAATACCTCACCTTCAAACAGCATAAATACGACCGTTAATAAGATCAGAAAAATATTAGCCATAACCCCTGATAAACTGCTGACCATACTCGATACCATCGTCACAGCAGTTCCCGGATTGAAGTATTCCAGTAATGTGTCTGACGATATTTGAATATTGTATTTATTTAAAAATGTAACTAAGTCGCCGTAGTGACTACGGATCTGATTTTGATAATCACCAATATTACTCGTTAGTTGTTGCACACTCGAGCCAATCACGCTGGTGATAGTCAGGCCAATTAAGATAGCGGCAATAAGCACGACAAAGATAGCTAACGTACGCGGAACACGACAACGGGTAATAATGTTAACTAATGGGTTACAAATAATCGCAATAAATACTGCAAGCAAAAATGGAATGATAATAGGCGTGGCAACTTTAATACCACCTAAAATGATGATTACCGCGGCTACCATCACCAAATTTCGCATTTGGCTATGTTCGTTCAAAATTAGTTTCATATGGACTCATTAAGGGGCTTTGATTCGTCAATATTCTATGACGTGATTGATGAATATAACCTTAACCAAGTAAAAAAACTAATACTATTATAAATATGGGATGCAGGTAGGATATGCAAAACCCGTAACGTGTACGGGCTTTCATTGGCAAGGTTTTATATTACTAAGTTTAAAACCGTGTAATGTAATTAGAAAGAAATGCGCGCGCCAAGTTCTGAAAAGTTCTTATTTGAACCCGAGATTGTCATCATGCCTTGATTGAAGTAAACACCAACAGTATCAGTTAAGCGGATCTCACCACCGACAAATACTTTAGTGAAAAATTCAGAACCAGATGAATATGAATCTTCATTCACATCAGCGCCAACTGACACACCAACATAAGGGATCAGTTGTATCACTTGTCCAGGAACATTATTAAATGAATAACCTAGTTTGCCTTCTGCGCTGACTAACACTTGCGCTTCGTCATCCGGTAAATCCATATTGATACCCGCTTGACCACCAACAGACCAAAAAAGGTTATTTATACGCGTTTCTTGATAACCAACACCAATATTTAATATTTCGAAATTATCACCAATCGAAAACTGACCTGCGTTAATATAAACGCCATTACTTTTTTCTTTTTGAGTATCAGTAATGATGCTTTCATTAGCGAATAAAGAGGTTGATGCAAGAACAAGTGATAATGCCAGAATAGGTGTCTTCATTTTAATTCCAAATATATTAGTTTCGCACAGTCTATACATCGCTTGATTCGCTAGGTATATCATTTGGAACAATTATTCTAAAGACGATATATTTTTATCTTTAATAAAAAGTATTGTAAGTCTGAAGCATAACGAAAGACGGTAGTGACGAAGATATTTGAAATATAATGATCTGTTTGATAATTTGCGTGCAAAATGAGTGCAAATGTCATTACGAATTGAACTGAAGATGATTAAGTGATTTATAATCATATAGTTGAAGCAGAAATGGTGGAGCCAAACGGGATCGAACCGATGACCTCGACACTGCCAGTGTCGCGCTCTCCCAACTGAGCTATGGCCCCATTTCTACAGTAGCTTCCGCTACTGCAGGGATAATATGCATCTGCCGTTTTAGTGTCAATATCTACAATATAAAATTAAGACTAAACGACAGAAAGGTTATTATTTACACACCCTTAGGCGTTTTCACGTGCAGCAATGAATGCTAACGCTTTGTCGATACCAGCAAGGCTGCGCTCTTTGCCGATAAGCTTTAATGTTACATCTAATGACGGTGATTGACCGGCACCAGTGATAGCAACACGTAATGGCATACCAACTTTACCCATACCAACTTCAAGCTCAGTCGCAGTGTCGTTGATTGCAGCATGTAATACTTCAGCATCGCTCCAATCAGCAATCGCAGCTAGTTTCTCTTGAACTTTAACTAACGCTTCTTTTGCTACTGGACGTAAATGTTTCTTCGCCGCAGTTGCATCAAATTCAGCGTAGTCTTCAAAGAAGTAACGGCTTGATGTAGCAAGTTCTTTCAGTGTTTTAGCACGTTCAGCAAGTACTTTAACAATTTCAGCTAGCTCAGGACCATTCGTCGTATCGATGCCTTGGTCTGCCATGTGCCACTCAAGGTGAGATGCAACATATTCAGGTGCTAGTGTTTTGATGTAATGTTGGTTTACCCATTGTAGCTTCTCTGTATTAAACGCTGAAGGCGCTTTGTTTACATCGTCTAAGCTAAATAGTTTGATCATTTCTTCAGTGCTGAAGATTTCTTGATCGCCATGTGACCAACCTAAACGTACTAAGTAGTTTAGTAGTGCTTCAGGTAGGTAACCGTCATCACGGTATTGCATAACACCTACAGCGCCATGACGCTTAGATAGTTTAGCGCCGTCATCACCCAAGATCATTGCAACGTGAGCGTACTGTGGTACAGGTGCGCCTAGTGCTTTTAAGATGTTGATTTGACGTGGTGTATTATTTAGGTGATCTTCACCACGAACAACATTTGTAATACCCATATCCCAGTCATCAACAACAACACAGAAGTTGTATGTTGGTGAACCGTCAGTACGGCGGATGATCAGATCATCTAATTCAGTGTTAGCAAATTCAACTTTACCGCGGATCTTATCATCAACGATAACTGAACCTTCTTTCGGGTTACGGAAACGTACAACGAAATCAGCACCAGTATCAGCAATGTCACCATGGCTACATTTACCATCGTAACGTGGGCTTTCTTTTTCAGCCATTTGCTTTTCACGTAACTCGTCTAGACGCTCACGTGAACAATAACATTTGTATGCTTTGTCTTCTGCAAGTAGTTGATCAACTAACTCGTTATAACGATCGAAACGTTGAGTTTGGAAATAAGGACCTTCATCCCAATCCAGACCAGCCCATTTCATGCCTTCTAAGATCGCGTCAACCGCTTCTTGAGTAGAACGCTCTAAATCAGTATCTTCGATACGTAATACAAATTCACCGCCTTGGCTTTTTGCATGTAACCAAGAATAAAGCGCTGTACGTGCGCCGCCTACGTGCAAGTAGCCAGTTGGGCTAGGTGCAAAACGAGTCTTAACAGTCATAAGTCTCACAATACCTTTTACATTATTTGATTCGCCTAACCTACCAACAGGTTAAGCACATGATGCTGCGCATTTTACCACTAAAGCAAAAACTAACAACAAGCGAACTAAAATTAACTAGCCGAAGCTAAAACTATTGTGTTCACATTCAACACTAAATGCGAACACACATCAACGTATTAGCTATTTGATGCTATTAACTAATTATGTGCGGCTAAGAGTGCCAATAAATCATCTTCTGTCAGAATATCGATTCCCAATTCTTGTGCTTTAGTCAGTTTAGAACCTGCAGCAGGTCCCGCCACTAAAGCAGACGTTTTCTTCGATACGCTACCAGCCACTTTCGCACCTAAGTCTTGTAAGCGTGTTTTCGCATCTGCACGCGAAATATTGACTAACGTACCTGTTATCACATAAATAGTGCCTAACAACGGCTGCTGACTTTCTTCTTTAACCGCGACATCATCCCAGCTCATGCCCGCGTCAATTAACTGGTCAATCACTTCAAGATTATGTTCTTCACGGAAGAAGTAGTAAATATGCTTAGCAACAATGTCACCCACATCAGAGATCAACACTAAACGCTCAACAGAGGCTTTTTTGATTGCATCTAAGTTAAGTAAATCATTTGCAAGGTTAGCGGCCGTTGCTTCCCCTACTTCACGAATGCCCAGTGAATATAAAAACTTCGCTAACGTGGTGTGCTTCGCCACTTTTAATGCTTCGAGTAAATTTGTTGCTTTCTTTGGCCCCATACGATCAAGCAGGGTTAATTTACCAAAAGTCACTGTAAACAAATCAGCAGGTGTTTTAATTAAGTCGGCATCTACAAGTTGCTCAACTAACTTATCGCCTAAGCCATCCACGTTAAGTGCTTTACGTGAGGCAAAATGTTTAATTGCTTCTTTACGTTGTGCGCCACAATACAAACCAGCTGTACAACGAACCGTTGCTTCGCCTTCAATGCGTTCTACTTCAGAATCACATACAGGGCATGTAGAAGGGAATACAATATCTTGAGCATCATCAGGACGGCGCTCTAGCATTACACGTGCAACTTGTGGAATCACATCACCCGCACGACGAATAATCACCTGATCTTTCACTTTAATACCTAGGCGAGCAATTTCATCCGAGTTATGCAATGTCGCATTACTCACCGTCACACCACCTACAAAGACAGGCTCCAAACGTGCTACAGGCGTAATTGCGCCAGTACGTCCAACTTGGAACTCAACATCAAGCAACGTCGTAATTTCTTCTTGTGCAGGGAATTTATGCGACGTAGCCCAACGTGGTGCACGCGCAACAAAACCAAGTGTTTTTTGTAATTCTAAATCGTCGACTTTATAAACCACGCCATCAATGTCATAAGACAGCGAATCACGACGCTCACCAATGCTCTCATAGAAATCTAAGCAACCTTGATAACCCATAGCAACGGTAACATCAGCACAAACAGGTAAACCCCATTGCTTCAATTTTTGTAGGTTTTCAGCATGTGAATTAGATAAACCTTTACCTTCAACCTCACCCTCTACAATACCGAGTGAATAAGCATTAAAGGCTAACGGACGGCTTGCTGCGATCTTAGGGTCAAGCTGACGTAAACTACCGGCAGCAGCATTTCGTGGGTTAACAAAGGTCTTTTCACCTTTCTTTTTAGCATTGATATTTAGCTGTTCAAAACCCGCTTTTGGCATGAATACTTCACCACGCACTTCTAAACGCGCAGGAAAATCATCGCCACGTAAACGTAGTGGAATTGATTTGATGGTTTTTACATTTTCAGAAATGTCTTCACCAATTTGACCATCACCGCGCGTAGCAGCACGTACAAAGTGACCATTTTCATATAAGATACTCGCCGCAAGACCATCTAGTTTCGGCTCACAGCTAAATTTAATCTCTGTTTTAGTCAATAACCGATCTTGTAAACGTTTTTCAAACGCCAGTAGCTCTTCTTCAGAAAATACGTTGTCTAATGACAGCATTGGCATTTCATGTTTAATTTGAGCAAAGCCAGTCAGCGCTTCACCCCCTACCTTTTGGGTTGGAGATGTAGCGAGTGCAAGTTCAGGATATTCAGTTTCGAGCTGTTTTAATTCACGTATTAAACGATCATATTCCGCATCAGGCACAGTCGGGTTATCTAATACGTAATATTGATGATTATACTCTTCAAGTTGAAGTGTTAAGGTTTGAATTTGCTTTGCTTGTTCTGTCATCTTTACTTCCAAAGATAAAAATTCCGAAGATCAAAAAAAGCCCCACCGAAGTGAGGCTTTTTTCTGGATAGTGTTATTTACTCACATTATTTATCTAATATTGCTTATTAGTCATAAATTTAGTGAGGTTTTTTAGCTAACGCTTTATTTTCTAGCTTACGAATAAACGCTTGTTCTTGCTCGATAGCGTCTTCTAATAATGGGTTGCGTGATGCATCCATTAACAAACCATCGACGCCTTCAGCAATGCGTTCTGCCGCACTCAGCATCAGACTATAATTATGAGACGCTTGACCAGCACACGGGAACATCATAAATAATGATACACCAGGTGATTCAAACTGTTCCATCGTATCTATATCAAATACGCCAGGCTTAACCATGTTCGCTAAACTAAAGATAACAGGGCCTTTACCTGCGGCATCAACATGACGATGGAAAATATTCATCGCACCAAATTTAAAGCCAAACGCAGATAATTCTTGTAATAATTCAGCACCGGCAATGTTTTTACCTTCACGCGCCATAATATTAATGACAAACACCGCTTCGTCTTCGTTAACAGTGTCATCTACTGGCGCATTTGTCTCTGTTTTCGCAGCCGGGTCGTTAACATTGCTTTCGTCATTAGTATCATTAGCAGCGATATCATTAGGCACGTTTTGGACTTGGTGTGTCACAACCGTGTCATTGTGTACAATAGGCTCAACAATACTTGGAGCAGCCGCTTCAACAACATCATAGCTAACATCATTCATTATCACGTCATCAGCAGTGAGCGGTGATGCAGCGATAGGTTCATCGATATCAGTCGCAGAAAAAGAACCCGTGATCACGTTTTCTTCTTGCATGTTATTCGAACTAAACTGAGGTTCGATCTTATCAGCTGTCACTGGCGTTGGTTTTTCAGTATCAATAACGTTAATCGTCGGTTCAACTGACTTAATAACAACACGTTTTTCACCGATACCGTCAAGGTCAAAACCCTGTCTATCTTTAACGTTGTTATCTACCTTGCCAAGTGGCTTATCTTTTAATGGTTTTACTTGATTCTTTTTATTTGACCAAAGGCCATGGGCAATTAAAGCAACAATTGCAATAAACCCTAGAATGATGAGAACAAGTCGCAAATCTTGCATAACAGCCTATCTCTTAATGTTAATTGTCTGTAAGTTCTACCGCAGCCGAAATATCGACGGCGACTATTCGAGAGACCCCTGGTTCATGCATGGTCACTCCTATTAATTGCTGAGCCATTTCCATGGCTAACTTATTATGACTAATATAAATAAATTGTACTGTTTCTGACATCTCCTGAACCAGTTTACAAAAACGCCCCACGTTTAGTTCATCCAGTGGCGCATCCACTTCATCTAGCATACAAAATGGTGCAGGGTTTAACCTAAATATCGCAAAGACTAACGACAATGCCGTTAATGCTTTTTCACCACCGGAAAGCAACGAGATTCGTGCATTCTTTTTCCCTGGCGGTCGCGCCATAATCGTTACTCCTGTGTCCAGTAAATTGCTTGATGTCAGCTCTAACCAAGCGGCACCACCACCAAATACTTTAGGGAATAACGTTTTAAAATCATTATTAATTTTTTCAAACGTAGTCGCAAAACGCGCCTTAGTTTGTTTATCAATTTTAACAATAGCAGCTTCTAACGTTTCGATGGCTTTTTCTAAGTCATCCGTTTGTTCATCTAAATACTGTTTACGCTGCGATTGTTGTTCGTATTCTTCAACTGCAGCTAGATTTACTGCACCTATTTTTTGCAGTTGTGCTTCAAGCTGTTTAAGCTGCTGTTGATATTCTTTAAGCGTTAATATATTAACACACTCACGTTTCAATGTGTCTATATCAACATTATCATCCGCTATTTGTTGATATAATAGCTGCTCTTTCGCTTTGTTGTTAGCCTGTTTTAAATCAAGCTGTTGTATTTTGTCTTTCACTTTTAAACCACTAGTCATTATCCTAGCACGTTTTTCTTCAACATCGCGCTTGTCATTAGTGAGTTTAGCCCGTGTTAATTTTTTCTGATTGTTATCATTTTCAATCGCCATTTGTTTCTCAGCGGCAATCGAACGTGCTGTTTCTAACTGTTGTAAGTTTTCAGCATATAATGAGTTATCACCTAATGCAGCAATATCTTGTAAAATAGTTTGATATTGTGATTCTGTTTTAGCAATCAACTGCAGCTGCTTCTCTACTTCGACCGTAAACTTGGTTTTAACGAGTAGTAACTGCTGAACTTGTTTCTCAAGTACTTGCTGTTCTTGTAAAAACTTCGCTTTATCTGCTTTTGCGGCTTCCGCTTTCTGTATCAAACCATCATCATTAGCTAACTGCGTAATTGCTTCTTGCGTTGATATAATCTGCGCATTAAAGCGCTGAACTTCTTCGGCTTCAATCGCTAATAGATTTTCAACGGTCAATAATCGTGTATTAAGCTGATCATGGTTTAACTGCCACTGAGCTTGCTGCTGTTGTAACAAACCAAGTTCAATTGTTAGCTGCGACACTTCACTTTGCTTTTCGTTAAGGCTGGCTTGAACCTGTTCAATATGAGTTTGGTAATCACCTTGCGTTACCGACAGCGCAATTAACTGGTTGTGTTGGGTTGTTAATAAGCGCTCAATCGCAACTAAACGGGCCTGTTGCTGAGAGGCTTGCTGTTGCATTTCAATACGGCCTTGCACTGATGATTCGCTGGCTTTCGCATGCTGAGACAACCACACACCTTCATCAGTAAACCAATCGCCATGCGCGGTGATATAGCTAAATTCACCATTGTTATCAGCACCTGCTTTCGCATCATCAATACTAGCAGCGCACATCACTTGATTTAATTGGCGATTAAATAAGTTATTTCTAACCTTACCTGCAAGCGAACCCGCACGAACAGCACAATTACTTGATTTAAACCATTGCAATGCAGGTAGTTCAGTCAAGTCGAATTGGGCAAGTTGTTCATCACTAATACAGTAAGCATCAAGCCAATTAGCAAGTACCTTTTCTACAGCCGCTTCCCAACCGGGTTCTACATCGAGTTGTTGGAGTAATTTTAGCGGTATAGAATCGAAATTACATTCTAACCAAGTATGCGCGTGATCGGCATGCTCCGATTTACGTAATAGCTCAGTGATCACACTCAATGATGCGTTAACGTCGGTTTGCTCAGCGACATTTTTATTTATGTCTGCTTCCAATGTCGAAACTTGTTTATTAATGCCTTTGAAACCGTTATTCAAACCAGCAAGTTCATGAGCAAGTTCTGTTTCTTGTGATTGTAACTGCTGCTGTTGCGTTATTTTATCTGAAATTAGCGCTTGTTTGCTGTGTGACCCATGCTGTTGCTGTTCTTCTTGTATATCTGCCCGTTGCTGTTTACTTTTACCTAATACTGACTCTGCACTTTTTAAGGCACCAGTCAGTACATCAAGCTTGCTACTAAAGCGTTGTACTTTATCAAGGTATACCGCATGTTGTGCAACGGCCTGCTCACTGCTAACGGTTGCAGATGCTAATGACTGCTCAATCACAATTAACTCAGCAGCAAGACGATTGTAGTCCGTTTCAGTCAATGAAGCTTGCTGTTGATGCGTTTGTAATTGCGTCTGCTCTTGTTGTAGTAACGCTTTTAACTTTACACTTTGATCCTGATATTCTTGCTGCTTTCCGGCTGACTCTTGTTTACGTGCTTTATGGTGCAGTATTTTCTGCTCAATCTTAGCCAGCTCTGTGCCTTGTAAATAAAACGCTTGTTGCTGATTTTCAATGAGGATCGTTAATTCACCTAACTGTACATCAAAATCTGTAATTTTAGTTTGGAATTTAATCGCTGTAGCTGTGAACTTCTCTTGTTCATTCATTAATACTAATTTTTGTTGCGCAAGCTGATTAATAGAACGCTCGACATCATAAATTTGCACTAATCCAAGGCGGCTTTTTGCTTCTCGTTGCTGTTGTTTTAAGGTTCTAAATTGTTGTGCAACGACAGACTGTACTTTTAGCTTGTCGATTTGCGAGCCCAGTTCAATACGGATATCAGCAAGTCGATTAAGGTTGTCTTTGGTTTGATTAATGCGCAGTTCGGTTTCGCGACGCTTTTCTTTATATTTAGAAATGCCTGCCGCTTCTTCGATGAAATGACGTAACTCATGGGGTTTCGATTCAATTAAACGTGAGATCATCCCCTGTTCGATGATCGCATAACTGCGTGGGCCTAAACCTGTTCCTAAAAACAGCTCTGTCACGTCTTTACGACGGCATTTCTTACCGTTGAGATAATATTGATTCGTTCCGTCACGGTATAATTCACGACGAATAGACACTTCATTATATTGTAATAAAGCATGGTCAATACGTTGTTGAGCATTATCAAATAACAATTCAACACTGGCTCTTGAAACAGGCGAACGTGCAACTGAACCGTTAAAAATAACGTCAGACATTGCATCACCACGTAAGTGCTTTGCAGAACTTTCGCCCAGCACCCAACGCACGGCATCAATAATATTTGATTTACCACAACCGTTAGGACCAACAACAGCAGTCATATCGTGCGGAAAAAGCAATTCAGTGGTATCAACAAATGACTTAAAGCCAGATATTTTGATCTTTTTAAGGTACATATCAAACAACGTATATAGAATAACCAGAAAACTTTAGCAGATGTGTATGCAATATTAAAGATTCGTCTGAGTAGAATAGAAAAGCTGTTGCTTTTTACTGCACTTTTTACGGTAATCATAGTCGTACCACAGTAACCACATGATAGAATACTCCACATAAACCACTTACATAGGCACCATCAAATATGCTTTCAGTAAAACCATCGTTATCGGGGTTTCAATATTTCTTACAAGGTTTTGACTTAATCCGTCAGCCTAAGCTAAGACCTTTTGTATTGATCCCATTATTAGTTAATCTTATTTTATTCTCGGTCAGCTTTTACTTTTTGTTTCAACAAATCGATATTTGGTTAGCACAACTAGAAGCAAGTTTAGACTGGTTTAGCTGGTTAGTTTATATTATTAAGCCCCTCGCCTTTATTCTGATACTGCTACTATTTGGATTCTTTTTTGGCACCATTGCGAACATTATTGCCGCGCCGTTTAATGGCTTATTAGCAGAACAAACTGAATTACTGCTAAGTAATAAACCCTTGCCTGAAAGCAGTATTAAAGATGTGTTATTAGATATCCCGCGCGTGATGACGCGAGAACTGAAAAAGATAAAATACTACATCCCCCGTGCCATTGGCCTACTGCTGCTATTTTTCGTGCCTGTTGTTGGTCAAACTGTCGCACCGATTATCTGGTTTATCTTTACTGCATGGATGCTAGCGATTCAATATGCCGATTACACGTTTGATAATAATAAAGTCGGCTTTGACGAAATGCGCAGTGAACTGTCTTCAAACCGCATGCAATCATTAAGCTTTGGCTCAATGGTAGCCTTATGCCAATCAATTCCAATTGTGAACTTCATGATTATGCCTGTTGCCGTATGTGGCGCAACAGCGATGTGGGTTGATAATAGCGATAACCAAGTTTGAAATAAGCACAAGTAAAAAGTTATCGTAAAAAAAGACCCCGTTAATGTATTAACGGGGTCTTTTCATTTTATATAGAGGGTAATCATTTACACATGATCAGCCATGTATAACGATTAGCAACGCTTAAGCACTAGTGAGCCAACGGAATAACCAGCACCAAACGAGCAAATTAATGCTAAATCACCACTTTCAATATCATCTTGATGTAAATGGAACGCAATAATCGAACCTGCTGATGCTGTATTAGCATATTCATCCAGAATAATTGGCGCTTCGGCTGCTGATGGATCACGACCCAACAACTTCTTCGCTAAATAATTATTCATATTGATATTCGCTTGATGTAACCACAAGCGTTTAAAGTTACTTGCTTGTAGATCTAAACCACTGAGTTGTTCAGTGATCAAGTTATACACCGTTGGTAATACTTCTTTAAATACCTTACGGCCATTTTGCATAAAGAAGCTAGAGTCAGCGTTAATATCTGCCCCTTCACTACGGCTTAAGTAACCTAAGTTATTACGAATGTTATTTGAATATTGCGTAAACAATTTACTATCAATAATTTCATAACAGCTATCGCTCGTTGCAGTGGCTTTATCTTCAATCACAACCGCCGTACACACATCACCAAAAATAAAGTGGCTGTCACGATCTTTAAAGTTTAAATGCGCAGAACAAATTTCAGGGTTAACCACTAACGCTGCTTTACTACGCCCTGACTTAACCGCGTCCATGGCACTCGCAATAGCAAATGTAGCCGATGAACACGCCACACTCATATCATAAGCAAAACCGTTAGCGCCAAGGAAATGTTGCAATTCAACAGCCATTGCCGGATATGCACGTTGGAAACCAGACGCGGCAAAAATAATTAAATCGATATCTTGTGCTTCTTTATTGGCTGCTGCTAATGCTTGTTTTGCGGCAACTAACGCCATTTGTACCGTAATACTTGGTTCATCATCTTCAATAGGTTGAAATACCGGACGCATAATCGCAGGATCTAAAATGCCCGCTTTACTCATCACAAAACGACTTTTAATGCCTGATGCTTTTTCAATAAATTCACTGCTTGAATGTGCTTTAGCAGTCACTTCTCCCGCTTCAATTGCGGCAGCATTCTCGGAATTAAAATTATCGACGTAACAATTAAAACTAGTTACCAGCTCATCGTTACTGATCGAATCAGGAGGGGTAAATAAACCGCTACCACTAATTACTACATTATTCATGACATTGTCCTTTAGCGGCTAGTTTACATCGTCCTTTAAGAACGTATATGCATAGCCACTATCAGCTAAATTGGGATACAGTGACCACTAAACTAAAGCAAACTGTTAACTAGATCTAGTTACACATCCGACAAAAATGAAAAAAATAACCCTCTGTTATCAAATAAGATGCGCCAAAAAACGGGGCAAACGCTAAATTATGTTATTAAGAAGGAACTAATCTATCGCATTTGGTCTATATATAGAGTTGACTCAACGCCATACACGAATCAAATTAATAATTTATACAAATAAAATTAATTTGTAGCAAAAACAAAATTTAAGCACTATGCATAACTAATCGTTATAAGTTCTTATCATTTTAGAACCTAACGATATAACAAAACATCATTTTCAATTTTGAAATTGATCAGTATGCTTAAGCTATAAGTGACGAGTATTCATCTATATAGGGAAATCCCATGAGCCAAATTTTACAAGACAACACGCTTTCTATTGGTAATACACCTTTAGTTCGTTTAAACCGAGTAACGACAGGTAACGTATTTGCAAAAGTAGAAAGCCGTAACCCTAGTGCAAGTGTTAAGTGCCGTATCGGTGCTAACATGATCTGGCAGGCAGAAGAAGACGGTATCTTAAAAGAAGGTATTGATATCGTAGAGCCAACAAGTGGTAATACAGGTATTGCATTAGCATTTGTTGCTGCGGCTCGTGGTTATAAACTAACCCTAACAATGCCAAACACAATGAGTCTTGAGCGTCGTAAACTACTTAAAGCATTAGGTGCAAACCTCGTATTAACAGATGGCGCTAAAGGCATGAAAGGCGCAATCGATAAAGCGACTGAAATCCGTGATGCGAATCCTGAAACAACGATTTTATTACAGCAATTTGAAAACCCAGCAAATCCAGCGATTCACGAAAAAACAACCGGTCCAGAAATCTGGGATGCAACCGACGGTCAAGTAGACGTTTTAGTATCAGGTGTCGGTACTGGTGGTACGATTACAGGTACAAGCCGCTACATTAAGTTAAATAAAGGCAAAGAACTTTTATCTGTTGCAGTTGAACCAACTAACTCTCCTGTTATTAGCCAAGCGAAAGCTGGTGAAGCGCTTACACCTGGTCCACATAAGATCCAAGGTATTGGTGCTGGCTTTATCCCTGGTAACCTTGATTTAGAAATGGTCGACCGTGTAGAACTTGTATCAAACGAAGATTCTATCGAGATGGCACAGCGTCTAATGAAAGAAGAAGGTATCTTAGCGGGTATTTCATCTGGTGCTGCTGTTGTTGCTGCTGCACGTTTAGCTGCATTACCAGAATTCGCAGATAAAAACATAGTTGTTATTCTACCTTCATCGGGTGAGCGCTATTTAAGTACTGCATTATTCGATGGTGTATTTACTGAGCAAGAACTACAACAATAGTTACAAGCGTATTGTTCTAGTTACAATCACGATTTTGTAGTTACATACAATTAACAAGATTAACAAAAGCCGCACTAGCGGCTTTTTTTTATACACCCGAGTTTTTTTTCTGCTATTGATAGCGGTCACACTTTGCTATTTTTGTTGTAATTAAACTACAACTTGGAGTGAAATTAGGGGTAATATACTTACATCGCATTGTTTTGTCGTAAAACTTACGAAAACATGATCTATACCCATTTTTTTTATGAAAAATAGTTATTTTACTCTGTAAAATTAGATTACAATTAGACTTATGGTTATAGTGAAACACTCTTTTTAGAATCGTTATTTAAGGAATAAGTTATGTATCAAAAATCAGTTGAAATTATCGCACCAAACGGTCTTCACACTCGTCCAGCTGCACTTTTCGTAAAGAAAGCAAAAGAATTCGAATCAAAAATTTCTGTTGAAGCTGGCGGTAAATCTGCAAGCGCTACAAGCTTATTTAAACTACAAACGTTAGGCCTTTCTAAAGGTGTAACTATGACTATTTCTGCAGAAGGTACTGATGAGCAAGCGGCTGTTGACGCTCTAGTTGCTCTTATGGATATTTTAGAATAGACCCCATCCGTTATTAACGTATTTTTTGTATTGAAGTAAGGAAAGGTTATGATATCAGGCATTCTCGCCTCACCAGGTATTGCTTTTGGTAAAGCACAATTATTCATTAACGAAGAAATTGTACTTAATAAACAAACTATTGAAACTGCACAGATCGATGAACAAATAGCTATTTTTGTAGCTGCTAGGGATAAGTCTGCGACACAGCTTGAAGCTATCACGGAAATGGCACGCCAAACATTTGGCGACGAGAAAGCTGAAATCTTTGAAGGGCATATGATGCTACTTGAAGATGAAGAGCTAGAAGAAGATATCGTAACCTTTATTAAGAAAAATAAAGCATCGGCAGATCTTGCTATTCACAGCATCATTGAAGAAAACGCTGAAATGATGGCTGCTTTAGACGACCCGTACTTAAGAGAACGTGCAGCTGATTTCCGTGACATCGGTAATCGTATCGTAAAAAATGCACTAGGTATGGAAATCGTATCATTAAGCGCAATCGAAGAAGAAGTAATTCTAATCGCAAGCGACTTAACACCATCAGAAACAGCACAGATTAACCTAGATAAAATCTTAGGTTTCGTGACTGACTTAGGTGGCCGTACTGCACATACATCAATCATGGCTCGTTCATTAGAACTACCAGCGGTTGTAGGCACAGGTAACGTAACTGAAATCATCAAATCTGGTGACTTCGTTATCCTTGATGCAATTAACAACAGTGTTATTGTTAATCCATCAGAAGACGTAATCAAAGAATATAAAGCGACTCAAGCACAGTATCTTGCTGACAAAGCTGAGCTGCTTAAAATGAAAGACTTACCTGCAATTACTCTAGATGGGCACCATGTTGAAGTATGTGGTAACGTCGGTACAGTAAAAGATTGTGCTGGTGTAATTCGTAATGGCGGCGAAGGCGTTGGTCTTTACCGTACAGAATTCCTATTCATGGATCGCGATAGCTTACCAACTGAAGATGAACAGTTTGAAGCATACAAAGCGGTTGCAGAAAGCATGAATGGTCAGTCAGTGATCATTCGTACAATGGATATTGGTGGTGATAAAGACCTTCCGTATCTAAACTTACCAAAAGAAATGAACCCATTCTTGGGTTGGCGCGCGATTCGTATCTGTTTCGACCGTCCAGAAATCATGAACGCACAGCTACGCGCTATTTTACGTGCCTCTGCATTTGGTAAAATCCGCATTATGTTCCCGATGATTATTTCTGTAGAAGAAGTTCGTCGACTTAAGGACATTCTTACGACACTGAAAGCTGAATTAACCGCTGAAGGTCACGCTTTCGATGACGCAATCGAAACAGGTGTAATGGTAGAAACACCAGCAGCTGCAGCTATTGCGCATCACCTTATTAAAGAAGTAGATTTCTTTAGTATTGGTACTAACGATTTAACGCAGTACACACTTGCGGTAGACCGTGGTAACGAAATGATTTCAGACCTATATAACCCACTTACTCCAGCGGTACTAACGCTGATTAAACAGGTTATTGATGCTTCACATGCTGCAGGCAAGTGGACTGGTATGTGTGGTGAACTTGCGGGTGATGAAACTGCAACACTACTATTACTTGGTATGGGCTTAGACGAGTTCTCTATGAGCGGTATCTCTATCCCTAAAGTGAAGAAAACAATTCGTAATGCTAATTTTGCTGACGTTAAAGAGTTAGCAGACCAAGCATTAAGCTGTGCAACTGCAGGTGAAATCCAAGAGTTAGTCGCTCAATTCACTAAACAGCACGTTGCTTGCTAATTATTTCAGTTGTCATAGCATCAAATCTTGAAAGATAATGTTATGATAACAACGTAAAGTCATTGGTTATGCACACGTTCATGACCGATGGCTATGTCTACCAAATTCTAGGAGTTAAAAATGGGATTATTCGATAAATTAAAAAAACTGGTTTCAGACGACAGTAAAGACAGCAATACGTTAAACATTGTTTCTCCACTTGCCGGTGAAATCGTTGCTATCGAAGATGTGCCAGATGTTATCTTTGCTGAGAAAATTGTTGGTGACGGTATCGCTATCAACCCAACTGGTAACAAACTAGTTGCGCCAGTAACAGGTGAGATCGTAAAAATTTACGAAACTAACCACGCATTCGCAATCCGTTCAGACGAAGGCCTAGAAGTTCTTGTTCACTTCGGTCTAGACACAGTTGAACTACGCGGTGAAGGCTTCACACGTATCGCTGAAGAAGGTCAACATATCAATGCTGGTGAAACTATCATTGAATTCGATCTAGCGCTACTAACTGAAAAAGCTAAATCAGTAATTACACCTTGCATCATCTCAAACATGGATGAAATCAAAAGCATGGAAAAAATCTCTGGTTCAGTTGTACTAGGCGAAACTATTGTTCTTAAAGTAATTAAAGACTAGTTCTTAACATTATTTAAGACCAGTACTTAGCGTTATCAAAGATTCGTTCTTAACGATAACGTAAGTATGCAAAAAAGAGCTATTTAATAGCTCTTTTTTTTCGACTGCATTTTCCTATCAAAACGCTCTATCCCATATTCAACCATCATCCCTTACGAAACAAATAGCTGCATCACAGTGCAATTTCGGCCATCCCTCTTAGCTTGATATAACGCTTTATCCGCTTCTTCTTCCAATGCAAAGATATTATTGCTTTGACCAATACCGACACCAATACTAGCAGTCACATTAATCAATACGTTTTGTTTTTCAATCGTGTGTTTCATGATTGTAAGACGAACAGACTCTGCGATGCTTTCTACTATTTTGGCTGATATTAAAGGTGAATAGATACTAAATTCCTCACCACCTGTACGCGCATATATACAAGAGCTATCACACTCTTTCGCAATAATCATCGCGATATCTTTAATCACTAAGTCGCCAGCTGCGTGGCCATACTCATCATTAACGGCTTTAAAGTGATCGATATCAAGAATCATCACCGCTGCTTCTTTATGTGGCGCTAAGGCCGCAATAGCATGCTGATAACCGCGGCGGTTATAAATATTGGCAAGTGGATCAATAAAAGACATATGCTGCAATGAAAATGCATTACGCTGAGTGCAAAACATCAAATAACAAAATGTCAGAAAGCACTGTCCCATTAACAAATTAATACAAGCGATTGCCGTAGAGAGTTCGATGCTATTAACAATACTCGGCGCCCGTAGTAACAAGATGATACGACTGATGTTTAACACTAGGGCTAATACGCACGTCAATATACAAATAAGACGTGTAACACCGTATTGCTTTGCTTGGTAACTAAACAAGTAATAGCAGTTAAAAAATAAGCTTATTGTTACTGATAAAGAGAGTACGATGATGCTGAATAACATCGGAGTGTCAGCTAGTAACCCGTAGGCATACAAGGGGGCAACAATCAAAAACTGGCTCGCATAAAGCCAAAATAAAGATTGTTTAATCTGTAGAAAGCGATGGAAACCATGAGGGATTTGACACACACCAAAACATAATAATATATTTGGGAGCATCACATTCAGCCATTCATTACTGATATAACCATCGAGTTTCAAGAACCACAGTTTTTCAGCAATAATAAACGCAAAAGCTAATATGATAAAGCTAGAAATGAGCCAATTATTCACGCCATCATAACGGCGATTACCAATCCAAATACACACCATAATTATCGCTAGAAATGATAATCCAATTGCGGTAAAAATAGCGATAGAAAACAGGTCTAATAAAGCTAACGGCATCGTGAAAATTGAACTCTTAAGTTTATGATATTTTACTATATAATTAGCGAGCAAATTTACCGTACAACTACATATTAAGCAAGTCGATTACAGTCGCTAACCGGCCACAGTACGATGATGGCCGATTATGCGG
Organism: Moritella sp. 24; assembly: GCF_018219155.1. Lineage (NCBI taxonomy): Bacteria > Pseudomonadati > Pseudomonadota > Gammaproteobacteria > Alteromonadales > Moritellaceae > Moritella > Moritella sp. 24. The sequence continues at coordinate 1,318,280 of NZ_CP056123.1, read as the reverse complement.
TATTAATTATGTACGCACTAGGTAAATCCAAGAATACTGTTCACCGTTTTGAAGTAAATAATCATCCCGGTAATATCAACTAATGACGCCAGCACAGGGCTTACGAGTACCGCAGGATCTAATTTACAAATTCGCGCAACAAGTGGCAGTAAACCACCGACGGTTGTCGATAATACGACTTGCAATAAAATAGAAATACCAATCGCTAATGCAATATCTTCAAGCAATATCCCCTCTGGTAATGCACTGCTATCACTAAAGAACATCACACGGCCAATGATGACAACAGCTAGAATACTCGCGACAACCAAAGATATACGGAACTCTTTCCACAGTACAGCAAACCAATCACGACCACGTATCTCCTCCATCGCTAACGCTCTCACTACTAATGTAGCCGCTTGTGATCCGGTATTACCACCAGCAGCCGCAATCACAGGCATATATATGGCTAACAATACCAATTGCGATAACGTATCTTCATAGTGAGAGATAATAAGTCCTGAAACAATACCGAGTAATGCCAAACCTACAATCCAGCCCACGCGTTCACGTACATGGTTCAATACACCATTTTTCAAATAATGCCCTGCGGGCTCGACTTCCGAACATAATAGCCCTAAGCCACTCGCGAGATGCCGCACCCTGACTTCTTCACCCATCTCATCAAGTAAATCTAATAACGACTGCACATGACGTAATGGAAAATCATGTAATAGCATGATCGCGTCAGGTATTGATATCTGAATTAATTGTTGCGCTTGGGACTCAATATCTTGTACTAAGAATATATTTTTTAACGCTAATGCTTCTGCCAGGTCTGTATTTTCACTGACAATATCTGCTCTATAGTTCATTACTGACATAGTTAATCTCCCGATTAGCTGAGTAACGACCACCTTAAGTAGTAAATAATAATTTGAGATTTAGGAAGGAAATAACGTATAACGCTCCCGCGATTAGGATAGATATACTCAGCCAGAGACGGCTTAAAACAATAACGATTCGATACCATCAATTACGGGTTATTTCCCACCTTTATACTAGGGGGATGGTCGCTATCGTTCATTTAAAACTCCAAGGAATATACCGCTATTTACGGCGGGGTAATACTACGAAATTAATGCTCGAAGACAAAGTAACTTTAAGCTACTTTACATTTACAGCCGGTAATAAGTGATAGGCAAATAGAGGACAATAAAAAAGGAAGCCATCATGCTTCCTTTTCTATTTTAAACTCAGCTAAGCAAGTTATTACTTAACGATTTTAGATACTTTGTCTTGCTCAAATTCGTAAACAATCGTACCAAATCTGTTTTGCCAAAATCTCCAACTATCCTGTTTCAAACTTGCCGTTCTATGAGCAGGTGGGAAACCTCGACTAGTGATAACAGCATGTTTAGTCATGCCAAGAACAACATCACCTTTCTCAATAGCCGCTTTCTCTACTTCACTAAACGCCGTTAAATTCACAGGCTTCAATGCAAAAGTACGCGACAATAATGCAGGAGTATCAATCTTAGTAAATTTATCGATATTTTTCAGTTTAATCACACGTTCGTCATAACTAAAGGTAATAGTCGATGCATCAACACTCATAATCGTCACAGCAGAGTTAACCGGAATATGCTCACCACGTTTATAGTTTGTGGCAATTACATTACCTTTTTCTGTCCACATACCCACTTGCGTGTAAAGCGTACTGTTGTTGTCGATCATAGTTTGCTGCTCTGCAGGTAATTGTACAGTTGCACAACCACTCACTATCACGGCAATCATTGCTAAGCCAACTAATTTAAGTTTATTCATCATTATTACATTTCTCCTGATTATATTTTAAATACTTTAGCGACATCTTGCAGCGATGTTGCCAATTGCGCCTGCTCTTTTGCTGTCATTGCAATTTGAGTTGCCCCCGTTGCAGACTCCATCGACTTTTGTTTTATCGTGACAACGTTCTGAGCTACATCTTGAGTTACGACCGATTGCTCTTCAATTGCAGTCGCAACTTGTTCGGTCATTGAGAATATCTCGTTAACCGCCCCTGTAATATCTTGTAATGTTTGTGCAACCTGTTGCGAGTTATTCACCGCTTCTGATGCTTTTGTTTGACTGACTTCAATAACATTAAACGCTGCATTCGCATCTGCTTGTAATGCACTAATGAAGCTCTCAATTTCTGCAGTCGATTCTTGCGTTCGTTTTGCTAATGTACGAACTTCGTCGGCAACAACAGCAAAACCACGACCTTGCTCACCAGCGCGAGCCGCTTCAATTGCAGCATTTAATGCCAATAAATTGGTTTGGTCTGCAACCGATTTAATCACATCGACCATGTTAGTAATATTATTGCTACTCGCGTGTAAATTATTAATACGTTGTGCTAAACCATCAATTTCACGGGCTAAATCTTCAATAGATAATGATGACTGTTGCACTATTTCAAAACCATTTACCGCCTGTGCATCCACACTTTTTGCTGAATCTGCGGTTAATTGGGTATTCAGCGCGACTTCTTTCACGGTTGCCGATAGCTCTTCAATCGCAGTGGCAATAAGACTGATACCGTCCTGTTGCTCAGACAATGATTGAGAACTGTAATCACACGTTTGTGCAGTTTCTTCTGCTGCCGATGCTAGCGTAATACTTGACGTAGAAATATTGTCCATCGCACCTGCAAACTGTGACAAAGTCAGATTTAGCGCAGTGGCGATTTGTCCAAGTTCGCTGTCACCTGCCAAGTTGGTTTGTACCGTCAGATCATTGTTGTCACGTACTTCGGTCATCACATCCATAAGCTCTTTCACTCGTGACATTAAATCGCGAACAGTCACAAAGCTAATCACACCAGCAATAACAATAATCAATACGCTAAACACAACATTCATTATCAGCGTGTTCATCGCGCTATCACGGTTTGCTTTAGCAAGCGTTAATAATGATGCTTCAAGAGTGTCTTGGATCTTTTTTAACTGACTAATGCGTTGTGTCGCTTGGCCAAACCAATATTCCGCATCAATATCAAAATCGCTCGACTGCGTTTCAGCGGCATGTCTTAATTTCATTACTTCTCTAACAGCAGCTGTATTTAACTGTTGAGTGAAAAAGTTGCGATTAGCTTCACTCGCAAAAGACGTAAAGTTGTCAAAGTAAGTATCTTGTTCAACCACCAGCCCGATAAATTTAACAAATTGCCCCGCTGCAAACTGGTCTTTTGAAAATGCATTACTTAATACCGCACGCTCAATCCCCGCACGTTCCTTACCTTGTAAGAAATTATAATATGCGATCGTTTCATTTGTTATTTTTGCATCTGTACTAATATCAGTAATGACTTCAGATACACTTAATAGTTTGGCATTCAATTGAGTATAGTATTTTAGTGCCGCCGCTAACTGAATATTTTGTGCATTCACTTTATTACGAATACCCGTCAGCATATTTAGGCTTTGTTCAATACTGGCTTCTAATTGTTTAATATTATTATCGCTAAACGAGGCCTGCTGCCAAAACTGCATCATCTTCGCTTTTTTAGCATCTGTGTCTGCACGTTGCTGACGTAATTTACTTGCAAACTTTTCGCCATTCGAACCAATAAATCCAGCCGTCATACCTCGTTCTTTTTGTAATTCATGCACTAATTCACTGTACTGAACAGACAGTTCCGTTAACTCCGTCAAAGTAGACATCTCATTACTGGTTTTAATACTTTGAGTAAGAGAGGCGACACTCAACCATAAAAACCCCAACATGGGTAAAGCTAACAACATAAAAATTTTATGTTTAAACGAAACATCTGAAAAATTCATAACTATTCCTGCATACGAAAATAAAAATCAAAACATGCCGAATAGAGTAAATACGACAATCATCACAATAAATCATACCCATATGTACAATATATTGTATATATGTTTATTCTACACAGCGAGAAACATCACACTAACTTACTCTAGCGCAATGAAAAACCAGTGAACAGACTGAATAATACGCAATAAAATGGAGTATTTAAAATGGAGTAGCATAAATTTTTATAAAAATAATTAACATCCGCTAAATATTTCTTATATTATCAATAAAAACAGTTATATATGATTTTTCACACTTACCTTTAATGAAGTAGATAAAAACACCAATTAATAGCAACTACCTATCAAACTAAAAATAACAATCAATTATACCTATCACTGTAATATTTGCATAATAACTACATCAAGACGAGGCAGATGCTTCGCCTCTCCAAATTTGAATATTAATGAATGCGACAAACGACATACGTTTTCGCCATAACGCTTTCTAAGGTTTAATTATGAATATGATAAATGTAGATGTAGCAGTAATTGGTGGTGGTACAGCAGGCTTAGGCGCATACCGTGCAGCAAAAGCACATACCGACAGTGTAGTCATTATTGAAGGCGGCCCTTATGGGACAACGTGTGCTCGTGTCGGCTGTATGCCATCTAAGTTACTTATTGCAGCAGCAGAAAGTGTCCACCAAATTGAAAAAGCACCCGGCTTTGGTATTCATCCACAAGGTGAAACATTGATAAACGGTGTTGAAGTCATGGCGCGTATTAAACGTGAACGCGATCGCTTCGTGGGTTTTGTTGTCGAAGGTGTCGATGAGATTCCAGCACAAGATAAAATTTCTGGTTACGCGACATTCTTAAATAATACGACATTGTTAGTTGATGACCATACACAAATTAATGCTAAACGTATCGTTATTGCAACGGGTTCACGCCCTGCTTACCCTGCGGTATGGAACGAGTTAGGTGATCGTCTCGTGATCAACGATGATGTATTTGAATGGGATGATTTACCAAAATCAATCGCAGTGTTTGGTCCCGGTGTGATCGGTCTTGAACTAGGACAATCATTAAAACGCTTAGGTGTTGAAGTCATCATGTTTGGGTTGGGTGGCCAAGTTGGTCCATTAACAGACCCTACAGTGATGGCGTATGCGAACAAATCATTCAACGAAGAGTTCTATCTAAACGCAGACGTCCAAGTTGAAAGCATGAAACGTCAGGGCGACCATGTTGAAATAAAATATGTAGATGATAACCAAGCATTACAAACCATCAATGTTGAGTATGTGCTCGCAGCCACTGGCCGTCGTCCGAATGTCGATAAAATTGGGTTACAAAATACCACACTAGAATTAGATGAACGTGGTGTACCAACAGCAGATTATTACACATTACAAACATCGGTCGAGAATATCTTTATTTCCGGTGATGCAAGTAATCAGATCCCGTTATTACACGAAGCTGCCGATCAAGCTCGTATTGCAGGTGACAATGCCGGACGTTTCCCACAAATTAGAGCAGGTCTACGCCGCAGCGTTATCTCAGCTGTCTTTACAGACCCACAAATTGCGATGGTTGGTGAAACGTACAAACAGATCATTGAACGTTTAGGTAACTGTGGTTGCTTTGAAACAGGATCTGTATCGTTTGAGAACCAAGGTCGCTCACGTGTGATGTTGCGTAATAAGGGGCTATTACATGTTTATGCTGAACACGGGACAGGCCGATTCTTAGGCGCTGAAATGATTGGTCCCGATGCAGAACATCTTGCGCATTTATTAGCGTGGGCACATCAGCAAAAAATGACTGTATCAGAAATGTTAGACATGCCATTTTACCACCCTGTTATTGAAGAAGGTGTGAGGACAGCACTACGAGACCTAAATGCGAAACTACACTTAGGTCCTGATATGATTAAACATTGTATGGATTGTGGCCCAGGCTGCTAATTACCCCTTATTTTGGCTAAGGTGTAAAACCGTTAATTCACTTTAGGCTTGGCGGGCTAGATTGGCCACCAAACTGTCGCGATAACGCATCGTAGCTTTTAATGTATTATGCAACGCGGCAGTATTTGACTGGCTATGTAGTTCGACATAGTCCGTCATGCGCTTAATTTGTTCACTTAACTCTGCAATCGTTAGTTTTACATTTTCATGCTCAGTACTGCTGACTGCACTTTTTATCGTCGAATTATCCATAATATCCCTCTTCGTCCTTGCCGATTAAGTTCTAAATCTCACCTAATCCTAGATTATCTTATTAAAAATCCAAGATGAAATAGCAAAAAATTATAATTTATATCAATATACTTTAATGACCTTCGGTTCAAAAAAGAGGTGAAATGTTCAATATGGATTATAATACCGACAATACCAATTATAATTACTGACAACACTAATAAAAATACCAGCTAATATATTTACTGCTGTAGAGGGCATTTTATGGTTAGATCATTCACTATCGCTATTTTTCCTCTTTTAATTTTATCAGGCTTCATCGTACTTTACTGTTATAGCACCAACCAAACTATATACGACCTTATTATCACGTTAGTGAATATCGCTAAGCATTTGATTCAATTCGTCATCGAACTAGTAAACCGCAGTTAATCTAGTCACTGTAATCTTGCTACTATAACGCGCTCTGAGCAGCATTAATAATCTGATCAGAGACTTGCTTATATAAGCCTTTTAGCAACACCCAGCGGTGCCAATATAAAGGATTTGTGAGCTGAATATCGGTTAACTTAACCAACTTACCCGATGCTAATTCACCTTTAATTTGTAATTCAGGGATCAAACAATACGCCACCCCCGCATTCGCCATCGCAACAAATGCTTCTGACGAGCGGACGATATGACATGGATATGAACCACCCGCTAAGTCAAAATGTTGCTGAATAAACTTAATATGCATGTCGTCTTTATGATCAAACGACACAGCAGGCGCTTTACGTAACGCCTGCTGCGTAATACCTTGTGGTAAATACTGCTGAACAAACTCCGGTGTTGCGACCAAAGCATAATTAAGATCACCCAATAATGTCGATTCACACCCCGGTAAAGGCTTATCTTGTAAACTCAATGCACCAAATGCCTCGCCTGCTTTCACCTTTTCAAGGGTTCTCGCCTCATCCATGATGTGTAAATTCAGTTCAATCGGATATTGCTTTAATAACGGTGCCAGTGCCGGAATAAACCAAGTAGCTAAGCTGTCGGCATTGACTGCAATAGCCATCACGACGGCTTTATCTGTCGATGTGACACTGATACTTGGTAGTAACTCCGCTTCTAAATGCTGTACTTGTTTATAGTGTTTTAACAAACGCTGACCAATATCCGTTGCAACAATAGGCTGACTGCGGATTAATACCGGTTGTGCCACATATTCTTCTAACAACTTGATACGCTGCGATACTGCAGGTTGCGAAATACATAATACATTCGCTGCACGCTCAAAGCTTTGCTGTTCAATAACAACTTGCAATGCATGCAATAATTTATAATCCACGACCTACCCCTATCCTGTTATTCAACAATGCGACTCAACAATACCGCTCAATAATACGCTCTAATAATACGCTCTAATAATACGGTCTAATAATACGGTCTAATACTACACGCAGTATAAGTTTGATTTATAAGTCATAATAATTATTAATTATACTTATCACTTGGATTTTTGTAATCTCTAAACCCTATTTTCTAGAGGTGCATTATGCTATTAGCAACAATTCAAGGACTACTGCTTGGCGGCAGTATGATCATTCCTATCGGCGCACAAAATGCGTATATATTAAATCAAGGCATTAAACGTAATCATCACTGGTTAACAGCTACCATTTGCATTTTATGTGATGCCTTACTCATCAGCGCAGGTGTATTCGGTGCAGGAAGTTTACTGGCGCTAAACCCTGATTTACTGCAAATGATCACATGGGGCGGAATTGTTTTTCTAACCAGTTATGGTGCGATGTCATTTCGTAGTGCATGGCAATATAGATATGCCAAAACCGAGTTAGATGGTGGCCATAAATCACGAAAAATGGTGATTATAGCAACATTGGCAGTCACCTTACTTAATCCACATGTGTATTTAGATACTGTGGTTGTACTGGGCAGTGTCGGGAACCAATTTAGTGGGGATAATCGATTAGCTTTTGCCGCGGGGACAATTCTCGCTTCAATACTGTGGTTTTATGGGCTTGCCTTTAGCGCTGCGAAGTTTTCTAACTGGCTCAATCAACCAAAAATACAGCGTATTATCGACATTACTGTCGGCTGTATTATGTGGGTAATTGCCAGTAGTTTATTCCGTAATTTAGCGTAACCTAAACATCGATTACGTATTGCTTGGCTTGCTGTTTTAGCAATGTAGCGAACAACAAGCCAGCAGGGCCTAAGGTTTTCTTGTTGGCATAAATCAAATATAACGACAAATCAAGACGCACATGATCTTCGATGATGAGTTCCACCAACTCACCACTCGCTAATTCATCTTGAATGCGACTAACTGGTAACGTCGCATGCCCTAATCCCTGTTTAACTAAACTAAGCGACTCATTAAAATTATTCACCGTCCAACGCTGCTGCGAGCCCAACCAACCAACATCGACACTGCGATGTGCACTCGAATCACTCATCACAATTTGGGCATGGGGTTTTAATTCTGCAAGCGTTAATGATCTATTTAACAAGGCTAACGGGTGTTGATAATGTACAAAGCGCGATAACTGCCCATAACACAATTTCTCTCCTGTAAATCCGGTGGGAATTTGGCTGCTAATAATCAGATCTGCCGTGCCATACGTCGCGGCATCCGTCACTCCTGATAACGAACCTTGCTGAAAATCAATGCTGGTCACCGTACACTGCCGAGCAAACAACGCCAGCACATCCGTTAATAATTGCGGCGGAAATAGCTCTGACGTCATCACTTTTAACAACGGCTCCCAACCAGCACTATATTCCCCTGCCAGCTGCTCGATACTTGCCGCTTGCATTAATAACTCATCCGCTTGGGTCAACATTTTCTTACCCATTTGAGTCACAACCGAGCGACGTCCCTGCTGTTCGAACAAACGTACACCCAGATTATCTTGCAACTTCTGGATAGCATAACTAATCGAACTTTGGCTCTTGATTAAGTAATCTGCCGCGCCCTGAAAACTGCCCTGCTCGACCACGACCTTAAAGATATACCATTGCTCTAAACTCACCGTTGGCTCTTTCATCATGCTCCTTAACGCGTCATTAAATTAAAAGTAAAATAACCGTTTTAATTCATCTAAAATTTCGATGATATAGATTTAATTGGCCCGGTTAATTAATCTCTAAATTCCCGTAAGCTTAACTAAAGCATAACGAGAGGAATCTAAAAATGAAAGTATTACATATAGACAGCAGCCTACAAGGCAACAACTCAACATCATCAAAGATTGCAAAGAAATTAATCGAAAAATTAGATATAGATAATACTAAACAGCAACAAATCACTTATCGAGATCTCAATGTATCGCAAGTGCCACACTTAACCGATGCTATTTTTAATGCGTTTCATACAGCAGAAACTGAACGAACAATAGAGCAACAAGCAGCGGCGGCAGTATCAGACCAATTAATTGATGAAATGAGCAATAGTGATGTTCTTATTATCGCCGTACCTATGTATAACTTTGGCGTACCTTCTACACTAAAATCTTGGATTGATCATATCGCACGTGCAGGTAAAACATTTGCCTACACAGCTGAAGGGCCAAAACCATTACTGAAAATGCCAAAAACCTATGTGATAGCAACACGTGGCGGACTGTATGCCAACACCCCAGCAGATACCCAAGCGCCTTGGTTAGAACAAGTCCTAAAATTTGTCGGTGTACAAGAAGTCGAGTTTATCTTTGTTGAAGGCATGGCAATGAACTCGGCAGATGACGTATTTAACAACGCAGATACTCGAATTAACGAATTACTGGGTGCTTAGATAGATTTATTGTTCAGTATACTTTGCGCTTATAGCGAAAAAGGCAGATAATCAGCCCACCTATCCAAACAGCACTCAGCGCAGTTTGGATATATCCCTATAACACCAGACAAAAGTTGAACATAAATGCGTTTAGATAAGTTTATTTGCCAAAGTACTAACCTGACCCGAACTCTTGCAAAGCGTGAGATTGCACGCAGCAACGTTAAAATTGATGGCGAAGTTGTACGTAAAGCAGACCATAAAGTAACGGCAGACATGGATGTTTGGTTTAGTGGTAAATCATTAAGCCAACGCCCACCGCGTTATATCATGATGCATAAACCATTAGATGTAATTTGCTCAACAGTAGATGAAGAACATCAATCAGTAATCAGCTTAATCGAAGCAGACAAGCGTGATGAACTACACATCGCTGGTCGTCTTGATGTTGATACAACGGGTCTAGTATTGATCACAGATGACGGCCAATGGTCACACCGTGTTACGTCACCAAAACGTGAGTGCAACAAGCGCTACCGTGTACAACTTGCCGATCCAATTGCACCAACAGCAGTTGCAGACTTCGAAGCTGGTATTCAGTTACGCAGTGAAGACAAACCTTGTCTTCCAGCGAAACTTGAGATCTTAAGCGACACAGAAGTACTGTTAACTATCCAAGAAGGTAAATACCACCAAGTTAAACGCATGTTTGCAAGCCAAGGCAACCGAGTTGTTGGTCTGCACCGTGAACAAATTGGTGACATCGTATTAGATGAAAACCTAGAATTAGGTGAATGGCGTTTCCTAACTGACGAAGAAGCTGCAAGCATCTAATCGTTTAGTGACGCAATGAGAAAGCCCACATTAATCACCTTAATGCGGGCTTTTTTATTGACGTAAACACTTATCTATTCAGTCTCTAGCGCCGTCACCTTATACGCGCAACGCCTTGCCCCTTCGATAATATGTTCTTCACGCTCAACCGTTGCAATACCTGCTAACAAGGTTTGAAATAAATTCAATTCTGAACGACAAAAATTAAGACATTTCGATGCCGCCGCGCAAATTGGACAATGATTTTCCATCAACCAATACACATCGCTCTTCTCTGAATCACTCATATCAGCATCGTTCAAAGCTGTAGCATTTAAAGTTGCGTCATTTAAAACAGTCTCATTTAACACAACCGTTGCCATATAACCTTCTTCACTGCGTAATTCAGCAAGTGCTTCAAGTTTACTCCGTAAATCGGACTTCTCCGCTAGCCTTTCGCTATACAAGGTAAAAGCAGCTTGCTCTCGATGTGCGATCAGTTGATCAAGCCCTTCATCACCAAAGATGACTTTTACCGAATCAATCAATTGTACGGTGAGTTCTTCATGACGGTCAGAAAAATGACTATTACTTTTTGTAGTCAGTGACCAATAACGGGTTGGGCGTCCTCGGACTGCTTTTTTGTCCTCAAAACTAATATCGCCCTCGTCTTCTAATGCTTGTAAATGCTGACGCACCCCCATGGTCGTTAAGCCTAACTCACTCGCGAGTACTTTTGCGGTTAACGCCCCTTCAACCTTCAATAAGCTAAGGATTTTTTCACTGGTTTTTTCTTTCATTGTAGCTCCGACTTATCCAAGCCCAATTGCATTTACGATGACAATCGAGAATACACTCAGATACATTTCATCTCTGTATTATTACCGATACAAATATTAAGTAAACTTTTTTATTTACTTTATTTCGTCATCTGCCTTTACAAACTTAAGTAAAGAGTTTACTTTATTAAACAATAAATAAACAAAAAGGTTTACTTAATATGAAATTAGTCATTATCAGTGGTAGTCAACGAGCACATTCAGAAAGCGCAAAAGTCGCCCGTTATATTGCAAGTGCAGCAACACACTATAAAGCGGTTCGTCATATCGAGTTATGCAAATACCAACTACCCTTTTGGGATGGCAGTAACGACAGCAAGTTTGCACCAGGGTGTGACTGGCCACTCATTCGCGAAGAACTAGTCACCGCAGATGCATTAGTACTAATCACACCAGAGTGGGATGGAATGGCAACGCCTATCTTAAAGAACTTCTTATTGATGTGTGACGCTGCAGAAACAGCCCATAAACCTGCACTATTAGTGTCAGTAGTAAGTGGTATTAATGGTGCCAACCCTATTGCAGAATTAAGAATGAATGCCCTGAAGAACAATAAACTGGTTGCGATACCCGATCATTTAATTATTCGTAACGTCGGAGACATCTTAAATCAAGACAAGAAAAACGATGAATTAAGCGAACGTGAAACAGGTATTCAGCACCGCATAGGTTACAGCTTACATACACTACATCAATACAGCCAAGCGTTAAAACAGGTACGTCAACTACAGCAGCAACAGCCCTATCCAGAGCAAGCACAATACCGTTACGCAATGTAGCTTATAACGAATTTAGAACGATATGACGAATCTATAACAATAAAAATGAAGGATATTATTATGATACATTTAGAGCATGTTAACTTAATTGTACGAGACATCGACGAGGCACTTACGTTTTATCGCGCGGCATTCCCACACTGGTCTGTACGCGGTGGTGACAAAGGTGAATGGTCAGGAAAACCAAGAAATTGGGTCCATTTTGGTGACGATTATCAATACTTAGCATTTGGCGATAACGGCGTTGGCGAAAATCGAGACTTAGCTGGACACCAAGTTGGTCTTGCCCACTTTGCATTTGTGACAGACGATATTACCGGTACAATCAAACGCTTAAATGATGCGGGTTTTGAAATTGCAAAAGACGGCGCTGAAGATGAATACCGTCAAAATGTTTATTTCATCGACCCGAACGGATACGAGGTCGAGTTTGTTCAATATAATACTGACATCCCTAATTTAAGAAATCGTTATTAATGCCAAACGCCTTGCTTATATATTAAAAATAGCGGTATTACCGTATCAGTGAGGCGTGAAATCACTAGGTATAAAATAAAACTATAAACACATAAAGTTAAACAACAATAAAGTACTTTAGTCGATACTCGTAAGTCGTATAGGGTGCTAATCCACTGTTAATAGCAGGTTAATTTTATCGTCATCTATAGTCTATTTTTGTGATTTATCTCTAATTCTAAATCTGAACCTTTGCATAAAAATCAAAATTAAGTAAACATAAACTGTGTATTCAGCCGCTTAATGATCAAAATTCACAGCAATGATAGAATCAAAACCTCAAACACTTCGTAATGCGGTGATGCTCCCTTTTACTTTGTTACTTTTGCTGACAGTGGCCGTTCTCACGTTTGTTCAAAATAGCAATTATGAACGAATGCTCGATGAAATAAGCGATAAATTATTGAGCGCATATTCAGAAAATACCAGCAATAATCTCGATCGTTTTCTAGAACAACCTTTTAATACCACTCTCACCATTGCCGACAGCATTCAGCGTAACCAACTTTATCAATCAACAGATACGCGTAAAGTAGAAGATTACCTCTATGCCGCACTTACCGATATTTATAGTCAACAACAGCAAATAAGTACCATCTCGTTTGGCAGTGAGCAGCAAGATTATATCGGCTTTCGTCGTCATTCCAACAAAAACGTATCGCTGATTCTACAAGATCAACGTACCAATTACGCATTACAATTTTATGAAGGCGTTTCTACCAATAGCCCCCTTAAACACAGCATTTCAGAATATGATCCTAGAGTACGTCCTTGGTATCGCTCATTTGCAGAAAGTAAAAAACCAGGCTGGGCAAAAATATACACCAATGTGGATGCTGAAGAGACTTTCACTATATCCAGTGCGGTACCCGTAATACGTAACAATGAATTATTAGGTGTTGTATCAACCGATATTGATTTATTACAGCTATCGCACTTTATTAAACCAGAAAGCAGTAAGTTTGGTGGATTAACCTATATCACCAACGGTGAGGGCGCATTGATTGCGAGTTCATCATATGCCCCCTTATTTGACGAACAAAAAGATCACATCATCGCAACCAACAGCAGCGACCCGCTTATCGCAACTAACTCTCAAGAAATCATTAAACAGCAATTACAATTACATAATAAATCTGCCACCTTCGAGTTTACTAAGGACGGTATACGTTACTTTAGCCGTATTAGTGCGTATAACAATAACAACTTACAGTGGTTTACTGTTGTCACTCTACCCGAAGATGTACTGCTCGGTGGATTACCTAGCCAACAACGTTTAGGTTTGATTGCCGCATTAACGCTGGCACTGTTCGGCTTGTTAATGGGATTGTATTTACTGCGTATAATCACCCAACCGATTATGGATATTGCACAAGCATCACAGCAGATTGATCATGATAACTGGGATATTACGGTTAAAGAAGACATCAAATTACATGAAACAGGCCAACTTATTTCAGCCTTTCAATCAATGTCATCTCGATTAGAACATTCATTTTCCACATTACGCAATCAACTATTATTCGATAGTCTTACGGGCTTGTTAAGTCGTGATGGTTTTGTTGAAAAACTCAATAACCCTGCATCTCAAAATCACGGTATTTTAGTGTTATTGGGACTCTGCTCATTTCGTCGTACTAATAACAGCTTAGGCCAACACAAAAGTGACCAATTACTGATTGCGATCACCGCACGGCTAAAGCAAAACCTATCAGATAAAGTCACGATTAGTCGTATAGATAAAGATACATTTGCGATCTTTACTCCCCACTTTAAAGATCTTGAACACAGTGATGACTTTGCAGAAACACTGCTAACCTACTTTGAACTCCCCTTCATAATTAATGGCACTGAAGTGTTAGTGAGCGCTAACGCAGGGATCATGAGTGGCCAATTCCATAATATTGATATGGAAGAATGGTTACGTAATTCTAGCCTTGCGCTTACCCATGCTTTCAAGCAAGAACAAATACAAAGTAGCCATTATCAAGACTACATGATCACAGCATCAAAAGAACAAACCCGCTTAACCGCTGAACTACGACACGCAATCACAAATCGTGAATTCCAAGTTTACTACCAACCAGTTATCGACCTAACAACCGATGAAGTCAGCGGCGCTGAAGCCTTAGTGCGCTGGCACAGTCCTGCGCGAGGATTAGTATCCCCACTGGACTTTATTCCACTCGCAGAAAGTACCGGTATGATCATCGAAATTGGTCAGCAAATTTTAATGCAAGCTTGTGCTGATACCAAGCAACAGATAGACAAAGGGCTATGGCCTAATACCTTTGCCTTGCATGTTAATCTATCTGTCCGTGAACTCGTACACTCAGGTTATGTTGATGCTGTTAAACAAATTTTAATGACCACACAACTACCCGCAGAAAACCTTACATTAGAAGTCACAGAATCACGCTTAGTGAGTCAGCCAGCGCTGACAAACAAAACATTAGAACAGTTACGTGGCTTAGGAATACACATTGCGATTGATGACTTTGGTACAGGCTATTCATCATTAGCTTATTTGACGCAACTTCCCTTTGACTCATTAAAAGTCGACCGTTCTTTTGTTAGCCAAATGCTAGAAAGTAAGCGACATACCTCAATCATTGCCGCGATTGTGACAATGACAGATGAATTCGATGCTGAGATCGTCGCAGAAGGTGTTGAAACCGCCGAGCAAGCACAACGCTTAAAACAACTAGGTTGTCGCTATGCCCAAGGTTTTTACTACTCTCGTCCAAAACCATTAGCGGACTGGAACAGTGAGCATATTTGTACCTACTCACACAGCAGTTAGTTGATCACTTTCCGGTAAACGCTTTACCCATACATAAAACAAAAGGTTCAAGCGCTTGAAAAGCAGCTTCTTGATCTGCATCTGAGGGCTCATATTCAGGTGACCATTCAACACCAAAACTCGTATTAATAACTGGTACAGCAGGCGTTGTATCAATCTGATATTCCAAAGATACGTTATACACCTTTGCTTTTGGTAATAACGATGCACATCGCTCTACGTCAGTATTAAAACCCGTATTCGCAGCAATTGAAGTACTCGAAAACAACGCGACAGACAACAGTAATAGCTTCATTTTAGACACTTATCCCCTTTTTAATATAAAAATACACGCTCAGCATAATACACTACTAATAGACTTTGTTAATATCAATAAACCTATACATAATATTATTAAATACAGGTGTAAGCTTAATTGTTCTTATAGCTCACAAAACGCTTACAAATAGAACGACATGTCACATATTGCCAGTGAATTACGTAAAATTGAGATCTAGATTGAAAAAATAATGATATAAACGCGCTAATCTGCCTCCCTGTCCAACAACAGTTAATTAACATTCGTCGTCGTCAATAACAGTTATTCGACCATGATACATAATACTTGGAGTTTTAAATGCGTACTATTTTTACACTATTAATATCAGTACTGAGTTTTAACAGTTTTGCCCTCGATAGCACCTATTTGCAATGTTATGGCGTGAAAGATAGCTTCGCATCGCGTTCAGATTTAATCAAAAAATCATGGGCGGTCAATCCCAGTAATCAGTACTTAAAGCTAGAGGGATATTGGAAAGACAACAGCTATTCAGCTGACACCGAAAACTACTTTGTCGTTAAAAAGATTGATTCTGTCGCGGTAAACTCAGACCAGGTGCACAGTACCTTAGCGAGTATGTGCAGCAATACCCTCGTCAATAAATACTCAGCAGAATTTATTAGTAATATCACTTACTTTGCTTCTGATAATTCTTATGGTTATGAATACCCAGTGATGACAGAAGTTGACGCCCTCGCCATTAATAACACTGAATTACCGGTCGCGTATAACAACATGCTGCGTTACGCATTTGCATCAAGTTATGTCTACAGCACAGAGCAAGGTGCTGGACCGTTTGCATTTACTGACAACGAAACCTTTCAACAGTTGATGCTCGACGAAAACAGTGCAGAACTGAATGTGATTGCAACCTATGTTGGTGACAGTGGCGTTCACGGTGTCGCGATTAAAGTACCCGCAGTCCCGAGCAAAAATTTAGAAGAAGAAGTTATTATTTCTTTCAAAGGTACCAGCAGTAACGGTGATGTAATGCAAGATATTGAACTCATGCTTGCTAACCTTTCTGAAACAGATGAAGACTGGCAGGTTGATGCGTATAACTTTACCCAACAGATCTTAGCGCAATATCCAGCAAACACAGCGTCATTAACGCGTGGTTATAAAGCCTCAAATGCGGCTAAAACTTATAACGTCGTACTGACAGGTCATTCACTCGGTGCTTATACCGCCATTGACGCAGGCGTAAGAACAGGTGTATTAACACGTGTATTCTCGTCACCAGCAACCCGTATTATTGAAAAGTATATCCATGCGTTTGCTAACAAAATGCGTTACAACAACGTAATCAATATGGTGCGAGAAAAAGATCCAGTAGCAACGATGTCAGGCCGCCATAACGAGAACATGATTTATTTCCCGAAAGCACCGGGTTCAAACCCAGCAAACAGCCATTACTTAACACCGTTCATTAACGATATTTTAATGCCATTAGCAAATGGTCAAGCAAGTGCTGCCAACAAGGCAAGCCATGTTTATATCACGCCAGACACTACCGTTGGCGCAGGTTTAACAGAGCTCGTTAATATGTGGGATCATACCAACTAAGCGGACTAAGCGGACTAAGCCAGAATACGTTAGAAGATAAACAAAGGGCATATCCTTCATGGTATGCCCTTCTTCATGATGACATTATTACTTTGCGACTAGGTTGCAAAAATATCCAACAAAAACTGAATAATAAGCGCATTGGCAATATCAATAAAAAACGCCCCAACTAATGGCACCACCACAAAGGCTTTTGCTGACGCACCAAACTTCTCGGTTACAGCTGTCATATTCGCAATCGCTGTTGGGGTCGCGCCTAACGCTAATCCCGCATAACCAGCCGACATCACCGCAGCATCATAATCCTTACCCATCAAAGGAAAAACCACAAAGATTACAAAACCAGTAACAATCACAACTTGTGCGGTCAACATGATTAAAATTGGCCCGCCTAATCCACCCAGAGTCCAGAGTTGCAGACTCATTAATGACATGGCGAGGAACAAGCCTAAACTGAGATCAGAAATAAGTGCTAATGAACGACTGCGTTCTGGCCAAGTTAACTTTGGCATAATCAATGGCCCAAAGTTAATAACGATAATGCCTGCAAATAGACACGTTACAAACTCAGGTAAATATAAACCTAAGTTAGCGAACACGATATTCAGCCCCAGTCCCAAACCAATACTAATACTGATAATCAGTATGGAATTAAGCATATGATGATAATCAATTGGCGCGATACAGGGCTGAGTCTCTGCGATGTCTGCCGATTTTGTCTTAGGTTTATGTAACGTACCAACGGTCAATTTAGGTTCTTTACTGGGCTCTAACTTATAATGACCAATCAAATACTTGGCAATTGGCCCACCAATCACACCGCCAAGAATCAAGCCAAATGTCGCACAAGCAATACCAATTTCCATTGCATTACTGATATTGTACTTGTCGACAAACAACGGTGCCCACGCAATCGCAGTGCCATGCCCACCACTCAGTGAAACGGAACCACCAATAATACCGACCTCTGGTAATTGCTGGGTAAACTGCGCAACCGTTAAGCCTGTGAAGTTTTGTAAAAACAGGTACACCACAGCAATAATCAATAAAATGATGAGTGGTTTCCCCCCTTTAAGCAGGGTTGAGAAGCGGGATGACAGGCCAATGATGGTGAAAAACACAATAAGTAAAGTATCACGCACAGCTAAGGAAAACTGTAATTCAATATCAAAAACGCCATAGAGAATGGCAAATAGAATAGAGGCAATCAATCCGCCAGAGACAGGCTCGGGGATATTATATTCTTGTAAAAAAGCGACTTTGTGTGTCAGGTACTTACCTATAAACAGCACCAAAATCGCAACAATAACAGTTTGTCGAACATCCAACTCCATTAGATACCCCTTTAGTTAATTATTAGTTACCTATTTAGACATAGTCTAATCGTTAACTAGAGATTAACTGCTGGAGTTTGAATGCACAAACCATAAATATCAATTAATCGACTTGAAACCAATCAATGTAGTAACTTGGTTTAACGTCGAATTCTGCACTTAATTCAGCCACCAGCGAAGATTCATCCATCTCTGATTTTTCTGCTTTTTTCGCGTTCAAATCATCAGCATGAATACCAGTTGTGAGAAACAAACTCGAGATACCTGCCGTATTCGCACCACGGATGTCATGTTCTAAACTATCACCCACAGCAATGGCATTATCCCAGCCACCGAGTAATGTTTTACACATACCATATACTTCTACTTGTGGCTTACCATGCCAATGCACCTTGCCACCCATTTCAGCATACGCATTAGCAATCGATCCCGGACACAGTTTTAATGCGCCATCAGGACTCATCGCAACAAGATCTGGATTACTCACGACCATTTCTAAACCACGGGCATAGGCGATATCCAGCTCATATTGATAATCTGCAACCGTCGCGCGACCAACACCGTAGCACAGGATCAGAGAAGCATCGTCAATATCCACACTGGTTAAGCCGCAATCTTCAAGCACAGTGCTTTGCACACCATCATCCCAACCAAGTACCAAGGCATTGGTTCCCAACTCAGTAAACTTACCTTGCTTAAAATTATGACGCATGTGATCGCCCGATGTCAGCACATCAATATACAAATCACGGCTGATACCCGAATCAGTTAAACGTTGATAAGAAAAATTGTGGGTATTACCACTGTTCGATAAGATCACGACTTTTTTGTCATGTTGCTTTAACAACTCTAATGTCGCGATCGCACTTGGAAACGCCTCACCGCCATTATGTAATACACCCCACTGATCTAAGATAAAGGTATCGAACTCGTTAATAATGTCTTTAAGACCGGAAATCATTTTCACTTCGTCATTACTCCAACAGCATCTGCTATTAATTTAAATAGTTAATAGCCTGAACAAGATAGATCAACTATATACCGAAATTGAATGGTGAAATAACAATTTCTGTTAATTAACGCTAGCACTACCAATTATCCACCAGTTATTTATACTGACAGCATTACGTTTAAAGAAAAAAACCAAGAAAATAGGAATTAAAATGACGACTGTGATGTATGGAATTAAAAACTGCGACACCATTAAGAAAGCTAAAAAATGGTTAGAAGCAAACGAACTGGAATTCACATTTCACGATCACCGCGTTAACGGTTTAGATAAAGCACAACTGATCACTTGGTGTGAAACACTGGGTTGGGAACAAGTGTTGAATAAACGTGGTACGACTTACCGTAAATTAACCGATGAACAAAAAGCGGGATTAACAGAAGCGACCGCAATTGAATTGTTAATCGAACAGCCAGCTATGATCAAACGTCCGATTCTAGAGGTTGATGGTGCATTAACGCTAGGCTTTAAAGCTGATGACTATGCTGCTATTTTCTCAAAGTAAATAACGTCAAAAACAACACCAAAATACTTACAGCATTGGCCTACAAGGTAAGCCAGTGCTAACAATATGCTGTAAAAAGGAATTACTCATGTCAGACAGTTTAGTACTACAACTTGCCAAAGACCTACTTAGCCGTAAATCAGTAACACCTGAAGATGCGGGTTGTCAGCAAATGATGATCAAACGTCTTGAAGAACTCGGCTTTACCATCGAAACAATGGTATTTGAAGATACGACTAATCTTTGGGCTCGTCGTGGTACCACCGCTCCTGTGTTTTGCTTTGCAGGACATACCGACGTTGTACCAGTAGGTAAGATTGAAGATTGGGACACAGACCCATTCGTACCAACGATCATCGATGGTTACTTACACGGCCGTGGCGCAGCAGACATGAAAGGTTCTATCGCATCATTTTTGGTCGCGGTTGAAAACTTCGTTAAAGCACACCCAGACCACCAAGGTTCGGTTGCACTCTTAATCACTAGTGATGAAGAAGGCCCGTTTATCAATGGCACAACCCGTGTAATTGATACCCTTGAAGCACGTAATGAAAAAATCGACTGGTGCATTGTTGGCGAACCATCAAGCACAAACAAAGTTGGCGACATCGTTAAAAACGGCCGTCGTGGTTCACTGACAGGGGACATCGTTGTTAAGGGTATTCAAGGCCATGTGGCTTACCCACACCTTGCAGAAAACCCGATTCACAAACTGGCACCCGCATTGTCTGAACTAAGCCAAGCAGTTTGGGATCAAGGTAATGACTACTTCCCTGCTACAACGCTACAAATCACCGACATCCGTAGCGGCGCAGGCGCAAGTAACATCGTACCGGGTGATGCAACTTGTCAGTTTAACTTACGTTATTCTACCGAGATCACTGCTGATTTAATTAAATACCGCATTGAAAACATCTTTGAAAAACACGGTTTAAACTACGAGATTAGCTGGATCCACAGTGGTCAGCCTTTCTTAACGGAACCGGGTAACTTGTTAAATGCCATTACCGATTCAATTGAAAGTGTGTGTGGTTATGCTACTGAGTTATCAACTTCAGGCGGCACATCTGATGGTCGTTTCATCGCACCAACAGGCGCACAAGTTGTAGAATTAGGCCCTGTAAATGCAACAATTCACAAAGTAAATGAATGTGTAAAAATCTCAGATATTGAGCAATTAGCTGAAATATACGAGCAAACACTCGTTAAACTATTAGCTAAATAAGCATTTATTTGACCGAATTAATGGCTTGAACCGACCTTGTTCAAGCCATTTTTTATCGCTTTAAAATCTTAAAACATGAACTTTTAATGACAAAAAAAACCATATTTGCATTCTAATTACCTATTAACATCCCTGCTCACACTATAAAAAACCGATAACCCCATCACATTCCATAACAAATTTTATAATTCATTAACAAACTTTAAAATCTAGTATTTACAACGTATTAACATATATTAAATACTGATTAGCGTATTTTTATCCCCTTTTTTAAAACCCGTTCTCTCCGCCCATTAATTGACTTTAATCAATGTCTGGCATATTGTTTATGCAGTTGCATAGTTTTGCAAAGATAAGTATTTGTTAATACCTTGTTCGTTAAGACATGGTTTCATAAAAGGAAGTTATATGGCTTTAATCCAAGCGCCAAATTCTGTTGTAATGGTTCGACCGTGGAAATTCTTCTCGAACCCAGAAACAGCAGTCGATAATGCTTTTCAAAAAACCGGACTCGACGAGCAAGATTCTCTTGAGTTAGACCGCACAGGCATATCACTACAAGCAAAAAATGAATTCAATGTTGTTGTCGCAGGATTAAACGAAAACGGCATTAACGTCCATGTATTTGATGATTTTGGTGATCGTGAGACACCAGACTCTGTATTCCCAAACAACTGGTTCTCGACCCACAGTGGCGGCCATGTTGCTTTGTACCCAATGTTTTCACAAAACCGACGACGCGAACGCCGCAGCGACATTATTGAAATGTTAAAAGCCCAGTATCGCGTGCAAGACGTTATCGATTTCTCTGGTTTAGAGTGGGATGACCTGTTTCTTGAAGGTACGGGGGCAATGGTATTAGATAACGTGAATCGTATCGCTTATACCGCTAAATCAAACCGTTCTAACGAAGTGATCCTCGAACGCTTCTGCGCTATTTTTCAGTACGAACCAATGGCGTTCGAAACAGCTGATGCGACAGGTAATGCTATCTATCACACCAATGTGATGATGTGCGTTGCGTCAAAATACGCGCTTATTTGCTTAGACATGATCCCAAATGAAGCACGTCGTGCCGCGGTTAGACAGCGTTTAGAAGAATCAGGCATTGAAGTTATCGAACTTAGCTTTGACCAAATTGATAACTTTGCTGGCAACGCAATCGAACTAACAGGTAACGGCAAAAGCCACCTTGTTATGTCTCAACGTGCCAAAGATGCGCTAACCAGCGATCAGATAAACCGTATCGAACAATATTCAACAATTTTAGGCTTTAGCGTACCCACTATTGAACTAGCCGGTGGCTCGATCCGCTGCATGATCGCAGGGATCCATTTAAGCCCAAGAAGCTAGTTTAAACAGCTACTTGGCATTACGCTATTTCAGTCAGTAACAAATTAATTAAAAAGATATGACTTATGGAAAAGGAAAAGGTTATGGAAACCAGTTATGTAAAATCAGCGACAGGTGAACTGAAACAAGTATTACTTTGTTCGCCAACTTACCTCAATCTCTCGCCAATTAACAAAATTGCAGAAGATTGGTTAGAAAAAGGTGAGCGTATTGACCAACAAAAATGTTTAGCTGAACATCAACAGTTGATCAGTATTTACGAACAAAACGGCATTAATGTCGAAGTACTTGCACCAACAGAAAATTTATCAAGTCAGGTTTTTGCCCGTGATTTTGGTTTTAACATTAAAGAAGGTTATGTACTTGGCCGCTTTAAAGAAGAAATCCGTCACGCAGAAAGCCTACTTTACGCAGAAAAACTCGCCGAACTGGGTGTGCCTATCATTGCGACTTGTCATGAAGGTGTACTTGAAGGTGGTGACTTCTGGCAGCTTGATGAAAAAACCTTAGCGATTGGTACATTACAGCGTTCTGACGAAAAAGGCATTCAAAGTATTCGTGAACAGCTTGAACCTCTAGGCTATACGATTATTTCGGTTAACTCGAAACCAGAATACCTGCATCTTGATATGATTTTTAATATCGTTGGTGAGAAAACAGCCGTGACTTACTACGACGGTTTACCACCAGAGTTCCAAGCTTACCTGAATGAAGCGGGTTACGATTTAATTAAAATTGAAGAAGCTGGCGTGTTTAAACACTTCTGTAACCTACAAGCATTAGGTAACAAAAAAATCATCTCGTTAAGCGCAAATACCAAAGTAAACGCGCAATTACGTGAGCGAGGCTTTACCGTGTTTGAATTACATTCGACCGAAATTTTAAAAACTGGTGGTGGTCCACACTGTATGACCTTTCCACTAGAAAGACACTAAATATAAGACTACAGTGCCCTTATCTAATGAGATAAAACGCGATGCTTTCTAGTGGTTTAGATCAGAGTTTATTGACGACCTCAATCAAAGCTTGTCTAACGAAATAGAAAGGATCGCAGAGGCGCTGTCAATACCGATATTGACCAGTTCATTCTCTTTGAATTTGTACGAGGCCATGCTGCCTTCAAGCCACAAACCATCAATCAATGCATTGATTTTTATGGCAAGTACCTCACATTCATGATTATCAACGGTGATATCTTCAGTGGCTAATGCCGCACGAATTAACGGTTCTAAAATTTTGGTTGTTTTCGCATATTCATTCGTTCGAATGGCCGCCATTTCTGGATCGATATACGTCATTGGCAAAAAATTAGCCCATAACAATACGGTACGTGGCGATACGATAGGCGCAGAAAGTGTTGCATGAATAAAATGCTGTAATCGGGCTTTGGCGCAAACGTCTTGATCGTTAATTTCGACACGGGCGTTAACGTACATGATCTCGAGTAATGCAGAATACGCAGCGCGGATAAGTTCGTCTTTACCAGAAAAGTAAAAACGGATCAGACCATTGGTCACGTTCGCATATTCAGCCACATTACGTACTGTGGTTTTTTGTAAACCCTCGTTAGCAATGCAATCAAGTGTGGCATTGATTAACTCTTGTTTACGGTTTTTACCTTTAGTTCCTTTTGCTGGCATAGGCAGGTATTGAATCCGTATTCTGTAAAACGAAAATTAATCATACCCCTAGGGCGTGATGCTGGCAATTTAATAAACTAAACCTAATAAAAATAGCACTTAACCGATGCGCATTACACATGGGCATCTCATTATGAAACGTATTAGATAAACCACTCATTGATTTTTATAATCATGACTGTAATGGAAAAATTCGATTTTTCTCTTTTACCTTAGACGGAATTTAAAAAGGATCACCATGATTGTTTTAGAGATAAAAGATATTAAAGCGGTAATTGCAAAAGTTGGCTACAAGGCATTTTTTGCACAGCTTAATGATACATTGACTGAAGATTATAAAAACTGGCAGGACTTTGATAAATGTCCACGAGTAGCCAACCATGTACAAGATGGTGTTATCGAATTAATGCCAATTTCAAATGCTGAAATGTACTCGTTTAAATACGTAAATGGTCACCCAAAAAACCCTGCACAGAACAAAATGACAGTGATGGCGACGGGCCAATTATCATTAACTGAAACTGGCGAACCGCTGATGTTTTCAGAAATGACCTTGCTTACTGGTTTCCGTACTGCGGCAACGTCAGCAATGGCTGCAAAACACTTAGCGAAAGCTGATTCAGAAGTATTAGCATTAATCGGTACTGGCGCACAAAGTGAATTCCAGTTCCTTGCGTACTCGTTCATGTTTGATTTAAAAGAAGTGCGTTTCTTTGATACTGACCCAGCAGCAATGCGTAAGTTTGAACAAAACATGGCGCGTTTCGACATTCGCCTAACGCCGTGTAAAGACGCACGAGAAGCGGTTCAAGGCGCTGATTTAATTACGACATGTACAGCCGATAAGAAATACCAAACAGTATTAACCAAAGACATGATCAGCAAAGACGTATTCATTAACGGTCTTGGCGGTGATTGCCCAGGTAAAACTGAAATCGAGAAAGAACTTGTAGAAAGCGCAACAATTGTTGTTGAGTACCTACCACAATCACGCGTTGAAGGTGAAATTCAACAACTGGGTGCAGACTTTACTTGTACTGAACTGCACGAGATTGTGAAAGGCGAGAAAACCCTAAACGTAGCAACAGACGGCACTATCTTGTATGACTCAGTTGGCTTCGCACTAGAAGATTACTCTGTACTACGCTTAGTCTACAAGCTGGCTAAGCAGCATAACATCGGCAGCGAAATGGAATTAATTCCAGAACTGGATGATGTGAAGAACTTATTCTCACTACTGTAGAGATAATTTGTTCTCACAACGTAAATAAAGACCCTGTTTTTAAATAAGCTCCCTTGGCCAAACTCCCACAGTTCGCATTCAATGCTGTGGGTTTTGGTCTTTTTTCATATTAGCCAGTTATTTTTCCACTTGGAAAAGATGATTATCAGTGCAGAAAAATTATTTTAAACTTTTTTAACACCGCCTAGAGCCGCATAAATACTGACTTTCGAGTCAGGAAAACGACCTTTCAGCCCTCCCCGATGAAAATAAAGCCTTTACAAGATAACGACCCTTGGACTAGTATCTACCCGTATAAGCGCGTTGGATAAACGCGGCTTACCCGCACACACGATTCGCTTGTACCGCTTAAACTAAAATCCTTATAATTTTTTGCACAGTACCATCCATGAACCCATTGAATTAGGGTTTTCCTTGCGCCTGCTATATAGCGACGCGTAAGAATAAGAGCCTGTGCAAACAAACAGAAGATAGATGTCATGCGTATAGAACAAGAATTGAAGCTAGGTTTTAAAGATGTACTTTTCCGCCCAAAACGTTCAACTCTAAAGAGTCGTTCACAAGTAAGCTTAGAGCGTACATTCACTTTCCCTAACAGCAAGTACACTTGGACAGGTGTACCGGTTATTGCTGCAAACATGGATACTGTAGGTACATTTGAAGCAGCGAAAGAACTTGCTGCACACAAAATGCTAACAGCTGTACATAAGCATTACACTGTAGCTGAATGGAAAGAGTTCCTAGAAGCAAACCCAGAAATCTTCGACCACGTTTTTGTATCAACTGGTACATCGGACGCAGATTTCGAAAAACTTCAACAAGTTCTAGCATTAGATGAGCGTTTACAGTTTATCTGTATCGATGTAGCTAATGGTTACTCAGAATTTTTCATTGATTTCGTACGTAAAGTACGTGCAGCATACCCTTCTAAAACGATTATGGCTGGTAACGTAGTTACTGGTGAAATCACAGAAGAACTTATCCTGTCTGGCGCAGATATCATTAAAGTTGGTATCGGTCCTGGTTCAGTATGTACGACACGTGTTAAAACAGGTGTTGGTTACCCACAACTTTCTGCAATCATCGAATGTGCTGACGCAGCACACGGTCTTGGTGGCATGGTAGTTGGTGATGGTGGTTGTTCTTGTGCTGGTGATGTTGCTAAAGCATTTGGCGGCGGCGCAGATTTCGTTATGTTGGGCGGCATGTTAGCTGGTCACGACGAAAGTGGCGGCGAGCTGTGCGAAGTTAATGGCAAGAAAACGAAAAAATTCTATGGCATGAGCTCAACAACTGCGATGAACAAACACGCAGGTGGTGTTGCTAAATACCGTGCTTCAGAAGGTAAAACTGTAGAAGTACCTTACCGTGGTCCAATCGAAAACACTGTTTTTGATATCCTAGGTGGCGTTCGCTCTACTTGTACTTACGTTGGCGCAGCTTCATTAAAAGAGCTAAGCAAGCGTACTACCTTTATCCGCGTACTTGAGCAAGAAAACAACGTATTCGGTAAAGAATAAATTAGTTATTAAATATGTAGGTCTAGAACTACATATTTAAGCTAAACAAAGGTGAGCATTGATATGGGCATGTCCATTATCGTGCTCGCCTTTTTGCGTTTTAGGGCTGAGGAAAATTGATTTACTCTAAGTGTAGTTCAGTTACTTAAGTATTCAATTTACATCCATATGATAAAATCACCCCAAGATATTAAACTAACCAGAGCGGTTAAAAGGTGGAAGCTCTCCGTATTTATCTACGTACGCTGCTAACCGTTTTCCTTCCATTATCCCAGCATCTTTGCTGGTATCTGCAACTATCAGCTCCAAATAAAGCGTTTCATATGGATACTTAGTTTTCAAAATGTCATTAGCTTGATAACGAACACCAGCAAGATGTCCTTTTGTAGCTTGCTTTGGTGCTAAAGATTTTTTCAATTCAGACACTCGCCCCCCAGTCAAAGGAGAAGATATGCCTATATATAAAATCCCATCTTTGTCTTCTCCGCAAATACGTGAAACAGGCGTAGGACTATCTTCACAACCAGAACGTAAAATATAAATACCCGGCTTATTTTGAAATAGTTTCTTTCTCGCAGGTATATCATTTTCATTTACTTTTGAAAAATATCGTTCCACTAACATACTCCTTCTTAATGATTTATTAAGATAACGTGGTCATTCACATTCCCTTATTACGAATAAACGCTGGAATATTAAGATATTCATGTGACTTATCTACATTAGCATTATCTGGTTCTGGAATCAGAAGCTCCGTCTCAAATTGAGAATCAAGTTTATTATCACAAGCAGATAAACCGGTACCGATAACAAGTACTTCAACATAACAATCAAGGTATTCGTCTTTAGCAATACCACAAATCATAATTGCGTGATCATCTAACATATTGTGAACTAGAGTCGTGATTTTATTATATTCCGCTAACGTGATTTCATCTTTGCAATTAACCTGAACAATCGCACCTTGCGCCTTACTTATATCTACATTTTTATAAAGCGGATTTTTAAGAGCTTGCTCAACAGCTCCTTCAACATTATCTGAACTATCGCTACGCCCTATTCCCAAGATCGCATCACCTTTTTGATTCATTATTTTACTAAAGTCATTTAAATCAACATTAATAAACCCTGTAGTTGTGAGCATATTAATTAACGCACTGATGGTATTTTTCAGAGCTGTATTGGAGAATTTAAACGCATCAAAAATACCAACTGTTTCACCTAATACTTCAACCAAATTATCATTCGGTAATGTAATCAACGCATGTGCACGTTCACGTAATAGCTCAACACCGTCCGTCGCATAGTTAGATCGCATTTTACCTTCAGATTGAAACGGTAGGGTTGCAACTACGATACAAGGTATAGCAAGATCTCGAGCCATCTTAGCGATAAGTGGTGTTGCTCCTGTACCTGTTCCGCCACCTAATCCAGTGGTTAAAATCAAAATATCATGACCAATAAGTAATTCTCGTAATTGCTTTTCATTTTCCTGAGCAGCGGCGAAGCCAATTTCAGGTGCCGAGCCTGCACCAAAACCATTAGTTAAATTTTTACCGATTAGTACATTTTCGCCTGAACTACAATGTTCAAGCGCTGCAGCATCAGTATTGATGTTAATTATGCTTAATTCGTCAGATTGGATATCAGCGCCAAGTAAACTAGAGGTATTACAACCACAACCTCCTACACCAGCTAGAAGAACTGTCATTTTTGAACTTTTTGATTCAGGTAAAAACATAAAATAGCCCCTTAATTTGTATGAAGATCTAGTGAATAAATCGAAGATCTTTTAAGTCTTCGCATACACATAGGGGTCGAACGAACCCTTGAGGGGAAATTATTTTAAACTAAATGAAAAACATCCTAAGTTACAATGACTTGAACGTTAAATAAATCATGTACTTGAGAGGTATCCTCACAATATTAAATTTATAGCACTTCTACACTTCATTTACATACCTTGATATTTAATCAATTTAGTCGGTGTTACATCATCAATAGTAAGCGTTAACTCTACTGTTTCACTTGGTGCTTCAGCATATGCCTGTTTATCACCATGTTGATTGAATGATAAGTCGACGCTCGACTCATCAATACGCATTTCATTAAGCTGAATACGGTCGCCAATAAAATAAGAATCGACATGTCGTATGCGGTTACTGTCAAAATCTTGCTCAAACAACCCAATATAATGAAATAAACCACTGCCTTGATTGCTTACGCTAAAGGGGGCAACAAAATATAATCTGCCATTAGATGCCGTTAAGTTTAAAGGGCTGATATGCCTATAATCCAATAGTACTTCACCCCGATCTTGCTCTACCTGATAATCTCCTTGCGCTTTACCTTCCGGTGTACCTAGCCCAATAATCTTTGTTAATTTAACGTCTACCCCAGTGTCAGGTAAGGTCACGATAAAATCATTGCTGGTCTTCATACTAAACAACGTCAGCATAACTTCAGAATCATCACCTTGCACCGTATCGTTATTACTATCACGAATATAACTAATCACAGCAAGCACACTGATACAAATGAGTGCGATATATATTAACTTCTTCATTATTAACACCTTTATTCTACGGTTCATTTTCCATAATACATTGAAATAAACGAACTGATTCATGCTATCCATTTAGCCTCAAAATAAAGATTCATCGCAGTTCAGAAGCTAAAATTTCAAAACAAAAGTAATAACCCATTCCAAAACAGATATTTAAATAATAAACCCTATTGATTCATAAAGAATATAATACTATAAGTATCACTAAAGGAATAAACCAATACGCGTTCAGCGTCTGGTAAACATATGAAAAACCAAAGGATACAATAATGACTAAATTAGCAGTGATATTATCAGGTTCGGGTGTATACGACGGCTCAGAAATAAATGAAGCTGTATTAACCTTGCTGTCGATTGAAGAAAGCAACGCATCATATAGTTGCTTTGCACCAGATATTAATCAAATGCATGTTGTTAATCACCTCACAGGTGAAGTAGCACCAAACGAAGTGCGTAACGTGTTAGTCGAGTCAGCAAGAATTGTAAGAGGTAATGTGCAGCCATTAAGTACATTAAAGGCTGATGACTTCGATGCTTTAATCGTCGTTGGTGGCTTTGGTGTTGCTAAAAATATAAGTGACTTTGCGATTAACGGAGCTACGTTTTCGGTTATTGAAGAATTTATCAATGTGGCGACTGAGTTTAAACTTGCGAAAAAACCAGCTGGTTATATGTGCATCGCACCTGTGTTATTAACGAAAATATATGAAAATGTAACACTCACTATCGGCAGTGATGCAGACACAGCAAATGTCTTAACTACGCTGGGAGCAACACATGAGAATAAAACCGTCGATGATGTATCAATTGACCTCGAAAACAAAGTTGTAACCACACCCGCTTACATGCTTGCAGACAGTCTTTTAGGTGCTAAATCTGGTATCTCTAAGCTTGTTAATTCAGTTATCACGTTGTGCTAGTTAAACATGAAGCGTTATTAACTATCGCTTAATCCGAATAGCTAATCAAAACCAAACTTTAGGGTTCGCCCTTAATTAATTCTTAAAATAGTAATTAGTCGCGCTTGTATTTAGAATACAGCTATCTTATTTAAAAGCATATTCACCAAAATGATACAAAATAACCTTGATCATATATGGTTTTTTAAAAGGTTAAACTATAAGAAATACAACTCTGATATGGTACTTTAATCGAATGCAGTTTTGATTCTGTACATTTTCACCTTTATGTTCAATAGGCCGCATATTGGTGATTTCAAAATAAACCGTAAAGTAAATCGACACCATTAGATTTCCAATAAATATGAAAAACTAATAATATCAATACATTATTTATACCTTCTCTCTATTTTAACTGTAAAATATATCATTATCAGTACTTTATAATGGTAATTCAGCCACAAGCTAAGAGACTACTACGTATTACACATGCTATGTAAATGCAGATAAAAACACCAGCATACTTGAGCAAGTAATTAACTTTTAGCACTTCAAATTCATTATATTGATATGAAATTTTATCGTACCATCGGAATTCGGGATTATTAAAAAAACCAAACATCGGGGGGAGGTAGAGTTACGACAGCTACAATTTATCCGGATGAATGCTAAGCGTCACCCGGATAAATCACTACCAACTTTCAATTAGACACCTGATTTATAAAGGTAAATTTAAACCACACCTAATTTCATAAACTCATTGGACTTACGATATAAGCCTCTGCACATGTGACATGCCCCTGTCGGCAACGACCAACTCAATTAGGTGCACATATAAAATCAAACCTCTTATCATTACTGTCTAAGCGCAGTTGGATGCTAAGTATTTTTTAAAGTAGATGTGTCAGTGAATGTTACATTTCGAACATCTTATTTATTTATCTAACTATTATTTTTATGTTGGAATAGTTATTGCTGTGATTATGGGGTACTTATCAAACGATAGAGAAAAACTATGACATTAATTAAAAATAAAATAGCACAGGCCCTATTATTTACGACTTGCACTTTTTGTTCGGTGCAGGCTAGTGCTGTATTGATCAATTTCGAAGCTGATACAGCAGGTGCCAAAGCTAATGGATTTTCGCCAGTAGGCGATCCTCTAGTAACCTTTACCGACAATGTCGGTTCAGGATTGCAAATTGGTAATTTTGGTGTTCAGGGGAATGGTAATGCTCTAGCTGTATTCTCTGATGGGGATGGAAGTGGTGTTTTTATCAACTTTGCCTCTGATATCATGAACTTATCTCTAAGTTTCGGTAATGACGATCCAAATTATTCTAATCCTGGAGATTTAGCATGGCTGGATTTGTATAAGAATGGAAGTTTGGTGGGACACACTGATGTTCTTTTGAACAGGGATGACATCATGAATCAAACTATCGGTTTTAACGGCCTTAACTTTGACCAAGCATTTTTCGCCTATACCGACGGTTCGGGGAATCCCTTTACTGGTGGAACAGGTACTAACATAGGACTAATCGAAATCATTGATGACATCAACTATACGGTGCCAGAGCCCTCCGCTATGGCTTTTATCGGTCTAGGCTTATTAGGACTTGGATGGTCCCGACGCAAAGCATAAGCCAGTGCTGTTAACTAACAGGCTGCATTTAGCAGATAAGATAAAGTATGCTAAATGCAGATTAATACCATGCCATCACAAAAATGAGCATAACATCTTATTTTTCTATAAATACGTAAATTTATAGTTCTTTAAGCTCGTTATATAAAAGTGGCATTGTGTGGATCATTGCGTATAACGCATGCTATGTGAAGTCTAAATAATCCTGTAGTTCGCTATGTGAATATAGCGAACTAATTAACCCTATATCTATTCAACATACTGAAAGCTAATCCTATCAACTAAACTTCAACGATTCAGACCCTATTTAACATATTGTCACAACACGCCATCCCCAAAGTACACTCACGTAAAATCGTCACCTCAAGGGTTATTTATCGGTGTTCAATTAGCTATTACAGGCTCTTCGGCGATTCGATATTTCTTCGGGATAGTTTCAATCGATTTTCCACCAACTCTTACGGGGTCAAACACAAGAACAGTAAGTCAATTGTAATTGGTGGTAACTCTTGTGCCGGAATTAGTCTCAATTCATTTATAAGCTCTTCTTGGTGATGGAATACATTGCGTAAAGCCTTAAGTGCAACGAACTCATCCCAATCAAAGAAATCAAACTGTTTGGCCTTTGTTAACTTATCATTAAGGCTTTGAATTGTATAATCTAAATACTCTTTCACTTGCAGGTATAATTACATTCATCGGGGCACCTTAAAATTGAGTTACATAGACGTCCGCTTAAGCGGACAAAAATAATTGGCTAAAATTTTGTAGCGAAGCGAAATATAGCTAACTATGTTTTTCCCGTTTTAAAGCGCTTGCTATGTATTTACAACACAACAAATACAGCAGCCCAAAGTGCAAGCATGAGCCAATATTTTTCGATTCTATTTACATGTAATAAGTGTTTCTGTCGAAGTTCATTAACTCCTGGTATGGCAAAACTTCCTGTTTGTTTAAGTAAACCAAATGCTGACTTATGAAACCAATTAACAAATAGAACTGAAACAGTAGGAACTATCAACTTATATTGGGAATCAAAAGATCCAAACTCATATATAGTGAGAACTAAAGGAGTACTAACACCAATAAGCAGAAATACATAGAAGCCAACTAAATTTAAAATTAATTTATATTCTCTTTGTTTACGAGTCACGAACACTCCTTAATTGACACCTAAAATTTGCATAGCAAGACAGTTCGATTACCCAAATTCATTTACCCTAATCAATAACGACTAATCAAATGAAAAATAAGATAAAATATCAATCTGACATTTAAATCTTGTCTGATAAAGTGTGCAGTCCTGTTATTTATTATTCAAGTCTTAAAAATTATTTACAATCCACTATATACAACTGATTCTATTGTCTTTTTATTTTATATCAAAGGAAAAAAGACTTTTACCTGACAAACTGAGACTTAATGCTAGAAACAAATAATATCTTATAGAATCATAATTTATTATTTCAAAAGGCGGCACTTTGGCGGCATAAGAAAAGAGGAATTAAACACTAATCTTCAAAGTTTGAAATAAGTAAGTTTGCTGCGGCAAAGGCGGCTTTGGCGCGCACTTCTTCAGCTAATGATTCATCACCAGCGATATCATTTAACGCTTTAACCGCGCAGCTAATAGCTTCTGGAATATACCCCTGATCACCACTGCCAATTAATGAATACAGTTCACGGACTTTGTCACAACATTGATAAACATTCATGGTAATACCTTATATAAAATAATCACTTAAAAATATGAGACTATTTTATCCTTGGTCATAAATTAATGTCGAGGCTTAAAATAGCCTGATTGGATAGGTGTTGATCTTGGTTAATTCAAGTTCGAATTTAATCACAATTAACGATTTCAATTACCCCTTTAAACCAAAATGTAACTGCGTAACAAGTCCATTTGTTACATATACTTGCATTGATGTTATCAGTGCAACTTGATGGCGAATACAATGTAATGATTGTCTCGCCTCTGTATTCGACAGTTTATAGATTTCGAGGAAATACAGTTGGTTTCACGTTACACTTTTTAAAATAATTCTTAACTGAGCGTTTAAGGCCATCTCTATGCTTGGCTACTTCCACTGTGACCTTGATATGATTGTTAGAGATTTTCATGCTTCCAGCCGTCTTATATGATGGATCATTGGGAATGTTAATTTCAGCTAACAATTCATCTTTACACCTAAGCGCTTGTTTTCTTACGTTAGCTTTTCGATATGCCACCCTTTTAGCCTTAAGCTCTTGCTCTTTTCTGTAGTCTTTTTCTTTTTGTGCTTTGCTATCGACTATTGTCTTGGTTTCAAGCGCTTTCTTTTTAGCTGTTTCCTGCTTTATTAATTGCTCATCTTGGATTTTTTTTGCTCTCTTTTTTTCTTGGTTCTGTTTTAATATTAGATCGGACTTTTTCTTTTCTTCAGTGCGAAGATCACAGTGTAGCGGCGTATACTTCATCCACTTACCGCGTGTATTTTTCATTGTCATAAACTGGTAGCCATTACGCTGTTTTTGCATACCTTTAATGACAATATCCCCTTCAGAGGTTAGCTTGCGAACCTGATTGAGAAAGCTACTGTCTTTCTTATAACAATCCTTTACTTGAACTCTTTGAGACTGAGTAAACCCTTTTGCATAAAGCAGGTCGCCAGCCTGAACATATGTAGATAATGCAACGGCACAAGATGCAATGGCGAGAATAAGGCGAGCTTTCGCTTTGTTTTTCATTTCTATAAAATCCTAGTCAGGGCGCAATACAAATAGTGAGTAAAGCCTAATGATAATAAGTGCTTATTATGACAGGCATGACCTTGATGAGAAATGGTTATCCATTGTTGAGCGTCTAAGCTTGAGCAATACCGAACAAAGTTGCAGATTTTAAGTAATTTATTTTAATGACTGTTCGCATAGAAATACTTCTCTCTCGTTGAATGACATAAATATTCTGATTGTAATATCGACTATTTACCCCCTCCGCTTAAGGCTTCAAAAGGTTTTAACAATCAAACTAATCGGCCAAACTTATCAAGTTAATTCAATAACTTACAAATAACCACAAAGTGTAATAAACACAAATCATGTTTGTTCTAGATCAACATCCCTCCTAAGTTAACCAACTATATTAGCCGCAGAAAATAACATCGAATTGGATTAATCGAGGATAAAAACCATGAACAAACTACTTGTACTTAGCCTAGCAACAGCAATGTCTTTTCCAGCAATGGCAAATGAAAATATAATTAACGGAATGGACTTTGGTCCGCTTGCTCAACTTGTTGGCACTTGGGAAACAATGGAAGGAGCGGGTGTTGATGTTGCACCTGCGAAAATCGGTTCTGAGCAAGGAGCAGGCTCTCTTGCAGTAAGTCCTTTTTTCGAAACGATGACGTTTGAAGCTGCGGCAGATGCTGAGAATGCAAGTGATCAATACTTAGTGGCTTTATATTACAAACAAGAAGTATTTAGAAAATCTGATGGTTCTAAATTCCATGATCAACGTGGTTATTTTATCTATGATGCTAAGAATCAAATGGTCTATAACTCATTTTGTGTACCACGTACTACCTGTGTTACCGCAGAAGGCCCAGCTGGTAAAACAATGACACTAACTGCACCTGCACGAGGAATAGCTGAAGGCGCATATATGACAGAAAAAGCCTCAACAACGGGCTTTAGCATGAACATCAAAATTGAAGAAAATAAACTAACTTATTCACAAAATACGATGTTAAACATTTACGGTCAGTCAATGTCTCATGCCGATAGCAGTACACTAATCAAAATAACAAAATAACAAAATAACAAAATAATTTAACCACAAGTTAAACGTGAATAAAGCTACCGTGCATAACAGTGTTATGTAGGTAGCTTTATACCAATCAGGGCTTTACACCCGTTAAACTCTTACTTTACTGCTCGTCCTATTCATTAAATATGATTAACGAAGTCATGCTCTACGCTTAAATATTTCATCGTGGCCGACCTACGATTGCATAATATTCATTTAACTCTTTCAAATACTTTTTCAATTCTTCAGGCGTACTAAAACTTTCAGGCCGACTCGGTGGTGCTAAAGATGTATTAAAGCTCTCAACCTTAGGTTCTGAAGCAGCATTTACAGGGTCATCATTCAGAGACTCGGTACCATGGTTTTGTGATACTAGCTCGTAGGTAACCCAACCCGATGAGTTACTATCCGGCGTACTATCTTCAGCATACCCCTCATTTCCTGGAACCCAACAAAACCCAGACTTATCCGCACACACTTTCGTTACCTTAAAAAAACTACCTTGTACGAACTGTCCCTTAGAAGCCGTTTTTTCAGCAAAAGAAGATTTCCCCATATCTTTAGCGACAGCCTTAGCCGACGTATCACCGCTATCGTTATCGTACGCATAGGTCCATCTAACCCTCTCGCTTTGTATCAATCTTGCAGAAGGATCTTTAAACCATAAATGCGGACAACGCATCTCACTATTGGGACCACATTTAAACATGCCTATTTTCACCTCGGCACTGGCATCATTTGCAGCAAAACTCCCCGCGCTGAAAAGTGGTAAAGAAGAAAGTAAGAGTGCGTTATATAATTTCATTGTGTACTGTCCTTATTCACATATTAATTATCAATCCACAGTACCATCGATAGCTATTTTGCTTCATGAACTACATTCAAAGTCCCTACTAACATTCTTATGTTGTGATTAATACGCGATAAGTAATTTAATATTTATGAAGTATGTTCAGTTTATTTCCATCTAGATTAGCCTGATATTTCTCCCCCAATCTCTTAGATATAATAATTAATATCCATGCCAGAATTACCACTAACAGGTCTGACCTTAGGTGACGCTGCAATACTGTTATCGTATCTAATTCTTTGAATTTATATCGTTTATATCACTTATAACTACGCCCATAAAAAGAGAACTATATGAGAAACAAAATTTTAGCGTTATGTATAACAGCAGTATTTCTGCCAGCTTTAGCGAATGCAGCAGTCACAGATAAAGTCATAGAAAAGCAACGAAGTGAACTCGCCGCTAATAGCCAAGGTAAAGGGTTTGGCCCGCAATCACCACGAGATATCGACACACTTCAAGGTACAAACAAACGACTATTTTCCCTTGCTCCCGCGTCTACAAAAATGAACCTCTGTAATATTCATATCCACAAGAATGCAGAACACAAAGGCGGTGAATTCACTCAGTATGCAGGCAATGGTGACGGACATGGATATCAAAGCGGTTATGAATACTCAGGTAAATTAACCCCACAAGAATTATCACCTTTTCAGCATAAAGTCGGTACCAGCAAACACGATAGCCTTTCCTCGGGCGATACGATTGAAGCGCACTACGTCTACTCAACGGCTCAAGTAGAACCCGGTGCCACTTTAGGCGCGTGTCTTAGCGATGCAAACAACAACCCTCAGTTAAGAGTAGAAACCCAAGTTTACGTATTAGTGAACGACACTAAGGCGATGAATTTTGTCGAGCTAACTAAACTCGGTATGATTAATGGGTTTCATCAGGCGGTTAACATTCCAAACAATACAGGTACACCGATACAGTATGCGGGATCAACCACAGGGCCAAGTTATAACGAAGTATCATCGCCATTTCAGGTTAGTTGGAGCGTTCGCCCACAAGTCATGAAAGTAGATATAAGCAGTGTTGATGTGTGGCTAAAGGATAATGATTTTGATGAAGATCATGCTCACGGCGTCAGAAACTTAGTCATCAACCCTGCTCTATTATCTAATAATCAATAACTTATTATGTAGCGTTAAGTTACTTATGGTACAAAATTGAACTGCTTATGATACAGAGTTGAATTACTTATAGTATGAAAGTTAAGTCACTTATGGCGTAAGCACTAAATAAACCTGTAGTTCGCTATGTCGATCTAGCGAACTCATTACCACTATATCGTTTAACGCTTTTTCCATACCCTATAGCGTCTCAAATATCCCTCCGCTTATCACAGCCAATTAATGAATACAGCTCACGACAAAAAGCGACGAAAAGTACCAACCAGAAAAAATGAGAGTAATTATCCTAGAAATAATGACATAGATCATAGGATCTTGAACAAGCTAAAATAGAACTAAAATTTGATACCCCCGTATCAATATCAAACATGACGGGTGGTATACTTCGCTCAAATACACATCTATAACAGTTAGTTACACTCAACACAGTAACAATATTAAACAGCGCGTTGAACGTGACAATCCACAAACTTTATCCAGATGTTTGTATTGATAAATAGATAGTGCCTCACAGATAAGGCACAGCCTACACAATCAAGTCCATACTTGGAGAGCAATATGCAAGACCATAATTCACGATTTCCCACCATTTCTAAAGTCCTTTTCTTACGGCAATTTCTTTGGGGCGCAGCCTTCTACGGAACGTTCGTACTCTTAACTAAATTCTTTTTAATTGACTTAAATTACAGTGAAGCAGACACCATTATGATGATGGGTGCTTTCGGTGCTGTTGGTCCGGTTTTCTCGGCCGTTGGTGGGTTTGTTGCTGACAAATATATTGGTGCTTTTCGCGCGGTCTATATTGGCTACGCTGCTTATTTAGTTGGTTTTGTATTATTAGGTATTGGTGCAAGCCATCTCAATATACCGCTAAGTATCTTTTCAATTGCATTAATCGGTTACGCTCGTGGTTTATCTGCGACTTGCCCGACTGTTCTTTTAGGTAACTCCTATTCAGAAACCAATCGAGGGGCATTTCAACAGGGCCTGACAATAAACTACTCCATCAATAATCTTGGGTCTTTTTCTGCTAAGTATTTATTCCCTTTTTTAATCGCTTACCTTGCATATCAAGGCGTTTTCTTTGTGTCTGGTCTACTGATGGCTTGTAACTTGATCTTGTTTTTCAAGTTTCGCAGAGAGCTTGCAGATGTGGGTAACAATTTAGACAAAACACCTTTGCCACTCATGACATGGGCACTCTTTATTGCTGGTTCAGCAGCGGCTCTGGGATTAATATTTTGGATTTTCTCAAACCTAGATATCGGTAAATACATTCTTTACTCTCTCGGCT
This sequence comes from Moritella sp. 24, assembly GCF_018219155.1. NCBI lineage: Bacteria > Pseudomonadati > Pseudomonadota > Gammaproteobacteria > Alteromonadales > Moritellaceae > Moritella > Moritella sp. 24. Next base: position 1,278,863 of record NZ_CP056123.1, on the reverse strand, counting down.
TTGGGGCAATTGGCTACTTCATTTATGAAATATCGAGAGCAACTCGCGCTTATCAATTCAAAATGACCGCAGTACTGATCATTGTTTGTATTCTAATTGTTTTCTACTTTTTCTATGGCCAAATGTTCACATCAATGAACCTGTATTCCATTAATTTGATGGGCGGTACACTACTTGGTTTCATCCCTATTTTTCCTGAATCTAATATGGCGTTCAACCCATTATGGTGTTTTGTTTTGGGTGGACCAATGATCCAAATATACGCTTGGTTAGACCGCAAAGGCTATTCTCCGACGATCCCAACGAAGATCGCAGGTGCATTCGTTCTAAGTGCTATCGCCTTTACACTATTAGGATTGTCGTCAGAAAATATAGGGCCTGATGGTAAAATATCAGCAAACTGGATCCTATTAGTACACTTCTTCCAAGCGGGTGCAGAGGTCATTGTAGGTGCATTAGGGGCTGGTTTTATCTTCGAGATGGTACCTCGTCATTTAGCAGCGTTCTCTATTGGTTTACGTGCAGTGGCAATTTCGTTAAGTGGTATTTTAGCCGCTGTGATTGCAACTAAAATTGCCTTGCCTAAAGACATAATATTCACGCCAGAAGTTGTCGAAGCCGTCTATACAAGTTACTTCTATATGTTAGCCCAAATTGCAGCATTCATGTCGATTTTAACCTTCGCGTTATCACGCTTTATTCAAGGATTGCTTGCACGCGGAGAAGCACTTGAAGCAGAAGAAAATGCAGGAAAAGAAGCACTGTTGAACTAAGTGATTAAAGTCATGATTGTAATGATGAATAACGTATATTTAGCATTGCGTATTTAAACGAATAAGGCGAGCATTGATTTATTATCGTGCTCGCCTTTTCGTTGTCAGCGTTAATGTTCAGCGCGTGAAGTAACTCAATTAGCTTCTGGAATAAAGCTCGATTACCACAGCACATTTTAATCTACATGCCTTGGTTAATATTCCTCTAAATTCAGAAACAAATAAAAGAACAATTAATTGGGCCTTGGCTTGCTGATACCTCTAGAATAATCCTTTTCTCTTCTACGGTGGCAGTACATAGTCCTTGGCCTTTACTGAAATCAATACCTGTAAGCGTACAATATTTAAATTTATCTTCTGGGAGTTGTGCTAAGCACTGATATCTATCACTTTTATTCTTTGTCATCGTGATGCTTTTCATTATTAACTTTCGCTGTTGTTCACTACCATCAAAAAACTCGCATGAACTAGCTTCATTGTCGCTTGTTAAATTCAGCATTACACTGGATGACTCCTCACTAGAAAATGCTGAAAATGAAAATAATATAAATGAAGCGATAAAGTACTTAACTTGCTTTCCCATAATCCGTCCTTTGATATCGATATAGTAAGTTACATTTTATTAAATAGTCTTAATCAACATAACACCATGAATAATTCACTCAATTAAAGCTACTCAATTAGAGTTACTTAGACACATTATAGTTATGTATTGCGATTAATGACTTTTCAATCCATTAACTCTCGATATATCTCACAAAGTTCTCATCGAAGATAAAGTCGTTGTTCATATTACATTTGTACTGAAACTATAACGCTAACTTAAGATCCAAGTACTTCTTAATGATGATATCGATACGGATCCAATTGCTGTTCGGCTGCGATCTCGACACTTTATAGTGACTGCGCTGATCAAGGGTTGAAAACTCCGCTCTTTCTAATTCTTTTAGCCCGCCTTTGTAACCAACGAATATCTCTTCACTGGCGATAAGTTCAGGTAACGTCTTAAGTAATTCCTCAATATTAGCGACGAGGCGATAATCATTATTACTCTTACTTAGCTCTTTTTCACTTCTTTTAACTGCATTTTCAATGATCTTAAAGCAATAATCAATATTGCTTTGATAACCCTCACCTAATGCACCTCGTAATATATCAATCACGCCAGACCAGGTTAATAGCAACACGTCAGGCAACAAATTATCCTTGTCTCGCACTTTATTAACTGTCAACAAAGCATACTTAATCTCGCACTCACGATATTGCGTTTCGCTGAGTACCAAATCAATTGCTTCACGCTGTTTAGAGACTTGTGCATCAAGATCTTCTACCGTTGGCGCAGTAAAGAACTTCGCCTCGATAACAAGAATACGCTTGTCCCATCTTAGAAATAGATCGGGAACAGCCATACGCCCTTCGTGTGCAAATATTGACTCTATATTTTTATTCGCCTTGGCACCGTCTCTTAAAGGATCAAGCTCAGTCACGATTTCGATATCAGTTGAAAGCGAATCAGCAGGGACAATATCAAGGTCTTTGAACAGCGCTTTTAGCCCTGCAAATTCATTCACCATTAATAGGTGTGACAGTAAGGTCGCAGAAAAATAACGCTCACTTCGAGCGGTTTCATCAAATCTAATTTTAGACATCTGTTTTCTCTTATTTTGCGTAGCATTTATGTGGGGGTAGCAAGGAATATTACCTCACTATTAACAACCCCACCTTATACCTATTTATAGGTGCAACAAAGTTAAATTCAGGAATTATTCAATGAAATATGCAATTAATAGAAAACAGCATAATACGATATAGAATAGTTACTTATAACTAAAAGGGTATGGTTAACGACGACTAAGTTGTAACGGTGTCGTGGTTGAAAAACACTCAACACGATATTCAATATCAATTCAGCAAACAGTAAGGCTCAAAATGCACTCCAAACAGCAACAAGTACCCAAGTCGCAAACGATGACGCACAAGCATCAAAAGTGACGGTTACCGAAGCATCAAATAGTGTCATGTCATTAGTGTCTGAAATGAATGATACAGCGAAAAGCATACAAGCAATGAATGAAGGCAGTGACTACTCACCGCCCTATCGGGCGATGCTTCTTATTTCGTTAGCTAATGCTCGATAGTATCGAGTCTTACGCAGCTTCCATAAGCAGAAACGACTGTCCAGCCGCTTTTAATTCTAGAATACCTTTGTCACGGATATTAAGAGCGGCATTTAGATCCCGATCTATATCCGTAGTGCCACAAGAGGGGCAATCCCACTTCCGAACCGATAAATCCATTTCTTTCATTTTGTAACCGCAACAGTTGCACGTCTTAGAGCTGGCATACCATTGATCGAGCTTAACAAGGTGTTTACCTTTCTCTTTCAACTTATACTCCAACTTAACGACAAAGCTATGCCATGAGGCATCCGCTATGTGTTTAGCCAGTTTGCGGTTTTTCATCATATTGGCTGATTTCAATGTCTCTATAATCACAGCGTGGTTTTTGTCTACGAGTGTTCGAGATAGTTTATGTTGAAAATCAGCACGAGAATTCGCTGTCTTTTCATGACACTTAACGACAAGCAAACGAGCTTTAGCTCGGTTTGCACTGCCTTTTACCTTACGCGAAAGCTGCTTCTGTTTACGCCTGAGGTTTTTCTCAGCACGCTTTACAAATCGCGGGTTAGCCTCTTTCTTGCCATTCGACTGAATGGCAAAGTGTGATAACCCCAAATCAATACCAGTAACTTTATTAACAGAGTGGAGCAGATTAGGTACTTCAATACCATCATCCACAAGAATGGACGCATAGAACTTGCCCGTTTTACTCAAACTGAGCGTAATGCTTTTAACCTTGCCAATGATTTCACGATGGATATTAGCCTCGATTGGCTTCATCTTTGGCAGTTTAATAGCACTATCAAGCACTTTAACACCGACGCAGTGATAGCTAGATTGCTTTCCATGTCTGCGTTTAAAGGTTGGGTATTTGGCTTTCAACTTTGGATTGAAGAAGTTGTCAAAAGCAGTGTGCAAGTTGATAACGGATTGCTGCAATGCGATTGAATCGTACTGCTTTAACCAGTGATATTTTCGGGATTTCTTAGCGACAGCAAGCAGTGGCTTGATGTCCTTTCTAGGGTTCAGTGTCACACCATGCTTGCGGTACATATGAGACTTTAAATGTAGAGCTTTATTATACGCAAAGCGCACAGCGCCAAACTGAGCTATTAAAAACTCAGTTTGGTCGGCTGTAGGGTAAATGCGTACTTTGGTGGCTCTTAACATAATAAACCTCTGTATATATGTACAGCATTATAACACAGAATAACAAAGATCAAAGTGCTATACACTTTCGCCTTGTATCCCCGCCATATCAGGGTTTACGGCGTCAACAGCTAAGAATATAGCCACGGTATTAGAAGTGATTGGTGGTATTGCAGACCAAACAAACTTGTTAGCACTGAACGCCGCGATTGAAGCTGCGAGAGCGGGTGAACAAGGGCGTGGTTTTGCAGTTGTGGCTGATGAAGTGCGTTCTTTAGCTGCTTTAACCCAAGACAGTACAGCCAAAATTAATGATATGTTGCAAAGCCTCACTGTTCGAGCTGACTCAGCCGTTTCAGCAATGCACAATACGACAGAGAGCTGTCAAAAAGTGTCGGAAAACACATCATTAGTCACAAATAGCCTAGACAGTATGACGGGGTCTATCGTTGAAATTAACGATTTAAGCGCTCAAATCGCAACCGCGTCAGAAGAACAAAGTTCGGTGACAGAAGAAATAAACCGAAATATGCATACCATTCAAGAAATGGTGCAGGAGTTAAGCAAAAACGGTCAAGAAACAAAGATAAGCGTAAAAAACCTAACCGGAGAAAACGACACACTGGCCGCATTGGTTGCTCGCTTTAAATTAAGCTAACAAAAACGAGCATGATATAAAGAAGTTATCTCATTATCATGCTCGTCTTGTTTAAATATTTCATCGTGGCCGACCTACGATTGCATAATGTTCGTTTAACTCTTTCAAATACTTTTGCCGCTCTTTTGGCGTGCTAAAACTGTCAGGCCTACTCGGTGGCGCTAAAAATGAACTAAAGCTCTCACTGTTAGTCTTCTATTCTTTCTATGGACATATTCCCATACGAGATAGTAATCGCACTTTCGGTTGCAGACAAGATACCAATAACGATAATCTAGATCGTAAATTCTATGAGTATAAAACTTTTCTTTTTCATTCTGACCATTCTTATATTATTTCATCAGTAAGTGAACTCTAGCTTAACCATTCCATAATAAATCAGAATGTTTCGTCAACTTTATTTTCGTGTAAACGGCTTAAATGGAAAGAAAAACGGGAAACATTGGAGTGTCAGGTAAACAAATAATATCATCTCAGCATTTGTGTTCTATCACTGGTTTTATCACTGGTTTTATCATGGATATTCTAAATGGGTCGAAACATTTTACTATATTATATTTAAACAATACGCGTAGCCCCGCGACACCTACAGTATTATAAATCAATATCTTAACCTACCAATTTAAATAGCCTCGATATAAATAATATCGTTTCACCTGTAAAAATAGCATTTTCACCGTCGAAAATATTGACACTTAATACTTCCCTGCTCGCTCAAGATAAAGATAAAGATAAAGATAAAGATAAAGATAAAGATAAAGATAAAATTATCCTAGCTAAACCTGAACAATAAAATAAAGTTATAAAATAATTGCTTTACTACTTATACAAAAATATATAATTAATTGATTATTAATAACTAAGTTTACATCACAGCTATATTTTCATAATTAACTGGTTATTCTAAATGCTACAGAGCAGCGTTATATAAAATTCGGCATCATTTTTGCTCTTGTTGTAACTGTAGGATTAGATATCGATACTGCTTTATTTACTGCTGGTGTCACAACTCGACACATTTTCTTAATATAGTTTGAGAAGGACAGTTAAAAATGAAAAAAATAACTTTATTGACCACAGGAGCAATGAGCCTATTGCTCGCAACAACAGCAAGCGCACATATGGTTTCGATCGGCTTTGAAAACTCAGGCCCAGGCTCTGTAAATTTTTGGGGCGGTAACTATTCTCACGGCTCACCAGGTAACGTACCTTTAGAAGGTAGTATGACGCTTGAAGGTATCAATGGGACTCTATTTGCAGCAACGACCTTACCATTCAATATGAATACTCTAGTGAAACCAGCAGGATTAATTGACGGTATCACAAATTTCTTTGTTACAGGTAACGCTAACCAAGCAGGGAATCCTCTGTCGAATGACGATACAGCATACCTTGCAATATGTCCCGGATGTGGACCAGTTACAGCGTGGCAAGGGGTTACTTTTAATGGGCTAACCGCGGGTGATTATCAGTTTACCTACGTACCACAAGCTAACCCTACTTTTGATTGGAGACCGTGGAATGACAGTTTATCGAGTACATTAACACTGGCTGGTACAGTCGTTAATCCTGTCCCAGAACCTAGTATGTTTGGACTGCTCGGTTTAGGACTAGTACTACTGGGTATTCAACGTAGAAAACGTCAAACGGTATAAGCTCTTATTGAGCATTAACAAAATAGCCGTTTCACACGGCTTTTTGATGTTTCAAACTGAAGTAAAAATGATCATCGCACCTAAAAGGCACCTTATAGGTTTACAGCATCACCCGTCCTACGAGTGACCATCAGATCACTCTCAGAAAAGAAGAGCTGAAACATTTAGTTTGATTCTCGTATCTATCATTAATTTGGCATTAAATAAGTGAGCATAAAAGTTATTAATATCTTCCAAATCGTTATACCAACCTGTATGTTCAATGCACATTACCACCCCTCACCTTACTTATCTTCAATATCCTCAAATGTCATTAACGCATTCATGCTAAGAATGGCTTCGACTTCAACAACACAGTTTGTTTTCTGCAACCGAGACTGATAATACTCAGCAAGTGTATTGCTTGATCCATTTCCAGATGAAGTGTCTGATATATTCAATAAAATGTTTTTGATAGTCTCTAGCATGTTTATTCCTCTGTCTGCTTCTTATGTTGTGGTTTAAGCCTTGGTTATTTGCTTAAACGATGAGGTAAGTATCACTTAATAATAGGAAGTGAAAAACAGAGTTAATTATATTGTTTACTTCCGCATTAAGTCGTAATCTTGGCTTTGATGTCTTTCAAATTCTGTTTATGCACTAAACGAGGAAGTTACGGTGATAATATGCTGCCTATTTTGAACAATGATAAAAAAATACTGTATTTCTCTCGGTTAAGTAAGCTAGGTGTTAAGCAAGAAATAGCGATTACCCTGCATGCAGTGGCCGAGGTTATGTTTACCAGCACTCGACATTGCCGCACCTTGTTAAATGAAATGCGAGATTTAGGCTGGTTAGAATGGACACCGAAAGCGGGACGTAACCAACGCTCTCAGCTCTATCTGATTTATACTGTCGATGAACTGAAAGCAGAACTGGCGCAAAAGATGATCGCGGTCGGAAAATATGAAAAAGCACTGGCCCTTATCGAACACGACCAAGTGTTATTTGGACAATTACTGCAAAACACATCCGGCGCAACCCAGCGTGAAGGCCGCTTACACATTCAACTGACTTATACGCGCTCTTTCTCTGCTCTACTTCCACATATCGCATTAAGAAACAGCGAACGCTTCCTGTTACGTCAGGTTTATTGCTGCTTGGTACAATGTGATAAAAATGGCATTATCAGCCCCCAACTTGCCCATCATTGGGTTTACAACGCAGAGTTACAACGCTGGCGCTTTTATCTTCGCCCTGCGCTGACCTTCCATGACGGAAGTACCATTAATGCCGAGAAGATAGCTGAATTATTTAATTGCCTAAAACAACTTCCAACCTACCAGATTGAACTGGCGCATGTTACCCAGATATCAGCGGTCAACCCGCTCTGTATTGATATTCAATTAGATCAACCAGACCCTGGGTTTGCCGGACTAATTGCAGATGTGAAATATTCGATTCAGCCGCCCCTTCAACTTCAATCGCAACTTCAATCGCAACTAAAGTCTCAACTGCATTCACAGCTTAAAGCAACAACAGCCATCATCGGCAGTGGCGCATTTCGAGTACAGGAGCACACACAGCAGTATTTGCGATTGCAGGCATACGATAACTATTATGGCCATCGTGCTCTAACCGATACAGTGACAATTTGGCAAGTTGCCACGCGACACTCCAGCTTACCGTGTACAACCGAGATACAGGCTAACGTGGTACATAAAACCAGTCAGATCCGTTCAAACTATGGTGCAACTAACCTTGTTCAAGAAACAGATAAACTTGTTTCAGATGTTGAAAGTGATCAAAAAAGTAGAATTGAATATGGCTGCTTGCTGGCAATGATAAACAGTAAATCCAAGCTTTCGCTATTGCAGCGTAAATACCTGAGCCAACTACTTGCAGCGGATAAATTAATGGCTGAATTAGCTAAATCAGCGAATCCGATTGAAGCAATTCCAGCATATAACCTACTGTCTAGCTGGTTAAAAGTCATTTCGGTAGGGGCTACAGAACAACCTTTGCCAAGTAAACTGACTATCGCCATATTCGAGCACCATACTCTAAAAGAATGCGCGCAGGCGATGGTCGCTTTACTTGAACAAACAGGAATCGAGTGTGAGGTTAACGTTTATTCCTTTGAAGAATTAGTGCAAAAGGCCAGTGCTAATACGCTGATAGAAGATCTTATCTTGATTAGTCTGGATTTAGACGACAACCTACCGACCTCGGTATTTCACTGGATGTTATCTAACGCCATATTAAATCAAAGCCTGTCTGCAGAAGCGAGTGACTGGTTGCAAACAAAGTTAATCAGTATTCGCCAACAGCAGTCTTTAACAAACTATCTTGCCGAGTTGGAATCGATTAGCACAGCCATGATCACCGAGCACTGGCTCATCCCTATGCTGCATCATAAGCAGACCTTGTATTTTCAAGGAGTGCTAAAAGGTGTGTCAATAAATGTGTGGGGTTGGCCAGAAATACAAGATGTTTGGTCGGAAGAATTTCTTGAGGTTTAATACGAATATATGATGATCATGTATCTTATACAAAGTGCTGTATAAGATACTTACTGCTTAATCACATTTCACTATTTCAATTAATGGTTTCTTAGGTTCTTGATCATAACTCGTATATTTCACATAACATTTATCGTCGATCAAGACTGGGTAATTATTTGCCAACCTTTTAGCATTGCTGGTTGGCGTGACTAGCACAACTGCCCCACCCCATATTTTTGTCCATTCAACTAAAGCGAAACTGTCATTATCTTCAACAATTCCGATACCATTGACTAAATATTTTAGCGTTAATGTATCTGCAACCGGATAGCCATAATCAAAAGAACACCACACGCATCCTTCGTAGAACGCAGCTGACTCTTTATAACTTAGCGCAGCTTGGTCTTCTATTCCTGCAATTGCCATATTCCCATAAGAGATATTAATCGCACTTTCGATTGCCCCTTTTAAGCCAACTAATGATGCGTTTTTTGCATCGTTTTCAATATTGATAAATCGAGGAATTGCCGTTGCACCTAAGATAGCGATTACGATAATCAAAAGCGTTAATTCTATGAGTGTAAAACCTTTATTTTTCATTCTGACCATTTTAAGATTATTTAACATTACGGAACATCTCGTGATCGATGCCTACATCGATGAGAATATTATGTTAGCTTAATCTTAGTGTAAACGGCTTAAATGTAAGTACATGTAATGGCAGCATTAACATCACAAAACGGATATAACATAACGAAGTAAACTAGCCTTAGAATACAATAAATGCTCTGATTGTCCGCGATAAGATACAGTCAGTGTTAACAGGCTGTAGTCATGGCATAAGAACAAGTATCCCCAGTTCTTTTAATCAAAAATTGTCTTTTTATGTACGTTCGAAAGTGATTAATCAGATGCCAGAACAGCGACAAACATGGCTAATACAATCAAATACCGAGTTGTTTCTTTCATAATTTACAATTCCCTTTTGTTATTGTTTTTGCTCACTTTCACGTTTAACCAGCACAAAAGTCAGGTACATTTTTGTTGGTAACGAGAACGCAAACCCTAAGGCAATACAACCCGCACTAATCATAATGCCCGTTACACCATGTTGCTGGGTAAAATCCGTGTACGACAATAAATAATGACCAAATAATATGAGTGAAATACCGATAACAATAAATACTTTCAAAATACGAATAAGCTTTTTATCTGTCATATCAATACAACCATCATTGATTCAATTGCCAATACCCCTATTGTTCAACTAAGCGAGTATGAGCACAATGATCTAGCACAAACAGTATCACAATATAGGTAGTAGCTGCGTATTTCTTTCACAAAAAAGCCATCAAAGGTTACCCTTGATGGCTTTATAACGTATTAGATTAACGAATTAAATCCGTTAATCTCATCTAACTAACCCTACATCTTGGCTTCTTCAGGTTGTTTCTCTGCAACTCCATTTGCGTTCGACGCCATTGTGGCCACCAGCGACTTTTCAATTTTCACTGCTGCAACCTTAAACTCTGGGATCTTAGCATGTGGATCTGTCGCAGTTGTCGTCAATCGGTTCGCTGGTGACTCTGCAAAATGGAATGGCACAAACACCACGCCCTCTTGCATTCGCTTCGTCACAAACGCAGGTGTATCAATGCTACCTCGACGTGTCGACACTGTCAGCATTTCACCATTACGCACACCTAATCGCTCTGCATCAGCCACCGAGATCATCGCACGCGGACCAGCTAAGTTGTCTAAACCTTTGGTTTTACGTGTCATGGTGCCGGTATGGAACTGCTCTAGTAAACGGCCAGTGGTCAGAATCAACGGGTACTCATCATCCGGTAATTCAGCCGCATAACGGAACGGAATTGCAGCCATCTCGCCTTTACCACGGGTAAACTGTTCAGTATGCATCACGCGTGTGCCTTTATCTGCGCCATCAGCACAAGGCCATTGCACACCATCTTTACCTACACGATCCCAATGGATACCAGCATATTGCGGTGTCAGCTGGGTGATCTCTTTCGTAATATCACGTACAGATTTATATACCCAATCACTGCCCATCGCATTAGCAATATCTTGAATAATCACCCAGTCTTCTTTCGCTTCACCCGGAGGATTAACCGCTGGCGAAATACGTTGAACACGACGTTCTGTATTAGTGAAGTGGCCCGATTTTTCAGCAAATGAACATGAAGGTAATACCACATCCGCATATTGTGCCGTTTCTGTTAAGAAAATATCTTGTACTAACAGGAAGTCCAGCTTCTCAATGCCTTCAATCACATGGGCTTGATTTGGATCACTCAGTACCGGGTTTTCTCCCATGACGTACAGACATTTCACTTCATCATGACACGCTGCATCAATGATTTCGGTGAGCGTTAACCCAGACTCTTTTGGCAAGTTAGGTTTATTCCACGCTTTCGCAAATTTGGCATGAATCTCTGGCGTATATACTTTCTGATAGCCGGGGAAATTATTTGGCAATGCCCCCATGTCACAAGCACCTTGCACGTTAGATTGACCACGTAACGGGTTAATGCCGCCACCTTCAATTCCGATGTTGCCACACAACATTTGCAAGTTAGCAACAGAACGTACATTGTCATGTCCTGTGGTATGTTGCGTAATACCCATCGAGTAATACACCGCGGTTCGCTCCGCTGTACCGATCATTTCAGCCATTTTAATCACATCTTGAGCTTTCACGCCCGTGATCAGTTCGACTTTGTCCGGAGCATAATTGTCTGACATAACCTCCGCTTTTAACGCATCAAATCCTTCAGTACGATTTGCGATATAAGCTTTATCATGCCAATCGTTCTTAATAATTTGCTGCATGATGCCGTTCATCAACATCACATCAGTACCCGGACGGTGCGCAACATACAATTCGGAATGATCAGCAATATCAATGCGTTTTGGATCAGCAACAATCAAACGTGCTTTACCGTGACGGATCGCGTTTTTGATGTGCGATGCAATGATGGGATGCGCAGAGGTTGTATCAGAACCAATAATAAACACCACATCCGAATGTTGAATACTCGGAATATCGTTGGTCATTGCACCACTGCCAATGGATGCTTCTAGACCTGTCACCGTTGATGCGTGACACAAACGAGCACAGTGATCGACATTGTTGGTTTCTAATTCACGACGAATGAATTTTTGAAATGCGAAGTTATCTTCATTGGTTGTTTTCGCAGACGAGAATCCCGCCAAAGCATTACCACCATGCTGCGTTTTGATGGCATTAAATTTAGTCGCCACCAGCGACAGAGCCTCTTCCCAACTTGCAGGTTGTAACTCACCATTTTTACGGATTAATGGCGTGGTAAGACGTTCTTTACTGCTAACAAAGTCAAAACCAAAACGCCCTTTCACACACAGCATACCTTGATTAACCGGTGAATCTTTGGCACCTTGCACATAACGGATCTTATTCTGTGATTCATCAACGAACATCGTCAACTTACAACCCACACCACAATAAGTACAAATGGTATCGACAGGTTTTAGCATTTCAATACGACCTTGTGATTTATCACGACTATCGACCAATGCACCCGTCGGGCAAACTTGCACACATGTACCGCATTGCACACAGTTAGAATCCCCCATGCTAAACCCGTTTTCAAAACCAGGTCGGCATTGAGGACTAGCAGCTGAGGTGCCATCATCATTTTTCATGAAGCCAAGTACACCATGAACAGCTTTCTCGTTACAGGCATCGACACACTGCCCACAGCTAATACAACGGTTCGCATCAAACACGATAAATTCTGAACTGTTATCTACGACAAACTTCTGGCAACCTTCTTGACTGACTTCTGTATCAGCAACGGTATACTCTGTCGCATAATCTCGTAATTTACAGTCGGTATTGGCTTGGCAGGCACACTCTAAACAACGAGCGGCTTCGCGCACTGCCTCGTCATTGCTAAAGCCAGTTTCCACTTCATCAAAACTTAACTCACGTTCTTGTGTGCTTAACTCTGGCATGACAGAGCGCATGACTTGTTTAATACCTTCGAACTGCGCTGAATCGACCTGCTTTAATTTACGGGCCTTTTGCGCGTTAAATTGTTTAACCGGAATGTTTTCCATATCGCCATCGAAATAACGGTCAATCGCTTCTGCGGCAATACGACCATCCGCTACCGCTTCGATTGCTGTGGCAGGCCCACGACGAAAATCACCAATACTAAAGACATTACCAACACCCGAGTGCATGGTTTCAGGGTGGGCATCTTGAGTATTCCAACGCGTGAGTGGTAGGTCTAAGGTTTCTTTGTCCATGAAGCTTAAGTCAGGCTTTTGCGATACCGCAGCAATCACAGTATCAAAGGCTTCGATAAAGAACTCCCCTGTTTTTTCTGGACGGCGACGGCCCGATGCATCGGGTTCACCCAAAGCCATTTTCTCTAGTTTAACTTCGCATACACGGCCGTTTTCATTCGCGATGTTTTCGACTGGGTTCGTCAGGAAGTGGAATTTAACCCCTTCATGTTCAGCTTCTAAAATTTCATAATCTTCAGCTGGCATTTCAGCACGGGTTCGACGATAAATCAAAGTCGTATCAGCACCATCACGTACTGCCGTTCGCGCACAATCAATAGCGGTATTACCACCACCAATTACCGCTACTTTTTTACCTGTCGTGTAGTGGCCATCAGTAACGTAATCTTTAAGGTAATCGACACCTAAATAGCAACCGTCAAAGTCACTACCCGTATATTGCATATCAACCGCTTGCGACGCACCAACCGCCAAACATACTGCATCGTAGTCCTCAGTCAGTTGTGTCAGTGTAAAATCACGCCCCAATTTTTTATTGGTCAGCAACTGCATGCCGTTACGACACATGATCTCGATTTCTTTATCAAGAATGGCTTTCGGTAAGCGATATTCAGGAATGCCATATCGTAGCCAACCACCTGCATCAGGCATAGATTCGAATACGGTAACATCATAGCCTTCGTTAGTAAGGTAATAACCACAGGTCAAGCCACCCGGCCCACTACCGACCACCGCTATCGATTCACCTTTTGTCGGTTTCTTCGGCGGCACGTATTGTTCTTGCGAGTCCAGATCGATATCAGCAGAATGTCGTTTTAATTGGCGAATGGCTAATGGCTCATCGACGAGGCCACGACGACATTCTGTTTCACAAAATGCAGGGCAAACACGACCAATAGACAGCGGCATCGGCAGCGTGCGCTTAATCACTTCAACGGCTTTAGCATGGTCGTTTTGAGATATATGATAAAGGTAAGATTGAATATCGACACCAGCAGGACACGCTGTCTGACAAGGTGCTTCACAATCGGCATAGTGATCAGAAAGAATGCGGTTTAACGATTTTTGACGCAGTGCAGACAAGGCTTCAGATGCAGTTGTCACAGCCATCCCCTCTACAGGATTTATTTCACACGCGCGTTTAATACCTTGCCCTGCAATATCGACGACACAAAGGTCGCAAGGAATTTTCTCGCCACCTTTATTCAATCCACACAATGATGGAATTTCAACATTACAGTTTGTTGCCGCTTCAAGTAAGGTTTGATGCGCATTGACGGGAAATGCTTGCCCGTTGAACATGACATTTATCATTGATTGCCTCTTTAAAGTTCTCTGCACTGCATCATTTTAATTGTCGAACTCAATCATATTTCGCTATGCTGCTAGATCTACGATCAAACACGTTTTATTCTTCGCGTTAAGCGAATGGCAGTTGCTAGAGGGTGATGAATAAAATCATCGATTTTAATTATTCAACCAGTCTACCTCTAATGGAATAAAATGCTTTGATGTGGAACACTTTCACTTTATTAATTCGGGCATGTAGACGACACAGTGATAGCACAAATGAAATTACAAGCTAACCACGCTCTGATTAGCACGATCTTCGGCAGTGCTTAACTCTCTAGAGTCAATAGCGGTATAGCAACAAAGTCCTTACGATTAAAATAATTTATCTAATATGTGTTTCAGTCTGTGAATGACGCTCGAATTGTTATTAGTCGGTCACATTACTGAGTCACTATTTCATTATTAATCAAAACCTTATTTAACATCAACTCAGCATGAGATAATTATTCTCTGTATCCAATATGCGAAACAGCTCAATTTAACCAGCTTATTTATACGATATTTTCCACCCAACGGAATTAACCATTAGGTGGTAGTATGTTGTATTTTGAATTTCTATTTTTATTGCTCGTGCTCTATATAGGTTCTCGATTTGGTGGAATAGGTCTAGGCGTTGTATCAGGGATTGGTTTGGTGATTGAAGTGTTCATCTTCAAAATGCCACCAACGTCTCCACCAGTGACCGTGATGCTGATTATCTTGGCGGTTGTCACTTGTGCATCGATTCTCGAAGCCGCTGGCGGGCTTAAATACATGCTGCAAATTGCGGAACGCATTTTAAGAAAGAACCCAAAACGAGTGACACTCATAGCCCCTTTTGTTACCTATACCATGACATTTCTGCTTGGAACGGGTCATGCGGTTTATTCCATCATGCCTATCATCGGTGATGTGGCACTTAAAAATGGCATTCGCCCTGAGCGTCCAATGGCTGCAGCATCAGTAGCATCCCAAATTGCGATCACGGCATCCCCATTATCAGCAGCCGTCGTCTTTTATTTAGCACAATTAGTGGATATCGATTCTTCTATTACCCTCATTTCTATCTTAATGGTGACAGTACCGTCGACTTTATTTGGTACGTTAATGCTGTCTCTTTATAGTCTACGTCGTGGTAAAGAATTAGAAGATGATGAGGAATACCAAGCGCGCTTAAAAGATCCTATCTGGCGTGAAAAAATCTTAAACACTACATCAACTTCTTTAGATGAAAAGCTGCCAGCTAAAGCACGTAATGCGGTACTTATCTTTTTAAGTGCGATCTTGTCTATCGTTGTGATTGCGATGCTGCCAGAAGTAAGGACTATCACCGAAGGCGCTGCGCCAATCAAAATGTCGGTGGTGATCCAAATGATGATGTTAGCGTTTGGTGGTGTAATTTTACTTGCCACTAAAACAGACCCGCGCGATGTGCCTAATGGCGTGGTGTTCAAATCTGGTATGGTCGCTGCGATTGCTATTTTTGGTATTGCATGGATGTCTGATACCTACTTCCAATACGCGATGCCGCAATTCAGAGCTGGTATTGTTGATATGGTAACACTACACCCTTGGACGTTTGCACTATCACTGTTTATCGTGTCGGTCGTGGTCAACTCACAAGCAGCAACAGCGCGAATGATGTTACCCGTTGGCTTAGCGTTAGGACTCGAACCTGCGTTAGTGATTGGTTTAATGCCTGCGGTATACGGTTATTTCTTTATTCCAAACTATCCATCAGATATTGCGACCGTAAACTTTGATAGCTCAGGCACAACGAAAATTGGTAAGTACTACTTTAACCATTCATTCATGTCTGTCGGCTTAATTGGTGTTATTTCTGCGTGTCTTTTAGGGTATGCCCTAGGCCAAGTCGTTATTGGTTAAAATACAGGTAATAAAAAAGCCATTAAGCATTGATACTTAATGGCTTTGTCATCAGATTAGAACAGCTAAATTATCTTAATTTAAATTGACTCACAATTGATTTTAATTGCTCATTGGCAACAGCAACATTAACCGATTCTTGCGCAGTAGATTGACCGTTTATAGCAAGCTCTTGCGCCATTTCACGGATCGCAGTCATATTACGAGTGACTTCACTAGACACACTACTTTGTTCTTCCGCCGCAGTTGCTATTTGCGTATTTAAATCATTTATCTGCGTGACAGAGCTGGCAATATTATCTAAATCCTCAGCGACTGCATACGTACTTTTGGCTGCTTGTTGGCACGTTGTTTGTGTCATATCCATCGCTAAAATAGCAGAACTTGAACCCGCTGTTAATGCATCCAATGTTTCTTTAATTTCAGCCGTACTGACCTGTGTTCTCGCCGCTAGCGCACGTACTTCATCTGCGACAACAGCAAAACCACGACCTTGCTCACCAGCGCGTGCGGCTTCAATTGCAGCGTTAAGCGCGAGTAGATTTGTTTGTTCAGCAATCTCACCAATCACATTAAGCACTTTCGTGATAGCTTGTGTATCTTTTTCAATATCTTGAATACTTTTTGATGAGTTTTCTACATTTTCAACCAACTGAGAGACTGTTGATGTGGTCGTTGTAACCGTCACTTTTGATGAACCAACCTGCTTATTCATTGCATCGGTAAATTGTGACGCTTCCCCAGCATTACTCGCAACATCATTGGCCGTAGCACTCATTTCTTCTACTGCGGCTGCGATTTGGTCTGTTTCAATTGAATGCGCATCCAATACTTGATTGTTGCTTGTCGTTTGCTGTTCTAGTTTGCCTACACTTTCTGAAATATGCTGTGAAGAGTTCTCGATCTCTAACATCAAGGTTTGCAGGTTCGTAATAAAGGCATTAATACCGGCCGAGATGTCACCTAAATCATCGTTACTTTCTACCGGTAAACGACGCGTTAAATCGCCATTACCTTTTGATAAATCCATCACCACTTCTTTCAATGATATGATTGGGCGATATGCTCTGTTCAGTATCGTGATAGTCAAGAACAGACCTACTGCAAGCATGATAGCTGACACGAGCAAAGTAGTTTCTAACGCCTCATCAACTTCGGCATAAGCAACTGATTTATCAACACCAATAAATAAGTACCATCGTTTACCATTAATCAGAGTAATTTCTTGCGTAAAGGCTAATTTATCAACGCCACCTAACGTATAAGCGGTTGTGTTCGCATGCTGACTTAACATGCCGGTTTTAACATTACCCATACCGATATCTGAAAAATTCACTCCCGTTTTCAAAGCGAGTGAATTAGATGCTAATGCATTACCATCACTATCCATAATTGCGGTAACAGAACCTGGGTAATTCACATTTTTAACTGTTTTTTCAAGAATTTCTAAACCAATATTACCTAATAACACACCGTTACCGATATTACGCACGACTGAAATAATCGGAAGACCCGTACTTCTAGCATTATAAACATCCGTTACATCTAGCGTTGCAGTGTTCTTACCTTTGGTATACCAAGGGCGTTTACGTGCATCATAACGAGCCGTAATCGCCACGCCATTAACCCAGTCTGCGTTTCGAGCGGTAGAATACGTAACACCGTCATCAAATGAGAAAAATACGCTCGCAAAACCACTGGTTTCTTTTATAAGTCGCGCAATTGTGACGTAATCATCACCAAGGCTATTTGATTTATATTTTTGAGAAATAGCATTAAGCGCATTCGTTTTTGTTGTAAACCAATCTTCGATTTTATTCGCTTCGTAGTTTACGATTGAACTCGATAGCAGGTTCACATCTTCAATCGTTTTAGATTTAATTATATTATAAGAAATTACATTAGAAACCAGTAAAATAGCGGTCAGCAAGATGACAACTGACAATATGATGACTTTTTTGAACCCTAAATTTTTTACCATTATTTTATTCCACAATTAGATAGATTTGAGATTAACTGCTGAGATAATTTGCATCCATAAAATTAACAGCGGTTGTGTCTAACAACTTAGAATATGATTTTAATTAACCCCATATTCCTCGTTACTGTCTTCATTCTCTATTTATTACGTCCTAATAATAAGAATGCTCTGAATAATCCATCAATGACACAAGGTAGCGTATCGACCATTGTTCGTGAAACATGAATAAAAAATCATAAAATAATTAGTGTTACTTAAACAACGAAAAAAGCGCAAACAAATGTTTGCGCTTTTTAGTCATCTTCGATAAGTGATTGTTAAGCTTCTTCTAAAACTCTAACCTCTACCTTCTTTGTTTTTTGTACTGTCTCAACTTCTTTAAGTAATGCAGTAAAATGACGAAGTACTGGTGGCTCGTAAGTAAAATCCAGACCCTTCACGTTTGCCGCATTTTCTTTCACTTTTTGAAAGGCTTCAATAACGAAGTCCATATGCGTTTGCGTATAAGTCGCACGTGGAATAGTAAGTCGAAGTAATTCCGCAGGACAAGCCTGTTGCTTGCCTGTCGCTGGATCACGACCTTGGAGCAGCGAACCGATCTCAACCGCACGAATACCCGCTACTTTATATAACTCGCAAGCTAAGGCGTGTGCAGGAAATTGACCCGCAGGGATATGTGGCAGTAATTTACCTGCATCAACAAACGCGGCATGACCACCAGCTTGCTGACAGACGATACCAATACCTTCTAGTCCATCGACAAGATATTGCACTTGACCAATACGATAGGCTAGCCACTCTTGACGCATACCATTATAAAGACCAACAGCAAGACGTTCCATTGCCCCGCCCTCTAGACCACCGTAAGTAGGGAAACCTTCTTGAACAACACACAGAGTACGACATTCTCTATAAGCATCCATCATCGAATCGTCTTTAAAGCAAAGCAGGCCACCCATTTGTACCATGGCATCTTTTTTCGCTGACATGGCAAGGGCGTCTGCATATTTGTACGACTCACGCGTGATCGCTTCAATTGTCCAGTTTTTATAACCTTCTTCGCGTTGTTGAATGAAGTAAGCATTCTCTGCATAACGTGCAGAATCCATCACCACAGGGATGTCATACTTTTGTGCTATCTCGTACACCGCTTTTAAATTTGCAATAGAAACAGGTTGGCCACCCGCAGAGTTACACGTAATCGTGCTCACAATATAAGGTACATTGACCGCGCCAGCGTCTAGGATAGCTTCTTCTAGTTTAATAAGGTCGAAGTTACCTTTAAAGTCTGCACTTACCGCGGTATTAAACGCTTCTGCTGTATATACATTTTTCGCCACACAGCAATTTACTTGTGTATGCCCTTGCGTAGTATCAAAGAAATAGTTAGACAGGGCGACCATCTTAGTACGATCTAACCCTTTTTCCATTTCACGTTTTTTGATGAGCACTGGAATATAAATTTGTTCAGCACCACGACCTTGGTGAGTCGGAATCGTGTGTTCATAATCAAAAATATCTTTCACTGCATTCGCCAATGCATAATAGCTACGACTACCACTATATGCTTCATCACCAAGCAACATTGCCGCTTGCATCTGTTGTGTAATAGCACCTGTGCCACTGTCAGTCAGTAGATCAATAAATACATCTTCACTGTCGAGTAAAAATGGGTTCATACCTGCTTTTAAAATTGCTTGTTCGCGATATTCACGCGTCGTACGTTTCACTGGTTCAATCACACGAATACGGAATGGTTCTGGTAGGTGTTTAAAGTTTTCCATAATAATACCTTATATATTTAATGGGTGTTTTCACCGCAATTAAACAATTCATGCGTGGTTTTATTAATTATAGGACGAGCTTAGCCACGCTAAAAAATAACGACATATTAAATGCTCAAATTAAACGTGAATAAAAAACAAAGACGAGAATACAACGCGTATGCATATTTTGAATGTAGCAATATAATCAATACATTCTATTTAATGCAGACAAAGACTTTGCGTTTAGTTATTTAATTTAAACTTAACAAGTTGAGGTTGGGACAAAACCCAAAGTATTAAATATGGAAGTAATTATTCTGAAGACAGACGGCAAGAAAGCTGATGATCAATGTTATACCAGGCTAACAATGTTAGCGCTGCAGTATATTTAATTTGCAGGTATACGTTCATTTATATGCTTCTCTTTAATAAAAAGTAACACGCTGAATTTATGTATGATTATATTTTACATAGGTTAACAAATATATACTTGTACCTCTAAAGTGTGATTTAGAGCTATTCACTTTATGCACTCTATACCGAGCAATTTAGCTATGGACCGAGTCTCTTTTTCAGCAGAACATTCTATTACGTCCGCTCATCCTTAGCCGTCTCCATCACCACTAAGGTCGTGATTGAGTTTACCTGTGGGATCTCACCTAACACATCAGAGTGAAAACGCTTATAAGCAGTCAAGTCCGCAGTCTCGACGCGTAGCAAATATTCATTAGCACCAGTGACATTGTGGCACTCAGTGACCTGCTCTACATCCATGATTTGTTCTTCAAAACCGCTTTGTGATTTTTTACTGTGACTCGACAGACCAATCGTGACATAAGCAATAAAGCCAATACCCAACTTTTTGGCGTTAAACACGGCGCGATAACCCTGAATAATATCGGTGCGTTCCAATTCTTGCACACGGCGTAATGTCGCTGAAGCAGATAATCCGATCCGTTCTGCAAGCTCTACATTAGACAATTTTCCATTCAACTTAAGCTCACGCAATATTCTTTCGTCAAACCTATCCATCGCGACCATTCCTTGTGTATTTTCGTTAATCTTAGCAAATATAGGCACAAAATTTACCCCATATGTATTTAAAATACAACTATAAACAATAACTACAACATGGGTTTAAAATGGAATATCAACAACTTATAGCACTAATAACCTTCGCGTTTGTTTCAACTGTATCACCAGGGCCAAACAATATTATGCTAATGACATCAGGTGCTAATGTCGGTTTTATGCGTACGATTCCCCATATGCTGGGTATTACTTTTGGCTTTAGCTTGATGGTTTTTTTGGTTGGTTTTGGTCTGATGGGGTTATTTACCGCCTACCCAATTATTCAACAGAGCTTACGTATCGTGAGTATGATGTATCTTGTTTATCTCGCGTTTAAGATCGCCAAAAGCAAATCAATGACAAGTGAAGTGTCTGATTACACCCCAATGACGTTTATGTCAGCAGCTTGCTTTCAATGGGTAAACCCAAAGGCGTGGACGATGGCACTTACTGCAATCAGTGTCTATGCCTCATCGACGGCACAGCAAGACATTTTGATCGTATCACTCATATTTGGGTGTGTGAATGTACCCTCTGTTAGCTTGTGGACTGCAGCGGGAAAAAAATTACAGACGCTCTTACAAGTACCAGCCCGTATTAAGATATTTAATTACTGCATGGCAGGCTTGCTAATCGGGTCTATTGTGCCGATGGTATAATTTGATAGTAATAGCGATTAGAAAGAAGCTTTAGACAAGATCTTGATTTGTGGGTAGGTGATATCTACAAATCAAGTTAACAAAGACAAATCAAAAACGCGCCCCGATAGATAACACAGATTGACGTATTTAAAATCAAGGTTTATAAAAACACTCAACTTCCATAAAGATTAGGTGATATTCTCTAATATTAAGCACTAACCTATGCAGAATTAGCAAAGCGAATCAATAACACTCACCCCCACCGATTCAACGCTCTACATTTTTTCATGCCATTAATAAGTAAGACTACTAATGTTTAAATATGGATATAACTAAGCATTACAAATAGGAGTGGATTATGGATGATTATGATTTTGAAGTATTTATAAATAACCTAAACCACCTTAAATTCAACCCTGCACAAATAACAACGATTTGTAACCGACTCGGTCAGCAGATCAATAAAGATCATGCGTATACGATCACAAATGATGAAAAAGAAATGATCTTAAAGCTATTCAATCAAAGTAATGAAGAAGACATTACTCAGATCCATGACGAATATTTTTAACCCTAGCCTCACACCTAAAGTCGCCATAATATACAATCCTGTAATATCGTATCGAATACAGGAATACAGGAATACAGGGCTCAATAAATTATAAACAAGACATGATGTTATACCATTGAAAGGTTTATAAAAGTCTCAAACCATAAGGAAATAAACCATGACGTATGATGAGTTTAATAAATTTTGTGGTTCATTACATGCAACAACGTATGTGATGCAATGGAACAACGCGCATGTTTGGAAAATTGGCCCTAAGATATTTGCGATTGGCAGTTTAGGACAAGGTAACTTAGAAAAAGAAAATCAACCCGCGTTCATTTTTAAAACTTCAGACCTTAACTTTGATTTTTTAAGTGACCTGTCAGGTTATAAACCTGCGCCCTATTTCGCGTCCCGCGGCATGAAATGGATACAGCACTACGACAGTTCAGCAAAAACAGACGAAGAATTAACATATTACCTCAAAGAGTCGTACAAAATTGTGTCGCTAGGTTTAACAAAAAAACTGCAGAAACAGTTAGGGCTAAATCAGGTCAAATAAGTATAATCTCTTGTTTATAAAATCCCATCAGAAATGTACTTAACTGTATTTTATGTACTATTACGTCCTGCAATTTTATCCACGATATGACTACCTGAAAATGTAGCACCTAAGTCGATACATTAATATCTCATCACTCACTCTGATTAACTTAATTTATCCAAAACTGTAAAAATGGGAAATTAATCATCTGGATAATTTAACCAAACAGGTTCAGAATTATCCAAATGAATAATTAATGATGGTGCAGAGATGGATAATAACAATAGCAAAGACGAAACCTTAATTCGCCACATCGGCAGACCAACAAAATCTTCCGATACCAATATTCGCCAGCATTTAATGACAGTGGCATTTGAGCTATTCGCAGACAATGAATACAACCAAATTAGTACCCGAAAAATTGCTGCTGCGGCCAATACGACACCAGCTATGATCCGCTATTACTTCCAAAATAAAGAAGGCTTGTTTCATGCGGCAATGTCTCAATATCGTCAGCCTATGTTAGATATTTTTAAACAGCACGTCGCCAAGCCTAAACTACAAAACCTGCATGACATATTTTTGCTTTACTACACGACGGTTGAAGAACATAAAAGCCTGCACCACATCATTCGACGTAATATGGTCAGTAATGATAATCCGCAAATTAAAGCGCAAATTATTCAAGAAGGGCCCCAGCAATCATTTCGACTAATCAAAATGATGATCATTAAACTGCAAACAAAAGGGGATATAAAGCCGGAACTGGACCCTGAGTTATTAACCGTTCAAATTCTCAGTTTATGCATCTTCCCTTGTGCATTTAAGCCTTTGTTACAACAATTAACACCAACAGATTTAGACATGCAGTTTTATCATAAATTAGCGCATCAAAATTATACTTTATTAATTAATTCAATTACAACGGAGCAATACAATGAAGAAATCTAAACTACTGTGGCTACCAATCGGCGTTGCAACAGGATTAGGTATCATGGCAATTAATAATGCCATCATGAAAAATGACGTTGTATTAGAAGTGGTTGAACCCACACAAAGTGTCTATGTGACCCAAATTAAAACCCAAAATATTGCACCCGCAGTCAAAGGCTACGGTAACGTGGTAGCCAAAAATAAATGGCAAGGCATTGCCGAAGTCAGCGGTAAAGTAATTTACAAAAATGAAAAATTACAACGCGGGACGTTTATTAATGCAGGGGTCGAATTACTCCGTATTGATCCAACGTCTTATCAATTAAGTCTGAACACGGCACAAGCAAATTTAGATAATATTAACTCGGAAGTTGAAAAACTCGACATTGAAGAAAAACGTTTAACACGCTCATATCAAGTCGAAGGCAAAACCCTTGCCCTAGAAGAAAAAGAATACCAACGTAATATTAAACTAAACAAGAAAGGCACCATTTCGGCATCCAGTTTAGAGAAGCAAGAACGTATCGTTTACAATACACAACTACAACTCAATGATCTTAAAGCACAGCTAAATCAAATTCCCGCTCGTCAGAAAGCCCTACAAGCACAAATAACCCAAGCAGAAAGCCAAATAGACCAAGCGAAACTGGATTTAGAACACACAATAATTACCATGCCATTTAATGGCCGTATTATTGATGTAAGCGCTGAACTACAGCAATTTGTATCAACAGGTAGCAGCATCATCTTGGCACATGATGTTTCTAAGCTCGAAGTTGAAGCGAAAATGCCCACTAGCCAACTAAGTCGTTTAATACATAGTTTGAAACAAGACAGAGAAGTACTCGATAACCTGAATGCAGTACCTGATATTGCAATCGCTAACTTAACGGCACAAATCACCCTACGCAACTCATCATCAGAAACTCACTGGCAAGGTAAAGTCACCCGTATTTTAGGGGAAATTGATGCACGTTTAGGCACCGCTGGGTTAGTCGTTGAAACAGACTTCGATTTCCTTGAATTCATCAAACGCAATGATCCTAATGACAGCCCTATTATCTCGGGCATGTTTGTCGAAGTCACCGTTAATGGTCAAGCACAACCGCAATTAACCGTGCCATTACAAGCATTACATAACAACCGTTTATACCTTATGGATGAAGACAACCGCTTGCAATTACAAGACGTAGATGTACTGTTTATTCGTGACCAAGTGGCGGCAATCAAAGCTGATGGTCTAAAAGCAGGTCAACAAATTGTACTATCCGACATTATCCCTGTTGCCAATGGCTTAAAGCTTGCGCCAACAGTATGGACAGAGGATAAATAATAATGATCCATTTCTTTACGAAGCACCCGACTGCTGCCAATTTAGTGATGGTGATGTTTCTCGCCTTAGGCGCGATCACACTGCCCGACATGAAACGCGAGACATTTCCCGACTTCTCGGTAACGATTGCACAAATTACCGTGCCCTACCCTGGCGCGAGCCCAGAAGACGTAGAGCAAGCCATTTGTTTACCGATTGAAGATGCCCTTGATGGCATTAACAACCTTAAAAAACTCATCTGTAGCGCCAGTGAAGGGGTTGCCGTCACGACCGCAGAGATGACGCATGACGGTAATGGCACAACCTTTATTTCGGATATAAAAACCCAAGTAGATGCGATTGACCAATTTCCTGAAGAAGCTGAAACCACCATTGTAAAAGAACTCATGACTTACGATGATGTAGTGAGTTTGGTCATTTACAGTGATATGGAAAAGCAAGAACTAAAGTTGTATGCCGAAGATGTGAAACGTCGCCTTAAGCGTTTAAAAGGCATTGCCCAAGTTGATATTAACGGTTTCTCCGATCCGCAACTGCGTGTCGAGCTTGATTTACTTGCTCTACGTCAGCTGAATGTATCTGTGCAAGATGTTGCTAACCAAATTGCTAAACAGAACGTAAAAATGCCAAGTGGGAGCTTAAATACCCCAAGTAGCACAATTTTATTACGTTTTGATGCTCAGCGTTATACCCCCCGAGAACTGGGTGAGATAATTGTATTGAGTCATGAAGATGGCAGTAAAGTACAACTCAAAGACATTGCGACAATCACGCAACGTTTTGAATTAGACGAATCTAAGATATCGGTGAATGGTAAAGAAGGCACCATGCTTGATATCAAAAAATCAAAAGCTGATGACTCGCTTGATGTTCTTGAAGAAGTACAACAATTTATTGAAAATGAAAAATTACGTACACCTGACACCGTCGAATTCTCACTCACGAAAGACATGGCATCTGTCGCTAAAGATCGTCTTGACCTACTGTTATCAAACGGTTGGCAGGGCTTCATTCTTGTGTTCTTAGTCATGTGGTTATTCTTCCCTTGGCGCTATGCGATCTGGGTGGCAATGGGTTTACCCGTTTCCTTCCTTGCCAGTATGTATGTGCTGTCATTAGTTGGTATCAGTTTAAACCTCATGTCGATGGTGGCGCTGTTGGTGGCAATTGGACTCTTAATGGATGATGCAATTGTATTATCCGAAAGTGTCGCTCACGAACTCTCTAAAACCGAGGATAAACTTGCAGGTATCGTGAAAGGTGTAAACCGCGTTAAAAACGGTGTGTTCTCATCATTCCTTACTACCGTCGCAATCTTTGGTTCACTGGCGTTTCTTGAAGGTGATATGGGCCAAGTACTTAAAGTTATTCCGATAACCTTAGTGATCACTCTAAGTGTATCCTTAGTTGAAGCATTTTTGATTTTACCCCATCACCTTTATGCATCCGTTAAAGATACCGACGACAGTGTGGCAGAAAACAGCTTCAAAGGCCGTTTCAATAAGAAATTTGAGCACTTTCAATTTAACATTTTACCTAAAATAATTGGCACGGTTGTCGATCGTCGCTACATGGTTACCGCGGGTGTGATTGCTTTGTTTATCGGCACAATATCGCTGGCGTCGAGTGGGTTGTTACGTTTTTCAGCCTTTCCAGAAGTCGAAGGTGACTGGGTACAGATAACGGTGATGATGCCACCGGGTACCCCCTTAGAAAAAACCGATAAAGTGGTGTCCCGTATTAGCGATAATATTAAGACAACCAGTGCCACATTTGGTGAGCAACCTGATAATGAGTCACTGTTAAAATACATTACAGTGCAAAGTGGCGCGAACCCAGATGCAGGTGAAACAGGTGAGCACGTAGCAACTATCTTTGTTGATTTACTGACGTCAGAAAAACGAACGACGCGTATGGCCGATTACTTAGCCGAACTACAGCAACAAATTGGGACGATTCCCGGTGTCACAAACTTAATCATTCGTGAACCAGCAATTGGACCCGCAGGCCGTGCTATTGATATTGAACTAAGCCATCCTGACATTCAGACGTTAAAAGATGCAGGTAATGAATTAGCGCACTACCTTACCCAGTTTAACGGGGTGAGTAATATCATTTCTAACCTTCGAGATGGTAAGCCTGAACTGCGTATGTCACTGCTGCCTGGCGCTGAAACATTTGGTGTAACCGGACAAGATATAGCGATGCAATTACGTGCTGCATTCTTTGGTATCACGGTGGATGAATTACAAATTGGCAGTGAGAATGTGGAATTAGATGTGAGACTGGCTGAGCGTTACCGTTCAGATCTGGCTTACTATGAAGATTTCCCGTTTACCTTAGCTGATGGTAGCCAAGTACCTCTTGCCAGTATTGTTAAAGTTGAGCATGGACGTGGTGTAAGCCAGTTAAACCGCATTAACAATATTCGCACTATGTCATTAAAAGGCGATATCGACAAAACAAAAGCCAATACGGTTGAATTGATGGCGCAAATGAAAAAAGACTTCGTGCCGATTCTGACACAGAAATACCCAGGTATTGAAGTGCGTTTAGGTGGTGAAGTTGAATCGACAGCAGAAACTGGCAACTCGATGGTGAAAAGTTTCTCGATTGGTTTGTTCGTGGTATTTGCCATCCTAAGCTTCCAGTTCCGCAGCTACGTCGAACCGATTATCGTCATGCTTGCCATTCCATTAGCGCTTATCGGTGTGTTCTGGGGCCATTATATGCTGAATTATGACCTCACTATGCCGTCAATGCTTGGCTTTACGTCACTAGCGGGGATCGTGGTCAATAATTCCATCTTACTGGTGCAGTTTATCAAAGAGAACTTGGTAAAAAGTAATGATATTCGACAAGCCGCAATACACGCTACAACCAACCGTATCCGTGCAATTTTAATCACTACGGCAACAACGGCAGCGGGACTCATGCCGATACTACTGGAACAAAGTATCCAAGCGCAGGTCATCATCCCACTTGTTGTCGCGCTGATCTTTGGTTTGTTAGCATCAACACTGTTAGTGATCCTCATCTTGCCCGCCTTCTATGGCATCTTAGATGACTTTGGCTTGACTGAACGCCATAAAGAGCATCACGCATAATAACCAAGGGCCGTACGAATCAATGAGTGTTTGATCTTGCTTGTTATCGTATGGCCATTTTACTTTGCTTTAAGGGTGCTTTATGTGGTCTTGCTAAATAGAAACCCTGAAAATAATCTGCGCCCGACTCCATACAACACTCAAAAGTCTCTTTGGTTTCTATCCCTTCGGCAATGGTTTTTGCTGCAATCGCTCGGCTAATCTTCATCGCATGATGGAATTTACTGTATTTAAATGCCGCTAATAAATCGACAATACTTTTATCAATTTTTAAATAATCAGGCGTTACCGCTTTCGCCCTGCTTTCTGTCGAAAACGCACTGCCGTAATCATCCAATGCTATCTCAATACCAAAATTAGATAACTTTTTGATGCCCTTTAATACAGAGGCTAAGTTGCGCCCTTCAAACTCAATAATCTCGTAAACTATCTGTGTTGGCGACAGGCCTAACATCTTCAAACGTCGAATTAATGTATTCACTGCAATGTCGTTGTTTGACAGGATTTCAAATATAGCAGGCGTGACATTGATGAATAATTTCTTATCGCAATAACATGAACGCGCAAAGTTTAAACCATGAATAATGGCACAAATTAAGGTCGATATAACACTGCTTTTATCGTCATTACGGATTGCATCAAAGTAACCATATGGATTAACTGGCATGCCATTATCATCAGTGATCCTCACTAATGCTTCAACACCGTAAATATTACATTCACGGTCAAAAATAGGCTGAAATACACTGGTGAAAGTAAAACCTTTGTAGGATATATAGAAGTAATTATCATCGTCGATACGAAGTAGATCAATGATCTTTCGATGAAGCATAGCGTAGTTATTCATGAATTCCATTTTATAACACCATTATCCTTTACTAACCGTAACTCTATGATTATTTGGATAACATTAACATGGATAACATGACACCTAGCCCAACTCTTACTCGAGCTTACAATACGGTATTCTGCGCATACAGAAAGGTGGTATGAAGGATGAAATGAAGAATTAAATAGTTCGATTTAAACGGAAAAATGATACAAAAAAGCCAGTTACAATCTGCACTGGCTAATTAGGTCTAACTTTAATGAGACTAAGCACAAATACCAATAGTTGAAGTAACATCTTCAAACCAAGATTGGCTTTCACATTCTAATTCGGCATCGAACTGACGTGATAACATAGACTGGACATTTTTGATGGCATCACAAGCAATTAATACTTTTTCTCCCGCGACATCATCATTCTTTAATGCCAATTCATTTGCATAATTAAGTAAATCTTCAGCTGACGCTAAATTAAAAGAAGCCGTGTGCAAAAAATCTAAATTTGCTTGCGTGTAATTACAGGCACGAATAAAGTTAATTTCTTGTTTTACACGTGATACAAGTGCCAACCCATCATTTACTAATTGTTGAAATTCCACTGTTAGCCTCTCAATTAATTTAAGTCTGCCAAATTATAGCTACGATCGTCAAAAAGTGACGCTAAAAATGATTAAATCTCACTTAAAACACGACAACAGGTCATAAAGAATAGTATATGGTCATTAATAATAAGATAGTTGTTCAATTAACAACTGCCAATGATGGATGAATATAAATAATTTTATTATCTAAAAATACCATCAGTAACGAATACTACAAATCCATTTTTGGCTTACTATCACAGAAAATACACATCTGAATTAATCATTTGCAAAATATTTTCATAAACAAGTGGAACACAGTAAAACTGAAAAACCACTCTAAATAACTCCTTATTTTTTCTCTAAAATTAAATCCACAATTTGTATGCATTTTCTAATTTAAAACCATATTCTGGCTCCATCAAATCGAAACGCACCCAGAAAGGATAAGTACCATGACACAATTAAACGTAGTTGACACAGCCAAAAAACTTTGGAGCAGCAAAGACGAAATCGCTAAGAACATTTGGCTAGCAGGTCTTGGTGCATACGGTAAGAGCATCGATGAAGCAAACAAAGTTTCAGACAAATCTTCAACATTATTCGAAGAACTTGTTGCTAAAGGCACTAAGATTGAAGAATCAGCAAAAGAAAAAATTTCTGATAAAAAAATCTCTACAGACGTTTTAGAAACGCGTGTAAACCAAGTTTTCACTAAAATTTCTGGTGTTGATAACACTAAAGTTGACGCACTAAATGCTAAAGTTGACGAACTAACTAAAGCAATTGCTGAACTTAAAAAGTAATACTGACCTTTCAGTACTCTTTTGAAGTGAATAGATATGGTGAGCCTCGGCTCGCCATTTTTGGTTTTAGAGGAAAATAAAGCCCAAATTAACGGCAACTACGCCACTTTTCAAACAAAATAATACATTAAAGAATATTATACCTACTGTTCAAACATTGACCACTGAGTCAATTAAATGAAAAAAGTTTACTATAATCCGTTTTGATACAAAAAACCTCTGAAGACCCCATAAGTAATACTCCTACATAATAATATCGTCCATTTAGTGCATGGATATCTGCCTCTTTTAAACTCACGACCTTCGTAAAAATAATTGACAACCGCGTCAACATCTTTAAGATGCCCCGCAAGCAATGTGACGTTGTATAATTTTGGCAATATGGGCCTTAAGTCTCTACTCTGAAACCGTAAATTTCAGACCTACAATGAAGCAGGATAACTGTACCTTTTTTCTGGTATGGTTCCCCTACCCAAGTTTATACTTCGGAATATTGTCATTTTAAATCAACCAACTTAATAGTAATGGATGTTTAATGGACAAGTACTTCCTCCTGTCTGCGCGTGGCGCAACTGTAAAAAATGAAATCTACGCGGGTTTAATTACCTTTTTAGCGATGAGTTATATCTTAGCAGTGAATCCGGCAATCTTAGGAAGCATCGAAGGGATAGACAAAGGCTCAGTCTTCACCGCAACAGCACTATCAGCTGCGATTGCAACATTCATTATGGGTGCGTTTTCTAAATACCCTATTATGTTAGCACCGGGCATGTCGATGAATGGCTTCTTTAAAGCTATCTTACTTGGTGGCGGTATCTCGTTACTTTGGCATGAAGCACTGTTTGCTATTTTCCTTTCTGGTTGTCTCTATTTAATTTTAAGCTTAACACCCGCACGTAAGGTGATGATTGAAGCGATTCCAGAAGACTTAAAGCTCGGTATTGCTGTTGGTCTGGGTTTATTCGTGTCGTTCTTAGGCCTTAAGAATGCAGGCATCATCGTTAGCAACCCGTTTATTCTCGTTAGCATGGGCGATGTCTACGATCCGAAAGTATTTATTGCACTTGTCAGCATCTTCATTGCGATTGGCTGTTTAGTCCGAGATATGAAACTAGCGACTGTTATTTCGTTTATCTCGTCGATTATTCTTAGCTTATTAAGCGATTACTTTCTTGGCAGTAACTTAATTACTGTGCCAACCGAAGTATTTTCAATGCCACCAAGCTTAGCCCCAACATTTGGTGCTATCTTTGACTTATCACAACTGACAATGCCAAAACTAAGTGACTTAATCTTCTTAGTTATTATCTTCTTTATTGTCGATTTTTTCGATGGCTTAAGTACCATTGTTGGTGTCGGTCGTGACGCGGGTATTATCGGTAAAGACGGCAAAGTGCCAAATGCAAAATCAGCATTAATTGCGGACTCAGGTGGTACGATTATTGGTACTGTATTAGGTACAACGTCTATTACAGCTTACTCTGAATCTGCGGTTGCCTCATCACTTGGTGCTAAGACAGGTATCAGTGCGATCACAGTGGCGGCGCTGTTCTTAGTCTCTATGTTCCTATTCCCTGTATTCTCAATCTTTACCAAAGCGATTGTTGCACCAGCATTAGTTGTAATCGGTATTTACATGATTAAGAACTTAGCAAACATCAGCTGGGATAAGAAAGAATCAGCCATTCCAGTATTCTTTATCATGGTATTTAGCTTGTTAACCTTCTCGCCTGCAAATGGTATGGCGATGGGTTTCATCAGCTACTGTTTCGTAATGTTAGTACAAGGTGATGGTAAAAAAGTACATCCAATTATTTACTCACTAGCACTACTATTTATTGTTTATTTAGCACTTTCATAATTTAGGGACGAACACATGAACTTATTAGAAAAAGCGATTCTAGCGCACGGTAAATCTGTTAACAACGTAGCCCTAGACGCAAGTAGCTTTTTAACAAAGCAAATTGATATTCAGATTCTAGACTGGTGTGCATCGCAATTGGCTATCCATTTTCAGGACGCTAAAATCGACCGTATTCTGACTATCGAAAGTGGTGGTATTGCTATCTCGACATTAGTGGCATTAAAACTGAATGTGCCATTAGTTGTAATGAAGAAAAAGCGCAGCATGTTAGATCCAGAAAACGTACTTACAACCAATGTTTTCAGCTTTACTAAAAATTCATCATACGAATTAAACTGTAATGTTGAACACATTAATGACAACGACCGCGTATTATTCATTGATGATGTACTCGCTCACGGTAATGCCGTTGAAGGGACATTAGCTATCCTTGCGCAAACAACTGCTACATTAGTTGGCGTGGGTATCTTGTTTGAAAAATCGTTCCAAGCAGGTGCAGAAATGCTCGCAGAGAAAGGCATTGATACGTTGTCGTTAGCTCGTATCAGTTCGTTAGAAAATGGCATCCATTTTTAATTAAATAGCGACTAGCAGGTAAAAAGTAAACGAAAGGGGAGAAACAGTCTATGTTTCTCCCCTTTTTTAGTTACAACCACTTTCTACGGTTGAAACCTCACTCGATGTCACCGCAGTACCATTCTCGCTAAACGCATAAAATGCAAAACAGAGATCGTTGACCGACTTACCATTAGGAACAAAAAACATCCCCCAACCTGGATACCCAGAAATAACGCCAGCCACTCTCGTTTGATCAACAACACATACCGACGACTCTGTGCATTCTTTATCTAAGACTGTAGGTGTCTTGTAACCATTACCTAAGTAATGAACGTTGCTATTCATTAAATTTCCGAGCGCATCATCCCAAATTTCTTGTGGCTTACCAAAATAGGTATTCACCTCGACGTCACCAACGCTCACTTTAACAGCTCGCTGGCCCTCTAACCCTTGCATAATGCTTGCGTAATTAACCTGTTCGACAACAAAGCTAAAGTTACCTGCAATACCTTTAATAGTCGCGATTCTGGCATCTTGTTGCACGTTAATAAATCGAGGAATCGCAACCGCGGCAAGGATGCCGAGCACTATGATCACAATAACCAATTCGATAAGTGTAAATCCTTTATTCTTATGCATAATTAATTTCATCGTTCTCAACATTAAGGGACTGGTAAGCGGGATCATGAAGGATAAGACCCTACCTACATCTATAAAGTATATTATCGCCAAACTCGATAAACTAAAAGAAAATAAGCAATAATTATTTGTCTATTTTTAGTTTTTCATGCTTTTTAAATGGATGTGATACAGATAATTACAATAACTTAAAATGATGAATAAGATTATCGAATATGAATGAATAAGCTAATTAGTCGTACAAAATTTGTGCAGCAATGCTTCAATATGATTAACAGCGTTGCTTTTATGATTGTTTATCATTAAAGTGCCGCGACTTACAGTAGGTGCTCAATATTAAACAGCGTGTTATCGCATTAAGGATTGAGTTAAACGGGAAGTTTGGTGTGAATCCAACGCTGCCCCCGCAACGGTAATCAACGCATGTTGAAAGCCCGATACCGGCCTATTGAAATATTACCGTATTGCGGAGGGCGATAGCGGAATAGAAAAATCCTATTCTGTTTTGCTTTTTGGCAATAAACACATTCATGGTATTTTTTGTATTCTGCCATCCCCAACATCATTGGGGAACCCATGTTATTTCGACGACCAACACCTGTATTACCGGTGTGCTTATTACTGCTACATTTATCTTCTGCACAGGCAGAAAGTGCCGTCATTCGTGACACAGAGACGACTGTCGTGACCGCGACAAAAGAAACAGATCTCAATGCACTTAACACACCAAACTATCAGATTTTGCATCGTGAAGATTTTATCGATTCATCACAAACCCTTGGCGATCTACTCCAAAAAATAAACGGTATTCAGATCCGACAAATCAGTGGACTGGGTAATCCAGCATCCGTTTCTATCCGTGGTTCAAGTAGCAAACAAGTGCAACTGTACATTGATGGACAACTTATTAACGACAGTCAGTTTGGTGGCTTTGACGTTAACCAATTGCCCACAGAGCAAATCGACAGTATTGAGATCAGTAAAAGTCAGGCGCTAGGCACTGGCTCAACCCCCATTGGTGGCGTGATCCGTATTAATACTTACAACCCTCAAATAGACAGTGCACGAATTAGCCTTGCTAGCGGTTCATTTGGCTATCGTGAAGTAAACCTAATGGCGAATAAGCTTTTCACCAACTACAGTCTTGCTGCGGGCTTTAGCCATGTCCAGAGTGATAATAACTACAGTTATCAGGTACCACAGAATTTTGTGGTTCCTTCTATTTCAACAAAAGAAAAGCTGGCCAATAATGCCTATGAAAAAAACGCATTGCATCTCAATAGCGAGATTTACCTTGGTCAGCATTTATTACGATTTAATATGCAGTACACTGAACAGCGTAAAGAGCTCGCTAATTATCAAAATAATTCACCAGAAAACACCAGTGAAATAAGCAGCGACAGTTGGCGATTCGGTTATCTACATAATTGGCAATCATCTCATGTTTGGTTAGCACAGGTTGAATTGGAAGCGTATACACAATTCACTGATGAGATCTATTTAGAACAACCTACTGGCGTGATGAACAAACGTGCTAATTACCAAAGTGTGAAAAGCTTCGCAGGTATAAAGCCGACGCTGAATGCGGGCGATTTAGTCATAACCCCCTTTATCAACTTTAATCACCAAATCTTCGAATCAACGACAGTTTTGAAAGGCCAAGCAACCCCCTGTAACGGTATTAATAGTTGCGATGTCACCGCGAGTCAGCAGCAGCTTAATTATGGAACACGGTTAGAATGGCCAATTGTACAGCTTGCGCTTACTCCCTATGCGTTAATCAGCCAATCACAAGAGCAAAATGCAAATTCTGTTTTGAATAAAAGTGGATCTAAGCATATCGATGAACAAGATTATACGACCCAAGAACTCGGTATTACTTACCAACCAAATAAATTCAATGCAGTAGTTGATGACCGTTTTGATTTCTCCGCATTTTTAACGTGGAGTAATGGTGTTCGAGCCCCGACACTATTTGAAATGTTTGGTGATCGAGGCAGCTTTAAAGGCAACCCGAACCTACAACCTGAAGAAGCTAAAACCTTATCATTGGGCAGTACGGTCAGCTACGCAAATCTATCCTTTACAGGTGCTTTTTATCAGCAACAATTAGTTAATTCTATTGTCGCTATTTTCAATTCAAGTAACGTTGGCAGCTACAGTAATGTCAGCCAAGCTGAATTAACAGGGTTAGAGTTACAAGCCAATTATAAAGTCAGTAGCGATCTGTCATTGATGCTGCAAACCAACCTTATCGACAGTAATACCCAATCAGAATACACCGCTTATCACAACAAGCGACTACCCGGTATTTATCATCAGCAATATAGCGCAGGTATACGCTATGCAATCACTGAACATTGGCAAATTAACCTCAATAGCAACATCGACAATGAGCTGTACTTTAACCGCGCCAATGTTTTCGACAGTGTCGGCAACAGCACTGAAAATCCAGCTAATCGTTTGACTACCGATCTACAACTGGGCTGGAAAAAGGAACGATTCACCGCGCATTTAGCGATAAACAACCTGTTTGATGATGAATATCAGGATCTCGCCAACAGACCCGCACAAGGTCGAAATATTCAATTTAAAATAGCAATAAAGGAAATATAAATGCTAACCGTAATGAAAAAACACTTAATCACTCTCTTAGCAAGCACCGTTCTACTGACCGCTTGTAATCAGAATGACACCGACAATAACCCGTTTATCCACGCACCAGCGGCATCCGCGATCGTGCAGACCATAGATCCGGGTTACATCAGTTCTGAAGTACTGTTCTTAGATCCTGCAAACCAACAAGTGAGCAGTCCTTATTACAGTAAAACGAAATCTGATTACACACTGGCTACTAACAACAGTGATATCTACCATATTGGTCGTTACAACATTGATACCATCGATAAGTACGCCGCTCAAGATTATAATAATTCAGCGTGGTCATTTACGACTCAAGACAGCAGTGATTCCATTAGCCGTAATCCCTATAACCTCGTTTTTGCAAATGCTAACAAGGCCTATTTAATTCGCTACGGGTCAGCCAAAGTGTGGGTTGTAAACCCGAATGCGACAGACTTCGCGAGTTTCAAAATAGATGAACTCGATCTCTCTGCTTATATCCCAGCCAACAATAGCAGTGGTACGCCAAGTCCTGCTGCTGCAGTGATAAGTCAGGGAAAACTGTTCATATCAATGCAACGATTATCAGATTATTTTTCAGCTAATCCCGCGTATGTGGCCGTTTTTGATGTTGCGACAGATACTGAAATTGAAACCAATTCAGCACCACTTGATAACCTTAAAGGTATTTTACTTAAAGGGATAAATCCGCTTAAAAACAGTCTATCGACGAGTCCAAATGGTAAGATCTATGCAAGTACCCACGATGTCTATGGCTCTACAACGCTTACCAATAGTCGAATTGAAGAAATAAACCCAAATACCTATTCACTACGTACAGTTTTAACGGCTGCTGATATAGACAGTAATGTAAGTAAATTCATCAATACCAGCGTGCAAGTGTCAGCAGAAAAAGGTTATTTTTATGCAGGTAAAGTAGTCTACACGCCTGTGTATGGTGAAATATCAACACTGTATGAGTTCAACCCGACAACTGGCGATGTGGTTGAAAGCGAAGTAGCAAACACAGGTAACGAACATATCAATTACCTAGGCTTAGATAAGAAAGGTTTTTTATGGCTTAGCATGATTAACCCTGCGACACCGGGCGTTGATATTATTGATAGTGTGGATAACACTATCGTCGGCGGTCGAATGTTAACAACGCTTAATCCGAATGTGATCCGTTTTCTTAACTAATTAAACCCTATGCTGCTTAATCATCAGTAGCATACCTAGGGCCGTTCATTTGATGATCGGTCCTTATATTTCCTCTGCCCCTCCTATTAAGATGCCACCAGCCTCCTCATAATAACTGTCTTATTTATACAAACTTGATTAGACTAGAAATTATTCTCTCTTTAGTACAGTAGGATAGGCATGAAAAAAGATCTCTACACGACGTTAGATCTCAACTTGTTAAGGGTATTTCAGGTTCTTTCTCAAGAGTTAAATATGCGGAAAGCATCAGAACGGCTTTTTGTTTCTCAACCTGCGATTAGCCAATCATTAACAAAACTACGCCATCACTTTGACGATGAACTGTTTGTAAAAGTACCAAAAGGCTTAAAGGCAACGCCATTTTCAGAAGCGCTGGCAGCGTCTATTTATCCTTATCTAAACGGATTAGCAAACAGTATTAATCATTGTGCTAAATTCGATCCTGCAACTCTCGATAGATCACTTAAAATTGCCCTCTCCCCCATTGTTCTTTCTTGTTTATCCGGCTCACTTTACCAAGCCTTTAAAGCTTCAGCACCAAATGCCACCGTCGAATTAGTGAGCTGGTCGCGTTCGACGGTAGAGGATATACAAAAAGATGATGTTTACCTCGGCATTAACTACGAAATAGACACGCCAGCTGAAGTTTACAATAAGAAGCTAGCCGATTTATGTGGACAAGTCATCGTCAGAAATGCCCACCCAATAACAAAGACAATCACCACGCCTTATGATTATTCAGGTTATGAGATTGCATCCATCATTTCTCCGGGTTGGAATGATACGTTTAGTCTCGCTGCTAATACAATGAAAGAGCATGGCTTAGAATACAAAATTGGCTTTCGCTCTGAGTTCATTATGGTGTTACTTGATATTATTCAACACTCGGATATGTACATGCCGCACACTAACCTATTTCCTGTTCATCAGCATCCAAATTTACGTGCTTTGAACGTCGAGGTTCAAGGTGAAGCCTATCACATTGGAGTTTATACTTATTGTCATACTCGACATCGAAATAGCGCCCTCTTAAATTGGTTACACACACTTATATCCAATGTCATTCAACAGCAATTAACTCTCAATAATAAGTAATGCTTATCAGCGATATAAGGCATAGTGTTTAGCCTCAGAGCGCTCATTTTTATAATATTCATAACAGATTATTACATTTTATGGATATTATAAAAATGAGTGCTCCCTATGAATAAGATACTTCTCCCGTTACTACTACTTAGCTCAACAACTGTGCTGGCTAATACAATCCATATATCACCAGAAATGAAAATTGGCCCCTATGAAGGTTCTGGTATTTCTGGTGCGGGTATGCAACTCGGTTTAACCGATACTTTAGGCATGGATGCAATCTACATATCTTACAGCCATACCTCTGCAGAGTTTTTAGATATCCATAAAGACAGGCTAAAAACATACCGAATAGGCGCGCAAAAACAACTGGTTAATAAACCTAAAATGTCATTGCAACTAGAAGCTGGCGTGGTTGAATATGCAGGTCAGAAAGGATACTACTGGAGCCAAGAGGTAGAAACAGCGAAAGCGACAGGTGCGAGTATTTCAGCCTCTTGGGTGATTGCGGTGACTGACAATATCGCGTTCAGAGCAGGGACTGATTTTAACTATATTAATCGCGATAAAACATTTTTGCCTTATGATCTGACAGCCACCATTTCCACTGGTGTCGTGTTTAGCTTTTAACTCGCACCAAGCACGACTACAGATGTAACGTGAGCGGTTCGATAAACTGCTCCGCCAATATCACAGGTGATTGCAGCGTCTTTTGCTGCATTACCTTATCAAGTAATGACATACTTTGGGTAAAGTACGGATTCCAAGTTAACCTTGCATGGATCTTTCCTGGCTCTTGATAACCGTAAGCCGAATACCATACGTTTTCACCAGCCTGACATTTGGCTTCATCCGCTGCTTTCTGACCATTGCCACAGATCATGATCTCGCCACCGCGACCATAAACTGGATTTTTCGGTGAGAATAACAAGCTTAAATGCGAACCGTTCGATATCTGTTGCGCAGGTAAATCCATGCTAAAACTAATCGCTCGGGGATCCACAGGTTGCACTTCCCCTGCCCAAACAAGTTTATTACTGGGGTTGGTCATCACTTGATTAAAGGCGTTCTGCGCATATTTGGTATCAATGACACTTTCACCTTCACTCATCATCATAAACACAGGTTTGTTATAATCCGCTTTTGCCAAATCATCACGCACTATCTGCGATGTTTTATAATAGATGGATGCCGCATTCATCGGTAGTGAATTATAACGCGTATAATTATCCTCTGGATCACGGTCTGCCCAAGTAATAAAGTGACTCACTACCGGCGCTAAAGACACCATAAATGAATCGGGTTTAAATGCCGGAGAAAAGAGTAATAACCCTGCAATGTCATCATCACGGATTGCCTGAGATACAACCAAGTTAGCCCCCGTCGAATAACCGCCAAGCCAAACTTTATCGACATCCTGTTTGAGTAATTTAGTGTGATGAGCAACAACCCCTTGCCAGTCAGCGAGTGTCGGCAATATCAAGTCTCCGACTTTACTACCATGCCCCGGTAATAATACGGTTCGCACCAAATAACCCTGTTGCGCTAAGTGCTTGGCAATATCGATAAACGAGAATGGTGAATCAGCAAGACCATGAACGAGCAATACGCCTTGTCCGTTAGGATTTTCAGGTTTAATTTCATAAGGTAGGTTGGCTTGGATTTCTTTCTCTTCATCAGCAGAGTTAAATACTCGATTAGCACGTAACCAACGTTGCGTTTCTTGTAAATAGGTATCAAAGTCAGCTTGATTGTAATCAGGTAGCGCATCGGCAGTAAGATAATTAGGATCTGTAGGGGTATTTTTACAGCCTGTTAGCGCAGCGCCATATATTAATATAAAGGCCAATGCGCTCAGGCTGAAACATAATCGATACTTTTTCGTAGATGTACTCATCTCACTATTCTCTTGTTGGCTCAGTATAAATAAGACGTATTATATGGATGAGCGCTGAACGTAAGATGAATAAATATCTTTATTTGATAATCGAAACACCGTCAACAACAGCCACAGTACTCGCATCTGTGCGCTCAATCGTTTTCACAAGTACAGATTGAATTGTTTCGTCTTCGCGAGCATCACTTTTACTGACAAATTTTTGTGCTTGTGGTGCTGCACTTTCGTCTAGTTTGAACGTCACAACGACTTCGGTTGCTGTATCAGCAGTGGCGCCAAAGTACTCAAACGATAAAGATGGGTAGCCTTTAAAGCCTCTT
The DNA here is from genome assembly GCF_018219155.1 of Moritella sp. 24. Classification (NCBI taxonomy): domain Bacteria; kingdom Pseudomonadati; phylum Pseudomonadota; class Gammaproteobacteria; order Alteromonadales; family Moritellaceae; genus Moritella; species Moritella sp. 24. Next base: position 1,238,144 of record NZ_CP056123.1, on the reverse strand, counting down.
TTAGCCAATTTTTCGATACGTTTTTTTGCTTTATCCACGTTCATAAATGGGATCCTTGTGGTAATGAAATCTAAGAAAATATAACCTGTATAACCTATCTTATCATGCCTCTAAAAAAACAGCCCGATTAAGACGAACAGCTCAATACCATCTTACGTCCCCACTCTGGAGGTAATGCCGCTAATGCTTCAAATTCAGAGTGTTCATCAAACGGATTTGCGAATACGTTAAGCAACTCATTCACCAAGCTATAATCATAATCTGCTGCTTGTTCAATCGCTTGCTGGGCTAAATAATTACGTAAAATAAACTTTGGGTTAGCGCGATTCATTTGCACTTTACGGTCATCATCCACACTTGATTCTAGTGCTAAACGCTGTTGATATTGCACAGCCCACGCATCAAACACCTCACGGTCGATGAATTGGTCGCGAATAGCTGAATTCAACGCGACTTCCGCACCGTCTAATGTACTATCAAAGCCACTTAATAAACGGAAGAAGTGGGTATAGTCCACCTCATTCGAGGCTAATATTTCTAGCAGGTTTTTAATCAACTCACCATCACCATCTTGCACTTGCTGTAACCCTAATTTAGCCCGCATTAGCTGACGTAATTTAGCCAAGAAAATATCATCATAAGTTTGCAGTGTTTCATTTAGTGGCGCGATATCCATGAAGGGTGTTAATGAACGACCCAATGCCATTAAATTCCAATAGCCCACTTGCGGTTGCTGGTTAAACGCATAACGGCCTGAATAATCAGTATGATTACACACGTAAGCTGGATCGAAATTGTCCTGAAACGCAAACGGGCCATAATCAAAGGTTTGACCTAAGATCGACATGTTATCGGTATTCATGACTCCGTGAACAAAACCAACCGCCTGCCAATGTGCCATCAGCTCTGCCGTGGTGGTAACAACTTGCTTATAAAAGGCCAAATAAGGTACTTCTGCAGTTAACGCATCAGGAAAATGCTGGGTTAAAGTATAATCCAACATCAACTTTAAATCGTCTAAACGCTGAGTATAATAAAAGTGTTCGAAATGACCAAAACGCACATGAGACTCAGCAACACGTACGACCATGGCTGCTTGTTCGACTTGCTCACGCATAACCGCATCACTACCCACAACAACGCTTAACGCCTGTGTCGTTGGGATACCTAAACCTTGCATCGCCGCACTGCATAGGTACTCTCGAATACTTGAACGTAATACCGCGCGACCATCTCCTTGACGACTGTAAGGTGTGCGTCCCGCGCCTTTCAAATGCAGGTCCCACGTCGGGCTATCCGCTCCATCTGTATCGACACTGGCAGGTTTAACTTGCGCGAGTAGTAAGCCACGACCATCACCTAAATCTGGATTGTAATGACCAAACTGATGACCCGTATACTTCATCGCAAGGGGTTCAAAACCTGCGGGTAAATAATTACCTGAACACAACTGTAATAACGCATCACTATATACGTCACTATTTACTTCACTATCTAAACCTAGTAATGCTAACACCTGTGGATTTAGGCTAACCATTTTCGGGTCACTGATCCCATCGGGCATTTGCTTATTATAAAAATGCGCAGGCAACCTTGCATAATGATTATCACAATTTAGAGATTCAATACCGTCTTTATTTTTAGCTATGCTCACGGGTTATTCCTGCAGTTAAAAGCTGTATATAAATATACCCAAATAATTGCTTGGTATTACATAAACACCAGACAACGCTTTGGGTATAAGATTTATTTTATTCGTTAGCGATTTACTCGTTTAACGCGGTGACGTCACCGTTTAATCTTTGCTCTCTGCATGACTATTTTTATTAAATGCCATAGAGATAGAGTTAATACAAAAACGCTGACCTGTCTCGGTCGGTCCATCAGGAAATACATGCCCCAAATGAGAGTCACAATGACTGCAAGTCACTTCAATACGTTGCATCGCTAAACTGTTATCTTCGGTATAAATAACCGCACCATCTTTGATTTCTTTATCAAAACTTGGCCAACCGCAACCCGAGTTAAATTTACTGTCGCTGGTAAACAACTCGCTACCACAGCATTTACAGTGATATACACCAACGTCATCATTGTTAAGTAAAGTACCGGTATACGGATGTTCAGTGCCTTTTTTACGGCACACATAAAACTCTTCATCCGTTAACTGTGCTTGCCATTCGGCATCTGTTTTCGTCATGGTATGTTTCATACTATCTTTGTCCATAATCTTGTTTTCCTCACGGTTAATGAGTTGATTGTAAGCGGCCGTACAACGTTTGATAAAGCCCTTCAACCTGCAATAATTCATGATGTTGTCCTGACTGGCTAATTTTGCCATCGTCTAGCACATAGATTAAATCAGCTTGTTTAATCGCACTGAGTCTATGGGCAATAATTAAGGTTGTTCTATCTTGTAAAAATTCGCTCAGGTTATGGTGTAAACGACTTTCGGTTTCGGTATCTAATGCCGATGTCGCTTCATCAAAAATAACCATTTGCGGTTTGCTTAATACCATTCTAGCAATGGCTAAACGCTGGCGTTGACCACCAGAAAGACGTACACCATTACGTCCGACTAAGGTATCTAATCCATGACCCAGTTGTTTGATTGTGTCTGCCATTTCGGCAACTTGCAATGCTTGCCACAGTTCATCGTCACTAAATTGATGACCCATAGATAAATTCTCACGAATCGAGGTATTAAACAAGATAGGCTGTTGCAATACTGTCGCGATATTCTCACGTACTTTATCATAACCAATCTGGTTTAACGGCACATCGTTAATCAAGATATCACCCTGTTGTTTCTCGTATAAACCAAGAAGCAGTTGTACTAACGTGGATTTACCTCCCCCGCTCACCGCCACAATGGCGACTTTTTTACCTTTCGGGATCACCAAGTTTACATCGCTAATCACCTTATTTTCCGTGTTATAAGCAAAGCATACGTCTTTAAATTCGACGCTAACGCCGTCCTGTTTCGCAAACGGGTCAATCACACACGGATGTTGTGGCTCTTGCGTTAATGCAAACACACTGTTTAATCGTTTCAATGCCGCTGACGCTGCAAAATAAGTATATTGAATACTCAATAATTCTTGTACAGGACCCATCATAAACCACAGGTAACCAAATACCGCAAAGATCTGACCGATGGTCAAATCGGCAAATACCACCATTAACATTGCAATGGCGCGGAACACTTCAAACCCAATTAAGAAGATTGTGAAGCTTAAACGGTTAACAGCATCCGTTTTCCACTGCGACTGGATCGCGCTATTACGTAACTCACTCGCGGCATCAATCACGCGGCTAAAATATTGCTTTTCACGCTGTGCAGTACGTAATTGCTGAATTGCATCTAAGGTATCAATTAACGATTCTTGAAATGCTTCAAACGCTGCATTTTCACGTGTTTTTAAATTTTTAACACGCTTGCCAAACGAACGAGAAAAATAAATAACCGCCGGATTAAGCAATAAAATAATTAAGCCTAGCTGCCAGTCAATCCATAACAAAATGGCTGCAGTACCAATAATGGTTAACATACTCACGAGGAACTTAGACAAGGTTTCCGCTAAGAATTTATCGATGGTTTCAACATCGGTAATACACCGTGAACTGATTGCTCCTGACCCTTGGGTTTCATATTCGGTGAGTGATACCAACGGTAAATGATGCATCAATTTATCACGAATATAAAAACTTAAGTTCTTACCTATAATGGTAAATTGCCTTGCTTGCCACACAGACAACACCAAACTAGACAAACGCAAACACATCACAAAACCAAGTATTGCAAGAATGTAAAGCTGTGGTCCCCACCATGATTCAGGAAATATATTCTGCATTGCCTGTACCGCAGCACCGGGCTTTTCTAATAATACTTCATCGACGAGTAAAGGCATCATCAGTGGAATAGGTACACTCACCAACGTCGCGAAAACAGCAATGATGTGTGCCGTAATTAACGGTTTCTTTTGGCGTAGAACACGCTCACGAATTAACTGCCAACTAATACGTGTGCCTTGTTTTTTTTGTAACGAGTCTTGCGGTTGAGATTGAGCGCTGTCTTTTATCATAATATATATAAAACCAAATACACCTTGATGCTGTTACGAATGATTATCAATTGCGGTTATTATGCCGTAGATTCACTTTCAACAACAGCTTTAATACCTGCACTGTGTACCTTAATACAGATATCGCCCTGTTTAAATGCAATGGTTGGATTAGCCAATGTTTCGCCTTCAGCTTGTGGCGATGACCGTTTAATTTTGATGCTGCTATCTGCTGCTAACACCTGCTCAATATTAGGATTAATTAAACGTAACGACTGTTCTAATTCAGTCATGGTAGCCGCATTTCCCGGTAGCACTAATTCAATATGTTCCCAGCCTTGCTGCGGATAATGCTTTGCTGGAAACGGAAGCTCGACACAATCAATTTGCCAATTTCCTAATCGTAGCGGCTCAGCCAACACAATAATGTAAATAGGTCGTCCGTTAATAATACTGTCTGAAATCACTTCACCGCGTTGTTTAAATTCAGTAAGTAACGACTGTGCAGAGTCAATATCATTCACTCTTAATGCAACATGATCACACCATATTGCCTCACCGGATTCATCATGTTTACCGAGTAAACCAAGTTGTTCTGAGAATGCTAAAATCGCTTGAGTGAACGCTGGCCACTGTGGTGTTAAATCTTGATATTGCATGATAATTCCTTCAATAAGTTATCCATTAATAATACCACAAGCGGCATTTTTACTGTGCGGTTTATAAAATAACCATTTTTGATTCAGTGCAAAAATTTGAAAGTTGGCGCTAATAAGGTCAAAAACACAGAGCTTTTAGCGCATTATCCTGTTAAATTAACGATGGTTTCTTTTTCATAAATTTTCATAAGAATAGGGTGTCATAATGAATAACGCTTTTGATGTAGTAAAAAGTGCTCGTCGTAAAAACAAGCTAAAACGTGAAATTCACGATAACGATAAGAAGATCCGCGATAACCAAAAACGTGTTGATCTACTTGATAACCTGCTTGATTATCTTAAGCCTGAACTAACGCAAGTTGAGATTGTTGAAATCATTGCAAACATGAAATCAGACTATGAAGACCGTGTTGATGACCACATCATTAATGGTGCTGAGCTGTCTAAAGAACGCCGTGAAATTAGCAAGAAAATTAAAGCTATCACGAAAGCGGTTAACGAAAAGTAATAATTCAACTGAAGCAAAAATTAAAATATAAAAAGAAATCGAACGCTCTACCCCTACACGATAATCCGCGCCCTAAATTATCATAATAAGCGGATATCAACATTGAGATGAAGTATCAGACAAGCTGACATGCTCTGTTTGGTACTTTACCTTAATACGCACTTCCTCTGTTATCTCCTTCTTATTGTTACAAAATCACTATTTTATATACAATTTCTTGCGCTGTGCAGTTATTCACGTATGCCTATAAATCATAATATCTAGCCATGATTTACCTTTTAATGTAACAAAGTGCAACTTTACTAAAACGGATCACACTTTAGTAAAACTTTAGTAAATGAAACCTAAAATAGGTTAATTAAAACTAAAATTGACTGTAGACTCCATTCAAACTTGCAAACTTAGTCAGTCTTATTGCATTGGCTATCTTGCATCATCTTCATTTGTTAAACAAAGAGAAGCGAATAAAATGAGAGCAACCTTCACTAAATTAACAGTCCTTACTAGTTGTATTTTTGCAGCTTTACATGCCAATGCAGAAGAAGTTACTTCTCCTGCACACAATTCAAATCAACCACCAGAAATAAGCTCACCAAGCTTTAATTTTTACGGTGAACTCGGTGTCGGTGGGCACTCAGCACTAGAAGGTGATGACAAGGGTCGTTACAGCGATGGTACTTATATTGAAGCTGGCCTTGAAATGGAGATGGGTAATTGGTTTGGTTTACTTTATGCAGAAGGCTGGACTGTACAAGTTGATGGCGAGGGTGAACCATGGGCAACAGGGCATGGCTGGGGTGGTTTTGAAGGCGGCTTTAACCGTGCTTACGTTGGTTACCGTACAGATGGAAAAACAGAAATCATCGTTGGCCGTAATGACTCCTCTTTAGATGATATTCAATGGTGGGGTGATGCAACAGTTGAGTATGGTTATACGGTACCAAACACACGTGACCTAAACTTCGCAGCTAAAGTACAGAACCTAGAAGGTAAATTACGCTATAGCATCTCTGCTGCGCCAGAAGGCAAGTTTGATGAAGATGATGCGATCGTTAACTTTGGTAAATACGACCGCTACGCTGACAAATACACATACGCAGCAATGGCAAATGGTTACGTACAATATGACCTATTTGAAAACCTGACCTTACTCGGTGGCGCTGAAGTTACCGATGGTGCGGGTGAAATGTTCTTAATTGGTGCTGAATACAAAAATGTAGCAGCACGTGTATGGCATCATACAGACCAAGGTAATGATGACAGTGAAGGCACAGAAACAGGTTTCATGGCCAGTACTTGGTATGAAGCGACAGAAGGTGTTTATCTATCTGCTGGCTATAACTATGCAAATAATGAACTAGAGAGTGCCGACAATGAAGTAACCTCATACATCAATGCTGGTGTGTGGTGGGAATACGGTAATGGTAAGTTTGCAACCGCAATGGACAGCAAATTTTACTTAGGTAACGACACATCAGACTCTGATAACCAAGTGTTTGTAATGCAGTACTTCTACTGGTAATAAGGAATATAAATCATGAACTTAAATAAATCACTTATTGCGCTAGCGATTGGCGCAGCAGTACTGACAACTGGTTGCACAACAACATCGTCATCATTTTTTTCAACAGACAGTGGCTCTTTATCAGCAACGGCGCTACAAGCAACAGAATTTAAAAATGTTATCGACCGCTCTGGTTCTCCAGAATATATGCGCGATTACGATTTTGATGACCACCAGCGTTTTAACCCATTTTTTGACCTAGGCGCATGGCACGGACACCTACTACCAGATAATGACGACGGCATGGGCGGTTTCCCCGGTACTGCGTTGTTAACTGAAGAATACATCAACTTTATGTCGAACAACTTTGACCGCTTAACGGTATTCAAAGACGGTAAAAAAGTCGCGTTTACGATGGACGCATATAGCTTACCGGGCGCATTGGTACAGAAGTTAACATCAGACGATGTGACGGTTGAATTAACACTGCGTTTTGCATCAAACCGTACCTCATTACTTGAAACAAAAGTAACATCAGCATCGCCTGTTGAATTAGTTTGGGATGGTGAATTACTTGAAAAATATCATGCTAAAGAAGGTAAATCACAATCAGATAAGACCATCGATCAAGCATACCCAGATTATGATCGTGCACTTGTCGCTACAAATGACGGGTTAACCGTTACTTTTGGTAAAGTACGCGCAACATGGTCGCTGTTAACATCTGGTGATTCTGAATATCAAATTCATAAATCAATTCCAATGGAAACAGTCATAGAAGATCACGCGTTCACTTCAACGGCAAAAATTGAAGGTTCAACGACATTCTATACAACTTACTCGCATGTATTAACAGCTGAAGAAAACCAGGCTGAACAAGCAAACATTCAAGCAATACTAGCGGATCCGACTGAGTATTTAAATGCTTCAGAACAACGCTGGGAAGGCTACTTAAATAAAGGTTTAACCAATACGCACGCAACACCAGAACAAGAGCGAGTTGCCGTGAAAGCAATGGAAACATTAAACGGTAACTGGCGTGGTGTCGCTGGTGCAATGAAGTTTGATTCTGTTACGCCTTCTGTAACAGCGCGTTGGTTCTCGGGCAACCAAACTTGGCCGTGGGATACGTGGAAACAAGCGTATGCAATGGCACACTTCAACCCAGAAGTCGCTAAAAACAACATTCGCGCCATGTTCGCTTATCAAATTCAAGCCGATGACCAAGTTCGCCCTTGGGACGCTGGCTATGTTCCAGATTTATTAGCCTACAACACGAGTCCAGAACGTGGCGGTGACGGTGGTAACTGGAATGAACGTAATACCAAACCAAGTTTAGCAGCATGGTCTGTTATGGAAGTCTATAACACCACGGGTGATAAAGCCTGGATCGAAGAAATGTATCCGAAGCTAGTGGCTTACCATAACTGGTGGTTACGCAACCGTGATAACAACGGTAATGGTGTACCTGAATACGGGGCAGCACGCGATAAAGCCCACAATGATACTGACGGTAACATGTTATTCACGGTTAAACGTGATGGTAAAGACACGACTTACGCGGGCATTGAAAAGTACAATAAGACCCTTGCTGAGGGTAACTTTGAGCATATCGAAGTACCAGCACAAACAGCTGCGTCTTGGGAGTCTGGTCGTGATGATGCTGCCGCATTCGGTTTCATCGATAAAGATCAGCTAGATGCTTACGTAGCAAATGGCGGCAAACGCAGTGATTGGGATGTGGCATTTGCACAAAACCGCGCTGAAGATGGCACCCTACTTGGTTACTCGTTATTACAAGAGTCTGTTGACCAAGCAAGTTACATGTATAGCGACAATCGCTATTTAGCTGAAATGGCTGACATGTTAGGTAAAGATGATGAAGCGAAAGAATTCCGTGGCAAAGCGGATAACCTAGCAACTTATATCAATACGTGTATGTTTGACGAAAGCACTGGTTTCTTCTACGACATCCGTATTGAAGACAAAGCATTAGCCAATGGCTGTGCCGGTAAACCTATCGTTGAACGTGGTAAAGGCCCTGAAGGTTGGTCACCATTATTCAATGGTGCAGCAACACAAGACAACGCTGATGCTGTAGTTAAAGTAATGAAAGATACTAGCGAGTTCAATACTTACGTGCCACTTGGTACTGCCGCGATATCAAGTCCTGCTTTTGGTCCTGACATCTACTGGCGTGGTCGTGTATGGGTTGACCAATTCTACTTCGGTCTAAAAGGCATGGAGCAATATGGTTACCGTGAAGATGCAGTTGAAATGGCGACAGCCTTCTTCGACAATGCCGACGGTTTAGTACAAGACGGTCCGATTCGTGAAAACTACAACCCGCTAACTGGTGAACAACAAGGCGCGCCAAACTTCTCGTGGAGTGCTGCTCACTTGTATATGCTTTATAATGACTTCTTTACTGAAAGCAAATAAAGCTAAAATGACGCGTAAATAACAACGCTGTCAAATAGCACTAATAAAGGCCATCATTTCAACGTGATGGCCTTTTTGTTATATTGTTTGTCACACTTATCAAATTATTTCCGTCAGTTTATGGTTGTCCATTGCTGTTCTCACGTAATGATGACGCAACCATCAAACCTCAACGTTACGTGCACGCCAATTTGACATAAGAACACCCGCCACATCGTGTGCTAGTGAGATAATTTCCCCCTCAGATTCAGTCATGTCCAAAAAAAGTTCTGGGTTGAAACGCATTGATAGTTGTTGAACAGGCTCGCTAACCAATAAATGAACACCCGGCGTTACCTGTGCTTTTGAAACAAGTTCTCCGAAAGCCAACAAAGAGACTACACTAACCAGCACATTATTTTGTACCTCGTTTTCGGAACCAATGATCATCAACATTTCATAAAGGGTGACCCGCGGCGCACGTTTAACGGCCTGAAAAACTAGGTGTAAACAACTTATATAATAAATAATCAATGATTTTTTTTGGCTTAGTGGCTTTAATATGTCAGATGCAGGTATATCATAGCTATTTAATTTATTTACAACAATTTGAAGCAAATTTCTTTGTTCTTCAGGTGCTAAACCACTAAGCTCAACAATGATTCCCTTATTCCTCGAACTTGAAGGTAGCTCACCATTCGATTTTGGCTTAATACGTCGAGCGACTAAGCTTACAAACCAGCGTAAGTCAGACCCAAATATTATCGCTGGTCTGACGATTGCTATAACACTAACTGCAATACAGAACATAGCAAGAACACCGAACAGAACTCCCAGATAGCCAGTCTCAAAAAAGCGTAATATCGATGCAGTCCCCTGCAATAAAGGGAAAAAACACAAAACAAAAACTCCGGCACGAATATGCTTTGAGGCAAACCATCCCCAGGTAGCTCCCAGCCATCCGAGTGTTAACTGAGTCATTAAAAAAAAATTAAGGACAATGGCAAATGATACTCCTACAGCTATCCCCGGCAGTCCCCACGGCACTCCCACAAAGGCACCACCGGCAACCGCACAGGCATAAATGGCCAGCCGCAATACTCTCTGATAAACCAAACCGGATGCCTTGGTTAATGAGTCATTCAACTTATACCCCATTCGAAACATTATTGTGCATGCCAATATCTGTAATGGAATCACGGCACCAGACCAGTCAGGTCCGAGTATGACTCGAACAATCTCCGGACCCAGCACGACAAACAGAACAGACATAGGTGCCATGACTATTGCGCTGAGTGCCACAACATGACCATAGTGAACTTTTGCTTTTTGTCGATTATTTTGAAGCCGAGAGTAGATAGGAAACATGATCCGCTCCAGCACCTGACCAAACAACATAGCAGGCATACCAACTAACTGATAAGCTCTACCGTATATTCCGACTGCAGCTGAATTCATCGTTCCCGCAACAACTAGATAGTCAACTTGAGTGGCTATATATCCCAGTAATTTGGCGATACTAAATCCACCAGACATGCGCATAATATGGCGAAAAGAACAATAATCAAATCTAGTTATCAACGTCTTAGGCTTCTGCCTGACAATAACAATACATTTGATCCCAACCTGAGCCAAATATGCCCATACCAAAGCCCATACACCGAACCCTTCCAGCGCTAGGCTCACCCCAACTAGGGTATATCCCAGCAAAAATGAAGTCACTTCCGAAAAAGCGATACTTGAAAACTTTAATTCTCGATGCAGTAATCCCTCTGCAACCAGGGATGGAGCCTGAATTAAAAAGATAAATGAAAGAGCCTTAATAACCGGCACTATATCTGGCTCTGAAAATAAATTTCCGATCGATGAAGCAGATAAAAACAGTGAGGCAAACGCAACAAATGCAAAAAACCACGAAATGAGCGAGGCTGTTCCGATATCCTGCACAGAAAGGTGTTCTCGTTGGACAATCACAGGCCTGATCAACGCTTCCGTAAATTGACGCCCTAATCCGATCACTACCAATGTCGCCGTTACTAGGCCAAATTCTGCCTGACTAATATGTCGGGCCAGTACCGCAAGCAACAAAATTTGACCGATGCCTTGTATGATTACTGCAGCCGTTGTTAACGCAGCACCATCAAGTACACGGGAATAACGCGACATTTCAGCCCCCATATAATGTACTCTCAATAGCCTCAATAGCATGCTTTACTGTATCAACAAAAGGCTGTTCAGTATCGATATAGTGAATCACCTCACTTCCCATGCAATGCCAGTCTTGTATCTGCCTGCGACGAGATTCAATATATCCATCGCCCTCTTTATCGACTTTGACTCGGTCTCGGTTTCGCTGTTTTGCTGTCTCTAGTGAAACGTTTAGCTGCAGAACAATATCCGGTGCCGGAATCTGCTGGTAAATACGACTTTCCATGCGTGCTAATTGATTGTAGAGCGCAGAAATAATCCCTTTCTGCTCCCGTTTGATAGTAAGCCTAGTACTATCCACTGCTCCTACTCTATACGATGGGTAACGGTCGCACACAATAAAAATTTGGTTATTGGCAGCCTTTTGGCTCCAAACTAGAAGCTGACGTCGCTCCCAAGCAACGCAGACAGCCCAGAAAGCATTTACCAGTAATGATAATCGAATGGATCGGCGTGACTTATCACACTGATCACTATTGCTCGTTCCGGAGGCTGATTGAGTAACAACATGCCCCTTTAATCGTGAAGTCCGGATCTTCGGAAATACTGCTTTTATTAGAGGCAACAAGATATGCACTGGACGAGTGAGCCAGGTTGTAGGCGGCTTACCGGCATGAACAACTCGGACCTTATACATTAACGCCAGCCAGTTTTCTAATTCCAAGGCTATGGTTGACTTACCTGTAGCTTCAGGTCCAACCAGCGCAATAACCGCTGCACGACCATTGACCAATTTATGTTCCAACATATCTTTATCCTTCACCAAGATCTTAGTATTTCCATCACTTTATAAATCGTAGGCCTGTAACCTTCGTAAGCCGCACTCTTAACATTTCTGTCAGAGTTAACTAGTAATAGCCTATCTCTAATTTCCGGACATGTTTCCAGGCATTTAAATACTGTGATAGCGTGACTAATAAAGGACTCAACAGATTCAAGCGAACCTCCTGTGACCCGTGCATGTCCCCGAACTATGGTGCGTTCAATAAGTATTTTCTTAGATATAGACAAGTGCACTACCGCATCCGGACTAGGCACCAGTGACACAAATTCCTTAAGTTGTTCAAGATCAGGAGTAACTTGTTCGTAAACAAACAGGTAATGTGCAATATGTAACGTACCTTCATCAAGAATGATGATACAACCCGTCCTGTCATAATGTTCTATAAACTCATAAATCCCGATATTTCGAGACAATATACGGGCAATTTTAACGCGCGTAAGTAGACTGACTGACGGAGGCAATCGTTTAAGATGGCGAACTGAAAAGCATAACAAAATCAAATTCTTACGACTTGAAAGAAAACAGCAAACCAGACCAATTAGATTCATAGCTACCCGCCTCAATATACCCCATGATAGCCACGTCAAATGCATTTCCCGTAAAACAAACGCCTCAGCAGATATCACTTCAGGATTCTTCCCTCGATGGCTTTCTACTATTTTTTTCAGCAGCGTCGACTTCCCCGAACTGGTACATCCTACTAACTCAATTATCAAGAGCATCTCCCTGCGAAAGAATGACAAAAAACGTTGTCATTTACACACATCACTACACCAAATTTATCGCTCATAGACGTCATCGTAATAATTGCGATAACCACTATATTTTTCGGCAGAAGGCACATCAAGTCCGTTAACAACAATCTTAATCGGCTGATCTTTTATCCTGGCCAGTTTCTCCAATCCATTTTTGATTTGGCTTATTTGAGTAGAACCGGTACGAACCACGTAGATCACCATATCAGTATATGTGGAAATAAGTTCCGAATCACTGACCAGCAGAACTGGTGGACAATCAAGAATGATCCTGTCAAACCTTGAAGCTAACGACCTCAGCAGTTCTTTAAACTGGGGCGAACCCAAGATCTCTCGTGAATCCGAAGTATGGCTACCGGCTGTAATAACATGAAAGTTTTCACGCTCTATCAAGCAGTCGTCCAAACATCGCTTGCCTTCTATGAGCTCCGTTAGCCCCTGTGTATCTGCATCAATTTCGAACTCGTTAACCAGTATCGGATGGTACAAGTCGCACTCAACAAGAACTACCCGTTCCAATAAACTGCAGCTGTAAGCTAGATTAATTGCCATTTTGGATTTCCCTTCATGGCTCAGGCTAGATGTGACCATAAGAGTCTTATTCGCCTTTCCGCTAAGAACGATTCCAGTATGTAAAGAACGCATAGCTTCGATAAAAGAGTGCTCTTGAACTTCTTTAAACGGTTTACTGATCAATTTATGCTCACCGCCGGAATTGCCTGATTTAAGCAAAGGAACAACACCTAATAACTGATATCCGAGCTTTAGTTCTACATTGCCAATATCCCTCAGGCTGTTATCCATTGCATCACGGACAAATGAGACAATAAGCCCAACCAATAAACTGATAGCAAAAGCCATTGTAACTGTTAACGCTTTCAGTGGTTTAACTGGCTCAAGGGGCGCTATTGCAGGAGATATTATCCTAGCATTCACGGAGTGCGCAAAGCCCATCTCAGCGGTTTCCTTAATTCGCTTGAAAAATAGCTCATATAACTCACGGTTCGCTTCAACCTCCCGTTTCAACGCGCCCAATTCCGACGTCTTCCAGCCCAATTCATGATACTGATTTTTTGTAATATTAATTGCAGCCAAAATAGCGTTTTCATTAGCTATGTCGACTTCATACTTTTTCTTGATCCCCTGAATAACGCTAGCTACCTGACGTAATAAATTATCTTCAACCGTTTTCAGATTCTCTCTAGCCACAACCATTTCTGGATGGAGCGGGCCATAACGTATTGCCAATTCTTTGAGTTTTTGTTTAGCTACGCCCAGCTGATTCTTAAATTGCTGGACCAATGGATCATTGAGCACCTCTGGTATGGAAGGCATAGAATCAATAGCACCCGAAGAATCGCGCCCCCAACCTGCAACCTGCCAATAGGTATTTTTTGTCGAAGACAATTCTTGTTGAGCATCGACTAGATTCACCGTCAATTCATTCAGTTCCAGAGAAGGCAGATGCTGCAAGCCCTCTGAATCAACCAAATTTTCCTTCTCCCGAAAAGCTTGAAGGCTTTGTTCCGCCTCATCAAGATTACTTTTTAAGTTATCAAGCCGCGTTAACATCCATTTTTCAGCAGACTTAGTAATGGAAAGTTTTGCATCTAGGATACTCTGGAAATAGGCGTCAGCATGGCTATTCGCGACAGCAGCAGCCAACTCAGGATCCGATGAACTGAACTTTATTTCCACTAATTGTGTATTCTTAACTGGCGAAACCTTTAGATTTTCAAAATATTTCTTAACAGCAAAGTGCATACGCTCTAGTGGCTGCTCAGTTCTAGGTTCTGCCGAGCTTATACCGAAAGTTTGAGTCAACCAGTCCCAGTCGCCAAGGGGAAAAGTGGAGCTGTTATGCGGATTAATATCGCCACTGAGATTGTCGTTTTCGTCGTTATCCAAATGATCAACCAAATTCAAAGTGGTAATAACCTGCTCTGCAAGAGGTCGAGATTTCAATATCTCATATTGAGTCTTATAATACTCTTCACTATCTCTAATATCCGATGTATATACTTCGTCAATGGAGGTCAGCTTCGGAGCCTGAGGTTCGAATATAATCATGACATTAGCCTGATAAATAGGCGTCATGACTGAGACAACTATTGCCGCAACCAAGCTAACACTAATAGCCAGTATTAATATTCTCCGCCATGCACGCTGAACCACCATCAGGTAGTCCCGAAGTGATACCTCATTTTCTCTACTCCATGGAGTGTCATGATCTGGTCGTAGTATTTCCATATTATTGCATCTCTCTAATGGCGTTACTTTTTCTTACTTCTTTTATAGTAGTAAGATTAGTGAACATAGACGAATGGACTGATAAATAAGAAACAAAAAAAGCTAAAAAAAACACTGTTTGAGGGCCCATGGAGTCACTCATCATATTGGCAAGAAGGTAAGCGAATATGGAGTACTTACAAACTTTTGCTCTTTGGTTACCTGACTGATTATCAGGTATATATATTCGGTAAGCGACTAGGGCGTACATGAAGGAAATGATTCCAACCATACCGGCAGGACCAAATATACGCAGATAGTCTATAGCCATATTATGACTGTGAGAAATAGGACCGGGCAAGTCACTGTTTAACCCTTCCCCAAGATATGGATAACTGACACCAGCGTTCCATGAGTAATCCCACATTTCAATTCGTGAAGCGACAGTTCGGTAATCAAGAACGTTGTCGAGCGACAGTACTGATAAAATATCAAAAAGCCGTGGATTAACATCCATTAAAATACCGCTTTCCTTGATAATAAATAACGATATAAACAAGAAAATAAGCCCGAAGAGAAAATGGATGATAGTTTTCTTTGTTACTGAAAAAATAAAAAAGGCAATGAATATGACGAAGGAAACAATAATATTCGTTTTAGAACCAGCCAAGAGCTGCAATATGAAACAAACACCTACCATTCCGATAGCAAAGATTATTTTCAGTGGGCGTTTATGTATCTCAATTTTGTCTATATAGTATATAAATGTTGTAGATGCAGTGATTGCTAGTTGATTCGGATTCGAAAAAAGACCAGTATAGCGATCATCACCATCATAGAAAGAAGTGCCCAGATCAAAGCCTATTTTCTGCAGTAAAACCGCAATAAGATTGAGTATCAAACCTATTGTAATGAAATAATAGCAACGTTCGAAAAGCTTACCGTCATTGTAGAACATAAATGAAAAATAGAGATAGCTGGTTACGAATATAATCAGTGAAATCAGAGTCCTGGATACTATCCCATCATTAGGACTGGTCATAAAACGTAATAAATGAAATAGAAAAAGGGCCAGTAAAGAGATGAATAACGCCCTGTTTTTTCGTGCTTCGTAATGGTAAAATGACAACATAGTTTTATCTTTCAATATTGTAAATATTAACAAGATGAAGCATATCAATATATAAATATAGGTCAGGCTTATATTCGAGCTACCAATCCTCATAAGGCTCGGCATGCAAGCCAGTACTATACCAATAGCCATTAATACTGTGAATGTATTCGCTAGATAATGTCTATCCATTATTAGTTACGTATCCTATAAAGATTAATAGAGAGAGATATATTCACTCTAAAACTCTCCTTTATATAACTTTAGCCATTTTATTTTTGTGGTATTAATGTCGAAATAATTTTTTGCAAGTGCGAAAGAAGACGCCCTCATTTGTGAAACCAATTCCGGATTATTTTTTAACGTTTGGATAGCACAGATATAGTTTTCAACACTATTACATGCAAATCCATTATTGTATTCGCCAGATACATCATCATCTCGTCTTGGGTACAAGCAATCAAGATTCTGATGGCAAGTTGAAGTTACTATGGGCATACCTAATGTCAGCGACTCAATAAGAACCCGTGACAAACCTTCCCAACGAGATGGATGAAATAATAATGAAGACTCGCTTATTTGTTTAAATAACTCAGATTGCTCAATATATTCAATGATCGTGACATTCTCAGGCAGTTTTCCGTATTTACTCATAATCTCCTCGAAATAGCTCGGGTCGGATGAACCAATCCAAGTAAATTCGCTATCTTTTAATTCAGTGGCGACTCCTAGAAAAGTATCAAAGTTTTTCTGATAACATATTCGTCCAACAGAAATTACTTTGAAATCCCGACCATTTGGAAGAACTGGTCTGTTTTTGGTTGTTACCGAATTGTTAATATTAGAAATGCGTCTGGTGAATTTTTTTCCAACTTTAAATTCTCCCATACCGCAGGTAACTGTATGCCCTAGAAAAGATAAGAATATTTCACCAAGCAGAAAAATGAACCTAGTAATAATGCTCAGGTCCTGTCGAAGAAATGCGTAGCCCCTAGGAGAATAAAACACAAAACGTAGATTCTTACCTATTGCTGCCAGACGTGCATATAGGCCTCCGTAGCTGCTATGCCCGTGTATTGCAAAGGTATTTTGATCAATAAACTTCCGTACCAGAAGTATATTCCTTAGATGATGAAAAGGTCCGTCAGAAGTCATTTCAACCCATGTTATATCAGAGTCGATATCCTTAAGTTCTGATTCTGTTCCGTCACGGCGGCAGTAGAAAACCGTTATTTCATAATCACCCTTAAGCAGACCGCATAACTGCTTCAACGACTTGGCTGTTCCATAAGCAAAACATTCCGTAACCTGAATTATCTTTTTCCGGTTATTCTTAGCCACAGTTAACCTCCAGCTGCTTATCATGTTGTTTTCTGAATTAATTAATATGCGTCATGTGAGAATATCTTAAACGGTGTAAGTAACAGAATTTTCAGGTCGAGTAGCAGACTCCAGTGATTTATATATTCAATATCATAGGCTGCTCTTTTTTCCATGATGTCCAGAGTTCTGATTGTGCAATCATCACCACCTCTGAACCCACAGATCTGCGCAAGTCCGGTAATTCCGGGCTTGATACGATGCCGCAGCATAAAATCTGGAATATGTTGCCTGTAAAATTGGTTGACCTCAACAGCATGAGGTCTTGGTCCAACGAGTGACATATTACCCTGTAATACATTGAAGAGTTGTGGCAGTTCATCGATGCTCGTTTTACGAATAAACATGCCTACAGTGGTTACTCTCTGATCGTTACGCTTAACCAATTCAAACTTATTGTCGGCTTTTGGTGTGTACATTGAACGGAATTTCCAAATTTCGATATTTCTTCCATCCCAGCCATGCCGTTTTTGCTTAAAGAATACCGCGCCCGGCGAAGTGAGCTTAATAGCCACGGCTGTTACAATAAATAAAGGTAGTAACAGGATCAATAAAGTAAATGCAAGAATTCTATCCATCAAGGATTTGAACAGCACCGCTTTAACATTTCTCATCGGACTTCCGGATAATACAAGTAGTGGAAGTCCTGATAACTCTCTAATACTTTTATCAATTGTAGTGATTGATAAAATATCTGGTACCCAGATGATATCTACACATTCGTTATCTAATAGGCTGATTATATCTTCTATTTTGTTCGACTCACTTAACAATAGTGTTATATAAACGCGCTTAATATTGTAATGCTGGACAATTTCACGTATTTCACTAATTTTTCCAACAATAGGCGATGAGCTATCCCATGATACGGTAGCACCCGAGGAGTCTTCTACAACGCCAACAACTTTTTCAGTTAGCCAAGTATTACTATGAAGTTTCGTTATCAGTTGCTTACCAAGATCATTGGCGCCAATGATCACACTGATAATCGGCTTTCTAAAGTAAGACTGATATTTTTTAGACCCAAAATAAACAAAACCGTATAGTCCAGCTTGAGCAAAAAATCCAGATATTGACCAAGTGATAAAGACGGTTATTTCAAATTCAGTTGACGCTTTGATAAGGTATGTGAAAAAGACCATGGACAGGATGACCATAAACCAAGCTTTACTTAGTACCCAGAGTCCGAATAAAAAGTTTCTGCGACGTCCTAATAAGATACCGTTACATTGATGGTAGACACCAAAGAGTTGATATATGATATAAATAATAAGGCAATTAATTATAGCTAGGGTTTTATACGACTCAACATTTGATTCTTGGAGCCAATAAGCCGCTCCTATCATTATTAAGCTTGAAGAAGCAATACTGGAAAATAGCTGCCCATGAGCTAACAGAGTTTGGTGATAGCGATACAAGCGTTTATGAGTGTGTTGTTCCGCAAAATACCTGTTTTTTTTGTCTCGCGACCACATATTACGCATAATTATTCAATATCATAGACTGCTCTTTTTCATAATGTCCGGAGTTGTGGCTGTTCATCGATATTTGTTTACGAATTAACTTGCCTACCGCGGTTACTCTCGAATTGTTGCACTTAGCCAACTCAAACTTATTGCCGACTTTTGGCGTGTGCATTGGACGGAATACTCAAATTTCGATCGGCCTTCCATCCCAGCACAGCTATTACAATGAATAAGGTTAGTAGCAGGATCAATAAAGTCAATGTAAGAACTCTATCCATCCAGGATTTGATCAAAACTGCTGTAACATTTCCCACCGAGCTTTCAGATAATACAATACATTACAGTTTATAAATGCTATGGCATTTGATTTAAATAGCATCACGGTATCCTTATCGCCAAACAGATAAAGTTTAGGGGTTAATCTAGATGACGGATGAATGTAGCTGTTAAGGTCGTAGCGTGCTGATTTATTTCTATCTAATTACACTAAAAAAAGAGAATACATCAATAAATTAACTTAGGGAGCTAAATTTTTATTGTTAAATATTATGAATGAGTACGTTATTTGAGGTAATCACAAATTTACTGTCAAAATCTGAACTATATTTATGAGAAGTGCCATCTAAAAACTATTATCTTTATGCATTCTTATTGAAGAGATAACAATAATGAAAGGCGTCACAATATGTTTATCAATAAAATAGTGAGTATGTCAACTAGGGTTAGTGTTCCATTTTACGTTGTAACTATCGCACTAACTAGCATATCGCTAATGTTAGCTCCTCTGTATCTGATGGCGAATGAAGTTGAGGCTAATCTCATTCAAGCATTTGACACTTCTAATTATCCTAGCCCCGATACTGCGGGCATTGTTTATTTACCATCAGAAGATAGCTTGTTAATTACAGACTCTGAAATCAATGAGATGGCTATTTTTCCCAACTCAAAGGTAAACGTATTTAAAATAGACCGCAACAGCGGTAGCCTACTCGATAGCTATTCAACAATTTCATTTTCTGATGAGCCTACCGGTATAACAATCAACACTTCGAATCAACATTGCTTTATTTCAGATGATACAGGTACGAAAACAGTTTATGAAATAGATCCAGGGAACGATGGTGTTTGTCTTACATCTGATGACATTGTAACGTCGTTTTCTACAAGCGATTTTAACAGTAGTGATCCAGAGGATGTGAGCTATGGCTTGAGTTCTCTGTTTATAGTGGACGGGGTAACCGATACGGTCTACAGAGTTGCTCCTGGAGCTAACGGTTTATTCGACGGTGTAGCCGTCGATGATCAGGTTACTAGCTTTAATACCAGTAGTTTAGGGATAATAAACCCAGAAGGTATCCATTACGATATAACTACAAATAATCTATATATTGTAGGAACTCCCAGAGACTTAATAATACAGACTACCATAGACGGCCAGCTAGTTCGCTCCATTGATATTTCTATCATTGACGCTAAAAAACCATCCGGGCTGACAATTGCACCTAGCAGCCTAGACTCTGCTGTAAACAGTTTATTTTTAACTGCACGCGGTGTGGATAATGACAGTGATCCAAATGAAAATGACGGTATGGTATACGAGCTGGAACTACCTCCCTTCACAATCGGTAACGAGTCTCCAGTGAGCACGGCAGGTGCAGATCAGTCAATAACCATGCCTCATTCAGCGACTCTGACAGGCAGTGTTTCTGACGACGGGCTTCCCGACGGCACATTAACTATTAGCTGGACTAGCATTAGTGGAGAAGGAGATGCTACCTTTACCGATGCCAACGATCCACAAGCTATGGTTTCGTTCTCTATGGCGGGAGATTACGTGTTGCGCCTTACAGCCAGTGACGGAGAGCTGCAGAGTTTTGATGATGTGACTATCAGTGTAGCCATCCAGGACGGCGTCTATGTTTTGAGCCGGCGTATCGAAGTCAGTTCTGATGATGCAGAAGAACTAGATACAGGAAAGGTAAGAACAACCAGCAGTGATTTAGAACTCGTCTACGATGGCTCTGATCAGACTGTTGGATTACGTTTCAATAATATAAATATTCCGCAAGGAGCAACCATTGTTAATGCTTATATCCAGTTCCAGACCGATGAAGTGAAGTCTGTAGAGACATCTCTCATTATTCAGGGAGAGCGCTCAGATAATGCAGAGTTATTTTTGAAAGATTACGGAAACATCTCATCACGGCCGCGTACTACAGCATCAGTAGCTTGGAACCCAGACCCATGGTTGTTTGTTGGAGAGGCAGGGATAAATCAGAAAACCTCTAATATTCAGCCAATAATTACTGAAATTATCAACCAAGATGGATGGGCAAGCGGAAATTCACTTGCGATTATCATTACAGGAACAGGTGAACGGGTAGCCGAATCATATAACGGTGAACAAGATGGATCACCGCTGCTATATGTAGAGTATTCCTATACTCCGGGTAACGAGCCACCGATAGTTTCGGCTGGTCCGGATCAGTTAATAATTATACCTAATTCAGCCATACTAGAAGGTAGTGTTTCTGACGATGAAATTCCGGACAACACACTAACAATGAGCTGGAGTAAAATCAGCGGTGAAGGAGACGTTACCTTTACCGAGACCAATGGGCCGCAGACCACTGCTTCGTTTTCTATGGCAGGAGATTATGTGCTGCGCCTTACAGCCAGTGACGGGGAACTACAGGATTTTGACGATGTTGCCATTACAGTTACCCAAGAAGGTATCCAAGTTTTGAGCCAACGTATTGAGGCTAGTACCGATGATGCAGAAGAGAAAGCTGATGGACGGGTAAAAAGGACCAGCAGCGATTTAGAACTCGTCTATGACGGATCGAATCAGATAATCGGAATGCGTTTCAATAATATCAGCATTCCGCAAGGTGCAACCATTGTTAATGCTTACATTCAGTTCCAGACAGACGAGGTGAAATCTGTAGATACAGCGCTCACTATTCAGGGAGAGCGTTCAGAAAATGCAGGGACTTTCCTGAAAGAAAGCGGAAACATATCGTCACGTCCACTTACTACGGCATTGGTGGCCTGGGCTCCTGATTCTTGGGGAACGGTTGGCGAGGCGAATCATAAACAAAAAACGTCTGATATCAGTACATTAATTACTGAAGTCACAGGCCAGAGTGGATGGGTAAGTGGTAATTCACTGGTTATCATTATAACAGGGACAGGTGAACGGATAGCGGAATCGTATGATGGTGACCAATATGGTGCACCGTTGATATATGTGGAATATACGCTGAATGACTAAATTATTTTATGAGTGAAGTACAACGCAGATAAACGTTAAGGCCAATCCATTTTGGCATTCATATAAATAATAGGAACCAATAGAAAATGTATATCAGAAATTTTGATTTGGAAACCATTTATGGACTGGATGTAATCACAAAGTTCTTCCGTGAAATGGAACGATTGGATATCTTCTATTGCCACTGGAAGAGTAATGAGCACTTGCGAGAAGGACTACTTGGCATTACTGATCTCGATGTTTTGGTCGAAAAAGGCAAAACCAGTGAACTGAATAAAGTCCTGTTTGATTCCGGATTCAAGCTTTTTAATGCGATGGCAACGCATGGATATCCAGCGGTAGCAGACTATTTGGCGGTTGATAATATCACTGGAAAAATGGTTCATTTACATCTTCATTACCAACTGATTTGTGGTGAACCGCATCTTAAAGGATACCGACTACCCTGGGAGCATCAAATTCTTGCCAGCCGGCAGTACGATGAGGAGGAAAATGTATATGTAGTTGAGCCCAATATGGAAATGCTTCTTCTCATAGTGCGATCCGTAATGAAGCTCCGAGCCAGAGACTGGATTCTTGATAAGTTAGGTAGACACTATTTTAGCTCCGATAGGCTAAGGGAGTTTCAATGGTTGAATGAACGTATTTCTCCTTCATGTATGATTGAGCTGACTGATACCTTGATAGGAAAAGAGGCAGCTGCACAAATAGAAGACATTATTACGACACCTACCCCATCGCTTAAGCAGATTCTTCGCTTTCAAAAGAGTGCAAAACAGACTATTCAACTTTTCAGAACTTATTCCCCCCTATATGCTAGATGGCGTAGAACGGTACGTGAGCTGTATTGGTTATGCGGGGGCGTCAACAAGCGGTATATTCATGCCCCCGTTCCACTGCGTCGAATAAGTGCAAGTGGCGGTCTGCTTATTGCGCTGATGGGATGTGATGGTTCAGGTAAATCGACACAGGTACAGGCTATTACAAAATGGCTATCTTGGAAGGTTGATGTCATTCCTCTTTATTTTGGCAGCGGGAATGGTTCAAGCTCTCTACTACGTTGGCCATTAAAGCTGGCTGCTAAACTCTTGCATAAAGTACCTGTGAATGGCTCTGCTCGGGATCAAGTTGATACATCCATGGATTACAAAAGCGTCCAGCCATCATTATTCAAGATGTTACCAAAAGCGATCTGGGCTGTCACCTTAAGCATTGAGAAGCGCCGCAAGCTCCGACAAGCAACAGCAGCTCGCAACCGTGGAATGGTTGTACTCTGTGACCGCTATCCGCAAAACCAGATGATGGGATTCAACGATGGACCTCTGCTCAGCGCATGGTTAAATCATCGGTGGCAGATACTTCGTGCGATTGCAGTATGGGAGAGTCAACCTTACCGTGAGGCAGAAATTTACCTTCCTGATGTTGTGATCAAGCTTAATGTTTCATCCGCTGTTGCGACAAAGCGAAAATCAGACATCAGTCTTGAGGAGTGCAAGCGACGAGTAAACGCTATCGACAACCTACAGTATCCAGCACCTACACGAATTGTGAATATTGATGCTAACCAACCATTAGAACAAGTCTTACTTGAAGTTAAACATGCAATCTGGCGCGAGTTCTAAGAATAATTTATTCTAATTTGTTCGTGCCAGTTTAGATCTTACTCGTAAAAATTCATATATGAGTATATCACAGCAATGAATACAGCAATGAATACAGCAATGAATACAGCAAAAATCATTCCGCTAGGAGAAAACAGAATCAATGAAAAAAATAGGATTAATCTGCTGATTTAAATGATTTTTCTTGAGATTCCAATTAAGAAGCCTGACGATATCAGGCCTCACCGTTTAATTAAGTGTTAATTCAGAAACACGGCTCCACGATGGCTGAATCAACCATACTTATTGACTGATCCGAACCTGCCAAAACTATCGCTGGCTTGTTACCCGCGGAATGTAGGAATACTCTATATATAGCAGCGGTGCACCATTCTGGTCTGCATCGTACGCTTCCGCTACCCGTTTGCCAGTCCCTGTTATAATGATAACCAGTGAATTACCACTTACCCATCCAGTTTGATCGGTAACTTCAGTAATTAATATACTGATATCAGACGTTTTTTGTTTATTATCCGCCTCGCCAACCGTTCCCCAGGCATCAGGGTTCCAGTTAACCGATGCAGTTGTACGTGGACGTGACGATATATCTCCATCTTCGCTCTGAAAAGTCCCTGCATTATCTGATAGCTCTCCCTGAATAGTGAGAGCAGTCTCTACAGAGTCCTTCTCTTCTGCTTGAAACTGAATGTAAGCATTAACAATGGTAGCACCTTGCGGAATATCGATGCGATTAAAGCGCATACCAACTATCTGAACCGTCTTTTCATAAACTAGTTCTAAATCGCTGCTGGTCCTTTTTACCCTTCCATCAGATCTCTCTTCTGCATCATCCTTACTGGCTTCAATACGTCGGCTCAAAACTTGAGAGCCTTCTTGAGTAACTGTAATGACAACATCATCAAAACTCTGTATTTCCCCATCACTGGCTGTAAGGCGCAGCGTATAACCTCCCTCAGCAGAGAATGATACCTTGGTCTGAGGTTCGCTAGTATCGGTAAATGTAGCGTCTCCTTCTCCACTAATTTGGGTCCAGGTCATCGTTAATGCGTCGTCAGAAACACTGCCCATCAGAATAGCTGAATCAGGCATCATAATGGACTGGTCCACACCTGCTGAGACCATGCTGATCGGTGCAGTGACTACAAATGGAAACATAGCGTAATCACTGGGTGAAGCCGTATAAGGAATGGCACCAATGTCCTCCCCCATTTTCGAACCGACTAAGACTCCATCGTTACAAATACTGACCCCGTTTTCGTCGGTACCACTGATATTTCGACAGGTCACCATTTTAGATTTCCCCTTGGCCGGACTCGCGTCCCTGAGAATAAAGTCACCAAAGCCAAATACCTCTGATATAGGCTTCAATTCCCAATAATCTTCAGAATTATCAACAATATTAAGAGTAAAGTTAGTAAAATTAGGATCGGAGCCACGCTTTGGCGTATTACCAATACTATTCTCCTCTACCCCAGTAAGAGATAAATCACCTACAGTGTCCTCACCATCCAGCAAAGGTTCATTGTCTTGAGTATTAACTTTCCAATATAGGTTCGCGTCTATAAGTTGGTCTTTACCCAGATTATAGGACTCTATAATTTCACCGTTAACCATCACCACTATATTATTAGCAAAGGTACTCCCATCAGGGAACCTTGGAATCGGGACAATACCATCATCTGAATTAAGCATCACTAACGTATTATGATAATAGTGAGCATTTCTCGTAGCATAGTCGCTACCAGCTTGCTTAAACATTTTTCCATAACCAAACTGCCCCCCTCCGTTCCATGAATTTATTCCGGACTTACGATTAACTGGGTGGTCACGAAGCAAAATAACTACATTTCGGTAAAAGAGCAAAGGGCCTGTCATTTTTTCCGTATCCTGCCCAATCGCCACCGCGACTAGGCAATTTATGATAAGGTTGTCATGAATCACAATCTGACCAATATCGGCTGTTCCACCATATTTTTTAACGCCTTCGATCTCAAAGGCATCATCGCCACAGTTTTCGATACGATTATGATGTATAAATATCCTGTCTTCGCCGTTACTGGTACCGATCAAATCCTGGCCTGAACCTCGAATCAAATTCCAGGAAATAAACCAATATTTTGAGCCCCCTTTCAAGTTAATAGATGTTCCTCGGGCGCGCGTTGCCGGGACAGGATCATCTTTCATATCACTCCAAAAAATCCAGTATGGATCATCACCGAGTATCTGTGAGTTGGTGATAGTAATGTGATGTACATCAGTATCAGTAGTCGAGATTGTAGTATTACCCATCCATGCGGTTATACCATCGAATGTGACATGGTGTGCACCATCATCAATATCGATACTATCTTTAGCTTGATTAATAGTAAGGTTCTTAAAAGTTAGATAATTCCCCTTAACTTCTAACGTATTAGACTCTTGAGATAAGATAATTTGATAATTGCTCGGATCGGCATTTTCAGTTTCAAAAACCTGGACATAGAGAGCCTCTGCTTTACGCATCGCTTCTGTTTTAGATAAGCGAATATGGCATCGGTCCATTATTTCCATCGTGCCGGGGCCAACGTAAAACTCACTTCTGCTACCGTCATATTTATCTGTCGTTGCACGAAAATGATCCTCTTCTTCATATGGAACAAGTTTTACCCTCTCATTCACATAACCTGGAATCCCTAATACATAGCCGTAAATATCTTTGCTTTTACACTTTCTCAAAGAGCGATATTCACCAAGTTCAGCATTGACCAATTCCCAATCCTTGTTGCCCGGCTCCCGAAATTCCTGATGGCCAGAATCAATGACTGCAGTCTCACCAACAACAGAAGAAATTAAAATAGGTGCAGCTTCGGTACCACTAACTTCAACTTCCACAGATTCATAATAGATTCCACCGTACAAATAGAGAGTATCACCCGGTTTCAACTTTTTAATAGCATAGTTAACACTATAAAATGGACTATCAGCAGTACCAGAATTAACATCGCTCCCATAAGGAGCTACGAAATAAGTTTTAGCCGATATACTGAAAGACACACCTAAACAGATAGATATGACAAACATTAATATAATTTTGATATTCATTGCCACTCTCCTTGATATTTTTAGTTATTTAAAAAACTAAGCTGTCTCTTTGTCAAAAGATCGCCTAACGTTTCACCTACCAAAATGGTACCTTTGCCTCCGCGTGATGAAAAAGGATATAGTTAAGATGATTATTTAATTTTAAAAAGGCCAATCGTTATAATTTTATCAACCAAGTGTTAAGCATCAACGTCCTCTATTACCAGCTTTAATTATAGTCTGAATAACAACCCTTTCCTCCCCAAATAATTGATTTGAAAAGGTGTTTTGTTTCATGATATTACAACCGATAAAAGGCCTTATCAGAGTTTATTATTCTTCGTAAATATCTGTGTATCGGTGTTTTCAAGACAAGTAGCCCTCGATTATTTCACAGAGTTACCATTACTCATTCTTGCTCTTTTCTATGATTTTGTTGCACCAAGTTGTTCCACTTTAACTTTAATTGTCATTGCAACAACCTCCATTAGGGTGCCATTCTCCGAATAAAGGCCATCATTTCAACGTGATAGCCTTTTTATTTTCACACCAAGAATGCTAATCTAACCATCCCCTAGCCCATTAGCCGTCATCACCATGAAAAAGTTATCTAAATCACTCTCTACATCCTTGTCTAAAGACAGTCCATTTGTTTTCCTCGCCCTTGCTGGTATCGTTATGTCGATGACCTTTTCAGCATGGAATGCACTGTTAAATAATTTTGCCATCGAGAATGCCGCATTTACCGGCGCTGAAATTGGCACCTTACAATCGATACGTGAGATCCCTGGATTACTTGCTTTCACAGCTGCGTTTGTATTGCTGATACTAAAGGAACAAGTATTTGCCATTATAGCCTTATCCTTACTCTCGATTGGCGTGGCGATAACAGGATTCTTCCCTTCTGTTTATGGCTTGTATGCCACAACCGTACTGATGTCTGTGGGCTTTCATTACTACGAAACCATCAACCAATCATTAAGCCTGCAATGGTTCAGTAAAGCTGAAGCCCCTGCACTATTAGGTCGGTTACTCGCAGTTAAATCATTTGCAGCCCTCTTTACCTTTGCAGGTATTTGGCTGGCGTTCACCGTGCTCGATGCCGATTACATCACTGTATATATGGTCTGTGGATTACTTGGATTAGCGATCACCGCTTGGCTCGCAACCCATAAACCTAAAACCCAAAACACCCATGTACAACACAAAAAACTCATCTTACGTAAACGCTACAGTTTGTACTACTTACTGACTTTTTTATCGGGTGCGCGCCGACAAATATTTGTGGTCTTCGCAAGCTTCCTTATGGTCGAAAAATTCGGTTACGGTGTATCTGAAATCACCGCACTATTCATGCTCAATCATGTCATTAATCTGTATTTAGGGCCTAAAATTGGCGCATGGATTGGCCGAGTGGGTGAGCGTCGCGCGTTAACATTCGAATATACCGGACTTATTTTTGTGTTTATTGGTTATGCTTTGGTGGAGTCAGCTGAGTTGGCTGCCGTACTGTATATTGTTGACCACCTGTTTTTTGCCATTGCTATTGCATTAAAAACCTATTTCCAGAAGATTGCCGACCCGAAAGATATCGCAGGCAGCATGGGCGTTAGTTTCTCAATTAATCATATTGCCGCAGTAGTTATCCCCGTTATTTTCGGCCTTATTTGGTTACAAAATCCATCATTAGTATTTTACGCTGGAGCTGCGATCGCTTGTTTATCTTTGATATTAAGCCGTTTTGTACCCGTAAATTATTCACGATGACATATTAACGAGAACAATTTTTAATGATAAATAATCAGTTACAAGATAGTGAGTGGAAAAAACAAAGCGGTACTGTACACTTGCTACATTGTGCTGTTATCAGCATTATATCGATGACAAAATAGTAATAAACACCAATAAATATTAATAAATTAAAGGACTAAACTATTATGAAATTTCGTTTTCACCTTATCGCTGCACTAGCCATCACTTCACTATTCGGGTGCAGCGGTGGAGAGCAATCCCTAAAAGTAACTGCTAGCGCATATACCTCAAGTGTTGGCGAAACAGATTCTACGCCAAATCTTGCGGCTTGGGGCGATATACTTGAGCCGGGTATGAAATCAATTGCAGTATCGAGAGACCTACTCAAGATGGGGCTTACTCACAATCAAGAAGTGAGAATCGAAGGATTTGACGGTACATACAGAGTACTAGATAAGATGAATAAGCGCTGGGAAAAGAAAATCGATATCTACATGGGTAACGATGTTAAAAAAGCAAGACAGTGGGGTAAGCAAGAAGTTGTTATCTATTGGACTGTGGAAGAAAAGTAGCGACTAGCGCCCTGCTGATTTGATTCATAGTACATTTATGTAAATAAAAACCTGAGTAGCCTTACTTAGGTTTTATCAGCATATCCCTAATACTTTCTATAGCTCCCAGTTTGATCTGACTAACAACTGTTAACGCCACAACGAGTTCTCATTTATCGCTTAATTCCCAGCGTTCATCATTAAAATGATAACGCTGTAACAACTCAATCAAGCTTTCTAATACAGGCCCTCCAGCATGACTTCGAGAAACGAGACAGCCAACAGAAGTTAACCAGCCATGATATTCGTGAGCAACAGGTAAAGAGATTATTTTACCTTGTTTAATACCCTCTTTGACTCGCAGTTCTGGGACGTTAGCCCAGCCAATACCTTGCTGTACAAGTCCAACAAGTACTTGATGCGAATTCGCATACCAAATCATCGCGCTAATGCCGTAACTAAACCAAAGTTCCTTTTGTTTGGCACTGCGATGCACACATTGACGATACCCTTTTAAATCGGCATCTTGAACTATAGATAGCTGAGCTAACGCATGCTCGGGCGATGAGATTGTAAGAAAGCGAGCTTGGCCAAGCAGAAAAAAGTCCATATCAACTTTCAGTTCACCATCAGCGTAAACGATGCCTACTTGGGCTTGTCCAGAGCGAACTAACTCTTCAATATCAAACGTTGAAGCGGTGATTATTTCAAAATTAGTGATCGGAAACTGGTTTGCTAGCGGTACCAGTATTTGTAAAAAATCATCACTCATTAAACTCTCATCTATCGCAATCACCAACTCATGCTCATACTCTTTGGCTAAAGCCTCGACCTTCTGATCAAAATATCTCTGTTGATGCAGTAATGATTTAGCTATCGGTAATAGTGCTTTGCCGTTTTCAGTTAACGCTGGCGTATTTTTTTCGCGACTAAATAATGGCTGATTGATTGCGATCTCTAGATTTGAAATCGCTTGGCTTACGCCTGACTGTGCACGTTTCAATTTACGTGCCGCTGCCGAAAAGGAGCCACTTTCACATACGGTGACAAAAACCTTTAATTGTTCAAAGCTATACATAGCAACTCTATGACTGAAGAGATTTTCCTTAGACTATCACCATTCGTGATAGCTGTTAACTTTATCTATTCATTTCCGCTGCCATAATTGCCACTTAATTATGTATTAGCAATGTTTTATTGGAGAAGTTTATGAGTACGTTAGAAAGAGTTTTTCATGCCGTATTATTTGAAGTATTAGCTTTGATCCTATCAATTACAGGTTTGGCTGTATTTACAGATCACGATATTAACTCACTATCAGGAACAATGCTCGTTGTCGCAACCATTGCTATGATATGGAACTATTGCTTCAATTGGTTCTTTGACCGATTTGCCACTGGAGACAAGGATAAGCGCTCATTTTCACTGCGTATCATTCACGTTATTCTGTTTGAAGCTGGTTTGTTATTTTTCACCATTCCCGTAATGGCTTACCTTTTAAATGTGGGTATTTGGCAAGCCTTTATCATGGACCTGAGCGTTACTATTTTTATTACTATTTATGCATTTATGTTCAATTTAACTTACGACCACATCAGGGTGTTTGTACAACAAAACCGTAATATTAAAGCTCAAATTAATTCGCCTTTATAATAGATATATAGCCAGGTACAAAAAAGGCCATCACATAATATGATGGCCTCTTTACTCGCTAAGTTATTTATAACTCAACGACTCACTCACTAAAAACAAGCTCCGATTACTCGGTTAGTGCTTATTATTTGCTTGCGATGTATTCTTCGTAAGTACCGTCAAAATCAACGATGCCGTTTGGCGTAATATCCCAGATACGTGTAGCAACTGTAGATACGAACTCACGGTCATGAGAGATGAACAGTAAAGTACCTTCATATTTCTCAAGAGACATGTTCAATGCTTCGATTGATTCCATATCCATGTGGTTAGTTGGTTCATCCATTAATAATACGTTTGGACGTTGCATCATTAATTTACCGTAAAGCATACGGCCTTTTTCACCACCAGAAAGAACACTTACTTTCTTGCTAATGTCATCATTAGAGAACAGTAAACGACCTAGGAAACCACGAACAGTTTGATCGTCATCGCCTTTTTCTTTCCACTGGTTCATCCATTCCATTAGCGTTAGATCTTCTTCGAATAATGCTTCGTGATCCTGTGCATAATAAGCGATGTTTACGTTTTCAGACCATTTGTACTCACCCGCATCTGGAGTAAGTTCGTCTGCTAACATACGCATTAATGTCGTTTTACCAACACCATTGGTACCGATAATTGCGATACGCTCGCCAACTTCAACCATACTCTTGAAGTTAGAGAATAACGGACCTTCATCAAAGCCTTTTGTTAGACCTTGAATTTCTAATGCGTTACGGTAAAGCTGTTTTTCTTGCTCGAAACGAATAAATGGCGTTTGACGGCTAGATACTTTAACTTCATCAAGTTCAATTTTATCAAGACGTTTAGCACGTGATGATGCTTGTTTTGCTTTCGATGCGTTTGCAGAGAAACGAGCAACGAATGCTTTAAGCTCTGCCATTTGTGCTTCTTTTTTCGAGTTACTTGTTAGCAGTTGTTCACGTGCTAGTGCAGCAGCAAACATGTAATCATCATAGTTACCTGGGTAAACGCGTAGTTCACCGAAATCAAGGTCAGCCATGTGAGTACAAACACTGTTTAAGAAATGGCGATCATGCGAGATGATTACCATTGTACTTTGACGTGCATTTAGTGTTTCTTCTAACCAGTCAATCGTTGCGATATCCAAGTTATTCGTTGGTTCGTCAAGTAGTAAGATATCTGGATCAGAGAATAGTGCTTGTGCTAGTAGTACACGTAGTTTCCAACCTGGAGCAACTTCGCTCATTAGGCCGTAATGCTGCTCTACAGGGATACCAACACCGATTAGTAGTTCACCCGCACGAGATTCAGCTGTGTAGCCATCCATCTCTGCAAATTCACTTTCTAGATCGCCAACACGCATACCATCTGCTTCAGACATATCAGGGTTAGCATAAATTGCATCACGCTCTTCTTTCACTGCCCACATTTCTGCGTGGCCCATGATTACTGTATCAATTACAGTGTTCGTTTCGAATGCGAATTGATCCTGACGTAATTTACCTAGACGTTCGTTCTCATCAAGCTTCACGTTACCAGAGCTTTGATCTAAATCGCCACCTAGGATTTTCATGAATGTTGATTTACCACAACCGTTAGCACCGATTAAACCGTAACGGTTACCGCCACCGAACTTAACTGAGATATTTTCGAAAAGTGGCTTGGCACCGAACTGCATTGTAATATTTGCTGTGCTAATGATAGGGAACGCTCCTGTCCAAAAAATGGACTAAATATAGATTACTGAATTTTAAGTTGGCGGAGTATAGCATCTAATGTGATGTAAATCACGTAGTCTGATTGGGAAAAGAAACGAAAAGGAGGATATTTTATATTAGGGCTTATTTAACACTGGGACTGACTGCATCCATGCAATCAAGTTAGCCTACTTTATATTACTGTAGACCTTTATATCATCAACTGACTTTAAACAACTGCAGCAGGTACTTGCGAAAATAACAACCACGCGCCAAGTAATACAAATACAGAACCCATGATCTTATGTTGGTAGATATGGAAACGTTCATTAGTTAATAATGATTTACCTAAAGTACCCACTGTAACCACAAGTAATAAGTTAAACAACAAACCTAATACATTAAGTAATAAACCAAGGGCTAGCATTTGTTCACCCGATGACGTCTCAATATTTGATGATACAAACTGCGGCAAGAACAACACAAAGAACAACAAGGCTTTTGGGTTTAATAGATTACTAAATACGGCCTTGCGGTACAGTGAACGTGCCATTTTACTTGTTTGATCCACTTCAGGTGCAACAACCGAATTTGTACGTAAACAATCCCAACCCATTTTTAATAAATACAAACCACCCAAAAAGTGCAGCGCTTTAAGCGCCATCGGGCTCATGGCGATCATCGCAGACACACCCATTGCCGCTAATAACGTTAAAATAATGCCTGATGTTGCATTACCTAAACTGGCAAACAATCCCACCTTGCGGCCATAACTTAAGCTTGAGCTCGCAATTAATAGCATATCAGGGCCAGGGATCAGCAATAACGCCACAACAGCAGTTAAGTACACGGGTAAAATAGAGAAATCAATCATGAAAGGTTCGCATTACAAAAAAAGGAACTGGATTGTAATACAATAAGCAATATTTTCACCTAAAATTTAGCTAAAAGTGCAGTTAATGATATCAAGATGACGTTGAAGTACAGGGTTAACGCTAATCAGCCCCATCACCTACGATACTGAATACCTCAAAAAAACTGTCGGTGATTTTTACACCATCGTCATAAACAGCTTATCGATAAAAACTACTATTCTGATTTTAAACACAAAATACAAGGTGGCATAAGCGATGCAAGATGCTAAGTGCTAGTAAATAAAAACTCACGTTAACTTTATAAAATTGTATCAAGGATAAACCTAATGAAACATAATAAAGTATTTAAAAGCATATTATCAACAGTCACATTATCGACAATGGCCGTGATGGTAA
The DNA here is from genome assembly GCF_018219155.1 of Moritella sp. 24. NCBI lineage: Bacteria > Pseudomonadati > Pseudomonadota > Gammaproteobacteria > Alteromonadales > Moritellaceae > Moritella > Moritella sp. 24. Next base: position 1,204,169 of record NZ_CP056123.1, on the reverse strand, counting down.
CACCAGCACTGGCAACCCCAATTAATACGAATATCGTCGCTGTTGTAGATGAATCCGGTTCAATGGGTGGTGAGCACGCTTGGTTACCAAGTATGATTACAAGTTTGAATGCTGCGTTATTAACTGCAGCAGGTGTAGATGCGTTTAGTGCTACCTATGGCTTAACAGGCTTTGGTGGCAATGGTGGGCATAGACCTGGACATAAGCATCTTGTCGGGGGCGGGGACTTTGGCACTGCAGGTCAATTCGGTGCAGCCGCGGGGTCATTAAATACCAGTGGTAGTCATGAGAATGGTTTCCAAGCTATCAACTATGCTTTAAATAACTATGGATACACAGCTGGTGCAGTTAAAAATCTAATCTTAGTCACCGATGAAGATAGCGATGGGAATACTCCTCAAGCAAGTGTTATTGCAAATTTATCCCGCAACAATGCATTACTTAACGCTGTTATTGATGTATCTTTTAAATGTGGTGACGGTACTAAAGCACTTGGTATGAGCGCTACAAAAGGTTATAAAGCAGATGGTTCCGGAGGATTTACCACCTGTTTAGGTGCAACGGCATATGGGGGGTTTGTTAATTCACTTGCTGATTACGTTGATTTAGCACTTAATACTGGTGGTGCAGCATGGGATTTAAAAGAACTTCGAGCCGGAGGTAATAGAGCGGTTTCATTTACCAATGCTTTTGTTGATGTGAAAGTAGAAGAAATTATTACACATGTGCCAGAACCAACAACTGTAGCGTTCTTAGGGCTAGGTGTTTTAAGCATGGGAATGCTAAGAAGACAGAAAAAAAACAATATGGATAATTTAGCGTAGTCACTACCTGCTCTATTACTCCATTTTGATTAGGTCATCGGTCTATAATATAAATTACGCGTTATGGATCGATACCTGCTATTTAAAAGTTCTCTTTCATTTCCAAATAACTACTACGTATATGTTCAATCAGCAGCTGTACTTTTTTGGCTGGTTTACGGGTATACGGATACACAGCATAAATACCAATTACTTTCGCCGTTTGCTGTGACAGCACTTCCACCAACTTTCCGTTACTTAATTCATTGTAGATAAGACATTTTGGTAGATAGGCCAGTCCCTTCCCTGCTATCGCGACTTGCTTTAACGCCACTGCATTATTCGAACTAAAATTACCGGATACTTTGACATTGTACGGTGCATCATCACGTGTGAATAACCAATTAAAAGCACCGCTGGTTTGGCAGGTATAACCAAGGCAATTATACGGGGCTAACTGCTCAGGAAATTGCGGTTCGCCTTGTTGTGCTAAATACTCAGGGCTTGCGCATATCATCCAACGAGAATTAAAGATATGACGCGCAATCAAACTTGAATCTTCTAAATGGCCTGTTCGGATCACCAAATCATAACCATCCGCCACTAAATCAACGAAATCATTATTCATTGACATATCGACGGTTAATCCTGGATGTTTTTCACAAAACTCGGCCACGGCCCTTGCTAATAATAACTCACCCGAGATAGTGGGTACTGACATTTTAATGTGACCAGCTAACGTTTCACTATAACTACTCACGGTATCAAAGGCATTTTTTGCGGTTTGGGCAATGCCTTTAGCACGATAAAACAACATTTCACCGGCTTCGGTTAAGGTCAATTTACGGGTTGTTCTGAAGATTAACTGCACACCTAAATCTTCTTCTAATCGGCTGATACGTTTACTCACCACAGACTTAGTGACCTTGTTCGCCTCGGCAACTTTACTAAACGAACCTTGTTCTATTACTTGGGTAAATAACACTAAATCATCAATTTGCGGCATGCAATTCTCGGTTTACTAAAAAGAAAGGGGTTTGGTAATTATACACGTAAACAACTGCAGATAACGAGGTCTATAACAATGTAACCGACACTGCGATTAACAGTGCCATTAACATTAAAACAGACCTCGTCTCTGTTTAGCTTATGTAGTCATTACATATCTGCAATCACAACATAGGCGGCATGAATAGGGCCATGTACACCCACAACCTTAATTAACTCAATATCTGCCGTTGAACTTGGGCCCGAAATAAAGTTAACACAAGACGGTAAACGTTCACCCGCTTGAGCTTTATCGTGCAACTGTTTAGCTGCTTGCGTCATACGTGGCACAATTTGGCTTTGTGGGATCAGAAATACCGATGTTTCTGGTAATAAACTCACCGAACGGCCATGTGACGCAGCACTGTGTAACACCATAGTGCCCGACTCTGCTAATGCTTGCTCTGCAAACACAATACCCACTTTCGCTTGCTCGGCGTGTTTAATGTTAATGTCATTTGCTTGGTCAACATCCCACATATATACATCGTTAAAGTGCAATTTTAAGTTGTTGGAAACTTGCAGTTCAGCTAAACGTATATCGCCAGAAACAATAACTTTACCCGCGCCAAAACCATTACAAATACTGCTTAATGTTTCATTTAACTCATCTTTCGTACAGCTAACACCCAACGAATTTAAGTTAGTCTTGGTGTATTCTAAAAATACATCTGCCAGTTGTTGCTGACTAAGCTCAGCCATCACATCATGATGCGGGCTATGCGGTAATAATGGACGTACTACGCCTTGAGTATTCAGTTCACGACCTAACTTAGCGGCGAGTGAACCCATAAAACTATCGCGATTATATATCTTGCCTTGCATGATTATTTCTCACTCTTGTTAGCAGTCGATTTAACTTTTACTATACCTGTAACAGCGGCTTGTTCTGAGCCAGAAACAGTAGCGCCATCACGGTTAGCAAACCAGCTACGGAATGATTCACCATCCGGTTGTGGTAAATCACGGGCTTCCGTCCATTCTGCAATCGCACCAACATTAATTGGTAGCTTGCCATCTTTAATCACTTTAGGCGCAACTTTACCACCAATTTTCATGCTCAAGTTCCATAACTTAGGACTTGAGTTTAGGTAGTTAAATGCCGATACCGTTAATCGCTCACTCAATGGTGTTATCTTCTTAATCACCATTTTTTCACGGTGTTTTAAGATTAAATCAGACAGTGGGATCTTAACCGGACACACATCATTACAACCTTGGCATAATGAGCAAGCATACGGTAAGTCTTGGAAATCATCATAACCACCCAGTAATGGTGACAAGACTGCACCGATAGGTCCTGAGTAGATAGAACCATAAGACTGACCACCAATATGACGGTAAGCAGGACACGTATTTACACATGCTGCGCAGCGGATACAGCGTAAGATAGATTTAAATTCTGACGCTAAAATATCTGAACGCCCATTATCTAAGATCACTAAATGGAACTCTTCAGCGCCATCCATATCATTCGATTCTCTTGGGCCTGTAATTGCGGTCACATAACCGGTTAATGGTAAACCAACTGCACTCCGGCATAACAAGCTGACCATAATATCCAACTCTTCAAATGTCGGTACAATACGTTCCATGCCCATTACCGCAATGTGCGTTTTTGGTAATGACGTTGCTAATCGCGCGTTACCTTCATTCGTCACTAAGCTGATTGAGCCAGATTCCGCAACTGCAAAGTTACAGCCAGTGATGCCAATGTCAGCCTCGATAAAGTCATGACGAATGTGTTCACGTACAAAGCGTGTCATTTCTTCAGGATCAGAACTGCCTTTATAGCCAATCTTGTCTTCGAATACATCACGGATCTGCTCGCGGTTTTTATGTAATGCAGGCACAACAATATGTGACGGTGGATCACAATCATCCACTTGTAGAATGTATTCACCTAGGTCGGTTTCAATGACTTCACAGTTATTACGCTGAATAACTTCATTTAACCCAATCTCTTCGGTCACCATCGATTTCGATTTAACGACTTTTTTAGCATTTTTTACTTTGATAATGCTTTCAATATACTCAGTCGCGTCTTGCGCTGTCTCAGCAAAAAATACATGGCCGCCGATCTTCTGTACGTTTTCACTTAATTGATGTAAGTAGTAATCAAGGTTGTCTAACACGTGATTACGGATCGCCATGCCGTTTTCACGCCATTCATCCCAGTTACCAAGTTTGTCTGCCGCTAATTGACGATTAGTAAACATACGCTCTTGGGCATTCGCCACCGATTTACGCATGAAGCCATCTTGCATTTGTTCTTTAATACGCTGCTTAAAGATCACATCACTGGTTTTCATCGACATA